>JBKICT010000009.1:0-299776 GCA_046566985.1 Acidobacteriota bacterium | reverse complement strand
CCAAGCTGCCTGATCCACACTTCGCGGAAGTGTCCACGTAGAAATAAGTGGGCACTTCGCGGATCTCAGCGACCAGTCACAATCGATCCGTCAAGAGGGGATCACCACACGGTTACGCTGCATCGGTGCATCCCTCCTTTGAGTCCACGTAAGTGAGAGCACTCGGATTTGAGTTCAGCTGCGAGATATGAACGCAGCCGCCGTCGAGGCTGTGCAAATGTGGGAAGCGCAGCTCGCTTTCCACATTTGCATAGCCCATTGCGAACTCCTCCGGTGTCAGGTAGCCCAACGCGCTGTGAGGGCGAACCTGGTTGTAATCGATCCGCCAGCTTTCGATGGTCTCTCGTGCGTCGTCCAGCGTCAGGAACTCAGGAACCAGTGTTCATTCAGGCGCTCCTCGCGGAATTTACCGTGGAAGCTTTCGATGTAGCCGTTCTCCATCGGCCTTCCAGGCGTGATGAAGTGCAGCGTGACCTGGTTCTGGTGGGCCCACTGATCGAGGGCCTTGGAAGTGAACTCCGTTCCGCTATCGATGACGATGCGTACCGGCAGCCCAAAGTACTTTCAAAGCCCATGGCCGTGCGGCTCCTAGCACTACGGCGGCACAACAGCAAAATCGACCCATCACTCCTGGCTTCTACTTAGTAGGGCGGTACCCGCGTTCCTGCAACACTTCGTCATAGAGTTTCAACGTCCTCTCAATCATCAATTTAAGTGAAAACTCTCGATGAACCCGATCCTTCCCAGCCTCACCCATTCTCTGCCGCATAGCGGGATTTGTGAGCAGCATGTTCATGGCGCCTGCAAGAGCCCGGGCCTCCCTGGGCGGAACCGTAATACCTGTTACACCATCGAGTGATACCTCTGGAACTCCAGAGTCAAGTTGAGTATTTATCACCGGTAACCCGGCGGCCATGGCTTCAAGTTGAACTAGTCCATACGCCTCCGCCCGTGAGATCGACGGCAAAACAAAGACTGAGCTCGCGCGGTAGTAACTTTGCAGGTTTTCCACTCTGCCGAGAAATCTCACTTTGTGGCTGACCCTGAAACGCTGTGCCGCCAACTTAAGCTCGTCCTCAAGCGGGCCAGTGCCGACCAGCAGAAGAGTGGCATTAACCGTCTGCATTGCCTCCACCAAGTAGACAAATCCCTTGTAGCCGACCAACCTTCCTACTGCCAGAATCAGGGGCGTTCCGTAGCCATGAATTATCTTTGCACTTTCCGCTTCGCTTCCTTCGTATGGCTCTTCTACCTCTATACCCATTGGAATCACAACGCACTTCTCTTTGAACGACGCCAACTCGTGCGAGGTTGAAAGATATCGATGGGAAGCGACAATGATGCGGTCAGCCCGCGCCATAGCAGTATTCACAAACGGATTCGTAAGCCTCTTCAAATGCCTGCGTTCCAGCGTATCGCTGTGATGCATAATGACCAGAGGGCCGCGATACCGCGCGACCGTGACTGCAAATGCCGCTGCCGGATTCGGAACATGCACGTGCAACAATGTAGGCCTTGCTGTCGTTAGCTCCCATGGAAGTGTAGGTGTGACAGGCATTGAGGCGATCACGCCAAATGTGGGTAACCGACGGATCCTAGCGCCGTCGAGGCAGTCGACTCGTAAATGTGCATCATCGTTGGCGACCAGCACTTCCACCGCATATTCGCGGGATGATCCCCGGACCAGGGCTTGGATATGGGTCTCCATTCCCCCTGGGTGTGGCGGGTAGTATTTGCCTAAATGCAGTACCTGACGTGCTCCGCTCTTTGGCACCCTATCCATTTTGCCATCCCTATGCGAAGGTTGAGTGGTTGTCAGCATTCGATCCAAGGAAGCGATGTTCAACTCGTCGAAGTTGGGCTGTTTCCCGTCCTTACAGGGAAAGAGGCCGAGGAACTTGTGAGCAATTCATTAATCACATTTGCGGTCCTTCCAATACTCTCGTCGCGTTCAAAGCGCTGTATTCTCTTCCACCCACGTTCTCTTAGCGTTGCGCGAAGGTGTCCATCACTCACAATCGTCATGATCGCCTCGGCAATATCATCTAAGTTAAAAGGATCAAAGAGTAGGGCAGCATCGCCCGTAATTTCCGGAAGACAGGACGCATTTGAACATGCCACCGGGCATCCTTTGGCCATTGCCTCCACCACTGGATAGCCAAAGCCCTCATAAAGGGAAGGGAATATCAAGGCGTCAGCGCTTTTATAAAAAGCACCCAACTCCCCCTCTGAGACATGGCCAGTGAATCGCACACGCCCCTCAAGAAGGCTGGAGACCCCGCTCAAGTCGCCATCTGGGTTCAGGAAGCCCGCCTTCTTTCCCACTATCATCAGAGTGTGGGGAATCCGGTCTTTAACGCGATCATACGCCGCAATTAACCGTCCGAGGTTCTTGTGCCGTTTGACATTTCCGACGGCTAGCAAATAGGGAGGATTATCGGCCTCTGATGGTGAAGAGATCGCACCATCCGGGAGTTCAGTTATGCATGGATATGTGACTACCAGGCGTGATCGGTCCACTCCCAAAAAGTTCTGCACTTCCCTGGCGGTGAATTCAGAATTACACAAGATCGCCGCTGCCCGATTTGCGGCCGAATCAAAAAGACGCCGGGCATAGAAGCGATGCAGTCCATTCGCCAAGGTTTCCGGATGCGCCAAAGGACACACATCGTGAATAGTGACTAAAAGCTTCCCGCTAAACAGCATCGGAGCGTTGAAATGAGGAACCCACAGCAGACCGTTACGCGGACGGGACATCCTGGAGAATTGCCCTGCGAGGCTGAAGATTCCTGCTCGAAACTCGTGCAATTCGATTCTAGGGTCGTCGGTCCAACTCTCATTTGCCAAGTCGGCGGGATCACCCAATAGGCTGATCCTTTCTGCGTTAACACGCGGGACTATGCCAGGCATGACGTTCTGGAGGTACCGTCCGATACCGGACATTCTGTACATCCGAAGATCTACTGTAAGTTGGCGTCGCATGTTCATCCTTCACCAGGCCTCAGATGCGGAATTTGTGCCGGATGAATTGTTTCCAGACTGTGCAGCACGCGCAATAAGCGCGAGTGGCACCCAGAGAAGAGGAAGAGCTAGGTCTGGAACACCGAAAGCCATGTTCAAGAGGAGGCCGGCCGCAGCCCACTTCAGCCAGAAATACTCTCCCAGTTCGTTTTGAAAGAGCCTAGTCACCAACACCACGAGCGCAACCAGGCCGACCACCCCGATGGTGCCCAGAGTCGTAGCGATCAGGCTCGACGCTCTGGTGGAGCCCAGGCCGGCACCGATGCCATACGTATCATAGGCAACACGCAGAGCGTACAAGTCCGCGACAAGACGCACGGCTGCCGAGTAAGATGTCGCAGTTTTGTCTACGGTTTGGGCCAGGATTGAATTCAATACGACCGGTATCGCGAGGACGGACAGCCCGCAGACGCCGAACGCGGCTAAGAATCCTACCCTCTTCACCCTAGTTTTGCGGAGATACCACGGAAACCGGATTGGAGGATAACTAAAAAGAACCAAGATGAAACCTATGCCCAGCGCGAGAATGGCAGTCGTAGACGCGCTGAGCAAGATGCCAAGCAGAGATGCTCCGATCAGCCTCGCACCCTTCCCGTATCTCAGGTACATAGCCGCGCCGGCCAGCGCCACCGCAACCAGCATGCAACCTTCAGTCGAGGGCTCAGTGAACGTTCCATTCGGTCGCGTCGACCCTCCCAATTCGGGGTTTACGACTGACATTTTTTGATTGTTGTTAAAGAGCTCAGAAGGGAAATTAATCCCCGCGTAAAGACTGGTAATCTGACATAGCATGATACCAAGTAGCAACCAAAAGGCGAAGAGAAAGCTCTTGGCTGGTCCTGCAATTCGTCCCGGCACACAAGCCGCTCCCAGGACTACGAGCACGTTAATTCCAAGTCGGCACAATGCACTCATATTCTGGGATTGAAAATGCAACGGCGGCCGAGTAAATAGCCCGGCTTCCAGTCCGAGGGGCGGGTAATAAACAGGCATGCCGCGAAAAATAAACGGGCATAGAGTCGCAGATAATATCCCGATGCATGCAAATACTAATAGAGGGCCAAGCCCTTTAATTCTATGAAATGTCAGTCGCTGAAAAGTGAAATCGATTGTACAACGGCAGATAAAAAAGAGAGAGACAAGGTAATAGGGTTCCATGCCTATAAGCGAACTTGTCGTTACGGTCGCAGCCTGAAAGATCCCGGACACGACTAGCAGAGATAGCAATTGGGTGCTTCCCTTTGTAAAGCAATAGAGCGACAGCAACAAGAACACAAAGCCTATAGGAGTGGGCATCGCCTCAGCCCTCCTGGCTCAGGATAGTCAGGGTCTCCGAAGCCGTTTTGCTCCAGCTGAATTCGCGGCTGCGAATCTTCGCATTGTGTGCGAGCAGTGAACACGTATTCTCATCCTCAGTCATTTGCTTAAATGCCTGGGCAATGGAGTCCGTGTCAAGTGGATTGACAACCAGCGCAGCATTGCCAGCGACTTCTGCGACCGCGGAGGTGTTACTTGCAATGAGCGGAGTACCGCATTGCATTGCCTCAACCAGGGGAAGCCCAAAGCCTTCGTAAAGGGAAACGAGCACTAGTGCGCGCGCATTGGCGTAAAGAGCCGCGAGCACATCGTCATCAGGGTGCCTTATGACATGCACGCACTCCTGCAGGTTATTTGTTCGGATAAACTCCTCGACGCTGAAGCTTCCCCATTGGTCGCTGCCCGCAACCACAAAATCGATAGGTGAGCGACTGGATTTGCGGTATTGAACATAGGCAGCCATTGTGCGCTCCAGGTTCTTGCGCGGTTCATAACTTCCGACAAACAGGAAATAGGATCTAGCTATCGGGCAAGGTACCGTGCATTCACGTGTATTGATACTGGACGCCAAGTGGACGACTTCGATCTTGCTTTCCATGCCAGGGAAGAAGGCCAACACCTCGGATAGGGTGAAACGCGAAACTGCTATGAGATGATCGGCAATTCGAAAGGAAAGGGGCGTCAGAGAGGACTCAAGAAGGCGAGTACCGCGAGTCATCGTTTCCGGGAATCGCTTGACGACCATGTCGTGAACGGTGATCACTTTCCTGATGCGTGGCGGCATGAAAACAGGTAAATGGGGCATAGGCGCCCAAAACACGTCGATCTTATCCAGCACCGCCCAAACAGGGTAGAACAGCTGGGTAAATGCTGTACTCAGGCCTTGCCTGCGAACGTTACCCGTGCGAATTTTCCAGTGGGCAGGTATGGGGAAGCTGGTTGTGAACGCCTGATGTGAGTAGAGGAAGATCCGGTGCGGAGAGTGCCTGGCTGCGAGTTCGCGCACGATACTTGTGGTATACCGGCCAATTCCACACTTTGGATGTGACAAAATGCGCGAATCTATCGCGATGTTCAGGATGCGGTCCATGCTAGCCCTGCGCCGTGCTTCTGTGATTCCAAATGCTGTCTACTGCCAAACGGTTTTGCCTTCCCCGCGATTGGACCTCGTGCCATCAAAGGCGAAGAATGGAAGCCACGCGATGCGGAACTGATCCGCAGCATCGGATTTCTTGCTTCAGATCGTCGGGAGTATTGACTTTCAAAGTATACCGTACAGGTTTGTCGGTGCTATCGAAGCGGCGCTTGTGACAGTCGCACTGCTCCCATGCAAGGAATCGTATCCAGAGAATCAATGCAGCGCGCGCCGAACGGCCATGTAGGTCTTGCGGGCCAATTTCAAAGCGGGTCCGGGCAAGATCAATGCCGGAGCGCACATAAACCAGTATCGCCAATTCCATCGATAGTGTCTGTACATGAGCCGCGCCAACGCAAGACGATCCACGCCATTCATACCGGCGAGGATTCGGCCGGTGATAAAGTCCTTGAGGACTCGTCCTTTGGCCCGCGCGACAGCAAAAGGGGAATAGCCCTTGCGACCAAGCATTTCGAAAACGAGTGCGCTGCCTTCAATAAAATATTTGTTCCAGTTGGCTTGAGCCGATTCTCCGATAAACCCTTCGCAATTATCTGCCCGGTTTCTAAATACCGGATCAGGCAGACAGATGGCACGACATCGTGCTGGCAGGCCGCGATAAGTCGAGTAGAGGTGGGAGAATCCGTATTCTACGAATTGCTCGTACTCTTCCTCCGGTGCGCTCAAAAATATGCTTCTTTTAACGACTACACTTGATATGTAGCCGAGGTGCAATCCCAAGGAAGCGAGGGCGGCATTAGCGTTATCATGAATTGCCACCTCAGTCCGCGCGATCCCTCGGGAACGCAATTCGATGTCCATTCCCCGCGACCAGACCGAATAATTCAGGACAATCAGATCGAACCCTATCCCGATATATTGGAGAGCACTGGCAACCGCGGGCTCTTGAAGAATATCGTCGTCTCCGAAAACCCAGACATATTCTCCGAGCCCATGCCTTGCCGCGGCAAAAAAATTGCGCTCGCCCCCAATGTTAGTCGCATTTCTAAAGTAGCGGATTGGAATCCGGTCCCGGTATCTCTCGACAACTTCTTTCGTGTTATCGGTGCTCGCATTGTCCGAAACAACTATCTCGACATTGTCCCAAAGGGCCGCGTCAAAAAGCGCCAAAGATTCCAGGCACTCCGCAAGAAAGACCGCGCGGTTGTAAGTAGGAATGCAGATGGAGAGCAGGCAGGTTTTCATGATTTGATTCCAACCTAGTGCTTGGAGTGCCCGCAAGAGGGCCACCTATTCTCGATGAAAACGTTCGGGGGGAAGTCCGCGCAAAGACGAGTTTTGCGCACTTCCAAGTGAATTGATGAACACCAAGCTTTCACCGGGCATGCCAGAGCCTCCGATACTTGAAGAAGACGTAGTTGCCCAAAGGAAGCCCCACGAAGATTGTCACTGCCAAGTTTCCGCTTACCATCCCGAAAGCTCCGTAGTATTTGCCAAGAAAATAGGTGGAGCTCCCAATGAAAAGAGCTCCGACCATGGAGGGAATAAGGAACTTTTCCTGCTTATGAGCACGGAGATAGACAGCCTCGGCGTTTACGGTGATATTCAACGTACTTGCGATCAGAAGAATACCGAGCGATGTAGGATCCAGAACACGACGCGCAAATGAGAGGTGTGCCCAATTCAAATAAACAACTGAGAGCCAAAGGACGAGGGCACCTGCGGCACATACTCCGAGGGATTGCTTTAGCGCCTGGAAAAAGAGATGATCGAGTTGATCGTACTGCTTGCGGGCGATCATCGTCCCGAAAGGTGCAGCCTTCGTATTGATCCACGAAACCGCAACTGAGAGCAGGGCGTTCGAAAGTGAAATGGCCATGCCCATCTGACCGGCAGCTACGGCGCCGCGAAACGCGAAAAGGACTGGATTGTAGAGTTGATAGATAAAGTAACCGCAAAGCCAACTAGCGGCGATACGCCACTGAAACGGCCATACTTCGCTTAGCCAATGGATTTTGTTTGGGCCTGAATGATGCCGCAAGAGGGGTACCAGAAGACGCCGTCGCCGGAAGAGCCAAATTAGCGACACGCATGCATTGCCGGCGATAATCATGGCGGGCGCGAATAAGCCGTGGTGCGATACCAGTGCTATCCAGGCGAGGGTGCTGCCTGTAACTGCCTGGATCATCCTGACACGAGCCACTCTGGCTACGAAGCCGCAGCCCTCCATGAACGACAAGATCGGATCTAACTGGAAGGTGAGCGTCGCTGCAAGCGCGTCGGCATACCAGGGGATCCGCCAATGGACGGCGGCAGCGCCCCGATTGTGCACCGAGAAAAAATAGGAACCTGCGATTACGAGAGCGATGGCCAGAAGGGCGGCTGCGATGGTGTACCAGCGGACCGTTTTTTGAAGTACGGAGGCGAGCCTGTCGTGTGCTACTGGATTTCCCGAGATGGATTCATCCAGGCCAATCGTGAGATGGGCGCGTTCGTGGCTGGCCAGTTGCAGGATGACGAAAGAAAAGCCGAGCTCGAAGACAATTTGGAGTGCGATGAGGCTGCCGAACGTGTAGTAGTACCCCTGTTCGGCCGGCGACAGAAAATGGGCGATAAGCACGATCGTCAATAGCCCGGCAAAACTCGCCCAGCCCCGACCCATCACTGTGAAGGCGATTGCCTTATCCACGCCAAGGGTGTGCCGCAGCCAGTGGCGCAGCCCGCCCTTCTCACCGGGAGAACGCCCAAGAGATTCTGGGTCTCTAATTAGTTTTTGCACTGGGGCGCCTCTGAACAGGGACTGGGCGCTCGATTTTCCATCTTTGAGGGCTCCTCGCGCGATACCTATAGTCTACCGGAAATCCTAGATGAGCCAAGCGAGCGGCTTCAAGCAGCTTCATCGTAAGGTCGGTCCATCTGCAAAGATCGGCGGGGGGAGCGATTTGCATGCCGCCGACCGCCGTTAGGGAGATCGATGTGCATGTCCGCAGCTACAATCACGCCGTCTTTCTTGCGAGGAATCGTCCAATAAGCGCCTTCGCCCAGCCAAAGTCAACAATCTCTTCAGCATCGTCGATCAGATCAAGGCCAGGAATCGATCCGATGAGGCCACGAATACTCATGCTGTCAAACGTGTTCATATGCTCGTGAATTCCGATCGGTGAGTCTATTATCCTTTGCGCGAAATCTTCGAGCACGGATCGCGTGAGATCGTGAGGAACCTCGATGTATAGCAGACCGCCGGGTGACAGGAGGCGCACCGCTTCACTGGCCAGTGCTTTGGGATTTCCAACATGTTCGAGTACATGCATGCATGTTACAGGCGTGTATGTCTCAAGGCGTGGAGCCGCGATTTTCTGTACTCTTCTGACGTCCACAGAGCCGTGGAGAGGTGCCTCCGATGCGTCGTAGATTTCAATCTCTTCAAAGGTTTCGTAGGCGAAAAGAGGAATGAGCCGGCCGTCGCTTCCGCCATAATCGATCATCGTGCCACCGGAGAAATGCTCAGCGTTCCTTCGCAAAAACTTGTCCAGACCGGCATTCCGATTTTTGATCTCAACGTGGTGACTTCCAACATCCTTGGCGATAGGCCCATAGCTTGGCTCAACAGAAATACGATCTCGGTTGTATGTTTCGGAACGATAATCATGATAGAGTCCCAGCAACTCCTCAAAGGAGTACTCATGGCAGGGAGTAATTCCGTGGCACGATCCACAGGCCTGCATTGAAGTCCGAAAATTGTTTTGCGGGTCGGGCTTCGGGAAGCACGTGGAAAATCCTCTTGATCTTCCGCAGTGCCCGAGTGGTAACCGAGATGGGTTTTGTTGTGATCGAGCCTGTCCTCGAAAAAAGCAGGAAAGGGTCTTTAGAAGTATCCACCCCAAGCCGAAAGAATTCCGCATATTGGCCAATGGGCAACGTAGTCGTATCATTGCCTCCACGGATTCGGCACTTCATTCTGCCATCTCCGTTTCTCAGTTCAGCAAAGTCTCGTAGCGGGTGATCTGCTCCATTGTGAACCGATGCATGTCTTTCATTTGCTGGGCGGCGCGATACCATTCCAGGGCCCAATCCAACGCCGCCTCAATAGTGAGGCGAGGCCGCCAATGGAGCAGGTTTCGGGCCAAGCTTGAATCCAGCTTCAAGGTCGCAGCTTCATGGACCGTAGGTGCTGCATCCGGTACCCATGACGCTCCTTCGCCCCACAGGCCCGAGAGTTTGGTGGCTATTCGATCAACCGGCCAGGTGTCGTCGTCACCAGGACCGAAGTTGAATGCGGTAGCAACTTTGGATGCGCCGTCGAGGAGCCGTTCAGCCAACGCAATATACCCAGCCAAAGGTTCCAGAACGTGTTGCCAGGGGCGAATGGCCTGGGGATGACGAATAAGGACTGGTTCGCCGGCCTGAAAGCCGCGAATCAGATCAGGAAGAAGCCGGTCCTCCGACCAATCGCCGCCGCCAATCACGTTTCCTGCGCGCGCAGTAGCAATAGCCACCCGATGTTGAGCGAGCCGGTCAACAGGAAAGTAGGAATCCCGATAGGCTGCGGCAACCATCTCCGCGCATGCTTTGCTCGAGGAATAAGGATCGTGGCCGCCAAGGGAATCGGTCTCGCGATAGGGCCAGACCCACTCCCGATTTAGATAGCACTTATCCGTAGTGACGCACAACACAGCCCGAACCGTTGAAACCATTCGAACCGCTTCCAAAAGGTTGGCTGTGCCCATCACGTTGGATGCGTAAGTCCCCAGAGGATCCGTATAGGATCGCCGCACCAGCGGCTGTGCCGCCAGGTGGAATACCGCGTCCGGGCGGAACTCGGCCATAGCGGATTGAAGTTTCGCAAAGTCGAGGATGTCCCCTCGGACATCCTCGACGACCGATTCAATACGCGCCGTCGTGAACAGATTTGGCTCGGTTCCCGGGTCCAAAGCATAGCCGCGCACTTGTGCCCCGCGGCTGGCTAACCACAACGAAAGCCATCCGCCCTTGAATCCAGTATGGCCAGTGAGAAAGACTCGCAGCCCCTGCCAGGGATTCACCAGGTCTTCCATGGTGCTCTCCCGCTCGCCCAGAGCTCTTCAAGCCGCTGTTTGTCGCGAAGAGTGTCCATGGGCTGCCAGAAGCCGTGATGGAAATATGCTTCCACTTGCCGTTTCGCAGTGAGAGCCTGCATGGGTTCTCTTTCAAACATGAACGCGTCGTCCTCGATCTCGTTGATCACAGCCGGAGAAAGAACAAAAAATCCGCCGTTGATCCACCCTCCCTCCCCTTTCGGCTTCTCCTGGAACTCGGAAATTGCTGATCCGTCAACAACCAAGCCACCAAAGCGGGCGGGGGGCTGCACAGCAGTTACAGTGGCCAGTTTGTTGTGGCCGCGATGGAACGCGATGGAAGCGGTGACATCGACATCGCTGACGCCATCGCCGTAAGTCATACAAAAGGATCCTTCCCCATCCAGGTAGCGAGCCACGCGGCGCAGGCGCCCTGCCGTTCCGGTGTCGTCTCCTGTGTCCACAAGGGTGACGTCCCATGGTTCAGCAACGCTCTGGTGGACCGTGGTCCGGTTGTCTCTCATGGAGAAGGTGACATCTGACATGTGCAGAAAATAGTTTGCGAAATATTCCTTGATTAAATATCCCTTATATCCGCAGCAAACGATGAAGTCGTTGATCCCATGATGTGAATAAATCTTGAGAATGTGCCAGAGGATGGGTCGGCCGCCGATCTCTACCATCGGCTTGGGACGCGTGCTTGTCTCTTCGCTGAGGCGCGTCCCCAATCCACCCGCCAAAATAACCGCTTTCATGCGAGTAGTTTAACATTTTCAATCGGCCCGATTGAGAAATCTGCCCCCCGCGGCGGTCCTTTTACGGTGCCTGCAGCGAGGATTCAAATACCGCGTCGGGCTTGCGTTTGTGTATTCTGGACGGGAAGACCCGCGATATGAATCAAAAGGCTGCCCATCTCCGCCAACAGATCCTCGATCTCACTGCACAATATTTTGCTGAAGCATTTCCGCTCCGGGAATTCCAGCCCGGAGAGTCTGCCGTTCCCGTATCCGGCAAAGTCATCGATGGCGGTGATTTGAGTTCAGTTGTGGATGCAGCACTTGATTGCTGGTTTACGACCGGCCGCTTCGCCGACGAATTTGAGCGCAGGCTGGCCCGGTTTGTGGGAGTTCGCTGCGCTTCACTAGTCAATTCCGGCTCATCGGCGAACCTTCTCGCCGTCAGCGCGCTTACATCTCCAAAGCTTGGAGACCGCAGGTTGAAACCAGGCGATGAAGTCATCACCGTGGCGGCGGGTTTTCCGACCACCGTTAATCCGATTATTCAGAATGGGCTGGTGCCCGTGTTCGTGGATGTCAAGCTTCCGACCTACGAAGTGGATGTTACTCAGCTCGAGGCGGCAAGGAGCGAAAAAACAAAGGCTGTTTTCATTGCCCACACACTGGGTAATGTCTTTGATCTCGATGCGGTGAAGGCATTTGCCGAGAAGCATGACCTTTGGCTGATCGAAGATTGCTGCGATGCCCTCGGATCGACGTGGAAGGGGCAACGGGTTGGGTCGTTTGGTCATATCGCAACCGTAAGCTTTTATCCCGCCCACCACATCACCATGGGCGAAGGGGGCGCCGTACTCACGGATGATCCCAGGCTTCAGGTGCTTATCGAGTCGTTCAGAGATTGGGGCCGGGACTGCTGGTGCCACACCGGCAAAGATAATACCTGCGGCAAACGTTTCGACTGGCAGCTTGGCACTCTGCCTTGCGGATACGACCACAAATACACCTACTCGCATATCGGGTATAACCTGAAAGCCACCGACTTGCAGGCGGCACTCGGGCTATCGCAGATAGAAAAGCTAACCCGATTCATCGAGCGCCGGAAAGAGAACTTCCAGTATTTGAGTATGGCGCTCCAGCCGCTCAAGAAAGTGCTTCTACTTCCTGAAGCAACGCCCGGCTCCGATCCCGCATGGTTTGGCTTTCCCATCGGGGTGCGCGAGGAGGCACCATTTCGCCGCAACCAAGTGATACGAGCGCTGGAAGCCAGCCATATCGGGACGCGGCTCCTCTTCGCCGGCAATCTACTGCGACAGCCGGCTTATGAACAGTGTGAACGCCGTGTCATAGGATCGCTGCCGAACACGGACTTTGTGATGAACAACGTGTTTTGGATAGGGCTTTACCCTGGGCTCACACCGGCTATGCTGCAATTCACCGCCGACGTTCTCATTGCGTTTGTCCAGCGCTCCCTAGGCCCCGCAGGCGAGTTGAGCGGTTCATCTCCAGAGAACCTCCCGGTCCTGCGCTGACCCCATGCTCGCCAGGAGCTTTGAGCGGCTGGTCGCCGGATAGATCGAAAAGAGCTGATTGCCCGGCGTTCGAGGCTTGCGGGTAACATGCGGTCGATCAGCTAATCGCGGATGGTCCAACGCTCCTTCAAGTCAAGAAACGGGCTCTCAAAGAAGCGGAAGCTTAGCCATGCCAGACCAAGAGTCCCGAAAAAGGCCACGGCGGTGGTGCAGGAGGTCGTGTGTCTGGGCAAGATTTTATGGCCGAGCTGCAAGTAGAAGAGATGCGGAATATCATGGAGCACATACGCCCCGTAGCTAATGCGTCCGAGCCATCGTAATGGGGGGAGGCGTAAGGTGCGATTGGTAATCGAGCCCTCGCGCAAGCACGCAAGTATGAGCAACGCAGAAAAAAGATCGATGACAGTAAGTCCCCAAGTGAACTTCCACGAGGGATACAGATAGGGCACTCGGAACAAATGGCCGTTGGCTATAACCATTGCCGAGCCTACCATGAAAGCCAGCGCAAACGGGAAAAGGCGATTGCCCAGGCGGATCAACCTATCCCCCTTCCCGCCCCTCAGCCATAATGCGACCAATCCGCCTAGAAGCAGTGCGTCCACACGAAATGGCGTTGCTCGGTAAAGTATCTCGTTATCCAGCATCCACGCTGGCAAGAAGTGCTGGCCAAGCAATCGCAAGACGAGGCACACTGGAAGAGTAGAAGCGCACACCCACATTAACTTGCGGCGATCACGAATCCAGAAAACGATGAGAGGCCATACCAGGTAAAACTGCTCTTCGACGCATAGGGACCAGAAATGTCCTAGGAATGGTGTAACTTGATGGTGGCCCAGAAACCCAACCGGTTGGAAATCCGCCAGTCGTTCAAGAGGGGACGCCGCCACATATGGGTGAACGAATCGTGCAAAGTTGCCGAGGTAGACGGCCCAAACTAACCAATGCCATGTCCACCGCCAGCGAAAAAGCGGAAAGGTCAAGAGCAGGGCTAGCATAATACCGTAGTACAACGGAAAAATGCGGAGTGTTCGGCGCACGTAAAAATTGCGGAAATAATGGGCGCTGTTGCGGGTATCGAAGAGGATCCCGGAAATCAGAAAACCCGAAAGAACAAAGAAAAGATCAACGCCCGTCCAGCCCCAGGGGAGTCCAAAATAGTGCTGTAAGAGAACCATGATGAAGGCGATTCCGCGCATTCCGTCCAGCGCCGGAAAAAAGACACGGTTCTCGGGCATTGTATGGGTGGTGTTCCCGGCAACGATTGGGGTTTTGATGGCGGCCAATTGTCAATCTTGTATTTTCGAGTTGGTGGAAGGTCAGACACTTCTCAATTTACCAAGCTCGGATCTGGTTGCCAACCCAAATGCCAAGCAGCCGTCCGCCGAATCGCATCCCTCAGTCCAATCAGCGGTTTTAGTCCCAGAGTAGCTTCTGCTTTTCGCACATCGGGGACGTACTGCAAAAGCGGTGCTCCCGGACTGGGCTGCCTGGCAATCTCGATCTTTACCCCCACGCCCAGAGCACCCACCACCTCGCGGGCCAGAGCGCGAATGCTGATGGCATCGCCCGACCCGACGTTGAAGACCTGGGTTCGTATTTCCGGTTCCGCCTCACGCAACAGAATGGTCCAAAGCCAGATCATCAGATCGGCAGCGTAAAGATACGAACGCATTGGGGTGCCGTCGCCCCGAATTTGAATATCTCTCCCCGAGAGGGCATCGCGAATGAAATTGCCTATGGCAAAATGTTGATCGAGCGGCAGGTGCGGGCCAACGAAGGCGAAGCATCGGGCGATGCGCACTCTCATCTCGGAGTCCACCGCGTGGAGAGCGCAGATCTGCTCAGCAATCCGCTTGCCCTCGGCATAGGCAGCGGCTGGATTCAGCCAGTCCGGGCCACCCAGATAGTCCTCTGGAATATGGCTCAGGGTCGGGGGCTGCGGTCCGTAAACCGCACCCGAACTGACGAAGAGAAATTTCCCTACCCCTGCTGCCCGGGCGAACGCGAGCACGTGCCTGGTACCGTCGAGCAGGATGCTGAGCAGTTCAGTCGGGCGGGAAGCAGCGTCCGTGGAAGTGGGAGCTGCTGCGTGAAGGACAAAATCGAAACCGCCCTCCGGAAACGTGAAGTCGCGTATATCACCCCTGACGAGGCGCAAAGCGGGATCACCCGACAAGTGAGGCATCCGGCGAAGGAACGATTCCGGATCGCGACTGAGAATGGCCGCTTCCATCTGAAGATTGAGCCGTCGATTGCAGTAGCTCAGGCTCTCCACCAGCCAGGCCCCGAAAAAACCCGTCCCACCGGTGAGGAACAGCCGTCGGCTGCGGAGATTGTCCCAGAGCGGTCTGGTATAGTTAAGGATGTGCTCCAGATCTTTATCAGGTAATGGTTTCACGTTACCAGCATATCCTCGGCGGGAGTATCGTGCGCACCACCGGCCGAGCTGGGCAGTCCTGTGGAGCGCCTTAGGGTAGGGCCATGTCAGATAATTTGATCGGCACGTCTGCCCCGGAACCGAGCCACGTTCATCGGGTGTCGGGAACCTGAGAGCAATCGCGGGACAATGAAGAGGCTCCTGCGGCTGGAGAGCCGCCCCGCAGCTTCGTCAGGATCATCGCTCCAATGATTTCAACGCCCAATCGGGCCAGGAGAGATTTGCATGCAGGACAGGGCGCGACGGCCGATGTTCGTCTTCGAGATGGCAAACAATCACATGGGCGATGTGCAGCATGGGATTCGTATTGTTGAGGCATTGCGGGCGGTTTGTCACGGCTTCCCTTTCTCTTTCTGCATCAAGCTGCAATACCGCGATCTCGCTTCGTGCATCCACCCCGATTACACGCAACGCTTCGACCTGAAGTACGTCAAGCGTTTCTCTGAGACGCACCTGACCTGGGACGAATACAAGCAGATCAAGGATGCGATCGTGGCCAATGGCTTTCTATCCATGTGCACTCCATGGGACGAAGTCTCGGTCGACAAGATCGTCGAGCACGGCTTTGACTTCATGAAGGTGCCAAGTTGCTACATGAGCGACTGGTCTCTACTGGAGCGCATTGCGACACACGATCTGCCAATCATTTGCTCGACAGCGGGAGGTCCGCTGGAAGAGATCGATAAGGTCGTCAGCTTCTTCTTACATCGCGACAAGAAGTTCTCACTCATGCATTGCGTCGGCGAATATCCGGCTCCGGACCAGCATCTGCACCTGAATCAGATCGCGCTTCTGAAGGACCGCTATCCCAATCTCGAGGTCGGCTATTCGACCCACGAGAGGCCGGAGAACTACGAAGCCGTCAAGATGGCGATCGCCTTGGGCGCGACAATCTTCGAGAAGCATGCCGGCCTCCCGACGGACAACTATGCCTTGAACGCCTACAGTGTCAGTCCGGAACAGGGCCGCCTTTGGCTTCAATCTGCTGCCGAAGCTTACACCATGCTCGGCGATTCGACGCAGCGCTACGAAGCGCCCGCCGGAGAAAAGCAGGCGTTGCGCGATCTGGCGCGCGGGGCTTTTGTTCGCGAGCCCGTTGCGGCCGGCGAAATCATCAAGCATGATAATGTCTTCTTCGCAATGCCCAATGTCGCCGGACAGCTGGTAGCGCAAGACTTCGGTAAGTATCAGGAATACAGATCGCAGGTCAATTTAGCTGCGAATAGACCGGTCATGGCTGCCGATGTCACTGCACACGACAGCCGCAAGCAGGTTCTTGACATCGTCAAGGATGTCAAGGCGCTGATTAAGAAGAGCAAAGTGCAGGTACCTGGCGAGTGCGACCTCGAAATTTCTCATCACTACGGCATCGAGAAGTTCCGGCAGTTTGGATTGACTGTTATTACAGTCGTTAACCGCGAATACTGCAAACGGCTGATGGTAGTCCTTCCCGGGCAGAAGCACCCCGAGCAGTGGCATAACCAAAAGGACGAGACCTACCATGTCCTTTATGGAGAGGTAACGGTCGATCTGGATGGAAAGCAGTTCACGTTTGGACCTAATAAGGTGCTTTCCATCCCCTGCGGCGTTCGCCATTCGTTTTGGACAAAGACCGGAGCGGTGATCGAAGAAGTATCGTCCTCGTATGCACCGGATGACTCGTGGTATACGGATGAGGCAATCAGTTCCAACCGTAACCGCAAAACATACGTAACCCATTGGATCACGCCATGAAGACGCTGGTTTGGGACGTGGACGACGTTCTAAACGACCTGATGCGTGCCTGGTTTGAGAATGCCTGGTTGCCGAATCACCCCGATTGCCAATTGCGCTATGAGCATTTGAGCGTAAACCCGCCAGATGGAATCCTGGGCATTGAACGTCAAACATACCTGGCTTCGATTGACGCCTTTCGCGCAACCGCGAAGGGGGAAGCCTTGGCTCCCGATCCAGAACTGCTCCGTTGGTTTGCGGACCAGGGTGCGTATTTTCGGCACGTGGCATTGACGGCGCGCCCGTTGGAGTCCGCACCGGCGGTGGCCGCTTGGGTCATGCGTCACTTTGGCTGCTGGATTCGCACCGTAGCAGTTGTGCCGTCGCGGCCGCCGCAGTCTGCCCCAGCGTATGATCTCAGCAAGGGCGACTATCTGCGTTGGTTGGGCAGGGGCGATGCCCTGATAGATGACACTCCAGACAATTTGGCTCAGGCTGCGAATCTGGGCCTGAGGACTTTCGCCTGGCCCCAGCCTTGGAATCAGGCAAAAGAGACTAAGACGACGACCCTCAGTCGCATACTCGAGCTGGTGGAAAAGTGATCAAGGTATCTGACTTCATAGCGAAATTCCTGAGCGACCATGGCGTCCGCGACGTTTTTATGTTGACGGGCGGCGGTGCAATGCATCTTGTCGACTCGTTTGGCAACTGTCCGGGGATGGATTACGTCTGCTGTCTCCATGAACAGGCAGTTTCCTTTGCTACCCAGGCGTACAGCGAGTTCAACTCAACTCCGGGTGCAGCCTTAGTGACTACGGGGCCGGGCGGCACCAATGCCATCACGGGTTTGGCCAGCGCATGGCTCGATTCCACACCTTGCATATTTATATCCGGCCAGGTGAAGCGCGCTGATCTCCTCACGGGAAAGGGGGTGCGCTCGTTGGGCCCTCAGGAGTTGGACATTGTCTCCATTGTCACTCCCGTGACCAAGTACGCAGTTACGCTGATGGATCCCCTCCGCGTCCGTTATGAACTGGAGAAAGCCTGGCACCTGGCCACGACCGGCCGCAGGGGTCCGGTATGGATCGACGTGCCGTTAGACGTTCAAGCCGCACGGGTTGAGGAGAACGACCTTACGCCTTACGTGGCGCCGCGGGCATCGGCTCTCGAAATCAAGCTAGAAGGTTTGGTCGCACACAGCATCGAACTCCTTAGGAAGGCCGAGCGGCCCGTTGTTCTGATCGGTAACGGGGCCCGGCAGGCGCACAACGAGGGCTTGGTCGAACGGGCTGTGAGTCGGTTGTCGATCCCGACATTGTTAACGTGGAAGGCGATGGACATGCTTCCGGAGGACCATCCGTGCTTCTGTGGTCGTCCCGGTTCGATCGCCTCGCGAGGAGCCAACTTCACCCAGCAGAATGCAGACTGGATCTTGGTGCTCGGGGCACGTCTCGATCGGCCGCAAGTGGCGTTCAGTCACCGTAATTTTGCCCGGGCAGCTCGCAAGGTCGTCGTGGATGTGGACGCCAACGAATTGGCCAAGCTCGAGATGCCAATCGATGTCGCGATCGAGTCTGACGCCGCTGATTTCCTGCATGAGTTTCTGCGTCAGCTGGGCAATACTGCACCAACCGATGCTTCCTCCTGGTTGCGGCGTTCAAAGCAGTGGTTGGCGGATTACCCGGTCATTTTGCCGGAGTTCTGGGCCCGGACAGGCGGGGTGAATACCTATGTACTCGTCGATGTGCTCTCTGATCTCTGCACTGCGGACGACGTGCTGGCGCCCGGCAGTTCTGGAGCCTGCAGCGACATTTTCCTGCAATGCTTTCGAATGAAAGCCGGTCAACGGGTGGTCAACGCACCCAGCCTTGGCGCCATGGGCACGGGCTTGCCTGGCGCCATCGGCTCCTGCCTCGCCAGCGGTCGCAGGCGCACCATCTGTGTCAATGGCGATGGCGGGTTCCAGTTAAACATTCAGGATCTCGAAACGATTCGCAGGCTCCATTTGCCTGTGAAGTTCTTCATTCTCGCCAACGGGACTTACGCTTCCATCGTGGCCATGCAGCAGAATCATTTTCAGGGCCGACTCGTAGGCAGTGACCCCGCGAGTCATCTTACCCTTCCGGACGTTACTAAGGTTTCTGAAGCCTACGGTATTCGCTCCATGGAAATCCGCGACCATAGTCGCATTCGCGAGCAGGTGACTGAAGCGCTCGCCAGCGACGGTCCGGTGGTTTGCGCTGTGCATGTGTTCCCCGACCAGCCTACTTTGCCGCGCGCCACTTCTTCGACGCGCCCTGACGGGACCATTGTTAGTCTTCCCATGGAAGACATGGCGCCGCGCCTGCCCCGCGACGAGTTTCATCGACAGATGCTGATTTCGCCGCTAGAGGAAGAGTAAGCATTGAAGCCGTCCATTCACCGCTGCTGTGCGCGCGATCCAGCTGTTCCGGCGATGAGTCAGGAAGGACAACCGCTCAACTTCCAGTAGCCACATCGTCAGATTAGCTTTGGCAGGTACCGTGGGCTTTTCGAACCGCCATGAAGACCTGCCGCGACAAATTGCTGACTGCATACGGGCGTTGCCCCCACAGCCTGCATAGGTGCTGTTATTGAGAAACAGCACCAGCTAAGACGCCATCTAGCTCTTGAGCAAAAGGGATTTGCGGAGCCGAAAAAGCTTCGCATTGGTTTCCGGATCATCCTTGAGGCGTTGGAAACCGGCAAGAAAAGCCGCCGTCATTATCCCGCACAGGAATCCCACCACGGTCGCTCCGATCACGATCAGTCCACGCTTAGGGAAGGAGCGCCTCTCGGGTGGGATGGCGGGATCGACTACCTGAATCAATGCACCTTCCCGCGCTTCGTCCAGCTTGGCGATTTCATACTGTCGGGCCAAAATATCAAAAATGGTCTCGTAATATTTCACGTCGCGTAGCTTGCGCACGTATTCCAAGCCCGCCTGCGGTACCTGCCCCTTGGGAACGATTAATCCGCTGGCTAGGTCCTCGCTTCCGCCGAGTTTGGCCAATTGAGCTTGCATGCCGGCCAACTCGTGCTCCGCTGTGATCAACTCTGCGTTTTGGCTGGTAGCATACGACTGCATGGCTTGAATCTGCACTTCCTTGGCGGCGATCTGAGCTCTCAATGAGGCGGCGGATTCGATCAGCGCTCGCGCTTGACTGTCTAGTTGAATTACTCCGGTCTTACTCTCAGTTTCCTTGAGTGCTTCTTCTGCGTCTGCAAGTTTGTTTTTGTTCTGTTCGAGCTGCTGTTCGAAGAACAGCCTGCGCTGCGCGGCCTCGCCGATGGCGAGATGCTCCGAAAGGGACCTAAACTGCTCCACGTAGCCGTTGGCCAACTCCGCGGCGCGTCGAGGATCCTTGTCTTCAACTGAAATATGGATCAGGCCGTCCTTACCGCTCCCGTCGACCGAAGATGCCTTTTCAAAGGCCTTGCGCGCATCGGACATATAGCGCGCGTGGTATTCCTTTTTCAAGTCAAAATGCTGCACCATCGCATCTTCCACGGTGCGGCTCTTCAGTAGCGCAGTGAACATTTCGTTAGGATTCTTCAGGCCTAAACTGCTACCGGCCAGCGCCGCCATGCTGCCAATTGAACTCAACTGCGAAGCCAGAGCAGCGCCCATCGAGGAATTCTGCTGTGGCGGCAGCAGAGTCACGGTTGCAGTGAATCGTATCGGCAGCAGCAGTGAGATTATGATCGCCAAAACCGCGAAGCCGGCTGTGACCCAGAGAACAACGCGCTTCCGCTCCACAACGCCGACCAGGAGATCCAGCAAAGAGACTTCTTCGGCATGTTTCGAACTGCGCCCCCTCGTTCCCGGATCTAGAGGAAGATCGGCTCGCTCGTTCAATTCGGGAAGTGGAGTTTCTATTGCCATGGGCTCCTGCCAGTCGGTACGAAAATGAATTGGCCGCCCTCTATTTTACAGGAATCGGCTTTATCCTAACGAAGCTCGGATCAGCCCCAGAATGCACACCACCCCAGCGAAACTATTGCGAAGCGTACCAATGCTTCGGGAGGTGTAAAGAAGGAGCGGTGGGCTTATTGTCTGCATCAAGCTTGTGAGGAATCGACAACTGCGGACCGACAGGTCTTGCGCGCCTCTTATTGATAAATGTGAACTCAATGACCTCCGGCACTTCGATACCGTCAACCGCCACGCTGTTGCCGCAGTTGTTCGGATGCGCGTGCACTACGTAAAAGAACTGGAGGATTTTATCGAAGCAGGACGAAATCAATGAGAATACAAAAGGATCAAACAGGCGGTCGAGAAAATGAAACTCTATCGCCATGATCCTGAATTGGTTAAGCAGGCTGTCTGGAGTGCTTAGAATCGCCTCGTACTCACAACCTTCAATATCCATCTGAAGGAGTAGATCCCCAGCGTATTTGCCGAGGTACTTATCCTTCCAAGAGGAGAGAGTCATGAAGTGGCCGCCGTCAGTTGAGCCGAGGAACTTCTTGTCAAACGTGAATTCGGGCCTAGCTACCGGAGGCCCATCGACAGAATAGTCCGCCATGAATGACTTGATGTGCAAATCAGCCAGTTCATTCTCGAAATTTGAAATTGTGTTGACTCCCGGCGAGAAGCAGTATTCGATCCCTTCCAAATCGCGCGGGATCAAGTACCCGCCGTCTCCCGGCCCTCCAATACGAGTCAATTCGATTCCGCAGTCCTGCGGCTGCAATTTCTTGATGAACTGGAGGACGCGAGCAGAATCGGTTCGTATGTTTAGATTGAAGCCAAGTCGGAGGAAACCCGATCTGACCAGCTTCGCCTTATTGACCATTGTGCATCGGTCCTATCGATCGTTGGGACGATCCCTTGAGAGGTGATTTCTTGCTGGTTTCAGCCCAGAATATCACACGATTGCAAGCTCCCAGTGTTTGGTACTGGGCTAAACTTCGATTCCCACCGGAAAGAATCAGGAGGCAGCAATTAAAGGCGGATCTTTTGAATTGCTCTCTTCGGGATTGTCAGATCGCCTCAGCATTGTGCCCGATTCTCACCCATATGGCCAGCGAGTGTTACGATCAGAATCCCTCGCTATGATCCACCTACGGAATCGACAGTGAGCTACTGTCGTCTCCAGTTCATCCAGGCGTACCCATCCTTCGCCTCGACGCTGCGAATGATGCCGCCCAGGGCTGCCTGCAGCGCCGGGATCCGGCCCGTCAATAGCCCACTCCTCGTTGGGCGCCGTCAATATCGACCGCGGCTGAACCGTCCGCCGCAAATGTTGCGCCGCGTGCGATTCACCGTCATACCCCACTCGCGATAAAAGCGCTTGGCCCCGCATCAAGACAAAGCTATCTTAAGATGATCTCGGCGAATGTGACGAGAGCACCACACTTCCTGAACGCGCAGGCCGATCGAAGAGCGCCTATTGCAGTGTTCTCTCCCGCGGAATTGCGTAACAGAGCAGATCCCAACCCTCCGCACCATGTGGTCGCAGGTAGAAGGAGTAATTCGTGCACACACTCGCAAGGAGGTTGGGAATTTGCCATAAGTGAGCTTGTTCGTGATAGACACTCACGGCGAGAACCGGTCGGTGATCGTTTATGATTCTCCGGGCGCCCATGATTGCAGCCAGCTCGCCACCTTCAATATCGAATTTAATAAATGACGGATGCTTTGATTGAAGAGACTCGTCAAGCGTAACCATCTGGACCGATTCACTGCCCTGTCCTATTCTGGACTGATCTGAGCCCGCCGCAGAAAAGCTTACTATTCCTTTCTTAGCTCCCAATGCAAACGGTATGACAGTCACCCTCTCTCGGACATCGAACGGCAATCCGTTGAGTCTCTCGTCGAGCTTTCTTAGATTCTCACGATCCGGCTCAAACGCGAGAATTTCCCGAAACTTCGAGCCACGTGCCCGCACAAAATCTTCAATCGAATCACCATCGAATGCACCGCAATCGACGAATACCTCCTCGGGGCTTGGATCGAAGAGACCAGTATGAAAGTAAGCATCCAGGCCGCGAGGGCGTCCCATAGAATCGAAATCCATCAGAAGCCTGAAGCGGAGTTGAGCCACGAATTCCTGATGCGAATCTCGATCAGCCCAAAGACCTAGAGCCTTCTTGATATTAAGAGGATCGAGTAGAACCTTGTGCGGGAGATCCATCGGAAAAAAGGGCAGGAAGAATTCTGGATACTTCCAAAAAAGCAAGCCCGCGGGGACTATTCGCTCACACCCCAGCGCAGAGAGTTGGTCGATACGCTGCCGCATGGTGTCCTTCGCGAAGCTGCTCCATATCGTTATTACGAACACCGCATTTCGCCCGTATAACTTAGCAGCATCCAACGGTGAAAGGATCGGCACGCCGTCAATAGTCATGCCATGGACGTTCTGATTGTTGTCAGCGAAGGCGAGCGGTTCGATTCCCACCCTGCGAACTCCTGCCAAAGTTCGGCGGCCCATTCCCCCCGCACCGAAGAGGACGACTCTCCGTGAACAAGGACCCGCCGCTTGATCAAATGCCGTCGCCTCGCGCTCGCTTGCAGCTTCAATTGGCTCGGACAAAAGTAGCTCAACTTCGCGCCCAAAATCTAATCCCGTCACGTCGTGCTGCAAACAGGCCACCTCAAGTTCTTCCTGCTGGATTTGGATTCCCAAAGAGCCTCAGAATAACACCACCGCTCCAGATACTATCGGATCAGATTCGACGTCTGCGGATCGACAAAGATGATTGTCATCCAGAGATGGAAGAACTCAAAGAAATGAATTGCGATGTAGGTGATATCTCCCAACCAGGCAGCCTGTGGAGTGCGCCAGCAGGCGAGGAACCGGCGTAGGCGAATCTTGCCATCCTTGCCCGCTTACTTCGGGAAAACACGAGCGGCCCGTGCTGGACGTGGGGGATTGCCACTGCTCGAGCAAAGAGCTCAGTGGTATTTTGGCTCGGTGTACGGTCCGGCTCTCACCGTTTATCGTGGAAGGGAATGTGATCGTCCGCTTCTTTGGATCGAATTGGTGTGTTTCTAAAATGACAATCTTGGTCTCCTCGAACCCGTACACCAAAAATCCGCGAAGTGACAGCGACCACGGAGGAGCAAACGCCACGATGAGCCACCGTTATCAGGTCTTTATCGGCGAATGAAATGGTGGGCCCGGAGGGATTCGAACCCCCAACCAAGGGATTATGAGTCCCCTGCTCTAACCGTTGAGCTACAGGCCCTTCTCTTGCACGCATGTTATTGTGCTGCGCACCGGTTCCGTCCTTCGAGTGGCACGTCTCGCGTCCAGTGTTTCACAAAATGCATTGCGGCCGCACCTGCCACTTCGCGGATCTGCCGCGGCAGCTACCGAAGCAGGATGAGAAACGCCGCCCCCACCACGCTTATCCCAATCGTCATCCACGCCACGTAGTCGCCAATGTGCCCCGATTGCAAAAGCCGCAGCATCCACAACGGACCTTCCAGAAACGCTCCGGCTCGAAACATGCGCCGCAGTCGCAGACGAAACACCGACGTACACGCCAGCAGCAGGCCGCCGGCCACCGCAATCAGGCCGTGCATCGCCGCCTCGCTCGCTCCCATTTCCGCGTGCGGCCTCGGGCTCACGAGCATCTGCCGAAAGTACACCTCGTGCAGATAGCCGGCCTGATTCCACAACCTGTTCGCAGCCAGCAGCACCTGTTCGCGAATTCCGGGAACGAACGTCACCCCGATCGCCGCCGCCAAACAAATCGTGGGCGGCGCAACCAGATACCACGGCGTACGGTTGTCGTCCCCGCTGGTCTCCGGTTTTTCATCCACCTCGGCCGCGCGATCGCTGATCGGCTCACCGCCCCATCCCAGGAATGCATGCATGCCCGCACGAAATACCGCGCCCCCCGTCAGCACTCCGCTCACCAGGAATAGATAGCTCACCCATTCCATTCCCAGCGGCTCTGCGGCGTGCGAAGTGAGCGCATCGCCATACACGGTCAAAAATCCCGGCGCGCCGGCGAGCCCCAATCCGCCCAGAAACCACAACCCGCCCACCAGTGGCTGATCTTTCGCCTTTGCAAACAGCGCCGGTTCGCTCGCCGTCCGATGTCGGTGCAGAAGAATCCCCGCCACAAAGAACAGGCTTGACTTCACGAATGCATGCCCCGCCAGATACACCAGGAATCCCGCCGCCGCCAGTGGACCCTGCAGCGCCATGGCAACCAGCATCAGCCCCGCATGCGATATCGTCGAGAACGCCAGCAGGCGCTTGATGTGGTGCTCGGCATAACACATAAAGCCGCCGAGAATCGCCGTCACCGCTCCAAACGCCACCAGAACTGCCCGCAGCGCCGCCGCCTTCCCATCCATGGCCGGCACAAAGATCACTGCATCCAGGCGCAATACCGCATACAGGCCCAGCTCCACCATGATCCCTGAAAACAGCACGCACACCGGGGTGGGAGAAACCGCATGCGCATCGGCCAGCCAGAAGTGAAACGGCACAATCGCGGCCTTGGTAAAGAACCCGCACGTGATCAGCGCGCACGCAAACAGAACTACGGGATCGTGCCGGTGGGTCAGGGCCAGGCCGATCTGCGCCATGTTGAGTGCGCCTGTGACGGAATAGAGGAATGCGATCCCCGTCAGCACCATGAACGCCGCTACGGTATTGGTCACAGCGAAATTGAATGCGCCTTGCAGCGGCGCCGGCTCGCGCGTCTTCAAGCCCGTCAGTGCGAACGCCGCCGTGCTCATCAGTTCGAAGAACACGAACATGTTGAACAGATCACCGGTCAGGCAAAATCCGCACATCCCCGCCAGAAACACCATCATCAGCGGCTGAAAGTGATCGGAGCCTGAATCCGTGTAGCGCCACGAGAACAGCAGCGCCAGCAACATCAGCCCCGAGCAGAGCGTCGCCAGCCCCGCCGCCGTAACGTCGATCACAAAGTCGATGCCAAGCACGGTCGAACCGCGCGGATACCAGTTGCCGAACCAGTAGACGATGGTGTGCGCGTGCGCCAGCAGCAGCAGCCACGCGCACACCGTAAAATCCGCCGCCGCCGCGGTCAGCGCCAACGCGTCCGTCAGCGCCCGCGGCAGTGCCTTGCGCAAGCCGGCCAGGAGCGCCGCACAAACCAGCGGGAACGCCACCGGCAATCCAGGCAGCGTGTTCACCAAATGGGCCAGCGTGCTCATCGTGCGCGTAACCTCACCCTCTGAGGGTCCCCATGTCGCGCGGATCGATGCAGCCTGACTTCTCGTATGCCTTCACCACAATTGCCAGCAGCAGCGCCACCACTACCGCTTCCACAACCACATCGGTCAGCATCAGAGCCTGCACAATGGGATCCACAGTCAACTTGCCGGGCGCGATGTCCGCAAATACCGGCGCCGAGCCGCCCAGCCGATACCCGATGCCCAGCAGCAGCATGTACGTGCTTGTTTGCAAAACGGCAAGGCACACCACACAATGCACCAGATGCCGGCTGGTCACAATGCCGTAGAGGCCACAGAAGAACAACCATGCGGCGACAACATAAGGAAGCATGGATAAATGCGGGGGCATAACACTCCTTCCAACTCTGTTGTGGCAACGGCCCTGTCAGGAATCGGCCACGTGCCCGCGAATGATCTCCTGCAAATACGTAAACATCACCATCAGAAATGCCGCCGTCACCTCCACGCCTACCAGCGCGCTGATGACTGCAATGGTGCCCGATGAAAATACATCGCCCGTCTGGCCCAGGGGCAGAAAATTCGTCAGGAACGGCACTCCCATCAGTAGCGGCGTGAGCCCCACGAGCGCATAGCCTCCGGCGCCGACCGCTTCAATCACTTCCACAACGGTGTGGGATGTAATACGCCGAAACGCCTCGGTGTTCTGCGCGATATACACAAGCAGCGATGCGGTCGAAAGGATAACGCCGGCCTGAAATCCTCCGCCTGGTGTAAGCTGCCCATGCAATCCGATATAGAGCCCGAAGATGACAGTCAGAAACACCGCGGGCATCGTCACTGCCTGAATCGTCGTACTCAGAACTTGCACGTCGGGGACCTTGCCCGGCCCCTTCTTCGATGCTCCGTTCTCTCGCCGCAGCAGGAGCATGACGCCAAGGACGGCCGTGAAGAGGATGAACTCCTCACCCAGTGTGTCGAAGCCGCGATAGTCGTAGTTGATAGCGTTCACCACATCGGTGGCGTGCCGCTCGTACACAGCGATGCCGGCGATCGCGTATCCATACGGCCCGCGATAAAAGCCCCACGCCGGCAGATTCATGGAGGAGTAGCAGTAGATTCCCAGAAACAGCCCTCCGAAGATCAGGAAAACGAGCAGCCGCACACGGTCACTCACGCTCGCTGCCTCCTTTCCCATGCTTCGGACCCTCTTTCCGCGCCTGCAGCCGCGACTCGCGGAAGCGCATCCGCGAGATCGCCAGCATCACCATGAGCGGCAGCGCCACCGCACCAACTGTGATCTGCGAGAGAGCCACGTCCGGCGCTTGAAAGAAGAAGAACATCAACGCTGTGATAAGACCGTAAAACCCCAATGCAAGCACCTGGCAGGTCACATCGCGCGTAGTCACTACAGCGAATCCGCTCACGCCAACGAGAAGGAGAATCCCCGCGCCCACCCACATCATGGCCGTTTCTCCGGATGATGCGAACTGGGCACAAACTCAATCGGATCGCCATCCAGTGGCTCCCAGTGCCCCAGATGGCGCACGCGAAAGGCCCGCGCGGTTGCGTGCGTTACTACCGAGTTAATGCCCATGAGGACGATGGCAATCAGCACCGTCTTGAATGCCGCGGAACTCGGCCCGGTCTTGAGGAACAGAGCCACGGTCACAGCGAACATGGCCACTCCCGGCAGCTGAAGGTACTGCAGCGCCTGGGTGGGATGCGGCATTCGCAACATCCCGATCACGCCCAGCCAGCAGGCCGCCACAGCCAACCCCAGCAGTACATCCACCGCTATGGCGTGAGCGCTCATAGATGCTTTTCCAGAAATCGTGCATACACCAGGCCGCCGCCGAAACTCATGATGGCCAGCGCCAGCGGCAGATCGATCAGAATCGAACGTCCGAACCCCATCGCGAAGAGAACCAGCGCAATCGTAATGAGAATGCCCGCCATCTCCACGCCCACCAGCCGTCGCTCTGGCCCGCCGATGAGGCACACCAGCGCGCACGGAGCCAGCGACGCGGTTACTCCCGCCCCGGCCCAGAACCACGGGTTCGCAAGCACCGCATTCATCGCTTCGCCCCCAGCTCCTGCGCCATGCGGGTAAGAGGCGTGCTTTGGATCTGGTGAAACAGCATCCGTGATTGCCCGGGATCGATTCCAATCACAATGAAGTTCGGCGCCGAGGAGCTGAACGCCACCGCCATCACCGTCCGCGCAATGCGCACCGGGTCATGCCTGCTTGAATCGAACCCGCACACGCGAAACCGATTCTCCGCCGGCGCGATGTGCAACAGGTCCTTGATCAGAACGAGTGTCAGCGTCCAGTTGCCCGTCAGCTCGTACCACGGAATTCGCAGCGCCTGCGCCATGTCTCGCCAGCGCAGGGTGAGGTTCAGTCCCAGGCTGCGGGCCACCGAAGATCCAAAAACAACCGTCAGCACCACACACGCAGCGCCTACGTACATCTCATGCAGATTGATCGAGCTCGATACGAATAGAACCCATAACCCGCAGGCGGCTACCACCTCGCTCACAAAGACTCCGGCGTGAAAGGGGCTGTGATGGTTTCCGCGCGAACTGCGCGCATGCATCTTCATGCCAGTTAGGAAGGGCGGCCAAAGTAGAAGGATGCCTGAAACGCCTCAAAGGCCGGATGTTAAACATGACTTCGTGCCGCCTGCGCACATGCACGCAACGCTCATCGCGTCGCCTCCGCATACGCCAGCCGCACCGCCGACCGGCTCGCATCCTCATCGAAATAGCGCACCATTCGCTGCGTCTCCATCGCTTTATAGAAACCCAGGTTGTGCGCCCAGCGGAAACCAATCGGCTGGTACCACAGTTCCGCCTTTACTCGGAACGGCCCTTTCGCGCCGCCGGTGTTCACCACGTACCGGATGGTGCTCGACCCGCCCACAAACCCCGGATCGTCCGCCGCCTTGCCGATCACAGCAATATCCGGCTGCGCCGTCTTCTTGTCGAACCCAGTCGGCAAAATGCGGTTGTCCTTCAAATATCCTGCGGCTGCAATGATCCCCGTCGTCACGTGCCCCGCCGGATCCTTCAGAATCGGCTCGTAGATCTCCACTTCATCCGGCCGCGTGATCACCGCATAGTGCGGCTCATACTTGAGCGGATCCTCGTCATTCACATTTCCCACAATCGATCCATCCGGCCGCAGTGCCCCCGACTCAAATACGATCCGGCCGTTGCCATCGCGAACCGTCACATGTAACCACGCCCGTCGGGAGGGATACGCCGTCGGCAGCTTGTGCCCCGTCCGGTTTTCGACGATGACCTGAAAATCCACTCCGCGGCTCATTTCTGCAATCCCGCCAATGCTCACGCTCGCCGCTTCCGTCTCCAGAAACTTCTTCGTCCGCTGATAGCCGTCGTCCATCTCCCGCACCGTCGCCTTCGTGCCCAACTCGCTCCGATGCTCGTTTAACAACTGTTCCAGCAGAATGTTCCCGCCGACGAAAACATGCCGGTGCATGCCCACCCGCTCCGGCCCATACACCGCCGCAATCTTTACCGGCTCTGCCACCCCCGGCATGTGGCAGTCCTGGCATGTATAGCGATTCGGATAATCACTGTGGAGCCACTCCAGGTACGGCATCTGTTCCGGAAATTTCCCAATTGGCTTGCCATCCGCCGTTCGCGCCATCGTGTACAGCGTGTGGCACGAGCCGCACAGCGCCGAATCGCGAATATGCGCCGCCTGCGTCGGCACAAACCCCGCCGTCGAGGTGCGCATGATCTGCTGATGCCCCGCATCCACCAGAAACGGCCCATACTCCGGCCGATTCTTCTTGTCCTTCGGTACGGCCACATCCACATTCCCGCTGAATGTCTGCCTCGTTCCCAGCCCTGTTGCCTCCACCTGGTGGCACACGGAGCACGACACCCCATCTGCTGCCTGCAGGTTATGATCGTGTTTCCTGTTCAGCGGCAGGTACTGGAACACCTCGGTCTTCCGGTTCGCCAGCCTGTCGATCAAGTGCTGCATCGGCATGTGGCACGTCGAGCACTCATCCTGAATCTCCAGCGAAGCCGGCGCGTGATCGATCGTCTCCCGCCGCAGACTCGCCTGCCAGTACGGATCGCGCCCCGCATTGGCCATCACGCTCGCGTTCCATTGAAGACCGATCGAGATATCTTCTCCCTGTGGAGTTTTAAGCCCGTCGTGGCATGCCACGCACCGCCGCGACAAGCGAAAATCATCCTTCGTCTTCGGCTGCGACGCCGCGTGCACCGATCCAAGAGGCGAGAGGACAAGCAGCCCCGCAAGCAGGCCAACAAAAAAAACAAAGAACCGCATCACCAGCCCTCCCAGAACTTGCCGTCGGCCCAGTCCCACAGGATGTAAAACTCAAGCTGGGTTTTGCGCCCCGCTGTATCGGTAAAAGGCTGGCGTACGCCGAAGTCCGCGCGTATATGCTGGCGTGGGCTCAGCGTCACCTGCAGCTCCGGCAGCACATCCCAGTCTGTCTTCGCTCCGTCCTGCAAATTGCGATTCGCCAGCAACTCCACCATCGGCGACCACTGGCTCCCCAGCCGATGATCCGGCGACCACGTCTGCCCAATCGCCGTGTAATAGAACATGCTCTGCGGCGTGATGTTCGGATGCCGCGGCAGATCCGCGCCCATCTGAAACTGAATCCAGGTATTCGTTCGGAAAAGCTGATCCAGTGCCGCATACGGCTCGAACACCGTGGTCCCGTTCCCACCCAGCTTCTTGCTGCCCGTCGGCGGAATCACTCCGCTCTGCAGGCTCAGAATCGTCCCCGTCCGCATGCTCGCCAGCATCACGTGCTTCAAGCCGAACGTCATATCCCCGATGTGGTTCTCCATCGAGTGATTCACGCGCTGAAGATCCCACGGCCCGTCGACTTCAATCTGATCGCGCGGGCTCACAACCTCTTCATGAATCGCATGTGTTGTCCAATTCGGCGGCCCTGTGGCGTTGTCGTGGGCATACAGCACCAGCTCGTCTTCCGGAAACGCCTTCTCCGTCACCATCGCGCGCGGCAGGTTCAGCTCCCCACGCGGCCACGACGAGTTCGTGCACATCTCCCGCAGATACGCCATCAGATCGTCGACCTGATCCGACGACAGCACCCCGCTGAACGACGGCATGATCGTCGAGAATCCGCGCGCCGGCCCGCCGTGCACAATCACCGCCTTCCACTCCTCGTCCGTCTCTGGCGTCGTCTGATTGCACTTGGTGAAATCGGGAAACGTACTCGGCCGTTTGAACTCCGTGCTTGTCTTCGGCGCACCCTTCCCACTCGCGCCATGGCACGCCGCGCACCCCGCCGCATACAGGATTCGCCCATTTTGAATGTTAGGAACGTGCTTGGAAGCGAGGCGCTGTGCCGGGGCCGTCCGCGCACTTAGAACAATCGCACAAGCAAACCCGGCTCCACGCAGCCACGCCGCTGCGCTCCAACGCTGCACCATTCTCCCCGTCCCCTCCGGCTCAGGGTGAGATGCAGCGGAGCTCGCAAGCGCTGTGTGGGATCAGAAGACTCTTATCGCCGTTCGCCGGAAGTCAGAGTGCTGTTCAAAGGAGTAGCTCGGGCAGTTGCCACCAGCCCCGGCCCGCGCCCCGTGTGCACCGCCATCGGTTGGTGCATCGTCACAATCAAAGCGCTCGCCGCCTTGGTTCCATGGCACACATAGGAGTGCGCCGTCGCTGAATCGAAGTAGACCGCATCCCCGGGTTCCAGCGTGCAGTGGTTTTCGCCGTGTTGAAGGTCCAGTTCTCCGTCGAGCACGTAGAGAAACTCAAACCCGGGATGCATATGCGCCTTGGGCTGCGCGGACGTCGGCACGAACTCCGCAAAATATGGATCCATGTGCCGGTCCGGAACCATGTAGCCGAGGCTCTCAAAAAAGTAGCTCGGATTGTCCGCTCCGGTTTGCGGCAGCCGAACCCGATCCTTGCGGCGATGCACGCGAAACATCGCTTGCGGCTCGCTCTCAAAAAAATAAGACAGGTCTTTTGAAAACACCATGGCGATGCGGGCCAGATTGCGCAGCGTGGGAACCACGCGTCCCGTCTCCAACTGGGAGAGAAAACTCGCCGACAGCCCCGTGTGCTTGCCCAGCTCCACCAGGCCCATCGACTTCTTCAGCCGCAGGCGCTTGATGCGCTCGCCGATGCGCTTCTCTGAGATGAACCGTTCGGTCGTTTCACTGTCGACCTGTGTCTTCTGGGTCTCTTCGTTGCGAACCGCTGCCGAATCGATCATTGGGAAATCTCCGAATAAGAAGAAAGGAGAATATTGTTGCCCCAATCAAAATCCATTCACATAATACAAAATCCGGCTCAGCCTCGCAATTGCAGCCCTCGGTATCGCAGAAGTTTTCAGGGTGGGCCGAGCGACGACGCTGGCCGCAGGCCGCCTTTGCCACAGCCGCGCCGGGAATGTAAGTCCCGCCGGAAAGCACCGACTAGCGTATTTGCGGTACTTCAGCCAGGCGCTTTCCCAGGTCCTCGCGCACCAGTGCCAATCCAAGCACATATCTCTCAAACTGCTCGGAGAGGCGGGCAAACAGCGGAGCCTCGCGCTTGTATTCGAACACATTGAACGAGCTCACGATCGCGTAGCTTTCCTTGCCCGCCTGGATGAGCTCGCCCAAAGACGGCCGCCTCGCCCTGCCCTGCTGGCGCGGATCCAGAACCTCCGGGATCATGCCCGCCACAAACAGGCAGTAGTCGCCGATCTCCTTGCGCATGGCCCGCTCCACATCGAAGGATGCCGCTGTCCCATGCACAGGGTCGGCATCACGCATCATGGCAAACAGCTCCTCGATGGAGTAGCCGCGGAACCCCGGCCGCAGGAACAAGCGGTCCTTTTGCGAGAAGGCGCAAAACACACGCGCCACATAGGCAGTCAACTCGTGATCGCTGATGCCCAGCTTCTCTTCAAAAACAGCGGAGATTTCAGTGTGGAAAAAAGTTTCGAGAGGATGAGCCTGTACGGGCAAGAGTCCCTCCGGGGGAATGCACGCGCGGGATGGGAAACCCTGGGGCCCGATGGAACGTGCGCGCAACGGGGCAGAAGCCCGGCAATGCTGAATATTGTCTAGCTATTGATACCAGCGTACTCCAGTTTCTGCTGTGGTGGAGTGATTTAAATCACTCGTCACAGGCCATCTGCGCCCACTGCTCCAACCGCAAGGAATATAGTGGGAAGGTTCAGCCGCGGTTAACGCATTCACCGCATTGATCTTCGCCGCCGAACGCATGCTGGCGTGCCGAAAAGCGCACCTATGACTCCCGATCCCCAATTCGCCACCTATCCCAGCCTCCGCGATCGCGGCGTCCTCATCACCGGCGGCGCCAGCGGCATTGGCGAGTCCCTTGTCCGCCACTTCGCCCACCAGGGCGCGCGCGTCGCGTTCCTCGATGTGCAGGACGAGCCCGCCATCGCGCTTCGCAATGAGCTATCAGTCGCCGGATGCACCGCTCCCGTCTACCTGAAATGCGATCTCACCGATACCGAGGCGCTGCGGGAGTCCGTCCGCCGCGTGCTGGCCGCTCTCGGCACGGTGGACGTCCTGGTCAACAACGCCGGCAACGACCAGCGCCACAGCATCGAAGACCTCACCCCGGAATCCTGGGAGCATTGCATGCAGCAGAATCTTGGACATTATTTCTTTGGTATCCAAGCCGTGCTGCCCTCCATGAAGGCCGCCGGCCGCGGCTCCATCATCAATATGAGTTCCATCTCCTGGATCATTCCCTCCACGGGGCTGCCCGCGTATGTCACGGCTAAAGCCGGGATCGTCGGCCTCACCCGCACCCTCGCCCACGAGCTGGGACCCCACGGCATTCGCGTCAACGCCGTCCTCCCCGGCGCCATCGCCACCGAGCGCCAGAAGCAGCTTTGGTACACGCCCGAGTACAAGGCGGAGATCCTCTCCCGCCAGGCCCTCAAACGCGACATCCTGCCCGAAGACGTAGCGCGCCTCGTTCTCTTCCTCGCCGCCGATGACTCCAGCGCCATCACCAGCCAGAGCTACATCGTCGACGGCGGCTGGGTGTAGCGCTCACCGGTAGGCTGGGCCTTCAGGCCTGGCAAAGTGGCGAACCAAAAGATCGGGCCTTCAGCCCTGAGGTATTTTTATTGCGAGAATCGCTGCGATCTGGGAGACAGGCACATCGTGAACCATAACCGAACCATCATTTTTGGAACTGCCCTGCTGGCCGCAGCTGCGCTGGCCGCTGCGCAGTCGCATCTCGCGCCGGTCGCCACTCCACCGCAGCCCCGCTCATCGCAATACGAAGCCGTTGAGAACTCTCTGGCCCGCGGCTGGAATACCTGGGACGTGCACAGCGTCGCCACGCAGGTTTTGCTGCCTGAAGGTCTCGCCATCCACGTCGGCATGAAGCACAACACCAGCCTGAATGGCGATGCGTGGCTTGGCGATGCGCTCATCGGGCGACTGACTCGCGGAGCCGAAGTCGTCACACCCGGCCCGCACGCCTGGGACGGCAGCTACACAAGCGCCGACTACGACTGGAAAGGACACAAATGGCGCGTCGAATCCGCGCATGACGGCGACGGCCTCGTCATGCTCGTGACCCCACTCGGCAATACCGCGGGCGCGCTCCCGCCGACTGTAGTCTTCAGCGTGACCTATCTTTGGGATCGGCCCGGGATGGTGATGCGTCTGCACGACCGCATCGAGACCTTCTCTGCTGCCGGAACACATCCAACCGCAACCTATTGCACTTGTTCCGCCGGGATCTCCGTTGACGTGTCCAGCAGCAACGACTACTTCGCTACGCCACTGACCGAACCGGTGGGGTTGAGCACCGGCAATCCCCTTAGCATTGCCGAAATCCAAGCGGTGATTGCTCGCCAGAAATCCGCTTATGAGCATTCCATTGCCGCCGCCGGCCCCAACGCCCCCATCCTCGACGCCATCCAGACCACCCTCGGCTGGGACACCATCTACGACCCCGAGCAGCACCGCGTCTTCTCCCCCGTCAGCCGTGTCTGGTCCGTCTCCTGGGGCGGTTATGTCCTCTTCGACTGGGATACCTTCTTCGCCGCGACCTTGGCGAGCATGGGTGACAAGAACCTGGCCTACGCCAACGCCCTTGAAACCCTGCGCGAAGAAACACCCGAAGGCTTCGTCCCCAACTTCGCGCGCGCCGGCGGATGGAAGAGCTTTGACCGCAGCGAGCCGCCCGTCGGCGCCATCACCGTGCTCGGCGTCTACCAGAAGTTCCACGACCGCTGGTTTCTCGAAGATGCCTTTGAGCCGCTGCTGCGCTGGAATCGCTGGTGGGCCTCGCATCGCGATCTCGACGGCTACCTGACCTGGGGGAGCGATCCCCAGAACCAGCCCCGCAATCCCGACGACGCCTCCGTGGGCACATGGCAGGGCGCCATCTACGAGTCTGGCCTCGACAACAGCCCCATGTACGACGGCACCGTCTACAACCCCAAAACGCACCTGCTGGAATACGCCGACGTAGGCCTGATGAGCCTCTACGTGGCCGATTGCGACGCTCTGGCCCAGATCGCCGACACGCTGGGCAAAGGCGCCGAGTCCAAAGAACTCCGTAGCCGCGCCGCGAAGTACCGCGCAAAACTCGCTTCCATGTGGGACCCGCAAGCCAGCATGTTCCTCAACATTGACCTGCACACCGGCAAGAAGATCACCCGCCTGTCGCCGACCAACTTTTATCCGCTGCTGGCCAAAGCCGCCACACCCGAGCAGGCACAGACGATGATTCGCAGGCACCTGCTCAACCCGCATGAGTTCTGGGGCGAATACGTCATTCCCTCCATCGCTCGCGACGATCCCGCCTTCCGCGACCAGAACTACTGGCGCGGTCGCATCTGGGGGCCCATGAACTACCTTGTCTACCTCGGCCTGCGCAACTACGATCTGCCCGAGGTCCAGCACGACTTCGCCGCCAAATCCTACGCGCTCTTCCTGAAAGAGTGGACCCAGAACCATCACGTCCACGAAAACTACAATGCCATCACCGGCTCAGGCGACGACGTCCAGAGCAGCGACCGCTTCTATCACTGGGGCGCGCTGCTCGGCTACATCGAATCCCTGGAACAGGAACATGCGTCAACCCACGGCAGCCAAGGGCAGTCCGCGGGGGACGCGGCTGGCCGAAAATGATCATGTTATTCAAGAATATGAACACTGTGTTCAGTTCCACCTCCTCGCGTAAGATTCTCCCGGGAAAGGATTCGCCATGTTCTTGAGCTCGAAATTGGCCCGGCCTGCCGCTGCGCGGGCCTGCGCTGCCGTACTTGTCATAGCTGCCGGAGCCTTCGCCGTCCGCGCCACAGCCCAGACGGAAGTCGAACGCGCACGCGTCGCCAAACAGGTGGCCCGCGTCGCCGGCAAGCTCCCCGCCTCATCGCAGAACGTCATCACGCGCCTCACTCTGCTCGGCGATCTCCCCGCGGGCTCCTGGAAGATGCACCCCGGCGACATCGCCCACGCCGAAGCCAGCTCCCTCGACGAATCCGGCTGGACCGAGCTCAAGCCTCCCGCCAAGGCGCCCAATGACGCCATCTGGCTCCGCCAGACCTTCACCGTTCCCGACACCCTTGACGGCTACAACCTGACCGGCGCGCGCATCTGGTTCCAGCTCCACGCCTACGCCAACGGCCCCATGCCGGAGATCCTCTACTTCAACGGCCGCCGCGTCGCCCTGGGTGAAGACCTCGAACCCGTGGTCCTCTTTGACAACGCCAAGCCCGGCGACAAGGTCGTCGTCGCGGTTAAGCTCCTGCACACCGTGGACACCAAAACCATCGCCGGCGCCACCCTCGCCATCGACTTCCCCGAGAACCGGCCCAATCCTGAGGATCTGCGCGTCGAGTTCCTCTCTTCCGCGCAGCTCATCCCCACGCTCGCGTCGGCTGCTCAAGTCGACAGCGACATGGGCACGCTCAATGCTGCGATCTCTGCGGTTGATCTGAACGCCCTCGATGCCCACGACCAGCAGAAGTTCGACGCCAGCCTCAAAGCCGCGCAATCCAAGCTGGAAGCCCTGCTTCCGCTGATGCAGACCATGACCTGGCATCTCACCGGCAACTCTCATATTGACGCCGCCTGGCTCTGGCCATGGACCGAAACGGTGGATGTGGTCAAGCGCACCTTCGGCACCGCGCTGCAGTTGATGTACGAGTACCCGAACTACACCTACACGCAATCCGCCGCGGCTTACAACGAGTGGGTGGCCGACAAATACCCCGACATGAACGACCAGATCAAGCAGCGCATCAAGGAAGGGCGCTGGGAGGTCGTCGGCGGCATGTGGGTCGAGCCTGACCTCAACATGCCCGGCGGCGAGTCGCTCGTACGGCAGATCCTCGTCGGCAAGCGCTGGTACCAGCAGCACTACGGCGTCGACGTGCGCATCGGCTGGAACCCCGACTCCTTCGGCTACACCTGGCAGCTCCCGCAAATCTACAAAAAGAGCGGCATCGACTACTTCGTCACCCAGAAGATGACCTGGAACGACACCAACCAGCTTCCCTTCAAGCTCTTCTGGTGGGAGTCGCCCGACGGCTCCAAGGTGCTCACCTACTTCCCGCACGACTACGCGAATGACAACCTGAGCCCCATTCGCCTGGCGGCCGACACCGTTCAGGCCCGCCTTCGCGCGCCCGGCATGACCCGCATGATGGATCTCTACGGCATCGGCGATCACGGCGGCGGACCCACCCGCGCCATGCTCGACCAGGGCGAGCACTGGTCAGAGCCGTCCATGCCCGCAAAGGTCGTTCCGCAAATGCCCTTCGGCACCGCCGAAACTTACCTGCAATCGGTCGAGCAAGACCTCGCCCCCCACAGCAAAACCTGGAACTACCAGTCGATCGCGAAAGGCTACACCTATCCCACACCGGTCCCCGGCAAAATCTCCATCCCCACCTGGGACACCGAGATGTATCTCGAATACCACCGCGGCGTCTACACTACGCAGGCCAACCACAAAGCCAACATGCGCCACAGCGAAGAGGAGATGCTCAACACCGAGAAGTGGGCATCGCTCGCCTGGGTCCTGGCCGGACGGGCATACCCTTCGGATGACTTAACCGAAGATTGGAAGAAAGTGCTCTTCAACCAGTTCCACGACCTGGCCGCAGGCTCCGGCATCGGCGTCATCTATAAAGACGCGCAGCAGGACTACGACTGGGTGCGCATGTCCACGAACGACATCTCGCGCAAATCGCTGGATCGCGTCGACCAGAACATCAATACGCAGGGCGCAGGCATTCCCGTCATCGTCTACAACCCGCTCGGCTGGCCGCGGTCAGGGGACATCAAGGTTCGCGTGCAGACCCAGGCCGACAAAACCACCGAGGTCTCGCTACACGTCAACAATATCCCGGCGCTGGGCTACAAAGTCGTCCGCATTCCCGGCAGCGGAAGAAGCGCCACCGCCACTGTTCGTGCTCACGACAATGGCGATTCGATCACGCTCTCAGGTGGCCTGCCAAACGATCTCAGTGTCACGGTCAGCAAGAGCACAGGTTGCATCACCAGTCTCAAGAATGGAGATCGCGCTGGCTTCGAGTACCTTCAGGCCGGCGCATGCGGCAATCAACTCCAGTTCTTCAAAGACAACCCGAAGGACTACGACGCCTGGAACATCGACCCCGGCACATACGACGTTGCGCCGATGACGATTGCAAAGGCAGACTCAGTCGAGTCCGTCAAACTGGCAAATGGTGAGCCCGCGGTTAAGGTCACGTACACCTTCCAGAATTCGAAATTCGTCCAGACCATCACCCTCAAAGGCGACATCGTCGACGTCGGCAACCAGATCGACTGGCACGAATCCCACATCCTCCTCAAAGCCGCCTTCCCGCTCGCCGCAACCGGCCCATTCGCCACCTACGAGATCCCCTACGGCAGCATCCAGCGCCCCACCACGCGCAACAACTCGTGGGAAAAAGCCCAGTTCGAAGTCCCCGCCGAGCGCTGGGCCGATCTTGGAGATGGCAAGCACGGCCTCTCCGTCCTCAACCAAACCAAGTACGGCTACGACGCCGTCGGCAACCTCCTGCGCCTCACCCTGCTGCGCTCGCCCAAGTGGCCCGACCCCAACGCCGACATGGGCCACCACCACTTCCACTACGCCCTCTACCCGCACGCCGGAACCTGGCAGCAGGCCCTCACCGTCCGCCACGGCTGGGAGTACAACTACCCCCTCAAGGCTGTCGTCACAACCGCGCACGCGGGCTCGCTGCCCGCCGAGCACTCCTTCGCCTCCGTCGATCCCGACAACGTCGTCCTCACCGCCGTCAAAAAGGCTGAAGACGCCAACGGCCTCATCCTCCGCGTCTACGAGTGGGCCGGGAAGAGTGCAACCGTCAGCTTCCACGTTCCGCCCGGCGCAACCGGCGCAACCGTCACCAACCTGATGGAGAAGCCCGAAGGCCAGCCGCTCCAAGTCAACGGCGACGTGGTCAAGGCGCCCATCAAGCCCTATGAGATCCTGACGATCCGCGTCGACTACCCGGACAAAACGCAATCAGCCACACGGTAACCGCGGTCCGCACAATCCCAGGGTGCCCTCGGTCTCGACTCTGAGACTGGGGAGTTCCTCGATTCCTCCGATACCCGGCTCATCACCAACCCAAAGGGCTCCCTCGCCGGAGCCCTTTTCCCTTTGGTACTCTGGATGCCGAGGAGTTTCCCATGGACATCACTTCCCCGTACTTCGTCGTGCCGCTCTTGGTCGTTGTCTTCGCAGCCTCCATCCTGTGGGCCACCAGCAGCAAGGCCGATGACGATCACGATCACGGTCATGCCCACTAAGAACCGGTCAGGCGCGTTCTCATGCTGCCCCCATGCATGGTAAAAGGGTTCCACCCCATCTCACGCGTGGCCGCGGAACCATTCTTTGCCACTGCGCGTAACTAAGGGGCAAGGGGTCAATCATCATGAATGGCAAATCGAGGATCTTGCTGACCGGTGGTTTGGCGGCCATGGTTACGCTCGCCGGCTGCCGCGTCCACGTGGACAAGGGCGCGAACGGCGAAGACAAAAACGTGCAGGTCGATACGCCTTTTGGCGGCGTTCACGTAAACACCGACCAGGTCACCGCCTCCGACCTCGGACTTCCGATCTATCCCGGCGCGCAGGAAGTGAAGGGCGACGATAACCACAAGTCGGCCGACATCCACATGGGTTTTGGCGAGTGGCAGATGCGCGTGCGGGTCGTCAGCTACTCCACCGCCGATCCGCAGGATAAAGTCGCGGCGTTCTACAAGAAGGCCCTCACCCGCTACGGCGACGTCATCACCTGCAAGGACCAGAACGCCATCGGCACTCCCGCGGCCACATCCGAGGGGCTGACATGCGCCGACGATGGCCACCATGGAAATGTTCAGATCCATGATCACGACTATGCCGGCAAGGACAGCCTGCAGTTGAAGGCCGGCTCCAAGCGCCATCAGCACATCGTCGCCTTCGACTCCGGCAACAACGGCGGCAAAACCGTCTTCGGCCTCGTTGCCCTGGACCTGCCCTCATCCGGCAGCAGTTCCCAACACAGCGATTAAAGCCGTTCGCAATTGAGTTCACGATGGGGCGGACTGCGGTCCGCCCCCAATCTTTTGATGGGCACCTTACGCCTGCATCGCCTACAATTCCCGAGCAGAAGATTCCAACTTCCCGGAGCCCACTCCATGATCGCCACCCCTGTTCGACTTTTTGCCGCCGCAACCATGGCCGCGGCCGTAACGCTCTACGCCGCCGACAAGCCCAAGACCAAGCCGGCTCCCGCTCCCACGCAAACCGACCCCTACGCCGAGGTGCAGCCCGCAACCGAGCACCTCGATCTCGCCATGTACCAGCGCATTCGCAACGAGGGCCTCAACGATTCGCACGTGATGGAGTTCGCCACCGCGCTCATGGACGGTATCGGCCCGCGCCTCACCGGCTCGCCCAACGCGATGAAGGCCAACGAGTGGACCCGCGACACGCTTACCAAAATCGGCCTCTCCAATGCCCACCTCGAAGACTGGGGCGAGTTCGGATTGGGCTGGCAGCAGCTCAACACGTGGGCGCGCATGGTCACGCCTGACACTGCAGTGCTCATCGTGCAGGCCACGCCGTGGTCGCCTTCCACCAACGGTGCCGTCACCGGCGAGGTGGTTTACGTCAGCATCAAGAGCGAAAAAGACTTCGACCAGTACCGCGGCAAGCTCGCCGGCAAGATCGTCCTCTTCGGCGCCATGCGTCCCGTGCCTCCGGTCGACAAGCCGCTTTTTGAGCGCTACACCGACAAGGAACTCGAAGAAATCGCCCAATACCCCGTCAACGGCAACGCCGGCGCATTTCCGCCCGATCTGCAGGCGCGCATTCACGCGTATGTCGAGCGCATGAAGCTTGTCGACAAGGTTGCGCAGTTCTTTGCCGATGAGAAAGTCGCAGCCGTCATTGAGCCCAGCCGCGACGGAAAGAACGGCGGCGGCTCCGGCGGCACGTTCTTCGATGACAATGGCGCCACCCTCGGCCGCACTCCTTACATTGCCGACAAGCGCGTCAAGGTTCCCGTCGTCGTCGCAGCGATCGAGAGCTACGGCCGCCTCTATCGTCTCACCCAGGCACATGCGCCCTGCACGGTGCAGATCGACGTGGAAACCAAGTTCACCGGCGACCACGAGCACGGCTATAACACCATCGCCGAGATTCCCGGCACCGATCCCAAGCTGAAGGATCAGGTTGTGATGGTCGGCGGTCATCTCGACAGCTGGATCGCCGGCACGGGCGCCACCGACAACGGCGCAGGCACCATCGTCGCGATGGAAGCCATGCGCATTCTTGAAGCGCTCAACGTTAAGCCGCGCCGCACGATTCGCATTGCCCTGTGGACCGGCGAAGAAGAGGGCATCTTCGGCTCGGAAGGCTACGTCAAGCAGCACTTCGGTTACGCCAATACCTCCACCGCGCCCGACCAGATGCAGCTCCCCGAGTTCATCCGCCGCAAGGTCGGTCCGCTCGTCGTCAAGCCCGAGCAGAAGCTCATCTCCGCCTACTTCAACGTCGACAATGGCAGCGGAAAGATTCGCGGCATCTATACCCAGGGCAACAGCGCCATCGCACCCATCTTCGCGCAGTGGATTGCCCCGCTCAAAGACCTTGGCGTAACCACCGTCACCAACCGCAACACTGGCGGCACCGATCACCTGAGCTTCGACGCAGTCGGCATCCCGGGCTTCCAGTTCATTCAGGACCCACTCGATTACGAAAGCCGTACCCACCACTCGAATGAAGACGTCTACGAACGCCTGCAGCCGAGCGACCTGAAGCAGATTGCCACGGTCGAAGCCATCTTCCTTTACAACGCCGCGCAGCGCGACCAGATGATGCCGCGCAAGCCGCTGCCGAATCCGGAAGAGGAACAGAAACTTCGCGAGCCGCTTCTGGGCATCTTTCCTGGAGCCCCGACCCCGGCGAAGGCACCTGAAACAAAGCAATAACGTCCGCGTCCATCAACGCACAAACGGCGTTCCCTGCACGGGAACGCCGTTTCATTTGCCGCTCTCCTCAGGCCGCCGTGCCGTCGTCCACGTTGCGTTCCATCCGGGCTTCGTCGCGCGGCTCTTCCACGTTGCCTTCCACCACGTCCTGCGCGCGCGCTATCTCGGTATTCGGATGATGCCGCCGCAGAATCCCGCTGGGATTGTCGCGTCCCGGCACCGCGCTCACAACGCCTTTGTCATCCAGCTCGGGGCCAACTTCGGTCATTCCCGCCATGTGCTCGCGCGCAACTTCATCCACAATTTTTCCGGTTCCATTGCGGGTGTCGCGGCCGCGCGGATCCTGCATCAGGTTCACGCGCAACGCATCCACCTCCTCGTCCGTGGAAGCATTCAGAGCCGCTGTCTGCCGCGCCAGATCGCCCTCGACCATGCGCGGCTTGCCGCCTGCGGTCACCGCCACGCGCTCTCCGCCGGGGTTTGCTCCGGCGCCATCCCGTCCGCCCTGCGCACCTGACCCATCTTTACCCTTCGTCTGGTTCTTCTCGCGTTCGGCCATGCCTGATTCCTTTCTCGTGCGTTCCCGATCTTTGGCTACCGTTCGCCGCACGTTCCAATCAGATGCCGGATGGACTCCCAGGGTCGGCGCGGCTGCAAAAGCCAGCAAACCATGAGGAATCTTCCACCTGGAACAGGAGCACCCGGCCTGCGCCGCGGCCCCGCTTCTGTTACACTGATTCAAGCGCCACAACGGGGAAAACGCACCAGGCAGCGCCCGTTTCAGCGCCTCCACAGACGGTTCGGGGAGTGGCTCAGCCTGGTAGAGCACCTGGTTCGGGACCAGGGGGTCGGAGGTTCGAATCCTCTCTCCCCGACCATTCAGATCGGCAGCTTCCTTCCTTAATTCCTGCTCACTTGCGCTCAGACCCTGAAGACCTGTGCACGGCTGCGCGTAGATGGGCGTCTCCGTCCGCAACGGCTTGAATTCGGTGCCGGAACGACGAATTCCTGCTACGCTGGTGGGCGTTGGCTCGCGTTTGCGGGGAGGAGCTCATGCGCCGGTTTCTGCTTTGGCTGGTAGCTGCACTGATTGCCGTTCCGTCGGCCAGGGCGCTTCCCGTCAGTGTGCAGCAACTGGAGCACAAGATTGCCACTACCCATGAAGCGGATGCAGCTATGGCCCGCGAATTGGGCGTTCTGCAGCTAACCGAGCGGCTCAACTGGGCAAAATTTAAGGAACTGGAGAAGCAGTTGCCCGGCCAACAGTCCCGCGAGGTGTTGCTGGCCATCGTCGATACCTCACAGTTTCTCGCGCCGCCCCGCAATGGCGCCGCCCCGCAGGCGCCCCCCGGACGCGCCGAGCAGGAGCACATCATCGACAAGGCGCGCGCCTATGTGCGCGGCGTCCTGCCGCTGCGGCCCAACTTCGTTGCAGTGCGCCACATCTTGCGCTATCAGAATCGCGGCATTGAGTATGGCTCGGATGTCTTTACCGGCGGCGCCGAGATGAGCGGGCCGCCGCTCATGCCGGTGGGCAGCGATACAGATACCGTGCGCTACGTCGACGGACGAGAGACGGAGAACGAACAGGCGCAAGCCAACGGATTCGCGAGCCGCAGCGGGTCGCTTGATACCTCCGGCACCTTCGGCGCCATCCTCGGCACCATCCTGAATGACACCGCGCATCGGCGCGCACAATGGGTGCGCTGGGAACCCGGAGAGCAGGGCCCGCTGGCGGTGTTTCGGTTCGACGTCTCCAAGCGGCAGTCCCACTACGAAGTGAACTACTGCTGCGTCTCCTCGGATGTGTTCACCCATGTCGATCCCGCCACGGGCATCTTTCACGACAACGCCGGATACCGGGCGGAGATTGCTGTAGAACCCGCAACCGGTGTCATCGTCCGGCTGGCGCTGGACGCGCCCATGAGCGAGTTCACCCCGCTGCGCAGGGTTGCGGTGTTGGTGGAGTACGGTCCCGTAACAATCGCCGGAAAAAGCTATATCTGCCCTGTCCACAGCGTGACGATCACGTCGGCGCCCGTGAATCCGCAGGTTCACATGTGGTCGGTAGGGGAGACGCCGGACTTGCGGCGGGTCAACGTGGTCACGGATACCCGCTTCACAGGCTACAAGCGTTTTGCAGGCGAGATGCGCATCGTGACGGATCTGCCGCAAGCGCCTCCGTCCCAGTCGCCACGCTGATCGAGCACGGACCGCGAACACCTGCAAAGAGCCGGCGGCCAACATAACCCTGCAAGCAACAGAAACACGATGAACGCCCATCCATGCCTCCCAGGGAGACTGTGCATGAAAGCACGATGGGTTTTGCCAGCGTTGTTGGCGCTGGGGTTTGGATGGTGGTTCACCGCGGGAGCGCGGCACGGCTATGCGGCGGCTGCGCCGGCCTGGCAGATGCCAACCATGCCGTGGGATCAGCCGCCGCCGGAGTTTAAGGAGATTCAGCGGAAGGGCTTCCATGAAGGGGTGAAGGCGGCCCTCAAGGATTTCGATCACCATCGCGATCCGGATGTGATGCGCCACAAGGAATACGTCCATCCCAAAGTGGACAAGAGCCTGCGGCAGGACTATCGGCAGGGCTTCCGGCGCGGGTACGACCAATCCTTCAAACACCTGGAGAAGAGCAACGGACGCCACTCGTAGGGATGGCCCGGAAGACCGCCAGTCTGCAATCGTCAAGCGCGAGTTTCGAATGCTGGAACAATATGTATAAAAAACGGGCGAGCCCCATGCTCGCCCGTTTCATTTCTTGTGTACTCGTTCCCTTGTTCGCTCGTTGCCTGCTTTTAGTCCGCGAATGCCGCTTCCTCCATCCGCGCGTTTTCCACCAGCTTGACCGGGTAGTAAGCGTTTCGCGTGTACTGCTTCACCATGCGGTTGGTGTTGAAGTATGAGCCGTTGTACGCGAGCGTGGTCCGCATCAACTGCGCCCAACGCTCCGGCGCATCCAGATAGAGCGGAACGACGGCATTTTCCAGCTTGCTGTAGAGATGCTCCGCCTCGTCTCCATCGTTGGCGCCGTCCTCGATGGCCCATCCGGTAACTCCTTCGATGCAGCCTTCGATCCACCATCCATCCAGAATTGACAGGCTCGGCACGCCGTTCAGCGCGGCCTTCATGCCGCTCGTTCCTGAAGCCTCATACGGCCGCCGCGGCGTATTCACCCACACATCCACGCCCGCCGTGAGAAGCGCGCCCAGATCCCACGCGTAGTTTTCAAGGTAGACGACTTTCAGCAGATCGCTGCCCAGCGATGAAGCCCGCTCCACCACCTGCCGGATCAGCGCCTTGCCCGGCTCATCCTGAGGATGCGCCTTGCCGGCATACAGAATCTGCAAGCCACCCGCCTTTTCCGCAATGCGCACCAGCCGTTCGGGATCGGTGAACAGCAGGTTGGCGCGTTTGTAAGTGGCCACGCGCCGCGCAAAGCCCAGCGTCAGCACGCGCGGATTCAGCACCAGCCCGGTGCGCGATCCAACCTCTGCCAGGAGCCCTTCCTTGGCTCGCGCGTGCGCCGACAGCATCTCGTTCAAAGGCAGGTCGATCGCATTGCGCATGAACAGGTTGTCGCGCCGCCACGCGGGGATGCGATTATCCAGCAACTGCTGCATGTGATCCGACATCCACGTCGGGGCGTGCACGCCATTTGTGATCGCGTCAATCTGGAACTCGGGGAACATCTCGCGCGAAACCTTGCCGTGCTGCATAGCCACACCGTTGGCATAGCGCGAAAAACGCAGCGCCACCATGGTCATGTTCAGCAGCCCCTCGTGGAAGCATCCCAGCCTCTGCAGCCGGGCGGTGCGCTCGCCGCCGAGGATCCGAATCGACTGTTCCGTGGAGAAGCGGTCGTGTCCGGCCGGCACCGGCGTGTGCGTGGTGAAGACGCACTTCTCGCGCACCGCGGTGATATCCGCCGGGGTCGCCTCGCCCAGCGGGCCGCCGCCAAGCTGGCTTTCAAGAAGAGCGAGCGTCAATAGTGCGGCGTGGCCCTCGTTCATGTGGTACACGTTCACGTGCAGGCCAAGCGCCTTGGCCATGCGCACTCCGCCCATGCCCAGCACAATCTCCTGCTGAAGGCGATAGTTGGTATCGCCTCCGTAGAGGTGATCCGTCAGTCCCCGGTCCCAGCCAGAATTGTTGTCCAGGTCCGTATCCAGCAGGTAGATGGGAACGATGTGACCACTGCGGCCGGCTAGATCGTAGCGCCACGCACGCACCGTCACAATGCGGTCTTCAATCGAAACCGTAATCCGCGCCGGCTCTTCCGTGCAGAACTCCGCCGGGTCCCACGGCTGAACATCTTCGCTCTGGTTTCCAACCGGATCCAGGTGCTGCCGGAAGTATCCCTTGCGGTGCAGGAGGGTGAAGGCCACCAAGGGCATGCCCAGATCGGCGGCGGAACGAAGAGTGTCTCCGGCCAACACTCCCAGGCCCCCGGAATAGGTTGGCATCGAAGGGTGAATCGCGATCTCCATGGAGAAGTACGCGACATGACCGGCGGTGGGGAAGTTCTCGTATGCAAAAGGTCGGTTGGTAGTGGATCGCATGTCTACCTGAATGCCTCCGGCGTGCCGCCGTCTGTGCGACAGCACCCATCCTGGAACAGCAACTCGGCTCAACGGAAGAAAGAACTAGCAGGAAGAGCGGGGGCTGAATTCACCCCGATTCTAGCAAGCTTTAACTCCGCCTCGCCTGATGATCTCAAAACGTGGGAAGCGCCGGCCCCGTATCAAGCCCCAGGTTCAGACCGTGCCCACGCACACAAATTCGGGAATCCCGCAGGAGCAGCCCACGCGGCTGTTCTATTTCCCTGCTCTCTTGGATGCTGCCTTAAAGCCGATGCGCGCCGCCCGATGCATGACAAATGTGGATTTGCGGATTGATCCCGGTTCGCTCGGCGTATCGGGCCGCCAGAATCCGCGCAAACTCCGGCGCATCCGCCATTTTTACCAGATTTACCGTGCATCCGCCGAATCCGCCGCCGGTCAACCGCGCACCGATCAGCCCCGGAATATCCTGCGCCAGTTCCACCATTGCATCCGCTTCAGGGCAGCTCGCCTCGAAATCACGACTGTAGCTCCAGTGCGCCTCGGCCATCAATCGCCCCACCTCGGCCATGTCATTTCGCGCCAGTGCCTCCGCCGCCGCCGTCGTGCGCAGGTTTTCGCCGATCACGTGCCGCGCCCGTTTCCGCGCGTTCTGACTCATCTCGCCGCCCCAGCGCTCCAGGTCTTCGAGCGTGGCGTCCCGCAGGAATCGCACCTGAGGCCGGTGCCGGCCGATGGCTGCCGCCGCTTCTTCCACCTCCGCGCGCCGGCTGGTGTACTCGCCGCCGGAGACGGCGTGCTTCACCATCGTGTTGGCAATCACCAGCGCTACGTCCGCCGGAATCGGAACCAGCCGGTAAGTCAGGTCGCGGCAATCGAGCAGCAGCGCGTGATCCTCTGCTCCGTTCGCGGAGATGAACTGGTCCATGATGCCGCAGTTGGCGCCGACAAACTCGTTTTCGACGCGCTGGCACAGACGCGCCATCACCGGTCCGGGATAGCTGACCCCGATCAACGATGTGACCGCGAGCATGGTGGAGACTTCAAGGGCCGCCGAACTCGAAAGCCCCGACGCCACGGGCACGTCGCTCCACAACGTCAGGCTGAAGGCCGGAATGCGATTGCCTTGGCCTGCGAGAATCGCCAGCACACCCAGCGGATAATCGCTCCAGTGCTCCGAACGCTTCGCCGGCAGCGATGCCGCCTCGAACGTCCGCTCCTCTTTCAGGTTCTCTGAATAGATGACCACCTTGCCGTCGCTGCGCGGGGAGATGGCCGCGAGGGTCGCAAAGTCAATCGCCGCCGGCATCACGAAGCCTTCGGCATAGTCGGTGTGTTCGCCAATCAGATTTACGCGTCCGGGCGCGGCAAAGATTGCCGGCTCTTCTCCGAAACGGGCGCGGTGGGCGGTGCGCAAAGCAGAAGGATGGTGCATAGGGCTCCAGATTCAAAAAGTCTTCAAGTCAACAAGCATGGTCCACTCGCAGGATTCGCCGGGCGCAAGCGTGCGACTCCAGGATCCTGTTTCTGCGAGTGAATCGACCGGCGCGGTCGCGGGCTCAATCGCAAGGCAATGCTGTTTCAGGCCAGGACGGTCCGGCCATCCGCCGTCACACAGCCATAGGCCCAGGTAAGGCGTCTTTTCTGTTTGAAAGCTGACGCGAATGGCAACTCTTGCCCGAGGCCGGAGTAGTTCACACCAGCCGATGTCGCCGGCCATTGGCCCAGCAAAAAGCTTCTCTCCCACGCCTGAGTTGGGGCCGGGTACAAAACGGAGATCAGCCTCGCCATTGCCATTGGCTAGCCGGGCGACGGGCCAATTTACTTCGTCGCCTTTCTGCCCGAGCCGCCTCGCCGCCGAACCTTCGAGCCTGAGGCTGGAAATGCTATTGGGCAAATTGATGCAATCGCCGGGATCGACGGCAAACAGCGGATGCGCAGCCCACGACCACGGAGCAGCGTGGGTTCCAGTGTTGGTCAGGGTGTAAAAGAGTCCGAGTCGCCAGCCGCCTGGTCTTTCCTGAAGCGATACAGTCCGCTCCAACTCCAGCGGCAGGGAAAAGCACCGAGCCCTGAGCGAGATTGATTTGGCCGCAGCGTCGTCTCTGTCTTCGGGCTCCGAAGCCTGCCCCGAGCCAAGCCGCGGGATTCCGCAGTCCCTGGCCCATTCGACCCGCCACAGATCTCCGTGATCGGGAATCCGCGCCTCGCCGTCGGCGAACGGCATGGTACAGGCGGCCACCGACGGCAGGCACTCATCCCATCCGCTCGCGTCACTCTCGTCAAAGGCCATGGTGCGAGTGCGGGGTTCCATCGGGCCGATCGGCTGCTGTAAAAGCTCGCGGCCCTTGAGGCGAATCGAGGAGATCTTTCCGCCGAGTTGCGGCAAAATGGTCAGTGCGCAATCGCCGGCCGCGATGACAACGTTTTCTTTTTCGCTCGCAACCCCAGCCATCATTCCATCCCGTTCTCAATTGTTCAGAACTTCATCGCTCGCGGCATCCAGCTCGTTCCAGATGCGGTCCAGCCACTCTTCGTGTTCCGGCTTCATCAGTACCGACCGCAAACACGTGATCAGCGAAGCGTCCGGGGAATCTTCTCCGCTGCCCGTCTGAAACCAGGTTTGCGGCAATTGTACAAGGGCCAGGTGCAGATTCCGCCGCGCGCACGCGTCAAACACACCCTGTGCCGCTTCGGACCCTTTCCGAGCATCCGCTGTATTTGACGCCAACGCCCAGACAACGATATCAAGCTCGGGCCGTCCCCCGGCAAGCGGAATAAACTTCGCCTGTGCATGCAGCCGCCGGTCCAGCTCCAGCGCCGCGCGGCGCCCCTTGGCCAGTCCCTGCGCGAACTCGCCTGCCGGCGTGAGCGGCAAAAGCTGCTGGGTGGCCCAGAGCGCCACTGCCGAAGCCCCGGCTCGGGAACACTCGAGGCTGATCTCTCCCAGGTGCAATTCCTTCGATGTGAAATAGGTATACGGCGAATCGTGCTTGTAGAACCGGCCTACGCCGGGGTCGCGAAACAGCACGCACCCGCAGCCATACGGCTGCAGGCCGTGTTTGTGGGGATCCACCACAATCGAGTCGGCCTGGTCGATTACCGCATAGGCTCGCCTGGCGGGCTCGTCCAAACTCTCCGGAATCAGCTTGAAGTAACCGCCATACGCGGCGTCCACGTGAATGCGGAAGCCATGGCGCTTCTGCAGCTCCAGGATCTGATCCAGGGGATCGACCGCGCCGATGGCCGTCGTACCGAGCGTCGCCACCACCGTGCCCACATCGCCCTTGCGCAGCTCGTCTTCGAGCGCGTTCAGGTCCATCCGCCCGCACCGGTCGGCGCGCACCGAATCGTAGGGAAGCTTGAGCACGCCCGAGATGCGCCGGTGCGTGTAGTGCGCCTGCTCGGACCCCAGGATGCGCTGCGGCTTTCCCGCTCCCTGGTTCCTTTGTGCGTTCGCCCGCTGTATCTCCCCCGCGACCCACAGCGCCTCAAGGTTCGCAATCGTCCCGCTGGAGGTGAGGTGTCCCAGATAGGTTTCGCGCCAGCCAAACATGGCAGCGATCTCCCCCACCGCCTCGATCTCCATGGCCGAACTGGCTCGGCCGCCATCGCGCGCATGGTTGTTGGGGTTGATCGCCATGGCAAGGGCGTAGGCGGCGCGCGCCACCGGGTGGGGTGGTTTCAGCATCTGCCCGGCGTACATGGGATGGAAGTAGGGGAAATTGTCGCCCAGCCGCTCCGCCGTGGCCTCCAGCACCTCGGCCATCGCCGCGATCCCCCGGGTGGAGGGCGCCGACCCGGCCTCTGGCAGCGTCGAAAACTGCTTCTCAAGCGCTTGGGCAGCGTGGGCCAGCAGGGCGGGAACGAAGTCGTTCTTCATCGGACCCTTCGACCGTATCACACGCCGGGCGGTCCGCTGGAGGCATGCCAGGAGCCTCGCTGTCGGCGGAGTGCCGCAGGCGCCAGAACGCTCTCGCGGCAGGGGGAATCGGCTTTAGCCACGAGGGAAGGAGTCATGCCACACGCGGTTCATTTTGGGAGGCTTAAGCGGAAATCAGTGCGGCGCGGAATGGTTCCCGTCGAATTTCGCCGCCTTTTTCCAGAGGGGTGCTACAATCACACCAGCGTTAGAGTCGAACCGGGCGTGAGCAGTACTCGCCCAACCAAGCAAGATTCTGCCAGTGGTCGCTCCGATTCATCCAGCGCAATTCAATACCAGGAAACACAAGAAAAATGGAACAAGGTACAGTGAAGTGGTTCAATGACGCGAAGGGCTTCGGCTTCATCTCGCGTCAGAACGGCGAAGATGTCTTCGTGCACTACTCGGCGATCAACTCGTCGGGTTTCAAGAGCCTGCAGGAAGGTCAAGCCGTGCAGTTCAACGTGGTGAAGGGGCCCAAGGGATGGCAGGCCGCGGACGTACAGCCTCTCTAATCCTTACGGCCGGATTCGGCAGAATCTAGCAACACAGAAGGCTGGGAGCAATCCCAGCCTTTCGTGTCTTCAGCCCTTCCCCTTCGGGTCCTCAGCGCCCGCGTGAGCCGCCTCTAGAGTCCCCGCGCCATCCGATCCCCGCCGCGACGCGCCGAAAAAATGGCGCGCGGCAAAGAGCCGCGCGCCTCCGGAGACAACAACAGATGAAGGTTTAGAAGACCAGGCGGCCGCCGATCTGAATCTGCCGCGGCAGGCTGTTCTTGCTGGTTGCCGTGATCACACCAAAGTCGCTCGCGGTTGCGCTCGACACGTTCGGCGGATCAAAGGTGGGATGGTTGAGTGTGTTGAACGTTTCGAACCGCAGTTGGAAGAAGCTCGACTCGGTGATCTTGAAGTCTTTCAGAATCGACGCATCCAGGTTGTTGTACCCATCCTGCCGAACCCACGACATGGTGGAAGGCAGGGTGCGGTAGTGGTCGAAGTATTGGCCGCCGATGTTCTGGCTGCCATCGCAGGTTCCGCTGCAGCTCTTCGGGTTTGAGGTTGTTACGAATGCCGCCGTGTTGAGCGCCGGGCCAACGGTCTTACGATTCTGGAGGGTGATCTGGCGCAGCGAGGTCACGCTCGGATCGAGTGGGATGTCGTTCGGGAAGAAAACTGGTGCGCCCGATTGGAACTGGTAGATCGCATTGATCACATAGCCTCCCGCGATCTCGTTCCACAGCCTGCTTCCGCCCAGGTTGAACCTTTTTCCGTCGCCGATGGGAAGATCGTAGGTCCCGCCGGCGGTGAAGTGGTGGGTATGGTCGAACGGCGAGATGCGGCGCTCCAGCTGCGTATCCTGGTTGTTCAGAAAGCTGTCCGCTTCAATCATCTTGGAGAAGGCATAATTGGCGGTCAGGGTGAGGCCATGGCTCGACCGATGCTCGACGTGGAACATGGCGGCGTTGAACCACGACTGGCCGATGGTCTGGTTCTGCTCGGTGATGGAGCCGAACTGCGGGAACGGCACCGTCATGGATCCGAAGCTCGATGTGCTGGAGGTATTGGTGCCGGTGGTGTTACCCGGGCCCATGGTTTTATAGAACGGGTTATTCACCTTTGCCGAGTAGGCGTTGTTCAGGTCCCAGTTGAAGTAGGGAGCGGTCGTCAGATACTGCTTCTGAACCACATTGATGTTGTGGTCTCCAACGGGAAGATGCACGCCGTGGTTGCCTTCATACAGTGCTTCGACCATCAGGTTGCTCGTAAGCGAGCGCTGCACACCGATGTTCCACCGCTCCGAATAAGGATCGTGCTGGTTGGGGGCAAGGAAGCTGATGTTCTGGCCGAGGAAGGTGTTTGCGCCCTGCGGCGTACCGGGCCCGGGGAGATTCGGGAACGGATTGTCCATGGTTCCTGTTACGCTGGCGCCGTTCGTGGAGGTAACAAAGGTGGCGGAGTTGCTGTAGCCTTCCTGGTTGGACAGGGCATTGGAGGAGGTGACGCCGGTGGCCGCTTCGTTCGACATCGTCTCCGGCTGTACGAACGTGCCGAAGCCGCCGCGCACGACCGTCTTGTTATTGATGGCGTAAGCGAAGCCGAGGCGCGGGCTCAGGAAGAAGCTGTTGGTGTTGAACGCCGCCCCGTTCTTGCCGCTCGCGAAGGTCAGGCCGCCATTTGTGTTGATGCTCGGAATCGTATAGGTCGAGCCATCGGGATTCTTTTCGGTCGTCGAGCTCCAGGAAGGCGCCGATACATAGCTCACGCCGGCCGCCGGATCAAATCCATTGACGGTCCTGCCCAGTCGCTCCTCGTACGGAGTGTTGGTATCGAGGCGGAGACCCAGGTTCAGGGTCAGCTTGTTGTTCACGCGCCAGTCATCCTGGGCGAAGAGGCCGAAGTAATACTGGTGGTAATCGCCGCGCGCGTTGTTGTCATATTGGCCGCCCGAGGGAACACCGAGCAGGAAGGCAGCCAAATCCGGACCCATGAGCTCGGTGGCGCCGCCGGTTCCCGCGTTGGTCCAACTGTCGTTGAAGCTGAAGCCTCCCGAAGAATAGCCGTAGTTCGTGACGCTCAGCCGGTACTGGCGTCCGTCGACGCCCACCTTAAGCGAGTGACGACCGAGGGTCTTGATCATATCGGCAAAGAGCTGATAGCTGGACCCCGGGTCCTGTGCCGCGCCGATGTTCCCGAAGCATTGATAGCTGGTGCAGCTCTTCTTCTCGCCCTGGAAGTTGATATAGGGCAACTGAACGAGGGTGCTTCCATTCGCCAATCCACTGAGCCCTACAACAGATGGGTTGAGGGCCTGCGCGGGCGAGCCGTGCGCTTCGCGGAAGAGCATCCAGTTCAGGCGCACGTCAAACACCGTGGTGGGATTGAGGGTAAACACGTTGTCGAGAGTCGTGCCGAGGTTCTCGCGGGTGAGGGTGGTACCGGTGGAGTCGTTCAGGAAGTAGTTGTTTTTGACCTGCAGGCGATTGTTGTGACGGAAGTCGAAGAAGAGATGATCGTTCGATCGAAGATTGAAGTCGAGCCGGCCGAACTCGTCGTCGTAGTTATCGATGCTGGGCGAATTGCTGATGTAGTTATCCGCGCCCAGGGAGGTGCCGTTTGCATTGGGCGCAGGGAACAACTTCATGTAGGCCAGCGCCACGGGATCGAGCGGGTGAATAGACTGAAGCTGATTGTTGTAGATCGGGGTTCGAACCAGGTTCTTGCCCACGAACTGGCCGCTGTAGGGGTTCCACAACTGGTATGGATCGGAGTAGGCCTTGGAGTGCTTACTGTCCGGATTACACATGGCTCCGGCGGATTGAGTGTTGCTTGCTATTCCGTTGGGGCATCCATTGACAAGAAGCTGGTAAAAATCGCCGTTGGCTTCGCCGCCCGTTCCGGGGCTGCCGCTAATGCTTGAAGTGGTGGGCACCGACATGGTGGCGGTATTCGGCGTTGAATCCTTCAAACCTTCCCAGGCGAAGAACCAGAACGTCTTGTTTCTGCCGTTGTAGAGCTTGGGGAACAAAACGGGGCCGCCTACGGTGAGGCCGTACTGGTTGTAGTGGAAGGTGGGTGTCGGCTTGCCATTGCGATCGTTGAAGTAGGTGTTGGCGTCGATACCCGAGATCTGGCCGAACTCGTAGGCCGTTCCGTGCAGGTTGTTCGTGCCCGACTTGGTGGTCTGGTTGATGACGCCGCCGATGGTGTGACCGAAGGAGGCGTCAGTGGCAAAGGGCTGCACCGAGACTTCCTGCACCGAATCCTGCGAGGGGCTGAAGGCTAATGCGCCCAGCAGGGTCTCATCGGGCGATCCATCGAGCAGCACTTCGCTCACCTGGTTCGGCGTGCCGCCCATTGACCACTGGTTGCCGGCGTTGTTGTCGAAGGGATGAATCTGCTCCGGCGCGGCGGTCGTGATGACGCCGACGGAAAGCTCTGCCAGCGCGGCCGGCGTGCGCCCGTTCAGCGGCAGGTCGGCGACGGACTTGGTGTCGATGACCTGGCCCACGGATCCGTTGGCGAGATCGAGCTGCGGCGGCTCTCCGCTCACCACCACCGATTCACTTTCTGCGCCGACTTTCAGCGCGAGGTTAAGAACCAGGTGCTGCTGCGACTGCAGGGTAACGTCGGTGTGGCGATAATCGGCGAACCCCTTCGCCGTTACGGCCACGGTATAGTTGCCCGGCAGCAGGAACGGAACTGTGTACTGGCCGGCCGCGTCACTCACGGTATGGCTTACCGCGCCGGTGTGCGCTTCCGTCACCGTGATGCTGGCCCCGGGAATCATCGCGCCGCTGCTGTCCGTCACGCTGCCCGACAGCGTTGCGCGGAACTCCTGCGCGCGTACGCGCAACGACCCGAAGAGCAGCAGGAACAGGGAAAGGGCGAGGATGCCTGCAACAGAAAGGCTCCTGGGGGCTGACGATCTCCTGTTCGGCTGCCCGAGATGGTCGCATGGATCGACCGTGCACTGGTTGACTCTGCTGAGTGGTCCTACCAGTGGGGATACGGAATTTGACGAGCGAAGCATAACTGGCATCCTTTTCAATTCGGATTTCGCGGATATGAATCGGGCGAACGAACGCGATTCTCTCGCCCATAAGCCACGATTGTCAATATCTGAATTGGCTCCGGGGCGGTTTTTTCTTCTCCGCGCCGCTCGGGACCCGGAAATTCACTTCGTGCGCGGCAGCTCCCTATTGGTCGGACCACTCCCGGCAAACCAGTCATGGGGCAATCTGGGTATCCGTGGCGCGATCCCCGTCCTTTTGGAGGTACGCTTTTCGCTCCCGGCGTCCCGGCTCGCAGCAAATGCGCCTGTTGAATCTGTTAGCCTTGTCCCTGATGAGGAGCGCCCGTGGGAACAAAGGGCGCCACCAATTGCCGACGATTCGCCACTAAGATAAGAGCGCAACGTAAGCCAACGCCCAGAGCGCCGGCTGGAGAACATCTGCCAGTGGATACCTTCCAGGAACTTGCGGCCCCGGTTTCGCCTGAACGCCGGCGCAAACGACTGCCTGCCTGGGCCACCGTTGCCGAAGCAGCCGTCTTCCTCGCCTTCTCTCTCTTCTTTCTCTCCTACGGGCTGACACCCTATTTCGGTGGCGATGGCCTGGGACTGGTGGGGGCGGATGAACCGCGCTACGCCCAGATCGCCCACGAAATGCTGCAACGGTTCGACTCCGCGCATACGCTTAAGCAGCGCCTGGCCGCGTGCGTCACACCGTATCTCTATGGCCGGCCGTGGCTGGAAAAGCCCGCTCTCTATTATTGGCGCGCCATGTTTGTGTTTCGCGAGTTCGGCGTGCACGACTGGTCGGCGCGCATGCCTTCCGCGAGCTTTGCTTTCATCATGGCGGCCCTTATCTACCTGCACATGCGCCGGTTTCGACGAGGCGGGCACCTGGACGCGGCTCTCATCACCGTTGCGTGCGCGGGGATCATCGGATTCGCCCGCGGCGCCTCGACGGACATGCAGATGGCCGCGCCGCTGTGCATCGGCCTGCTCGGCTGGTACGCGTGGTATGAGACCGACTCGAAGTTCTGGCTCTTCGATATCTATTTCTTTACCGGCGTAGCCACGCTCGCCAAGGGGCCCGTCGCGCCGTTTCTGGCGCTGCTCATCGTGATGTCGTTTGCGTTTCTGCGCAAGGAGTGGTCGATTATCCGGCGATCGTTCTGGTGGCCCGGCGTGCTGCTTTACTTCGCCATCGTGCTGCCCTGGTTCATCGCCGTACAGCATCAGAACCCGACCTTCTTCCGCGAGTTCTTCCTCAACCAAAACCTGCGCCGGTTCGCCACCAACCGCTATCAGCATGAGCAGCCCTTCTGGTACTACTTCGTGGTCATCCTGCTCGCCCTGATGCCGTGGACGGTGGTTGCTCTGCGAGCGCTGTGGGACGGAATCCAGACCTCTGTGCGGGAGTGGCGGCTGCGCCACACCACGATCCGCAAGCCGAAGGAACCTCAGCCCGGCGATGCCTTTCCCGAATTCCTCGTCATCTGGGCTGTCATCCCGGTCATCTTCTTTTCGCTCTCTCAGTCCAAGCTGCCCGGCTACATTCTTCCGTCCATTCCGCCCATCACCATCCTGACCGGCGATTATCTTTTCCGCCGCCGCGAGGCCGGTCTGGGCCGGTGGGTCCTGGGCGGCCACGCCGCTGCCTGCGGGTTCCTTACCGTGGCCACGCTGCTGCTGCCGTGGTTCGTTGTGCACGGCTGGGCCATGCCTCCCGGCAAACCTCTGAGCATCGCGCTGGTCACCGCCGTTGGAGCAGCCCTCCTGATTCTGGTCGTCGCCTCCGGATGGGGCGTAGCCCGGCTCCGCCTTGTCACCACCTGCATCCTTGTGGTGCTGATGGTTTTCCTGTACGGCGCGGGACCGATCTTCGGAATCCCGGGGGTGCGCTCGAGCGAGCACGTGATCCATCTGCTCGACCGCACATACTCGGCACGCCCGCTGGCCGAGCGGCTCCTGTGGTACGCCCCGCCCACTGAAACCGTGGCGGTCTTCCGCGTGCGCCGCGACGTTGAATACGGCGTAGCCTTCTATCGCAACCACCAGGTGGTGAACTACGAAGAGAGTGGCGTGCCCGCCGAGCAGCACCTGCTGATCGCGCGCCTGACCGGCCGCAACGGCGTGGACCTGCACACCACGGCGGCCCTTCAGGAGTATCTTGAAGGCCGGCATTATGAGACCTTGTTCGCGTGGCCGGAGCAGGGGCTCCAGGTCTATCTCGTCGGCGCGGCCGACACTGCAGCCGATGACATGGTTGCAGACCCCTCGCGCCTCATGGCAAAGTAGCCGGAAGGCTCTGCGCCGAACGCGGCTTGCGCCCAATGCGGCGGCGTGGCCCCGGGGATACAGATGACTCCCGGCATTTCGCTCGAGATTCTCGACCTGCGCCACTTCAGCGCGCCGCTCCTGCGGCCGCTGCTGGAGGCTGAGGGCGGGGTGTGGCGCGAGCGCCTGCACTGGGATTACCACAACTCTGCCCGGCTCCTGATGCAGTATCTCGACAGCCACATGCTGCCCGGCTATGCGGCCGTGGATGCCGGGCGCGTGATCGGCTATGCCTTCTGTGTCTACGAGGACACCAAGGCTGTCGTCGGCGATGTCTTTGCCCACCCCGGCGAGGCGGGCGGCAGCCCGCGCGATCCCGATCGCCCCAGCGCCACCGAACTCGAAAACACCCTGCTGCGCCACCTGTTTGAAACTCTGCAAAACTCGCCCCACGTGGACCGCATTGAGTCACAGCTGCTGGTGCACTCCTCGGGAGAGCACGCTTCCGTGTTTCGCGAGGCCCAATTCACACTGCATCCGCGGCTCTTCATGATTCAGGCACTCCACGCAGGCCAGCAATTTCGCCCGGCACTCCCTCCCGCGCTGGAGTTGCGCACCTGGCGGGATGACGACCTGAACGCTGCCGCGCGGCTCATCTCCCTCGCCTACAGCGGCCATCCCGACAGTGTGATCAACGACCAGTACCGCACCGCCAGCGGTTCTCTGCGCTTTCTGCACAACATCGTCCGTTACGCGGGATGCGGCGCGTTTGTCCCGCAGGTCTCTTCCGTTGTGATTGAACGGGGCAGTCGCGACCTGGTTGGCTTGATTCTTGGTTCGCGCGTGAGCGCGCAGAGCGGACACATCACCCAGATTTGCGTTCGCCCCGACTACCGGCGTCGCGGCCTGGCCCGCGTTCTGCTGAATAGCGCGGCCACCGAGTTCTGGCGCCAGGGTATGACGGAAGTCTCGCTCACCGTGACCCAGGCCAACGCGGGCGCAATCAACCTGTACCGCGAAGAAGCGTACGAGTGCCGCCACACCTTCGACGCCGCCGTGTGGGAACGCTGAAAGCGCGCGAAGAAACGGCAGGCCGCAGCTTCGGTGATAGAGATGGAATTTGAAATTGAGAAATGAGCCCGGGCGCCGACTAGCGGGCGATGAAATACATGATCCAGCTCATCACGATGACTGAGCCCACGAAGAGCACAAAGCAATACGCGCCGTAGCGGAACATGCGGCGCGGTGTGTCGCGCATGGTGATGCCGAAGACCACGCTTGCGCACAGGGCAAACAGCAGCACCGCAGTGAAGTGGGAAGGATGCATCAGGCTGCCTTCCTTCCGGTGCGAATATTGTGCGCGTCGACCGCCGCGATGACGTTCAGCAAGCCGGCCACCACGATGAAGCGCGTGCCGTAGTCGGCCGTGGTCACCAGTACGTACTGGGCGCCCAAATTGAAGATGCGGCCCACTACGTACAAGAGGCCGCTCCCCAGATCGCCCACGAGGCCCAGCATATCGAGGATGTTTCCGGCGCTGGAGTACAGCTTGCCCTGCATGGCGATGCCCATGGCGAAGAGGCCTATGATGGAGGCTGCCAGCAGCGCGCCGCGGCCCCACTTGCGCTGCAGAAAATGGCCCGCTCCAGGCACCAGCCAGCCCGCGATCAGCGGAAGATAGACGAATCCCTGGTTAGCACCTTGCGCCTTGGATGTGTTGCGATTTGCGGGGCTTGCCATTCCTTTTGACTATACCGTATGCGGCTGAGCCGCGATTCGCCGATGGCATGGTTTGGAGGGCGGATCCAACGTCCTCGCGAGGGTTGGATTGTTGCGAGCTTCGGAATCGGGGGTGGGGTGTGCAGCGCCTTTGCTGTCAGGCGACGGAATGTTTACTTTGTCGTCAACTATTGCCCATTCTTGAGTTCTGCCGGAAGCTGCCTTGGAGGGTTTCAATGGGGTGTTCCTGGGTTTCAGGACTGAAGCACTCTTGAAATCAATGGTGGATCAATTGATTTTTTATCAATCATTTGCCGGAGATCTTCTGCCTGAATACCCCGGTGGGGTATCTGAAAAAATATTTATTAATTTTCTGGTTAACAAGTGGTGAGGGGAGCGCGGGGGCAGTGGGACTACAGACAGCTTTCCTCTTGGATACCACAGCTCAATCATGCGCCAATCTGAGCGCTGTGGATGTGCTGCGGGTCACAGGGTGCTGTGATGTTGCTGCCCGCTGCTGCATCTTCAGATCCGCACCAGCTCTCGCTGTATTTTGCCGGTGACCCACGCCTTGCCCGGCGCGGTCATCATGTCGATTTCGCTGCGCACGCCGAACTCGGGCAGATAGATGCCCGGCTCAACGGAAAAGCAGGTGTTGGGGAGGATGAGCCGCTCGTCGTGGGTCTCCAGATTGTCGAGGTGCGCGCCGGGCCCGTGAATCTCCGTGGCGATGTTGTGGCCGGTGCGGTGGGTAAAGTACTCGCCGAAGCCCGCGTTGCGGATCACGGCTCGCGCTGCGTCGTCGGCCTGGTAGCCGTGGATGGGCTTGTTTGACGTAAACGCAGTTTGCACGGCGTGGATGGCGGCATCGCGCGCGTCGCGTACGGTATGGAAGATGTGCTGCTCGCGCTCGCTGGGCTCGCGCCCGATTACGCCGGTCCAGGTGATGTCGTAGAAGATGGCCTCGGGCTTGTCGAGCTTGCCCCAGATGTCGATGAGCAGAAAGTCGCCGTCTTTGATCGGCGACGACTGCTCGCGCGTGGGCTCGTAGTGCGAGTCCGATGAGTTGGCGTTGACGCTTACGTTGGGCCCGTTCTCCCACACCAGGCCCTCGGCGCGCATGGCGGCGCTGAGCCATTCGACCATCTGGAACTCGGTGAGCGATCCCGCGCCGCCTTTGGCGGGCCGGAGAGAGCGCGCGAGCTTGCGCCACGCTTCTTCGAGAATGGTATCGATGGCCTTTTGCGCCACGGTGTGCGACTCGACCTGCTCCGCCGTGAGCACGGCTTCAAACTGGCTGACGAGGTCGGCGGAGCTCACGATCTGCTTGCCGATGGAACGCAGAAACTCCACCGTGCCCGCGTCGGCCATGGAGACATACATGATGGCGTTGTTGGGCGAGTACTGCATGGCGATCTTGTTCGCGTCCCGGAGCATGGCTTCCAGACCCGAAGCCAGCTCCTGCCAGCTGGAGTACATGCCTTTGGAGCCGGGGAGCGTGTCGAGCCGCCCCTGCTCGATGCGGTGGACGAGTTTGCGCGGCTCGCCCTGGGCGGGCACGAAGTAGTAGTAGCGGCGCGTGATGTGGGCTTTCGGATCGAGCCCGAGGATGCGCTCGCCGATGGGATCGCGGTGGTGGTGGTCGTAGAAGAGCCAGCCGTCGTGGCCGGCCTGGCGCAGCGCAGCCTGCATCGCATCGAGCTTCATGAGTGGAATTCTACGGGAGGCGGGAAGAACTCGCGTAAAGTGGGTTGCACAGGCGGCGGAGGGCTAGGTGAGAATGCGGATTCGGTTCTGGCGGTGGACGGGGTTGTTTACTCTGGCTGGATTTGCTGTGCCACTGCTGTTCTGTTGTTATTGGCGACTGGGTGGGAGGGGAGCCATTACCGCCGCGATGTATCTTTGGCCAGCCTCTGTAGAATTCATCGACCTCGGCGCAGCCTCGCAACCTCGAGCAACGATCTATTCGGTTTGGGTTTGGTCGTTCGTTGAAAACGCGCTGGTCTACGCAATGATTGGCGCGTTGCTTTGGATGCTTCTTTGGCTGATATCGCGCGGCGCTTCTCGACTGCGCTCCAGATCGCAATGAATCCCTCGCCGCTCTTTGCGCATCTGCCGTGGCAGAGAAGGAGTTGGCCATGCCGGTGGTGCGGAGTTGTCCAGCGTGCGGAAAACCCAATCGGGTGCCGGGGAAGCATCTTGCCGACACAGGGCGGTGCGGGGCGTGCAAAGCGGCGCTGCCGCCGGTTGCGGAGCCGGTGGCGGTGGGTCCGGTGGAGTTCGACGAGGTTGTGCGCGAGAGCAAGACGCCGGTGCTGGTGGATTTCTGGGCGTCGTGGTGCGGGCCGTGCCGCATGGCGGCGCCGCACGTGGCGCAGGTGGCGCACGAGATGGCCGGCCGCGCGGTGATTCTGAAGGTGGATACGGAGGCGCATCCCGAACTTGCAGCGCGATTCCGCGTGCAGGGGATTCCGAACTTTGCGGTGTTTGCGCGGGGCGAGCTGCAGTTTCAGCAGGCCGGGCTGGTGGATGCCGCCACGATGAAGAGCTGGCTGGCGCGCGCGGCTTGAACCGTGGAAGCCGAGAGACAGGCTGACTCGGCGATCGCGAAGCGTGGTCTGAGAAGCCGGTGCGGTTTTGCCGCCGCCGCCGGCTCCCTTGGTAGAATCGGTTTCTTCGCCGGAGAGCTCAGGCTGCCGGCGCAGGGGAGCGGTGGCATGATGCGTCGACTGGCAGCAGGAATTGTGGCGGCGGTATGCGTGGCGGCGGGTTCACTGACGGCACAGCAACAGCCGCCGGTGGTGCACACCGCGTCTGGCGATGTGTCTGGCGTGCGCAACGCCGATGGCAAGATTGTGAGCTTCAAGGGCATTCCTTTTGCCGCGCCGCCGGTGGGCAATTTGCGCTGGGCGCCGCCGGCGCAGGTGCAGCCGTGGCAGGGCGTGCGCGCGGCCAACGCATTCGGCGCGAGCTGCATGCAGAACGAACACACGGGCGACATGCTGCCCTGGACAACTGAATATCTTGATCACAACCAGACCAGCGAAGACTGTCTGTATTTGAATGTGTGGACGCCTAAGATTGCTGCCGCTGCCAAGCTGCCGGTGATCGTGTTCATTCACGGCGGCGCGTTCACGGAGGGGTCGGGCGCGGTGCCGATGTACGACGGCACAAACCTGGCCAAGACGGGGCTGGTGATCGTCACGATCAATTACCGCCTGGGCGTGTTCGGATTCTTCGCGCATCCGGAGCTGACGGCGGAATCGCCGCATCATGCGTCCGGCAACTACGGACTGATGGACCAGGTTGCCGCACTTGCGTGGGTGCAGGAGAACATCGCCAACTTTGGCGGCGATCCGCAGCGCGTGACGATCTGGGGGCAATCGGCCGGGGCGATGAGCATCGGCGATCTGCTGGAATCGCCGGTTGCGGTGGGGCTGTTTCAGCGGGCGATGGCGGATAGCGGCATCGACATTCACAGCCGAATCAGCCGCGATCTGAAGACGGCGGAGCAGCAGGGATCGGCTTTTGCCGCGCAGCAACACGCTGCGTCACTGAAAGACCTGAGAGCAATTCCGGCCGCCGCGCTGCTGGCCGCCGAGCAGGGCGCAGCTATGCACTGGGGGCCGATTGAGGACGGCTGGCTGATGCCCGCAAACCGCAAGCCCGCCGCGAGCATGGTATCGGTGATTACCGGATATCAGGCGAACGACAGCCTGCTGGGCGCGCCACAGTTCAGTTCGGCGCACGATTACACAGCGTGGGTGGAGAAGAACTTTGGCAAGGCTGCGCCGGATTTCCTGAAGCAATACCCGGCGGGGAATGCCGAAGAAGCCAACCGCATGCTGGCGGAGGCGACGCGCGATGGAAATCGCGTGGCGATGTATCTGTGGGCCAGCCAGCATGAACTCGATACGGCGCGGCCGGTGTACACCTACTACTTTGATCGAGCGATTCCGTGGCCGCAGCATCCGGAGTTCGGCGCATTCCACTCGGGCGAGCTGCCGTATTTCTTCCTTAACTTGTCGCTGATGAACCGGCCGTGGACTGCGGAGGACCGCAGGCTGTCGCGGATTTGCGCCGCCTATTTGAAGAACTTTGCGGAGAGCGGCAATCCCAACGGGGCAACGAACGTGAACGTGCCGGACAATGGGCTGCCCCAGTGGGATGCCGCCAACCCGGACTCGCCCGCGACCATGGAGCTGGGCGCGCATGTGCAATCGATGCCGCTGGCGAGCAAGGAGCATGTGGATTTTTGGACGAAGTACCTGGAGGAGCTGACGGCGAAGTCAGCGGGACACTAAGCCTTGCTTTGCCTCCAGGGCGCAGCGCCGCTGATCGCCGGCCTCGATGTTGGCGTCTATCATCAAAGTGAATGAGCACAGTTAAGCAACTGCTGAAGCCGCTGGCCGAGGATGGCGCCGCGCTCACGCGCGAGCAGGCGTCGGAGGTGCTGGCGGAGATTCTCACCGGATCCGTGCCCGAGGTGGAAACCGCGGCGCTGCTGGCCGTGATGGCGACGCGCGGGGAGCAGGCACCGGAGCTCGCCGGCTTTGTGGAGACGATGCGCGCGCGTTCGGTGCCTGTTCCGCTGAGTGACGCGGAGCGCGAAGAGCTGGTGGACACCTGCGGGACCGGCGGCGGTGGGCCGCTTACGTTTAACATTTCGTCGGGTGCGGCGCTGGTGGCTGCGGCGGCGGGCGCGAAGGTGGCCAAGCACGGCAACCGCGCTGTGACCTCGCGGTGCGGTTCCGCGGATGTTCTGGAAGCTCTGGGTGTGCCGGTCACGTTAAGCCCGGAGCTAGCCGCAGAGTGCCTGCGCGCGACGAACTTCATGTTTCTTTTTGCGCCGAACTACCATCCGGCGATGAAGGAAGTGGCGCATCTGCGGCGGGCGCTGGGGTTCAGGACGATCTTCAACTTGTGCGGGCCGCTGACGAATCCTGCCGGCGCGCGGGCGCAGGTGATTGGAGTGCTGGCGCCAAGCCGGGTGCTGCTGGTGGGCCGCACGCTGGCGGCGCTGGGCGCGCGGCGGGCGTTTGTGGTGCACGGGACGGACGGAATTGATGAACTGACGACGACCGGCGAGTCGGTGGTGGCGCGCATTGAGGCGAACGACAGCGGCGCGCCGGAGATGAAGGCCGCGCGCGTGACGCCGGAGATGGCCGGCGTGGCCCGCGCCAAGCTGGAGGATTTTATCGGCGGCGATGTGGCCACCAATGCCGCGCTGCTGTACGACGTGCTCACCGGGATTCCGGGAGCGCGGCGCGATATCGTGCTGCTGAACGCCGCGGCGGCGCTGGTGGCGGCGGGATTGGCGGGCGATCTGAAAGAGGGCGTGGCCCTGGGCGCGGAAGCGATTGACTCCGGCCAGGCCGCCGCTACGCTGGCGAAACTGCGCGAGTTCGGGAAGAAGTACGCGCGGGCGTGACCGCATTCGTCCGCTCTGATCGCGCCACAAACCCGCCGCCAGACTCCACGCATCTAGTCCTCGATGGAGTCTGGAGGACGTCCTTCTTATGCCCAGGGCCTTTCTCGCGCTGCTGATTTTGTTGCTCTGTGCCGGCGTGGCGAACGCGCAGAGCCGCATGGAAGCGGGCGCATTTCTCGATTACTTAAGCGTCTCACAGACGCAGACGCCGAATATCGGCCTCGGCGCGCGGTTCGGGTATCGAGCGCATCGCCATGTGATGCTGGAAGGCGAGCTGGCCTACGACTACGGCGTGAACTTCAACGAGCTGTACGTGAACATCGCCAATGGGAGCGTCGCGGCGATTGAGAAGACTTCGATTGGCGTGACGGACGGCTTGCTGGGCCCGATGATCGAGCCGGCCCACGGGCATCTGCGCCCGTTCGCTACTCTCAAGGGCGGCCTCATCGATTTTCGGCTGAGCCCCAGCCTGCTGCCATATAGCTCGGTGACGAGCACGGTGTTTGGCATCCGCAGCTCGAATGTGAATGCGGCGCTCTATCCCGGCGGCGGCGCGGAGGCGAGCCTGGGGCCGGTGGGATTGCGCCTGGAGTTCGGCGACTTGATGTATTTCAACAGCGGGGCGCACAACAATCTGCGCGTTACGTTCGGGCCGATTTTGCGCTTTTAATCCCCGTCCAGAGAATCATTGGAGAAACGTGTGGGGCGGGAACCGTAGCGAGGTCCAAGCGGCCTGTCGAGGAGCATGTCCGCCTCGCGGCGATCGCCGTGCCGCTCCCGCATGAGCTCGATGTAGATCCGGATCACATCCGCCTGATCTTTCGGCGAAACGGGGAACGTTGTATCAGGATGAATGGCCATATCGCACCTCAGCACTGGACAGCTCCCGCGCGATCCGTTTCATTCTCCGGCCGGATCGGCGGGACACTTTCCAATGAGCACTTCATCGGCCAAAGCGCGCGCTTTGTCTAAGAAAATGCTGCGGGGAAAAATAAACAACTTACGTGCGGCGCCGCCCGAGGGATGAGGCAGGCGAGCAGAGCGTGACGAAGGCGCCGCGCCGATATTTCGCCACTGAGACGCTATTGCGTCGCGGATGGATTGCGGTCGCGGGGTTTGCATCTTGCGAGGTCAGCCGCGGGCCTTGAGTCCTTTCAGAGCCTCGGCTTTCAGGATTTTTCCGCCTTCCTGGACCACGTACAGGCGATTCACATCCAGATCCTTGAGCGTGTCGACTGCGCCCGAAGGCCAGCGGATCTCCACCAGGTCCACTTTCTTTGCTTCGCCGAGGCCGAAGTGAATGCGGAGGTCGCTGGCCGAGTAGTACCCGTTGCAACTCCTCACCTCTTCAATCTGCGTGAGCACATCGGGTTTTGCGGGCGCATTGGGCGCGGGCTTGGCTGCATTGGCGGCGGGAGCCGCAGCGCGATGGTAGGTGGTTCCCGTTTGCGCCACAACTTTGATTTTGGCGCCGATGCCGGTGCGGTTTGATTTCACGCCGACGAGCCGTATCTTGACCCAGCTTCGCTTCAGGGCGGAGTCGCAGCGCAACAACTGCGGTACGGCGTTGACGCAGTTCACTACCGCGTCGAGGTCGCCGTCGTTGTCGAAATCGCCCACGGCAAATCCGCGGGCCTTGGCATCGGTGGTGATTCCCGGGCCGCCGATCATGCTCACATCGTCGAACTGGCCCTGGCGCAGGTTGCGATAGAGATACTTGCGCTCCGCATAGGATGCGTCTACTTGTGTGCCATCGACCTCGGGATAGACATGACCGTTGGCGACGAGGATGTCGAGCCAGCCATCGTTATCGATGTCGATGAAACTGACGCCCCAGCCGAGCAGGCGCGTGTTCATGCCGAGGCCGGCCTGGTAGGTGCGATCGTCGAAAGAGCCATCGCCGAGGTTGAGGTACAGCGAATCGGTGTCGCCGGCGAAGTTGGTCTTCACGATGTCGGGCATGCCGTCGCGGTTGTAGTCGCCTATGCTTACGCCCATGCCCGCCTGCGGCTTGCCGTCGGGCGAGTAGGCGACGCCGGCCTCGATTGCTTCGTCTTTGAAGGTGCCGTCCTTCTGGTTCACATAAAACGTGGCGCTGGTGGAGTCGTTGGCTACGTAGATGTCGGGCCAGCCATCGCCGTCCAGATCGCAGGCCGCGCACGACAATGCATAGGTGCCAAGGACGCCCCACATGCCGGCCTTCTTGCTGACGTCTTCAAAGGTGCCGTCGCCCTTGTTGCGATAGAGAATGTTCTTGCCGCCGTCCAGTCCCGGCGGTCCGCATGCCACGATGATGCCCTTGTAGGTGCAGTTGGCTTCGTCCGGAGTGGGAGTCGTCTTGAGATCGAGATCGATGTAGTTGCCTACGAACAGATCGAGGTGGCCGTCCTTGTCGTAATCGAGGAAGCTGCAGCCCGAGTTCCAGCGCAGCCGGTCCTGGAGCAGGCCGGCCTCTTTTGTCACATCGGTAAAGGTGCCGTTGCCGTTGTTGCGATAGAGGGCGTTTTGCCCGTAGTAGGTGACGAAGAGATCGTTCCAGCCGTCGTTGTTGTAGTCGCCGACGCAGCAGGCCTGGCCCCAGCCGAACTTGTGTTCGAGGCCGGAGCCGATGGTGACATCGGTAAAGGTGCCGTCGCGATTGTTTTTGAAGAGGTGGCAGAAGGGCTCTTTTCCTTTGGGAAATCCTTCGAGCCGCCATCCGTTGACGAGGAAGATATCGAGCCAGTCGTCCTGGTCGTAGTCAAAGAAGGCTGCGCCGCAGCCGGTGGTCTCGAGCAGATATTTGTTGCGGTGCTCGCCGCCGAAGATGGTTTCGACGTTGAGGCCGGCCTGCTTTGCTACGTCGACAAACTGCACGCCCAGCGGCGTGCCTGTGACGGGCGACGGCGGGCCCTTGGGCGCGGGCCGGGCTTCGGCCGAGTACGATTGCCGCGCGCCCGGCTTCTGCTGCGCACTGGGCTTTTGCTGCGCAAAGAGCGGCCGTGCCAGGCTTAGCACATCTTCAAGACTCAATACCAATGCGGTCCGCGATAGCGACTTCAACAATCCACGACGGGAAAAGACCAATCCAGAGCTCCACCGGCGCGCTGTGGTATCAAAATGTCCGCAGCTCCGCCCGCCCCGAGTATAGCCGTCTGCGAGTACCATTTTCTCCAGGCATTTAAGCCGGGTTTCGCAGGAGCTTGCCATGACTCCAGCGGCGCAGAACTTCTCGATGGTCTTCATCGAACTGGGTGCCGCCACCATCGGCCTCGCCATTGTTGCGCGGCTTGCCAGCCGCTGGGGGTTCTCGGCCATTCCTGTGTATCTGCTCGCCGGGGTGGCGTTGGGCAAAGGCGGTGTTTGGCCGCTGCAGGTCTCGCACGATTTCATCGCCCTGGGGGCCGAGATCGGAGTTCTGCTGCTGCTGTTCATGCTCGGCCTGGAATACTCCGGGGACGATCTTAAGCAGAGCCTGCACGGCGGCGTGCCTGGAATCTCGATCGACCTGCTGCTCAACTTTCCACCCGGCTTTTTCGCGGGGATGCTTCTCGGCTGGCATCCGATGGCTGCCGTGCTGCTCGGCGGGGTCACATTTATGTCGTCGTCGGGAATTGTGGCACGGGTGTTGGGCGAGCTGAAGCGCACCAGCTTCCCTGAGGTCCCGCGAGTCGTCTCCATTCTTGTGCTTGAAGACCTGGTGATGGCGGTCTATCTTCCGCTGGTGACCGTGCTTCTGGAAGGCGGCTCGCCCGTGCGCCTGGCCACCTCTGTGGCTATTGCCTGCGTCACGGTGGCTGGAGTCCTCTTGGTCGCCATCCGCTACGGCCACACGCTCAGCAACTTCGTGGGTCATGAGTCCGACGAGATTGTGTTGCTCACTACCTTCGGCGCGCTATTGCTGGCCGCCGGTCTAGCTCAGTCCCTGCGCGTTTCCGCCGCAATTGCAGCGTTTCTGGTAGGCATCGCCGTATCCGGGCCGATGGTGGAGCAATCTCACCGGATGCTCGCGCCGCTGCGGGACCTGTTTGCCGCCACATTCTTTTTCTTCTTCGGCCTGGAGATCGATCCGCAGACGCTGCCGCCGGAGCTTGTGATCGCCGCGGCGCTGGCAGGAGTCACCATTCTGACGAAGGCGCTCACCGGCTATCTGGCCACCCGCCGCGCTCCACGCCTCTCCGCACGGCAAGGCTTCCGCGCGGGTTTCACGCTGGTGGCGCACGGAGAGTTTTCCATCGTCATCGCAGGGCTCGGCGTGGCCGTGGAGCCGCGCCTGGCGGCGCTCTCCGCGGCATACGTGCTGCTGATGGCGATCGCCGGTCCCATCACCGCGCGGTTGATCCGTTAGAGTGCGGCCGGAACTTTGCCGCCGGGGCTACCCGGTGCGGAGATGCGCATCTAAACCGTGCGAATTGGAGGGATGTTTATGTCATTGGCTACGGCCGCCGTTGAAAAGCTGGAAACGAAACTACCCAAGGTGATCGATGCACGCACACATGGCGTGATCGATTACTTTCATGCCGCATTCTTCTTCGGGCTTGCGTGGATGTGCCGCAAGAGTAACCGTCGCGCGGCCATCGCCTCGGCAGTCACGGGCTCCTACATTCTGGGCGGAGCGCTGCTGACGGATTATCCCCTGGGGGTGGTGAAGGTGATGCCGTTTGAAGTCCACGGAAAGCTGGACTCGGCCTTTGCGGCGGCGTCGCTCATGGTTCCCAAGGTGCTGGGATTCGAAGGCACGGCGGCGTCGAAGATCTTTAAGGCCAACGCGCTTACTGAAGCCTCCGTGGTGGGGATGACGGACTGGGACAGCGAGCACGCGCGGGAGGAGGAACACGAGCCTCGCGCGCTGGCGGCTTAGAGGCTAAGAGCATGCGCCGCCGCGGCGGCGCATGCTCGCGAAATGCGGGATGGGGCGGCCGGATAACTGCGGCTGTCTCCTGACGTGCGAAGGCCCTCCGGATGGTTCCGGAGGGCCTTCAGTTTGTACTGCTTGATCCAGTCTGTGCATGTCGATTCCGCACGGACTTGGATCTTCATTGCCCAAGCGGGCGATGAACCATCAGGCGGCGACTTCCTTCGGTTTGTGGCCCACGAATCCGTAGAAGGCGATGTAGAGGTAGCAGACGACCGGAACGAGCAGAGACAGGCCGTAGGTGGAGTGATCGGAGATCCAGCCGATGAAGACCGGGATCAGGGCGCCGCCCCAGACCGCGGTCATGATGAGGCCGGAGCCCTTGCTGGTCATGGTTCCGAGGCCGGCGATGCCGAGCGCGAAGATGTTGGGGAACAGGATGGAGTTGAAGAAGCCGGCGAGGATCAGCGACCAGATGGCGACCTGGCCCGTGCTCATGATTGAGACCACAACCAGCACGGCGGCGACGATGCCGAAGATGCCCACCAGCTTGCCGGCCTTCACCTTGGTCAGCATCCAGGAGCCGAGCAGACGGCCGATGAGCGCGCCACCCCAGTAGTAGGCGACGAGCTTCTGTGCGTCGGAGGTGGTGAGCGCGGCCAGCCCGTGGTGAGCGGAGTCGCTGAAGTAGAGGACCATCTGCGTGGCGAGGCCGACTTCAACGCCGACGTAGAGGAAGATGCCGAGTGCGGCCAGCACGGTGTGGCGGTAGCTCCAGATGCTGCGCCGCACGGTCCTGGCGATCGCATCGGTGGCTTCCGACTCGTGGGAGCCGGTGATGTGCGGCAGGTGCGTGAATGCGATGGCGATGCCCATGACCGCGAGTCCGATGGCGATGATGATGTAGGGATTGCGCACCGTGTTGGCGATGGTGACCTGGTAGGCATGCTGGGCGACGGGGGATTGCGCTGCCACCTGCTCCGGGCTCAGCACCTTGGAGGTGAGAATGAACACGCCGGCGATCCAGGGAGCGATGGTTCCGCCCAGCGAATTGAGTGCTTGCGCCAGCGTGAGCCGGACGGGCGCGCTGCTCTCAGGACCGAGAATCGCGATGTAGGGGTTGGCCGCGGTCTGCAGAGCTGTGACACCCGCGCCGACCACGAAGATTGCCGTGAGGAACAGCGGGAACGAGACCATGGAGGCTGCCGGCAGGAAGATGAGGGCGCCGATGACCTGAATGAACAGCGAGACCACCATCGTCTTCTTGTAGCCAATGGCCTCAATCAGCTTGGCGCTGGGCGAGGAGCAGACGAAGTAGGCGGTGAAGAAGGCGCCGTTGGCGAGCATGGCCTGCCAGTTCGCGAAGTTCTGCACCTGGAAGATCTGCTTGAGATAGGGGACCAGCCCCATGTTCAGGTTCGTAACAAACCCGAAGATGAAATACAGCGCTGCGACCGCAATAAACGGCCCGACGTAGCTCGGTGCACTGGCAGCAGGTTTGGTGGAGCGAGTGGCCATGAGAGGTCGTTCCCTCGTTTCTTCAAGAAAGTTCACGCCCCGGTTTGGGCGAGGTGCAGGAGTTAGCGTGCGAACAGAATCGGGGTTGCGTATCTGCGCTGTCGGGAGCGCGAATCTACGCCAGCCGCGGTGCCGTTCGGTAGCTGCACACAACACTATACGGGAAAGGCCTGCGCAGGGAAGTGAGGAGCGCACAGGCTACCGGACTGCGCCGGTTTTGGGCTATTCTCGACTTTCCGGCGAGGAGAGAGATTTGGCTACCAACAGCATCACCGGCGTGCGACTGAAGAAGGTTCTGGAGGCCCTGGAGGCCAACTGGCAGGCGGAGATGGAGGGCTATCACACCTACCTGGCTCTGGCCGACCGCGACACCGATCCGGTACGCGCGCAGGTGCTGCGCCACCTGGCCTCGGCCGAACTGGAGCATGCCGCGCTTTGGGCGGAGCGGATCAAGAAGCTGGGCGGAGCCGAGCCGGTCTATAGCGGCTCGCCGCATGGCGAGGCCGACTCCATTGCCAACCGCGCCGGCGGCGTACGCATGGCCCTGCGGCGGCTGGAGATCGAAGAGAGCCGCCACATTGCCAACTATGGCAAGCAGCTCAAGGATCTGGGCGACGAGGAATCGATTGAGATTCTCCACCACGTCATCGAAGACGAGCGCGACCACCATCGCGAGCTGGGGTCGCTGCTGCGCGGGCACTATGCGCCCGCTCCCAGCGCCCCGAAGGTGGATCCGAAGGAGGTTCTGGACGAGCTGCTGAGCAAGCGCAACCAGGGGCGCAAGCAGCCGGGAAGCTGGATCGGCGATGCCATTTACGGCGTGAATGACGGACTGGGGGCGATCTTCGGCATTGTGTCGGGCGTCTCGGGCGCTACCCAGGGAGAAGCGAAGTATGTGCTGCTGGCCGGCATCTCGGGGATGATCGCCAGCGCGCTCTCGATGGGATCCGGCGCGTATCTCGCGTCCAAGAGCGAGCAGGAGATCTATGCGGCCGAGCTGGCGCGGGAGCGCGATGCCATCCGCATGAATCCGGCGGAGGCGCGCGAGCTGCTGGCGCTGTATTACCAGGTGAAGGGGCTGCCCGAGGAAGATGCTTTCCACGTGGTCGACCACATTGCGCGCGACCCGGAGCAGATGCTGCGAGCACTCTCCAGCGAGCGCCTGGGGGCGAGCGAAGAGGCGTTGTCGAACCCGATGGTTTCGGCTGCGTCGGGCGCGCTTTCGACGGCGATAGGGGCGCTGATCCCGATTATTCCGTTCTTCTTCATGCAGGGGCTGGACGCTGTGATCGCCGCGGCGATTATCTCGCTGCTTGCGCATTTCGCCGTTGGGGCGGCGAAGAGCCTTATCACCGTGCGCTCGTGGTGGTCGTCGGGGCTGGAGATGACGGTGGTTGGCGCGATCGAAGGCGCGGTGACTTACGGAATCGGCATCCTGCTGGGACATAGCGGGATGTAACTGCGGCCTACTTGCTCGCGACTAACTCCCGCGCGGCCTGGCGGCCGAGGCGGATGCAATCGGGAATGCCGATGCCATCATAGGCGTTCCCGGCCAGTTTCAAGCCCGGGAGCGAGGCCATGCTCTCGCGAATCCGCTGCATGCGCTCGCCGTGGCCGACGGCGTACTGCGCCATGGCGCGGCGCCAGCGATTGACCTGCACATGCTCCGGCTCCATATGCACGCCGAGCGTGCGCGCGCCGAGGATCTGGCTCAACTCACGGCGCACTGTGGCGATGAGCACTTTGTCGGGCTCGCCCATGAGCGCCTCATTGCGCGTGCCGCCGAGAAACGTGCGCAGTACTACTTTGCCCGGCGCGGTGCGGCCCAGGAATTTGCGATGCGCAAAGGTGCAGGCCAACATGGCTCGGCCGGAACTTGCCGGGACCAGGAAACCGAAACCATCCGGCAGCCGGCCGAGCCTGGCTTCCTCGTAGACCAGGTTTATTGTGATGGACGAGGAATATGGAATGCTTTCGAGCTCGCGGGCGAGCGAAGCGTCAACGCCTGCGAGCAGTGCGCCGGCAGCAAACGCCGGAGTGGCAAAGATGACCGCGTCATAGGTGGATGTTTCGCCGGCATGGGTAACCGCCCATCCCGAAGCGGTGCGTTCAACAGCGCTTACCGGCGCGGTGAGGCGGATCCACAGCGGGTCGAGCTTCGCCTGGATTGCGTTGACTAACTGCTGCAGGCCGCCGCGCAGGCCGGTGAAGATTCCCCGCGGCCCGGAGCCGGCGCCGGGTTGAGGACTGGGGTTTGCGGCGAGGCGCGCGGCCATCGCGGCCCTCATTTTTTTATGCGCCGCGAGCATGCCGCGGGTCAGCGAGCCGTATTCGGCTTCCATCTCCACCAGCTTGGGCAGCACGGTACGGGCGCTGAGCTGGGCGGCGTCGCCGCCGTAGATGCCGGAGAGCAACGGGTCTGCAAGGCGATCTACTGCCTGTGGGCCGAAGTGCCGCTCGACGAGCGCGGCTACGCTTTCATCGTGCGCGATGGGGCGCGGCGGATGGAGCAGCTCCAGGCCCATGCGGATCTTCGTGGTTAGGCTGAAGAGAGGGGACAGCGCCGTGGGCAGGAGCTTGGTGGGAACCAGGAACATGAGCCCATCCGGTAACGGAACCAGGCGATTTTTGACGACGACAAAGGTTTTGCGCGCGGCATCGTTGGAATAGATGAGGTCCGCGCCGAGGCCCAGCTCGCGGCATAACTCCGCGGCGGCCGGCTTTTCAGTGAGGAAGGAATCGGGCCCGCGCTCCAGAACGGTGCCGTCAACGATGTCGGTTGCCATGGAGCCGCCGAGGCGATCGCGGGATTCGAAGAGTGTGTATTCGATGGAGGGATTTTCGGCGCGAGCTTTCTCGAGCTCGTACGCCGCCGCCAGCCCCGCAATGCCACCGCCAATGATCGCCGTCCGCATGCGTCTCCCCTGATAGGGTACTGCAGCGGTTCCAAGCGTTTCGCCGGACAGGATGGCGGATGGCATGTTTGACCTCTCTGGCTTGACTTTAGTCGCGCAGAGCGCAGCCGGGGTGTGATTTAAGTCACGCGCTTTTGAGAAGCGGAAGGACTATAAGTAGGAGCGAAGGGCTGGAGCGGTTCCCGCCCGGTTTGATCTTCCCTTGCCCGCACAGGTTCCCGCGTGGTTTGCGTGCGGCCCCGCTTGGAGAGAGTCATGACTGCTGAGCTGATCCATCGGCTTCACTTCGCCTTCACCGTGACATTCCATTACCTGTTTCCACAGCTCACCATGGGGCTGGCGCTGCTGATCGTGGTGCTGAAGACCGTGGCGCTGCGCACCGGCAGCGAGGAATGGGATAAGGCTGCGCATTTCTGGGGGAAGATCTTCGGCATCAACTTCGTCTTCGGGGTGGTGACGGGCATCCCGATGGAATTTGAGTTTGGCACGAACTGGGCGCAGTTCTCGCGCGTGTCGGGCGGCGTGATCGGCCAGCCGCTGGCCATGGAGGGCGTGTTCTCCTTCTTTCTGGAGTCAGCGTTTCTGGGGTTATTTCTGTACGGCGCGGGGAGGCTGTCCGAGCGGTTGCACTGGTTCTCCGCGGTGATGGTGTGGCTGGGATCGTGGATCTCGGGGTTCTTCATCATCGTGACGGACGCGTGGATGCAGCACCCGGTGGCCTACAACCTGGTGAATGGCCGCTATGAGGTGGCTAGTTTCTGGGGATTGCTGCTGAATCCCTGGGCACTGTTGCAGTACATGCACAACATGACTGGCACCGTTGTTACAGGTTCGTTTGTGATGGCGGCGGTTGGCGCGTTTTACCTGCTGGAGGGACGACATCACGAGTATGCGCGGATCTTCCTGAAGGTAGGCGTTGTGGCCGGACTGATTGCCTCGATCGCAATCATCTTTCCGACCGGCGATCTGCACGGAAAGTATGTGGCGCGGCATCAGCCGGCGGCGATCGCGGCGATGGAGGGGTTATTCCAGACGGAGAAGGGTGCGCCCATTGTGTTGATCGGGCAGCCGAATCCCGATACCGGCCAGATCGACAACCCAATCCGAATAGGAAACGTGCTGAGCTTCCTGATCTATGGCACTACGAGCGCCGAGGTGACGGGACTGGATCGCATTCCGCACGACCAGTGGCCAACAGGGCTGCCGCTGCTTTACTACTCGTACCACATCATGGCGGGGCTGGGGACGTGGTTCCTGTTGCTGATGGTGGTATGCGGATTTCTGCTGTGGCGCGGGAGGCTCTACGCCGCGCGCTGGGCGCTTTGGGCGTTGCTGTTGAGTTTTCCGCTCCCTTATATCGCGAACACCGCTGGATGGATGACGGCGGAGCTGGGCCGCCAGCCGTGGCTCATCTATGGCCTGATGCGCACCAGCGCCGGATATTCCTCGATGGTGTCGGCGGGGAACGGACTGTTTACGCTGCTCGGCTTCATGGGACTGTACGCACTTTTGGGGCTGCTGTTCACGGTGCTGATGTATCGCGAGATCAGCCACGGCTTAGATAACAAAACGGCTGAACCCGTGCACACTGCCGGGCTGTAAGGCTTCGTTACAGCGCAGGGAGCAAACATGATGGGCTTTATATGGTTTTGGCTGGTCGCGGTAATGATCGTGGCGTATGTCGTGCTGGACGGCTTCGACCTGGGTGTGGGCGTGCTGCACCTGTTCCTGACGCGCGACGAGGCCGAACGCCAGGCATCGCTGCACTCCATTGGGCCGGTGTGGGACGGCAATGAGGTGTGGCTGCTGGCTGGGGGCGGAACGCTCTACTTTGCCTTCCCGCTGTTGTATGCCTCTGCGTTCAGCGGTTTTTATCTGCCGCTGATGATTGTGCTGTGGCTGCTGGTGGCGCGCGGCATCAGCCTGGAGTTGCGGAATCACCTGGACATGAGCGTCTGGCGCACGCTGCTCGACCGGCTGTTCGGTATTGCCAGCGCCCTGCTGGCCGTGTTCTACGGAGCGGCTCTGGCGAATGTGATTCGGGGCGTGCCGCTGCGCGCCGACGGATACTTTTTTCTGCCGCTGTGGACCAACTGGAAGCCGGGGATGGATCCGGGAATTCTGGACTGGTACACGATCATCGGCGGCCTGGTGGCGCTGGTGGCCCTTACGCTTCACGGGGCCCTGTGGTTATCGCTCAAGGTATCGGGCCAATTGGAACAGCGGGCGCGGCAGGTGGTCAGGCCGCTCTGGATTACGCTTGTGATCCTCACCATCGTGAGCCTGATCGCGACGATCGGCGTCCGGCCGCAAACTCTCGCCAACTACTACGCGTATCCGTTCACCTTCGTGGTGCCGGTGGGTGTTCTGGCGTCGCTGGCCGGGATTCTGTTGTGGAATGCCCGGGGTGCGGCCGGGAAGGCCTTCCTGTCTTCCTGCGCCTATCTTTTCTTTATGCTGGCAGGCGCCTGCTGGGGGCTTTATCCCACATTGCTGCCGGCTACCGGCCACTCGGGGCTGGACATTACGCTCGACCGGGCTATCTCCGGACCGCATACGCTGGCGGTGGGGCTGGTCTGGTGGCTCTTCGGCATGGCCCTGGCGACGGGATACGTGGTCTTTGTTTACCGCCGGTTCCGGGGTAAGACCGATGTGGCAGCTCATTCAGCCTCAGGAAGCCATTGAACCAGACGCCGCCTCAGCCGGGAGTCTGACAACTGGTGCCGGGGGGCTGGCAGCCGTGCGAGCTACCCTCGGGGAGCCGGCTGGTGGATTTTGTTTCCATCGATGAGCCGAAGAATTGGAGAAACTCCTGCGAGGCTGCAGCGGCTTCAGGCTGCGGAGGAGAGCTGGTTTGGGCGGAGGTAAGGCGCCAGCCGACGCCGTGGGCCCCGGAAAAAAGCGCCCCTCGGTAAGTCCTGCCTGGATGAATCCAGGTCTGGCAAACGAGGGGCGAGGAGCCGCAATCACAAGAAAATGCGCTTAGGGCACTGGAGTGGCAAAAGCGGAAACCGCGTCGCACACCTATGCTTTCGGCTCATCTTCTGGACCGAAGTCGACTGTAACGGCCGCAGGCCGGGCAAAACAGGTTCCATCGGGTAGCGACATCGGCAGTGGCTTTCAATTTGCTGAAAAGATGGCAGATGATTCTTGATGGACAAGTACTTTACGGCCACGTATCATACGCCGTACAGGGAAATTACGGCAGGTTGATGGGGTCTGGGCCGACATGCGAGAAGAATTCTTCGCGGATTTCCACACGCCTGAGACGTGCAGCACTTGGAGTAAAGAATGCCCCCGGGGCAGAGGTCAGTAATCGAGCAAGTTGAAGCTGGACCGCTTATCGAAGCGGCGCGCATCCGTGAGCAGTTGCAGCGGGTGCTGGCCCATCCTCTGTTCGCCAACAGTAAAAGGTATCCCAAGCTCCTTGCCTTCGCTGTGGAACAGGCGCTGCTCGGCAACCTCGCCGAGCTCAAGGAGCGCAGCATTGGTGTGGAGGTTTTCGGGCGGTCCCCGAGCTACGATGCCAATGCCGACCCCGTGGTGCGCATTACTGCGGGCGAGGTCCGAAAGCGGCTGACGCAGTACTACTATGATCCTGAACACCGCGGGGAGCTCATCATCGAGCTGCCGATTGGTTCGTATGTCCCGGCCTTTCGCGAGGCGGAGCGGCCACCGGAACCAGAGGTGCCGGCCATTGCTGCGCAGGATTCGTCCACATTTCCTGTGCTTGCGCCCCCGCTGCCTGCTGCTCCAAGCCGGATCTGGCGCCTCCGCTGGGTTCTGGCGCTGGGCATGTTGCTACTGGTAGGCCTGACGGGAGCGGTGGGCTTGCTTGCCGGAATGCGGTACCACGCACCACCCCCTCCGGCGACGAACATGGACCGGTTCTGGCAGCCTGTCACTAACAGCATTACCCCGACGACATTTTGCCTGGGCGAGCCGGCCAAGAATCTAGACGTTGGGTCGATCAACTCCTTTGACGCTCCTGTTCCCCCTTCGCAGCCGGAACCGCTGTACTTTCGGCTCCACTACTCCGGGAACCTGGCGCTAGCCGACGTCATCACCCTCACGCGGACGGTCGCAGCACTGGCTTCGCAGCACAAGCCATTTCGGGTGCTGCCGGCATCCAACGCATCCTTTGCGCAATTGCGCGAGGGGCCGGTGGTGCTGATTGGAGCGTTCGACAATATCTGGACATTGCGCGTGACGCAGAAGCTGCGCTTCGGTTTTGACTCGAAGGACGGCGTGGCGACCCTGGTGGACCGCAAGAGCCCGAAAAAGACCAGTTGGGCTACAGCGTGGGATCTTCCCTACGAAAAGCTATCGCGCGATTACGCCATTGTTGCGCGTATCCACGATCAGACGACCGGACAACCGGTGATCATCGCCGCCGGCATCTCCGAAGAAGGAACCGAAGCCGCGGGCGAGATTCTCTACAACCCGGAGTATCTTGATTCGCTGGTGGCGCGTTTGCCGCGCGACTGGGACAAGAAAAATCTAGAGGCTGTGATCGAGACGCAAGTTATCCAAGGGCATCCCGGGCCGCCGAGCATACTCGCGGTCGAGGCGTGGTAACCTACATCCTTTTTTGTTGAACGAAACGTCGGGCTCAGCGGTTCCGCGGAAGGCTAAGCTGCCGCCTTCCTGCGCGCAAGACGTTCACGCTTTCTTGGCCTTTGCCCGTTGTGCGGCCCAGCGCCGCCGCTGTGCATCTGCGATACGTTTGCGCGCTTCGGCACTTAGGACGCGCTTCCGTTTCGGCGCACTCTTCACGGCACTTGATTTTGCGGCACTCGTGAATTTCTGGGCTCCGGAAGCACCGGAAAGCAGCTTGCGAGCTTGAGTAAGACGTGCAATTTCGGCATCAATTTCAGCAAGAATAGAATCAATCGCCATAGGAACTTAGGATAACTCCCTAACCCCATACTTGGCGAACTCAGAACCTTGCAAGTTATTTACTCTCCTGCAAGCACTTGCGGGGATACATGCGTGTGAATGAACACAAGCCCAGAGATATTTCATCCGCGTAATATCGCGCCGACCGTATTCGATTCGAAGGACAGGTTCCGAGCTATCCGGGCACACCGGGCCTTCGGGAATAGGTTCGCGTGCCGCAGGTGGCGAAGACTGCTTGCGCAGAGATGCATTTCGCAGAAGACACCTTCAACTTATGCAGGCGCAGGCTTAGACCGCAAGCGCGGCATGCCGCTTCCATGCGTAGAGCGGAAACTGATTTGCCATCTCCGCCACCTCGCCGCGAATGCGCGCCAGGGCCGCATCGTCGTTGCGCTGCTCGAGGGCGCCCGCGATCCATTTTGCAATCTGCCGCATGTCTGCTTCTTTCATCCCACGCGTGGTGAGAGCGGGTGTGCCGATGCGAATGCCCGAAGGCTTGAGAGGAGGATTGGTGTCGTAGGGAATTGCATTTTTGTTGACAGTGATTCCGGCCTTGCCGAGAGCAGCTTCCGCTTCGGATCCGAGGATACCCTTTGCAAAGACGTCGACGAGGATGAGGTGATTGTCCGTTCCCCCTGACACGAGGCGATAGCCCGCCTCCTGCATGGCGGTGGCTAGTGCTTTGCAGTTAGCCACGACCTGTGCAGCGTAGGTACGGAACTCAGGGCGCAGAACTTCGCCAAAGGCAACGGCTTTTGCGGCGACGATGTGCACCAGCGGTCCGCCCTGCTGGCCAGGAAAGACGGCCTTGTCTACCGCAGGCCCCAGATCTTTACCGCAGAGGATGAGGCCGGCGCGGGGGCCGCGCAGCGTCTTATGCGTGGTGGTAGTGGTGATGTGCGCATGAGGGACTGGCGATGGATGCACGCCGCCGGCAACGAGCCCGGCAATATGCGCCATGTCAAAGATGTATACGGCCCCGACCTTGTCTGCGATGGCGCGCATGCGGGCAAAGTCCCACAAGCGCGGATACGCGCTGGCGCCGCCGATGATGGCTTTGGGTTTCTCGCGCAGCGCGATGGCTTCGAGTTCGTCGTAATCGATCAGCTCGGTATCGCGGCGCACACAGTAGAAGGCGGTCTTGTAGAGCTTGCCGCTGAAGCTGAGCTTGTGACCGTGCGTGAGGTGGCCGCCGTGGGCGAGATCCAGGCCAAGAATGGTATCGCCGGGCTGGAGAACGGCCATGTAGGCGGCGGCATTGGCCTGGGAGCCGGAGTGGGGCTGCACGTTGGCGTGTTCAGCGCCGAAGATCTGTTTGGCCCGATCGCGCGCCAGGTTTTCGACGATGTCCGCGTACTCGCATCCGCCGTAGTAGCGACGACCCGGATAGCCTTCCGCGTACTTGTTTGTGAACACGGAGCCTGCCGCTTCCAGAACCGCCTGGGAGACAAAGTTCTCACTGGCGATCATCTCCAGGCCTTCGTGCTGGCGCAGGGTTTCATGGTCAATGGCGGCAGCCACCTCGGGATCGGCCTGGGCAAGGGAGAGCGACATGCGATCGGTCATACGAGAATTTTAGCTGGTAAGGACATGGGACGGGCCGCACTTTTTTCCGCCGGCCGCTGTGAATCTGGCAACCCGAGGGTTTGAGATGGAGAGCGCTAAGATGAATCCAGATTCTGTAGCCGAGGTCCGGATGTATCGAAACCTGGTCGTTCTTAGTTTTGCTTTCGTTGGGCTCGCGGCTGCCGCAGGGCAGGCCGTCGATACGGCTCTGCTGGCCAAGGCGAAGGGCGGCGATCCGGCAGCTCAGGTCGCGGTGGGAGAACAATATGCGCGCATTGCGGGAGCTGCGCAGGACCCGGACGATGCCGCCGATGATTGGAAGCAGAGTGCGGACTGGTACAGGAGGGCCGCCGAACAGGGAGACGTCCCTGGCGAGATCCATTACGCGGAGTGCTATCGCGACGGGCGGGGCGTGGGGCGCGACATGAGCAAGGCCGCGGAGTGGTATCGCAAGGCGGCCGACCAGGGCGACCCGAGTGCACAGGGGACGCTGGCGATGCTGTATTCCATGGGCCAGGGAGTTCCGCAGAGCGATGTGGATGCCTACTTCTGGTTCGATCTGGCAGCGGAGGTTCCATCGCCGAACCGCGAACGATATGTGACTAACCGGCAGAATGTGGGGACCCGCATCACCGGCGACGATCTTGAGGCTATTCGTAAACGTGAGAAGCAGTGGAAGGCAGCGCACCCGCGTGGAGAGCAACGATGATTGCGAGCCCCTGCGCCGGGCGCATGGTAGTTAGTCGCATCCTTCTTTGCACTGTGCTCCTCTGCTTTCAATTCCCTCTAGTTGCATGGGCCATTCCGCCAGACGTTACAGTCGCGCCATCGTTCGCGATTGCGGGCGCGCCAGAGATAGTGCGCGTGAATGCTCCGCGTGCGACGGCCGTTGAAGGCGAGTGGTTGGGCCGGAAGGTGGAGTTCTTCAGGGACCGCGGGGGAAGTTGGGTCGCGCTCGCCGGCATCGACGTGCAGGCGCCGGAAGGCCCGTCGACGCTGCACCTGCGCATCAGGCAGCCGGAAGGGTGGACGGAAGTGGATGCGCCGGTGGAGATTCATGCCGCACACTACCGCACCGGCACGTTGACGGTGGCGCCAAAGTTTGTGGAGCCGAGCCCCGCACAGGTGCGGGAGATCGAAGCCGAGATCAAGCTGAAGCAGGAGGTCTTCGCGCACAGTTCGCCGGAGCCGCTGTGGCGCGGCGATTTTCGCTCTCCCGTGCGCACCGCGGCGACGGACAGTTTTGGCACGCGCCGCATGTTTAACGGCAAACTGGCGAGCATCCACAAGGGTGCGGACTTCCACGCGGCCATTGGAACACCGGTGCGGGCATCGAACAGCGGCGTCGTGGTGCTGGCGCGGAAGCTCTACTTCGAGGGGAATTGCGTGATCATCGATCACGGGCTTGGGCTCTACACCGAGTCCATGCACTTCAGCCGCATCTCGGTTCATGAAGGCGAGCAGGTGCACACAGGGCAGCTGCTGGGATTCAGCGGCGCAACGGGACGGGTTACCGGGCCGCACCTGCACTGGGCGGTACGCTGGCAGGGAGCCTATCTGGATCCGGTCAAGCTGCTCAAGTTGAATCTGGCCGGGCTGCCCTAGGCTGTCGGCACATGCCGGCTCGGCGGTCCTAGGAGGATGCCAGTTCGTTCGATTCCGAACTGGACGGGCGTGGAGTCTGCAATACAGCCTGTTCGCGCAGGCCTTTGAAGGCCCGGTATACGAACGAGCCCAGATACCAGCCGTCGATGTACTTGAAGGGCGTTTCGCCGGTGGTGTAGTGGCCGCAGGGAAGAACGCGCTTTTCGAAGTTCACGCCGAAATGCTCGAAGGCGCGGACCACTTCCAGCGAGTACTCGCGCGGGAAGGTCAGGTCGTATTCAGCATAGACAAGAAGGGATTGTTTGTCGGGGCCCCCGGATGATTGGCCGGCGAATTTGTCGTAGTAATGAATGGGGCTGATGGCGCCCCACAAGGTCCGCAGCCGTTCCTGGGTGAACCCTGCCTGTTCAAGGCCCGCGCGAATGTGCCGGGTGCTCTGGCCTGCCCATACCACGTCCCCGAACGAGGTGGACGCATGGTTGAACGCGTTCACGCGAATGCGTGGGTCGTGTGCGCTGGCCAGGAAGGCATAGCAGGAACCCAGGCTGGTGCCGAGAACGCCGAATTGCTCATAGCCCTGCTCCTGGAGCCAATCGATGCAGCAGCGGATGTCCACTACCGCCTGGCGGCATGCAGAGAGGGTGCGGCCGATGTTGGCGCTGACGGCGTAGTCGCTGCGCTCCAACTCCGCGGGACGGCGGATATCGTGATAGGGCTTGGAGAGGCGCAGCGCGGCAATGCCCATGCGATTGAAGAGATGGCAGAGCGCATTGTGGCTGAAGGCGTCCGCATTCCACTGGGGCAGGACGACGATGGCCTGCCTGGGACGCTTGGCATCCTTGTGGGGCGGCTCGGGAAACCAGCGCGCGTTGACGAGATCGTTTTCCGGATACGGCGTGCGCTCCGGCGAGGTGAAGCGGAGGAACTGCGCGGGGGCGAGGTCGCCGTTTTCCGCCCGGCGCCTGATTTCGGCATCCTGCGCCAGCGTCTCCGGACGGACATTGGTGGGAAAGAGCTGGGGAGAGCGCTGCTCCAGGCGGAAATCCGTTGGCCGGCGGTAGCCGAAAAATAGATCGCTCTGGCGGATGAGGACCTGGTTGATGCGCACCATGGCCTCTTCGGCGGTGGCATTGTCCGCTTTCAACCCGCGCTCCAGTTCGTTGACAGCGAGGGAGTGCTCGCGAAGGAACGGGGCGATCCAATCGAAGCCCCACTCAAGCGGGCGCACAATGCGGTTCTCATCGCGCGTGGTGAGGCGCGTCTCCCAGCGGTACATCCACTGCGCGTAGCGGCTTTTCAGAGGGTTGGTCAATCACCAGTTTAGCAGCGGCTGGAGTTGAACACAGGCGCGCTACCATGAAGCCATGGATCGCCATGGCACTCCTCGCGTTGCCTTCTTTGGCGGCAGCTTCGATCCGCCGCACCTTGGGCACCTGGGAGTGGCAAAGGCCGCTCGAGACGCCTTGCGTCTGGACACGGTGCTGTTTGCGCCCGTGGGGCTGCAGCCCCTGAAATCCGGGGGATCGAGCGCAAGCTTTATGGATCGGGTGGAGATGGTGCGCCTGGCGATCGCCGACGAGCCGGGATTCGCAATCTCCATGTCCGACGCGCCCCACGCCGACGGCCGGCCAAATTACACGGTCGATACATTGCGCAGGCTTCGCGGCGAGCTGCCCGCTACGGGGGATCTGTTCTGCCTGCTGGGGGCGGATTCTCTCGCGACATTTCGTTCATGGCACTGTGCTGAAGAGATACCGTTCGTGGCAAGGCTGGTGGTGGCATCGCGGCCCGGAGAGGCGATCGACGATCTTGCACGATTCATGCCGCCGGAGTTAGCGGTGAGCTCATGCGACGCGGACGCGGCTCTCTCGAACGGCACTGCTGCTTTGCGCACGTGGGTGGTGAGAAATGTGGCCGGTGCTTCCGCGGCCCTGTATGTGCTCTCAGGGCTGGATTTTCCAATGAGCGCAACCGGTGTGCGGGCTGCGTTGCGGGGCGGTGCACGGCCGGAGATGGTGCCGGGATCGGTGCTGGAGTATATCCGGCGCCATGGACTCTATCGCTAGCTGTTCTTGCCGTGGTGTCCGGTGACCGGCTAGCATGTTCGGAAAGTGTAATGCCGGAGACGAATGCCAACCGATAAGCACCAGCAAACCCGCAACCTCGTACAAGCAGCCGCGCAGGCGTGTGAAGACAAGAAGGGCGCCGATACCCGCATTTTGGAGTTGGACCCCGCCGATTCCGGGCTGGCAGATTTTTTTCTGGTCACGTCAGCCTCCAATGATCGCCAGGCGGTTGCAATCGCCGATGAGATCGAACTGCGGCTGAAGCGACAATTCGACGTTTATCCGAATTCGGTGGAAGGACGCCGCCGCGGGGAGTGGATACTGCTGGACTACGTGGATTTTGTGGCGCACGTATTCCTGGCGGAGCGGCGCGCGTTCTATGACATTGAGCGGCTGCGCAAATCGGCGCGGCCGATGACGCCGGCGGAGTTCGACGAGGAGCTGAAGGCGGCGCTGGCGGAGAAGACGCGCGCGGCGCGAACCAAGGCTAAGCCCGCTAAAAAGCGCGCCGCCGTGAAGCCGAAAGCGGCGGTCGCGAAACAGCGCGAAAAAGCACCTGCCGCGAGTGCAAAGCGAGCTGCGACAGCCAAGTCTACGCGGACTAAAGCTTCGAAGCCCGCTGCCAAGAAGCGTTCCGCAAAGAAGAAGGCTTAGAAGCGCCGATCCGTCACCGGGCTGGGTGTCCCGGGACAAGCAGGGTAAGGCTGCAAACGGAAAGAGAAAGGGCGTCCCGATGGGACGCCCTTTCTGTGTGGTAAAGCTGGTTTGCAGTTAGAAGGTAACGCGGCCGTGGAGGACGAACAGGCGCTGCGTGACCGCCGCTCCCTGGAACGAGCCGTAGGGGCTGGTTGGCGGGGCAACAGCGGACTCGATCAAACCGAAGTTGCTCGAGTTGATGTCGCTCGCCGGCGTGGCAAAGTTGACCTTGTTGAGAACGTTGTACGCATCGGCGCCCAACTGGAAGGAGAAGCGCTCGCGGTTCACGATCTTCTTGAGGACCTGCATGTCGATATCGGCATAGTGCGGTCCGGAGAACACATTGCGACGGAGGTTGCCGAAATCGCTCTGTGAACCGGCCGGAACGTATTGCGTTTTCTCCATGCAGCGGGAGGTGCCGTAGGCGCAGTCGTGGGCCGAATTGCGGCTGTTGTTGATCAGATTCGACACCATGAACGGAGAGGCGACTTGCGCGGTCAACGTGTTTCCGCTCAAGTTGGGGAAGTTGCCAAGAGGACCACCGTTGGTGATGCTGAAGGGCATGCCAGACCGGTAGTAGGCCTTGGCGCCAAGTACCCATCCGCCCAGAACGTTCTTCAGGACGGGGTTGGCGGCCGTGTACGGAGTCTCGTAGGAGCCGTCGCCGACCAGATCGTGACGAATGTCGTAGTCAGAGTTGGAGTAGTTGAGGTTGTCGGAGGACATATCCGGCGTGAGCTGATTGAGAACCGGTGAGGGGCCGAAGGGCAGGCCGACACCGCCGTTCGAGACTTCGTCGAGCGAATGGCTGTAGGTGTAGCTCACCTCGGAGGTAAGTCCGTGACCACTGTGCTTCCAAGTGAGCATGGCGCCGTTGTAGTTGGAATGCGCGTTGTTGGTGTACTCCGTGATCTTGCCGAAGCGCGGATCAGCCGGGGTGGTGGAAAAGGTTCCGAAGGTTCCCGCCGGGCTCCATCCACCGAAGGTATTTCCGCTACCCGTCCATGGGCCATCGTTGAAGATTCCGACGCCGGCGTTTACCCACGGGTTTTGGATGATGCCGTTGTAGCCGTAATTGCCGGCGTAGGTGAGGATCAGAGCATCGCTCGGTCCCATCTGGCGCTGGAACTGCAGGCTGTACTCAAGGTACTCAGGGATGCGCCACTTGCCCGGGAAGTAGGCTCCGATGCTCGGCGGGCTGAAGGGGACGCTGGCAGCGCTGCCGTTTGCGTTCAGGGTCTGGGCGATCTGGGCGGGACCTTGTCCGGCCGCAAAGCCGCTCTGCACTGCGTCGTTTGCAGCGACAGCGTAGGCACCGGTGGTACCGGGTCCGCTGGTGCCGACATTGCCGACGTAGATGGTTTCGTTGTTGTAGTTGGGGAAGTTTTGAATTGCCGAATCGAGCAGCGATGCCGGATAGAGATCGGCGAACAGACCCACGCCGCCGCGGATTTCGGTGCGCTGGTTCACGCCGTAGTTGAAGCCGACGCGGGGCTGGAACTGGAACGGCTCCACGCTCGGGAAGGCATTCCAATTCTGCGGCTTGATGGTGCTGTTGAAGGCGGCGCCTGTGCCCGGGAAGCCACCCGAATATTCGGAGAAGCAGCCCTGGTGGCAGAGGGGATTGCCGGTGCGATCGATGCGGACGCCAAGCGTCAGCTTGAGGTTGTCGAGAACCTGGTAATCATCCTCGAAGTAGATGCCAAAGTTATAGAGGGCGAGGTGCGCCGTCTGCAGGGGGTCGAACGCCTGATTGTACTGGTTGTAGCCGAAGGGCAGGGCGGTATCAGTAAGGTTGCCGTTCGCCAAGGGCTGCAGATCGAACAAGAGCGCAAACGGGAACTGCACGCCGACGCGCTGGTCGTAGTCGGAGACCAGGTCGCGACGGAAGTTCACACCGGTTTTGAACGTATGCTTGCCGTGGATCCAGTTGAAGTCATCTTCAAACTGGTATTGGGTGACGTTGCGGCCCTGGGTGAGGTAAAAGGGCACGCCGACCGACGGCAGGCCGGGCGCGGCGTTCACACCGCTTCCGTCGAAGCCGGCATCGTTGTAGTAGAAGTTGATGGGAAGCTCGGCCTGCGACGCCGCCAGGTTCTGGGGACCGAAGTAGGCGCTGTACCAGTTGGCCGCGGCCACGAAGACGTTGGTCTTGGTGGGGCTGATGGCATAGCTGTCGTTGAACTGGCCTTCGTACTCGGGCTGAATGGAAACGGCGCTGAAGAGGGGATCGATGAAGCTGGTGGAGGTGGGCTGGCTGCCGTGATCCATCTTGTAGCGGCCGTAGATCTTCTGCTTGTCGCTGATGATGTAGTCGAGGCGGCCGGTGAAGAGCCATTCCTGATTGATGTTGTTCGCGGTGCCCGTGCCGACAAGCATGCAGGGGACATTGGTACCGAAGGTGCCGCCGCCCGGAGCCGCCGTGCCAGCCATGTCGCCGCAACCCAGTGCGCCGTTGCCGTCCTGGTTCAGTCCGGGGCCGTTTTCGACGGGCTTGGCGCTCGCATACGCGGAGGACTTATGGAAGTCCGCAACGTATTTGGAGTAGAGCGACTGTGAAGCCGGCGCGACATTCGCCAGCATGTAGGCATCGAGCTGAGGGGACGGGAAGGTGAGGAACCCGCTGCTGCCGGGCAGGACGTAGTGCAGGCCTTCATAGTCGCCGAAGAAGAAGAGCTTGTCCTTGATGATGGGACCGCCGAGGTTGGCTGCCCACTCGTTCGATACCGCATGGGGGCGGGTCTTGGGTAGACCGGAGGAGGTTTCGGCGAGTTGGTTGAACCAGCCGTTTGCGTTGAGCAAGCTTCCGTTCCAGTTGTAATCCAGTTCGCCGTGGAAGGCGTTGCTGCCGGACTTGGTGGTGTAGCTGATGATGGCGCCGGCGGCGCGACCGTACTGCGAGTTGTAGGCGTTCTGGATGACCGTGGCTTCAGCGAGTTCGCCCTGGCCGAGGGTGAGGTTGGAGCTACCCGAGTTGTTCAGGTTGAGGAAGGGATCCTCATTATCGAAGCCGTTCAGTACGAACAGGTTCGAGATGCCGGGCAGGCCGTTGGAGCTGAAGTTGCCGTAGCCGCCGCCGGTGTTGACGACCACGCCGGGAGCCGTGAACGCCACGGTGGTGACGTCGCCCCCGGGAGCGGGCAGGTTTTGAATCTGCTGCTCGTTGAAGGTAGTTGCAAGGGCCACGTTTTCGGTGTCGACCAGAGGCAGGGTGGAAGAGGTCACCTCAACCACTTCCTTGTTTGCCGTGGGGCTGACCTTGAGGTCGCCCGGGACCGTTGTGCCCGTCAGTGCCGTGATCTGCGAGGTCGTGGACTGCAGGCCCGGTGCGGTGGCGGAGACTTTGTATGTGCCCGGCGGCAACAGTGTGGCGTTGTAACGGCCCTGTGCGTCCGTGGTCAACGTGATTTTGGCGTTGGTGGCGACGTTAACGATCGTCACCGTTGCGCCGGGGACCACTGCGCCCGTGGCGTCGGCAACCGAGCCACTGATGGCGCCCGTGGTGACTGTTTGGGCATACGCGACTGGGGCCGGGCTCACCGCTACGAATCCAGCGATGCCCAGGAAACTCAGCGCTAATGCCATGCCCTGCAACCGGAATACTCGCATTGACTCCTCCAAATCTCTGGGAACGTTCACCTTGCGGATTTCCGTTCCGTTCTCTTCTTGGGCTCCGCATCCGGAGTATCCGGATACTTGCCTGATAACCAAACCCGACAGATAGCTCTTACATACGGTTGAGCGGTTTGATCCGCTCCTTCCTCGCGGAGGAATGGCATTCTCTCCAGGGAAGCGAAGATAAGGTTTCGGGATTTGATATGCATGAGGCATGCCATTTCCTAGACCCTCGCTCTTTATCCGTTAAGTGTCGGAAAACACATGGATTATTCTCGATTGGGGTCCCGGTGGGTCCAGGGGTATATATGAAATTCAGGATTAATGGCCGATGTGATCTCTAAAACTGGATATTCGGGCCGCTCGTGCTCGAATTTGGCACGATTGCAGCAAAAACAGATCGAGTTGATCCAGAATGTGCGTTCGCGGCATCCTTGATGCTATGGCCATGGAAAAAGCTACGTTTGGAGCTGGATGCTTTTGGGGAGTCGAAGCGCAGTTTGCGGCGCTTGCTGGGGTGATGCGCACCGCGGTTGGATATGAGGGCGGGTCGCTGGAAAATCCGTCGTATAAGGATGTCTGCACCGACGGGACGGGTCATGCGGAGGTGGTTGAGCTGGAGTTCGATCCTGAGACGATCTCCTACGCACAATTGCTCGACGCATTCTTCTCGCTGCACGATCCCACGACGATGAACCGGCAGGGACCGGACTGGGGGACGCAATACCGCTCGGTGATCTTCTTTCACTCGCCAGAGCAGGAGCGGCAGGCGCGGGCAAAGATCGAAGAGCTTACGGCGGAGGGGCGTTACAAGCCGAAACGGATTGTCACGCAGGTGGTTCCGGCGCAAACGTTCTGGCGCGCCGAGGAGTACCACCAGCGGTATCTGGAGAAGCGCGGCATGACGAGCTGCCACATTTGAGGGGCGGGGCCGGTCAGCTCGTAGCGCGGCGGGCGCGGAACTCCTGGCCCATCGCGGCGAGCGCGGTCTTGTCCAGGTGCTCGGCTGCGCAGGGAAACACCTGCTTCTCTTCGACGTCTATGTGCTTCGCGTAGAGTGCTTTCAACTGCTCCGTTCCGTGGAGCAGAGCAGTTTCTTCTTCCGCGGGGAGGCGGCTTTTCTCGAGCCACTCCGTGAAGAGCCGGTCTGCTTCGCTGTGGAGGTTGTCGGCGACCTGGTGGTCGTGTTCCAGTCCTCCGACCCTCTCAATTTCGGCGGGGTCAATGCCGGCTGCGCGCATGCGCGGGAAGAGCGAGTCTTCTTCGTCGCGCGTGTGGCGCTGGCCGCCGGCGCGGAAGTAGCTGAGCGCGGCTTGCACTGCGGCGCTTTCTTCGTCCGTCATTGCGCGTCCCCGCGCGCGCTCCGCAACCAGGCAGAGTACGCCGAGAAAGCGTTCGATGCGGCGATGGCAGTCTTTCAGCATGCCGAGAGGATCGTCGAAGCCTGCGTCCGGTTTTGCGCCAATTTGAATGCCCATGGTGTTGCCGCTCCCTTTAAGATGCTCTGGTGAGCCTTGCACGCATCGATCTAGCCGCCGTTTTGCAGAAGACGCCGCTGTTTACGAATCTCTCTCAGCCGGAGCTGCAGCAGCTTGCCACGCGGACCTCGCGCAAGGTGTTTTCGTCCGGTGAGCTGCTCTTTTCAGAGGGCGAACCCTGCAACGGACTCCACATTATTGTGCGCGGACGGGTGCGCATTTTCAAAACCTCCATGAGCGGCCGCGAGCAGGTGCTGGCCGTGAACGAGCCGGGCGAGTCGGTGGCGGAGTTGCCGGTTTTTGACGGCGGCCCCTTTCCGGCATCGGCGATGGCCATTGAGGATGCCGAGGTGGCGTTTATCTCGCGGCGCGACTTCCAGGCATATTGCCTGGAGCACCCGGAGGTTGCGCTTAAGGTTCTGTCGGTAGTTGGGGGGCGGCTGCGCCGGCTGGTGGGCATCATTGAGGAGCTCTCCTTCACGACCATTCGGCAACGGCTGATTGCGGTGCTGCTGAAGCTGGCACAGTCAGAGGGCAGAACCACGCCGCAGGGCGTGGAGTTCGAACTGCCGACGACGCATCAGGACCTGGCGAACCAGTTGGGAACCGTGCGGGAACTCATCTCGCGCAACCTGATGCGGCTCCAGGCCGAAGGCATCCTTGATGTGGATGCGCGTCATATCCGGGTAAAGAACCTGAAAGCCCTGAACGCGGCGCTGGAATCTCAATAGGCGACAGCAAGAAGCGGGCTGAAACACCGGGAGGTCAAGCTTGCCTCGATATATCGCGCCGCGATATATTTAGGGTGTGCGACACCAAGCTTCCCCTGCCGAGGCCGCAGACTACGGCGGCATCTTCTCCGATCTCGCCGCCTTCCGTTACGAGCTGCGCAAGTTTATGCGCTTCAGCGAGAGCGCGGCGCGCAAAGCGGAGATTACGCCGCAGCAGCATCAGCTCATGCTGGGGATCGCCGGTTTTAACGGCAGCGGCAAAGCGACGGTAACGGAGCTTGCGGAGTTTCTGCAGGAGCGGCATCACTCGGTGGTCGGATTAATCGATCGCGCGGTTCTGGTGGGGCTGGTCCGCCGCGAGATTGACCCTGCGGATCGGCGGGTGGTGGTTGTCTCACTCACGCCGAAGGGCTGGTCGATCCTGAAGAAACTGTCGCTCGAGCATTTCGATGAAGTGAATCGCATGCGCGAGGGTTTGCTCCGGTTTGCGGCGCAGCGGGCTCGCTACTCGGGATTGAGCCTGGCAGCCTCGCAGGAATCCCATACAGAAAATCGAAAGAAAAAGAATTCTCACGTATGAAAGAAGCTCACGGCTGGCAACGCTTTCTCCGGCACCCCCTGTTGCGCAAGTACGCGCCGCTGGTCCACGAGGACCTGACGGCGGTGTACGCGCGCGACCTGCAGAAATGGCTTGTGATCGCGCCGATTATCGGGGTGACGACCGGCTTGGCGATCACCGCGATCGCCGTCATCATTCTGCAGAAGATGTGGCCGCCTATTCTGGCGTACTTCCTGGGTCACCATTGGGCGATCGTGCCGGGGCTCGTGTTGGGATGTTTGCTGGCTGGGCTCATCATGCAGTTCTTCACGCCGGACCCGGACGAGCACTCCACAGAGGAGATCATCCGCTCGTATCACGAGCACCAGGGGCACATCCGCATGCGCCCGTTCGCGGCCAAGCTGCTGGCTGCGATTGCGACGGTGGGCTTCGGCGGGAGCGCGGCGCTGGAGGGGCCGAGCATCTACGGCGGCGGCGCTATTGGCTCGTGGATGTGGGCGCGGTTCCGCTCGCTGACCAAATTTCGCCTGGACGCGCGCGATCGCCGCATCATGCTGATCTGCGGCGCGGCTGCCGGGATGTCGGCGGTGTTTCGCGCTCCGCTGACCGGCATTGTGTTTGCGCTGGAGATGCCCTACAAGGACGATCTCGCTCACGAGGCTCTGCTGCCTTCGCTGATTGCATCCGTGGTGTCATTTATGACGCTGAGCGCGTTCCTGGGCAGCGCACCGCTCTTTGATTTTGCCGCCACGCGATCGTACTCACGCGTGGATCTGCTGTGGTGCGCATTCCTCGGCCTTGTGATCGGCCTGGGCGCCATGGTGTTTGTGATTACGTTCCGCCGGTTCCGCGCGTTCTTTGTGGATCTGGCGTGGCCGCACTGGATGAAGATGGCCACTGGTGGGCTGCTCACCGGCCTCTGCGGCGTGGTGTTTCTGCATTTCTACAATGGCGCGCTGGTTCCGCTGGGGCCTAACTACGAAGCGGTCGGATACATTCTTTCGGGCGGCCACAGCAGCTTTGAGCTTGTGATCTTTGGAGTCTTCAAGCTTGCGGCAACCGTGTTCACGCTGGGCGTGGGCGGAGTGAGCGCGATGTTCGTGCCGCTGTTTTTGAGCGGCGGGGCGTTCGGGATGGCTTTTGCGAACGCCACAGGACACGGCGCCACGCCTGCCTTGTATGCGGCCGTGGGCATGGCCAGCTTTATCGCCGCGGGATACAAGACGCCGCTTGCAGCAGTGGTGTTTGTGGCTGAGGCGACCGGCGGCCACGCTTTCATCATCCCGGCGCTGATCGGTTCGGCGGTGGCCTATGCGGTTTCAGGAGATGCGTCCGCTTCCGGCGATCAGCGACTGCATGAAGCGGTCCGCGTCTCCGAACTGCAGGAGCTTCCGGTGAGCGAGATCATGCAGACGGAGTTGATCTCCGCTTCCGCGGGGATTACGCTGCGCGAATTTACTGCGCTGCTTTCGCCCCATACGCGGCATGAAGTGTTTCCGGTCTTCAGGAATGGCGAGATTGTGGGTACGTGCAGCCTGTGGTCGCTGAGCCAGGTGCCGCCGGAAAAGTGGAACAGCACGCGCATTCAGGACATCATGCAGCGGCACGTGCAGAAGATTTCGCCTGAGACGGGCGCGACCGAAGCGCTGCGTTTGCTGCTGGCTGAAGAAAGCGAGCCCATGCTCCTTGCCGTGCAGAAGGGAGGCAAGGTGGTGGGAGTAGTGACGAAGACAAATATCCTGCAGGCTTTGAAGCTACGCAGAGACAGCGGCCGGGAGGGGACGAATGAGCCTCTCGTGTCGTTCGATGGGGCGGCGATCTAAATGCAAGCGTGAGCCCTCGTGCGGTTTCTTCGACTTCTTTGTCCTGCCATGAGGAGCACCCATGGCGGATCTTCCGATTTCAGAGGCGGCAGCCAAGCCTGAATCCGGGGACTACGAGAAGCACCAGTTTGGGGTCGCGCTGGAGCCGCAGGTGGTTAAGATCTGCGGCATCGCTGTCTTTGTTGGGCTGATTGGCGGCCTGGTGGCGCAGGGGCTGCTTGAGCTTATCTACTTCTTCACCAATTTGATATTTTTCGGCAAGTTTTCGTTTGCCATCTCCGACCCTGCGAACAATCACCTGGGGCTGTGGGTGATACTCATTCCGGCGATTGGCGGGCTTGTGGTGGGCCTGCTGATTTTCTTCTTCGAACCCACGCTGAAAGGTCATGGCATTCCCGAGGCGATGGAAGCGGTGCTGTTCGGGCACAGCCGGATGCGGTTGCGGGTTGCGATTCTGAAGCCGCTGGCGACGGCTTTCGCTATCGGCACGGGCGGGCCGTTCGGCGCGGAAGGCCCGATCATCCAGACGGGCGGGGCAATCGGGTCGCTGCTGGGCCAGGCGCTGGGGCTCACGCCGTACAACCGGCGGGTGCTGCTGGCGTGCGGAGCCGCGGCGGGCATGGCTGCCACCTTTACGGCACCGCTCGCCGGCATTCTGGTGGCCATCGAGCTGCTGCTCTTCGAACTTCGCGCGCGGTCTTTCATTCCCGTGGCGCTGGCGTCGGCTGTGGCGACGGGCGTGCGCATTCACTTTGCGGGTTGGACGCCGCTGTTCCCGACGCCGGCGTTCAAGCTGACGGGCATGAACGAGCTCTGGCTGTTCGCGGTGATGGGCATTCTGATGGGCGTGGTTGGCTGGTTGATGATTCGCGCGCTGGGATGGCTTGAGGATTTCTTCGACGAGCTGCCGATCAAGAACGCGGTGATCTGGGCGCCGGCGATCGGCGCGCTGATTCTGGGCGTAATTGGATATTTTGAGCCGCGGGTTTTTGGCACCAGCTACAACACGATTCGCGACATGCTGAACGACCGGCTCGGTGTGAGCAGCCTGATTGGCATAGCGGTGGCGAAGTTCTGGGCGCTGGTGATTTCGCTGGGGTCGGGGACGACGGGGGGCGTGTTTGCGCCTTCGCTGGTGGTGGGCGGCGGCCTGGGTGCGGCATTTGCGGTGGGCTGCCAGCACGTGTTTCCGCACCTGGTGAGTGATCCGGCGTTCTACTCGCTGGTGGCAATGGCGGCGGTTTTCGGGTGCATTGCGCGGGCGCCGTTCACGAGCATTGTTTTTCTGTTCGAGCTGAGCCACAATCCCAATTCGCTGATGCCGCTGATTGTGTGCGTGATGATTGCGGATGGGTTTGTGCGGCTCTGCAGCCGCGACTCCATTATGACGATCAAGCTGGTGAAACGCGGACTGATTGTTACGCAGGACCTCTCGGTGCCGGTGCTGATGCGGGCGCGCATCGACCAGGTGATGAAGAAGGAGTTCAATGTGGTGCGCGGAGATGAGACGCTGCAGGGTGTGGTGAAGGAGTTCCTGCCGGGAGAGATTGGCTTTGTGCCGGTGGTGGGCGCGGATGACACGTTAGTGGGGATCGTGGAAGCGCACGATTTGTTGCGGGCGGAGCCGCCGGATCATCACTTCACGATGCGCGAGCTGGCGCGCCAGGATTTTGTGCTCGCGTATCCGGGCGAGGCAGTGGATCAGGTGCATCGATCGATGATGCTGAAGGACGTGGAGAATGTCGTTATCGTGGAATCGCGCCAGAAGAGGAAACCGATTGGCGTGGCGAGGGCGAATGACATTCTGAAGCTGCGCCGCTGGCTGCTGGAGGAAGAGACCGGGGAACTGCGGCGTTCGACGCTTGCCAGTCCCGAGGACAGCCTGAAGATGCAGGACAAGTAGGCTGCCGTTCTATTCCGGTTCTTTTTGCGCGTGCCGGCGGAGGTGTTCGAGAGCGTTCATCATGCGCGGCGCGCGTTCGGTGAGCTCGCGGGCGTGCTCATCGGCCAGGCGGCTCAGCAGCTGATGGCCTTTGCGGGTGACGAAGAGGAGGGTGCGCCGGCGATCGTCGGGGTCCTCGCCGCGCTTGAGCAGGCCCTGCTTTTCAGAGCGGTCGACGAGCTCGACCATGCTGTTGTGCTTGAGGCCCATGCGCTCAGCGGCGTAGGCAATGGTGACGCGGGCCTCGCGCGGCGCGCCGGCGACCTGGAGCAGGAGCTGGTACTGCTTGGTATGCACGCCTTGCCGCTGCGCCGCCTGCTCGCTGAATTGGTTGAACCGGCGCAGCTCATAGCGAAAGTCCGCCAGTGTCTGAATCACCAAATTGGAGCCCTCCGCAGCAATCATGTCGTCTTTGTATCGTCCCACGATATAAGGAACCGCGGCAAGAGCTGTTTCCTTACTTTGCATTAAAATCACGCGTTGCGGTGCTGGTTATCCCAGATCCCGATCCCAGTGTTCGAGGATATGGGTGAATTCGGTCATGAATTTGCCGGCGTCGGCGCCGTCGATGAGGCGGTGATCGAAGCCGAGGCAGTAGGTCTGCATGGACCGAATGGCGATGGTGTCGTTCCCTTCGGCATCGGTGAGGACCACCGGCTCTTTCTTGAGGCCGCCGATGGCGAGGATGGCCGACTCCGGCAGGTTGAGGATGGGCGTGCCGAATTCGCCGCCGAAGACGCCGGAGTTGGTGAGGGTGAACGTGGAGCCGGAGGCTTCTTCGGGCTTGAGCTTTTTGGTGCGGGCGCGGGCAGCCAGGTCGGCGATGGTTGCAGCCAGATCGCGGAAGTTGCGGCGTTCTGCTTCCTTGACGACGGGAACGATGAGGCCCCACTCCAGAGCGACGGCGATGCCGAGATGAATGTTGGCGTGGTAGCGGATGGCGTTACCTTCAATCGACGCATTCACGATGGGGAATTTGCGCAGCGCGTCAATGGCGGCCGCGGCGATGAACGGCATGTAAGTGAGTTTGACGCCGGTGCGCTGCTCGAATGCGGCGCGCTGCTTTTCGCGCGCGCGCACGACGCGGGTCATGTCCACCTTGTAGATGGAGTAGGCGTGGGGCGCGGTGCGGCGGCTCTCTGCCATGCGCTGCGCGATGATGGTGCGCATGCGGCTCATGGGCTCGAGCTTGCCTTCGAGCGGAGCAGGCGGGGCGCCGGGTGTGACGGCCGCGGCGGGGGTGACCGTAATCGGCTTGGCGGCGATGCTGCCGGCCGTGGGCGCGGCAGGGCCCTCCTTGAGATATTTCAGGACGTCTTGCTTGCTGATGCGGCCGTTCAGGCCGGTGCCCTGAATGCGGCGCAGGTCGAGATTGTGCTCGCGCGCCATGCGCCGTACGAGCGGCGAGGAACGAACGGACTCCTGGCTGAGTTCGGGACCGGATTCGGCTTCTTCGGCGGGGCCGGGCATGGAGGTGGGCGCGGGCGGCGCTTCAGCGCGGGCCTCGGTGGCTGCTTCCTGCGTTGGCGGCGCCGCGTGCGAGGGCTGTCCGTCGGGCTGCTCCAGTGCGTTTGCCGCGCCGCCGATTACGGCGACCACCATGTTCACTTGCACGGTCTCGCCTTCGGCAGCCTTGATTTCGCGCAGAACGCCTGCGGCCGGTGAGGGGATCTCGGCATCGACCTTATCGGTGGAGATTTCGAAGAGCGGTTCGTCTTTCTGAACGGTGTCGCCGGCTTTTTTGAGCCACTTGGTGATGGTGCCTTCGAAGATGGATTCGCCCATCTGCGGCATGATGACGTTCACCTGGCCGGGAGCCGATTCCGCGGCGGGTGCTTCGGCGCGAACCGTTGCAGGGGCAGGCTTGGATTCCTGTTTTGGCTGCGGTTGGGATGCTTGTGCAGCCTGTGGTTTCGCTGCGGGCTTTGCGGCCGGCCTGGCGGCGCCGTTACCGATGATGGCGACGACGGTGTTCACCTGCACGGTTTCGCCTTCGCCGATTTTGATCTCCTGGAGCACGCCGGCGGTGGGCGAAGGAATCTCGGCGTCGACTTTGTCGGTGGAGATTTCGAACAGCGGCTCGTCCTTCTCGACAGCGTCCCCCGGCTTTTTGAGCCACTTGGTGATGGTCCCTTCAAAGATCGATTCGCCCATCTGGGGCATGATGACTTCGGTCGGCATGTCTTCTCCGCGATTGGGGACGTGGTGTGGGACCTGTTTCCAGCCGGATTATAAATGTCGCATCGCACGATGATCCTGCGGCGGTGTGCGGGGGGAGTGTGGTATCCCACCCATTCACGCGATAAAACCGCGCGAATGGATGGGCACCCGGATTTGTGAATCAGTGCGAAGCGCTATCGAAAAGCCGGTCGGGACGGGTCCGTGCTATCCCACCCATTGCGCGCCTTTGCCGCTCAATGGATGGGGCACCCGGCGGGGTGTGGTATCGCACCCGGATCTTCTCAGGTGCGTTGCGGTCGTTCGGAGACTCCGTGCAGCCGTTCGACCTCGGCGGGAGGCTGGGCGGGTGTGTCCTGGGCCGGGAACCTGCGCAGCGCGTGGAGGTCTTCCAGGGCGAGGATGGGCTGGCGGAAGACGAAGCCGAACTGACGGGCTGTCTCGTGCGCAATCTTCTCGAGTTCGGGCAGCGCGGCCGGGTCGGCGACTTCACGCTCGAGGCTGGTGACGGGCTTGTCGGTAATGCCGCAGGGATTGATGAGGGTGAAGTCGCGCAGGTCGGTGCGGACGTTGAAGGCGAAGCCATGGGAGGTGATGCCGCGCGAGACATGAATGCCGATGGCGCCGATTTTGCGCGGCACATGGGACTCGCCGGATTCATCGACGCCGCACCAGACGCCGGTGAGGCCGGAGACGCGGCCGGCGCGTACGCCGTAAGCCGCGCAGACCCGGATGAGCGCTTCTTCCATCTGGCGGACGAAATCGACGGGGCCCAAGCGGCCGCCGTCCATGCGGGAGAGGCTGCGCAGATCGAAGATGGGATAGCCGACGAGTTGTCCCGGGCCATGGTAGGTGACGTCGCCGCCGCGATTGATCTGGTGCAAGGTGACGCCGCGGGAGGCGAGCAGTTCGTCGGAGGCGAGCACGTTGGCGCGGTTGGCGTGGCGGCCGAGGGTGAGGACCGGGGGATGCTCGAGCAGCAGGAGCACGTTGCCGATGCGCCCGGCGCGGCGCTGCTCGACCAGTTCTTCCTGGAGGCGGAGGGCTTCGGCGTAATCCGTCCGGCCGAGATAGAGGTACTCGATCATCACCTTCTATTTTAGGTCGCGGAGGGATGGATTTCTTGCCTGGGTACGGCGGTGGTCCTGGAATCGAGAACTCACGCGGATGAATTTGGATCGAGTCGGCAAACCGAACCGCCTGCGCCGCCCCTACGGGGCTCATCTTCGTTTTTGGATCACTTCCCCACGCTGAAGCGCGGGGCTAATGAACACTGCGCCTCCGGCGCGCGCGACAACGAGGCACTTTCATCCGCGACAGGCCGCCCTGCGATTGACCTGCTTGTACCTTCGCGGCGCGGCCCCGGTGATTTATGCTCCATGCGTATGCCGAGCTTGAATAACCAGCCACATCCCGCACCGGAAGCCGAAGAGATTTATCGCCGCTGGCTGCAGTTTCTCGACGAGGAGTTCACCCGCCATCAGGCGCCAGAGCGCCGCTCGGAGATTGTACGCGATCAGCTCTACCAGCTTTATCTGGGGCGGCCGCACGGGGGCAAGCTGAACCTGACGCTGACGAGCGAGCTGCCGGGCAACGTGCTGAGCCTTTCGCTGGATCCAGAGAACGTGACGCTGGAGGCGCAACATTTCTCCGATGCCGACCGGGCCGAGCTGGACAAGCGGAAGCCTCTGCTGTGGTTCTGGAAGATGTTCGACCGGTCGCCGATTGGGCTGAATCATTGGCTGGGGCTGCGCTTTCGGTGCATGCTGGGGCGGCACCTGTTTGCGCACATGGGCACGGGGGTGCGGATCTTTCACGGTGTGGAGCTTACCTACGGCTACAAGCTGCGCATTGAAGATGGAGTCGTGATCCGGCAGGGCGCGCTGCTGCAGGACCGCGGAGGAATCTCGATTGCGAAGGGCGCGGTGATTGGATCGTACGCGCGGATTTACTCGTACACGTATTCGCCGAGCAACTACGACGAGGTGACGCTGGCGCCGACGGAGATTGGACCAGGGGCGCGCGTAGGCAGCCACGCCATTGTGCAGGGCGGATCGAAGATTGGCGAGCGCGAGATTGTGGGCGAGTTCCCGGCGCTGCGCAACTGAGCGGGGATGCTACCCTGAAGCTTCGGGGAGTTCCTGTTGCAGTCGACCAGCTTTGTCATTGGCATCTTTGAATTTGTGCTGCTCATCTTCTCGCTGAGCTTCCACGAGTGTGCGCATGCGTGGATGGCATCGCGGCTGGGCGACCAGACGGCGCGGATGCAAGGGCGGGTGACGCTGAATCCGATGTACCACGTGGACCCGTTCGGTACGCTGCTGTTTCCCGCGATCATCATCTTCGGGCCGTTCTTTGGATTTTCGTTTTTCAGCGGGCTGCTGATCGGGTGGGCAAAGCCGACGCCGGTGATCACGCGAAACTTCCGGCGCATTAAGCGGGACGACAACCTGACGACATTCGCGGGGCCGGCCTCAAACCTGCTGCTTGTGGTGATTGCCCTGGCCGGCATGCTGGTGGCTTCGCACGTGCTTCCGAATGGGAAGGCCGTCGTGGTCACTACGTTCGTGTCATCGCTGCGGCTGGTTGCGCCTCCTGGCGGCCATCCGATTCTGCTGCTGTGCAGCCTGGCGATTATCGTGAACCTGTCGCTGTTCTTCTTTAACCTGCTGCCCATTCCCCCGCTCGATGGCAGCCATCTTGTCCGCAATATGCTGCCCTACAATGCGGTGCAGGTGTACGACCGGATTAATGGCTGGATCAGCATTTTGCTGATGCTGTTTGTGGGCGGATTCATTATTGAGTTGCTGCTGAGCCCGGCGATTGGGATTGTGTACAGCATTCTGGTTCGCGCGTAGCAGGCTGGGCCGACGCCGTTCTTTGGCCGGAAGATTCCATCGCCCCTACGGGGCTCGCGGGATTTATTGACGCCATTCCCAGGATTTCGTCCGCCTATGGCGGACTGCATCCTGGGCTAACATCCTGGCATCCCTCCGGGATGCCTGAGGCTGCTGACAGAGCCGGATTGATCAAGAGCTCACATGGCAGGGGCTAAAGCTCCCTCCAAAGGCCATCGTCGGCACGACTCAACAGCTTGCTGAAAAAATCGGAATTAAGTCCGGAAGACGGCAAAGGCATCCCGCAGGGGCTAAAGCCCACGTTGATTTTGTGGCGTTTGCGGCACGAGTAAACTCGCGGCCTGTTACAAAGCAGGACCGAAACCCTATTTTTCAGCAAGCTGTGAAGTCGTGCCCTGTTACGAAGCGCGTTTGGTCTTTCATCAGGTTTGTGAAGCCGTGCCCGTGTCAGGTTTGTGAAGCCGTGCCCTTGCAAAACGGTGGGGACGGTCATAGTCCGCGGCATTCGTCCGGGGATGACTGAGGCAAGTGGCTGGCGTGCGGTGGCTGGGGACGGCTGCGCGAGTGTTGGCGTGCGGTGACTTTGCGAATGCCCTGGGTACTATCGTGGGATTCGCGCGGGCACGTGGCCCGTTACAATCACACACGAACTGAAAGCCCGATATGCGACGCAATCTCCCCCTTCTGCTCGTCCGCATCGTGGTCGGCCTGGTCTTTATCACGGAAGGCATTCTCAAGCTCATCGAGCCGGGTGCGCTGGGGGCTGGCCGTTTCGCGAGGATCGGGCTGCCCATTCCGCATATTCTCGGCCCATTTGTGGGCATTGTGGAGATCATCTCCGGCGCGGCGGTGGTGCTGAATCTGTATACCGGCGAGGCCGCGGTGCTGCTGCTGTGCGTGATTGCGACGGCGCTCGTCACGACCAAGCTGCCGATTCTGCTGGGGCATTCGGTTGGGCGATTCCACGCGCCGGCGGGAGGGCATGGAGTGCTCGCGTTCATTCATGAGGCGCGGACGGATTTGTCGATGCTGTTTTGCCTGGTGGCGCTGCTCATTGATTCCGGAGTGCGGTTTGTGCGGACGAAGCAGTGGTACCAGAAAAGATAGGGGGCAGGGATCAGGTTTCAGGTGTCAGGGAGGGCTTCCGACTTGCCGACACATCTCTCGCGTCTAAAATGCACAGCAGTGAACAACGCAAAAAGATATCTCGCTGCATTCGTCGTTCTGCTATTTGGAGTCGGGTTGCATAGCCAGCGACCCAATGCCGCACGGCCAGGCTCGGTAGTTGCGGACCTCAGCCAAAGACTGACTGACAAGGGTGCGCTATACGTCTCCACTGCTTCAATACCCGATGCTCTTAAACAAGCGTTCACCCATCTCACCCGTCAGACGCGATTCGAGCTTGCGAACCCAGACCAACCTTTTCAGGTTGGAGACGTAATTGTTGAGAGAAACCTGCCCTTCCGCAGGCTCATTCTCGCCGGACGCTGCGGAGATGCATTGTTCATTCATTACGAGCGCGGCGGGATTGTGCACACCGTGTATTTAGTCGTATTTCATGCCGATTCTCAAAACAACTTGGGTTTCGAAGGTGGTGCGTCGGGGATCCAGAAGTCCAAAAGCGTAGCAGAGCTTCGGAAAGCAATCGCAACTGCACGATTCACTTCAGATCCGCGTAGCTACTGGTAGCGAAACTTTGGCGCTCTGGACTCGCCTCCGGCTACACGGACGTTTGGATGAGGCGACGTCGCCCACGTTTTTTTACCATTTGTGCGGCACGGCTGAAGCCGTGCCCTTTCACAAAGCCTCGAAAAGGCGAGAGTTTTTCAGCAGGTTCTGAAGTCGCGCTCTGCTACAAAACAGCGCCCCTGCATCGCATTTTTAGGCAAGCTCTGAAGGAGTGCCCTTTCACAAGGTCTGTTAGCGATCAACGCGTGTAGGGAATCAGAGGGCTGCCATGGCCGCCGCCTGGTCGGGGAAGAGACCGGCGTACTTGGTGATGCCCACCATGGTGAAGACCTTGATGAAGTGCGCGGAGAGGCCGTAGGCATAGACCTTCTGGCCGGAATTGGACGCTTCAATGAGCATCTGGATGACGAGGGCGATGCCGCTCGAGTTGATGTAATCGACCTTGGTGAAGTCGAGAAGGATGATTTTGGCCGTGGCTTTGGGGAGGGCCTGGTAGGCGCCGAGCACCGCATCCTTCGAGGTGCTGGCGATGTCGCCCTCGAAGCGAAGGATGGTGACAGAGTGGCCTGCAGGGGAGGTCATTTGATCAACACGCGTCTTGGTTTCTGTCTGCACGATAGAAGCTCCGTAGGATGACTTTATTCGCCTGGGGAATCGAGGCGGATGACGAGACGCACGTAGCTGCTGCGGCCGTTGCCGCCCGCTACCCATTCGGCTTCGTCGACCAGCGCCTGGATGAGGAACATGCCCATGCCGCGCGGGTCTTCTTCGCCGTGAATCTTCTTGTCGATGTCGGGCCGGGGGGGAAGCGACTTGAGCCCCTTGCCGTCGTCGAGGACCTTGACTTCGAGAGCATCTTCGCCGGCGGAGAGAACGACGCCGACGGAGAGGCCTTCATTGAGACGGTTGCCGTGTTCGATGGCGTTGATGCAGGCCTCGGCGACGGCGGTCTTGAGGTCTTCAATGCGGTCTTCGCGAAAGCCCATGAGTTTGGCGACGGAAGCAGCCGTGCTCATGGCCACCTTCTCGTAGCCGAGGCGAGAGGGCAGACGCACCTCTACGTTGGTTGACTTGTGGCTGCTGCTCATGCGGTGTTCTCCGCCGCGCGGCACAGCACCAGTGCTGTCATGTCGTCTCCCTGCGGTCCGCCATCGCAGAAGTTCTCTATGGCCGTCCACAACGCATCGAGGATACCATCGGCCTTTGGCGACAGGCACCGGGAAAATTGATCCAGCAGACGCTCGGGACCAAACTCTTCATCGTCGTGGAAGGTTTCCGTGAGGCCATCCGTGTAGAACAGGAGGCGCGAACCGGGGGGAAAATCGCAGCTTTCCATGGTGTACGACATGCCTGGGAGCAGGCCGAGCGGCGTGCCGGTGGACTCGAACATGCAGGTGGAACCATCGGGGCGCACGCCGAAGCCGGGGTTATGGCCGCAGTTGACTACTTCAAGCTTGCCGGTTTGCGGGTAGAGCCGCAGGAAGATGGCGGTGACGTAGCGGCGGCGGGCCTCTTCACCTTCCTGCCAATGGTGCTGGTTCATGCGGGCGGCGAGTTCGTCGAGGGGGATGCCGCTGAGGGCCATGGCGCGAAAGGCCGAACGGAAGTTCGTGGACATCATGGCCGAGGCGAGGCCTTTGCCGGCGACGTCCGCGACGACCATGAGGATGCTGGCGTCGGGCATTTCGACGATGTCGAGATAATCGCCGCCGACCTCATAGCAGGTCATGGAGCGGAAGCCCATGGAGTAGCCGGGGATCTCGGGAAGCTGTTGCGGCAAGAGGCTGCGCTGGATGGCGCGGGCGGCGTCCAGATCCTGCTGGACGCGGGCGAACTCGACGTTGCGCTTGTGGTTGCGGGCGTTTTCGAGAGCCACCGCGGCCTGGAGAGCAAGGCCTTCGAGGAAGTCCGATTCGTAGAGGGTGAGCTCGCGGCCCTCGGGCGGGGCTACGACCAGCTCGGCCATGGGGCGGCCGTCGCGATCATTGAGAGGAAAGCTGGGCAGGGCGACGGAGCCATCCGCGCCGTTATCAAGGATGCCATCGAGGCCATCGCCATAGACCATGCCGGTGCCGGGGAAGCCAGCGCCGGCCATCTCCAGCTCGCGGACGACGATGCGCAGGACGGAGGCGAGCACCTCTTCTTCGCGGATGGTGGAGTGGACCTGGCGGGAAGCTTCCAGCAGCGCCTGGAGCCGCGCAACCTGCTGCTGCAGCTCGATAGTGTCGTTCGGATTGGGGATGATGCCGGCAGACATGGGCGGGGAGCTCCTGAGCGTCACTGTAGCACGCGGGCGCCGGGCATGGCAGTTCTTGGCGCTCTGACGTGAGGAGGATCTCGGGATTGCGTTTCGTTTCTTTGCGAGGATTTGCTGCGCCCCTACGGGGCTGCCACCGCTTAATTGTCTGGCCACCCCACGCTGAAGCGCGGGGCTGCTGACCGTCGCGCCTCCGGCGCGCGCGTAGGTGGCAAGGTGGGTCGTTGCGCTCAGCCGATACCTCCAATATTTGGGGGTGTGACGCGTGCGTATTTGGAGGTGTGACAGGTCCGTATTTGGAGGTGTGAGCGTCCGTATTGGGAGGTGTAGCGCGCCCGGCGGTTGAGGTATCCCAAGTCCCGACAGCGGGGACCCTTCGACTACTCTCAGGGCGGGCTCTGGGGCCCCCGGCCCTTTCAAAGAACCCTTGTTTCGAAGGATGTTGTAGACGCCTACGAGCGAGCGGACGGACTGGGCGCTCATTTATCCTCGGGCCATGCGCAAAACCTTGTCGGTAGCGATGATCGCCATGAATGAAGAGGCGAACCTGCCGCGCACGCTGGAGACGGTGAAGTGGGCGGACGAGATCGTTATCGTTGATTCGGGGTCGAAGGACCGGACGCTGGAGATTGCCGAGTCCTTTGGCGCCAAGACGACCTATCACGCGTTTGGCGGTCACGGCGAGCAGAAGAACGTGGCGCTGGATCTGTGCACGATGGATTGGATTCTGCTGCTGGACGCGGACGAACCGCTGACGCCGGAGCTGCAGAAGGAGATCCAGGAGCTGCTGGCGGGGGAGCCGAAGTACACGGCGTATTGGATACCGCGGCTGAACCTGATTCTGGGGCGGTGGATGCGGCATGGCGGGTTTTATCCCGACCACAAGCTGCGCTTATTCAAACGCGGCGCGGCGCGGCTGAGCGAGGGCGTGGGGCCGCACTCGACTCCGCAACACACTGGTGCGAAGGGCAAGCTGAAGCACGACATGCTCCACTACGCGTATCCGACGATGGGCGTGTATCTGGAGCACATGAACCGCTACAGCTCAGAGATTGCGCACCTGCTGGCGGCGCGGGGGCGGACGAGCCGGTCATTGCCGGCGTTTATTTGGAATGCGATTCTGAATCCCTGGGCTACGTTCGTCTACAACTACGTTTTTCGGCTGGGGCTTCTGGATGGGCGCGAGGGGCTGCTGCTGCACGTGAACCACTCGGTGTACATCCATTGGAAGTTCATCAAGGCGTGGTGGCTGGGGCAGGGGAAGGCGATCAAGTAAGCACCTGCGGTGCGGCTGATCCTCTCCGGTTTTTATTGCGTTCCAGATTTGGCTCCGTGCGATCCCACCGAAGCGACAAAAACAAGCACGTCGCACGGATGGGCACCCCAGCTTGATGGGTGCCGGCTTTCCCTGGCCCCGGGTCTAGGTTGTATCGACCTAGGTCAGGCGGCTTCGAGTTCGAGGATGACGGCTGCGCCCGTGGGGTCGAGATTCACGGCCGTCGCCTGGCCGTTGTTGTCACTCAGAATGGTGGCGCAGAGGCTGAGGCCCAGCCCGGAGATGTTGCCGGCGCCCACCTGCGCCGGAGTGAGCGGATCGAGCGCGGTTTCAGGATTGGCGAAACGCGCGCCGGTGTGCGAAATGGTGATGCGCACATTCGGGCCGGCCGCGGCGGCTTCCATGCTGACGGCGCGTTTGACATCGGGGCTGATGGATTCAACGGCACCCATGGCGAACTGCAGGCAGTGCAGGATGGCCTGGCGCAGTTGCTGGGGCTGGCAGAGGACCCGGGGCAGATCGTTTGGCGCGAGCACGTGAAATTCAATGGAGCGCTGCAGGAACTCCGATCGATGCAGTTGTTCCATGTCATTCAATAGCTCAGGCAGGGAGAGCTGGGTGAGTTGGCCGGTGGGCGTGCGGGCAACACGCTGCAGGCTCTCCAGTGTCGACCGCATGCTGCGCGCCGCACTGAGGATGGCTTCAAGAGGCTTGCGATCCTGGGGAAGGCGGTCGGGCGCCTCTTCCATCAAGGCTGCATACCCCAGGATGACGGTGAGCGGATTGTTGAGCTGCCGGGTGACGTTGCCGGCCATGTGGCCTATGCCCGCGAACTTCTCGCTGTCGATGAGTTTTTCAAGCATGCGTGCCTCGGTGCGAATGGACTGCATGCGGGCGGCAAGCATTTCGATGGCAGCGAGGTCGTCGTGGCGGAGCAGTTCGCTGGAATCGTTTTCCGGGCCGGCGAGCAGGAGAACTCCCTCGAGGACCGTGCGCCCCTGCAGGGGCACCACCGTGGCGGCGGTAAAGTGGAGCCGCTCGAGATCGTCGCCCGGTCCCATCCAGGGGTGCAGGTCGATGCGAAGGGCCTGGCTATTCTCGGCGGCCGGGGCCGCGTGGGGAGACTGCAGGATCTCGGCGAGGGAGGTTCGGGCCACGAGCGTGTCGAGGGCGCGGAGGGTGGCGCCGTCGAAGCCGGCGGCGCCCGCGAGACGATAGATTCCCGTGCCGTGTTGCAGGACGAGGGCCACGCGGGAGAAGCGGCTGTGGGTAGCGATTGTTTCGCAGATGTGGTCGCCCTGGCGATCGAATTCGTCCACTCGGCGGCGGGATAGTTCAAGTCCGGAATAGCTCTCGAGCTCGCGGCGGGCGCGGTGCTCGCGCTGGCGGGCCGCCTGATTGGCGGCAAGCTCATTTTCGAGCGCCAGCAGGATGAGGCCGAGGGCGGTGGCCACCTTGGCCATGATGATGAGGCGCAAAAGGAGCAGGTGAATCGCTGGAGCCTGGGCGCGCGGCGAAATGAGAAGCACGGGCACGCTCAAGAGGAGGAACCCTACGAAGCTGAGAACCACGCCGGGCGAGACGCGGCGGAAGACTGAGAACACGAGCAGAGCAGCCAGAAAGTAGGTGCCGCTTTCAGCCAGGACCAGGGGCCAGAAGAGGCCGTCGCGGAAGTAGAAGGAGACGGCAAGGGCGCCGAAGACGACGCAGATGATGAGTCCGATCCAGACGGGCAGGGAGCCTTTGGCGCGTCCCCAGAGGATGCCTACGAGGATGGAGCAGAAGTCCAGGAACGGGAACAGCCAGAACATGGGTCCCTGCGGGACGGTTCCGCGGTAGACGGTGCATGCCAGCAGGGCGTAGAGGACGAGGGGAACGGTGAAGGGGATGGCATAGAGGACGCGAATGCCGCCGATGCGAAACGATAGCGGCGAAAGAGAACCCAGAAAGAGCGCGGCGGCCACCAGCGCACACGACTCGGCTATGGCAGCGCTCCATGGAGTGGCGTCGCCCAAGAATGTCCAACTGCCTGTGGAGTAGAGGAGCAGCCCCCGTATGACGACCAGGACGAAGGCCAGAAACCAAAGCAGGTTGCGTATATCGCGCGTGCGCAGATACAGGTGGCCGAAGGTCGGCACCAGCAGTATGGTCAGAATCAGCGCAGGAGCCTGGTAGAGGTCGTGCATGGAGTCGACGGATCTCTTTCCTTTTTTGGGGGCAGTGGGTGTCTACGGGCCTAACCGCCTGTAAACAGGTCAGATCGGGGACCTCCCCGATTCTGCGCGCACCTAGCGCAGGTGTATATGCGTCTAAGGTTGTAGACTCAGCGCCTTGCGCTGCGGTCGAGGTTAGGTGGATTCATAGACATGAGAGCAGGTTCAGTGAAACGGACAGTGAATTTCGCGGCCATCGCGTTCTGTGCGGCAGTGTTTTGCGTTTCGGCAGCGCCGCGTGGAGCCGCTGCCCAGGATCAGGACTCGTTCACGCCCATGGCGCTGGATTCCGGATTCGGCAAGATGGACCTGACGCCTCCGGCAACGCCGCCGGATCAGATCATCAAGCAGTTTGCGGCCAAGGAGTCAGAGTACCGGGAGGCGCTGAGCCACTACACCTACCGCCGCAGCGCCCGGGTGGACACGATTGACGATGACACCAACAAGGTGGACGGCGAGTGGTACGAGGTGGACGACGTGATCTTCGATCCCAGCGGCCACCGCACGGAGCGGACCGTCTATGCCCCGGAGAGCACGCTGACGCGGGTCATCATGACGCCGTCGGATATGCAGGACATCCAGCACGGTTACCCTTTCGTGCTCACGACCGAGGACCTGCCCGATTACAACATCAAGTACGTGGGGCGGCAAAAGGTGGATGAGGTGAACTGCTATGTCTTTGACGTGAGCCCCAAGCAAATTGAGAAGCACAAGCGCTACCTGCTGGGGCGGGTCTGGGTGGATTCCTCGGATCTGCAGATTGTGGTGACGGACGGACGCATGGTTCCCGACGGCACCAAGCGCGGCAACCAGGATTTACACCCGCCGTTCATCACTTGGCGGCAGCAGATCGATGGGCACTACTGGTTTCCGGTTTACACCAAGGCGGAAGGCGTGCTGCACTTTTCCGGCGGCCGTGGCTATATGGGCGAGGACGTGCACATCCGCGACATTATCAAGTACACGGACTACAAGCGCTTCGGCTCGACTTCAAAGATCATTTACGACGGGCAGGAAGTGAAGTCGGAGACGCCGCAGAAGCAGCCGCCGCAAAAACCGCAGCAGAAGTAAGGGGCCTGAGACGCGTTCGCCGGGGCGCCTGGAGGCGCTTTTGCGGACGCGTTTTTCTCAGGCTGAAAGGGCGGCTGTGGAACGTGTGGAAGAGCCGTTCGGTGTGGAGGACGGGGTACGCTGGAAGCCGCTGTTTATGCGTATGGGAACGCGTTTTTCGCAAAACGGAGCAGCGATTCACAGGGGATTCGGGGCGGGCTGTTGAAGAGGTGGGAAAGCCGGGGCGGGTGGCGGCGATTTGAAGACTCTTTTCCAATTGTCCGGAATTGCACAGCCGCGTTTTAGAAAACTGCGCACAAGGTCAAGGCCCCTGCGGAGAATGAGTTGGGCAGGATATCCACTTTTCCGCGCCGAACGACGGGGGCTACTGGGCATATATACATTCACACACACACAAACCACCCTCTCCGGCCGGCATCCACATGAGAGCCAAGATGCCAACCCGGGAAGACCGCTTTCTCCGGAATCCGGGTGGAGGCACTTTGAAGTGGAACGCCTGAATATCGGCTGGAGAATCCGCGAATGGAACCGTGTTTTCCACGAACCGATTGAGGCAAAAGGTGCATACAATCAGGAAGAAGCGTCGAGAGCGGTTCCCCATGCGGCCTGCGGTGTTGTAGAGTGTGGCCAGCGTTGGGATGGCAGAATCTGGGACCGCCGCAGTCGGCCGCGGCGCAACGAGAGGTGGGAGCATGTCGAGTGTGGAAACGGAAGTAGAGCAGCCAGCCGCGCAGGGAGCAGCGATGGAGATCACCGTTAGCCGACAGGAACTGCTGCGCGAACTGACCGCAACGCAGAGCGTGGTGGAGCGCAAGACGACGATTCCGATCCTCTCGAATTTTCTGGTGGAAGCGGATGGGGATCGGCTGCGCATTACCGCGACAGATCTGGACCAGGCGATCCGCACGAGCGCGGCAGTGAAGGTGAAGAAGCCGGGGGCGTGCACGATTCCAGCGCGGAAGCTGTACGACTACATCAAGCTGCTTGCGGATGGCGATGTTTCCATCAAGCTGCTGGACAACCACTGGGTGCAGATTCGCAGCGGGCGCTCGAACACGAAGATGGTGGGGATGGCGCGTGCAAATTATCCGCAGGTGCCGGAGTTTCCGACGGTGGCGGTGACGAGCATCTCCGCGGAGGCGCTGAAGACGCTGATTGCGCGGACGATCTTTGCGATTTCGAATGAGGAGTCGCGGTACACGCTGAATGGCGCGCTGCTGGTGCTGAAGGCCGAGTCACTGGCGATGGTGGCGACGGATGGGCATCGCTTGAGTTTCGTGGAGAAGCCGGGTGAGGCGCTGGAGGGTATCAGCGGCGAGAAGCGCGTGCTGATTCCACGCAAGGCGCTGGCGGAGCTGCAGAGCCTGCTGGCGAACTGCGAAGACGAGAAGGTGGAATTTGCCGATGACGAGCACACGCTGTTCTTCCGCATCGGGCATCGCACGCTGAGCTCGCGCAAGCTGAATGGGCAGTTCCCGAATTACGAAGCGGTGATGCCGCGCGACAACACGCGGTTTGCGGTGGTGCGGTCGAGCGAGCTGTCGGGGGCGATTCAGCGCGTGGCGCAGTTTGCCGATGAGCGCTCGGGCGCGATCAAGCTGCGGCTGGAAGGCAACGAGCTGAAGATCAGCTCGAGCTCGACGGAGAGCGGCGAGTCGGAGGATACGATCGATACGCCGTACTCGGGCGATCCGATCATGGTGGGATTCAACTCGGGCTACATTCTGGATTTTCTGAAGGCGATTGGGAACGACGGCGAGGTGCGGCTGGAGTTCAAAGATTCGCAGAGCGCGGGGCAGATTCGGCCGGAGGATCCGGATGCGGAGTACCGGTCGCGGTATGTGCTGATGCCGATGCGGATTTGATGAGGCAGGGAGTAGGGAACAGGGAGTAGGGAGTAGGGAACAGGGAGTAGGGAGTAGGGAACAGGGAGTAGGGAGTAGAAAACGATGGCCCGGCGTTTGCCGGGCCATTTTGTTGCTAGCGAGGTTTAAGTGGGCATAGAAATTTGCATGGCAGGGGCTGAAGCCCGGGACCATTTCAACAGGCTCGTTCGGCCCGACTAAAGTCGTGCCCTTATTACAAGGCCTTGTAGTACTGGCTTCGTCGACACAATGGCCAGGCGAGATGCCGGGCCATTGTGTTTTGTGCGGAGGTGGTGAGAGTGGTTACCAGGTTAGGGTGACGGTGATGGTTTGCCAGCCGGCGCCGGGTGGGAAGTGAAGGCTGAGCATTGAGGGATACGGTGGGTTGAGAATGTCATTCCCGTCCCCCTTGTACATGTGTTCGAGAGTGGCTCCCGGTTCGCCGGTTCTTGCATGGTTTGAGAGGCCGCCGGAAACATTGAGCTTGATCTTTGTCTTTGCAGTTCTTTCGATGACCACGAGAGTCGCGTTCGATTCGGCTTGACCTTCGACTACGAGAATCAAGCTATTCTTGCCGCGCTCCTCGTGAATTACGCGAGGTATAGATGTGCGCGTCCCGGGCAGCGGATTTGGCGAATCTGATTCAGTGATGATTTGGGGATTTACGTCAACGGCGGGGAGCGGCAGGATGAGTTCGCGAATGTCCTTGTCAGGATGACGGGCTCCAGGGACATCTGTTACGAGGCTCCATCCTTGCATCCCTTCAGCACGGTAGATCACATGTAGTCCGTCATTCTGCGGATAGAAGCTCAGGTTGAAAGTACCATCTGGGGTGCGCAAGCCTTTGACCTCGGCGTTTGGCCATTGCTCCGGCAGATGGGGGTTGACCGTGATCGTCTTCGTCTGCGCATCGATGCTTATGCCGAAGAGGCCGCGCAGGGTGGGGGTGATGACCATGGCGCTCGACCAGAGTTGATGACTCGTACTTCTTCCGAAGGGAACAAAGAAATCGCCGGAGAGTAACTCGGTTACTGCGCCCAGGTCCTGTGCGGTGGTTAGATCGGCGTTCTGTTTGAGCAGGCGGTAGCCGGCGAGGGGCTGGTTGCCGCGGTATTCGGCTAGCGCGGCCCAGCCGGTGAAAAGCGGCCAGACGGAGCCCTGGTGGTAGCTCATGCCGTCGTAGATGGGTTCCTTGTTGGAGACATCGCGGAGGCCCCAGTCGGTATCGAGATCGGCGGAGGCGAACTGCTGGAGACATTGATCGGCATGAGTGAGGATTGAACCAGCTGAATGGTCCTTTGCGTCGAGAGTATCCAACGCAAAGATTGGCTTAAAAATACTCTGATCCGACCACCAAGCGAGTGCTGGATAGACCGTTGTGGTGCGGTCGAGAGAGCCGTCGGCGTTGCGGCTGAAGGCGTAGCAGCCTTTGTCGCCATTCGCGAACTGCTTGTCGATTGTTACCGCAATACTCTGCGCACGCGTGGTCGCTTCGGTAGCCTTTCTGGCGTCGCCCAATAATTCGTAGATATGTCCCATGGCCGCGGAGGCTTGCTGATCGAGGAGCGCGAGATAGATCTCCTGGTGCGGCATGCCGCTGGGCCAGCTTTCGACCCAGCCGGTGCCCTGGCGGTTGTCGTAGATGCCGTTGGTGTCGGCGTGGCTGGTTTCGAATTGCCACGCCTTCTCGATGGCGTCGCGATGCGCGGTGAGGAATGCTGTGTCGCCACTCGAGCGGACGTAGTCGAGTGTGGCGAGGAGGAAGAGTGGCGTGGAGTCTGCGGCCGCGTACATGTAGGGGAACTGCAGCCAGTCGATGGCGGGCGCGGTCTGCGAGTACTCGTGCATGATTTTGCCGTCGGCGCGCTGGCGGTGGATGAGGAACTCGAGCTCGGATTTGGAGAGGGCAAAGTCGCCGTAGCCGTTGACGGCGTAGAGGGTGTAGAGGGCATCGCGGCCGAAGAACCAGCCGAAGCCGGGACGGGCGGAGTCTCCGGAGGCGTAGTAGCCGGCTACGAGGGCGGTTTCGTCCTCAGGGGCTGAAGCCCCGTTGTTTTGGGCCGCGTGATTGGCAGGTTTGAAGCCCTGCCCTACCTGTTGCGGAGATTGCGGGACGAAGGGTTTGGCTTTGAGTTGCTCGATGGAGATTTCGGCCCATTGGAAAGCCTGGTTGAGTGATTTGTCGGGCGTGTCGATGGAGACGGAGTGGGCGAGCAGATCCTTGTAGGCCTGCGCGTGGGCGGCGTATTCGGCGGCGATGGACTGATTGAGATTTTCAAGCGTGGTTTGCAGTGCGTGCGTGTTGGCGGCGGCGGTGTTGGTGCCGACGGCCATGAGCAGGGGGTAGAGCTTGCCGTGATCCTTTGCGGGATCGATGTGCAGCTTGAGCTCGACGGGGTGGACCTGCGGGCGTTCCTGGTAGGGCGCGAGGATGCCGGCGCGCGCATCGGGGATGGTGATGGCCGCGGCGAGATCGGGGTAGTCGGAGTGCAACACGTAAAAGCCGCCGGCGCGCTCCCATGCGTCGGGTGCGGGCGCCACCCACTCGGGGCTGGGATGGCCTTCGTTGCGTTCGGGCCACATGTATTCGAGATTGGGCGTGAAGCGGAAGGTGAAGTCGGTGGGATGGAGGCAGTCGAACTGGAAGAGAACGACGGGGCCGGTGCCCGCGGGCGCGTTGTTGGGCGAGAACATGATCTGGCGGACGGTGAAGCCGATGTGCGAGTAGGTGATGATGGTGCGGTCGGGATGGACTTCGATTTCAGCGGACTGCTGATTGACATCGATGGGGACGGTGTAGCCCTCGATGTCGGCTTCGATGGTGAGGTGGGAGAGGATCTTGACGGGCAGTACCCAGGCTTCGAAGGTGCCGTCCTGCTGGCCGAGGAGGACGCCGCGTTCGCCGGCTACGGTGAAGGGTTTCAGAGGTTCGGAGTGTGCGCGGAGAACGGGGCCGGAGTTGTCAAAGGAGACTTGGGCGATGGGTGTGAAGTGCGGTGCCTGTGCGGATGCGGCGGAAAGCAGCGCAGCGAGGGCGGTGCTGACCCAGGCGGCGCAAAAAGGTACAGTGCGCATGTTGTGTGGTCCTTTGTTTTTGTGTGCGGCCCAACGGTGGAAGGATATCGCGGGATGGTGTGGGCGGGCGAGGATAGAGGACCAAGTGCCGGATTGACGGCCGCTTCGAGGATCGTGCTATCCCACTCATCGCTTCGCGATGAATGGGGCACCCAGAGTCGTGCGTGGTCTAGCCGTTGCCGCGACGCTACTTCACGATGGTGGCGTAGAAGGCGTTCGCGCCGCTGCGCAGGTCGTGGCCGTAGGTGAGCAGGACGGATGTGCCGAGAACGGTGAGTTTGGCTTCGGCGCCTGCGCTCGAGAGCCACTGCGCGGGCGCGAGGCTGGTGTTGGCGCTGGCCAGGCGGGCGAGGTCGAAGAGCGGGCCGGCGTGGATGCTGATGAGGCCGTTGGTGTAGAGACGGCGGAAGAAGTCGGTGTTGGAGAGCAGATAGCGTTCGGCTAAGGGCGAGCTGCCTTTGCGGCCGTCGCGGGTGCCGATGAGGCCGCGGAACCAGAGGTTGGTGTCGCGCTCCATGCCGATGAGGTAGAGCTCATCGAAGGGTGGATGGCCGAGGATGCCGCCGCCGCGGAGGCGCTGCGCGAATTCGTATTTGTCGCCCTCGGCGCCGGGGAGCCAATGCAGAACGATGTCGCCTTGCAGCTTGCCGTAGAGGCGCGGGGGCGAGGACCAGAGGCGGGCGAGATCGGCATTGGCGGCTGTGTCGAGTGTGAGGCGATCGGCGGGGGCATCGATGAGGCGGTAACGGACGGAGGCGTGGGGCTTGAGCTGAAAGCCGGAGCCGAGCAGCGATGGAGTGAGTGCGGAGCCTGGCGAGACGCGCGTGAATTTGCGATCTGAGAGTTCCGCGCCGGCGGTCCATTGGGTGCGGCCGCTGTGAATGGAGGTGAGCGCAATGCCGGCGACGGCGCGATTGAGATGGAGCGCGCCGAGTTGCGGTGCGTAGCCGGTGAAGGATTTGCGGACGGTCCAGTTTTCAGAGCGGGCGTCGGTGATGAGGTTCCAGCGCCACTGCGGGAGCGCGTTCCAGGGCGTGGAGTAGTCGATCCAGACGCGGCGTTTTTGGGCGTCCCAGCGCAGGAGCGATGTGATGTTGGCGGCGGAGCGGTGCAGGTTGAAGTATGCGGGATAGATGGTCTCGTAGGGCAGGCCGCCGAGTGTGGAGAGCAGCGCCTGGGTGCGGCTGTTGCCGAATTTGTTTAGCTCGTATGCGTGGAAGCCGGCGTTGAATGCGCCGGCGGGTTGCGCGTTGAGGGCGATGTTGTAGGTGGGGAAGATGCCGAGGGATTGCAGGCGCTGCTGTGTGGATTCGAACTGGGAGAGCGTGAGCGTGGATTGTGGGGCGAATGCGAAGGCGCGTTCGAGCAGCAGGCGGTGGATGCGCAGGTTTGGGTCGAGGCTGAGCTGGGCGATCTGAGGTTTGCCGATGCGATTCCACGATTGCAGCGCGGCGGGCACATTGCCCATGAGGTAGTAGATGGTGCCGGAGAGATCGAGCGCGTAGGAATCTTCGGGGTTGAGGCGCAGCGCGCGGCGGATCCACGAGGCCGATTGCGGAAGGTGTTTTTGCTGAAGGGCTACGCCGGCTAGTTCGACGTCGAAGCGCTCGACGTGCGGACAGGCGCGGTGGCCGGCGAGGAGTGCGTTGTAGGCTTGCGGCCATTCTTGAAGGTGTGCGAGGGCGAGGCCGTATTCGAGATTGTCGGCGGGGGTGCGATGCGGAGAGGATTCAGCAGTGCGCACGACTGCCTGCCAGTCGTGCTGCTGGTAGGCGCGATGAATCTGCGCGGACGGCGCGGCGCCGCACTGCGCGGAGAGGCGCGCGCACACGGCAAGCAGAATTACTGCGCAGAGGCGGGTACGGCGAGGAGTAGCCAATTGTGCGTGGCGCTCCAATCTCGTTCGAATGAGGCACGCTCCTGTTCGAGCAGCTTGCGTTGAGCGGGATCGTTGAAGGTGACGATGTTGCGGGCGTCGTCAATTCCGTCGACGACGACGTAATGCAGTTGCGATTGGCCCTGGGGGCGGAGAGCGACGATGAGAGGCCGGCCCTTGCGGATCTGCTGGTCGAGGTCGCTCCATGTGCCGTGGATGACGAAGACGCGGAAGCCGTGCTGTTCGAGATACGCCTGCATGGAGGATGCGGGGATGCCGTGTTCGCGCGGGACGTAGAGCTGGTGCTGAATGGAGGAGACGTTTGCAGTGCTGGGAAGCGGTTGATGCTGCTGTGCGGCCCAATACTGCAGGAGCATGGAGAGGGATGCAGCTCCGCAGCCGTCGGGCGGTTGCGCGACGAAGGGCACATCGATCCAGACGGCCGGCGGCTGCGCTGGGAGTGCGGCTACGGCGAGGAGAAGCGCGGTCGCGGGAGCGATGATGCGGCTAATGAGTTTCCCTGGTCTCCAAAGGCGAGAGACCAGGGGCACCTGGGGGATGCGAACGGGAAGCATCAGTGAACAACGATCACGATGATGATGAGGATCACGAGCAGGATCATGATTGTGAACATGCTCGGTCCTATGTGTCCCGCTGCGAACTGCTGCTGTGCGTTGGTGGCGCGGGCGGCGAGGTTTGCCAGGTCATGATCGCTGAGCGTGGGGATAGCGTTCTTCACCTGCTGCGGATCGATCTTGGCGTCGTGCATGGCTTTTTGCGCGGTGGGTGTCGCAACGAGATTGTTGAGAATCTCGATGTTCTTTTGGCGCGCGGCGGAGTTGGATTCCACCTGCTGCTGCAACGCCTGCGATGAAACAGCGTGGTCCTGATCGGTTGAGGTGGTGGCTGCCTGCGCGTTGCTGAAGGCAGGTAGTGCCAGCGCCGCGCAGAGGGTTGCTGCCGCGGCAAAGTGTTTGAGGAATGAGCGATGCATGAAGGGCTCCTGCGACCGGCGTTTTGTTCGAGGGGTAGGATGCCGCGCTGGATTGGCAAAGTTGCATTGCGAATTTGGGAGTGCGTTCGGTGTCTGCAGTTATTTGCGGCAGGGTTTGCCGGCGCAGAGTGCGCTGACGATGCCGGCGCCTTCGCGGATGGTGTAGATGCGGTCGACTGCGGGGAGCTTGATGGTTTCTATCTGGCCGGAGGGCCAGTGGATTTCTGCGGCGCCGGGGTTGGTGGAGTCGCCGAGGCCGAAGTGGGGGCGCTGGTCGTTGGAGGAGATGAAACTGCCGCCGCTCAGCACGTCTTCGCGCTGGCGGGTTCCGTCGGCGGTGAGGTAGACGGTTGCGCCGATGGCGTCGCGCGGGCTCTTTCTGCCGGTCTTTGGATCCGTGCCGCCGATGAGTTTGAGCTCGACCCAATGGTGATGATCGGGGTTCACGTTGCGGAGCAGTACGGCGGGGCCGTCGATGGGATTGATGACGACGTCGATTTTGCCATCGTTGAAGAGGTCGCCGAAGGCAGCGCCGCGGCCCGAGGTGAGCGTGGCGAGGCCTGAGCCTTTGAGTGGAGGCACGTAGGCGAATTTGCCATCGTGTGTGTTGCGGTAGAGCAATACGCGCTGCTTGAATGTGGTGCCCCAGTCGTGTTGGTCGACTTCGGGGTAGACGTGGCCGTTGACCATCATGATGTCTTTCCAGCCATCGTTGTCGTAGTCGAGGAAGCCGACGCCCCAGCCGAGGAATGGAATGGCCATCTTTGCGATGCCGGCTTCATCGCCGACTTCGGTGAAGCTGGCGTCGCCGTCGTTTCGATAGAGAGCTTTGAAGTCGTCGGAGAAATCGGTGACGAGCAGATCGAGGCGGCCGTTGTTGAGGTAGTCGCCGACGGCGAGGCCCATGGATGCGATCTCGCGGCCTTCATTGTTGAGCGCAAAGCCGGAGACGTAACTCTGGTCTTCGAATGTGCCGTCGCCCTTGTTGATGTAGAGGTAGTTGGGCTCGGAGTCGTTCGCGACGAGGAGATCGGGCTTGCCGTCGTTGTTCACGTCGGCGAAGACGGTGGTGAAGCCGTAGAACTTGTCGGGATCGGAGACGCCGGCTTTGACGCTTGTATCGGTGAAGGTGTTGTTGCCGTTGTTGCGAAAGAGATGGTCGGGTTCGCCGGGGAGGCCGTGCGGGCCGCACATCACGGGAAATCCGTGGAGCTGACAGAAGGCGAATGGAACGTTGCCGGTGGTGGCGGTGGACTGATGCGCGATGTCGTAGTGGACGTAGCCGGAGACGAAGAGATCGAGATGGCCGTCGCCGTCGTAGTCGCCCCAGGTTGCGCCGTCGCTCCAGTTGCCGAGTTGGACGCCGGCTTTCTCGGCGATGTCAGTGAATGTGCCGTCGTGGTTGTTGCGATAGAGGCGGTTTTTGCCGAAGTTGGCGACGAAGATATCGGGCCAGCCGTCGTTGTCGAAGTCGCCGATGGCTACGCCGAAGCCCCAGCGGTCGTTGGTGACGCCGGCTTTGGCGGCGACGTTGGTGAATGTGCCGTCGTGGTTGTTGTGGAAGAGCGCGGCGTGGGGAGGCGTCATCTTGCCGGTGAGGGCGTCGTAAGTTGAGCCGTTGACGAGATAGATGTCGAGCCAGCCATCGTTGTCGTAGTCGATGAGGCCGACGCCGGAGCCATCGGTTTCTAAGATGTACTTCTTCTGCGGCGTGCCCATGACGTGCTGCCAGCTTGCGAGGCCGGAGGACTTGCTAACGTCCTTGAAGATCATGGGGCCTTTGTCGACGAAGCCGCCGGCGGTGATGGGGCGGTTCTGCGCGTCGTGGACCGGTGCGAAGGTGCCGGCGGTGGAGACGCCGGCGGTGGGATGGGGCTTGGGAGCCTGCGCGGTGAGGAAGATTGGCGCGGAGATGAGGAGTGCGGACAATAACGCGCGAAGAAATGAAAGCGCACTGCGGGGAAGCACGGAACAAGGATATCGCAGGAAGCTAAAGGAGCGGCGAGCGCTATTTCATGGCTTCGAATCAGGCTGGGTTTGCCAACAGGCGAACTCCGGTTGGTTTGTTGCTTGACGAGTCCAACGGGAACCCACGAATGACTCACGCCACAGAAGGCGAACATGGTCTCCCTCAATAACGTAGTGATTGCGTTGTCTTAGGTTAAAGTCGGGTGTGAAGTCTTCGGCTTTTTCGGCCTCTTCCCGTGTAGTGAAGGAGGCGCTTTGGGCGTATTGTATGGAGAACTCAATGCTTACTCGATCTTTACCTTCCCGGCTCGATTTGAAATCGAACGGTTGGGTCCACACAACGCGCATATTGATGGGTGGTGGGGTCAGCTTGAATGTTGGGTGACATGCACCCAGCCTCGCTATCTCCTCTTTCACTCCAGCGTCTTTCGGCACGGATTGCCCTCCTAACCTTGTGGCAGTTAGGAGCTCAAAGGGAAACAAAGCCGCCAAAGTACACAGATATACCGCGGTCTTGACAATCCGGTCGCTTTGTTTGGTCATAGCCCGTATTAAACACCTGGAATAGATTCTTCAGCTAGCCAGTTCCCCAGTTGTCAGCGGTGGCGTCTGTGCTTTTCCACCCATTGCTGCGGTGCGCTCCACAATGGATCGGGCATCCGGGGTCTGTTTCATTCAGCAGAGCTCCCAAAGAGATGGGAATCGAGCGTTCACGGTATCCCAGGTGCCCAAAAGCGAGGCACCTGGGGCACCCAGCGATCACTGAGCCTTCGGCGTGGCTGCCGCAGGTTTTGCGGGTGCGGGCTTGCGCGGGGGCGCGGCTTTGATGAGGTCGGATTTCACCGGCTTGAAGTCGGCGCAGTCTTTGCCGCTGCACATGGCGGCGGTGATGCCGACGCCTTCTTCGATGGTGTAGATGCGGTCGGGGGCGGGAAGCTTGATGGACTCCACGCGGCCGCTGGGCCAGTGGATCTCTGCGGTGCCGGCGTCGGTGGCGTCGCCGAGGCCGAAGTGCATGCGGCGATCGCTGGCGGAGATGTAGCTGCCGCTGGCGAGGACGTCCTGGCGCATGCGCATGCCGTTGGCCTTGAGATAGACGGTTGCGCAGGTGGCGTCTTTGGGGCTGCCGACGCCGCCCACGAGTTTCATCTCAACCCAGTTGTGGTGATCGGGATTGACGTTGCGGAGGAGCACGGGCGGGCCGTCGATGGGATTGATGATGACGTCGATTTTGCCGTCGTTGAAGAAGTCGGCGAAGGCTGCGCCGCGCGCGGGGATGACGTCGGCGAGGCCGGTGCCCACGACGGGCGGGACGACTTCGAACTTGCGGTCTTTGCCATCAGGCACGTTATGGAAGAGGAGCGGGCGCTCGGCCCAGCTTGTGCCCCAGTCGTGCTGATCCACCTGCGGGTAGACGTGGCCGTTCACTTCAAAGAGGTCGAGCCAGCCGTCGTTGTCGTAGTCGATGAAGCCGTCGCCCCAGCCGACGAAGGGAATGGTTGGCTGCGCGACGCCGGCGCGATAGCTGACGTCGGTGAAGCTTGCGTCGCCGTCGTTGTGATAGAGGACTTTGTAGTCGTCGCCGAAGTCGGTGAAGTAGAAGTCGACGAGGCCGTTGTTTTCGTAGTCGCCGGGGGCGATGCCCATGGAGGCGATCTCGCGGCCGTCTTTGTTGAGCGCAAGGCCGGAGACGTAGCTCTGGTCGTCGAAGGTGCCGTCGCCTTTGTTGATGTAGAGAAAGTTGGGTTCGGAGTCGTTGCCTGCGACGAGATCGGGCTTGCCGTCGTTGTTTACGTCGATGAAGATCGCGGTAAAGCCGTAGTACTTATCCTTGTCTTCCACGCCTGCTTTTACGGTGACATCTTCGAAGGTGCCGTCGGGCTTCTGGCGAAAGAGGTGGTCGGCTTCGCCCTGAAGGCCGCGCGGGCCGCAGTTGACGCCGGCGCCGCGGTACTGGCATTGCGCATAGCCCACGGCTTTGGTTCCGGCGATGGGGAGATTGTTGCGGTCGAAGTGGACGTAGCCGGTGACGTAGAGATCGAGGCGGCCGTCGCCGTCGTAGTCGCCCCATGCGGAGCCTGGATGCCAGTTGTCGTAATCGAGGCCGACCTTGGGCGCTACGTCGGTGAATGTGCCGTCGTGATTGTTGTGGTAGAGGCGGGGCTTGCCGTAGTTGCCGACATAAAGATCGGGCCAGCCGTCGTTATCGTAGTCGGCGACGGAGCAGCCGTAGCCCCAGCGATCGTTCTGCACGCCGGCCTTGGCGGAGACGTCAGTGAATGTGCCGTCGTGGTTGTTGTGGAAGAGCGCGGCGTGGGGCGGTTCTTCCTTGCCGTCGAGGGAGTTGAAGGTAGCGCCGTTGACGAGGTAGATGTCGGGCCAGCCGTCGTTGTCGTAGTCGATGACGCAGACGCCGGAGCCGTTGGTCTCAACGATGAAGTCTTTGGCGGGCGTGCCCATCTTGTGGATCCAGCCGGAGAGGCCGGCTTGCTTGGTGATGTCCTGGTAGACGATGGGGCCTTTTTCGACGAAGCCGCCGGCGGTGATGGGGCGGTTCTGCGCGTCGTGCTGGGCCGGAGCGCCGAGGCCGCCGGCGATGCCGCTCATGCCGCCCTGCTGCGGCCGGGCCTGTGCGAAGGCCAGAGAAGATGATGCGAGGAGAAAGCAAAGCGCCGCAAGAAACAAGCGGGGAACAAAGAAGAATGAGGGAAGCTTCACGGTTTGAAGTGTATCGTACCGGGATTTGCCGCCGAGATTGATTGCCAGCCAACCGGCTGAACAGTAGCGGGGCATCCAAGCGCGCAGGAGAAGTCACTCATGCCTCGGAGAGCCTACCTGGAACGGACGTACGCAGCGCCTGTGGACCGGTTCGGCCGGTTCGCGAGCAGAGCCTCGGCCTGGCTGGGTTCGAAGTGGGGATTCGCCTGTGCGGGAGCGGCGATTGTGGTGTGGGCGGCGACGGGGCCCCTGTTTCACTTCAACGATTTCTGGCAGCTTGTGGTGAATACGGGAACGGATATTGTGACGTTCCTAATGGTGTTCCTGATCCAGAACACGCAGAACCGGGATGCGCGCGCAATCAATTTGAAGCTGGATGAGCTGATTCGCGCGGTGGATACGGCGCGCAATCACATGATCAACATTGAGAAGCTGAGCGACGTAGAACTGGATCTGCTGGAAGAGCAGTTTGCGCGCATGCGAGCCATGAGTGCGCGACGGCATGCACAGGCGGAGCGCGAGGCGGCGGCGGATTAGGTTCGTAATCGCGCGTTGTCCCATCGCCTGGCGCCTGATGGCGAGGCATACTCGGCTTCGCTCGGGGAAGGCTCCGGGGCACTCGAGGTCAAGTGGCGAATACGAACCTAGATCTCCGTGTGCCGGTTTAAACGACGCGCAGCAGCAGCAGGATGAGAACGATGAGCAGGATGAGGCTGATGCCGCCTCCGCCGTAGTAGCCCCATCCCGGGCCGACGCGATAACCGCCGTATCCGAATCCGAAGATCAGAATGATCAGAAGCACAATCAGCAACATATCTCTCTCTCCTTTTTTGCTTCGAAACGTTCCTGGCCCCTGCCAAGGCTGTGCGGCAGATGCGGCCGCAACGACATGCCGGAATTAGATGCAACTCTGGATTCGGGAAGGTGTGGGGATGCATGAATTTACAGCGGGGGCGCGGAATTTGACCTGAGAACAACCATCCCGGGGCGGTGGAGAATCCAAGGCATCTGTCGTACGAATTGGGGCGCCGCTTTTTGAGCGTCCCGCAGGAGGTTGAGAATCGCATGCTCTGGACAATTTTTGTAATCCTGCTGGTGCTTTGGCTGGTTGGACTGGTAAGCAGCTACACGCTGGGTGGATTCATTCACTTGCTGCTTGTTGCAGCGCTGGTGGTGCTGATTCTGCAACTGGTTTCGGGACGCCGCCCGGTTGTGTAACGGCGGAGCCCCCTGCAGCGGCGCATGAACTGCGCACTGAATTGAAGTTGGCAAGCAAACCCACGGAGGTGGATCAAATGAACAAGGACCATGTGAAGGGCGCGATGGACGATGCCGCCGGCCGCGTAAAGCGGCAGGTTGGTGAATGGACAGGCGACACCAATGCCCAGGTTGATGGAGCGGCGCAACAGGTGAAGGGCAAGGCCGAGAAGGCCTGGGGCAACGTGAAGGACGCAGCCCGCGACGCCAATGACCACATGAACGACCGCATGAACAGAAACGATCAGCAAGCGAACGATCGCGAGCACAACCGCGGCAATGAATAGCAGCCGCCCCTGAGCCCGATGCGGGCTCGGCAAATAGTTCCAGGAGGGGTCCGGCGGAAGACGTGCGGCAGGCAATCGGGTCTGCCGCACACTTATCTATCCCCTAGACCTAAATTGACGCAACCGCCGCCGCGGCCCCTGGGAACTTAACCTCGCCTGTAAAAAGAAGAAGAATCTGTTCCTCCGGTTGCACACGACGCCGGAACAGACTTGCCACACACCTGCTCTGCGCGTATAGATAGAGGTGAAGGAGTGAGCGCTTGCTCCCTTCGAGATGAGGTGCGTCTTCCGCAGGGACTTCGGTTCACTGACGTTCGACGTTCCGCCAGCGGAGACCTCCGCGTCGGACACATCCGCATGGCGCGCGGTGGTTCGCGTGCTTCGAAGTCCACTGGACGCGCTGAGTTGTACGCTACTTCCCTCCTGTTGTGATCTTTGCGGCTCTCCTCTGCCGCGGCTTTCTTCCGTTCCAATTTGTGCTGTTTGCTGGATGGAAGTTCCCATCCTGGCTGGAGCTGCGTGCGCGCGCTGCGGCGATACGACCGACGATGGCATGGAGCTGTGCCGCGCCTGCCGGCTGGCGCCGCCGCCGTTTGAGAAGGCCGTGGCGTATGCGTTTTACCAGGACACGATGCGCGCGGCTATTCACGCGCTGAAGTATGACCGCATGCATTCAGCCGCCCGGCGGATGGGGGCGATGCTGGCGCAGGCGATGTTGAAGCTGCGCGAGGAGGCTCCCGCGGCGATGCTGGTGGTGCCGGTGCCGCTGCATCGCGGGCGCTACGCCGAGCGGGGGTTCAACCAGGCGCGGCTGCTGGCCGTGCATGCGCTGCGCAATCTGCGCAAGACGGATGGCGAGTGGAAGCTGGCGCTGGCGCCGGCGGCGCTGATGCGGTTGCGGCCCACGGAGGCGCAGGCAGGACTGACTCCGCGGCAGCGGCGGCTGAATGTGCGCGCGGCGTTTCAGGTGAGCGACGCAGGGGCGGTGCGCGACCGGCACATTCTGCTCATCGACGACATTTTGACTACCGGGGCCACGGCGCGCGCCGCGGCCAAAGCACTGAAGAACGCGGGGGCCGCGACGGTGTGGGTGGCCACGCTGGCGCGGGCACGCAGACAAGCAATTGGAAACCTGGAAGGGAACGCGGACACGTATCAGGCTCGATCATCGGAACGCACTTTTTGAGAGGCGGATGCCATGTCGCTGGGAAAAGCCATGATTCATGCGAGGAAGCAGAAATCCATTGCCAGAGCCGCGGCCAGCGCCGCTGAAACAGCGGGGACGACGCACTCGCCCCACATGCTGCAGATGCCGGTGCTGGTGCTCAACGCGTCGTATGAGCCGATCAATATTTGCGGTGCGCGCCGCGCCCTGGTGCTGGTGCTGAAGGGCATTGCGCGAACCGAGGAGGAGCATGGACTGACGCTGCACGCCCAGCGCAGCCGCATCGCCATGCCCTCTGTGATACGCCTTCTTGAATACCGCCGCATTCCCCACCAGACGCGCGCGCTCTCGCGCAAAAACATTTTGCTGCGCGATCGGAACTCCTGCCAGTATTGCGGCGTGGTGCTGCCTTCGAGCGAGCTGACGCTGGATCATGTGATTCCGCGGTCGCGTGGCGGCAGCTCGACCTGGGAGAATCTCGTCGCGTGCTGCCACGGATGCAATCGCAAGAAGGGCAACCGCCTGTTGCACGAGATTGATGACATGATCCTGCTGAGGGAGCCCAAGCCGTTTTCGCTGCATACGAGCCGGCAGATCATGCGCATGCTGGGGCATGGGGATGATCGGTGGCGGAAGTATCTTTTTTATTAGGGAGTAGGGAGTAGGGAGTAGGGAGTAGGGAACGAGGCCGCGGTGCTCGCTAGTGCGGGGTTGGCCCACTGCTCTGCCCCATCCAGGCAGTCGCATGTGCGGATTTGAAACTCTGATTGAGGACTTGCGGCGCCCCTACGGGGCTATTCCTCGTTGTAGGGATGTTTTCCCCACGCTGAAGCGCGGGGCTAACGACCGCTGCGCCTCCGGCGCGTACAGGGACCGGAGCGTATTCAGTAAAGGTTACATTCCTGCGAGTCTACGGTTTTTTCTGCTCTAGTTCCCTAGTCCCCTAGTCCCTAGTCCCTGCTTCTATACTGAAGTTTCCATGTCTTACGCCGCGGCCATTGAGGAGTTGAATGCCCTGGCCCCGGAGCTCCACACTGCGCCGGGACGGCCGCGCCGCAAATTCTCGCTTACAGAGATTGGTGTGCTGCTGGAGGCGCTTGGCAATCCTCATCGCAAGTTCCGCAGTGTGCTGATTGCCGGAACGAACGGCAAGGGCTCGACGGCCGCTACGCTGGCTTCGATTCTGAACGCCGCCGGGTTGCGCGTGGGGCTGTATACGTCGCCGCACCTGGAGCGCGCCAATGAGCGGATTCGCGTGGCCGGCGCGGAGATCTGCGACGAGGATTTTGCGGGCGCGTATTTTGCCGTGAAGAGCGCGGCGGAGAAGCTGGTGGAAGCCGGCACGCTAGCGCAGCCGCCGAGTTTCTTTGAGACGCTGACGGCGATGGCGTTCGTCTACTTCGCCGAGCAGAAGATCGATATTGCCGTGCTGGAAGTGGGCATGGGCGGGCGGCTGGATGCGACCAACATCGTCGATCCGCTGCTCTCGATCATCACCGACATTTCGCTGGATCACACGGAGTGGCTGGGGCCGACGATTGCGGCGATTGCGCGCGAGAAGGCCGGTATTCTGCGGCGCAACGGAACGCTGGTGACGCTGCCGCAGCATCCCGAGGCGAACCAGGCGATCGGCGAGGTGGCGACGGAGCTCGAGGTGCGCGGCGTGAGCGCGACGATGTACACGCCTTCGCTGGGCACGCCTGCGAATGAGCCGTATGCGCTGGATGTGCTGGGCACAACCATTGAGATTGCTTCACCGCTTTCCGGCGCGCACCAGCAGCGCAATGTGGCGCTGGCGATTGCGGCGGCTGTGGAGCTGGCGGAGACGCATGTTTTTCCGATTACTGCCGGCGCGATTGAGCGGGGCATTCGCGCGACGCGATGGCCGGCGCGGCTGGAGCGGATCTCGGCGCGCGGGGTGGAGTGGATTCTCGACGTGGCGCACAATCCCGCGGGCGCGTGGGCGTTGCGCGCGGGGCTGCGCGAGGTGCTGGAGGCCGCGGGCGCGAAGGTGCTGATCTTCAGTTGCCTGCGCGACAAGCCGGTGGCGGAGATGGCGCAGATTCTGTTTCCGCTGTTCGACGAGGTGATCTTTGCGCCGATTCACAGCCCGCGGGCTACGCCGATGGATGAGCTGACCGCTGCGGCGGAGGCGACGGGCACGAAGGCGCTGGCGGCGAATTCCGTGGAAGAGGCGCTCGTTGTTGCGCGGGATATTGCAGCAGGGCCTAAAGGCCGGGATCAAAATGCAGATGCTTTTGGCCCGGCTGAAGCCGTGCCGTTGTTACAAAACAGGCCGGCTGAAGCGGTGCCGTTGTTACAAAGCCATTTGGAGGAGAGTTTCTCAGCATCTGACGCTGCACTCGAAGAGAGTCTTGTCGTCGTGTCGGGTTCGGTGTACCTGGTGGGCGAGGTGCGGGCGCTGCTGACGCATGGGGCGGGGCGATGATCCGGCGGCCTGATCCGATGCCGCGGTGGCACCGCTGGCGCAGCAATGTGCTGCAGGCGCCGCTGTTTTTTCTGGCGACGGGTTTTTTCGGGACGCTGGCGCTGATTGCGTCGCTGTTTGCGAAGACGGGGCGGACGCAGCATCGGATAGCGCAGGTGTGGGCGCGGACGTGTTTGCGCATCTCCGGCGCGCGGCTGGTGATGCGCGGCGCGGAGAACCTGGGCAAATCGCCGGTGGCGGTTTACGCGGCGAACCATACGTCGTACATGGACACGCCGGTGGTGTTCGGGAGCCTGCCGTTTCAGTTTCGGATCCTGGCGAAGAAAGAGCTGTGGTCGTTGCCGTTTATCGGCTGGTATTTGAACCGGTCGGGGCAGATTGCGATTGATACGGACAATCCGCGCGCCACGCTTTCAAGCCTGAGCGCGGGGGTGAAGGCGCTGCGCGCGGGAATGCCGCTGTTTGTGTTCCCGGAGGGCTCGCGGACGCCGGACGGGGAGTTGAAGACGTTTCTGGCGGGCGCGGCGTTTCTGGCGATTCGGGCGCAGGTGCCGGTGGTGCCGATTGCGCTGAGCGGGGTGTACGATCTGCTGCCGATCCACACGCGGCATTTCTATCCCTGCGAGATGACGATGACGGTGGGCGAGCCGATTTCGACGGAGGGCCTGACGCCGCGGCAGACGGACGAGTTGACGGAGCGGCTGCGGGCGAGCATTGCGGGGATGCTGGAGGCGGGGCCCGGTGTGGGTGAGCAGTGCAGCTAGTTGAGGCCGTGTTTACTGGTTCATAAACAATTTTGGTCCACGCGGAGTGCGGGCAAGAAGGAAGAATGACCTGCTTTTGAGGCAGTTGCGAACGGCGGGCGTTTTTGGAGTGGGTCGGTTGAATTTTAGGTAAGGTGAATTACCAGAGGACCTTGCGCCGGAATTTAGATACCCATACCCCCTAAGGGTACTTGAAAACATTTATTATTTTTCTAGTTAACAGGCGCTGAGCAAGATGTTTGGGAGGTGTGGATGCTCGACACTTTTCCCTTGGATCCCACGATGTTGAGTATGCGCCGGATGCTGCGGGCTGGATGTGTTCTGGGTCACGCTGTGGTGTGACGAACGAGGGCGGGCGGCTTAGGGGGGGAATGGTTGGATACGTCGGGAGCCGCGTCGCTCAGGGGGCTAACGCCCGAGCATTGCAGGGCAGGTTCATATGGCACGACTGAAGTCGTGCCCTTTCGCGGGTGGATCGACAGGCGGTGGTCCCTGGTGCCGCTCAGGGGCTAAAGCCCACGTTGATTTTGCCGCGTTTGCGGCACGAGTAAACTCGTGCCCTGTTACAAAGCAGGACCAAACTCGTGCCGTGTAACAAAGCAGGACCAAACTCTTGCCGTGTTACAAAGCAGGACCGAAGCCCTATTTTTCAGCAAGCTGTGAAGTCTTGCCCTTCCGCGGTGGCGTTCCTGCCAGCCGCTTTGAAGTCGTTCCAGCAAAGAGCTTACGGGTTGGCAGGACTTGTCAGGCCGCACGTCGCCGCTGTCTTGCGCAGGCGGGCAATCAAGTCTTCGCCGGTGCGGGCGGAGCTGAGGGGGACGAGGAAGGAGGCTACGGTGCCGTTCTTGTCCTGGATGTAGCCGTCGTAGTCGGCGACGTCGTTGGTGATGCGGCGCAGCTTCAGATCGGCGCGGGGGGCGGTGATCTGGAGCCACTCGATTGTGCATCGCGGACGTTCCGAGCAGCGGGGATAAGTGGCGGCGTCGAGTTGGGACGGGCGGCCCTGGATGACGCGGAGTGCGGCGGCGATTTCGGGGGTGAGGACGAAATCGAGCGAGGTTTTGTAGCGGTTCCAGGTACCGGGAACTTTGCGGCGGCCGTTATGGCCGACGAAGTGATCCACGAGCATGGTGTTGAGGTGGATGGCGCAGCCCTTGACCTGGGCGCCGGTGATGGCGGTGTAGATGGTTCCGTTGAGCAGGACCTCGCGGCCGTTGGAGCGATAGTGCTGGGTGTAGTAGAAGGATGGGCCGTTCGCTTCTTCTGACTGGAGGAGGGACAGGGGCGAGTCGTCTGTTGTGGTGGGCGGCCGGGTGGTGAGCGTGGAGGTGGTTTGGGCCTGCGTGGTTGCGGCGAGGGCACCGAGGATGAGGAGGGCCGGGATTTGCATGGGCATTTGCATAGCTCGCGCTTTCCCGATCATCGCTACGCGATGAGTGTGTCCCGCAAGGTCTGTGGTTTCCCACCCATTGCTACGCTGCGCTCCGCAATGGATGGGGCACCCGGCACCCGGCCGTGTGATTTCGTGGTATCCCAGGTCCGTGGTATCCCAGGTCTCAAAATCGAGACCTGGGGCACCCATCGTTCTTGCTGCCCCCTTGTCGCTTCGCGATGAATGGGACACGCAGGTTTGTGCTATCCCACCCATTGCTGCGCTGCGCTGCGCAATGGATGGGGCACCCGGCAATCCCACCCTTTGCTGCGCAATGGATGGGGCACCCGATCGTTGGTGCTGCATCCGGGATTGTGGGCTAGGGTAGTTCCCTTACCCAGATGTTGCGGAAGCTGATGGGCTCGCTTTTGTCGCCGTGGGCCTGGAGCTTGATGGGCGCGCCGTCGAAGGCCTTGTAGAAGGGCTTGCCGATGTAGAGCGTCTGGCCCTTCAGCTCAAAGTGATTGTCGACGAGCACGCCGTTCCAGAAGACGGTGGCATAGGCGGGCGTTTTCAAGGATCCATCGGAATTAAAGACGGGGGCGGTCCAGATTACGTCATAGGTCTGCCACTCGCCGGGCTTGCGGGCGGCGTTGGCCAGGGGGATGGATTGCTTGTAGAGGCTGCCAGCCATGCCGTTGACGTAGGTGGAGTTGCCGTAGGAGTCGAGGACCTGGAGCTCATAGCCGTCGTCGCCGGGACCGGTGGAGGCGAGAAAGACGCCGCTGTTGCCGCGGGCCTGGCTGGAGCCGGTGATGCCGGTGGGAATGCGCCACTCGATGTGGAGCTGGTAGTTCTTGAAGCTGCGTTTTGTCTCGATGTTGCCGCCGGCCTTGTTGACCGTGACGATGCCGTCGTGGACGGACCATTTGGCTGGGGAGTGGTCCTTTACGGTGACCCACTGGTCCATGTCTTTGCCGTCGAAGAGGACGATGGCGTCCGACGGCGCCGCGCCGCAGGTTGCGCCGGGGGTTACGACCTTGGGGACCGGCTTCCAGACCTCGGTCTCCTCGGGCTTCATTTGCGGCGCGGACTGCGCGAGGGCGGCGACGGCGGCTGCTGCCAGGACGACGATTGCAATGCCTTTGGGGAACCCAACGAATCTCATGCCCGCGAGTGTACACTGCCGGATTGGGCGGCACGGCTGCGAGTTGGATGACGATGTAACGTAAATTGTTGATTGTAAACGAGTTAGATAGATATTATCTGCGCATCCGGACGGACGGGGCAAGCGAATTTGTACACTGGGAGCATTCATGGCACAGCATATCGCGATTCCTGTATCGAGCTCAGATTCTGAATACAACGGGCGGTCGCTGCCGCCATATCTGGAAGCGCTGGAGGCGGCGGGCGCTCTTCCGGAAGTGATTGCGCTGGATACTCCGCCGGCCCGCGTGGCGAGGCTGTTGGCCAATGTCTCAGGTGTACTGCTGCCGGGGAGCCGGTTCGATGTCGACCCGGAGCGGTATGGCGAGCGGCGGATTGGGGCGTGCAACGAGGCCGACCCGGCGCGCACGGCGGTGGACGAGTTGCTGTTGCAGGACGCGTTCAACCTGCGCAAGCCGATTCTGGCGATCTGCTATGGCATGCAGAGCCTGAACGTGTGGTGCAACGGGAGCCTGATTCAGGACCTGGGGGCGGAGGGTTTGACCAAGGTGAACCACGCGCCGGGCCGGCACGTCGCGGAGGCGCACGGGATTGTGATGGCGCCGGGTTCGCGGCTGGAGGCGATCGCGCAGGCCCGCCCACCGCTGGCGCGGGTGAACTCGAGCCACCACCAGGCGGTGCGGGTGCCGGGGGATCATCTGCGGGTGACGGCGGTTTCGCAGGAGGACCAGGTGATTGAGGCGGTGGAGCTGGAGGATGCCGATCACTTCGTGGTCGGGGTGCAATGGCACCCGGAGCGGACGTACGAGGCGAGCGGGCTTTCGCGGGGGATCTTTGCGGCGTTTGTGCGGGCGGCGGCGGCGTGGCGGCTGCCGTTTGGGCAGTGACGGGGCGTATGGACTTGAGAGCGGACGAAGCGGGCGAGATGGGCGAGCGGCTGAACCGGGTTCTGGCGGAACTGGGGCAGGAGCCGCTGGCGGCCGAGTTGGCAGGAAAGTTTGGGAGCTATTGCGCTCTGCTGCTGCGGTGGAATGCGCGGACGAATCTGACGGCGGTGCGGGATGAGGACGGAATCCTGCGGCGGCACATGGCGGAGTCGATTGCGTGCGCGCGGTCGCTGCCCGCGGGGATCCGGACGCTGCTGGATTTGGGATCGGGGGCAGGGTTTCCGGGGCTGCCGATTGCGCTGTGCCGGGGGGAGATCGCGGTGACGCTGGCGGAGTCGCAGAACAAGAAGGCGGCGTTTCTGCGCGAGGCGGTGCGGGCTCTGGGGGTTCCGGTGCGGGTGCATGCGGGGCGCGGGGAGCTGCTGAGGGAGCGGTTCGACTGCGTGACACTGCGAGCGGTGGACCGGATGGCGGATGCGGTGGGGGTTGCGGCGGGATTGGTGGGCGGCGAGGGGTGGCTGGCGGTGATGACGACGGCCGGGGCGCAGGAGGAGGTCCGGGCGGCGGCTGGGGCTGGGTTTGCGTGGGGGGAGCCGGTGCTGCTTGCGGGGGGAACGGATCGGGTTCTGCTGCTAGGGTGGCGCGAGGGGTGAGGCGGGCTGGATGTTCCACGTGGAACATTGAGGGTTTGCTGGTCCGGGCCTGAAGGCTGCTGCTCCCTCCGGGGTCGTAATATCCCATCCTTTGCTTCCAAAGGATGGGGCCATCCAGGGTTCGTACACTCCGCAGGCGGTGTTCCACGTGGAACATCCAGGCAGTCGCCCCGCTCAAGATCGGGGTAACAACTGCATGGCAGGGGCTGAAGCCCGTTGTCTCCCTGGAGACGTTTGTGGCCCGGCTGAAGCCGTGCCGTTGTTACAAGGCAATCGGGTTCTTTGCTGGGAGGAATGGCAGGGTCTGAAGCCCGGTTCTCTCCCTGGAGATGTTTCTGGCCCGGCTGAAGCCGTGCCGTTGTTACAAGACAATCCGGATGTTGCGGGGGAGTTTTCCACTTTTCGGGAGTTTGTGGGGCTTGATTTTGGCCGCCGGTGGAGATGCGGGCAAGCTGTTGGCCTTTCGGGGGTTAGGGCGGGGTGGGGTGTCCCGGCGAGAGGGCGGTTTCCACAGGTTTGGGAAATTCTCCACAGGCTTCCTCGCTATACCTGTGGAGCCGCGGGCTTTAGTCTGAGAAGCCATGGGGAGAATTCTCGGGATCGTGAACCAAAAGGGTGGTGTGGGCAAGACCACCACCGCTATCAACCTTTCGGCCTGCCTGGCAATTGAGGGCTTGCGCGTGCTGCTGGTGGATTGCGATCCGCAGGCCAATGCGACCTCCGGGCTGGGGATTGCGCGCGACGACGACCGCCATTCCATTTATGACGTGCTGATGGGGCACGCCGCCGCCGACCAGGTGATTCTTCCCGTGGCCGATCTTGAGAATCTGAGCGTTCTGCCGGGGTCGAAGAACCTGACGGGGGCCAATATCGAGCTGGCCGGCGCGGAGGATCGCGCGCTGAAGCTGCGCCAGGCGCTGGAGCCGCTGCTGGAGAAGTACGACCTGATTGTGCTGGATTGCCCGCCGGCGCTGGATTTGCTGACGCTGAATGTTCTGTCGGCGGCCGGGCAACTGATTGTGACGATGCAGGCGGAGTATTTTGCCCTGGAGGGCGTGTCGGAGCTGATTTCGACACTGGAGCGGGTGCAGGAGGCGTTTAATCCGGAGGTCCAGATTGAAGGCGTGCTGCTGACGATGTACGACGACCGGACGAATCTGGCCCAGCAGGTGACGCATACGCTGCGCGAGTACTTCCAGGAGCGGCTGTATAAGACGGTGATTCCGCGGAATGTGCGGCTGGCGGAGGCGCCGAGCCACGGGAAGCCTGTTGCGCTGTACGATCCGCGCAGCCGGGGGACGGAGGCGTACTTCGAGCTTGCCGGGGAGTTTTTGGCGCGGAATGGGATTGAAAGCCCGCGCAGCGTGGCCCGGAAGGCCGCGGCGAAGGCACGGCCGGCAGTGGCTGCTGCGGCGCCGAAGTTCTGGCCATATTCGAAGTAAGACAGGGGCCTAGGGACCAGTGACAAAGTGACAGAGTGGGAAGCGACAAAGGCAAATTGAGGATGTTGGGACTATGACTACTGCTACTGCCGATCCGAAACGACGCGCTCTTGGAAAAGGGCTGGATAGTCTTCTGCCGCGGGCCAAGCCCGCTGCGGCACCTGTGGCCATTGCGCCGGCCGAGCACGAGGGGGGAAAGCCGCGCGAGATCTCCGTGGAGCTGGTGGATGTGAACCCGTTTCAGACGCGATCGACGATGGACGATGCGCAGCTCGGGGAGCTGGCGGCGTCGATTACGGCGAACGGGGTGGTGCAGCCAATCCTGGTGCGGCCGCAGGCGAACGGGCGCTTCCAGTTGATTGCTGGCGAGCGGCGGTGGCGTGCGTCGATGAAGGCGGGCAAGAAGACGATCCCGGCGATCCTGCGGCAGGTTTCGGACGAGCAGGCGATGGAGATCACGATCGTCGAGAACCTGCAGCGGGCCGACCTGAACCCGATGGAGCAGGCGCGGGCGTTTGAGCGGCTGGGGCGCGAGTTCCATATGACGCAGGAGCAGATGGCGCAGCGGACCGGGAAGGACCGGACGAGTGTCGCGAACTTTCTGCGGCTGTTGAAGCTGCCCGGGACCGTGCAGCAGATGGTGGAGGGCGGGCAGCTCACGTTTGGGCATGCGCGGGCGCTGCTGGCGATGGCGGACCGGCCGGATCTGGAGAAGGTTGCGCAGAAGGTGGTGCATCTTTCGCTTTCTGTTCGCCAGACAGAGTCGATGGTGCAGGGGATTCTGGTACCGGAGAAGGTGGCGAAGAAGGAAGCGAAGCCGCAGCCGGAGGTGGACCCGAATGTGCGCGAGGTGGCCGAGCAGTTGCAGCGGGCGCTGGGGCTGCGGGTGATGATCGAGGACAAGAAGGGCCGCGGGCGAGTGATCATCGAGTACGCCAAGCTGGAAGACTTCGACGGGCTGCTGGAGAAGCTGGGGCAGTAACTCGGTGGGTTTCGGACCGGTGGCCGCTCATCGCCATGCGATGAATGGGGCTCGGATACTGTTCCGCCCGAGTGATTTCCTGGTATCCCAGGTCTCAAAAACAGGTGATCCTTCGACTGCGCTCAGGACAGGCTCTCAACCCGACGGACCAGTACCTGTCCGACCCCGGCTCTGGGGCACCCAAGGTTGTGCTTTCCCGCTTATCGGCCGATGAGGTTTGCGCCATTGGCGGCGCCTATGGCGGGCACGGCGTCGGGCTTGCCGATGCGGCGGGCGGAGAGAGGATGAGCGCGGGCAGGGGTGCCCACGCTACAGCCGGCTGGGAAGCCGGCGCCACGCCTGCGAAATGTGTGCCATCGGCGGTGCCCACGCTCTAGCCGGCTGGGAAGCCGGTGCTACGCCCGCGGAGATGCTCAAGACAGCAGTCACAGATTCCGCGTTGGGACCCGGATGGAAAAGGATGGAACCGGCTCAGGGCCGGCGCTGAAGTCGCAGAGGGACGGAGTGACGACTTTCAGAGTGGTGGCTAGGGCTATGGGCGGGCGGTCCACCAGAGCAGGGCGACGAAGAGGAGTTGCATGGGGGCGCGGAGCCACAGGGGCGTGACCCGCTTGCCGCCGAGCATGCCACCGACGCGCGCGGCGTGAATGTTGGCGAGGAACATGACGATCAGCAGGGCGAGCAGCGCCGATGCGGCCTGATGGCGGAACTGCGGGATCATGAGGCCGATGGCGCCTACGATCTCGAGAAGGCCGGTGATGGTGACGATGGCGCGGGGGGCGGGAAACAGCGGGGGAATCATGCGGGCCAGATCGAGCCGCAGGCGATTGAAGTGCGCGATGGATGTGAAGAGGAACATGACGGCGAGGCCGTAGGCCAGCGAATCGTGCCAAGTGAGAAAGACCGGGATACCAAAGACGCCCAGGAGGCGGAAGAAGAGCCACGCCACCACGAGAACGATCAGGACAGTCACTATGGCTCCTCCGCGGAGAAATTCGGATTACACAAAGACATAGCAGGATTTATCGCAGGACGAAAGCGGTATTTCGCAGTCTCGCAGGCTTGCTCGAATAAATGGACGGGTCAGAAGCGCTGGAGGGTGCGGTCGGAGATGAATGGGGAGGCGTTTCGGACGAGGTCGCCCAGGCACCAGGAACTGAGGAAGAGCACCAGGATGGCCACGGACGACCAGAGGAAGAGACGGACGGGGAGTGTGGAGACCAGCGGCTGGCCGCGATCGGGATTGTCTTGCGAGGGCCATGCGAAGAGCAGGCCGCTGAACAGGCAGATGGTGGCGGCGAAGGCGAGATAGATTGCGGTGGCGATGAGCCGTTCGCGCCAGGAGACGGCGGGAAGAAAAAACGCCACGGTGGCGGCATGGAAGAGCGAGAGGATGCAGAGGAAGAAGAAGGCGGCCTTGGAGAGATCGAGGAGCATGAGCTTCCTCAGGGAGTGACGCTATTTTACGGCTGTTCTTTCCCAGATTGGAAGACATGGATCAACCTGGGGACCGCGATGTCCGTCTTGGGAGATATGTATGGACGGGGACCGGGGTGGAGCGGGAAGAGCGGGTTCTGGCTGGGGATATCGGTGTGGATGGTGAGCGCCGTAGCCGCGGCGGCTGTGGGTTCGGCGATTCCGCGGGTGAAGAAGGCGAGGCGCCGCAACGAGGACGATCCGGATGCCGAGTGTGCATCGTGCCATCGCGCGATCTATGACCGGTACAAGTTGACGCCGATGGCGCATGCGAGCGGGCCGGCGACGGAAGGGCTGATCGACGCCGATTTTCGGGATGCGGCGTCGGGCGTGCATTATCGGGTGTGCCGGCAGGGTGGCCGTGTCTGGCTGAGCTACGAGCGCAACGACGCGGCCAGGCCGCTGAAGGGGCAGCAGGAGCTGCGCTATTTTGTTGGATCCGGTTTGCGCGGGCGGACCTACCTGTTCGAGCAGCAGGGCTATTGGTTTGAGGCGCCGATCAACTGGTACGCCAAGAAGCGGGTGTGGGACATGGCGCCGGCGTATCAAGGGGACCGCGAGATGCCGCTGACGCTGAAGGTGGATCCGGGCTGCCTGCATTGTCACGCCAGCGAGGTGGCCTCCTCGTTGCCGGACGCGCGGAATCACTATGCCGGGGCGCCGTTCGGGCAGGGAGGGATCACCTGCGCGGCTTGTCACGGAGATGGTTCGGCGCACGTGGCGTCGGGCGGCAAGGTGAAGATGCTGGACATCGACGCGCTGGAACCGGCGCGGCGCGACTCGATCTGCCTGAATTGCCACCTGGAGGGGCAGGTTGGCGTGAACAAGCTGGGCAAGCGGCCGGAGGAGTTTCGGCCGGGCGACGACCTGTTCGATTTCAGCGTGTATTTTGTCCACCGCGGCGAGGAGGGATCGGGCGGCCGAGCCACCAGCCAGTGGGAGGCGCTGCTCAAGAGCCAGTGCAAGCGGAGGTCGGGGGATAAGCTGACGTGCACCACGTGTCACGATCCGCATGGGGACCCTCCGCCGCAGGAGCGGGTGGCCTATTACCGGGCGAAGTGCCTGCAGTGCCACGCGGGCATGGCGAAGGGGCACCATGCAGAGAATCCGAATTGCGTGGAGTGCCACATGGGGCGGCCGCCGGCGAATGATATTGCGCACGAGCAGGTCACGGACCACTGGATCCGCAAGCGGGTAAGTTCGGAGGCGCTGCCGGTGGCGACTACGGGTCCGCTGAGGACGGTCGGCGAGGAGGAGGCGACGGGCCGGGACTGGGGGCTGGCCTATGCGCAACTGGGCGAGCGCGGGGACCAGGACGCGGGGATGCGGGCCATCAAACTGTTGCGGCGTGCGGAGAGGAATGAGCGGGGAGCCGGAAAGGATGCGCGACTTCATGCGCAACTGGGATTTCTGGAGCAGACGGCCGGCGACACGAGCGGGGCGGTTGGGGAATACCGGGCGGCCTTGAGCGCCGATCCGGTGGACAACCTGGCGGCAGCGAACCTGGCGGTGATTGAGTTTGAGGGCAAGGATGTGGCCGATGCGGAGAGGGGCTGGGCCGAGGTGGTGGAACACGCTCCCATGGACACGACGGCGGGGATTGATCTGGCCGTGGCGGAGTGCGGAGGGGGGCTGCGGCAGGCTGCGGAAGATGCCTTGGCGAGGGTGCTGGAATTTGCTCCCGATGACCAGCGGGCCAGGACGATGCTGGGCGAGTTGGAGGACGGAAAGCAGGGCTGCCGGGGCCGGTAACAGGGCGGTGCGGAAAAAATATTTGGAGTAACTCTCAGGGCACCTGCCGGGGAATGTGGAAAATCCTGAAAACGTCTCCAATGATACCGGTAGCCGTGAGGTATAGAACGGTGGGGGATGTTCTTTACCTAAAGCTAAATCGCTTTATAGGGTCGGTTTGTGGGGGTACGGGGACGTTTGCCGCAAATCGAAGGTATAGAAGGGCTTCGTTCATGTAACCGTTTGCATTTTGGCGCGCTATATTTTCACTATTTATTCGCCAGTAACATGCCCCTTTTGGGCAAAAATCTCCGTTGACACGCCAGTTTTTGTTCGGTAATGTTTCGATTTGCTTCCGGAATCCCTGCTTACTCTTCCATCAAGTTGAATTTTGGAAGTAGGGTTCCGCTCATTTCGGCGACCCAGCCAGAGCGGCTGGTTAGCTCTGTACGACGGCATCCCTGACCGGGAGCCGACAGACATTACAAAAGTCAACAAAACAATAGCGAGCGTTTCAGGAGACCGCATGAACAAGATGATTCGCACAGCCCTCGTGCTGGCGTTATACGCCTGCGCGAGCATGGTGCTCCTTGCTCCGGCAAGAGCACAATCGGTCTACGGATCGATCTTCGGCACTGTGACAGACAAAAGCGGAGCCGCCATCCCAGGCGCCACCATCACGGTCACAGACGTAACCAAGGGCACGGTCGTAACGGTCACATCGAATGGAACCGGCGACTACAGCGTTCCTCACCTCATTCCCGACGTTTACAACCTGAAGGTAACGGCGAAGGGATTCCAGACATTCCAGACCACCGGCATTCAAGTGTTGGCCGACACGGCGCCGCGCATCGATCCCACGATGGATGTGGGCAGCGCCTCCACGACCGTGCAGGTAAACGCCGATCAGCAGCCGGAACTGAAGACGGACCGCGCCGACGTTGCGACCATCTTCGACCAGCAGCAGATCAAGAGCCTGCCGGTGGGCGATCAGAACTTCACCAATCTGCAACTGCTCCTGCCCGGCGCCCAGAAGCTCGGCTGGTCGCACGCAGCCGATGAGAACCCGCAGGCCTCTCAGCAGATCCAGATCGACGGCCAGGCATTCGGTGGCACGGCGTTCGAACTGGACGGTACCGATAACCAGGATCCCATTCTGGGCATTATCGTCATCAACCCGCCGATGGATGCGGTGACTGAAACCAAGATCACGACGCAGAACTTCGACGCCGAATTCGGCAAGGCGGTCTCCGCGGTGGTCACGGCGCAGACGCTTTCCGGTACCAACAAATTCCACGGCGATGTGTACGACTGGCGTACCGGCAATGCCAACCTGGCACGCGATCCGTTCTCGCAGACTCCGGGCGCCTACAACATCAACACCAACCCTGGGGGCATGCCTCCGGGCTTGAAGAACCGTTTCGGCGGATCGCTGGGCGGTCCCATCATTCATGACAAGGCGTTCTTCTTCGGCAACTACGAAGCGCAGCGCCAGAAGGTGGGTACGGCGGCCACGGCAACGGTGCCGACGCCGCACCTGATTGAGACCTGCCTGAGCGGCAACGGCTGCGACTTCAGCGAGTACGCAGCGGTGATGGCGAGCGGCGGGCAACTGATCTGGGACAACAGCGGCGCCACGCCGGTACCGTATGCGGGCAACATCATGCCGCAGAGCAAGCTCTCGCCTCAGGCTTTGGCACTGCTGAAGTACATGCAGCCCTACAAGCCGAACTCAGGCGTTCCCGGTACAGCGAGCTATCTGGCCAACAACTTCTCCGAAGGCGGCACGGGCCTGTTCAACTCCAACATGTGGACGGAACGTGTCGACTGGACAATCAACGACAAGATGCACGCGTTTGAGCGCTTCTCGCGGTTCTGGGATACGCTCTCCGGCAACGTGATGTTCGGTGACGCGGGCGGCCCGGGCTTCGGCATCAACGGCTACGGCGGCAACTCAAACGGGGCCAACGACAGCCTGGCGTCGGGCATGGATATCGCGGTCAATCCGAAGTTGCTGACCGACTTCCGCCTGGCGTACTACCGCTACAACGTGATCGATTCCAAATTTGACCAGAGCCAGCAGTTCGCCAACACTCTGGGCATTCCCGGCATTAACACCGGCAACTACTTCACCTCCGGTTCGCCGGGGTTTGAAGTGGATTCGGCGGCGGGAGCTACGGCTCTGATCGGCGCCGGCCTCGGCATCAACCGTTGTAACTGCCCGCTGACCGAGAAGGAAGACCAGTTCCAGATCGTGAACAACTGGACGAAGATCTGGGGCAATCACTCGTTCAAGATGGGCGCGGATCTACGCTACGCGCGCAACCTGCGCGTTCCGTCGGACGTTGACCGCGCCGGACAGATGAACTTCCACGCCGGGCCGACGTCGGACAACGGCAGCTACGGTCTGGGCTGGGCCACCTTCATGCAGGGCTTGGTTCCGAGCTTTGGCCGTTACGTCTCCGTCTCGACCAATGCCAAGGAGTTCCAGAAGCGGACGTTCTTCTATGCGCAGGACACGTGGCGCGCCACGCACAACCTGACGCTGAACCTGGGCCTGCGGTATGAGCTCTACTTCCCCGAGACGGTGAATGCGGTGGGCAACGGCTCGCTGATGAACCTGGCCGACGGCTATATGCACGTGGCAGGAATCGGTGGAATCGGAAGCAACATGGGATGGGGCATCAGCTACGCCAAGATGTTCTCTCCTCGTCTCGGCTTGACCTACCAGCTCGACCCGAAGACGGTGATTCGCGCCGGCTACGGACGGAGCTTTGACATCGGCGTGTTCGGTTCGATCTTCGGCCACGTCGTAACGCAGAACCTGCCTGTGCTGGCTAACCAGCAGCTCAACGAGCCCGGCGGCAGCACCGCGTCGGAGTTCACCCTGGCGCAAGGGCCTCCGGCGTTCGTCTTCCCCAAGGTGCCGTCCAATGGACTGCTTCCGGCGGAAGCGTTCCAGGTGAGCCCCAAGGCGCGGCCGAACCCGCTGCACTTCCCCACGCTCGATGCCTGGAACCTGAGCGTCCAGCGTGCGATCACTCCGACGATGTCGCTCACCATTGCTTACGTGGGCAACAAGGGAACGCATACACTGGGTGACGGCGACAGCAATAACACCAACCCGAACGAAGCCGCACTTTCACTGCCCGGCCAGTACAGTGTGACCGGTCAGACGCTGACCTGGGATCCGAATGGCCCGGGCCAAAACAATACTCCGATCCCATCCAACTACTCTGGCGGAGTATCCAGCGGATTCCTCCTACAGCGCTACTATGGCGGGTCGCTGGCAGCCTGTAAGGACGCCAATTACCCAACCCCGACGGGAGAAGCCAATATCACGCCGGGCATGTGCGGCTGGACGCAGGGCATCTCCTACTACGGCAACGACCAGAACACCGAGTTCGACGCCCTGCAGATCACCCTGCAGAAGCAGTACACCAACGGGCTGCAGTTCACCGCGAACTACCAGTGGGCCAGCGCCTTCGACGAGCAGTCGCAGTACTACACGTGGAGCCACACGGTTACGCACATGCGCGACAGCAACGTGCGCAACCAGCAGCTGGTGGGCTACGGCAGCTATGACCTGCCCTTCGGCCATGGCAAACAGTACCTCGGCAACGCCAACCGACTGGAAGACTTAGCGGTTGGAGGCTGGCAGCTCAGCACGGTGGCGAACATCTCCGGCGGCCTGCCCTGGTCGGTGGGATACGACCAGTTCGCGCCGGGAGCGGCGAATCCCGAAGACTGCTATCACAACGTGGGTGGCACGGCGGCGCCTTGCCGTCCCAATGCCTCGGGTCATATGGCGACGCACCTGACGGCGTTTGATCCGGCTTCGCGCACGCGGAGCTTCTTCAAGGCGCAGCCGAGGACCGGAGGCATCTTCAGCTTCCCGGGCCTGGATGTGATCGGCAATGCGGGCGCGAATACGTATCGTGGGCCCAACTTCTGGAGCGACGACGCGGCGATCTCGAAGCAGTTCACGGTTCATGAAAGCATCACCACCACGTTCCGGATGGATGCCTTCAACGCCTTCAACCACATCAATCCGGGCAACCCGAACAATGGCGACGTGTTTGTGAGCCAGGGCACGGCCACGGGCGACCAGGCAAACAACATCAGCGGTGAAGCCGCAGGCTGCTACCCCGGTGGGGACTGCGGACCGCGCCAACTTGAATTCTCGCTGCGTGTGCAGTTCTAAAGAGCGAGGAGCCGCAACAACCGTCGGGGGAGCGCAAGCTCCCCCGATGTTTTTTTTGGGGAAAGCTCTACGGCGGTTCCGCGCGAGCGGGAGTGACATAAGTCATTGGTGGAGCGGCCGGCGCGGCATAGTCTCGGAGCTTCAGAGGGACACCGAGATGGCTAGCGGGATAGCGGAACCGATTGCGGCTGCGAAGGCGAAGAAGAAGATTATCCGGCGGAGCGCGGCGGACCGCTCGCAGCGGATTCGTCACGCGGTGCAGTGGGCGTTTGTGGCGCTGAACGGCTGGCTGGGAGTTCAGTTCTATCTGTGGGTGCGGTACTACGAGCGCGGCGGCGCGGGGCTGTATGTGCCGCGGCCGGCGGGAGCGGAGGGCTGGCTGCCGATCGCCGGGCTGATGAACCTCAAATACTTTTTCATGACGGGCAAGGTGCCGCCGGTTCATCCCGCAGCGATGTTCTTGTTTGGCGCGTTCCTGCTGATGAGCGTGCTGCTGAAGAAGGCGTTCTGCTCATGGCTATGCCCAATCGGAACATTCTCAGAGGTGCTGGCGAAGGTCGGGCGCTTTGTGCTGGGGCGCAATCTGCATCCGCCGAAGTGGCTGGACATTCCGCTGCGCAGCCTGAAGTACATCTTGCTGGGGCTGTTCGCGGTGCTGATCGGGATGATGTCGGCGGAGGCGCTGCTGGAGTTTATGGAGACGCCGTACGGGCTGCTGACCGACGTGCGGATGCTGAACTTCTTCCGCAATATGAGCTTTACGGCCGCAGCGGTGATCGCGGCGCTGGTGCTGCTGTCGATGGTGGTGGAGCACTTCTGGTGCCGCTATCTGTGCCCCTACGGCGCGCTGCTGGGGCTGGCGTCGTTGCTGAGCCCGGTGAAGATTCGGCGCGATGCGGAGGCGTGCATCGATTGCGGAAAGTGCGCCAAGGCGTGCCCCGCGCACCTGAAGGTGGACGAGCTGGTGCAGATTCGCAGCGTGGAGTGCAGCGCCTGCATGGCGTGCGTGGCGGCGTGCCCCGCGGAGAACGCCCTGCAATTCGCGCTGCCGCCGCGCAAGGCTCCGGCGCCTGCGCAGAGGTGGACGCGGCGCGTGCTGGGGCCCGTGGTGATGGCCTGCGCGATCGCGTACATCTTCTTTGGAGCGGTGCTGTATGCGCGGGCGACGGGGCACTGGAAGGCAGACTTGCCGCGCGAGGTTTACATGCACCTGGTGCCGAGGGCGAACGATCTGAGCCATCCGGGAATGTAGAGGCAGGGAGTAGGGAACAGGGACGAAGCGGCAGAGAGGGGGGTGCCTTGCTTTCCAGCTCCTGGGTTCGTGGTTCCGGGTTCTTTGCAGCCGCGCCTCTGCGTTAGCGCGACGAGCTGTGCGATTCTGCGTCCAATGGGTATCCGCCCGAGGTGGTTTTGCCATGTTCTCCTTTGAATGCTGTTTTGCTTTGTCGGTTTGACTCTCGGCGGGATGGCCCCGGGCCGGCTACAATGAATGCAAGCTGCCATTTTTCCGGCATTCGACGATTTCTGAGCAAGTTGGAGCAGGTGCACGTGAGAGGTTTGTACTGCCGCGGTGTGCGGCTAAAGAGCCTGGCGATTCTGGGCATGGCGCTGGCGCTGCCGGCGTGGGCAATGGCAGGTCCGCAGGCGACGCAGACGCGCATCACAGCGGAGGCGCACGACACGAACCGCGGTACGCAAGCAGCGGTGAGCGTAAAGGTGACGGGGCTGGACGGCTCGGCCGCAACGGGCGCCGTCGTGATCGAGGATGGCGGCAAGCCGCTGGCCGGCGCGGCCGTGGACGCGAACGGAACGGCGCAGTTCAATCTTGGGCTGCTGCCTGGCGATCACTCGCTGCGCGCGGTGTATATGGGCGATGCGAGCCATGAGGGTTCGAACTCCGATCTGGCGGCGGTATCGGCAGCGACTGCCGCCGCGCCCGGATTCAAGGTGTCCGTCAATCCCGGTTCGATGACGCTGACGGCAGGGCAATCGGGTCACGTGACGGTGTCGATCACGCCGGTGAACGCGAGTTCGCTCACGGCGCCGATGTTCGTCGGCTTGTCGTGCTCGGGATTTCCCGATCAATCTTCCTGCTCGTTTACCCCAACCAACATTGAGATTCTGCCCAACACCACGGCGGCTGTGACCAGCGACATGGTGATCTCCACGCAGGCGCAGGGTACGCGCGCGATGGCGCATCCCGCAGCCGTGGGCAAAGGCAATTCGGTGGCGTGGGCCATCCTGCTGCCCGGCGTGCTGGGTCTGGGCGGGCTGGCATTTGGCGCGCGCCGCCGCCGCTGGCTGCAGCGCCTGAGCCTGATCGCGCTGGTGGGTCTGGTGAGCATGCTGGGCATGACCGCCTGCTCGCCCCGGTACTGGTACTTCAACCGCGGCCCGTTCTACAACCTGCCCACGCCTTCAGGTAGTTACACGCTGCAGGTTACGGCGCAGTCCAGCAATGGCGTGACGGCGACCACGCAGAGCACGAGCTTTGCGCTGACGGTGCAGTAAAGCAGCAGGAAGAACGAAGGAGAAACAACGGCGAGCGGCGGAAGCTGTTCGCCGTTCTGCTTTGGGGCTAAAGTATCTGCGTGAGAACTCCGTCCTTTTCTTCAATTGGGGATGGCGGCGGGGTTCCGTCGCCCCTACGGGGCTGGGCTCTTCTTTTATCGCCATTTCCCAGGACTTCGTCCTGGGCTACTATCGTTTGCCCCTATCGGGGCAAGTACTTGCGTGTTCCGGCAAGGTGCTCCGGCGAGCGGGAATTGATTCGAATGCTAGGTTGTATCGACATATAGGGATGGCGGCGACGGGAGCCAGTTTTTTTCAGATCGAGGAGAGAGGAGCGACGGATACCGGGTGTCTCCTAGCGACGAGCGATGCGGAGATGGAGAAAACTGGCCCCGTCCCTTCGGGTTGCGGCGTAAATTGGCCGACACTTCGTTGTCGTCCTAGGCGGTGGGCCCGCCACAGCCGTCGTCCTCCGCCTCGTCTCGGCCAGTTTTCGCCAGCAACGCCGTCCACCCCTATATGTCGATACAACCTAGGCGAGCAAGCGGAAGAGCCAATAGAGGAGCGCTGAAAGCAGAGCCGCGGCGGGCAGCGTGAAGATCCAGCCCGCTGCGATATTGCGGACGGTTTTGAAGCGGAGGCCGCTGCCGTTGGCGGCCATGGTGCCGGCCACGCCGCTGGCCAGGATGTGGGTGGTGCTTACGGGGAGGCCTAATCCGGTGGCGCCAAAGATGGTGCCCATGGCGACGAGTCCGGCGCTGGCGCCCTGCGCATAGGTCATCTCCTGCTTGCCGATCTTCTCGCCTACGGTGACCACCACGCGCTTCCAGCCGACCATGGTGCCCAGGCCGAGCGCCAGAGCAACGGCAACCTTCACCCAGTCGGGGATGTACTTGGTGGCCTTATCCACCTGCGCTTTGTACTTCTCCAGCGCCGCCCAGTCGCCGCGGGCGAATGCCGGAGCGTGCTCCTTGTGCATCTCGTCCAGAGCCTTGCCGGCGATGTACATGTCATTGCGCACGCGGGACTGATCCTGGGCGGGAATGGCTTTGTACTCGTGGTACTGGCGCAGCTCGCGCTCGCCATCCTGGATGAGCATGGCGAGCGCCGGTATGGTCTCCGGCGCGAGCTGGCCGGTGCGAATGTAGTCGGTGACGGCGGTGCGGCTGTCTGCCGGAGGCTGGACGCCCGGCTTCTCGTAATGGGCCAGGACGAGGGCGGCGCGGTTGCTGGCGGAGATGAACTGCTGCGCGTCGCGCGCGCTGAGCGAGTGATTGATGGAGTAAGCGGCGGGCACGGTGCCGATGAGGATGAGCATGATGAGCCCCATGCCCTTCTGGCCGTCGTTGGAGCCGTGCGAGAAGCTGACGCCGAAGCAGTTGATCACCATCAGCGCGCGCACCGGGAAGGGTGGTTTCTCATTGCCCTTCGGAGCCTTATACAGCGCGGGATAGCGAATGAGCCATTTGGCGAGGAGCAGCAGCAGTGCGGCCAGCACAAAGCCGACGATGGGCGAGAAGATCAGCGCCTCCAGCACCTTGACGGCCTCGCCCCAGGCCACGCCGGAGCCGCCACGAGTGCCATTCAGCAACTGGTTGGCGATGCCCACGCCGAGGATGGAGCCGACCAGCGTGTGCGAGCTGGAGGCGGGCAGGCCGAGATACCACGTGCCGAGGTTCCACAAAATCGCCGCAATCAGGAGCGCGAAGACCATGGAGAAGCCCGCGCCGGAGCTGATTTTGAGGATGAGATCGACGGGCAGCAGCGCGACGATGGCGTAGGCAACGGCGCCGGTGGAGACGAGCACGCCGGCGAGGTTGGAAAGGCCGGAGAGAATCACGGCCGTGTGCGGCTGCAGCGAATTGGTATAGATGACCGTGGCGACGGCGTTGGCGGTGTCGTGAAATCCGTTGACGAATTCAAACGCGAGGGCGATGAACAATGCGAGGCCGAGGAGCATGAGAGGCCAGGCTGTGGTGAGCCGGACGGCCTCCAGATCGCGCGCGACGTGAACGGCGATAAAGCACAGTGCGCCTAGAACGCAGACCGCAAAGATGGCCATGGTGGCGCGTCCGGGCCGGGGCATGTGCCGCTCGACGGGCGCAGTTCTGGTGGGAATGGGAGGCGGGGCGACCGTAATCAGTTCGGCCATTACGCTCCTCCGCCGCGATCAGGAGAAGACGTGCGCAATTGTGAGGGGGAGCCGTGCAGAAAATAAAAAAGGAATCGATTGCTGGATGTGCTTCGCGGGCCAGTTAAGAAGGCGTCCATAAGAATCCGGCGACCGTTCGTGCAGGCTGCCTCAAACGCGGCCCTGAGATTCAGGCCGCTCCATCAATTTTACATGCGTTTGATGCGCCGCTTGCGGAGTCGATGGTAATGCCCGGTGCATAACCCGCAGGGAACTTGCGTAGTTTGCGGGGTGCGCGGGCGGGCCATTGCACAACAAAAAGTGCAAAAGCAAGGCGGCGACTGGGCGGCCTGTGATTACCGCCAGTCGTCGCGGGCGGCCAGGCCCTCGTTCATCACCGCATCGAATTCGCTGTTCTTCTTGACGAAGATTTCGCTGAAGGCGCGGTCCTGGCGGAGCAGGATGGCCTGGAGGCGAACGAGTTCGAGCAGGGCCAGGAACATGGCGACAAGCGCGCGCTCGGATTTGGAGTTGGCGAGCAGGCGGCGCAGGGCGACGGGCTTGTCTTCGATGGCGAGGCGGCGGCCGAGGAACTGGATCATCTGGCCGACGGTGACGGCGTCATCCTGCACGTTGAAGGTGGGGCGCTTGCGGATGCGCTCCATGATGTCGCGGAAGATGCGCACGAGGTCAGTGGTGTCGGCGGCGATCTCCGGCTCGGCGGCGGCGTCTTCCTTGAACTCGCGCACGCCGGGATTGGTCCAGGTGGCGGCTTCGAGCATCTGCTTCTGCTGCAGCATCTGCGCAGCGTTCTTGAAACGCTCGTGCTCGAGGAGGCGCTCGACGAGCTCGCGGCGCGGGTCCTCGGCGATTTCGTCGGGGCCGGTCTTCTCGCGCGGCAGCAGCATCTTGCTCTTGATGTGGATGAGCAGCGAGGCGGTGTAGATGAACTCGCCGGCCACGTCGACATCGCTGGCCTTGAGCTGGTTTACATAGGCCAGAAACTGCGCCGTGATTTTGGCGATGGGGATGTCGTAGATGTCGATGTCCTGCTTGCGAATCAGGTCGAGGAGCAGGTCGAGGGGGCCGTCGTAGACCTTGCCCACCATGACTTCGAAGGGCGAGTACTGGTCTTCCTCGACCTTCTCGGGCTTCTTTTTGGGGGCTGGTTTGGGCGCGGGCTTCTCGGGGACCGGCGGATGCGTCAAGATCAGCGTGGGTCCTTTATCTGCCGTATCGGCCTTGATCGGGTCGGCATCCGGTTCTCCCGGAGGACCTGGATGCGGCTCGCGGTCGGGTTCCGGATCGGGCGTGTCCGGCGTGGGGTCCGGATTGGGCTCGGCGTCGGGCTCGACGCCCGGCGGTGGATCGAGCACGGGCGGCAGGCCGGGATTCGGCTCGCGCACAGGCGAGGGCTGGTCGTCCGCGGGGGCGGTCATTTCCGCGGCTAGTTCCGCATCGGGGGCCGGGTTGGGGAGCTGATCCATAGATGTGTACCGGCCTATGTTAACGGACTTCGGGTACGAGTCGCATGGCGGCGCGGACTTCGCACATGGTCTGCTCGGCGCGGGCGGCGGCGCGGGCAGCGCCGTCGGCAACGATCGCGTCGACGTCGGACGGGCTAAAGCTGGCGCGGCGCTCCTGAATGGGGTTCAGCACCTGCACCAGTGCGTCGGCGGCCCAGCCCTTGCACTCGATGCAGCCGATGCCGGCGGAGCGGCAGCCTTCGTAGACCTTGGCCAGCGTCTCCGGTGACGAGAAGACCTTGTGCAGGTCGCCTACCGGGCACTTGTCGGGGTCGCCGGGATCGGTGCGCCGCACGCGCGCCGGGTCCGTCACCATGGTCTTGAGCTTCTTGCGGACTTCCGGCTCGGGATCGGTGATCTGGATGGTGTTGCCGTAGCTCTTGGACATCTTGCGGCCGTCGGTGCCGGGGAGCTTGGGCGAAGGTGTTAGCAGGACCTGCGGCTCGGGAAGCACCTCGCGTTCGCCGAGCTTGTAAAAGCTGTTGAAGCGGCGAGCGACCTCGCGGGTGAGTTCAACGTGCGCCTGCTGGTCCTGGCCGACGGGCACGTAATCGGCCTGGTAGAGAAGAATGTCCGACGCCATGAGCACGGGGTAGCCGAGAAAGCCGTACATGGTCAGGTCTTTGTTGGCGAGGTTCTCCTGCATCTCCTTGTAGCTGGGGACGCGCTCCAGCCAGCCGAGCGGCGTGATCATGCCGAGGTACATGGGCAGCTCGAAGTGCTGCTTGACGTGGCTCTGCACAAACAGCGTGGAGCGCTGCGGATCGAGGCCGGCGCCGAGATAGTCGAGGACGACTTCGTTCGTGTTGGGCAGCACGTTGGAAGGGTCGGCGTAGTCGGTGGTCAGGGCGTGCAGGTCGGCGACGAAGAAGTAGCACTCGTACTTGCCGGTGTCCTGCAGCTTGACCCAGTTGGCGAGCGCACCCATGTAGTTGCCGAGGTGGAGCTTGCCGGTGGGGCGCATGCCGCTTAAGACGCGCGGACGGGAGATGGGAGTGGTGGGATCGGGCATTGTGTCTGAACTTATTGTAGCTAGGGAGTAGGGAGTAGGGAGTAGGGAGTAGGGAGTAGGGAACAAGGGAACTAGGGAACAGGGAACAGAGAACAGGGGACGAAGGATTTGTGCGGCTATAATTCGCGACGCGATTCAATGGGGGGCGGTGTACCCTGTTCGCAACCCAATCGGGATTTCAATACTTGTGCGAATGATCCGGTTCGCTGCGCCAGTGAGCCTGCGGTTGGGGATCGATATCGTTTGGGGGCGGGGATGAGCAGGTGGGCCGGACGTCGAGGGGCGAACGCAGTTCTATTTTCCAGGGCATGGATGCATGGGGTTCGGCTGCAGCTTGCAGTGGGGCTGGCCGGCGCGATGTTGTCGACCGCCGGTTTTGGATCCTTGCTTCACGGCCAGGCCGCCGCGCAGAGCAAGCCATCGTATAGCGGCGAGGCGGTGGTGGTGGAGCAGTACCACACCACGTATCGCTTTAACGCCGATGGCACCGGCGACAAGACGGTCTCGGTGAAGATGAAGATACAAAACGAAGCCGGCGCCCGCCAGCTTTCAGTGCTGTCGTTTCCCTTCGCGGCGGACGAGGAGACGGCCACCATCCACCGGCTGGTGGTTCACCATAGTGACGGAACCTCGCTGGAGACACCGGCCTCCGATGCGATGAGCATGCCTGCGCCGGTTACGCAGCAGGCGCCGCTCTACTCCGACCTGAAGCTGCTGCAGATTCCGGTGCGCGGACTGCGCAACGGCGACGAGCTGGAATATTCAGTCGATTTCCACCAGAGCAAGACGGAAGCGCCTGGGGAGTTCTGGGGCACGCATACGTTTATCAGCAAGCAAGTGGTTCTGGAGGAGAGCCTGACGCTGGATGTTCCGGTTGGGAAGAGCGTGAACGTATGGAGCCCGGCGAAGAAGCCCACCGAGAGCACATCCGCGGGGCGGCATGTGTATGTGTGGAAAGCCGCGCAATTGAAGCCCACAATCGTAAAGAACGACGACGATCAGCCCTCCACCGAAAAGCAGGATCAGGTTCGTCCCGATGTGGCGTGGACGACCTTCCAGTCGTGGGCGGAGGTGGGCGCCTGGTACCGCGGGCTCGCGGCTGCCCGGGCGGTGCCGACGGACGCGCTCCGCGCCCAGGCGGACGACATCACGCGCGATGCGAAGACGCCCGAGGAACAGGTGCAGGCGCTTTACTCCTTCGTGTCGTCGCGGATCCGTTATGTGGGTGTGGACTTCGGGATCGGGCGTTATCAGCCGCATCCCGCAGCAGAGGTCCTGCTGAATCAGTACGGCGACTGCAAAGACAAGGACACGCTGTTTGAAGCGCTGCTGCATGCCAAGGGATTTACTTCGGCGCCGGCGCTGGTGGGCGTCAACGTGGACCTGGTGAAAGAGGTGCCCTCGCCGGCCTTCTTCAATCACGTGATCACCACGGTGACGCTGCCCTCGGGAATGGTGTGGGCCGACACCACGCCGGGCGTGGCGCCGTTTCGCCTGCTGGTTGCGCCGGTGCGCGACAAGGACGTGCTGGTGATTCCCGCCAGCGGAGATGCCCGGCTGGAACACACTCCGGCGGCGCCGCCCTTTCCGTATCAGGACACGTTTGAAGCCACGGGCGAGCTGACCAAGACCGGCGACATGAACGCGAAGATCAAGATTCAGTTGCGATCGGACAATGAAATCCTGGTGCGCGCGATTGCACAGAATCTGGCGCCCGCGCAGTGGGATCAGGGAACGCAGTGGCTGGCGCGCGTATGGGGATTCGGAGGAACGACGAGTAACTCCAGCTTCAGCCGCGCGGATGACGTGCGCGAGCCCATGCAGGTGAGCTACGACTACGCGCGCAAGCCGTATGGAGATTGGGACAACTTCCGCATTGTGCCGTTGTTTCCCATGCTGGCGCTGCCTGCCCCGCCCAAAAAGGAGCCGGAGAAAGAGATCGATCTGGGTGCGTCGCGGACGGAGACGGCGATCACGCATATCAAGCTGCCGGAGGGATTCTCGGCCGATCTGCCGGATGCCGTGCACGTGAAGACGCCCTTCGCCTCCGAAGACCAGACCTACAAGCTGGAGAACGGAGAGCTGACCGTGCAGCGTGTGGTTACGGTGAGCCAAAGCAAGCTGCCGGCAAAGTCGTGGCAGGATTACAAGAAGTTCGCCGACGACATTTCGCTCAACGATATGCAGTGGATTCAGCTGACCACCACGGCTACGGGGCAAACGGGAGCGCATCCTCCCAAGCCGGGAGTGGACAACCCCAGGGCGGCGGAACTGATCACCGAGGCGAATGCGCTGGAGCGCAACCAGGACTGGGACGGCACCCTGAAGAAGCTCGATGAGGCCAAGAAGCTCAATCCGAATCAGCCGTATCTGTGGAGCAACTACGGATGGGTGGCGATGCGGCAGGGCCGGAACGACGAAGCGAAACGGGATTATGAGAAGGAGCTTGCGCTGTATCCGGACGAGGGCTATGTCGAGCGCCTTTACGCGGGACTGCTCTATCGGACAGGAGACAAGGATGGAGCCCGCGCCCACCTGAAGAGCTATTTCGACAAGCACGCGGAGGATGCCGACAGTGCGCTGATGCTGGTGTCGATGGAATCGGAGTCGGGAGACCTGAAGGAGCCGATCGCGACATTGCACAAGGCGAGCCAGGCGTCGCCGGACAACGAATCGATCTTGAATGCCTTGGGTGAATACCTGATCCAGGATCACCAGGAGGCGGAAGCGGCGACGATTGCAGCCAAGTTGATGGCCAAGGCGGGCACGGATCCGATGAAGCTGAACAACTCCGCGTATCTTCTGGCCGAGGCGAATGGAGACCTGACGCTTGCGGAGCAGAAGTCGCGGGCGTCGCTGGCCGGGCTGGAGAGCCAGTTGGCGGAGAGCACGGTGGCCGAAGCCAATCAGCAGGCGTTTGCGCGGACCTCGCTGGTCATCGCAAGTTGGGACACGTTGGGGTACATCCTCGGGAAGGAGAAGAAGCTCGCCGAGGCCGAGGATTATCTCGGCGCGGCGTGGAGCAACGGCCCCAATCCGACGATTGGCGAGCATTACGGAGAGGTGTTGGAGATGGAAGCGAAACCGGCCGAGGCTCTGCGCATTTACGAATTGGCGCTGCCTACGCAGGGACCGGCCGCCAATCAACCGGTGGCGAAGGAGCTGGGCAAACGGAGTGCGCGCCTGAAGGCAGCCGGCGCACACTCCGTGAAAGCAAAGTCTAGCGAGAAGGCCGGCGCGCAATCTCTCCAGGATGCGCGCACGTTCAATGTGCCCATGGCGAGTTCCTGCACCTCGTTCGAATCGGCCACCTACCGCATGCAGTTTTCATCGAGCGGTGTTGCAAGCGTTTTGCGCGTGAGCGGAGACGATTTGGCGGCGCCCGTGGGAGAGGCGATCAAACGGGTGAAGTTTCCGCACCTGGTCCCGTCGCAGTCGAAGGCGCTGATCCTGCGGGATGCGGTTCTCACGTGTTCGAAGGGTAAAAAGAACGCAATGCTGGTGCTGATGCCGCCGGGTGGCATTGCCGCAGAGCAGGCCGGCCGGAATTAGCAGGGATGAGTGTGCGAGCGCGGCACGCTCACGGCTGCGCCAAGAGGGCTTCGATCCTGGGGCGAAGTTTTTCCGGGGTGGTCGACGGCGCGTGGCGGCTGATGACGCGGCCCTGGCGATCCACTAAAAATTTAGTGAAGTTCCACTTGATCCGCTGGAGGCCGAAGAGGCCGGGGCGCGCGGATTTCAAAATGCGGTAGAGCGGGTGCGCGTTGGGGCCGTTGACGTCGATTTTGGCGAAGACGGGAAAGCTGACCCCGTAATTGCGCTGGCAGAATTCGCCGATTTCGCCGGCTGCGCCCGGCTCCTGGTTGCCGAACTGGTTGCAGGGAAAGCCGAGGACCTCGAAGCCGCGCGGGTTCAAGTCGCGGTAGAGCTGTTCGAGGGCGGCGTATTGCGGCGTGAAACCGCACTTGCTGGCGGTGTTCACGACCAGCAGAACGCGGCCCTTGAAATGAGCAAGGGACAGCGGCTGGCCGTCGAGGAGCTGGGCGGAAATCTGGTAGAGAGCGCCGGGAGCCTGCGGCATCAACGAAAGCCTCCGCCATGAGGATGTCATGTCGGCGCCGGCTGCGTCTAAGGAGCGTGCAGCACAAAGACAATTGTCCCTGGGGGAAGGCGAGGTTTGCCCATTTTCGTCCGTTAGACTGGGTTGAGGGTTCCTCGCGCAGGCCCGTCCGATTCAGACTGCGTTCTCATAGCGAGGCGCATGATGCGCAACGCGTGTGCGCGGCGGAGATTTGAAGTGAGTGGGCCATGGCCGGCCAATGAACGGAAGAGAATGGGGCGGCTGCGGCCGCACGGCGCGGCAATCCGCACCGGTCCCGCGGGTTTGGGCGGGAGGGGCGCGGTCCAATATAATCGAACTTTCCTCGTCGAGGGCAGAGCCACAGTTTTCGAGCAGTGAGGGTGTGCATATTCTTCGCGTGAATTTGAACCATGGACCGCACCACTATGATGCGTGCTTGCCGCAGGGCTCCAGCCCGGTGAAGTCTGCGCACACTTCCCTTCTCCGCCGGTTGCGGAGCGCGAGCCGCGTTGTACGCGCGCTCGTGGTTATGGCGCTGCTGTGCACCACGCTGGCTCTGGCGCAGCAGGCGAACACGATCGCCGAGATTCGCGTCATCGGCAACCGCCGTATCCCGAAGGAAACCATCCTGGCGCGCATGTTCACCCATGTGGGCGACCAGTACGACCCCATTTCCATCGAGCGCGACTTCAACTCTCTGTGGAACACGGGCTACTTCGAGAACCTGCGGATCGAGCGTGAAGACACCGAGAAGGGCATCATCCTCGACGTTTATGTAAAGGAACGCCCCACCATCCGCGAGATCAACTACAAGGGCCTGAACGCCGTCTCGCAATCGGATGTGCTCGATCGCTTCAAGAAGGAGAAGGTCGGGCTGAGCGTGGAGAGCCAGTACGATCCGACAAGGATCAAGCACGCTGAAGCGGTGCTGCGCGAGATTGAAGCCGAGCACGGCCACCAGTTCTCGATCATCAAGACCGAAGTCAAGACGATTCCGCCGGCGTCGGTGCAGGTGAACTTCAACATCAAGGAAGGCCCGACCGTAAAGGTGGGTAAGATTCAGTTCACCGGAAACCCACACATCAGCTCGCGGGTGCTGCGGCGTTCCATGACGGAACTGAAGCCCATCGGGATTCCCTACTCGATCTTCTTTGAGAACCTGTTCCCGCGCACCTTTGACTCGTCGAAGCTGGAACTGGACTCCGAGCGTGTGCGCCAGGTCTATCGCGATCACGGATACGCGAATGCCGCGGTGGAAGACCCGAAGACGCAGATTCGCGACCAGGGTGGCCTGAACTGGTTCACCTTCCGGCCGAACAAGGGCAAGCGCATCGACATCCTGATGCCGATCGAAGAAGGCGGCCGCTACCGGCTGGGCACCATCACCTTCACCGGCAACAAGGCGATCACGAACACCAGGGCGCTGCGCGCCACCTTCAACATCAAGGACGGCGACTGGTTCAACGCGACCCTGATTGCCAAGGGTCTGGAAAACCTGAAGAAGGCCTACGGGCAATCGGGTTACATCAACTTCGCGGCGATTCCCAAGCCGGTCTACGACGACCAGAAGAAGACTGTGTCGCTGGTCATCGATATCGACGAAGGCAAGCAGTTCTTTGTCTCCCGCATCGAGTTCCAGGGCAACACGATCACCCGCGACCGCGTGATCCGCCGCGAGCTGCTGCTGGACGAAGGGCAGGTCTATAACTCGCAGCTCTGGGAGATGAGCCTGCTCCGGCTCAATCAGCTCGAGTACTTCGAGCCGCTCAAGGTGGATCAGGACACGGAAGCGCATCAGGACACCGAAGCGGGCACTGTGGATCTGCTGCTGAAGGTTCGCGAGAAGGGCAAGAACTCGATCGGCCTGAATGGCGGCGTGAGCGGTCTGTCGGGCGCGTTCCTCGGCGTCAATTACCAGACCAACAACTTCCTTGGCCTGGGTGAAACGCTGAGCCTGCAATCCAACCTGGGTAACACGGGGCGCACGTTCCTGTTCGGATTTACGCAGCCGTACATCAACAACAGGCCGTTCAACTTCGGTTTCCAGATCTTCAGCCAGAAGCAGGACTACAACCCGGCGAAGAATTACCAGACGGGCGTAGCGCAAGGCGCCAACCTGAGCCAGGCGCAGCAGTCGCTGGTGCAGAACTATAACCAGGCGTCGACCGGGTTCAACGTCTCGATCGGCTACCCGCTGCGCAGGCACGCCTTCCAGCGCGTCGGCATGACCTACTCGCTCACGCGGTCATCCATCACGGCGTTCTCGGCGGCATCGCAGTCGTTCTTCCAGACCATCGCCTTCCGTTCCGGCATTCAGAACGGCAACGCGCTGTCGGGAATCCTGAACAGCTCGGTTTCGTTCACCTACCAGTACAACACCATCAACAACCCCATGCGCCCGCGCAGCGGCCACCAGTACACCGGGTTCTTCCAGTTCTCCGGTATCGGCGGCAACCTGCGCTATTTGAATCCGTCGTTCGCGTACGAGAGCTTCCGCTCCATGCATTACCTGAGCCCCACCCCCAACGGGCGCAATGTGCTGGCGTTCCGCGCCCAGTTCTCTTACATTCAGGGCTTCGGCGGCGCGGTGGCTCCGCCGAACCAGCGCTTCTACACCGGCGGCGAGAGCGATCTGCGCGGCTTCGACGTTCGCGGCGCCACGCCGTATGGCTGGGTGCCCACCCGCGTCACCGTGCAGCTTACCAATCCGGATGGCACCTGCGTGCCGCGCGATCCCAACAATCCGCAGATCAACCAGTGCATCCAGGTGCCGATTCCGATCTACGGCGTCGCCTCGATCGGCGGCGACGTGAACCTGACCACCAACACGGAATACCGCATTCCGCTGGGCGGCCCGGTTTCGTTCAACATCTTCGACGACTTCGGCATCGACTCCGCGGTGAGCAAGGCCAACCTGGAGCAGAGCCCGCAGGGGTTTGCCTCATTGCTGGCGCCTCTTTACGGATGCCCGGTCTATAACAACGGCTCGTGCCAGGGCGGCATTCCCGGAGCGCAGGTCGGCTTCAAGCAGAACATCCGGCCGATCACCGGCACGAACTTTGTGCCGCGCATGTCGCTGGGCGGCGAAATCTCAGTCATGATGCCGGTCATCAATGCGCCGGTTCGCCTGTATTACGCGTACAACCCGCTGCGCCTGTTTGAGCGCCCGTACTGCAACGAGTTCCTCGGCGCGAAAAACCAGAGCTGCTCGGCTGCGCTCATCACCCGCGATATGTTCCCGCCGGGCGGCGCGGGTGACTACACGTTCCAGCAGGTCATTCAGGGATACGGAGCGCAGAACCTGTTCCGCGAACCGAGGAAGACGTTCCGGCTGGCAGTGTCGACTACGTTCTAGGGATCAGGGAACGAGGGAACAAGGGGCTGCCTTAGAGCGGCCCTTTTCCTTTTGGGACCATGCTTCCGCCCAAGAAAAGCACGTGGGGTGGAGGCGGCGTGATATGCTGCGGGCGTTCCCCAAATTCATCCCCAAGAGATCTGCATGCGAATATTCGGAGTATTGATCCTGCTGCTGGGGCTGTTTGTGCTGCGTTCGGCGTACAAGACTTATCAGGACGATCCCGATGTGCTGACCCAGCCTGAGCCCGAGGAAGACAATCCAAACGCTCCGCAAGCCATCCGAGAGCACTACCACGAACGGCACCAGCGGCGCATAATCCTCCAGGTGGAGATTCTGGCGGGGGGAGTTTTTGTGCTCGGCGGCGCGGCCGTGGCCACCATCCGGCGCTCCTAGAGGGGTTGTCTTCTTGTTTGACGCTCAGGGGGGCCAACCCTATAATTCAGCTAGTTCCTGCCGCCCGACGAAGTCTGCATCTTTTCCTGCCTGCCGTACCATCCGGTACAGAGTCGAAGAAAAGAGATGGTGACATAGCTCAGGCAGAATGCGAGCGCCCCAGGCGCGGCGCGCGCAGCGGCAGGAGTTGAGAAGGAGTTTCAATATTCGCATGAAGCAGGTATCCGCGATCGTTGCCATTCTGGCCTCGGGCATTGCCCTGAGCGCCGCCGCCCAAACCCCAGCCTCGCCCGCGCCGGCTGCCGCACCCAAGGTCGCGGTCATCGAGTTCCAGGCGGCGGTCACCTCGACCAACGAGTTTCAGCGTGCGTACGGCGATGTGCAGAAGAAGTTCCAGCCTCAGCGCGACCAACTGAAGACGCTCAGCGACCAGGTGGAGACACTGACCAAGGAGCTGCAGACGCAGGGAAGCACTTTGAGCGACGCGGCCCGTGCGGAAAAGGCCAAGACGATCGACGACAAGAAGAAGCAGGCGCAGCGCCTTCTGGAGGACTCGCAGAACGACTATCAGCAGGCCCTGCAGGACGCATTTGCGCAGGTCGCCGGCAAGGTCGACCAGCTTCTGCAGTCCTACTCGAAGGAGCAGGGCTACACCATGGTGATCGACGGCACCACGCAGCAGCAGCAGCCCCCGGTGGTGCTCTATGCCGCGCCCTCCACCGACATCACCAAGGCGATCGTCCAGGCTTACAACGTGAAGTCCGGCATCCCGGCACCCGCGGCAGAGCCGCCCGCTGCTCCCACGCCCCATACCGCTCCGCATGCTGCGGGGCGTCCCAGCGCACCGAAGCACTAATCGGCGCATCGGCTCGTCCGACCGCGATGGAGGAACCCTCAAAGGGTTCCTCCATTTGCTTGCTGGCCTTGCTGCGGCAGGCTTCGGTTCGGCCGGGCCGGTTTGACGCTCCCTGATGCCGCTCCTATAATCCTGCCTAGTTCCTGCGGATGTTCTCCATACCACGTCCTCGGTCTTTCCAGCTCCTTTCCGAGCGGGATTTGCCAAAAGAACGGTGCTCGATCAATGGAGGCGCGGCGGCCTGCACCTTTCGCTTGCGCGACGCCCGTTCCAGGATCAGGAACCTTGAAGGAGTTTCCAGTCGAATGAAGCGTTTGTGTGTGTTGCCTGTATTTCTGGCTGCCGGGATGGCTATGGCCCAGACCCCTGCCGCGCCGGGAATTCCCTCTGCCGGGGCCGGTGGTCCGGCCTCCGGTGTTGTCGTTCCCGCCAAGGTTGCCGTGATCGCGTTTCAGGTCGCGGTGAGCCAGACCAACGAGTTTCAGCGGAACTTCGCCGACGTCCAGAAGAAGTACCTGCCCAAGCGCACGCAACTCAAGGCGCTGAGCGACGAGATCGAGACCCTGACCAAGCAGTTGCAGGCCCAGGGCGCCACGTTGAGCGATGCGGCCCGCGCGCAGAAAGCGCGCACCATCGACGACGATAAAAAGAAGCTGGATCGCGATGCGCAGGATGCCCAGAACGACTACCAGCAGGAAGTCCAGGAGATGTACGGCACAGTGGCGCAGAAGGTCTACGACGTTCTGGCGACCTATGCCGAGCAGCACGGGTACACGCTGGTTCTCGACATCGGGATCCAGCAGACGCCGGTGATGTACGCGGTGCCTTCCACCAACATCACCAAGGACGTGATCGCCGCCTACAACGTGAAGTCGGGCGTACCGCCGCCGGTGCAGCCTGCGCAGGGCGTACCTTCCGCGCCGGCTCCGCATGCGCCGGCCGCGCCTAAGGGACCGGGACTCTAACGCCGGGCGCAGCCATCCAGCACCTCGGGGGAGCCATCGCTCCCCCGCTGCTGTTTTGGAATGCAAAGCCCCAGCCGGAAGGCTACACTTCCGGGTAGGATCTACGCGATGAAACCAGCAGTTATTCTTGCAGTCCTTTTCTTTGGAACCGCCTTCACAGCATGGTCGCAGAGCACCGAATCGGGAATCGGCTTCGGCCAAACAAAAGCAGCGCAGTGGACGTTTGAAGATGCGCAGCAGATGGCCGCCAAAGGCCGTCTGGATCAGGCCATGAACGTGCTGGACCAGCTTGCGGTTCAAACGCCGGTGCCGGCGGGCGTGCAGCGCCTCCGCGGGCTCATCTACTACCAGCGCGAGCAGTTGCAGCAGGCGGCCGATGCGTTTGCAAAGGCGGTTGCGCAGGACGCGAACGATCATGAATCCGCCGAGATGGAAGGCGTGACGCTCTTCCGCCTGGGGCGCCCGCAGGATGCGCTGCCGCTGCTGGAGAGCGCAAGGACGGCGGTGAGCAAGGCGAACGTCGATCCCGAATACGTGCTGGGCTTGTGCTACGCAGACCTGGCGCGCTACGACGATGCCCGCCACGCGTTTGCGACGCAGTACGGCTTTGGGGGCGACTCGCCTGAGGCCTACCTGCTGGCCGGGCGCTTGTTTTTGCGACGCGAATTTCGCGATGCCGCTACGGCGCAGGCCACCAAGGCTCTCCAGCTCGATCCCAAGCTCCCGCTGGCGCACGAGCTGCTGGCTGAAGCCGACCTTGCCCGCGGCGACACGGACGGCGCCATCCGCGAGCTGCAGGCCGAACAGGCGATCAACCCCCTGGAGGCCATGGTCTACGACCGGCTGGGCGATGCGTATCTGCGCAACGGCCAGTATGCCAACGCCCAGCAGGCGTTGAATCGCGCGCTGCTGCTGGAGCCCGGCGCCACGGCTCCCTACCTGATGCTGGGGCAGACCTTTCTCAAGCTGAACGATCCCATCGAGGCGCTGCATTATCTCCTCCACGCCGCGCAGATGGATCCCTCCAACTACATCACCCACAACCTTCTTGGCCAGGCGTACAAAGCCACGGGGCAGATGGAGCAAGCCAATCGGGAGTTCAAGCTGGTGGTGCAGCTTCAGCATCGCGACGACCCCAAGCCGGCGGAGAGATAGATCCATGGCCGTGAAGCGATCGATTGCGGTGTGGCTGCTGGCGTGCGCCTGCGTTGCGGCACAAGCCCGCAAGCCGGGCAAAGCGGTGGAGGACGCGAACGCCGCGTTCCGCGCCGGCATAGCGGCCCAGCAGTCTGGGAATCTGGAGGCCGCGCGCGCCGCCTTTGCGAGAGCGGTGAAGCTGCAGCCGAAGATTGCCGAGGGCCACCAGGCCCTGGGAGCGGTGCTGCTGGAGATGGGCAGACCGGCGGAGGCGGTTCCGGAACTTGAAACCGCGGCACAGCTCAAGCCGGAGAACGCCGGGATTGAAGCCGATCTGGCATTGGCCCTGGCGCAGGCGGCGCAACCCGCCCAGGCCATTCCCCACTTTGCCGCCGCGGAGAAGCTTTCCTCGCAGCCGCAGGACGCCGCCTTCTACGACAGCTACGCGCGCGCACTCGCCGCCACCGGGCAGCGCGATGAAGCCGTCGCGCAGTTTCAGGCCGAAGAGAAGATCACCGGTCCGCGCGCCGACGTGGAAGACGCGATTGGAACTCTCTACGCGCAGGCGGACAAGTGGGACGATGCGCGGGCCGCCTTCGATCGGGCCTTGCAGGCCGATACGAACTACGTGCCGGCGCGGGTGCACCTGGCCGCGCTGCTGCGCCGCGATCACAATTTCCCCGGGGCTCTGGATGTGCTGCAGCCCGCCGCGGAGGCCGAGCCGCCCAATGCGGAGGCGCTCTTCGCCTATGGCGTGACGTTGAGCAGCGCGGGACAGGATGAGGCCGCGGTACCGGCGCTCAAGAAGGCACTTGCCGCCGATCCAAAGCTGCCCGGCGCCGCCGAGGCCCTTGCGATGGCGCTGCAGCGCCTCGGCCAGCAGCAGGATGCCATTCCCTGGTTCGAGAATGCTCTGGCGGCCGACCCCAACAACGCCGACGCCCTTACGAATCTTGGCCTGGCTCTTACGCTCACCGGCAAGGCGACCGAGGCCATGCCGTATTTTGCGCGCGCGCAGGCGCTCGATCCTAAAAGCGCGAACATTGTGAAGGATCGCGGTGTGGCCCACATCCAGCTGTCCGCCTTCGATGAGGCGATCGCCGATTTTCAGGCGGCGCTGGAGCTCGACCCCAGCGATCCGCAGCTTCACTACGATCTCGGCCTCGCCTACAAGTTCAAGGACCGGCTGGAAGACGCGGCCGCGGAGTTGGCCAAGGCGGGGAAGATGGACCCCACACTGGAGGATCCGCCGTACACGCTGGGCATTCTCTACATGCAGATGGGGCGCATGGAGGATGCGGTCACGGAGCTGCGCAAGGCCGTGGCGCTGCGACCGGAGAACGGCAACGCGTGGGCTATCCTGGGCAGCACCTTGAAACAGTCCGGCAAGCTGGACGACGCCCGCGCGGCGCTGGAGAAGGCGGTTCCGCTGCAGCCGGGACAGCCCGGCCCCCTGGTGACCCTGGCAGGAGTGCTGGCGGAACAGGCCGCGGCCTTGTCCGCGCAAGCTCAGGATGCGGAGGCGAACGGCGAAACAGCCAAGGCGGAGCAACTGCGCGCGCAGATGAAAGAACTGCGCGGCAAGGCGGCACAGTACCGGCGCCAGAGCGCCGAACTAAGCCAGGCCGCTGTGAACCGGCAGCGCGCCAACTTCCTGCTCAACGCCGGCAATCAGGAACTGCTCAAAGGCCAGATTGCCGACGCGATTGCGCGCTACCAGGAGTCGATTGCCGCCGACGCCACATTTGCCGAGCCGCATGTGCAACTGGCGTTGGCGTATGACCGGCAGGGGCGCACCCAGGAAGCGGCCGCGGAACGCGCTACCGCCGCGGATCTCGAAAAGCGCGGGACAGAAACTCCCTAAGGATGGGTTGAGCGCTGAGGAGCCCCTTTTATGCAGGCGCCGTTTGCTCACGGCGAAAGAGGCCGAGGAAATCGAATTTGAAACTTGAATCCGGTGAATGCGTCTTTGAAGGCCCCGCGGATTCCTCAGGTGTACCGGCAGGGACGAAACCATGCGCTTTCAAAGTCGATTGATGCGACTGGCTGCTGCGCGATGCATCAGAGCCGTCGCCGGCCCTCGCGTGGTTGCGGAACGTCGGGCTCGGGCGGCTTGCGCTGCTGCCCCGGATCCTCGCACGCAGGAAACAGCGCGCTGAACGGCACGTCCTCGTCAACTTCATTGGAGTGGAGCTGCGCGAGATCGGCCGTCTGCAGCCGGTAATCGGCATGCAGCACCAGGAAGAGGCCATCCCGCCCCTGCATGCGTACACGTTCCCGAACCAATGGAATGTACATTGAGTTGCTTTCGATTGTGAAGGCCGCGACCCCAATGCGGCACCTCGGGGGATGGTGTGAGGATCGGCGCTCACGCTGCGCAAAACGAAAGCCGTCAGAGAAAATACACCCCATCGTAACAATCCCGGTGATCCGCACCAAGAACAAAGGGAAGAAAGGGAGCAGTCTGTTTCGATAACTGCCAAAAGAATGTGCGCTGCAGAACAACCCAAGCCGGACTGAGGGGTGGCAATGGCAGGGATCGCCCGTTCTGCCCGGTCGTGATCGCCGTCACACCATGTGCTGGATGAGCGTCTTTCGTCACAGAATATGGTCCCAAGCTGAGGCTAGAATCCATGGCATTTCGTCCCTGAAACAGGTTTCGTTATGAAGCGACGTGATTTTTTGGGCAGCGTGGCATTGGTGGGGCTTCCGCTGGCAACCGTTCGGGCGACATCGGTAAGCAAGGCTCTGGCCGACGACGGTCCCGATCCCACGGGCGGCATCCAGATCGCGAAGGCCACGCAGGCTGCGATGACGCTGCAGCGCCGCGATTGGGAACAGGGCATCCTGGCGCAGGCATTTCTTGAGGCGGGCGATCGTGAGCGCGTGTTGCTGCTCACGAAGGCGGCGATTGTGCAACGGACCTCCGATGGCCGCCTCGGTGTTCTCGGCCACGGCGGTCCCACGGATCCGGCGATGGGTGGAGCGGCCTATGCGGCGGCGGCAAGATGGACCACCGATTCCGCCATTACGGGAGCAGTCCGGGACATGCTGGTGTGGATTCGCGACAAGGCGCCGCGCAGCGCCGATGGAATTCTCTACCACACCTTTCGCGCCCCGGAGATGTGGTCCGATGGATTCAACTGTGCGCCGCCCTTTCTTGCCGCGATGGGTGAGCACGATGCCGCGCTCAAGCAGATCGAGGGCTATCGCGCGCGCCTGTGGAATCCGCACGAGCGGCTCATGGCCCATGTGTGGAACGAGGGCGAAAAGCGCTTAAGCCGTTCCTCGTTTTGGGGCGGCGGCAACGGATGGGCGGCGGCAGGAATGGCGCGCGTGATTGGCAGCCTGCCGCGCGCGCGTCAGGCGGATCGGCTCCGCGTGGCCGGCTACGCTCGCGAACTGATCGACGGCTGTCTGGCTCACCAGCGCAGTGACGGCCTCTTTCATAACGTGGTGAACCGGCCGGACACGTTTGTGGAGACCAATCTGGCGCAGATGCTGGCGTACGCCACGTACACGGGTATGCGCGACGGCTGGCTGCCCGGCTCCTATCGCGCCCACGCGGACAAGATGCGCGATGCCGCACGCAACAAGATGGACGCCTACGGCTTTGTGCAGGGATCGTGCGGCGCGCCCGCCTTCGATGCCCCCGGAGTTTCCACGGAGGCGCAGGCCTTCAGCATCCTGATGGAAGCGGCGGCAAACCCGGAGGCGTAAACGAATTCGCATAGACGCAAAAAAGCCCGCCAGTGGCGGGCTCTTTTGCTTGCCTTGGTTGCCTTGGTTACTTCTTCGCAGCCTTCTTGGTGGCTTTCTTGGCTGCCTTCTTCTTCGCCGGAGCCTTCTTTGCAGCGGACTTCTTTGCTGCCTTCTTGGCGGGCGCCTTCTTTGCTGCTTTCTTAACGGCCAACTTGTTACCTCGTTTGGTGGTTTTGCTGGCGCTCTTGCCAGCCGCGCGCTTCTTGGCCGCGGCCCTTCCGCCTCCTGCGCCAGTACTTCTCTTCTTTGCGGCGGACTTCTTTGCGGCCTTCTTGGCCACAGCTTTTTTCGCAGGCGCCTTCTTGGCCGCGGCTTTCTTCGCCGGAGCTTTCTTGGCAGCCTTCTTTGCGGGGGACTTTTTCGCCGGGGCTTTCTTTGCCGGCTTCTTCGCCGGAGCGGGTGCAGCCTTCGGTGCGGGCGGCATTACCGGCTCTTCGGGCACTCCCTCATCGTCGTCCGACGAGGTGAGAATGCTGGAGGTTTCAATTTCTTCGTCCTCTTCGATGCCCTCATCGAGATCGGCATCCAATTCGGCGGGCTCAGTGTTTTCGTCTGCACTCATGGCATACAACTTGATCACTTCATCCATCGCAATTGCCTCCAGCGGCTCGGCGCTGTCACTCTTTGCTGCGGATTCTGACTACACTCCACATGCGCAAGTCATTGTAGCAATAGCTTGCACGTAAATGCTACGAAAGACAAGTACGGAGTGTGGTGCCCCGCATTTTTTTAGCGATTCGATGACGCCGCGGTGTGTGTTGCAGTCCTCTTTGAGGACGTCGCCGAGGATTTGCGCGATTTCTTCTGCGCGGTTTTCTTCGTCTTTGAAGATGCCGCGCTGTGTTTCGCGTGCCCGCTGGTGCGGGATGTGCTGAGGCTATGGGCCCGACGCTTTGTGGTGCGGTGCACGGCGGCTGGTTCGGTGACATGCAGCCGGCGCCCCGGCGCTACGCGCGTTCCGGTGAGATGATTCCAGCGCCGAAGCTGCTGGAGCGAAACGCCAAAGCGATCGGCGATGGAGACCAGCGTGTCGCCGCGGCGCGCCACGTAGAACAGGCTCCGCGAAGGCGCGGCCGCCACGGGGATCACCAGCGCCTTCACGCCCGAGAGGCTGTCCCCTTCGTCGATCTGGTTGGCCGCCGCCAGCTCCGCCGCGGAGACATGAAACTCGTGCGCCACGGAAGCGAGTGTGTCGCCGGAGCTCAGGCGATGGTAGCGCCACGCCGTGCGATGGCTCTCCGGAATGTCCGCGATCTGCTGCTGATAGATGGCGCCGGTCCCGGCGGGCAGGTGCAGATCGAAGGGTGAATCCGGCGGCGTGGTCATGCGCAGCAAGCTGGGATTGAGGGCCTGCAGTTCGTCGACAGGCACGCCAACAATATCCGACACCAGGCGCAGATCCACCGAGTAGTTGATTGTCACCGTATCGGTGATGACCGGCGGATCGAGGGTCACCTCATCGAAGCCGTACTGCTTGGGATGGTTGGCAATAATGATGGCGGCCAGAATCTCCGGCACGTAGTTCTTGGTTTCGCCGGGCAGATTATTGCGCTTGTAGAGCTCCCAGAAGTCCGCGTAGCCCGTCTTCTGCACCGCTCGCTGCACGTTGCCCGCGCCCCAGTCGTAGGCCGCCATGGCGAGGTACCAGTCGCCGAGCTGGTCGTAGAGATACTTCATGTAGCGCGCGTAGGAGCGCGTGGACTTCTCCGGGTCGAAGCGCTCATCGAGGTAGCCGTTGCGCACCAGGCCGTAGTCTCCGTGCGGCATGAACTGCCACATGCCGCCGGCACCAGAGCGGCGATTGACCGCGCGCGGCTGGAAGCCCGATTCCGCGACGGCCAGATAGATCAGGTCCTGCGGCACGCCTTCTTCGGCCATTACGCGCTGAATCATCGCCTTGTAGCGGCCGGCGCGCTCGAACGAGTGCAGCAGCGTGTTGTGCCCCTTTTGGGTGTTGGCAAAGAAGTTGATGAACGCCGCCACGTAGTCGTTCACCATGATGGGCAGGTCAGAATGTGTGGTCGCCAGTTCATTGCGGGCCTTGGCCACAAGATTTGGATCCACCTTGAAGGTGACGTCGCTGGCTACTTCGGCTGGCGTCTCTTCCTGCGCGGGCGCAAAGCCGTTGCCCACCTTGAGCGCTTCCATCTCCAGCGCGTTCACCTGGTCCACGATGCGATCGAACTCGTCCTGCAGCTCCGGATGGCTCTTGATGTCGATGCCGCTGGTGAGCATCAGGTCGACGGCTTCGTCGAACTGGGTCTTCGCCTCGGGCAGCCTGCCTTTGCGGTAGTCGGCGTCTCCCGCCGCATACGCCTGCTCGACGCGCGCGATCAGTTGCCGGATCTGCGCGTCCTGCGGGGAGGCCGTTGCGGTAGCGGGCTTTGCTGCCTGCTGCTCCAGCGGCTCCGGGGTTGCGGGGGCCGTGGCCTGGGGCTGCACTTTGGGCGCAACCGGCTTTTGCGAGGGACCGCAACCAGCCACCGCAAGCAACAACACCAGGGCACAACCGGCTGCCAGCCGATACCTGTTCATACGCATGATGAAAGACGTAACCAGCCCGGCAATGGTCAAACTGCAGGAGGCACTATGGTCGATGATACGCGAATTGCCCGCAAACCGCGCCGCCGGGGACCGTCTCCGGCGGCCTCTCGCCGCAACTAATCGGGTCCAAGCTGCGTCACCATGAGGTGTAGAATTCCCGCACAGGCCAGCAGCCCGTCTGTTCTGCAGCCGGTTGCGGGAGCCGAATGCACGGCGCTACGCCAGGGAACATTCGGCGCGAGGTGGCTTCGGTGCAAAGATCTGACGAGCACGGCCTTCGAGCCATTGCGGCGTTATCGTTCTCTCTACTTACCATTCTTCTCTTCGCCACCTTTATTCCCGGCCGCGCAAGCGCTCAACAACAAGCGCCGGCTGGAGCGGAGCCGCCGGTGGAGGAGCCCGCGCAGAGCACGCCGCATCTGAAGGCCAACGTGGATGAGGTGGTGCTGGATCTGGCGGTGCGTGAACACGGCCATGAAGGCGTTCCCAAACTGGATCCGCAGGATCTGCTCGTCACCGATGAAGGCACGCCCGTCAAGTTGCGCGATCTTCACCTGGTGAATGTGCTTACAGATCCCGCGAAGAAGCCGCTCGTCACCATCCTCTTCGACAACTTTCACGGTCCCATCGCCAAGAGCACGCGCTCGCTGGCGCTGAAGATGCTCAACCTGCTTCCGGCGCAGGGCTTCCGCATGGCGGTGATGGACTTCGACGGGCGGCTGCGGCTGGTGCAGGGATTTACCGAAGACCGCGCGCCCATCGTGAAGGCCGTGCAGCTTGAAACGGACAGCAATCCGACGGTGCTCAACTCCACGCTTTCGCTGGAACTGAACATTACGAGCGACGACAAGGTCGAAGCCGCGAAGAAAGCTGCGGCCGACGCCGCGGAGAAGGAACTCATCTCGATTGCGCAGACGGGCAGCGATACGGCGAACAAGCCTGTTGCATTCGAGGACCGGCGCCGGGCCCAGGCGCTGCTGCAGGCGATGGAGAACGCCGACACGATTGCCCAAAAGCAGCACGTGTATTACACGGTGGCCGGGCTGATGGCGCTGGTGAATGCACAGCAGAGCCTGCGCGAGCGCCGCATCCTCATCTACTTCACCGTCAATCGGCACATGGGCCCGCTCAGCGACCGCACGCTGAAGTCGGTTGCAGATTCGGCAGCGGCCTCGGGCATCAGTATCTACACCATCGACATGGATGCAACGGGACGGGCGCAGGGATCCGACCTGCCGAATGCGACTCTGAACGCTCTTCCGCCGGTAAACACAGGCGATCCAGCCGCGATGCGTGAGCGCATCAGCGGCTTTCCCTTCGGAACGCAACCCATCGGCACGCAAGGAAATACTGGGCCGTCCTGGGGAGTGCAGCAGGATATTCAGGTTGTCACCGATTTCGCGCGCGGCAGCGGCGAAGACCGCGGCGACCCGTTCGAAGATCTGCACAATCCGCTGCAGGGCGTATCCAAGCAGAGCGGCGGCGCTTATATCGACGCGCTGAATGGAACCAATGGCGCGCTGCGCAATCTGGCGGAAGATTTGACAAGCTACTACGAAGCCACGTTCGTTCCGGCGACCAAGGAGTACGACGGGAGCTTCCGCAAAATCACCATCAAGTCCGTGCGCGGCGATCTCAACATCCGCGGGCGCAAGGGATACTTCGCGCTTCCGCCGGGCGTCGATCCGGGGCTCAAGCCTTTCGAGCTGCCGATGCTGAAGGTTCTGGAGGCGAACTCGCTGCCGCACCAATTCCCGTTCCGGGCGGCCGTGCTGCGCTTCGGCAATCTGCCTAACGGCAACACCAATACGCTGGCCGCCGAAGTGCCGCTGGCGGGCTTGCAGTTGCAGGCCCCCGACAAGTCCACGGATGCGCGCGTCAGCTTCCTTGCCCAGGTGCGCGACAGCTCCGGTGTTGTTGTAGATCACTTTGCGCAGCAACTGGTGATGAGCAACGCTCGCGCCAAGCTGGAACATAATCCCGAGGCAGCCCTGGATCTGGATCATCACTTCATCTCCGCGCCCGGGCATTACGAGATCGAACTCGTTGCGCGCGACGAGAACAGCGGCAAGATGAGCGCGCAGCGCAGAGAGTTCGATGTGGCTTCGCAGCCGAATGATCTGGCCCTTAGCGACTTGGTGCTGGTGCGCAATCTGGAGCCGGTCTCCGAGCTCAATCTCGACCCGCTGGAACCGCTGCTGTTCTCGCGTAGCAAAGTTACGCCGGAACTGGATCACGATCTGGCGAATTTGAAGAAAGCGCCCGCGGTGTTCTTCCTCCTGCATCCGCAGGCGAACGCGAAAGACGGACTCGACCTGGAGATGCAGCTTGTGCGCAACGGCAAGGCCGGCAAGCGCACGGCGATGGTCGATCTGTTTGGCATGCAGTCCGCCGTGCCCTACATGGCCAGCGTTGGCTCGCGTCCGCTGCCGCCCGGCGAATACGAGATCAGGGCGTTCCTCACCCAGGGCGGAAAGACGGTGGAGCAGTCGCAGCACTTCACGATCAGCGGCAATCAGACGGTTGCGGCGGATCAGGAGATGCCCGTTCCCGCTCCTTTCACCAACGACGACACCGAGATCGCAATCGATCAGAACAACAATCTGGTGCCGGCGCAGGCGCCTCCGCCGATGCAGCTGCCCATAACGCCGGTCTCCGCAGCAGCGCCTCCGCCGCCCGTCGACGAATCGCGGCTGCTCATTGAGCGAGTGCGGCGCAACGCCCTCGACTACGAGTCGGACGTTCTGCCTCACTTTATCTGTACTGAGGTCACGCATCGTTCCGTGGATCCCAGCGGCAGCGGGAAGTGGCGACTGCAGGATACCGTCACCGAACGCGTGGAATATCGCGAGCACACGGAATCGCGTTCGGTTCTGCAGGTCAATGGGAAGACCGCCGGCAACAGGGGGCAGGCCATCAAAGGCACTTACTCCACCGGCGAGTTCGGCGGCGTACTGCACGCGGTCTTTCGCCCCGCTGCCGAAGCAGCCTTCACCTGGAAGGGTTCCGCCACGCTGAACGGCAACCCAGTCGACGTCTACGACTACAGCGTGGCCCAGGCAAACTCGGACTTCTCCGTTACCGGCGAAAACGGCGCGCAGACAGTGGTGGGATTCCACGGGACTGTGTACATCGACAAGGCCGCCGGCAGGGTGCGCAGGATCACGCTGCTCGCCGACAATCTGCCGGCCACGTTCCGCACGCGCTCCAGCTCCATCAGCGTCGACTACGATTATGTTCCGATCCATGGCCTCCGCTATCTGCTTCCCATCAGCGCCCAGTTGCAGGCGCAACAGGGGGATCACGAGGCGGTGCTGAACACGATGCAGTTCAGCGATTACCGGCGCGGCGGCAACCTGTAGAGGAGCGCGGCCCATTCTGCGCGCCGGCGCACTCTCGGTGAGTTGCGCGGATGATAAGCTAGAGGCTGGAGGGCTTCGCGCGCCCGTCGCGCAAAGCCCTCTCTTTACGTGCTCGCAATGGAATCCCGCCGCATCCGCAACTTCGCCATCATCGCCCACATCGACCATGGAAAGTCGACGCTGAGCGACCGTCTGCTTGAACTGACCGGCTCGCTGAGCCAGCGCGAGATGCAGGCGCAGGTGCTGGACGCCATGGACCTGGAGCGCGAGCGCGGCATCACCATCAAGGCGCACGCCGTGCGCATGCTCTACAAGGCGAAGGACGGCAACACCTACCAGCTGAACCTGATCGACACGCCGGGGCACGTCGATTTCAGCTACGAGGTCTCGCGCTCGCTGGCCTCCTGCGAAGGCGCGCTGTTGGTGGTGGACGCCAGCCAGGGCGTGGAGGCGCAGACGCTGGCAAACGCCTATCTCGCCATCAATCACGGACTCGAGATCATTCCGGTCATCAACAAGATCGACCTGCCCTCGGCCGACATTTTGCGCACGCAGGAAGCGATCGAAAAGGCGGTAGGCCTCGACGCTACGGATGCGATCCCGGTGAGCGCCAAGACCGGCCAGGGCGTGGACGAGGTGCTGGAGCAGATCGTGCACCGGCTGCCGCCGCCCACAGGCGATCCCAATGCTCCGCTGCAGGCGCTGATCTTCGATTCATGGTTCGATCCGTACCGCGGCGTCATTGTGCTGGTGCGCGTGATGCAGGGCACCATGCGCAAGGGCCAGCGCATCCGCCTGATGTCGATCGGCAAGGCATTCGATGTGGAATCCATGGGCGTGCTTACGCCCAAGCCGGTGGAGATCGGCGAGCTGAGCGCCGGCGAAGTAGGATTTTTTGTTGCCACCATCAAGACCGTGAGCGATACCAAGATCGGCGACACCGTCACCGACGAAGAAAACCCCGCCGCCGCGCAGTTGCCGGGCTTTGAAGACATCAAGCCGATGGTGTTTGCAGGGCTCTATACGGTCGATTCGCACGAGCACACGATGCTGCGCGATGCGCTGGAGAAGCTGCGGCTCAATGATTCGTCCTTCTTCTTCGAGCCGGAGAGCTCTGAGGCGCTTGGTTTCGGATTCCGCTGCGGCTTCCTCGGCCTGCTGCACATGGAGATCATTCAGGAGCGGCTGGAACGCGAGTACGAACTCGACCTGATCACGACGGCACCCAGCGTGCGCTATCACATCGCCATGACGGACGGTTCCGAGATCGAGGTCGATAACCCCTCGCGCTGGCCCGACCCGCAGAGCATTGATGCCATTCGCGAGCCGATCATTCGCGCTCAGATCCTGACCAACGAGGAGTACGTGGGCGGCATCCTCAAGCTCGTTGAAGAAAAGCGCGGCCGGCAGATCAACTTCGAATACGTTACGCCCACCCGCGTGCTGCTGACCTACGAGCTGCCGCTGAACGAGATCGTCCTCGATTTTTACGACCGCCTCAAGTCCGTCTCCCGCGGCTATGCTTCGCTCGATTACCAGCTCGCCGGCGAGTGGGAGTCGCCCATGGTGAAAATGGACATCCTGGTCTCCGGCGAGCCGGTGGATGCGCTCTCCATCATCGTTCACCGCGATTTTGCCTACGAGCGCGGCAAGGCGCTGGTGTCGAAGATGCGCGAGCTGATCCCGCGGCAGCAGTTTGAGGTGGCGATCCAGGCCGCCATCGGCGCCAAGATTGTCGCCCGCGAAACCGTCTCCGCGTTGCGCAAAAACGTGCTCGCCAAATGTTACGGAGGCGACATAAGCCGCAAGCGCAAGCTGCTGGAAAAGCAAAAGGAAGGCAAGAAGCGGATGAAGCGCATCGGCAAAGTCGATATTCCGCAGGAGGCGTTCCTGGCCGTTCTCCGCGTCGGCGAAGACCAGCAGAAATGACGCTTCCCTGGGGACGTGTTCACGGGCCTGTAACCCAAAATTGTGGAAACCGGCTCAAAGCAGCGCAGATTGTGCATTTTGGATGAATTGAGTGGCCGAGGCGGGCGGTGCCTCGTTTCTGCAACAAAAATCAGGCACTTGCGCGTCCTAGCAAACGCCTCCCCAACTTGGCAACAGGAGAATTTTGGCCCATTTGAAAGGGTTGCTTTTATTTCTCCACAAAGTTTTCCACAGGCGGCGATTTCGCGAAGGATGTGCGCGAAGATGCCTTTGGCGCGAGGGTTCGCGCAGACACACGTCGGCCCCGATTGCCGAACGGGGCCGGATCTTAAGCTGAGATTGCGATGACGCGGGCCCCAGGGTGCGGCTTGGTGGGAATCGCGAAACCGGGCGCACTCATCTGCTGCAGTTCGTCCAGCCGGCTCTCGGAAAACACCCACGAAGAAGGCAGAGACTCGATGCGCCGCGAACCGTCGGGCGCCGTCCACGTGTAGCGCTCGAGGAGCGCGCAGAGGCCCACCCGCTCCACGGCTTCGCGCATGCGGTCGGCGATCTCCCATGGAAAGGCCAGGTAGATACGCGGCATCTCATTCAACGCCACCTGGTCGAACTGCACCAGGCAGCAGACCGTCCGCGACCCGTAGCTGGCCAGCCAGCGATCGATGGAGGCGTGGCAATCCAGCTTGCTGCCGCAAACGTCCGCGGGACGCCGCGTGTAGCCCTGCGTCAGGCTCCACTGGCCGTCTTCACTGGCCTTGACGGCCACTTTGAGCAGGTTTCCGGCCCGGGTTACCACCAGGTCGTACCAGGGTTTGTCGCGGCCGGCCTGGGCCATTACGTCGAACCCGCAACGTGCAAACTGGGCCGCGGCCATGCCTTCCGCGCCCAAAGTGATGGGCCAGGTCTTTGCCGGCGTCGATGCGATCTGCGTCATCTCTATTCTCCCTGTGACCAAAGCCCCACAGACGCGACATGCACCTGTTGCCCGGAAGCAATGGCCGTCAACGCCGATCGAGGGAAAGGAAGGAGGTTTCTTTATCCCACCGAGGTGCACCGCCTGCGCGTCTTCCATCCGACAGAATGCGAACCTCCTCCGCACATCCATCGCCGCCCAAGGCTGTTCGGTTCGGTAAAGCTTATCGGCATGATGTCACAAAGCACTAGAAATGAGGCTATTCCACTTTCGGGTTACTTCCGCGCGTTACCTTTGGGGGACCCGTTTTGGGCCAGCCCCCAAATCCGGACACAAATCAGACGAATCCACCGCACCATCCCGGCCTGCAGGGGTCCCGCTGCGCACAAATCCTCTTTTCCCCAACGACTTCCGTTACCATACGGAAGGAATGAGCCTGAGAAGCAAGCTGGAAGCCGTGATCTACGCCGCGGAGGAGCCCGTTACCCTCACGCAGCTCGCCACCCTCTTTGGCGCCGACGCCCTGGAGTGGAAGGCGGAACAGGAAGCCGCCGCCGCCGAGCAGACCGCCGAAGTGGCCGGCGAGATGGAACGCCCGCCCGAGGCGCAGACGGACGCCCTGCCGCTGATCGACGAAAGCGTCCCGGAACCCACCCAGGCCGAAGCGGACCTCGCGCCCGCGGAACCATCCGTCTCCGCCGAAGCGCCGGCCTCAGAAACTGCCGCAGCCGAGGCTGAGCCCGCCGCGGACGATCCCGAAGCTGAAGCCCGCCGCCAGGCGCGCCAGCGTGAGCGCGACGTGAAGGCCGTGCTCAAGCAACTGCTCGACGAGCTCATCGCCGTCTACGCCTCCGACGATCACGGCGTGGAGATCCGCGAGATTGCCGGCGGCTATCGCATGGCCACCAAGCCCGAGTGCCACGATGCGGTGCGGCTCTTCGTCAAGAGCCTGAAGCCGCCGTTGAAGCTGTCTTTGCCGGCGCTGGAGACGCTCGCCGTTGTGGCCTACAAGCAGCCTGTGACGGCGCCGGAGGTCAGCGAGATTCGCGGCGTGGAATCGGCCGGCGTGCTGGCCTCGTTGATGTCGCGCAAGCTGATTGCCACGGCGGGCCGCAAACAGGTGATCGGCCGGCCTATCCTTTATAAGACGACCAAGGAATTTCTGCTCCGCTTCGGCCTGAAGGATTTGAGCGAGCTGCCCTCGATGGAAGAGTTCGAGAAGATGGCAGCGGCCGAGATCGAAGAGGAGATGGAACCGGAGGCGGCAGCGGCCGACGCAGCCGAATCGGCCGCCGAAGCAGAAGCAGAGCGGGCGGAGAATCTGCCCAGCGGCGAAGACACTCCCGCCGAAGAGAGCGAGCAGGGCGAATCGGCCGCGCCCGCATCGGAAGAAACCCAGCAACGGGCCTCAATGGAAGAATCGCCTGCCGAGATGGCAGCCGAGGCTTCCCCATCATCCAACCAAGAGCAATCTGCCACCGCAGAGAACGCCGGCGCCCCCGCCACGGATGCCATGCCGGCAGAAAACGAGGCCGAACCCCATGCCGAAGAAGAGCAAGAAGAGCACCGACCTTGAGATAACCGAGATTCCAGCGGCAGTTCCCGACGAGTCGCAGGTTCCTGACGAAACCGCCGCGCCGGCGAAGAAGACCGCCCGCAAGAAGCGTTCCCCAAAAGCGCAGCCTGCAGAAGCCGCGCCCGCCGCGGCCGTTGATCCTGCCCTCGAGAAGGACGACGAAGCCGCAGCCCATGCCGCCGAAACCTTTGACGATGCCTTCGGATCCAACGGTCCCGCCGAAGCACAGGCGCACGTGGCGGAACTCGCTGAAGTGGAGCAGGCCGCGGCCCGGCCCGCTGCTGCAGAACTCGCGCCGGAAGAGGCAGACGAAGAAGAGGAAGAAGAGCCACGGCCCGCGGCGCCGCCGGCGAAGCTGGAGCGTCTGCAGAAGATCCTTGCGCAGGCCGGCGTTGCGAGCCGCCGCCACGCCGAGGAGATGATCACCGAAGGCCGCGTGCAGGTGAACGGGCAGGTGGTCACCACTCTGGGATCGAAGGCCGACCCCGCGCGCGATCACATCCGCGTCGACGGCAAGCTGCTGCAGGGAGCGGAGCGGCTGCGCTACTTCATGCTCAACAAGCCGCGCGGCTACGTCACGACGGTCAGCGATCCCGAGGGCCGGCCCACGGTGATGGAGTTCTTCACAAAAATGGGCGAGCGCCTGTACCCGGTGGGCCGCCTGGATTACCTCAGCGAGGGCCTGCTTCTCGTCACCAACGACGGCGAGCTCGCCAACCAGCTCACCCGTGCTGCCTCGGGCGTGGAGAAGACGTATCTCGTGAAGGTCAGCGGCCAGCCTACAGACGAGCAGATCGACCAGCTCCGCGAGGGCGTGCGTATCGATCGCGGCCAGCCGGGCGAGGGGCGCGTAACCACGGCTCCCGCGCGCATCCGCGAGATTCGCATGGGCGAGAACCCCTGGTTTGAGGTGACGCTCATCGAAGGGCGCAATCGCGAACTGCGCAAGATGTTCGAAGAGATCGGCCACCATGTGGAGAAGATTCGCCGCGTGGGCTACGGCCCGCTGGTGCTCGACGTGGAACCGGGGAAGCTCCGCGAGCTCGATCCGGAAGAGGTGCATGCGCTGCGCCTGGTGGCTGCGGGCAAGTGGAAACCGAAGCGCCTGAAGACCACGGCCATGCTTCCTAAAGAGGCGGGCCGAAGCGTGGATCACGAAGCGGCCCGAACCGGCAACAAGTTCGGCAAGAAGCCGTTCCGCGGCCGGCCGCGGCGCGAGGAAGGCGAGCGGCGTGAATTCCGCCCCAGCCGCCCGGGCCAGCGTGACGACCGTGGTGGCGATCGGCCCGCCTTCAATCGCGGCCAACGCAGCGCAGGCTCTGGCTTCGACCGTGGACCGCGGCGCGAGGGTGGCGGCTTCGAACGAGGTCCGCAGCGGCGAGAGAATGCTGTCTCCGATCGCGGCCAGCGTCGGGAAGGGTTTGGACGGGCAGATCGGCCGCAGCGCGGCGCCTTTGCGCGGCCGCGCGCCGAACAGGCGGAAGGCGCGCGTCCCAGCGGCACCGGCGAGCAGCGCCGCTTCGACAGCCGCAAGCCTGGCCGGCCCTTCCAGGGAGATCGCGGGCCGCGGCGCGAAGGCGGCGGCGGATTCGCAAAGCCTCGTTGGCAGCGGCCCGCTTCGGCTGAGGGCTCCGGTCCAGCAGAGCGCCGTGGCCCGGCGGAACGGCCCGCCAGGTCGGATCGTCCTCCCACGGCTGGGCGTCCCGCACGCGGCGGCCAAAGCGGCGCCGGCGGATATCAGGATCGTGCCAGCCGCCCGCCTCGTGGGGAACAGGGCGGCCAGCGCCGTCCCTATCCCCCAAGAGAGCGCAGCGAGCGCCCGCGCGGCGGCGAAGGCCGCGGAGAGGAACGCCGCTCTACCGGCGACCGCAGCAGCCAGCGCCGGGAGTTTTCTCCTCGCCCGCGCACCAACCGCGAAGGCGGTGAACAGCCTCGCGAGTTTACCGGCGAACGCCGCGGCAAGCCCGCCAATGGTCCGCGCTCCGGTTTCGGATCACGGCCGCCGCGTCCCGGCGGCCAGAACCGCCGCGGGCCGGGAGGCGGACCGCGTCCCGGTGCAGGGCCGCGCGGAAACCGTGGCGGGGGCCGCCCCGGTGGCCCAGCCCGCCGCCCCTGATTCGCCTCGGCCTCTCCGTCCATTGCACGGCTTCACCGCGCAATGGATAGAGAGGCGCCGCGATCCCCAAAACAGGTCAAACGCCTGATCTGTGGAAAACCGCCGTAACTCCATTCCCATCAACGAAAAATATTTCTCAAAACGTTGCGTATTAATTATTCAGACCTGCCAGACTTGAATCATCAGCAGAAATTCCAGGCGTTTCCACCCTGGTATGATCCCGCAGGTGCGAGCTTCTTCACCATCATTTACCAAAGTGCCAACGGGCGTTAACCAGAAAATCAATAATTAATTTTTCGACGTACCCCCGGGGGGTATACCCGGCCGGACCGGACCGAGCCCGCGCAGCGAGCTTCCGTCAACGCCGCTCGCGTCAGTGCAACCATTTCACTTTCAAATGTTTACGCCAGAAACGATGGGCGCGCAAATCCATGGGAAACTGTAAGAAATGCCTCCTCAGGCCACCGTATGATGATCTGCCCACGCCTCCCGCAGCCGATCGGCCATCGCCACGACTGAGTTCCGCTGCGCTTCATTCCTCCGATTCACGTACACCATTCCCGCCGCAATCAATCCATAAACGCCGATCAGGTACAGGCTCAAACGAGACATTCCGCAACATCCTCCGAGCAGCCTAGATGCGTCCTGCAATCACCCGGATGTTGCGGACTCCAAAGGCTCTCGCGCCGCAATCGAATCCGCGCCATCTGCTAACCTGAGGGGTTGTCCCCCTCATCACGCACCGGCCCAAAAACGGGGACAAAGGCCTTCCAGTCCATGCCTCACGACCTGCCCAAAGCGTACGATCCCACCGCCATTGAAGACCGCTGGGCCGAGTACTGGGTCCGCGAAGAGCTGTTCGCGCAGCCTGTTCTCACTTCCGCATCCGAGGCGGACGGCCAGTCCGGCGATCCTTTCACGATCCTGCTGCCGCCGCCCAACGTTACCGGCCGCCTGCACATGGGCCACATGCTCAATCAGACGGAGATGGACATCCTGACCCGCTGGCGGCGCATGAGCGGACGCCGCGCCCTGTGGCTGCCCGGTACCGATCACGCCGGCATCGCCACGCAGATGATGGTGGAACGCCAACTGGCCACGGAAGGCAAAAAACGCCAGGATCTGGGCCGTGAAGCCTTCGTGGAGCGCGTATGGGAGTGGAAGCGGCACTACGGCGGCGCCATCCTTGACCAGATGAAGCGCCTCGGCGCCTCCGTCGACTGGTCGCGCGAATACTTCACGATGGACGAGCGACTCTCCGTTGCGGTACGCGAGGCCTTCGTCAAGCTGCACGAGCAGGGGCTCATCTATCGCGGCGCATACATTGTGAACTGGTGCCCGCGCTGCCAGACGGCCATCAGCGACCTGGAAGTGGTGTACGACGAACACAAGGGCCACCTGTGGGAGATTCGCTACCCGGTGGTTGACGCCGCCGGCAAGGAAACCGGGGAGTATCTGACAATCGCCACGACGCGCCCGGAGACGATGCTCGGCGACGTGGCTGTTGCGATTCATCCCGAAGACGAGCGCTACACGCATCTGCACGGCAAAAAGCTGATGCTGCCGTTGGTGAATCGCGAGATCCCCATCGTGCTGGACGACTACGTCAGCCGCGAGTTCGGCACCGGCGCAGTCAAGGTTACGCCCGCGCACGATCCGAATGACTTTGCGATTGGCGAGCGCCACCACCTGCCGTCCATCAACGTAATGGATGAGACCGCGCATATCAACGCGCAGGGCGGCGCCTATGCAGGCCTGGACCGCTATGCGGCGCGCAAAAAGGTTGTCGAAGATCTGGAAGCGCTTGGACTCCTTGCGACCGTGAAGGATCACGTGCACAACGTGGGCCACTGCGATCGCTGCAAGACCGTGGTCGAGCCGCGGCTGTCTACGCAGTGGTTCGTGAAAATACAGCCGCTGGCCGACAAGGCTATCGCCGCCGTCAAGCCCGACGCCAACGGCAACAAGGCTATCCGCTTTGTGCCGGAGATGTACGAGAAGACCTACCTGAACTGGATGGAGAACATCCACGACTGGTGCATCTCGCGGCAGCTCTGGTGGGGCCACCGCATTCCCGCATGGCATTGCGCCACGTGCCACAAGATCACCGTGCCGCGGCAGGACCCGGACAAATGCGCGTACTGCGGCTCGGCGGAGATCACGCAGGAGACCGACGTTCTCGATACGTGGTTCTCGTCCGGCCTGCTGCCGGTTTCGGTCTTCGGCTGGCCGAATATTACGCCGGAGAACCGCGCGGACTTCGACACCTTCTATCCAACATCGCTCCTCGTCACCGGCTTCGACATTCTGTTCTTCTGGGTGGCCCGCATGATCATGCTGGGCTGCTGGTTCTCGACCGACGTGCCCATGCCCGACGGGAGCCCGCGCTCTCTTGCGGATTCAGTGCCATTCAAAGAGGTCTACATTCACGCGCTGGTGCGCGACGCCAACCGCGAGAAGATGTCGAAGACGAAGGGCAACGTCATCGACCCCATCGAGATCGTGCAGCAGTACGGCACCGATGCCGTGCGCTTCACGCTCGCGTCGATGGCCTCGCCCGGCACCGACATCGCCTTCAACGTGGCGCGCACCGAGGGTTACCGCGCCTTCGCCAACAAGATATGGAACGCCGCGCGCTTCCTGTTTATGAACGTGGATCGCGCCGCCGAGATCGGCATCACGGTCGATCCGGAAGTGTTGGGCACGATGCCCATCGCAGGGCCGGACGCGCCGCTCGAAGCGCGCTGGATCGTGGCGGAACTCCACGCGACGGCCGCGAAGGTGAACGAGTCCCTTGAGAACTACCGGTTCGACGAAGCCGCCAGCACGATCTATCAGTTCTTCTGGGGCAGCTTCTGCGACTGGTATCTCGAGATCGTGAAGCTGCGGCTCGATTTTGAAGCAAGTCAGCGAGACGGCGAGTCAGCAAGCCAGCGCGAAGCACGCCTGGCAGGGACGAAGGCAGCGCTCACGACGCTCGTATCGGTCTTCGAAGCCGCGCTGCGTCTGCTCTCGCCGTTCATGCCGTTCCTGACGGAAGAGCTTTGGCACGCGGTGTACGACGGCGAGCCTCCGGCGAAATCCATTGCGCTGACGCACTTCCCCCACTCCGCTCCGGCAGGCAACGACGAAGACGCCGTCGGGCAGATGGAGGCATTGCAAAGCCTGATCACCGAGATTCGCGCGCTGCGTAAGGAGATCGGAGTCGAAGAGAAGGCCTCAACTCCCATTGAGCTGCGCGCCGGCGCGCTGGCGCGTTCAGCGGCCGAACACAATCCGGCAATTATCGAGCGCCTTGCTCGCGTCAGCGACGTTCGTTTCGTCGAACAGATCAGCGAAGGTCTTTCGAAGCACCACACCGCGGCCTTCGATGTTGCGGTGGTTTACGAAAGGAAGATCGACGTAGCCGCCGAACGGGAACGCTTGACAAGAGACATCGCCAAATACGAAAAAGGCCTTGCAGCCGCGGAGCGCCAGTTGGGCAACGAAGGCTTCCTCGCCAAGGCCCCCGCGAATGTAGTTGAGGGCCTCAAAAAGCAGGCAGCCGAAACCAGGCTCCTGCTGGACAAGGCACAGGCAGCACTGAACGCTCTTCCCCCGCAGTAACTCTGCGAACTGACACCTGACACCTGGCACCTGACACCTGGCACCTGTTTATGGACTGGAAAACACATCGCATCGACGCCCTGCTGGAGCAGGCCCTGATTGAAGACAAGGCCGCCAGCGATGCCACGACCAATGCCACCATCGACGCGGACCTCCGCGCCACCGCGCAGATCATCGCGCGCGAGGACCTGGTAGTCGCGGGCCTGGGCGCCGTGCCGCGCTTCCTGGAGATCTACCGCAATCTCGATCGTCGCCCCCAGGCGCAGACGCGTTATGAGGTCATCAGTCATCCGGAGATGTTCGACGGCGTCCGCGCACGCAAAGGCCAGGTACTCGCCGTTATCCGCCACAACGCGCGGGTGCTGTTGAGCTGCGAACGCGTGATCCTGAACCTGATGCAGCACCTCAGCGGCATCGCGACGAATACGCGACGCTACGTCGATGCCATCCAGGGCACGCACGCCCGCGTGCTCGACACGCGCAAGACCGTGCCCGGCCTGCGCGCGCTCGAAAAATATGCAGTGTTGTGCGGCGGCGGGACGAATCATCGTCTCGATCTGGCGAGCGGAATCCTGATCAAGAACAATCACATCTCGCTCGGGGGCGGCCTGCGTACCGCTCTCGCGCATGCCTTCGAGCGCCGCCAGGGCAATCAGCGCATTCAGGTTGAGGTCCGCACCACGGCGGAACTTGAGGAAGCGCTGGAATGCGGTGCGGAAGCCATCTTGCTCGACAACATGACGCCGGATCAGGTGCGCAACGCCGTGGATCGCATCAAGATCGAGACCCGCTGGATTCCCACCGAAGCGTCGGGCGGCATCGTGCTTGAAAACATCCGCGCGTATGCCGAGACCGGCGTCGACTTCATCAGCGTGGGAGCGCTCACCCACTCGGCGCGCGCCGCCGACATCTCCATGTCGATTACTGCGGAATAGCGCGGCATGTACGATCTTGCCGCGCTCGAAACCGCGCTCGCCGGCACAAGCTTCGCGGGCAAGCTGCACTTCTCGCCGACCACCGGCTCCACGAACTCCGATGCCATGCAGGCCGCGCGGGCCGGTGCGCCGCATGGCTCGGTCTACTTTGCCGATGAGCAGACGGCAGGGCGCGGCCGCGGCAATCACGCGTGGCACTCGCATGCCGGCGAGGGCCTTTACGTGAGCGCCATCGTGCGTCTGCCCATCCCTGCCATGCGCCTGCCGCTGCTTCCGCTCGCCGCGGGACTCGCCGCGGCTGAGGCCATCGGCAAGGTCAGCGGCCTCACCGTCGATCTTCGCTGGCCCAACGATCTGCTCATCGGACCGCGCAAGACTGGCGGCATCCTGGTCGAAGCTGGATCAGCTTCTCAAGGTTTGCCCCACGCAGTCGCCGGGATCGGCATCAACGTGCATCAGCGCAGCTTCGATCCCGGGCTCGCCACGGCGGCTACCTCGCTGGATTTGGAGTCGGGCCGCACCATCGATCGCCAGCAGCTTCTGATCGCGCTGTTGCAATGTCTCGACCGCGAGACCGCTGCCCTCCTCGATCCCGCAGCCTGCGCAGCGATCCCCGCGCGCCTTGCCGCAGCGTCCACGTGGATTGAGGGCCGCCACGTGCTGGTGCATGGCCCGCAAGCTTGCAGCGGCATTACCGCCGGCCTCGATGAGAACGGCTTTCTGCTGGTCCGCACGCCGGAGGGCCTGGTGCAGGTGCAGACCGGCGGCATTCGCGATGCAGCCGGCACCCGCTAGCCACCGGATACAATCAAACCGATGCTTCTCGCTCTCGATGTCGGCAACACCAACACCGTTCTCGGCCTCTATCGCCTCGAAGCGGATGCCTCCACGCCTTCGGCTGAAGAGCAGCGCGAGCTCGTGGCACACTGGCGGGTGACGACGCACCGCACGCAGACCTCCGATGAGTACGGCGTGCTCTTCGTCAACCTGTTCAACATGCACGGACTCTCCGTCGATCAGGTCACGCATATCATCATCTCGTCGGTGGTGCCGCCCATCGACAGCACGCTGCGCCGCGTCTGCGAGAAGTACTTCCACATCGAGCCGCTGTTCGTCGAGCCCGGCATCAAGACCGGCATGCCGATGCTCGTCGACAATCCCACCGAGCTGGGCGCCGACCGCCTCGCCGACTGCATCGCCGCCTACGAGCGCTACGGCGGTCCCTGCATCGTCGTCGACTTCGGCACGGCCACCAAGTTCGAAGTGATCTCCGCCAAGGGCGAGTATCTTGGGGGCGCCATCGCACCGGGACTTGGCCTCAGCGCCGACGCGCTCTTCAATCGCGCCGCGAAACTTAGCCGCGTGGATATCAAGCGACCGCCCAAGGTCATCGGCACCAACACCGTGACGCATCTGCAGAGCGGCCTCTACTACGGCTACATCGGCCTGGTCGACGGCGTTCTGGAACGCATCTTCGCCGAGCTCGGCACGCAGCCGCGCGTCATCGCCACCGGCGGGCTGGCACGGCAGGTGGCCGAGGACTCGCGCTACATTTCGGAAATCGACGAGATGCTCACGCTTCATGGGCTGCGCATTCTCTTCGAGCGCAACCGCACCGCCCGCCCGCGCACCCGCGCGCACTGAGGCGCGCCGTGCAGAACTACTTCAACTACTTCACCGAGATTGAGGAGCGGTTCCAGCAGCGGCGCGGATCGCTGCTGCTGCTGTCCACGCTCGACTGGGCGCTGATCGAAACGTGGCGTGAGGCCGGAGTGCCGCTGGAGGCCGCGCTGCGCGGCATCGATGCGGCGTTCGATAAGTACGAGTCGCGCACGCATCGCGGCCACAAGCGCAAGGTCAATGGCCTGGCCTGGTGCGCGCAGGCGGTGATGGAAGCCGCGCAGGAGTTGAGCGAAGCGGCGGCGGGCGCCTCCACCACAAAGAACTACAGCGGCGCCGACGAGACCGGCTTCGAACACGAGCGCGTTGCCGCACATCTGGATGCCGCCGCCGCCAATCTCCGCGCCGCGGCCATTGCGCCCGAGCTTTGCGCCGCGACCGCCGCGCGTCTGGACGAACTCGCCGCCGAGGTGCGCGCCGCCGATCCCAAGCGCCCGCTCGATGCTGAGTCGCTCGAGCGTAACCTGCTGGTGCTGGAAGAAAAGCTCTTCGCCGCGCTCACCACCGCCGCGCCTGAGGACTTGCTGGTGGGCCTGAAGGAGCACGCCGCCCGCGAGCTGGCGTCCTATCGCAGCCGCATGGGCGCGGTGCAGTTGCGGCAGGTGGAGCGGCAGTTTGTACAGAAGCAATTGCTGGCCCACTACAACCTACCCCGCCTCAGCCTGTTCTATATGAGCCAGCAATGAAGCGCCCCAACAAGCCGCATCGCTCAACCAAAAGGTCACCCGCACCGGAGGTGCCACCGCAGGTGGCGCAGCAGGTGGTGGAGATTGAGAAGCCGATCTACGGCGGCAACTTTCTCGCGCGCCAGGATGGCAAAGCGATCTTCGTTCCATTCGTGCTGCCCGGTGAGCAGGCGAAGATTCAGCTCGTTGAAGAAAAAGCCAAGCGCGGTTACGCTCTCGCCGAACTCGCGGAGATCCTATCAACTTCTGGCGAACGAATTCGACCGCGCTGCCCGCACTTCGGCCCGTGCGGCGGCTGCAATTACCAGCACACCGGCTATGCAAACCAACTGCGCATGAAAGAAGCGATCCTGCGCGAGACGTTCGAACGCGCCGGTGTTCCGATCCCGCAAGAGATCGACATCCTTTCCGCGGAGCCGTGGGAGTATCGCAATCGCATTCGCATCGCGTTTGACGCGGATGGCAACCCAGGCTATCGCGCGCGACGCTCCAGCGCGATCATTCCCATTCGCGAGTGCCCGATTGCAGCGCCTGTGCTGATCAATGCCGCCTTCGCTGCGCGCGATGCGCTGGCCCGCGTTCCGGCGAATCTGCGACCGCATGAATTGCTGCTGTTCTGCAATGCGGAAGAATCCGCTATGCTCGCCACGTTCTTCACTGGGGAGTCAACTCAGCTTCGCTTTGATCCGGTCGCCAGCGCATTGCACGAGCGCATTCCGCAACTGCAGGGCGCGGAGCTTGCCTCCGGGGGACGCCCCGGTCGACCGCCGAGGACGCTCGCTCGCTGGGGCGCGCCGTCGCTTACCTATCACGCCGGTGGATTCGATTACCGCGTCGATCACGGGGCGTTTTTCCAGGTTAACCGCTGGCTCATCGATTCCTTCGTGCAGCGTGTGACCACCGGGCACAGCGGCAAGCTCGCGTGGGATCTCTTCGCCGGGGTGGGGCTGTTCGCGCGCCAGCTCACGAAACACTTCGAAGGAGTCATCGCGGTCGAATCGGCTCCGGCGTCCACCGCTGCGCTCGCCGCCAATCTCGCCGGCACCTGCGGGCAGCCTGTCGCGATGAACACGCTTGCATTTCTGCGCCAGGATGCCGGCGGCGCGCGACCTGACCTGATCGTGGTTGATCCTCCGCGCACTGGTCTTGGAGCTGAAATCACGACCCTGCTGAATCAGGTTGCCGCGCCCAACCTCGTCTACGTCTCCTGCGATCCGGCCACGCTGGCGCGCGACCTGCGTTTGCTACTCGATGGTGGCTATCGCATCCAGGCGGCCGCGCTCGCCGATCTGTTTCCGCAAACGTTCCATCTGGAAACACTGATCAAGCTGCATCATTCCTGATAGACTTCCCTGTCAATCCATAAGGTTTATGGGCTCGCCCTCTGCCAGTTCGGGGTTCGGCGCCGCGCGTTTTCACGCCGCTCCGCTGTTTCATGCCGCATGGCTCTTCGCCCTCGGCATCCTTGTTGCGCATCGCATCTGGATTCCATCCGCGACTCTGTTCGTCTGCATCGCGATCGCAGTCGTTCTCACGATCATCACGGTGTTCCGCGTGCCCCGACTGCCCCTACTTCCACTGGCGCTTGCGTGGATTCTGCTGGGTGCGTGGTGCGCCAACATGGAGCCTCAGCCTGCGCCTGCGCCGCAGCTGCTGGCGTATTCCGACGGCCTGCTGCGCGAAGTGGAGGGCACCGTGATCCGTGCCGGTCCGGTGCAAAGCGAGCAGGAGCAGGACGTCAACAGCGGCGCAATCGATGCGCCCGCCCAGCGCATTGACCTTCAGCTCGCATCCATCGAGCGCGTCACCGATACGGAAGACGCGCAGGTTGGCGTCGACGGTACAGTTCGCCTCATCATCCGCTGGCCTGACGCCGCAGCCATTCAGCGCATTCGGTGCGGCGATCGGATTCGCGCTGTCGCGCGCCTGCTTCCGCCGCAGGTGTACCGTGATCCCGGCGCCTGGAACCGCGCCGCCTATCTGCTCGATCAGGGTGTAACGGCAACCGCTTCTGTTCCAGCGCAACGCATTGAGGCGCGGGCAAGTGCCGCGCACATGCCACTCGGATGCATTCTTCCGGAGGCCCAGCAAGCCGCTGGCACACGCCTGCTCGGGCTACCGGCTGCGATGACGCGATTCCCACGCTGGCTGCGCCTGAGCACCGACGACGCGATCATGCTCAGCGCCATGATCACCGGCGACCGCACCTTCCTCTCGCATGCGCTGCGCGCCGGATTCGAGCGCACAGGGTCGTTTCACATGCTCGTTGTCTCCGGCTTGCATCTCGCGATCGTGGCGGGCTGCATATTCTTCATCGCGCGCAAGCTTCGCATCCCGCGCGTGCTCGCCACGGTGCTCACCATCGCCGTGTCATTTGCCTACGCGCTCTTCACGGGATTTGCCGCGCCGGTGCAGCGATCCTTGTGGATGGTGAGCCTGTATCTGATCGGCAGATTGGTCTATCGCGATCGCAATGCGCTCAACCTCATCGGCTTTGCCGCGCTTTGCCTGCTGGCCGCCAGCCCGCGGAGCCTGCTGGAAGCCAGCTTCCAGATGACGCTGCTCGCGGTGGTTGCCATTGCGGGTGTTGCCGCGCCATTGCTTGACGCCGGCATTCATCCTTACGTCAATGCCACACGCGATCTGCGCCTCGTCGCGGCCGATCCAAAACTTCCTCCGAAGATCGCGCAGTTTCGCGTGCTGCTGCGGATGTTTGCCGCGCGCCTGCAGGCCGTGAGCAATCGCCGCATTGCGTGGAGCGCATTCCCGGGATTTGTCCGCTGGGTGTTGCGAGCCTTCGAAGCTCTGGTCGTCGCTGTCATCGTGGAACTCGCCATGACGCTGCCCATGGCGATTTACTTCCATCGCGTCACGCTGCTGGCGCTTCCGGCGAACATCTTCATCCTTCCGCTTCTGCTCCTGCTGGTGCCTGCGGCACTCGTCACCTTAGTGGTGCTGCTGGTCTGGCCCGCGGCCGCAACGATTCCGGCAGCCGTTACAGCACTCCTGCTGCATGCCGGCGTGGGCCTGGTCCATGCCATTGGCGATTTGCGATTGAGCGACGTTCGCTTGCCTGCGCCGCCGCCCTTCCAGGTCGCTGTCTTTATCGCGTTGCTAGCGGCGGCGTTCGTGCTGGCGCGCGCGGGTCGGCCCTGGGTTCGCCGCATCGCCTGGCTGGCTATGGCCGCCGCCGGGTTTGCGGCGGTTGCGCCGCGCGCCGTGCAGCATCCGCGCAACGCTCTGCTCGTCGAAGCCATCGACGTCGGCCAGGGCGATTCCCTGCTCCTGATCACGCCGGAAGGCAAGACCATGCTCGTCGATGCGGGCGGATTCGGCGGCGGCCCGCGCACCGCGCCGCAACAATTCGACATCGGCGAAGAAGTGGTCTCCGCCGCGCTCTGGTCGCGCGGCATTCGCCACCTGGACGTGGTGGCGCTCAGCCATGCGCATTCCGACCACATGGGTGGCATGCCGGCGGTGCTGCGCAACTTCCATCCCGATGAGCTATGGGTGGGCAACAATCCGCTGTCGGAGGCATACCGTTCGCTGCTGGATCAGGCTGCCGAAGAGCACATCCAGCTTCGGCGGCTGGTGGCCGGAGATCAACTCACGCTGGGCAGCACTCGCGTTCGTGTGCTTGCACCCGCTGCCGATTACCAGCCCGGGGCGGAACCCGCGAATAATGATTCGCTCGTGCTGCATGTGGCTTACCGCGACACATCCGTCCTGCTGGAAGGAGATGCAGAGGCACCTATCGAAAGGACCATGCTGAGCGAGCCTGATCTAGGCAGCCAGCTTCTCAAGGTGGCTCATCACGGCAGCGCCACATCCACGCAGCCAGCCTTCCTGGCCCGCGTGGCGCCGCAGTGGGCGGTCATCTCCTGCGGGCAGCGCAATCGCTACGGTCATCCGCGCATGGAGGTCCTCAACGAACTTCAATCGGCCGGGGTGCGCACGGCCAGCACCGACGCGCAAGGCGCGGTGTGCTTCCGGCTCGATGGTCGCATCGCTCAGCACGAATCGTCCTGCGCAACCGATCAGATGCCGTAGGTTTCCGAACAAAATAACGCCAACGAAAAGCCGGCTCCCCCGAAGGAGAGCCGGCATGGTTTGGTCATTGGCAGACGAGTTGGATTACTGGTGCGCACCCTTCTTCTTCAGGTAATCCACAATCGACTCATCCTTCGGATTTTGCATGGCAAGACCCAGGGGCCGCATCAGATTCTGGTTCTGGAAATTCACATCTGCGCCGCTCTCAACGAGTGGCTTCACCAGGCTCGTGTAGCCCAGTTCGATCGCGCAAATCAAAGGCGTATCACCGTAGGCTTCTGCGATGTCGGGCTTCGCTCCGTGCGCAAGAAGAAACTTCACGTCGTCCCCCTGGTCGCGCAAGACCGCAAAAAAGAGCGCCGTGGCACCGGTCGCTCCCTGGGCATTTACGTCCGCCCCGTGGGCCACCAGGAATTGAACGATCTTGCTGTGGCCGCTGGCAAACTCCGCCAGTTGCAAGGGCGTATAGCCCTTTTCCTTTACTTCCTGGGCCGTGACCTGCTGCGTGTTCAACTCGTCTGAGCGCTTGGTCGCCTGCGAATGGAGCAGGGTTACCGGATCTTCCTGATTGGTGCTGGAGAGAAACTGCCCCAGATCATCGGGCATAAAGGGCGGATAGCTGTTCTTTGCGTTCACATCGGCGCCCGCCGCTACCAGAGCCTCCACTGCCGAAAGCTGGTTGTGCAGGCATGCAACATGCAGCGGAGTATCGCCTTGGCTGTCCCGTGCAGAAACCGCTTTGGGGTCAGTAGCCAGGATCTCCTTGATCTTTTTCACATTGCCCTTGCGCGCAGCATCGTGAATGGGATCGCTGAAAGCTGTGGCCCCGCACAGAAGAGCCAAACAAATAACCAATGCGGCCCGAATGGAACGCATATGCAAGCGTGTAAAGCGATTCAGCAAAGAATGCATCTCTCCTCCAAGTGAAGCACCAGTGTATCGGAAGAAGCGCGGGTGTTCTATCTTTTTGGACGAGCCGAGCCCGCACCCGGTTTCGGCGCCGGACCTAAAAACGCAGCCGCACGCCGAAGTCGAACTGCCGTTCCCGATAAAAATCCGTAGCGTTCACATTGAGTGGCTGGCCGAACTCGGTCTGGGCCGCCTTCAGTCCGGTCAGGAAGTTGAAGGTGGGCATCGACCCCGATGGACCACCTGGCTCAATCGTGTAACCCACCGTCTCAATCTCCGTAACATTCTGGTGATTGAAGAGGTTGAAGCTTTCCGCCAGCAGCTCCAGTTCGCGCCTGTACGGCAGGCGGATGACTCGGCCCACGCGCACATCCGCCTTCCAGGTTGGCAAATAGCGATATGTATTCCGGCCAACGCCGTATACGCGCGGATCGCCGCCATAGCCGTTCATGCTTGGACCCAGCCCCACAATCGCCGTTCCGCCGGTGGTGAAGATTCTGGGGATGGACCCTGCCGTGCGCATCGTGTAGGGCAGCCCGCTGTGATACCTTCCCGTCCCGGAGAGCAGCCACCCGTTTGCCAGCGCGCCGGCAGTGCTGTGCAGCTTCCACGGAGCGCGCCAAATGGCCATTGCCGACAACGAGTGCCGAATATCCAGGCCGCTCGTGCCATACTCCTGCCGGAAGTCGGTCGGATCCAGCATGCTGCCGCCGAACCCATAGGCGCTCTCGTTCGGGTTCCAGTCCATGGCGTGGCCGTAGGTATAGTGGGCGCGGAGCGTCAGCCCGCGCGCGGCATAACGCGTCACGTCCAGCATGGCCAGCTCGTACGTGGAGTTCGCGCGGCTTTCGATTGCGGTGATCTGCTGATAACTGGGGTTGAGCCTGCCGCTTATTCCGGTGGTCACGGGCCAGGAGGCGAAGAACGGCACGGTGATCTGCCTGGTCTTGATTGGGCCTTTCCCTGACGCATCCACTACCGCGTACGTAATCGTCTTGGGATTTGCCGCGGGATCGTAGTTCGTATCCACCGTCACCGGAAGCCGCCGTCCCAGGCTCGCCGCCGCGCTGGCCTGCACCAGCACATGCCCAGGCAGCTTCTCCTCCAGGCCCATCTGCGCCTGGTGAATCTCCGGGTTGCGGAACCCGGGCGCGAACTCCACGACCGCCGGCTTTTCGATCATCGCCGGATCGCCGGCCAGCACATAGGGAAAGGGCGGCGCCGGGCTCGTGCCGTTGGCGGACGTGTAGCCGTCGGTGGGGCGAATGAAGAGGTTCAGATCTCCCTTCAGCGAGCCGGTCTGCGTCAGCGCCGTCTCCACCACCGCATTCGATGTGCGGCCGAAGTACATGCCGTAGCTCGCGCGCAGGACCGGCCAGCGGCTCTCCAGCTTGCCCCACGCCAGGCCCACGCGGGGCGCCCACTCGCTGCCCAGGGCCGGCAGCTTCTGCGTTAGCGGCAGGCCGGGGTTGTTCACCAGCGCAATCGGCGGCGGCAACTGCTCGCGGTCCCAGCGCACTGCAGCAGAGAGCACAAAGCTCTTCGCGGGCTGCCATTGCAGTGTTGCGTAACTTCCCCAGTCGTTAGTGCTCAGCCGCCAGTCGGTCGGCCCCAGCGTCTGCGTGTAATACGAGTAGCAGGGCAGATGCCCCAGCCCGTGCAACTGTCCCGTTGTATCGCGCCACGCTTTGCCGCGCTCATCGCAGTTGTGTGCCGTCGTCAGCGGATTCTGCAACTCCGAGAGCCCGTACTTCGCAAACACCAATGCATCGCTGATGAAATTCTCCACGCGTGCATAGTGATAGGTTCCCGCATGGTTCACGATGCGGCTGGTTGCGTCCGCGCTGTGACGCACCTCGAACCCCGCCTTCACGAGCAGCGGTCCATGCACCCAGTCCACGCCCTCCTGTGCCGCCAGCGTGGTCTCGTCGGGATAGTTGCCTTTGCCGAACCGGGCCGGCGTGCCCATGGTGAACCCGTAGCGCGAGTCCACGACCATCTGCGGAAGCTGCCCCCACGTGCTCGCATTCAGGCCTTGCTCAAACGGCGACGGCGTCTCCGGCAGCAATGAATAGATCTGCTTTTCATAGGAGCCCTGCGTCACGGCCAGCAGATTCGGCGTCAGGAACGCCTCCCATCGTCCCAGTGCCCAGGCGGAGCTCGCCCGACTCTCGCCGAAGCTGTGCGTTCCGTACATCTCCGAGACGCGTGCCAAAGCGCCGCCCGGCGCATCCTGCCGACCGCCGGAGCCCTCCACCATCAGTCGCTGCCGCTCGCCTACTCGCCAATCCAGCCGTGCAAAACCTGCGAGCCGCGATGAGGTTCGCGCGGCTTCACCCAGTAAACCATTCAGTGACTCCAGAGACTTTCCGTACGCGCCGACACCTTCCGCGACGGGGTTTGCGCTGCCCATGCCGAGGCGCGCGCTCAGCACCTGCATCTCGTCGTTGGTGGGCTGCGCGAAGAAGTTCTCGGGGTGCCGCACGGTGGCGACTGCGGGGTCGTTGCGCTGGTCGCCATCGAGCGCCGCGAACCAGAACGCACGATTGCGCTTCAAAGGGCCGCCGATCGCCGCACCCCATGTCAACCTTCGATCCGGCGGCGTGTAGGCGAACGGTGTGAACACGGGCACGCTTATCGCTGTCGCCGCAGCCGTCTCCTTCAACACCTGCGTGTATGGGTTTTGGGCATTCCACAGGTTCTGCCGGTTGAAGGCGAACAGCTGCCCGTGCAGACGATTGGCACCACTGCGGGTGGAAACTTGCAGGGTCCGGTCCTGCGCCGGACCACTCCCATTCCCAGCCGTGCGAACCTCGCTGACCGCCGTGTCGCCCCGCGCCGGAGAGATGAGATCGGCAGCGGCGGTCCGCCGCTCGCCACGCGCGCCGAACGCCGTGCCCGTCGGCGCGCCTTCCAGGGTTACGGTACTCGTCGGCTTGCGCGCATCGGCATCGCGTCCCGTATCATCCGGCGCGGCAATCTCCGCGGCACCGCTGTCGCTCATGAACGATCGCCAGTCTCGCCCCGGGAGCGGCAGCTGTTCGAGCTCTTCGCTGCTGATGGTGCTCTCCGCGACTGCGGCTTCTGCCTCCGGGGCCAGGGTTCCCCGCAGCGTCGCCGCGCCCGGCAGAGCCGACTCGAGCACCAACCGCGCGGCCGAACTGGCCGCCCCAGTGATCGCAACGCCGCAGGCGCGCAGACTGAGCGAAGCCGTTGGCGTGGCTGCGGGGATCACCGGCCGCACCGCCACCGCAAGCGCAGGATCGACACCGAGCGTCGGCGCGATTGCTTTGCCGACTGCCGGAACCGCCGCGACAGCTACAGGCAACGGCTTGGTAGGCGCCGCCGCAAGCGAAATCGCAGCAGGAGGCTCCGTATTCCGCGCAGGAACCGCCGACGTTTCTGAAGGCTCCGGGATCATTAAGCTTTGGGGCGGTGGATTGGCCCGCACCTCGGCACGTAGCATCGGCGGCACCTGTCCTGTTGCCGAAGCCCCAAATGCAACCGCCGTCTGCACGCGCATCTCGTGACCGGCGGCAACCACCAAGCCACTCAGAGTTCCCTCACCCAGTGCGGCGGAGCGCGCCTCCAGCCAGTACTCGCCGGGGGGCAGCGCGGCAAATCGGTATCGCCCGTTGCGCGCGGTAGCCGCTTCAAAGGCGCTCCCCGTGGCTTTGTTGTGCAGGATGACGGTGGCGTTCGCCGCCGGGTGCGACTCCAGATCTGTGAGCGTGCCCGCCAGCGACCCCGTGCCTGCCTGCGCCGCCGTCCACAGCGCCGCGGCCGCCAGAACCACAAGCGCGCCAGCCTGTCTCGCTCTCCTTCTCCCACCACTCCGCAAAGCTCACCCTCAGCCGGTCCGCCTTTTGCTGCGGATCCGGCATCGGTGCGATCGTTCCTGCTGGTTGCCGGGGATGGGGGTCTCCCAGAGCACCCGCGGGACGTTCCTTGGGAACATCCCGCCGTTCAATCGCCCCAGTGACCCCAAGGAGAAGTTGAAGCGATTTTATTCTCTAATTAGAAAATTCTGAAGCAGTATTCACCAAGAATTCGGCGATGCGTCTTTATAGACCGTCTAACTCCGCTTATAAATAAGCGGCGTTTCGTGATCTAAGTCACATAAATCGCTTCTAATCCCGGCTACTGTTCGACTATGTCCTTCGCAAGTATCAAAGATCACATTCCCGAACTGCGCTGTTCCTGCGGGCATCTCGCACAGAATCATCTCTACTGCGGCGAGCACTTCTGCCTGACCCGAGACTGCGCATGCAACGGCTTTGAGGTTGCTGCCACCTATCAGAATGCCGTGATCCTGGCAGACTGCGCTGAAGCGCAGGTTTGCGCCTCGGCATCCTAGGTCTGTGAGTCGTAAACACTCGGCAAGAGCTTCCTCCGTTTCGGCGCCAACGAGGCCCTCAGTTCCGCGCAAGGCTCCCGGTCTGTACTCAAGGCAAGCGTGAGCCGTCGCTCTTTCGCGGCACCGGAATCTCCCCGCGCCGAAAATCCGCGCTATCCATTCAAATCTTTACCTTTGATAGACTGAAAAGACGGCATTTTTGTTCCGGAGCCTGCATTCTGCGCCATGTTGCGGCGCCTCCGGCAGCCTCCTGTTCATGTTCATTGATGAAGCTAAAATTCGTGTGAAGGCCGGCGACGGCGGCAACGGCTGCATGGCCTTTCGGCGGGAGAAGTTTGTGCCCCGCGGCGGGCCCTCCGGGGGCGACGGCGGCCGCGGCGGCGACGTCATCATGGAATCGTCGCAGCGCCATAACACGCTGATTCACTTCCGCTATAACCCCGAGCACAAGGCGCAGCGCGGCGAGCACGGCATGGGCTCCAACTGCTCGGGCTCGGACGGCCACGACGTCGTCCTCCAGGTGCCGGTGGGCACCGCCCTCTACGACGCCGAAACCGGCGAGCTGGTTCACGACTTCCAGCATCCCGACGAACGCATCGTTATTGCCAAGGGAGGCCGCGGAGGGCGTGGCAACCAGCACTTCGCCACTTCGACGCACCAGGCGCCCCGCGAGCATGAGATGGGCCGTTCCGGCGAGGAGCGCGCCTATCGTCTCGAACTCAAGCTGCTCGCTGATGTCGGCCTGGTCGGCTACCCCAACGCCGGCAAGTCTACGCTGATCTCGCGCATCTCCGCAGCCAAGCCGAAGATCGCCGATTACCCCTTCACCACGCTCGAGCCCAATCTCGGCGTCGTGACGGTGGGCGAAGAGCCCGAGCAGCAATCCTACGTGGTGGCCGACGTGCCTGGCCTCATCGAAGGTGCGCACACCGGCTCCGGCCTGGGCGTGCAGTTTCTGCGCCACATCGAGCGCACCCGCCTGCTTGCGCACTTGGTGGACGTCTCGGATTCCTCGGGCCGCCCCGATCCCGTGGAGGACTTCAAGATCATCAACAACGAGCTGGCCAGCTTCGGCCGCGGCCTGGAGGAAAAGCCGATGATCGTGGTCGCCACCAAGATCGACGTCGCCAATCCCGACAAGCTGAAGAAGCTGCGCGCCCACGCCAAACGCCGCAAGCTGGATTTCTATGCGATTTCAGCGGTTACCGGCGAGGGCATCGACGAGCTGAAGTGGGCGCTGGCCCGCCGCGTGCGCACGGAAGTTCCCGCCGAGGCCAGCTAGCTCCCCAGCGGCAGCACCAGGGATCCTTCGTGCCGGAAGCGCTGATCCTGATAGAGCACCGTCATCGTGACCGCGAAGCTCGCCCACTGCAGTGACAGGATCACATAGATCAGGACCGCGCCCAGAACCGAAGAACCGACCGTCCAAATAGCATAATGCGCATGAAGGTGGAGGGTCGTACTAGCGAGCGTACTGAGGGCGAGGCTGGCTAAGAACACCATCTCAAGCGCGAAGACAGCAGCAAAAGCGATGAGGCCTACCAGGAAGAACACGCCGAGTATGCGCCACTTTCCTCCGCGCGAAAGTTGATCGCTGCGTTTCAACGCGCTCCAGCCTGTCACATCCTCCGCAATGCATGCAGGTGTCGCCAGCGCGAGTCGCAGCCAAATCCACAGAGCCCAAGCAAGGCCGCCGAAATACAGCACGACGATGAGAGGCCAGGCGACAAAAGTTATCGCGGTGCTGAAGCCGTGTTTCAGTGACATCACAGCGGCCGCGCCGCCTAGCACCAGGATTGCAGCCAAGTACGGAAGCATTACGGCGACAATGCGCAAAAGCATCATCCATATCAGGCGCCAGGCACGCCGTAACGTTCTGCGAAAGGCGATGCCGAAGGAAACGGGTTCGCCTTGCATCGTGGCCAGAGCGGCAAAACACGACGCACCTTCGAAAAGACTGTAGGCCGCGAGCACCACCGGAAGGATGAGGAGAATCCCCGTAATGAAGGCGGTCGCCTGCTGCGAAGTTGCGGGACCAGGGCGAAGGGGGAACATTCCCATTTTGTAAAGGATCCAGAAAAGCGCCCCCTCCATCACTATCAATGCGCCCACCGGGAGCACCGCCAACTGCAGATAGAGCCATGCGTCACGGCGTAATAATGCGATGATCCGCGACAGCATCTCGCCTACGCTCAGAGGCCTCATGCCCGCGCTTCCCGCGCTCTCCCATGCCCCCATTGGACTCCCCCGCGCACCACGCGTCCCATGGCTGCACACAGGCAGCTTGCCAGGATGCTAGCACGGCCACCGTTTCAATCGTCCGTAAAACTTCTCGATTTTTGGCTGCCCCATCCTGCCCTGCATGCGTTAGCCTTATCCAGCCATGAACAGATCGCGTTCCACCGCCGTCTTCTCCGCCGCGCTGCTCGCTGCGTTGCTCTTCGCTCCGCAGAGCCAAGCCCAGGCCGATCGCCAGACCGCCGCGCTCATCGCGCATCGCAACCAGCTCGAACACGAGCTTGAGTCGATCGCCATCATCGACCGCAAGGTGATGGTGCCCATGCGCGACGGCACGCTCATGCAGGCCGATATCTACCGGCCCAAGGACACATCGAAGAAGTACCCCATCATCTTTGTGCGCACGCCGTACAACTTCAACTTCTGGGACATTCGCCTCGGCGCGCCGAGCGACATGACCGCGGAGATCGACGCCGTGAAGCGCGGCTACGTCTACATCGAGATGAACGAGCGCGGCCGCTACTTCTCCGAGGGCAAATACGACATTCTCGGCGTGCCGCTCACCGACGCCGACGACGAGTTCAACTGGATGGACAAGCAGCCCTGGTCCTCCGGCAAGGTCGGCCTCATCGGCTGCTCGTCCACGGCGGAGTGGCAGCTCTCCGTAGCCTCGCGCGGTGACAAGGCGCTCACCACATTCGTCCCGGAAAGCTTCGGCGCGGGCGTGGGCCGCGTGGGCCCCTACTACGAGCAGGGCAACTGGTTCCGCGGCGGCGCCGTGCAGATGCTCTTTGGCACCTGGCTCTACGACTACGGCCTGCAAGTGAACGACGCAAAGCCGAACTTTCCGAAGGGCACATCGCAGGACGCGCTGATCGCCGCCGCTCGTCAGTGGGATCTCGACGCCCATCCACCCAAGGTCGATTGGTCCAAGGCGCTCGCGCATCTGCCGGAGAAGGACATCCTCGCCGCTGTCGGCTCGCCGCACGGCATCTATGCGGACACCACGCCCTCCGGCGAGAAAGGCATGATCTTCCGCACGCCCAACGATCCCGCCTGGTACAAGGGCGGCCTGTGGAACGAAAGCGAGCGAATCAACATCCCCGGTCTGTGGTTCATGACCTGGTATGACGTGAGCACCGGCCCCAACCTTGCCGCGTATAACCACGTCCGCGCCACGGCCGACCCCGCCATTGCCAACGAGCAGTACGCCATCATCGCGCCGATGCCGCACTGCGCGTATAAATACGCCAGCGAACACACTGTGGTGGGCGAGAGAGACCTTGGCGATGCGCGCTTCGACTACGACGCGCTCACCTGGGGCTGGTTCGATCACTTCCTCAAGGGCGAGGACAGCGCCTTCCTCGACAAAGAGCCCAAGGTCCGCTACTACACCATGGGCCTGAACAAGTGGCAGTCGTCGGACACGTGGCCGCCCAAGGGCGTGAAGCCGGTCACCTACTATCTTGCGAGCGACGGCCACGCCAACTCGCTCAGCGGCGATGGCGCGCTTGAACTCAAGCCCGCCGCGAAAGATGCGGCCGACACGTTCACCTACGATCCCATGAATCCGGTACCCACGGTGGGCGGCGGCTTCTGCTGCATGGGTGCGGACTATCATCCCGGCGCCATCGATCAGCGCCCGCTCGAAGCGCGCAACGACGTGCTGGTCTATTCGACGCCGCCGCTCGAGAAAGGAATCGAGGTCAGCGGCCCGATCACCGTCACGCTCTACGTCTCAAGCGACGCCAAGGACACCGACTTCACCGTGAAGCTCATTGACGTGAGCCCCGACGGCACGGCGTACAACATCGACGAGAACATTCAGCGCGCGCGTTATCGCGACGGCTACGACAAGCCGCCCGTGTGGATGGAGAAGGGCCAGGTCTACAAGATCGAGATGCAGCCCATCCAGACCAGCAACTACTTTGCGCCCGGCCATCGGCTGCGCATTGACGTGAGCAGCAGCAACTTTCCGCGCTACGACCGCAACCTGAACACCGGCGGCGACAACGTGAGCGAAACCAAAGCAGTGGTGGCGCACAACGCGATCCATCACTCGACGCAGTATCCGTCGAGCATTACGCTGAGCGTGATGCCTGCGCAGGAGTAAGGCAGATTCCGATTTGATGAACCCGCGGCTGCGTTGTCGCGGGGCAAAACTGTGCTCTGCGATGGCGGCGTACGCAGTCAGAGGCTTCTAATGGCATTGTGCCTCACTGATTACTTGGCATCTTCAACTTCAAGGGCGCACTGAATTGGGAGGTGAGGGTCATCTACTGTGGCCGCGGTCGCCATCAGTTCCTCCACGTCCTCAACGCTCCGAATGCCACCCCGCGCTCCCTGGCGAGTACAGTTCAGCGCTGCTGCCGCACAGGCAAAGTCAAGCTGCCGCTCCAGTGCCCAACCTTGTAGCAAGCCATAAATGAATCCCGCGTGGAAAACGTCGCCCGCGCCGGTTGTATCCACCACATTTACGGAATACGCCGGCCGATGCAGCAGGCGCTCGCCGTCCCAGGCAAGCACGCCGGCATCGCCGAGAGTTGCCGCGCTGAGCCTGCATCCATAGTTCTCGGAAAGAACCTGGAGGGCGCGCGCCAAGTTCGGTTCGCCGGTAAGGCGCTTTGGAAAGTCACGGCTCACGACCAGGTAATCCACGTGACGAATCAGGTCCTCAACAGATTCGTAGGTCTCATCCAAATCCGCGATGACTGGGATTCCGGCTTCGCGCGCCCACCGCGCCGCCTGAATCGCGGCAGCCGTTTCATAGCCGTCCACGTGCAGCGCCCGCGCAGACACAACCCACTCTCGCTTGATCTCTGCGGGCTGCAACAGCAGGCGCTCATCGCGCCGGCAAAGCACCGTCCGCTCTCCGCCGCCATCCACCAGGATCAGCGACTGCGGGCTCGGCGCGTCCTTCACCTCAATCAGCCGTGCGTCCACGCCGACCCGCGCAAACTGGCTGCGATGCAGGCGTGCCGCTTCGTCATCGCCAAGCTTGCCCACATATCGAGTGCGCAAGCCCCAGGACTGACAGGCTACAGCGGTGGTTGCCGCCTGTCCGCCCGGCAGCACCAGCGCATCCGCATACTCGATCTTCGATCCCCGCGCCGGAAACTCGGCGAGACAGAGAAGCGTGTCGGTCGCGTTCAGCCCCACTGCGACCAGGTCCACCATGGGTATCTGCGGCATGCGGTCATTGTACTCACGGAAGGCGGCGATCCGGATCGCCGCGGTCACGAACGCTACTCGAATCGCGTGGCTTTCCACAGGCGCCATACGCACACAATCGCACTCAGCACCAGCACGGCGGTCAACGCCACAGCCCATCCGGTGCGAATGGGCAGGGCTGGGACGCGTGCTACCGAAGCTAGCGCCACGAATATGGCCGCGGCACATCCCAGGATCAGGTCATCCCACCAGTCGCGCCGATGTTCGGGGGAGGCTGCTTCGCCGCGGAAGGCGCGCATCACATGTATGCGGTGCAGGTTGTAGCGCTCACACTCGCGTTCAATGGCGTCGGCGGTGAAGCCGCTCTCGCGCACGCCCGCCACAGCCGAGCTCACAGCGAGCGCGCCGATTACCATCACAATCGACGAAACAATCGCCAGCCCGCGATGAACCGGATCCGCATACCGCAGCTCTCCAAACACCAGAGCGCCCCATGCAAATCCCCAGAGCTGATTCGTATTGGAGAGGGGAATGCCTCTGCCGATGCCGACATATTTCGCGGCGTACTGCTGGAAGATGTCGCCGATCACCCATACGAATCCGCCGAGAAACAGCCAGAAGAGCACGCCGTGTGCTGCGGCGGAATGCATGAGGAGTGGAAACGTCTTGGGATCGAGCGCCCGCACCAGCGCGAGCATCGTCACGAGTTCGCCCACGGTGAACACAGTGACGAACGAAAGAGGGTTCATGCCGCTGAGATAGGCCTTGCGATATGGAATGTACATCGATCCCCAGAGCAGACTTGCCCCGCAGGCGGCGATGATTCCCGACGCGGCGTGGTGTGTGGGCAGGCCCCCGGAACGGATGGTGCTGAACCCAAGCATTGCGGCAGCGGCAAAGATCGCCAGCGTACCGAGCACGACGCGAAGAATGTTCGCAGCGCTGGCGCCCTTGAGCTCGCCGAAGAGGACACGCCCCCAGAAGATACCCACCAGCGAGTTTGTGTTCCAGAGAGGAAACGCCACGACGAGTCCAACGTCGCGGATGGCAAAGACGGTGAGCGTATTGGCCACTGCCCACAGCATTCCCGCCAATATGGCAAACGGAATGAGCTGGGGATTGCAGCGAATATCTATGAAGACCGCGCGTGTGCCCTTGAGAAAGACGGGCACCGACCAGCGCGCCAGAAAGACCCCCGCTACCATGCATAACGAGATGGCATACGGCGACAGTCCGGTGTTGACCAGCTTGGCCGGCGCCTCGGCTGCGCCCAGCCACACACCCGCGCAGATGCCGCAGAGCACACCAATCCGGTGGCGGGACGGAATCTGCACGGATTGCCGGTCATCAGAGTGGAAGGGCATTGGGGATCAATGCATGGCGACGAGCAGTGCTACCCCGAGCGCAAACATGGCGAGCGGAATCAGGAAATGGCTGTCGGTCAGGACGGCTCGGATGAGAGAGCGTGACGGCATGGACTCCGCGCCAAATTTAAGACGCAGAACTAAGCATGTCAAGATAACCGAAGTGGCAGGAACTAAAGCAACTGCGCGGATGCGACGCGCGGAATGCCTTGCAGGTCGGGCCTGAACTCAATGCTTGAGAAACTAGCGCCGGCGAGCAGAGCCCGCACGTTCTCGGCCTGCCCGTATCCGATTTCAAGTGCCAGGTAACCACCGACGACGAGCGAGCTGGCTGCCAACGGAATCAGGCGCCGGTACAACGCAAGTCCATCCTCACCGGCAAAGAGCGCGAGATGCGGTTCGTGATCGCGGACCTCGGCAGCAAGGAGATCATGATCGGAGCTTGCGACGTAAGGAGGATTGGAGACGATCAGGTCGAATTGCTCTCCCGTAACAGGCTCGAGCAGGTCGCCCTGAATAAAGCGAATGCGGTCGGCCACCGCGTTTCTGTCCGCGTTTTCGCGCGCAATACTCAGCGCTTCCCTGGACAGATCGATAGCGGTGATTTTCGCTCCGGGCAATGCATGCGCCAGAGCGACGGCAATTGCGCCCGATCCGGTGCCCACATCGGCGATGCGGGCACCGTCTGCAAAGTGGCTGGATAGGAGAATCGCCTGCTCGACCAGGTGCTCGGTCTCCGGCCGCGGAATCAGAACTGCCGGCGTGACGTGAAACGGCAGCCCGAAGAACTCGCATTCTCCGGTGATGTACTGGATTGGCTCACCGGCAAAGCGCCGCTCGACCATCGCCGCGTAGCGAATCGCGTCGCAGCCGCCGAACTCGTCTTCTCCGTGAGCGATCAACCAGGCGCGGTTTTTGCCTATCAGGTGCAACAGAAGGCTTTCGGCATCGCGCCGCGCGCGCTCGGGATGCGGCCCGGCCAGAAGCCGCGCCTCACCCTGTTGCATGCGCTCGCGCAAGGTCATTACGCGGCCTGCGTCTCCGCTTTGAGCTGCTCGGCCTGGTAATGTGCGATCAGTGCATCGATAATCGGCTGCAGCTTGCCTTCCATGACCAGGTCGAGCTGGTGCAGCGTGAGCCCAATGCGATGATCCGTGAGCCGATTCTGCGGAAAGTTGTAGGTGCGAATCTTCTCGCTGCGATCGCCCGAGCCAACCTGCGATTTGCGCGCCGCCGCAAGCTCGGCGTTCTGCCGCTCCATCTCCACTTCATAGAGCCGCGAACGCAGCACGCGCATGGCTTTCTCGCGATTCTTGATCTGCGATTTCTCGTCCTGGCAGCTCACCACTGTGTTGGTCGGCAGATGGGTGATGCGCACCGCTGAGTAGGTGGTGTTGACGGATTGGCCGCCGGGACCGGAGGAGCAGAATGTGTCGATGCGGATGTCCTTCGCTTCAATCTTGACGTCCACCTCTTCGGCCTCCGGCAGCACGGCAACGGTCACGGCCGAGGTGTGCACGCGGCCCTGCGTCTCTGTCGCGGGCACCCGCTGTACCCGGTGCACACCGCTCTCGTACTTGAGCTGCGAGTAAACGCGCTCGCCTTCGATGATGGCGATTACTTCCTTGTATCCACCCACACCGGATTCCGATAGATCGGTCACCTGCACCTTCCACCGATGCTGCTCGGCGAAACGCGTGTACATCCGGAATACCTCGGCGGCAAACAGCGAGGCCTCGTCACCGCCGGTGCCTGCGCGGATTTCGAGCACCACGTTCTTTTCGTCGTTGGGATCTTTCGGCAGCAGAAGAACCTTCAGCTCCTCTTCCAACGCGGCGATCCGCGGCTCCAGTGCGGCGACTTCTTCCTCGGCCATGGCGCGGAGATCACTGTCGCTCTCCTGCAGCATGGCCTTGGCGCCGGCAACACCACGCCGCACCTCCTTCAATTCCCGATACTTCTCCACCGGCGCCTCAATTTCGCGCAGAGCCTTGCCGATCTTCTGATACTTCTCGTGGTCGTTCAGGACCTCAGGCAGCGCGAACTGAGCCTGCAGTTCGTCATACCGCTGTTCCATCTGTTCCAGGCGATCAAGCATCGGGGTACCTCGCTTTCGCGCGCATGGGCGCGCAGTTCATCACATTTGACAGGGGTTAGGAAATAAGATGCGGAAAAGGTATAGGCGGCGGGCGCCGCTAGAGGAGGGCCGGAATGGGCTGACGAAGGCGCATGCCTGCCTTCATGTTATCGCATGGGGCCCTGCAATTAACGCGAAAAGCCCTGTAATTCCGGGCCGATCCATGTAGGATATTGCCATATCCGTCGGTTATTGTTTCAGGTTCTTGCTTGAAAGGCCGGAGCGCCCGTTCTGCCGGCTCGTAACCGCCGTTCCAAATTCCCCGAGGCCGCCGTGCCTCCTAAAAAGGATCAGGCAACATGAAAGCGATCAATCGCTCCTTCCTCTACGTCACGTTAAGCGCGACCCTGGCCCTCGGCGGCTGCCACTCAAGCCAGCAAGCTGCTAACAATGAGGCTTCGCAGCCGGCGAACTCCAGCAGCGCGCCCGGCCAACCTGCGGCCCCCGCGCCCGCGCCTCAGCCGCCTCCGCCGCCGGCCGTCGCCGTCATTCCTTCCGGCTCGCACATCCGCGTGCGTCTCGATCAGGACCTTGGCTCGAAGATCAGCCAGCCGGGAGACACCTTCACCGCCACCGTCGCCGATGACGTCACCTCTAACGGGACCACCATTATTCCCCGCGGCGCGCGAGCTGACGGTACCGTCGTAAATGCCGCGCCCCTGGGCCGCTTCAAGGGTGGTGCGCTTCTTGCCGTCCGTCTTGACCGCGTGCACACCCGCTGGGGCAGCTATCCCGTGGCCACCGGAACCATCGACAAAATCGAGAAGGGCAAAGGCAAACGCAGCGCTCTGTTCATCGGCGGCGGCGCCGGCCTCGGTGCTCTCATCGGCGGTCTCGCCGGCGGCGGCAAAGGCGCGCTCATCGGCGGCCTCGCTGGCGGCGGAGCCGGCACAGCAGGCTCTGCCTTCACCGGCAACAAGCAGATCGTCCTGCCCGCCGAGACCCTGCTTACGTTCCGCCTCGACCGCTCCGTCCGCGTGACGGAAGCCGGGCGCTCAGGCGACCCCCAGCTCCAGCAGCGCTAACCACAACTCCAGTCGAACGGCGGGCTGCATCTTCCTCGGCATAATCCGGGGTCAGGGCAGCCCGATCCGCTTTCAGCGCCGCCACCCGAATACAATGGAACCTGTGATGGAACTGGTGCAGATCGCCCCGGCGCGCAGGACTCCCGCGCCCAAGCCCGAGTGGCTCAAGGCGCGCGCTCCCATGGGCGAGAACTACCATGCGCTCAAGCGCCTCGCCCGCTCGCTCAATCTGCACACGGTGTGCGAGAGCGCGCAGTGCCCCAATATCGGGGAGTGCTGGCACCACAAAACCGCCACCTTCATGATGCTTGGCAATCTCTGCACGCGCCGATGCGGCTTCTGCGCAGTGCCCAAGGGACGGCCGGAACCCATCGATTTCGACGAGCCGCGCCGCGTAGCCGAAGCCGTCGCACAGCTCGGCCTGGAGTTCGCCGTCATCACCAGCGTCAACCGCGATGACGATCTCATCGGCGGCGCGCGCATCTTCGCCATGGTCATCGAAGAGATTCGCCGCCAGGCCCCCGGCTGCGGCGTCGAGGTGCTGATTCCCGACTTCCAGGGCGACCGCGAAGCGATTGGAATCGTCGTCGAAGCGCGGCCAGAGATTCTGAATCACAATATCGAGTCCGTTCCTCGGCTCTATCGCACGGTCCGCTCCGGCGCGCGCTATGAACGCACCCTGGAGCTGCTGCGCTACGCCAAGGAACTCAACCCTGCGCAGCGAACGAAATCGGGCATCATGGTCGGCCTGGGCGAAGAAACCCACGAGCTGCTCGAAGTTTTCCAGGACCTGGCCAACGTCGGCTGCGACATCCTGACCATCGGCCAGTACCTGCGCCCCTCGCGCGATCACCTGCCGATGGCGCGCCTCTACACGCCCCGCGAATTCTCAGAGTTAAAGAGCGAGGCTCTGAAGATGGGCTTCCGCCACGTGGAGAGCGGACCGCTGGTGCGCTCCAGCTATCATGCGCACGAACAGGCGGCGAGCACTGGGCTAACCGTGCTGGCCTGAGAGCTCGCTGCGCAAGGCGGTTGTAAAATAGCGCTTGGCATCACGCTGTATCGCGAGGGAATGACGATGGCATCTTTCATGGATGGAAACCCAGAACTGCGAGGACTCTCCACCGATCTCAAGCGGCGCATGGAACAGGCAGTCAGCAGCTTCCAGTCGCAGCTCGCTTCAACGCGCACCGGGCGCGCCAGTGCTCACATGCTGGACGCCATCAAGGTGGATTACTACGGCACGCCGACGCCCATCACGCAGATGGCGCAGGTCTCCACGCCGGAGCCGCAGATGATTGTCATTCAGCCCTGGGACCCGAGCGTGATCAAGGAGATCGAAAAGGCTATCCAGACCTCCGACCTCGGCTTCAATCCCCAGTCCGACGGCAAACTCATCCGCATCCCCGTCCCGCCCATGACCGAGGAGCGCCGCCGCGACGTCGTCAAACACCTCAATCGCGTCCTCGAAGAGCAGCGCACCGCTGTCCGCAATGTCCGCCGCGACGGCAACGATGCCTTGAAGAAGCTCGCCAAGGACAAGAAGATCAGCGAGGACGAAGAAAAGCGCGCCCTCGAAGAGGTCCAGAAGCTCACCGACGATGAGATTCGCAAGATGGAAGAGATGTGCAAGCGGAAAGAAGCCGAAGTGATGCAGGTCTGATTCGACCCTCTATCTCGTCCTGCAGATCCAGGCCCGCCTCAGCCGAGGCGGGCTTTGTTTTTAAGCGATAGTATCCTCCGGTCTGGCTGTGGCACCTGGCTGGCAATTCTTACATTCTGTCGATCCTTTTTGCGCGTGCGTCAACCTGCCAATGGAGCTTTGCTCAAACAAGCTACCTGTCCACCCCGTTTCTGCCGTTGGCGTGAATCCCCATAAACAGGCCGGATTTGCGACACCGGATGCTTATTCTGCATCGAAAGACTCGAATGGAACGGCGCGTGCTCATAAGTAGCTCAAAGCAGCTGATGTCAGCTCCGCAAGGAGGAGCGCGATGCACACTCTGAGGCTTCTCAGGCTTTTGCTCGAAATTACCCTTTTGTATGGAGTCTTCCAGCTCGGAAAGCTCATGATCGCAAGAGATCGGAGCTGGGCTCACCATCTGCTGCGCGGCTCCGAGACCTCGCAAAAGCTGGAGAATTTCTTTCTCTATTGCGGAAGGACGTTTCAATGGCTGGCAGCCGTCTGGGGGTTGATCGACGTCGTGGCGATTCTGGTCCTGCTGACCGGTATGCTGACGGATATGGCGCTCGGACTTTAACGGCTGTTCAAGAGTCACCGCTCTTCTGGCAGAATGGGCTCGCCGCGGCGAGCCCATTCTCATTGCGCAAGTTTTTTTAGCGGGCACGTTTGTAGAACGGAATCGCCACCTGCTTGGCCCGCACCTGGTTCCCGCGCACCTCCACAAGCACATCGGTCCCGCTCGCGGCGACGTCCGCCGGGACCAGGGCCATGGCGATATTTGTCTTGAGGAAGGGCGCCGGCGAGCCGGAGGTGATTGAGCCGATCCGTTCTCCGGATAAGGACAAAACAGGGTACCCGTCTCGGGCGATCCCTCGCTCGATCATCTCCAGGCCGACAACTTTGCGCTTCGGGCCGCCGGAGTTCTTCACAGACAATAGCGCCTCTTTGCCGATGAACTCCGGCTTGTCCAACTTCAGCCACCGGTCGAGACCAGCTTCAAGCACATTGATCTCTTCGCTGATCTCGTGGCCGTAGAGGCTCATGCCTGCCTCAAGCCGCAGTGTATTGCGCGCTCCCAGCCCGCAGGGCCGGATACCGAACTCGGCACCCGCATCCATGAGCGCGCTCCACATTTTGACGCTGGTCGGCTCATCGCTCGGAATGTATACCTCGAATCCGTCTTCGCCGGAGTAGCCGGTGCGTGCGATCAGCACATTGGGAATTCCCGCCACCGTGCCCCACGTGAACCAGTAATTCTTGATCGCGGAGAGGTCCACCTTCGTCAGCTTTTGCAGCGTCTCCAGCGCGCGCGGCCCCTGGACAGCGAGTTGCGAGTAGTACGACGAGTAGTCGGAGATGTGGGCGCCGGACATTGCACCAGCCTGCTGCCTAATCCAGGCGTAATCTTTGTCCTTTGTGCCCGCGTTCACCACGAGCAGGTAGTCATTCTCGCCGAGACGATGCACAAGAATGTCGTCCACAAACGTGCCCTGCGGGGTGAGCAGCGCCGAATAGTGCGCCTGCCCATCCTTCAGCTTCGACACGTCATTCATCGTGATGTGCTGGACGGCCTGGAGCGAGTTCGGGCCGCGGAACTGGATCTCGCCCATGTGACTCACATCGAACAGGCCCACGCCGGTGCGCACCGCCAGATGCTCAGCGATGAGTCCGCCGCCGTTTCCCGGGTACTCCACCGGCATGTCCCATCCGCCAAAATCGACCATCTTGGCTTTGAGGGCGCGGTGGGTGGAGTTGAGAGCGGTGGTCCTGAGCGAAGCTGCAACAGGCGTTTCGGAAGTCGTCATGAATGGGCCTTTCGGAGCGTAATGTACCCTATCAACGATAGGACCGAGATGGTCCTGGGCGCAAACTGCTGAAAGGCGGACACGATCCGATGGAGTGGCGCCGTAGGATTCCATGGTCGCTAACGGGCTTGCGGGCGTTTCTTGCGCCAACGGCGGTTTGCGTCGCGTCGCTTGGGAATGCTCCGCAAGCATGGCTGGGGGCGATTATAGCGACTGGTTTCCTGTCAGATGTCTACGATGGCGTTCTCGCGCGCCGCTGGGGGACCGCAACTGCCGGCCTGCGCCTTGCAGACTCCGTTACCGACACGATTTTCTTTTTGGGCCTGCTGGCTGCTGCCGTAATACGCCATGGGCCTGTGCTCCGTGAGCGAGGTTGGTGGATTGCCGCAGTGCTCGTCCTTGAAGCGGCGCAGCTTATGGTCGGGGCCCTGAAGTATGGCCGCATGGTCAGCTATCACTCGTATGCATCCAAAGCGTGGGGTTTTCTGCTGGCCGTGGCTACGGTCGCGCTGCTCTGCTTCGACCGTGCATTCTGGCTCGTGACCCTCGCGCTGGCATGGGGGGTCCTGTGCGAATTGGAAGGCATGGCGATGTCCTTGTTGTTGCCAGAATGGACACATGACGTGAAGACGTTGCATCATGCTGCCAAAATCAGAAAGGCTTTGCTCTCCAGGCATCCTGAGCACGCCCTTGTTGGATGAGGACTCGCAGGCTGCCTTGGTGAGCGAAAAGAGGCTTATGAACGCACTTCGCGGAATCATCCTTTTTGGCATGGGCGTGTTTGCCATCTACGAAGGCTGGCGGATTCACGTGGGGGAACGAGCCTGGTTGGCTTACCTGCTGGGTGTGGTGGCGATCGCTTTGGGTGTGTGGCGCCTTAGCCGAAGGGAGAGGCGGCCGCTCAGATGAGGGCGCTCTACTTGCGCCGCGCACGCCAGAACGAACTGGCGGCCAGATAAGCGAATACCAGCATCATTCCCGCATAGACCAGAAATTTGGTATGCTCCGGACCCTGCAGATACTGCGCGCGCAGGCGCCATGACCAGTTGCCGAACACCAGTACGAACAGCAGGAAAAAGACGCCGGTCACCTCAAGAAAGAGGCTGTGTCCTACGCGCGCGAAGGGGCGAACGAATCCGCCCAGGCCGCGGCTGATGCTGCCGCCGGCGCGGGCTGCCTGCTGAGCCGTGACCCGCGGGCGCTGCGCTCCAACGCCGGGCACGGTGGCAGGGCGCGGCGCGGAGCTTCCGGAGCCGGCAATGCGCTGACCGGCGATCCGGCCCGCCACACGCACACCGACGCCCAAAACCCTGCCGATGGTCTGCGCTCTCATCCGTCTATGATGGTAGCAGCACTCGCTTTTCTTGAGCTTTCGTTTGGACCCGATTGCCGTCGAATGCCTACGGAAGTAAGGTAGATTCAGTCCCATTTCGCAACCCGCGCATCTCACGCGCTGGACGCCGCCCTGGAGGTATCCTTTGACATCACGGCTACGTGAACTGATTCAACAACTTGGGGAGGCGATCCACGAGTCGGTCATCGAGAGCGAGCAGATTGCCGGGGTGGTGCAGGATATCCGCAAGCAGGGCTTCGACGTCCTGCTGATGCTTGAGGCCACGATCGGCCTGAATGAGGTCTCCGCCAAGGAGCCGGGGGACGAGAGCGAAGCAGTCGAAGGCGAAGCACCGTTTACGCAAACCGATCGGGACTGGCTGCGCTCCCTGCGCATCTCCGTCGAAGGGGAAGAGGACGAGGACGGGGCCGAGGAGAAGTAAGAACCGTCTATTCCGCCGTCGGGGAACATGGTGCGCCGCATGCGGCTGTGTGAACCCGGAAGAGCCCTCTGAGAGTGCCTGAAGTGAAAAACGGAAGCGAGGTCGCCTCCGTAGGTTGCTGATTGAATGGTCGGGACGGGCAGATTTCCGCCCCAGCGACAAAGACCTGTCGCCGGGGACCCCTGAACTACCGAGTTGCTCAGCTCGCTTCGTTCGCCTCGCCCCCTCGCAGACCAGACTGGGTTTTGCGCTGACGCGCAAAACGGTTGGGGTGCTTCGTGCGTCGGCCACGAGTGCAACAGCTCAGAGAGCTTGAAATCAGGAGGAAGAAATGGTCGGGACGGGCAGATTTGAACTGCCGAGTTGCTCGGCTCACTTCGTTCGCCTCGCCCCCTCGCAGACCAGACTGGGTTTTGCGCTGACGCCCAAAACGGTTGGGGTGCTTCGTGGGTCGGCCACGAATGCAACAGCTCAGAGAGCTTGAAATCAGGAGGAAGAAATGGTCGGGACGGGCAGATTTGAACTGCCGACCCCTCGCACCCCAAGCGAGTGCTCTACCAGGCTGAGCATAACCATACACAGAGTCAATAAGTTACTGAATTTGCCTCCGAATTTTACCACTCGCTTCGGAGACAAAGAAAATGGGATTTTCAGAGTTTATTCGTGAACGCCAATTCCTCTCCAACGTCTCTCCATCAACGCTGGAATGGTACAAGCACAGCTTCAAATGGCTGGACACTGACGCACCCACCCAAGAGGACCTGAAAGCCGCCGTGCTCAAGATGCGTGCCAAGGGATTGCGAGCCACGGGCTGCAATTCAGCCATCCGCGCAATTAACGCATACGTGCATTGGGCCAACGCAGGGCCGGATGCGAAATGTGGTCCTGCCTGCAAGCATCCAAGAATCGCGCAACTGAAAGAGCCGCAAAATATCCTGCCCACGTTCACTGAAAAGCAAATCCGCTCGCTGGTGGAGTGGAAGCCGAAAGGCAGACTTGAGCGGCGGCTCCATTTGATCCTGCTCTTCCTTTTCGACACCGGGGCGCGGATTGGAGAAGTGCTCAAGCTGCGCCTCACTGACATCAACCTTGATGACTTGCTGGTGACGTTGGACGGCAAGGGCAGCAAGCAGCGCGTGGTTCCAATCAGCTTTGAGCTTCGTAGGGCCATCCACCGCTACGTTTCAGACTTCAACCGCAGGCCGGAATCGCTGCTCTTTGCGACATCGGCGGAAACGGCACTCCACCGCCGCAACGTGCTGCGCTATGTAAAGCGCCTCTGCCTGTCGTTGGGCTTCACCGCGCCAGGGCGCACGCTCCACGCTACGCGGCACACATTCGCAACGGGCTACTTGCGCCGGGGTGGGAACGTCTTTCTGTTGCAGAAGGTGATGGGGCATTCTGACCTTGAAACCACGAAGCGATACGCGCACATGACCACGGCAGACTTACAAGCGGTGCATGAGCGGCTTAGCTTGTTATCGAAGTAGATCGCGCTGATGACGACACCAGATGGGCCGCCAGTCCACTGCGGCCCGTGTGGCAGAATGAATGCAATATGGCTCCCAAATCGATCAAGACTGCCTACATCGTAGGTGCAGGATTCTCCAAATATGCGGGGCTGCCCCTTACCGCCGGGTTTACGGACGCGATGCTTGCGGCGAGAGGTTTTGGTGGCGGCCCCAGCAAGTTGATCGTGGATTATGTGAGCCGCTTTATACGCGAGACCTTCAATCACTCCACAAAAGCGAAGGCTGACAAGTGGCCTGATTTGGAAGATATTTTCACGTGCGTTGACCTTGCCGCCAATTCAGGTCACCACTTGGGAAGTACCTTCAAACCGGCGGACCTCAGAACAGTCCGGCGGGCGATACTTTCCAGGATCATTCGGATGCTGGACCAAAGCTACGAAAAAGGCAGGCGCAAGAAAGGAACTGATTGGTTCACGCTGGACACATTTTTCGGGACTTTGGATTTGAGCCAGGTCGGCTTCATCAGCATGAACTGGGATAACGTCGTAGAGCGAAAACTGCAAATGAGGTTGGGCGGTCCCCTAATCGACTACAACTGCGATGCTTCGCCTGTTGCGATACCCGACCTGCCCAATGAAGACGACTTCGATTCTCCGTTGCGTTTTCTCAGGGTGTTGAAAAAGTACAACGGGACCATCCAACTCGGGAAGCCTCTGTCTGACGACGATAAAAAGAAGTGTGTACCGCTGATCAAGATTCACGGGTCTATCAATTGGCTTTACTGTGATAACTGTAGACGGCTGTTCTGGTGTCACCCGGACCAAGTGCCGCGAATCGCAAATCAACTCATTACTGCGGACGATCTTGACCGAATGGAGCACGTGCTTGGAAAGTCTGCGGCGAAGAAACAGGCGACAATTTCAAAGTTGCGGCAGACTCCTCCCGTGCTCTGCTTCTGCTCTGATGGAGTAGCGTTGGGAGCGCGTATTGCCACGTTTAGCTATAGGAAGGCACTCGAATTTCCGATGTTCCAAAAGTCTTGGTTCGCAGCGGAGGAACTGCTCCGAGAGGCCGAAGAATGGGTCTTCATTGGCTATTCCCTGCCCGCCGCTGATTTTGAGTTCAAGTACCTCTTAAAGCGGACGCAGCTTAGTCGTAAGACCCCGCCGCTCATCAAGCTAGTTACCGGCGGCAACACCAAGAGCGCCCTGATGACCCTTCGGAACTACAGGCGGTTTTTCGGGCGCGACATAAAGACGGCAAATTTCTATTCAAAGGGATTTGCATCCTTCCTGTCGTAAAGCCGAATTGCGCAAGCTACTTTCGCCTCGGATACCGAAAGTGAACCTCGCCTTTTAACAAGACGTAGAGAGCAACTGCGGCGGCGACTGTGGGCAATCCGAACCGCGCAATCATGGATGCCAACTCAGCCATTGGACGCCCCCGCGTTTCCCGTGTTGTTGATAACCAACACCGGCTTTTTCCGCCGTCTCCGGGATGCGTCTTCCGATTTTCTCAATTCGCGAGTTTGGACCGCCTCTTTTGCGAACGGCGTTGCGGCTTTTATCAAACCTGTGAAGTGGTAGGCGTTCGCCTCTTGGCCGCCCTTCTTGGCATTGAAGCGATACTCGCGGCGGATAATCCCATCACGCTCCATGCGGGCAATGTGCTTCCGAACGGTGCTCGGGTCCACCTTCATGCACTCGGCAATGGTGGCCTTTGAGGGGAAGGGCGGACGGTCGCTAAACCACCAATAGCGGGCGAGCTGGAGCAGGATGTTTACGTCCACGGCGTCAAGGCCAAGTGCATGTTGTTTCTCCAGAATGATGGACGGGAGAACGGTCCACCCGGCATCCATCAAAGCTGGTGACCACTTCTCCTCGTTCCGCCGGAGGCGTTCACTGTTGGTCTTTTGAGTTGCTTGCGTCTTCATAAACCTCACTGTAGCCGCGAATTATGCACGTTTCAATAGCTATCGCTGAGGCGCACATGCCGCCGGGGCCTAGGCTCGGGGGCCGCCGAGACGTGGGCGCATCGTACTCCCCCTCCAAGGCGAGCGGGACCCCCGAAATAGACCATGTCATGCAGTAATCGCTTAACCAGTTCAACGTTCACTACACTTACACATCAAGGAGGGGGGAGGACAGCGGGCCTAGGGGCTGGGCCAAAATCTTGAAAGCGAGTCCTCAGAAGAGCGCCGCAATCCTTTTGTTTACATAGACAAGCAATTCCCAAAAATGAGACAAAATGTGGCTTTTCCGCCATTTTCCCCGACATTCGCCGGGGCAGTGCATGGTAGTGGGAGTGACTACCACCATCAATAAACATAATCTAGGGTCACGTATAGACTCTAATTAAATCAACAGCTTACATTCCGTGAGAGTGGCTGTGCCATGAGAGCTGAGAGTCCTCCCAACTCCCATGGCAAGTCCAGTCCGCTATGCCGCTTCGGTTAGAGTGCATCCCGTGGGCGCAAGATAATGCTTGCCTTTGAGCCTCATCAGGATGCGCCGGTCAGTGGCCCATCTCTTCCAGCGGTAGAAGGTGCTCTCCGGTCCGAGTGATTCGCAGTACGTGACCGGCTCACCCGGCTTGAACACGGCCCGCACAGCGGCAGTGACCCGCGCAAACGCGCTGTCTTCCGGTGCTGCATCCGGCTCTGTGGTCAGTTGAAGCCCGCCGTTCTGCCAGATGAAATACATGCGCTCGGCACGTCCGGCACGCGGCAGAATCCAGCAACGCCGCGCACTGTTGGGGTCCTCTTCATTGTGCAAGGACATCAGGACAACCGTCTCCACCTTGCGTGCAAGTGCGGCACTGCCAAACAAGGCATCACGGCCAAAATAACGGTCCTTGCCTTTTTGCTTGGGTGCTCCCACCGTAGCAAGCACGGCCACGTTGTAGCGCGTTGCTATGCGTTGGAGGCTGTCCACGATGGGTGCAACCACGTTCATCTTGTTCATGTCGGGAATCCATAAATCCAGGCCCTCAATGAACCAGACTTCAACACCAGGGCAAGCATCAACGCACGCTTGGAGAATCTCTGCGGGCTGCCGCCTCTGTTGCTCCGTGGTCAACCGGATGATGCGCTGCATTGCATCGCCAGTCATGTGCAATGCCTTTGCCGTCCGTTGCATTGCCTTTTTGGAGCGGTCATGTAACAGGACCCGATAGTCACGCGGCTTGCTGACCTTGTGGCCCCACACGTCCTCACCGCGCCTGATTTTCTCAAGCAGCGGCATGGCCCATGATGTTTTGCCCACACCGGAAGGTGCGCCGATGATGGACAGCTCACCCTTGGGAAACCATCCGTCATTGCCCGGACCTTGGAGGCTCTCAACGAGAAACTCCGTCTCGCCGTCTTCTTCAATGGCATCCTCATCCGCAAAGATGACCGGCGCTTCCTTGGCAACGGCCATGATTGCCCGCCCGATTGTGTTTCCCCTGTAGTCATCCCGTTCCCACTTATCGCGGTACAGGCCGGACTTCCGAAACTCATCTTCAATCGTGACGGGGTTGCAGGCGTGCTTCTTCGCCAAGAGACAGCACAAGGCGAAGTCAGCTGCGCTGTGGTCATCATTGTGGAGACTCATGTCACCGGCCATGAGGCGGTCCAGGCGCTCCGCCTCCGAGACGGTCACGGCAACCGTCAAGCCCGCATGGTGCGGCTTTGCGGCTTGCACGCGGTCATAGAGCGTGTTCAGCTCATCTTCCCGCGCAATGATGTCCTCGGGGGTCTTTTTCAAATGCCGTCCGGTGAACGTCAGATAGCGGTCTTGGTCGTACAGCTCAACCGCCTTGATGCCTGCAAACGGCAACTTCAGCCCCTTGCGGCCCCGCAGTGTTCCAAGCACAAGGATGTGGCAGCCGGTCCCGCTTGGGCTGTACTCCGCGTAGCTATCCAAGGCAATGACAATCTCCCGTGATTCGGGAGTGAATTGGCCTGTGACGGCATCGCAGCAATTGTCAGCGTCCACGCCGGATACGTGGACGCCATCCACTTCACCGAGCACGAGGCCAACGCCGCTGAAGCCCACGGTATTGGCGGAGACTTCAGCGTAGGTAGCCCACGTCTCGTGACGGTTGGACGCGGCTTTTGCTCCGCTGATTTGGTAAGGGACCTTTGTGTCTTTGCCGTCGCGTTTTTCAAGACGCCACAGGACCCAACGTTTTTGCAGTTTGAGGGCTTCAATCGTGAGATTAGCCACAGGCCACCTGCCCGCGCTCTTTGGCCCAATCTTCTGGGTTGCACTTTGGGCACGCCAGCACGCAGCCTTGCGCGATATTTACCACCGTGCCGCACCTGTGACGCAACGTGGAGTAGATACCATCCATGAGTGGGCCTTTGCCTATGTCCTCCCATTCATCGCGCTCCCCGTTGCCGTTTTGAGGACGCTTCTCAAGGCCCCAAACCGACCGGAACGGGGAGTCATGCAGGATGCCTTTCTCTCCGCCCACATACTCTGTGGGCAATGGCTGACGCAGCAAACGCAACCCCGCATAGACAAGAGCCTCACCTAATGCCGATGATTCCCCGTCACCGAGAGAGTGAATCTCTAACACATCTTTCAGTTGCCCATCCCGGATTGCTCCGCCTCGCAGAACACGAAACGCAACGCCTCCGTTGCTGGCCGCATTCACGCTGTCCACTTCCATACGCACATACCCACGTGAGTGGTCTTCATCCTCTGGCGCAAACCCCGCATCAATGCGGAGGTAACACCAGATGCAATCTATTTCCCGGCCTTCGGTGTGAATCCGGGGATTCCGGCTGTCATACAACTCTGTGGTTTTCATTTTGCTGTGTCACTTTCTTTTGGGTTGCGGGTTGATGTTGAGCGCACAGGTCCCCGTGGCCGCGTAAAGCAGCTCTGTGGACAGTGTTTGCTGCGCATCGATTCGGTTACGCACAACACAGTCGTGTTGCGCTCGTGGGCATTATCAGGGCGGCTTCTCTGAGAATTGCAGGGCCATGGGTGGGTTTCCCACCCACTACACAGAGACAGGAAAGGGGCTAAGGCAATTTCTTGTGCTAGTTTTGAGTCAATTTTGTGGCATTCAGTTGTGCTCGCCGTCACAGACCGCTTTTTGAGCGTTCACAGCTCTCTCAAGCAACAGACATTCCAATGCGCAAAGACGGAGCACATAACGGATAGGTTTGGTGTCTCTCACAAATGTCTACTTTGGGTGTACCCGGATTTGACACTAGCCGCTTTACACTTTGCCCATTCATAAATGTCAAATTTAAGTGGTCAATTATTTAGTTGACACACGTTTCCGATGGGTCTAGAGTTATTTTTGACATTCGGGAGCAAGCCATGACGAAAGCGAAGCAAGGCGGAAAGCGAATCGGTTATGTCCGGGTCAGCAGCGTAGACCAAAACACGGCGCGGCAACTGGACGGGGTGTCTCTAGACAAGACCTTCACCGATAAGGCGAGCGGCAAGGATACGAATAGGCCGCAACTGAAAGCCGCTCTGGACTATCTCCGTGACGGCGATGTGCTGGTAGTTCACAGCATGGACCGGCTTGCCCGCAACATCACTGACCTGCTTCAGACCGTTGAGAGCCTCAATGCTCGGGGTGTGGTGGTGGAGTTCGTGAAAGAGGGACTCACGTTCACAGGTGATGATTCAGCAATGTCGAAACTCATGCTCACCATCATGGGCGGTGTTGCCGAGTTTGAGCGTGCGATGATTCGTGAGCGGCAGTTGGAAGGAATTGCCAAAGCCAAGCAAGCGGGGAAGTATCGTGGTCGTCCCTCAACAATGACAGTCGCGCAAATGCAGACAATCCGCGAACGCTCGGCTGCCGGTGCAAAAAAGGCCGCGTTAGCGCGGGAGTTCGGCGTCACTCGACAGACGATTTACAACGTTTTGACGGCATAGGCCAAGAGCCGAAAGCCGTCTGGCAGAATATGAGCAGCGATTTGGAGGGTTTGGAAGTGCCACGTCAAGAATTGTTCTTTGAGCGGAATATCGGGGACACGCGCATTGAGGTCTTGAAGACATATGACCGCTCGTATGCGCGTGAGGTCTTCGATGCCATGAGCGATGACGCCACCAACGCGCTTGCTGCGGCTCTCGACATTGCCGGAAACTACGACGCGAGTGAGGTCCCGGACCCGAAGGGATTTGAATATGGGGACTTCCTTTGGCAGGAACTTTGCTCAGCGGCGGTTGAGGACGTGCGGCTTGATCCAAACCTATATTCATTCTTTGTGGTGTGCGAGACGCGGGCCGGAAAGACTGATGAAAAGTACGTGTCCCCTGATTGGCCGAGCGCCGAGAAATTCGCAAACAGTCTGCTCTAGGCTGTTTCACGCGGGGGACGATTCGCGGGTTAAATTTGTTCCCCAAGTTCTCCAGGCCGTCACTGACTACGCGCGATAACCTGCCCGCCCTCATCAGTGTTGTACTGATAGCCGTCAAGCTCACGATAGATTATGACGCGCGACGGGAGAGCGGTTGCTTGCCAAGCAGCGGGAAGAGCTGCAATCGCAGTTTGGAGAACCGAGCGCACGGTGTATGGGCCGTCCCCAAGCGCCATTTGAGCATTCGTTAGGTCGGGATGAGGTATGCGGTTTTGGGGAGGAATCGTTTCGAATCTAAACACGTATGGCAGTCCATCTTTGAGCGCAGCGAAGCAGTTTGCGACGGTCCCGGCTGTTGGAATGACGAAATCGAGCGCACGGTCCACATTGATGGGATATTGGGCGTCAAAACCGCCCGGCTTCAATCTCGTTCTATCGCGTCTGCGGCCCGGATCGTTCGAGCCAAAACCTCTGTTGTTCCAATCGGGCCTGCCATATGACCTGATTAGAAGGGTCTCCAGGTCCATCGCAGTGAAGACGAAAATGCGAACCGCGTTGAAAGTCACGTTTTGCACGTTGAGGTTCAACCGATTTTGAATGCTCCGAACATGACGCCCAAGCCGCTGTCGAAGACCGGCATCCGAATCCGTCTTCCCGATATAGACCAATTGCCCGTTGTGAAAAAGCTGATAGACGCCCTGCCCCTCCGGTAGGGCAGCAGCGTTTTCTAACGTGAGCGGCCCAGGTTCCATGCTGTTGAGCAACTCAACCAGTTGGGCGAGCAGTGCATCGGATAGGTTGAATTCAAATGCGGCGAATGCCATGCGGGGAAGCACCTCGGGACATTGCTTTGTCTAGATGATTGCGAACGTCTGTTGCGATGACCTCCGCTAATCGCACAGGCACAGCGTTGCCTAGTTGGCGCATCGTTTCACCCCATGCGCCGTGAAAGATGAACTGGTCCGGGAATGTTTGGAGCCGGGCACTCTCACGAACGGTGAAATAGCGGATTGACCCATCAGGTCGGAGCAGCATGTTTTCGCCACCGGGCACACCATGAACACCCGCCTTGAGTGTTTTGGCCGGTTCATCAAGCGGACTGCCGACATGGCCCGGATAAGACCGCGCTCCCGGTTGGAATCTGTGGTCAATAAACTCGCCTGCAAACTTCGGTTCGCGCTCCGGGTCCGGCAAATCACTTATCGCATCGCGCACGGTGAGCCAAGGCTTCTTTGACGGTTTCTCCTTGAGCCGCCGCGCTCGGTCCAACATCCTTGGAGAGACTTTGCGAGCGCGTTTCTCAACGCCATGGCGCTCCCAGTATTCGTTTGTGCGGCATTGCGTCCAAAGGAGCGCATCAAGTGAATGCGTCTCATCAGGGAAGGACCACTTTATTTCCAAATCCTCACGGAATCCCACGAAAACAACGCGCTCGCGACGTTGCGGGACACCAAAATTCGCCGCGTTGAGTGTTCGCGGCACAACACGGTATCTCAGCGCGAACTTGTCCCCGGACCCGGTGTGAACCTTTTCCAGACGGGACAGATGATTCTCCCAAGTCTCGCTTTTGCGGCGAACAATTTCCGGGTGCTGAAGCTGAAGTTGAATGTAAGAGAAGTACGTTGCAAAACTCTGGCGGGTCAGCCCCTTCACGTTTTCAAAGATGAATGCCTTGGGCTTTACCTCTCGCACGGCTCGCACGGCCTCTGACCACATGTCGCGCTCATCATCGTATGCGCGGTGTTTGCCGCCAAGGGAAAATGGCTGGCAGGGTGGCCCGCCCGTTATCAGTTCAACGGTGCCCTCAAGGCGTTCAAAATCCACACTCCGCACGTCATCAAACGTTGGCTCCGGCCAATGCTCAACCGGATGAACGCCCCGAGTCCTGTTTTCGTTGATTGTGTCGCAGCACCAACGGTCCCACTCAACGATTTGAACAGGGACAAACCCGGCCTTGCTCACGCCCATGCCGAGTCCGCCCGCTCCCGCGAACAGTTCAAGCCCCTTCATACACGTTCCCCCAAGAAAGCCTTGAGAGTTGACTCCACTCTTTCCAGATTGGACAGTTGGCACTCCCAAACCACTATAGCTTGCCATCCGGCTTCAACGAGCGCACGGGTATTCCGTTCGTCACGGTCTCGATTGCGTGTCAATTTGGGCACCCAAAAATCCAGACGCGATTTTGGGAGACGAGCAAGACTGCATTCGGGGTCTGGATGACGATGCCAAAAGCACCCATGCACGAAGACAACTTTCTTCAACTTCGGAAAAACCAAGTCGGGTGTGCCGGGGAGGTCCTTCCGGTGCAGCCGGAAGCGGTAGCCCATCCTGTGAATCAATTTTCTGACGACAATCTCAGCCGCTGAGTCTGTGCTCCGAATCAGGCTCATCCTGTGGCTACGATCACTTGGGCTGAGTGTGTCCGTCACAGAATTCCGCTTAGCACCAGATTGTTTTCTTGATTCAAACTCTACTCCAATGTCACAGCAATTGCGGGACGCCTTTTGCACAACTCTGCCTCAATGCCCCATGGCTGATAGGCAAAACGGCGGTGACTTTAGGAGACGCCAAGCAGGCGAAAATTCTTGCAAGAAATAGACCCCTCGCTTAGGATATTTCCCAAGGAGTCAACATTCCGTAACTTGTTGATTTTAAAGATGGTCGGGACGGGCAGATTTGAACTGCCGACCCCTCGCACCCCAAGCGAGTGCTCTACCAGGCTGAGCCACGTCCCGACACGATCGAGGCGGCTCGGCCGAGCCGCCTCTGGGGTCTTGTTCAGTGTACACCAGGGCCTCGTGGAAAATGCTTTGCCGGATCGACCAACGAAGCGCCGCGGTCCTTTGAATAAGCTACTGCGACGGGGGCACGTACTCCTTGGGCAGCGCTGAGCCTTCCCCGAAGAAGAACTCGTCCATCTGCTCCACCAGGAACTGCTGCGCCTGGGGCGTCCAGGGCTGCAGCCGGTACTCGTTGAGCAGCATCTTCTGGCGCTCCAGCCATTCCTGCCAGGCAGCCTTGGAGACGTTCTTGTAGATCTTCTGTCCGAACTCGGAGTCGAAGGGCGGCTCCTCCAGCCCCTCCATTTCGCGCTTGTTGCGAACGCAAAAAACCATGTGCGCCATAGGTGTTTCAGTCCCTTTCTTCTCTTCCATTGTAAAGGGATGGCGCGCCCGGTTCCTGCCAGGGCGGGCCTGGCGCGCATACCCGGGTCGATGCGCCCTAGGCCCGCTTCCGGGTGTCTCGCCTAGCGCTTCTTGATGCGGCGCGCCGCCGCGTCCACGTCCCAGATGTTTTCCGGCAGCTTCTGGTTATAGCGCGCGCTGACCAGATAGAACTGGCTCACCATGTCGCCATTCTTCATGCGGGTCACGTTCAGCGGTGTGGGGAATCCGTCGATGATGTGATAGTCGTCGTACTCTTCTGTGTCGGTGTTTTTGTCGTGGTAGACCGGGTCGCGCCATTGAAAGACGCGCTGCAGCGGCAGATGCGTGTCCGCGTCCATCAGGATGGTCACGGCGTCGTTCTGCGGGGAGATCACGGTGACCTGGTCGGCAAGGTGGCGATCGGCGAGATGCTGGCCTTCGTAGGTCAGGATCGACTTGGGATCCTTCATCCACACTTTCACTACCATCTCGATGGAGTGATTGCGGCGGCGGAGGTAATCGTCCACCTGGTCCTTGGGCAGCGGACGCTTGCCGCGGTAGGTGACCTCCCAACCCTGATTGCCTACGAAGAATTCCACCACGTCGCGGTGCTTTGTCACCTCGATGCGATCCTTGTCGGGCCATGCGTGGTACTCGTAGAGCTGCATGGTGCCCAGGTCGGGCTTGCCCTGATAAAAGCCCGCCGCGCGACCCTCTTCAAAGCGGTTCTGCATGTTGAGCCAGGCATCGCCGCCCAGCGCCTTCACCATGGCGTTGAGCGCGTTGCGAGCCTGCTGCGTGTTTTTGGCCGCTTCATTGTCGGCCTGCAACGTGGCGTTTTGGTCCACGGGAGCCGGTGCGGTTTGCGCGAAGACGAGCGGTGCGGCGAAGAGCAGACAGATGAACCCAGCGATCGGGAACTTGCGCATTCAGGGCCTCTCCTGATTTCAGATGCGCCGCCTCAGCCCACCAGCACGGCGCCGCCGTTCACATTCAACACTTCGCCGGAGATGAATCCGGCGAACGGGGTGCAGAGAAACAACACCGGCCCGGCGATTTCGCGCGGCGTGCCCGGCCGCCCCACCGGGATGAGCGCGGTAGCGCGCTTGCCCAGTTCGGGATGGTCGAGCGTGGGCGCGGACATTTCGGTATACACCCAGCCCGGCGCTACGCAGTTTACGCGAATGCCCCTGGGAGCGAGCTCGCTCGACAGGCTCTTGGTAAGACTGATCATCGCGCCTTTGGTCACGGCGTAATCGGCGTGATAGGCCTCGCCGCGTTGCCCGGCGGTGGAGCTGATGAGAACGATGTGGCCGCGCGCGTCACCATCGGAGACGGTCTGCCGTTCCATCTGCGCCACGGCAGCCTGCACCAGGCCGAAGACCGAGTCGAGGTTCACGCCCATGGTCTCGCGCCACTGGCGCTCGCTCATGGTGGCGATGGGCGCGTCGTGCGGCGGCCAGATGCCGTGATTGACGACGAGCATATCGAGTGTGCCGAACGCCTTGACGGCAGCATCGACGAGCGCTCGGCCGTCCGCCGGCGTGGCCAGGTCCTGTTCGATAGCGATGCAGCGCTCGTTCCCACCGCACTCTGCCGCCAAAGCTTCTGCTCGTTCGCGCGCCTGCCGGTAACTGAATGCCACCCGCGCTCCGGCCTGCGTAAACAGCCGCACCGTCTCCGCCCCGATGCCCCGCGATCCGCCGGTGATCAGCGCTGTCTTGCCTTCGAGTACCAGAGGAACCCCCGCCATAGGGTCAAGCTAACGGCTGGAGCGCAGGGAAGTAAAGGAGCAGGTTTCAGATCGCGCGCAGCACACGCGCGGGCAGGAAGATGATTTCGCGCACCAGATCCAGCGCGCCGCCCACGGCGATGCCCAGCAGCCGGAAGGGGAGCAGCAAGAGCCACACCAGGGGATAAAGCACCAGCGCGGCCAGCGCCAGCGGCCAGCACAGCACCAGCAAAATGCACCAAAGGAGAAACTTGACCATCGTCTGAACTCCGCACCCATTGGTACGGATCAGGTCGCCTCGTCGTTCCCGCAGATTATTGCGCGAAGCCGGGCCAGTCGTGGGCCCAGGTCAGGTTCTTCACCCAGAAGTACGGTGTGCCGCCCTTGCTCAAATCCTGCGCGTGGAAGATCAGCAGGCTGTCGCCGTCCGCGTCGTTCAGATACGCGGTGCCGCCCCCCGGCGCGTTCCAGGTGCCATCGCCCTGCAGCAGGACCGTGCCGCCGCCGCTCATCATCGGCGTGCCGTCTTCGTCCGCAAACGGGCCATGCGGGCTGGTTGACCGCCCTACGGCCTGCTTGTAGTTGTCGGTGGCGGTGCTCGCGGTACAGCAGTGGTCCACGGATACGAACAGGTAGTAGTAGCTGCCGTGGTGCACCAGCGATGCGCCTTCGATGGCGTCGTCGGGTACGCCTGGACGGGTGGCGAGGTCGTAGCGTGTGGGGTTCGAGGCGAGCAGCATGCCGGTGTGCGGATCGATCTGGCGCTGCTTGATGCCGCTCCAGTAGCTGCCGTAGGTCATCCAGACGCTGCCATCTGTGTCGATGAGGATGTTTGGATCCAGCGCGTTGAAGTCGTCGCCGGGCTTCGACTCCAGCACCAAACCGCGGTCGACCCACTTGTATGCCGGATCGGTAGGATCGAGCGTTACGTTGGTGGCCAGACCGATGACGGTCTGCTGGCTGCCGAGCAGCGAGCCGTTGTAGTAAAGGTGATACTCGCCGTTGAAGTAGGAGATATCCGGCGCCCACAGGCCGACAATGCCCGGTTCATCTTGCACAACCCATTGCGGAATCTGCTGGAAGACGTAGCCGCAATCGGTCCAGTTCACCCTGTCCTGCGAGCAGTGGATGGGCAGGTGGCCCGACGAGGGGAATCCCGTCACATCCGTAGTGAACGCATAATACGTGCCGCCCTGGTGGATGATGCTCGGGTCAAGAGCGGGGTCTGTTTGACCGGTCAGGCGATAGTTTGCGAGCGGGTCGGCTGCGGCAGAGGCGTAGGAGAGCTTACCAAACGTACTTACATTGGCGCAGGAGGACAACCAGAGAAGACACACAGACAACAGGCCGGCGCCTGCTACCCGCTTGGGGCACCACATAAAGGGAAAGCAACCTTTCAACAGGTCTACGCATAGCTTAGCGGAACCTTGATTGCCGCGGCGCCGGGCGTGTCTACAACCTTTGGGTCAGCTGCACTGGGACTGTCCCGCATTGTGCAGCTTCCATCGCCCACTCGGCCTGCCAATGGCGGCGATTCCCAAAAACCGCCGCGAGGGCAACGTGCCTATTCGGGATGGAATCTTACCGATCACCTGCACGATATGGGCACGCCGCCAACTAGAAGGATCTGAAGTCAAAGCTATTTAAGACAACACGGGAGAGGCTGACGCACCACGTCAGGCTAGTCATTAGAGAACAAAAGCTAAATTCTTGCCTTTTTAGATTGCACACGCGTGGGAACTGTCATGGGCGATACGAGCAACCTCGTGTCAAGGCACGCCCGCTGAATGACGTGTGCGTAGACGAGTCCGCCGGCGAATCGCGGAAATGAGGACGAACCGTCACCGGAACGCCTTTCACCTCATCCAAGCGTGTGCAAGCACTCCGGGGGCGCGCAAGACTCAACCCGCAGGGAACTTCTTTTTATGAGTGGTTTACAAAAGACAGCAATCATTATCGGCGCCGGGCCGGCGGGCCTTACTGCCGCTCTCGAATTCTGCCGCCAGTCCTCCATCCGGCCCATCGTGCTTGAAGCGAGTGATCGGATCGGCGGCATCTCCTGCACCATTCGCCACAACGGCAATCGCATTGATATTGGAGGTCACCGCTTCTTCTCGAAGTCCGATCGCGTGATGGACTGGTGGACCGAGATCATGCCCATTGCCGGCGCGCATGGCGATGGCGATCTGTCCATCAGCTATCAGAACCAGCAGCGCTCCGTGAAGGCCAACCGGAATTCCGGCAAAGCTCCCGGCCCGGTCGCGGTGGACTCCGACCACGTAATGCTGGTTCGTCCGCGCAAGAGCCGCATCTACTTCATGCGCTCGTTCTTCGATTACCCGCTGTCGCTTTCGCCGGAGACTCTGCGCCGCCTGGGATTCTTCCGCACCGTGCGCATTCTCTTCAGCTATCTCAAATCGCAGATCTTCAAGCGCAGCCCGGAAAAGAGCCTGGAAGACTTCCTCATCAATCGCTTCGGCAATGAGCTGTACCGCACGTTTTTCAAGAGCTACACGGAAAAGGTATGGGGCGTTCCCTGCGAACAGATCTCCGCGGCGTGGGGCGCGCAGCGCATCAAGGGCCTATCGCTGCGCAAGGCGGTCGCGCACTTCTTCTCGCGCTTGCTGAAGCGCCGGCCAAGCGGCGACATTCGCCAGAAGGACGCCGAGACCTCGCTGATCGAAAAGTTTCTCTATCCCAAATACGGGCCCGGCCAGCTCTGGGAGCGCGTTGCAGAACTCGTGGAACAGGGCGGCGGCGAAGTCCGCCTGGGCTGGCGCGTGGAAAAGCTTCACGTGCGCGAGGGTATCGACGGGGCGGAGCGCATAGCGTCGGTAGACGCGCGCAGCCCGGAAGGCGAACTGGTCAACATTCCCGGCGATTACGTCTTCTCCACGATGCCCATTCGCGAGCTGCTGCGCTCCTTGGATGCGGAGATTCCGAACGAGGTGAAGGCTATCTCCGACGGCCTCCAGTATCGCGATTTCATTACCGTCGGCTTGCTTGTGGACCGGCTGCTCATCACCGAGCCGGATGGCTCGCGCGTCAAGGATACCTGGATCTACATCCAGGAGCCCGATGTGCAAGTCGGCCGCCTGCAGGTCTTCAACAACTGGAGCCCATTCCTGGTCTCCGACCCATCGAAGGTGTGGATCGGTCTCGAATATTTCTGCTACGACACAGACCCGCTGTGGAAGAAATCGAATGAAGAGATCAAGCAGTTCGCCATCCACGAAGTAGCGAAGATCGGCATCCTCAACCCTGCTGAAGTGCGCGATTCCTGCGTTTTCCGCGTTCCCAAGACGTATCCCGCATACTTCGGCACCTACGAGCGCTTCGACGAGATCGTGGATTACATGGAGCGGTTCGAGAATCTGTATCTCGTTGGCCGCAATGGCATGCACAAGTACAACAATCAGGATCACTCGATGCTTACCGCGATGGCCGCGGTGGAGAACATTCTGAACGGAATCAAGACCAAAGAGAATCTCTGGGAAATCAATACCGAGCAGGAATATCACGAAGAGAAGTCGAGACCTCAACCTGCGGAGAACGCGGGAGCGCAAGAGCAGGCTGCATGAGCAGAGTGCATTCGGACAACTTCGCAGTCGAAACTTTTCGCCAAACGAACGACACCAGCCGGCCCACATTGGAGCAGCGCATCGATGTGGCGCCGGGCTGGTGGTTCGCCTGGCTATCGGTTCTCTACTTCCTCGTCGTTTTTTGCCTGTCGTCGATGAAGCTGTTGTGGCTCGACGAGCTAATCACCCTCCACATCGCAAAGACCGGTGGGCTGGCTTCTATCTGGCAAGCGCTTTCCAGCGGCGCCGATCCCAATCCGCCCATCACATACATCCTGGTGCACTACAGTCGGGCGATCTTCGGCGATCACGAGTTCGCCTATCGCCTTCCCGCCGCACTTGGCTACTGGGTCGGATTGATATCGCTGTTCCAGTACCTGCGCGGACGCATCCGGGGCACGTGGGCTCTGGGCGGCACGGTATTGCTGATGTGCATGGCGGCGTTCGAATACAGCTTCGAGAGCCGGTCCTACGCCATCTTCTTCGGTCTTGCCATGCTGGCGTTTTTCTGCTGGACGCGTGTCGCGGACGACTCGCGCTCGCCGCGCACGCGCTGGCTGGCGCTCGTCGGAATGGTTTGTGCTCTCGCCGCCGGCATCTCTACCAATTACTTCGCGGTGCTGGCATTCTTTCCCGTCGCCGCCGGAGAAGCCACTCGCACCTTCCTGCGGGCGCGTTCAGGCAAGCTGGTGCGGAGCATCGACTGGCGGGTTTGGGGAGGCATGCTGATCGCCGCATCGCCGCTGCTCATCTATCGGCCGCTCATCGCCCATTCCATCGCGCAGTTCGCGCCTTATGCGTGGAACAAGGTGTCGCTCGATCAGGCCACCGACTCCTACACCGAGATGGTCGAGGTTGTGCTGATCCCGATTCTTGCGTTGTTTGTGGTGGCGGTGGTCGCGTGGATTGCCGCTGCGCGCGCGGCCAGCGTCTGCCCGTCATGCCGCGGCCGCATCCTGCCCGCGTGGCTTGAGCCGGTCGTCCAGGAGCGGAATCGCTGGCCCATTCCGCCGCACGAGGCGGCCGGCGTGCTCTTCTTCATGCTCTATCCGTTCCTTGGCTACGCCATCGCATCCATTCACGGCGGCATGCTTTCACCGCGGTTTGTTATTCCCGTTTGCTTTGGATTTGCCATTGCAGCCACGGTCGTCTCGCAGCGGCTGTTCGGGAATCTGCGCCGCGCAGGGATCGTATTTCTCGGTTTCGCAATGGCGTGGTTCCTCTGCCGCGAGGCCGTGGTCGGCTACTGGTACGAGGAGCAGAAGCAGTGTTTCTACAAGGTGGTTGACGATCTACCGCCGGCTCTCCAGAAGCTGCCGGCCGACGCCTCCATCGCCATCCCCGACCCGCTGCTGGCGCTTACCTTCGAGCACTACGCGCCGCCGGCGCTGCGCGCCAGGGTGGTCTTTCCGGTGGATTTTCCAGCCATCCGCTACTTCCGCCACGACGACTCGCCGGAAGAGAATCTGTGGGCCGGAAGAAACTTCCTCTATCGGTTACCCATCGAGACCGTCGCGAGCTTCCAGCACCAGGCGCACTGGTATCTGATCATCGCCGACAAGCGAAACTGGATGCTCAACGACCTCAGGGTGCACCGCTATCGGGTTGAGCATCTTCCCATCGACCCCCGTGCGGAAAACATCGGCGGGTTCACGCCGCTCGCCCACGGTACGCCGCAGTTCTATGTGGCCTCGTGGGATCATCCGCTTCTGAACCGCTCGCCAGTGGTGAAGCCGGTGCCTTTCCGTGCCGCGCAGGAACTTCCTACTGTGAGGAACGTGCAGCTTCCGCCATCGCCGGAGGTGCGCTTGCCATGAGCCCGGCCATGCCATCCGCCAAGCCGCGCATTCTTCGCCCGTGGCAGACGGCAATCCTGGTCATTCTTGTGCTCATCACCGCCGGGTTCATCTACTCCAATACGCGCACCAGGGCTCAGGTGCGCGTCACCCATCCCGAATACGCCGACGTGGAAAGCACCGTCGCCACCACCGGCGCCGTGGTTCCGGTCCAAGACTTCCCTGCGCGCGCCAACTTCTCCGGTCTGGTGGAGCGGATCTATGTGCACCTGGGCGAGAAGGTGCGGCGCGGTCAGCCGCTGCTTCAGATGAAAGATCAATACGCCATTCCCCGGCTGGAGAAGGCGCGGGCGGACCTGGATGAAGCGGAGGTGAACGAGCAGAACGTGCTAAACAACGGTTCGCAGGAAGATCGCATGGCCTCCTCGGTCGACCTGGAGAAGGCCACGACGGAGCAGCAGCAGGCGGCCGCCTCGCTTGCCACCTTGCAGCGGCTTGAAAAGCGTGGCGACGTCTCTCCGGCGGAAGTGGAAGCCGCACAGGAGCGTCTCGCCATTGCTAATGCGAGCCTGAAGGCGCTCCAGCAAAAAATTCATCACCGCTACAGTCCCAGCGACATCGCGAGCTGGAAGGCGCGCGTGGCTGCCGACAAGGCCTCTGTTGCGGCGGAGCAGATCAGCTACGGAAACGCAAACATTACTTCCCCGATCTCGGGCACTGTTTACATTCTGCCCGTCGAACCATGGGATTTTGTTCCGGCCGGAACCGACCTGTTGCATGTGGCCGATCTGAGCAAAGTCCATGTTCGCGCTGATTTCGAGGAGCCCGATATACCCAAACTGCATATCGGCGCGCCGGTGGAGATTACGTGGGACGGCATGCCCGGCCGCGTCTGGCATGGCCATATCGAGCAAAGGCCTCTGGCCGTTAATGCCGCCGCAGGCCGCCGCGGGGGCCGTTCTCTCATTACCATCGATGACGACAACGGGCAACTCCCGGTCAACACCGAGGTGGCCGTGTCGGTGATCGTGGAGAAGCATGCCCACGTGCTCACCATTCCGCGCGAAGCCCTGTACACCGACGGAGGCAAGCAGTACGTCTACCGCGTGAACGGCGAAAAGCTGGAAAAAGTGCCGGTGCGAGCCGGCCTGGCGGGCCCAATGCGCATCGAGATTATCAGCGGGCTCACTCCCGCGGACACCGTTGTGTCCCATGCAATGGATGACCACGGGCTCCGCGATGGGCTCAAGGTTGAGATCGTGAAATAGCCGGGGGATCCGGAATCGGAACGAGAATGGCGCGAACGATCCCGCAGTGCAAGAAGGGTGGATCTCCTCGCATGGCGTGCTTCTGTGCGCTGGCAATGCTCGTGTGTTTTGCGGCGACCCCGTGCTCTGCGCAGCTAACCTTTCACGATGCCATCCGTATGGCGCTTGCCAACAGCCCCCGCATCAAGGCCGCCCAAAACGACGTTGCCAAAGCAAAGGCCGGCGTGGGTGTCGCCCGCGATATCTACATTCCCAGCGTGGTAGCGGATGGTGGAGTGGGAGATGCCTACGGCATCATGCTTTCCGTTCCCACCATCTTTACCGTACAGGCGCAGTCCCTTATCTGGAGCCTGCAGCAGCGTTCTTACACGCGCGCGGCGCGCGCCGATCTGGATGCCGCGCGACTTTCACTCGAGGAGATTCGCCAGCAGGTGGAGGAAGACGCGGCCATCACCTACCTTTCGATTGACCATGCGCAGGAGGTCTCTGCCGCGCTGAATGATCAGGTGGGCTATGCGCAGCACCTGCTCGCCATCATGCAGGACCGCGTCGGCTCGCACCTCGACAGCGAACTGGACCTGAAGACCACCCAGCGCGACGTGCTGCAAATTCACCTGCAGCAGATGCAGGCGCGCGATGATCTTGAAGACCTGCGCGGACACATGGCCGAGCTGACCGGTCTTTCTCCGGACCAGGTCCGCATCGATTCGAACAGCATTCCGGCAATTCCGGACGACACGGCCGGATTCGGCAGCACGCAGAAGTTGCCTGATACGCCCGGAATCCGCGCAGCCGCAGAGAGTGCTCGCGCCAAAGCACAGCAGGCGCAGGGCGATGCGCGCTATGCCTGGCGCCCTTCGGTCAGCTTTGCGGCGAACTATGGCCGCGTAAGTCCCATTGAAAACGTGGAGAAGTTCTACAACCTCAACGGTATCTATAATGTTGCCTCGTTCGGATTCACGCTCCAGGTTCCGCTCCTCGATCGCGTGCGCAGCAAAGCCGCGCAGCAATCTAAGCTTGATGCCGTGCGCGCGCAGATGGACCTGGATACGCTACGCGCCGACGAGTCTGCGGACCGGCACAAGCTGGCGCGCTCCATCCCGGAGCTGGCCATGAAGGCCGAAATGGCCGATCTCGACGACCAGATTGCGCAGGAACAGCTCAAAGGCACCGACCTGCAGGCGCAGCACGCAACCGGCGGACCTGTTATAACGCCCAAGGAGGAGATGAAAGCACGCATCCAGGAACGCCAGAAATACGTCGATATGCTTAACGCACGTCTGGATGCTCACAAGGCTGAAATTTCCTACCTGCGATTGACCGGTCAGCTTGACGGCTGGCTCAAGGGTACGACCTCGGTAAAACCCTAGGTTGCACCCGGGAAAGACAACTTGCTGACAGCAGGACGGAATCCTATTTAAGTTGCCTTCGGTGGCGGGACTGCTCCCGCGCGCCGGGTTGCGCGCTTGAGAACTGTGCCACGGCGTGGCAGATCGTTGTAGGGAGAATCAGGTTTGGCCACATCGGAAGCAGTCCTCCAGTCCGTCCCTTCGCAACAGGCATTGAGATCGGACTGGCGGCGCGGTGCAGCGATCTGCGCCGGCCTCACCGCAGTGGCGCTCGCCGTTCATGGCTATCATCCGTTCGTTGAAGATGGCGGCGTTTACATCACCGGCATTCAACATCTGCTCCACCCCGAACTCTACCCATACTGGTCGGGCTTTGCCACCGCGCATCTGCGCTACGAACTCTTCGCGCCCATGGTGGCGGCGCTGGTGCGCATCACAAGCATCAGCCTGATGGCAATCATGCTGATGCTTTACCTCGCCGGCATCTGGGCCACCCTATTTGCGGGATGGCTGCTTGTCGCCCGCTGCACCAGCAGTCTTGAAGCGCGCTGCGGCGCTGTCTCGCTGCTCGCTTTAACCCTCACGATTCCTGCCGCGGGCACATCGCTGATCGTGATGGATCCGTACGTGACCGCGCGCACCATCTCCACTCCGTGCACCCTGTTCGCAATTGTGGCGGCGCTATATGCGCTCGACTTTGCGCGCGCAGGATCGCCCCGGGCCTGGTGGAGCAGCGCGCTCTGCATAGCCTGCATTGCCTTCGCTGCGCTGGCGCATCCCCTCATGGCCGCATACGCCTTCGGCAGCGTGCTGTTGCTCCTCGCAGCCTCCAGCGAAACGCCCCGTACGCGCTGGATCACAACCGGGGCAGTCTGCACGGTGAGCTTCGCCGCAGCCGCTGTGCTGGCGTGGATCAGCCCCAGAATGAGCCCCGATTACGTGCAGGTGGCACTCACGCGCAATTATTGGTTCGTTGCCACCTGGCACTGGTATGAGCAGTTCGGCCTTATTGCCCCGCTCATCTTGCTCTATTGGCTTGCGCGCAAGACTACGGAACCGGGTGGCTCCGCAGCGCGGAATGTAGCGCGCATGGCCGTCGCCGCGGGCGCAACCGCAATTGTCGTTGCCCTCGCATTTGCGCGCGTATCTGACGCCGGCTCCCTCGTCGCGCGCCTCCAGCCGCTGCGCATCTACCAGACGATTTACGTGCTCATGCTTCTCGCCGTCGGCGCATTTCTGGGTGAACGCGCTCTGCGCCGCAGCGCATGGCGCTGGGCCGCATTGTTCTGCGTCGTGGGCTCGCTGTTCTACTTTGTGCAGGAGCAGACGTTTCCTTCTTCTGCCCACGTGGAGTTTCCCGGCAGCACGCCCGCGAATCCCTGGGAGCAAGGTTTCCTCTGGATTCGCGCCCACACTCCAGTGCAAGCCCGTTTTGCGCTCGACAGCAACTACATCAACGCCCCGCAGGAAGATTCCCAAAACTTCCGCGCCATTGCCGAGCGCAGCGCCCTGCCTGATCTCGCGAAGGACGGCGGCATCGCCTCCATCGCGCCTGATTTAACGAGCGTATGGAAAGAAGGTGAAGATCTGCAGGCAAATCTTGATCGAGGCCTCGGAACGGCGCAGATCGAGCGCTTGCGCGGTGCGGGAATTGACTGGGTTGCCCTTGCCGCACGCACACCAACGACGTTCCCTTGTGCGTATTCAAATGTGGCAATGAAGGTGTGCGAATTGCCGCGGGGCCCCTATGACACTCGGCCGGTTCGATCCAACTCACGGTAAAAGCCGAGACTCTGATCGTGGAGCATCTTGGTGATGTAAGCGACTTGGCCATAATGCAAGCCGAAGTGTTCTACGACCTGGTAGACCGCTGCCAAGCCCGTCACTTCATAGCCCTGGATCACCATCGGCCTTCGCAGGTCTTCCTCGGTCAGGGCAGCGAGCACCGCGGCCGCATCGCTCATTGTCTTTTCGAGCATTTGAAGCAATTGGTGTGCAGAGGCGCCGCCGCTTGCCTTGAACTCCGCGGGGCGATTGCGGCCATCGAACTCGCCGCGAAAGGACGCAACCAGCCATTGACCAACATTGCCGTTCAGGTGCAGCACAAGATTGCCAACGCTGTTGCTTGAGGGGTTGGGACGCCACCATACCTGTTCGTCATTGAGCAACTCGACGCAGGTGCGCAGGCGGGGCCAGTACTCGTTGAGTAGCTTGTGGCGCGAGAAGGTCAGGAACAAGAGCCAGGTTTCAGGGGTGCTCATCGCGTCCTCACTTGTGATTGAAGGTCGTGTCGATGGTATGCAGCAGCACGCCATTATCTGCACCGTAGTACCAGAACATTACCCCGGCCAGTCTGTTGTCGAGAACATAGTGGCATTTCTCGGTTACAGACTGCGGATCATCGTAAGAGACGAACATGTGAGTCTGCGGATTGTAAAGCGATGGCGCATGCGCTGCCGAATCCCAGGTGCGAACAAAGCCATGGCCAAGCATTTCAGATTGAATCTGGGAAAAGGGTGCGCCGCCGTTCGACGGTGCTTTGCCTGGCTCATAGAGCCCGTGCTGCAGATCCGGAACGTCCTTCCACACATGTCCATAAAACGGGATGCCGACCACGATCTTGCGCGCTGGGACGCCAGCCTGTTCGAAGGCACGTACCGAGCCATCCGTAGAAACTCCCTCGGGATCCGCGGGATTGCGGTACAGCGGCGCATGATGTCCCGTGATCTTCTCTGAGCCCGGCTCGTAGTAGTCGTAGGTCATCAAGTTCACGGTGTCCACGTATTGTGCCACCCTGTTCATCTCGGTGTGAGCCAGAAAGTCCTCTGTTGCGCCCGCCGCCACCGAGAGGAACAAGTGGTTGCCGGTGCGCCGCTGCTCTTCATCGAATCGGCTTCGAAGTTCCTTCAGGAGTTCGGTGTAATTCTGTTTGTCTTCGCGCTTGTAGGCGTGGCCTGAACCCGGCTGGCCCGGGTACTCCCAGTCAACATCCAATCCATCCAGACCATACCTGCGCAGAAACTCCACTACACTCTGCGCGAACAGTGCGCGCCTTTCAGACGTCGCCGCCATATGCGAAAACTGGCCGGAGCCGAGCCACCCGCCCACGGAGACCAAAATAGCGAGATGCGGATTCTGACGCCGCAGCGAAGTGAGAACCGCGAAGTTCGTCGCGTCCTGGGGCGAGCCCACCACCATGCGATCGTGGTCGATTGCCGAAAAGGCGTAATTCACACGATCAATGGCGCGCGGATCGATCTGACCTGGCGAGAGTGGAGTGTTCTGCGGAAACACATAGGCAATCACCAATGGCGACGCCTGCGCATTGGCAATCGAAAGTGCGATGAAGAGCAGAAGTGAGATCGAGAGGCGCATCGGCACTCATCGTACATCAGAGCGCTGGAGCGGAAGATGAGCGCCTCGTCAACTGGCGGTCGATTCCGAAGGAATTGGAGTCCGATTTGCTTCGGCTCCAAAGTAGCGGCGGCGAATCCAGAAGGACACGTTTACCAGGCTGATCAGCGCCGGCACTTCGATGAGGGGACCCACCACGCCGACGAACGCCTCGCCGGAGTTCAAGCCAAACACCGCCACTGCCACTGCGATGGCCAACTCGAAGTTGTTTCCCGCCGCGGTAAAAGAAAGCGTCGCCGATTGCGCATAGTTCGCGCCCAGCTTTCTTCCCATCCAGAAGCTCACCAGGAACATGGCGGCAAAGTACAAGACTAGTGGGATTGCGATGCGCACAACGTCCAAGGGAAGGCGAACGATCAAATCTCCTTTGAGCGAAAACATCACTAAAATCGTGAAAAGAAGGGCGATGAGCGTGAGCGGACTGACTCGGGGAATAAAGTGGGTTCGATACCATACCTCGCCCTGCAGGCGCAGGAGCGTGAAACGCGTGATCACACCAGCCGCGAAAGGGACGCCCAGATAGATGCCAACGCTTTTGGCCAATTGTGCAATCGTGACGGGGACAGCGGCACCCTTGAAACCGAACCACGCGGGAAGCACCGTGATGAAAGCCCAAGCGTAGAGGCTGTAAAACACCACCTGAAAAACGCTGTTCAGGGCCACGAGGCCGGCAGCATAGTCGGTATCGCCCTGTGCTAGCTCATTCCACACCAACACCATGGCGATGCAGCGCGCGATACCAATGAGGATGAGGCCGCGCATGTAAGCGGGTTCGCCGTGGAGAAACAGCAGCGCCAGGCCAAACATGAGAACGGGACCAACTACCCAGTTCTGCAGGAGAGAAAGCCCGAGCACGCGCCGATTGTGAAATACCTTGCTCAGCTTTTCGTAGCGCACCTTTGCCAGCGGCGGATACATCATTACGATCAGGCCGATGGCGATGGGGATGTTTGTTGTTCCTTCCTGAAAGCGATCTACCCACTCGGCCGAGGTGGGAATGAAGTGCCCTATGCCCACGCCGGCGGCCATCGCGAGGAAGATCCAGAGAGTGAGGTAGCGATCGAGAAACGAGAGCTGATGGCGCACCGCTGGCGAGCAGCTTCGGCCCCCCGTGGCAGTCGTGGCGCTCACGCACACACCTCGCAGGGCTCCGCGGTGACGGCGTTTGGAAACGGGGCATCGAGCAGGGCGCGCGGCCGCTTCGATGAGCAGCACGCTTTCTCGAGTCGCGCACGATCGGATTGCATTGCGGGTTCGGCGCGGAGTGCCTCAAGAGTTTGCCGAAGTATCATGGCCGTTCCGCTATGCGCAGGCATGACGACGCGGTAGTGCATCCATTTGCCTTCACGCCTTGCCCGTACAATTCCGGCGCGTCGAAGGTAGGCTAGATGCCGGGAAATCTTGGGCTGGGGCGTGTGCAGAACCTGCACCAGATAGCAGACACAGAGCTCCTTGTCGCCCATGAGGTTAAGTAGCCGAAGCCGCGTTCTGTCTCCCAAAGCCTGAAAAAGCAGCTCGAGATCGAGGGTTTGTTTGCCAGCCATCCATAATATATTCGCATTGACAGATGTGTCGGTCAAGCATATAGTCGCCTTAACGAATATGTTTTTGGTGTGAGAGGAGCTCCATGTCGAATCAGGTGTTGCAATCCGTCCAGGAGAAATACGGCGCAGTCGCCAATAGCACCCTGTCCAGTGAGCACGATGGTGTGCGCGCGGTGGCGGAGGCCTTCGGCTATTCGGCGGAGGAACTGACGTCGATTCCGTCGGAGGCGAACATGGGCCTGTCCTGCGGCAATCCGACTGCGACGGCGCATCTCAAGCCTGGCGAGGTGGTGGTGGATCTGGGCTCGGGCGGCGGCCTCGATGTATTTCTCGCTGCCCAGAAGGTTGGACCCGAGGGCCGCGCCATTGGCATCGACATGACTCCGGCGATGCTTGAGCGTGCACGCGCCAGTGCCGAGGCAGGAGGATATGCAAATGTCGAATTCCACGAATCCACGATTGATCGCATCCCGCTGCCCGATGCATCGGCCGATTGCGTTATCAGTAATTGCGTCATCAACCTCGCGCCAGACAAGCGCGCCGTATTCCGCGAAGTGTTTCGCGTGCTGAAGCCCGGGGGCCGTTTAGCAGTCAGCGACATTGCCCTGAAGGCCGAGTTGCCCGAACAAATTGCGTCCAGTCTGGCCGCGTACGTGGGGTGCATCGCGGGCGCAATCCGCATCGAGGACTACCGCACCGGACTGCTGGACGCGGGCTTTGCGCATGTGGAGGTCGTGGACACCGGCAAGGATCTGAATGCCTATGCGAAGGTTGAGAACCAGTCCGGCTGCTGCTCGCCGGCCATGAGCACCTCGTCGCAGTTTCCCATCGCCGGAGGTTGCTGCTCCGGGTCCAGCGTTACGAGCGTTCACGACGAACTGAAGAGGCTGTTGTCGGAGTACGATGTCAACGCAGCGGCGGCCAGCGTGCGGGTGTACGCCATTAAGCCCGTAGTCTCGAATTGAGCGGGACGGTGAGACAATCCATGCGCAGATTCTTGTTTGCCTGTATTCACAATGCCGGTCGTTCGCAGATGGCGGCAGCAATCTTCAATCATCTGGCAGATCCGGCAGCGGCATTGGCCATCTCCGCCGGCACCCAGCCGGCGGAGCGGGTTCATCCTGAAGTGCTGGAAGTCATGCGGGAAATTGGGATTGATTTGTCCACAGCCCGGCCCCAGAAGCTGACCGATTCTCTTGAGGCGGGTGCAGAGATGCTTATCACGATGGGATGCGGTGAGCAGTGTCCTTACATTCCCGGCCTCGACACCGACGACTGGCCATTGCCTGATCCAAAAGGGCGGGATGTTGCAACGGTACGCGCGATTCGCGAGGAGATTGCGGTTCGCGTGCGGCGCCTGATGGAGCAGAGAGCGATCCCCTTGCGTGTGCCAGCGGCCTAGCCTGAGCCTATTTCGTCAGCGGCTGGATTCGGCCTTTGCGGCTCGCTCGTCGCTGCTGGATTCCTGTTCCCCGTCCGCGGCAGACCTGCTCTTTCCGACCGGTCGCTCCATACCCTGCGCGGCCTGCGCCATACGTAGGTGCTGCTCCATTAACTTACTGGCCTCGCCGGGTTTGCGGCCGCGAATGGCGCGATAGATCTCCCGATGCATCTCCGCCGACTCGCGCAGATCGATGGCGCGCTCCACAGTCTTGCGCCGCTTGTCATACATGGATGAGGTCACCGTTTCCATGATGGACGCGAGAATCGGATTCCCTGAGGCCTGCGCGATCACGCGGTGGAACAGAACATCGTGAATCAAGTAGTCGGTGGGCTTGTCGATGGTGGCGAACATCTCCGCGACCTCTTCGGCCAATGCCGCGTGATGCTCTTCCTTGCCGCGCTCCGCTGCCAGTGCTGCCATGCCGCTCTCAATGAGGATGCGCGCCTCGAACATCTGCCACGACTGAAACCCATGCAGCGCGCCGATGAAGCTGAGTGAAGCCCGACCGAAGTCCGGCGGCCCGTCTGCCACAAACGTGCCCACCCCATGCTTGATCTTCATCACCCCCAGCGCCGCAAGGTATCCGATTCCTGTTCGGAGGCTGGCACGGCTGATCTGCAGCGTTCGCGCCAAATCTCTTTCCGGGGGAATCTGATCGCCGGGCTTCAGTGTTCCGTTTTCGATGAGGGCGCGTACGTGGTTGACCACTTGCATGGTTCGGTGGGATTCCGAAGTCTGCGGTTTGGTGCGTGGCATAGGTTGAAACACCTCGGGAAAACGTTAACTGGCGTGTCCCATGAGCGTACCACTCGAGTGTCTCATATCGGGGGAAAAGATTCTCAGAATTCCGGCAACAAACCTCCCGGAACAACTGTATACTGTGGTCTGACCAGTGAAAGGTCAGACCACTGAAGTAACCCGAAGGACAGCTCTGTTATGCTCCTGCACCCAGACCGCCTGTTTCCGTCCGATCCGGCAACCCGCGCTGTCGCCGGGGACCTCTATGCGCACGTGAAGGATCTGCCCATCGTGAGTCCTCACGGGCATACGCAGGCGCTCTGGTTTGCTAAGAATGAGCCCTTCCCTGACCCCGCCACCCTCTTTGTACAGCCCGATCACTACATCTATCGCATGCTTTACAGCCAGGGTATTTCGCTGGATGATCTGGAGATCGGCGCGGCCAGAATCCAGGATCCGCGGCGGGTGTGGCGGATATTTGCAGAGAACTATTACCTGTTCCGTGCGACGCCTACCCGGATGTGGCTGGACTTCGCCTTCGAGGAGCTGTTTGGGCTCGATGAGCCGCTCTCGGCTGATACCGCGGATCGATACTTCGACTCCATCTCCGCCAAGCTGCAAACGGTAGAGTTCCTGCCTCGCGCGCTCTTCGACCGCTTCCGGATTGAGGTTCTGGCGACCACCGATTCGCCCCTCGATCCTCTCGAATGGCACCAGGCCGTCCGCGAATCTGGCTGGAAGGGCCGAATTATCCCCACATTTCGGCCTGATCCAGTAGTCGATCCGGAGTTTGCGGGATTTAGCGAACGAATTGCGCAACTCGGCGAACTCACAGGTGAAGACACCGGCACCTGGGTCGGGTATCTCCGCGCCCTGCGCTCGCGGCGCGCGTACTTCAAGGAACTGGGCTGTACGGCGACCGACCACGGTCACCCGACCGCGCAGACGGCAGATCTGTCTACAGAGGACGCTGCGAGTCTTTTTGGGCGCGTGAGCGCCGGTAAAGCCGATGCCGCTCAGCGGGAACTCTTCCGGGCGCAGATGCTTACTGAGATGGCCCGCATGAGCGTGGAAGACGGGCTCGTGATGCAGATTCACCCCGGTTCGGTACGCAATCACAACCGGATGGTTTTTGAGAGGTACGGCCGCGACACTGGGGCTGACATTCCGCAGGCCACCGACTATGTACATGCCCTTCGGCCCCTGCTTGATCGAATGGGTAATGAGCCCGGCCTCACCATCATTCTGTTTACGCTGGACGAAACCTGCTACAGCCGCGAACTGGCGCCCCTGGCGGGACATTATCCATGCTTGCGCCTGGGCCCTCCATGGTGGTTCCACGACAGTCCGGAAGGCATGTTGCGGTTCCGCCAACAGGTCACGGAAACTGCCGGCTTTTATAACACCGTCGGCTTCAATGACGACACGCGCGCCTTCCTGTCGATCCCTGCGCGGCACGATGTAGCCCGCCGAATCGATTGCGCGTTCCTTGCGGGTCTCGTCACGGAACACCGACTCAGGAAGAATGAAGCGGCCGAGCTTGCCTATGACCTCACCTACGGACTGGTGAAGAGAGCATATCGGCTGTAACGATCAGGAGGAGAATTGTGGGCTGGCGCAGCGGAGTGGCCTGCCTGTTTCGGAACAGCATCTCCGCATTTAGCCAGGAGCGTGTCATGGGGAATCAGCCGTTGCAGCTTGCCAAGTACTCCATCGGAACCGGTGACCGGTTTGCGCATCAAGCGAAGGCGCAACTACAGGCGTGTCGGCGCGCGCTTGAGCATGGAGTGGAGATTGTGCCCGTGTGGAACAAATCGAACCGCGAGCATACGATCATCGGCTCGGAGCCGGACTCCGCCCGCCGGGCCGCCGATGCCGCGGTCAGGGAGCTGCGCTGGGATCTGCCTTACTTCGTCGACGCCGATCACATCGGCGTGCAGACCGTAGACCGCTTCCTGCTAGCCTGCGATTTCTACACCATCGACGTCGCGGATTTCATTGGTCAAACCGCGCCGCAGGAGCAGATCGACTCCTTCGTTCGCGCCCACAGAAATCTTGTCGGCCAAGTCCAGCTTCCCGGGGTCGCCGAACGCTTCACCCTATCCGAAAGCGAACTGCGCGAAATCGCCGGCAAGTTCCTGGCCGCGGTGAAGATCGCCGGGGAGGTTTATCGCAAAATTGCAGGCGCGAAGGGCACAACGAACTTTATCCCCGAAATCTCCATGGACGAGACTGATCGCGCGCAGACGCCCGCCGAGTTGCTGGTAATCCTTGCGGCCATTGCCGCCGAAGGTATTCCGGTGCAGACCATCGCTCCCAAGTTCAGCGGCCGGTTCAATAAGGGTGTGGATTACGTTGGAGACGTGGCGCAATTTGAACGCGAATTCGTCCTTGATGTGGCAGCGATTGCGTATGCCGTGGAACACTTCGGATTGCCGGCAAACCTTAAACTCAGCGTCCACTCCGGTAGCGACAAGTTTTCGATCTATCCTGCGATCCACCGCACCATCCGCCGCTTCAACGCCGGCGTTCACCTGAAGACTGCCGGCACCACGTGGCTCGAAGAACTGATCGGCCTTGCCGAAGCGGGCGGGGATGGTCTGGAACTCGCCAAGGAAATCTACGCCGAAGCCTTCGCCCATCGCGAAGAGCTTTGCGGTCCCTACGCCACCGTTATCGACATTGCCCAAGCCAAGCTGCCCTCACCCGAAGACGTGCGCACCTGGACCAGTGAGCAATACACTTCTGCGCTGCGCCATGATCCGCATGCCATGGCCTACAACAGCAGTTTTCGCCAGCTATTGCACGTCGGTTTCAAAGTAGCCGCCAGAATGGGCCGCAGGTATTTGGACCTGCTCGAGAAGAACGAAGCCGTAATTGCCCGGAACGTAACCGGAAACCTGTACGATCGCCATATCGTCCCCGTCTTCCTGGGCGAAGCAGCCGCGAGACCATTAGAAAATCACGCCGGCGCCGCCGCAACGCGGTAGACCGCAGACGCAGACGGTCCGGCGGCTCTGGCCGGCGGACCGTGAACATTTTGCTCTCGAGAATGCTACCGCAGCGAAACCTCCGCTCCCGCTTCCTTCGAGATGCCGGTTCCTTGGGTTGCGCTGATGCTCACATGCGTGCCACTCACCTGGGCGTAGCCGATGATCATGCCGCGCTTGCCGCTGATGCTTACATTGCGTAACACCACGTTCCGCACCGGCGATTCCGGCAAGCCTACAATCGCGCCATCGTTCACGCTGTTTACCGCAGTCACATTCTCCAGCGTAATGTCGTGGAAGTGCGGCGTGAGCCGGCCTACCGGCTGCGCCGATTCGCCTGCCGGCGGCAGCACCTTCGGATAGTACTCACTGATGATGAGCGCGTTCTTCACATTCTTCATCTGAATATCCTCGAACGACAGGTTACCCACGTCGTTTCCGCGGTCGCGATTCGCTTTGACGCGGATCCCGTTGTCAGTTCCGTCAAAGGTCACGCGCTCCGCGTGGATGTTGTTCGCACCGCCGGCCAGTTCGCTGCCAATCGATAATCCGTGCCCGTGCAGAAAAGTGCAGTCTCTGATCGTGATGTCGCTGCTCGGCGAGTCCGGCCCCGGTGAGTTGATCATGCCCGACTTGATCGCGATGTCGTCATCGCCTACATCAGCGTACAAATGATCGATTACCACATGGGACGACGAGAACGGATCGACCGCATCGGTGTTAGGCGAGTGCGGCGGAGCCAGCACCCTGACATTGCGGATCACCACGTCATCGGAGTAGTACGGCACCAGTTGCCACATCGGCGAATTCTGGATCGTCACGCCTTCTACGCGCACGTGCTTGCAGTGATCGAACACCACCAGCCGGGGCCGCGTGTGCTCGCTGCCCAGGATCCCGTGATCCTTGATGGCACGTGCCTCCACCCACCAGCTCTCGCCGTTGCCATCGATCGTGCCCTCACCGACGATGGCAACGTTCTCGGCATTCGTCGCGCTCACCAGCGACTGCATTCCCGGCGCGCGGAATTCGCGCTTAGGCGGATAGTCCGCATGGTCTGGCGACCCCAGCAGCGTTGCGCCCTTGTCGAGTTGCAGCGTGATGTTGCTCTTCAGGACAATCGGCGCGCTCAAATAGATTCCCGCGCCCAGATGCACTGTGCCGCCGCCCTGTTTCTCGCACGCATCGATCGCAGCCTGAATCGCGGCCGTAGCTTTGGTTTTGCCATCCGGCTTTGCCCCGTACTTCTGCACATCGCAGGTGGCCGCATAGAGCGGAGCGGATGCAGCCAGCAGAGATAAGGCAAGAACATGCAGCTTCATTTGACTCATTGAGGCTCCTTCGCCAATACGAGGTCTTAAAACTATCGTTGAATGCGCGCCGATCCACCAGCCGCAAATGCCTTCACCTGATCCAGCGTGGCCATTGTGGTGTCGCCGGGAAAGGTGGTGAGTAGTGCGCCGTGCGCCCAGCCCAGCTTAAGCGCGTCCTGCGGCGCGGCGCCGCTCAGCAGGCCGTAGAAGAATCCCGCCGCGAATCCGTCCCCGCCGCCCACGCGGTCATAGACGTCCAACTCCGCCGTAGGGGCTGCCAATTGATCGCCATTCACCCACGCCACAGCGCTCCAGCTATGCCGGGTCGTCGTGTGCACCTCACGCAGTGTCGTGGCTACCGCCTTCATATTCGGGAATCGCTTCGTCACCTGGCCGATCATGGAGAAGAACGCGCCCGCATCGAGCTTCGATTTTGCAGCCACTTCCGGACCTGCGAATCCAAGCCCCTTCTGCAGGTCCTCCTCGTTCCCGACCAGGACGTCCACGTTCTCGACGATCGCCGCCAGCACCTCTTGCGCGCGCTGCGCCCCGCCGCCGGCGCTCCATAGCTTCTCGCGGTAGTTCAAATCGAAGGAGCAAATGGCGCCTGCTTTCCGCGCCGCACGCATCGCCTCAATAACCAGGTCCGCAGTGGTCGGCGACAGCGCCGCGAAAATCCCGCCGCTATGAAACCAGCGCACGCCTTCGCCGAAGATTGCGTCCCAATCGAAGTCGCCGGGCTTGAGCTGAGCCGCCGCTTCATTGGAGCGGTTGTAGAACACCACCGGCGGCCGCACTCCGAACCCGCGGTCGCTGTACACCGTCGCCATGTTTGGCCCGCGCACCCCATCGTGCGCAAACCCCTTGTAGAACGGCCGAACGCCCATCGCCCGAACTCGCTCCGCAATCAGATCGCCGATCGGATAAGTCACCATAGCCGACGCAATCGCCGTGCGCATCCCAAAACAATCCGCAAGATTCGCCGCCACGTTGAACTCCCCGCCGCTCACATGGATCTGCGCCTGCGTGGCCTTCCGGAAGGGAACAATGCCGGGGTCGATGCGATGAACGAGTGCCCCAAGAGAAAGAAGATCGAGCCTACCGCGCTCGGGAACTGCGAATCCGATGCTCATGAACAGGATTCTCCTGATGTGCTTTTGGACCTGAAGGGAACGCGCGGCCGGCACAAGATACAGCGTGTACCCGGTGGCCGACTGCGAATCGAGGCAATTGTATACGGCAAGAGGTCAGACCAGCAAGCGTGAGTTCCGTTCCGCGCAAAGAGGCCGCCCAAGCCGCATATTGCCTGATTTTCCCCGCAATCAGCGTACATGGTCTGGATATTACGGCCTCACTGGAGCTCTCGGTTGTCGGATTCCGTGCAATAATGACTCTTCACGTGGTCTGTCCTCTTCCGCGGCCGACTTTTTGGAGGCTCCATGCGTTTTGCCCATCTTGGCCTATTCTTCGGGCTTGCCATTCCCGCTCTCGTCGCCCAGGACACCCGCACCGTTACCGAACCGCACCTCCCGCCTGCGTGTGCCGTCCTCGATGCGGAGATTCAGGCAGAACACGACGCCATCCCTGCAGCAGATGAGCATCGCCTCGACACCGCCCGCATTCAGGAGGCCATTGATCACTGTCTTGCCGGCCATGCTGTTGTCCTTCAATCTGCCGGCGACAAGCGGGTCTTCCTCACCGGCCCCCTGCATCTACGCTCCGGCGTCACGCTTGTTGTCGCCGCCAATACGGTTCTCGCCGCCTCGCGCGATCCCCGCGTCTACGACCTCGCACCCGGTTCGTGCGGCGTCGTCAACCAGAAAGGACACGGATGCAAGCCCGTCATTGCCGTCGACGGGGCGAAAAACAGCGGCATCATGGGCGAGGGCGCCATCGATGGCCGTGGCGGCGCAAAACTACTTGGCCAAAAGGTGAGCTGGTGGGACTTGGCGCATCAGGCCCAGGTAAAAGATCTGTACCAGAGCGTCCCATGGCTCATCATCCTGCATCACGCTGACAACTTCACCATGTATCGCATCACCCTGCGCAATTCGCCCATGTTCCATGTTTCGGTGGGCCAAACCGATGGCTTTACCGCGTGGGACATAAAAATATGGTCGCCCAAGAATGCGCGGAACACCGATGGAATTGATCCGAGCTCCTCGCGTAACGTGACCATCACACACTGCTTCATTCACACGGGCGACGACGACGTCGCCGTCAAGTCCGGCCATGCCGGACCGTCGTCGAACATCTCCGTCGCGCACAACCATTTTTATACCGGTCATGGCATGTCCATCGGCAGCGGCACCGATGGCGGCGTCGATCACATGCTGGTCGAGGACCTGACCATCGATGGTGCCGACAACGGCATTCGCATCAAATCGGATCGCAGCCGCGGCGGCCTGGTCCATGAAATCGTCTATCGCGATGTTTGCATGCGGAACGTAAAAAACCCGCTGCTCTTCACACCCTATTACGCAAAGCTGCCCGGCGACATGATCCCTGTGTACCGCGATATCCTTCTTTCCGACTTGCACATTGAGACTGCCGGCACCTATACGTTCGCGGGGTTCGACGCGGCGCATAAGCTGGGCCTGCAATTCGACAACGTCTTCGCGGACGACCAGCAGCACTCACGTTTTATAGCGCGTGATGCGGATATCGCGATTGGCCCGCACAAAGGCAACCTGGCACCGGCCGGCGAAGATGTCTTTCTAAATGCCCTGCGCGGCAGCCGCATTGGCGAACCGGTAGCCTGCGGGTCGCGCTATGTCGAATTCCCCGCGGCTTCCATCGGGCAATAGCTCCAATCTTCCTGCCGATGAAGGGCTATGTCTGTACCTCCGGCGCGGTACACTGTGGGTGCAAAAACACCTCACAGTATGCCGGTAGCGCATCTAACGCTGGAAATCCGGATCGAGCACGCGCAGTCACTCAAAGACCGCCGGCAGGTGGTGCGTTCGCTGAAAGACCAGCTGCGCCAAGGCTTCAACATCTCCGTTGCGGAGATGGATGAGGCCGTGACATGGCAGTCGGCTACGGTGGGGGTGGCGGCCATCTCGAAATCCCGGGAATACCTGCATGGACTCATTGAGGAAGTGGAGCGGGCGGCGCGGCGGATCCTGAACGAGCACGGGGCAGAGCTGGCGGATGCGTTTTGGGACTATGCGGAGAACTGAAGCAAGGATTAGGGGTTAGGTCGAGGCGGCAGACGGCGAGGACTCGTTCAGCTACAAAGCGCTAAATTAGAGCTAACTCACAGAAACCCTGGGCGGGAATGTGTGTCTTTATGAAGAGCAGCCAGAAGCAGAAGGGGATTGCATGAGGAAGTATGCGGTTTGGGTGAGCGTGACGGCCATGCTGGTTTGCGCCATGGCGGGGGCGGAGGTGCAGCAGACGGGCCAGGATTCATCGCAGGCGCCTTTGTTCACGTTGCAGGTGCGCCGGGTTCCCGTGGACGTGGTGGTGACGGACAAGAACGGGCGACCGGTGAAGGGGCTGAAGAAGAGCGACTTTATTGTCCGCGAGGATAACAAGCAGCAGAAGGTGATGACGTTCGATGCTGTAACGGGCAGCGTGAACGCCTACGTACCCCCGAAGCTACCGCCGCTTCCTGTGAACACATTTGTGGATATTCCTACGGCGCCGGAGCGGGGGCCACTGTATGTGCTGTATTACGACATGGTGAACACGCCGCGCGAGGACCAGATGCTGTTTCACAAGCAGCTCCTGGACTTTGTCGATCATGCACCGGCTGGGGTGCGAATGGCGTTGTTTGTAAACACCATGAAGCTTGACCTGGTGCAGGGCTTCACCAGCGACCACGAACTGTTGCGGCAGGCGATTTTATCGAAGGGGCCGGGGCCGCATGTGCCGCCGGTGTTCATCTTCGGGAGCAACCTGGGTCGCAACGATGTGGGCGGCGTGCTGTCGAACCTGGACTTCATTGCGCAGTATCTGAAGGGCGTGCCGGGGCGGAAAAACCTGATCTGGCTTTCGGGGCGGTTCCCGATTCCTGTGGGGCCGGTGATGCTGGGATCGGCGCACCTTTCGGGCGGCGGAGCGGCACCTTCGATGGCAGTTGGACCGCAGGGCGGCCCGGAATTGCTGGACCTGACGGAGCTGACGAAAGAGATGGTGCAGCGGACCTACACCGCGATGATGCACGCCAATATTGCACTCTATCCGGTGGATCTTCACGGCGTGAGCGGGGCGGAGGCCTATGCGGCGGAGGCGGATGCAATCGTCAATTACCAATACATGGACGATATTGCGAAGCAGACGGGGGGGCGCGCATATCACGGCAACAACCACATCGACGAACTCATCACGAAGGCAATCGATGATGGCCAAGATTACTACAGTCTGACCTACGAACCCCCGGCAAACGACTTCGATCCCGCGGAGAAAGGCAAGCAGCGCTCCATTGAGGTGTCGCTGGCGAACGATCCCAAGGGCCACTATACGCTGAGCTACCGGCGGTATTACTACGTGGTGATGGATGATGTGGTGAAGTCAGGTAAGACCGTCGACGCATTGCAAGCGAGATTTGAAGCGGCGAAAGCAAAGGACACGCTGTATGCGAACATCGAGCACGGCGCGCCGATTTTGCACGATCTACTCTTTGTGGCGCACCTGACGGCCGAAGGCAAGCCGGAGATGGCGACCAAGGAGGAGATGATGACGCTGGTGGATACGCCGGCGTACTTCAAGACGCGGAAGAAGAATAAACCCGTGAGCGCTCCAAAGCCGGTGAAGATGCAGAAGTACTTGATTGACTACGAGGTTATTGACCAGCAACTGAAGAAGCTGGCGGCGACGGGGGGGCAAGAGCCAAAGCTGGAGTTTGCGGCTGCCGCATATGACGATGAAGGGCGGCTTTTGAACAGCATCCTGAATGAGGGCACGCCATCTGGGCAGAAAGGGCCCAAGGCCAAGACGGATGCGCTGTTCTCGGGCATCCAGGAACTGAATGCGCCCGCAGGAACCGCCTATATCCGACTCGCCGTGCGGGATATGCTGGACGACCGGACCGGGACGCTCGAGGTGAAGTTGCCGCTGAAGGCCGCGCCGGAAGAGCAGGCGTCAAGTGGAAGGCTTTAGGCGGTTCGGCGTGCCTTCGTGGGCGATTGGACCAGCGCTCAAGTTCGCCCGCTAAGCTCGCGTCTGCCTTCGGCTCAGCGGCCCGTCCAGGAGGGGACTCTCTTTTCAAGAAATGCGGATGTGCCTTCGGCCTTGTCGGCGGTGACACAGAGGGCGCCGAAGCGCTCCGCCTCGTTTTGGAGCGCGGAATCGAGTGGCAAGTCGAGCCCTGCATCGACCACACGCAAGGTTTCCGCGATCGCCAGCGGGGCCTGGGCGGCGATGCTTAGAGCAAGGGCTTGGGCACGCTGCATGAGCTCGGCAGCAGGAACGACCTCGTCGACGAGTCCCAAGCGCAGCGCCTCCTGTGCGGAGATCATTTCCCCTGTTAATAGGAGCCGGAGCGCTGGGCCGCGGCCCACGAGGCGCGGAAGGCGCTGTGTGCCGCCGTACCCGGGAATGACGCCGAGCTTAACCTCGGGCTGGCCGAAGCGGGCGTCTTCGGCGGCAATGCGCAGGGTGCAGGCCATGGCGAGTTCGCAGCCTCCGCCGAGCGCAAAACCCTGGATGCAGGCGATCACTGGCTTGCCAAGGGTTTCGATTTTTCGAAACACCCGATGGCCGCGGAGGGAGAAGCCTGTGCCCTGTTCGGCGGTGCCGACCTGGGCAAGTTCGGATATGTCGGCCCCGGCAGCGAAGGCGCGGCCGCCCGCTCCGGTGAGCAGGACGACCCGCACCGCCGGATCGGTGCCAAGGGCGGTGAACGCGGCTTCGAGGTCGGCAAATGTAGCGGCACTAAGGGCGTTGAGCACCTTGGGGCGATCAAGCGTGATGATGGCGAGCGGAAGGTGGCATTCGAGGCGCAGCGTCGCAAATTCCATGGCGAGATGAGGGTAGCAAAAGACAGGGTCCAGAGAGCAAAGGGCCCCGGGGAACACTAGGACAAAATCCTGCCCAAAAAAGGAATCGGGTGGGCTGCGCGTCGCGGCCCACCCGAAATTTTTGCAAGCCAGTGTGTACAGGCTATTCAGGAGACATGCATAGAGTATCGGCAGCAGAACTGGATGTCTTGAACCGATTGTGGGAGCCCGTGGTCCATCAAAAGGTGGAGAAAGCAGTCAGAAAGAGTTCGAACAGGTCCGAATGGCTGTGCAGGGACGCGGTAGGGCAGGTACTGTGGAGATGCACACCTTTGAATACCAACAATGGTCCGTGGCCTCAATTCGATCCACTCTCGAGGAATTCGGGTTCTGTCCATTTTTGAGACAGCCGCCTTGTTCTGCGGTCTGATCGGGGGCCTGTGGGCTTCCCGCGCGGTCGCCCTGGAGCCCACAACGCCCGTGGCCAACTATAACCGGCAGGCTTGGGCGCTCGAGAATGGCCTCCCGCAGAACACGATCCAAGCACTGGCGCAAACCACGGACGGATTTCTGTGGCTGGGGACCGAGGTCGGGCTGGTGCGGTTTGACGGCCACGCCTTTGCGGTGTTCGACACCAATTCGCAACCCAAGCTCCCTGGAAGTGATGTGCAATGTCTTCTGGCGACTCGGGACGGCGCTCTGTGGGTGGGAACGAGCGCCGGTCTGGCGCGACTCAAAGGCGGCGATGTTCAGATCTTTACGACGGCCACGGGCCTGCCGGGGGAAGATATTCGCGCGCTGAAAGAGGAGCGTGACGAGACCATTCTGGTAACGACGGAAAATGGGGCCGTAGAGGTGAGCCGGACGCCGGCCCCGAAAGGTGAGACGGGCGTCCCAAAGCCCCCCGAGGGGTTTCGCGCGGAACTGGGCGGCGGCATGCGGGCGGTGGGCACCAACAGCGCAGTCGAACTCATGGACGGCGGTGCAACCGTGCAGCAGTGGAGGGTAGGCTCGGAGTTGCCCGGAACCAGGGTGCAGGCATTGTATGCAGATCGCGAGGGCACGCTGTGGATCGGCACGAACGGCGGGCTTGTACGCTATGCAGCGGGCAAGCTTGAGCAGATGCCGGTGACCGATTCGCTGGCTTCAGCAAGCGTGCTGGCTATCCTGGAGGATCACGAAGGCGATCTTTGGGTGGGTACCGAGACCAATGGTTTGCAGATCCTGCGCGACCAAAGGTTCCGCATGATCGGGGCGCACGAGGGGCTGGCGAGCGACAATACCACCACCGTGATACAGGATGGGGCGGCCGCCTTATGGGTCGGAACGAGCGGGAGCGGCGTGACTGAGTTGCGTCCGGGACTCGGCGCCGGCACGAGCGCCGCTGGACCAGCCGCGGCCACATTTACGGTGAAGAACGGCTTGGCAAGCGATGTGATTCTGTCCCTGGCTCCGGACAACGGAGATGTTTGGGTGGGAACACCGGACGGGCTTAGCCGGATTCGCGGCGGCCGTATTGTGACGTTCACCTCGGCCGACGGCCTGCCGGACGACTTCATTCGATCGCTGCTCGCTGATACGGACGGATCGCTGTGGATCGGCACGCGGCATGGGTTGACGCACTGGAACAAGCCCGGCGATACGACGCCTGGATCGATGCGCACTTATACCAAAGACGACGGGTTGGGCAATGATCTTGTTGGTGCTATGGCGCGCGACACGACCGGCGACCTGTGGGTCGCGACCTTTGCTGGACTGTCGCGGCTGCACGGTGCGAAATTTCAGAACTACACGACGGCGAATGGATTGTCGAGTAACGTGATCACTTCCCTGCTGGCGCGGGCGCACGGATCGCTGCTGGTGGGTACGCAGGATCGTGGGTGGAACCTGTGGAACGGGATGCGATTTGAAGCGGTCAAGAATCCGCAACTGGCGCATACGACGGTACACGCCATTCTGGATGATGGGCTGCATCATCTGTGGTTTGCGACCGGCACCGGGCTGGCGCGCTGCGACTGCGCAGAGAGCGGAATGATGGATAGCGCCGACTGCTCGGACTGGCTCCAATTTTCGACAGCGGACGGTTTGCGCAGCCGGGAAACCGCGACCAATAGTCATCCATCGGCGTGGAAGTCGCAGGATGGGAAACTGTGGTTTGCCACGCCCAAAGGATTGGTTGAGATAGATCCCGCGCATTTCCCGGTGAACAGGGTGGCGCCGCCGGTCGTGGTGGAGCGCTTCGCGGTGGATGATGTCGCGCAGACGTTGCCCGTGGTTGACGCGCCGATGACCATTCCGGCCGGACACAATCATTTCGCCTTCGATTATGCAGCGCTAAGCTTTGTGGCGCCGCAGAAGGTTCATTACCGCTTCAAGCTGGAGGGGTTTGATCGTGAATGGACAGATGCGGGCACGCGGCGCACGGCCTATTACACCAATATCCCGCCGGGGCGGTACACGTTTCGCGTGCAGGCGGAGAATAACGATGGCGTGTGGAATACAAAAGGCGCCGCCCTGCAATTGACGCTGCAGCCGCACTTCTACCAGACCGCCTGGTTTTACGTGCTGCTTGCGCTGGGGATTTTGGGCCTCGTGTTTCTGGCGCTCAAGCTGCGGCTGCTCCGCGCCGAGCGGGAGTTCAAGGCCGTGCTGGGGGAGCGCACCCGCATCGCACGCGAGATACACGACACGCTCGCACAAGGGTACGTGGGCATCAGCGTGCAGCTAGAGGTATTGAGCGAATTGCTGAAGCACAACCGCCTGGATGCAGCGGAGCAGCATTTGAACCGCACCCGGGAGATTGTTCGCGAAGGGCTGGCTGACGCACGCCAGTCGATCTGGGCGCTGCGCTCGCAGGATAGCGGAGAGACCACGCTTCCTGTGGAACTGCGCAGGCTCGTGGAGCACGCCGGAGGGCATGCGCTGGAAGCCACCTTCAGCTCCTACGGGGCGTATCGTCCGCTGCCGCCCGGCAGCGAACGCGAAATTGTACGTATCGCGCAGGAAGCCATCCATAATGTGAAGAAGCACGCCGGGGCAAAGCACATGAACGTGCAGCTCGAATACACGCCGGGCGAGATTGCCCTGGAGGTGCGGGACGACGGCCAGGGAATTGCTCAAACAAATCAGGACGGCGAGTTTGGATCCCCCCGGGGGCACTTTGGCCTGACCGGCATGCGTGAACGCGCCGCTGCTTTGGGTGGCAAGCTGGAGATCACGAGCGAGCCGGGAGTGGGCACCACCGTCCGATTGTGGGCGCCCGCGGCAAAGGGATTTGTTTCCGACAACATCCCCGAACAGGTGGAATCGGAAACGCGTGCAAAGGAGTAAGCGTGGCACAGGAGAGCATTCGCGTACTGGTAGTGGAAGATCATCACGTTGTGCGGCAAGGCCTGGTGGCGTTGCTGAAGGTTACTGAGGGGATCGAGGTGGTGGGTGAAGCGGCAGATGGCGTTGAAGCGATCAGCCAGTTTCGCAAATACCAGCCGGCTGTGACTCTGATCGATCTGCGCTTACCCAGGCTCACCGGCGTCGAAGTGATTCAGCGCATTCGCATGGAAACGCCCGGGGCCCGATTCATCGTGTTGACGACATACGACGGCGACGAAGACATCTTCCGCGCTCTGCAGGCCGGGGCCCGGGCCTATCTGCTGAAGGGCATGACGAGCGAAGAGCTGATTGCGACTATTCGCGCAGTGCAGGCGGGCAAGCAGCACATTCCAGCGGCGATCGCCCAGCGCCTGGCGGAACGCGTGGGCACGGAAGAGTTGACGCAGCGCGAGTTCGACGTGCTGGAGCAGATAGTGCATGGCAAGAGCAACAAGGAGATTGCCGCGGAGTTGGAGATCAGCGAGGCGACCGTGAAGACGCATATCAATAGCCTTTTGGGCAAGCTGGGCGTGACGGATCGCACGCAGGCGGCAACCGCAGCGCTTCAACGCGGCATTGTGCCGCTCGAGTCTTTGAGAAAGAACCGGCAGTAGGAACGAGAGATCGGGACTTAGGGATTGGAGTTGGGATGAAGCGTCTGTTTTTTTTAGCATGTTTGCTGGTTGCGGGATCGGGAGTCGCATGCGCTCTTGGGCAGAAACCTACTGCGGCGCGCAAATTAGTTGCCGATGCGCAAAAGAGCGCCTGGCGGCAGGCGACGGACGCTGAACTGGCGGCACTGTTGCCGACGCGCGCACCCGTGGAGAAGGAGCACATTGAGACGGAGATGCGCACTGCATCGGGCATTGTCGATAAGCAGGGGCGCTACATCGCCGGAGTTGTGCTGATTACGGCAGGGTATTCGGCAGATGGCAAGTATTCGCACTTCATGGTGGTGCAGGCCCCGATCAATATCGGAGGCGTGCAATTGAAGCCGGGCGAATATGTCTTCGGGTGGTCGCGGGCCGCGGATCCCGACGCGCTGAGCGTGCATTTTCACGTTGCCACCACCGGAGCACTTGTGGGGACCACCGAGGTGCATCGCCTGCCGGGTTCACCCCGAGTGGAGAGCATTCATATCTGGCCACCGGCGGAGAAGCCACTGTTCCAGATTGGGCGATTCGGGGTGGCATACCAGTTAGGCGCGGAATAAGTTCTATTCGTATCGCAGCGCTTCAATCGGGTCGAGGGTGGCAGCCTTCCAGGCTGGATAGATGCCGAAGACCAAGCCGATTCCGCAGGAGACGCTGAAGCCGATCGCTACCCAGAGAGCCGACATCGTCGCGGGAATTCCGACGGGCAAAAAATAGACGATCCACGTCAATACAGCGCCAATCAGGATGCCGATGACGCCGCCGAGCGCGCAGAGGGTGACTGCTTCAGTTGTGAACTGAGTCAGGATGGTCCGCCTGGTTGCGCCGATAGCTTTGCGCACGCCGATTTCGCGGGTACGCTCCGTCACGGAGACCAGCATGATATTCATCACGCCCACGCCGCCGACCATTAATCCGACACTCGAAACGGCGATCATGAAGAGCACCAGGCCGCCGGTGAGCTGCTGCCAAAGCTTGGTGAGGGCTGCCGGAGAGGTGATGTCGAAGTCATCGTTCGACTGCACGCGCACCCTGCGGCGAATGCGCAGCATCTCGCGAATCTCTTCCTCCACCAGTGCCTTATTTTTCGGGTTGTCGTACTTGACGACTATCTGCACGTCGTCCTGTTCAGGGTGAAGGTGGCGGAAGGCTCCCATTGGAAAGTAGATGGTGTTGTCGTAGGGATTCTTACCGCTTCCGAAGGGCTGCTTGAGCTTGCCCAACACACCGATAACGGTGTAGAGGCCAGTATCGACGGTGATCTGCCGTCCGACGGCCGAGCGGCCATCGAAGAGCGCCTCCCAGGCGTCATGGCCGAGGACGCAGACATGACTGCTGCGCTGATCTTCGGCTCCGTTGAACAGACGGCCTTCGATAAGCGGCATGTCCGTTACATCGCCTACCTGCGAGGTGTCGCCTTCAAGGATCGCGCCGGAAAGCTTCTTTCCGTTGTACTTGGCGCTGATAGCGCCGGGTTGAAATGGCTTTTGATAATCGATGACGGAATCGGTCGCAATCACGTGTGGCAGACGCGCCAGGGCTCGTGCGTCGCCCAGGGTGAGCTTCTTGCGGGCGAGCATTTCGGCCGTGGGGCGAACACCGATGAGGGGCTCACGCATCACCCAAAAGACATTGCTGCCGAGCGAATCGACAAAAGCGGAGACGCGCAGGTTGATCCCGTTGATGGTGGAGGAGATGATGATGACGGTGCTGATACCTATGACGATGCCCAGAATCGTGAGCCCGGAGCGCAAGCGGTTCTGGCGGAGCGTGGACAGCGCCATTCGAATGGACTCGCGTGCCTGGCCTTTGATCATGAGGTAGCTCTAAAGTGATTGCACCGAGCCTATCACAAGGTAGCAGTCACTCGCGGAGTTACTCGTATCGCAAGGCCTCGATGGGGTCCAGATTTGCAGCTTTCCAGGCTGGATAGATACCGAAGAGCAGGCCGATTGCGCAGGAGACAGTAAAGCCTATGGTCACCCACAGGAGCGACATAGTCGCCGGGAGGCCAATGGGGAGGAAATAGATGATCCATGTAATCATCGCACCTAGAAGTATCCCGATGATGCCGCCCAGTGCGCATAGCGTAACAGCTTCCGTGGTGAACTGGGTCAGTATGGTTCGCTTGGTGGCACCGATGGCTTTGCGCACACCAATCTCGCGGGTTCGCTCGGTGACGGAGACGAGCATGATGTTCATGACACCGACGCCGCCAACCATAAGGCCGACGCTGGAGACCGCGATCATGAAGAGTACCAGGCCACCGGTAATCTGGGACCAGAGTTTGGAGAGTGAATCGGGCCCGAAGACCTCGAAATCGTCGGGCTTCGCGACAGGAACCTTGCGACGAATGCGGAGCATCTCGCGGATCTCTTCCTGAACGAGAGATTTGTTTTTGGGGTCGTCATATTTCACGCTGACCCACATGTCCTTGTCCTCGGGATGCAGGTTGTGGAAGGTGCCGAGAGGAAAGTAGACCTGGTTGTCGGCCTGATTCTTGCCGCCGCCGAACGGCTGCTTCTGCTTGTCGAGTACGCCGATGACAGTGTAGAGGCCGGTTTCGATATTGACCTGCTTGCCGATGGCGTTTTGATCGCCGAAAAGTTCTTCCCAGGTGTCGTGGCCGAGAACGCAGACATGGGCAGCGCGCTCATCTTCGGCATCGGTATACATGCGACCCTGGAGGAGTGTCAGATCGTTGACATCGCTGACAGCTGCGGATGAGCCGGTCAGGATCGTGCCGGCCACCTTCTTGCCGTTGTACTTGACGCTGACGGCTCCGACCCGGAACTGCCCCACGTGCTGAATGCCGCCGTCGGCGGCCACCACGTGCGGTAGGGTGCGCAATGCTTTTACATCCTCGATGTTGAGCTTCTTGCGTGCCAGCATCTCGGCGGTGGGCCGGACGCCGATGACGGGCATGTGGAAAACCCAGATCACGTTGGTGCCGAGAGAAGACACCCAGTCGTTGACGCGGTTATTGACGCCGCTGATAACGGAGGAGATGGTGATCACGGTAGTGACGCCGATGACGATACCGAGAATCGTCAGCCCCGAGCGCAGTTTGTTGGCGCGCAGGGTTGAGAGCGCCATTCGGATGGATTCACGACCTTGTCCTTGCGCCATAAAACGGTTCTCACTTTACAGTTCTGCCCGGAGCGCGACCACAGGGTCGAGGCGGGCGGCTTTGCTGGCCGGGTAAACACCGAAGAAAATGCCAACACTCGTGGCGAGGAAAAGACCTAAGAGGATTGCCCAAAGCGGAACGGCGGTGGGAAATCCAACCGAGATGGTGATGAGCTTGCCAACGAGGACGCCGCCCATAACGCCGAGTGCGCCGCCTACCAGCGCGAGAAATCCGCTTTCGATAAGGAATTGCACGAGCACGTCGCGCCGCTTGGCGCCGAGAGCCTTGCGCACGCCGATCTCGCGGGTGCGCTCGGTGACCGAAACAAGCATTATGTTCATGATGACGACGCCGCCAACGACCAGAGCGATCGAGGCGAGCCCAAGAATCACGCTCGCGAAAATGGAGCTGATCTGCTTCCAGATATCGAGGAAGGTGTCATTGGTTTCGACCTCGAAATCATCCGGTGTGCCGGGACCGAGGTGGCGCCGCACCCGCATGATGACGCGGGCCTGATCTTCGGCGCGGCTCATGGCGGCGGCGCCGCCCGCGGTGCGGGCATAGATATCGATGGAGTCGTTATAGCCGTAAGTCTGCTGGTAAGTGGTAATGGGGACGGCCACCCAGTTGTCCTGCGACTGGCCGAGGGTTTTGCCCAGGCGCTCAGCCACTCCCACGATCGTATAGGGCACTCCGTCGACGCGAATCTCCTTCCCGATGGGATCCCCCATGGGAAGGAGATTGTCGACGATGTCGTACCCGACGATGGCGTCATGTGTGGCATGTTCCTCGTCGGCGAGAGTGAAGCCGCGGCCGAGATCGATATTAATGTTGTTGAGGGACAGCATCGTGGCAGTGTAGCCACGGACCTGGGTATTGTTGCTGGACTTTCCATTCGCGACGACGTTGGTCGATTTGGCCAAAAGCGCGCCGACTTCAGTGCAGTCCGTACATCCGGCCTTGATGGCTTCGTAGTCTTCCATGCGCAGGATTTTGCGCTTCTGGAACTTGAAGTACTCCTCCGGCGTGAAGATGACGCTGGACATCCGCGAGATGTTGAAAACATCTGCTCCGTAGCCGGAGAGTTTGGTGCTGACGTAGCGGTTGGCGCCTTGCACCAGGGTGATGACCATAATGACCGACGCCACGCCCATGATTACGCCAATCAGCGTCAGGATCGAGCGCAGCTTGTTCGCCCAGAGGGATTGCAGCGCGAGTTTGAATGCCTCAGCGAGTTGCATCGGTTCGAGGTCTCCGGTTTCGGGGAAAGACGAAGCTCGGCGCAGGCGAACCTGACGAACTAGCGCCTTTCCGATGGGGCTTTAATTCCAGTGTATGCAAGTTGAAAATCCGATGCAGGCATCGGCCCCAGGATTTTGAATCAAGCGGAAAGTCGAGCAGTCCGTCTCCGTATCCTAAGTGACGCATCGACGACGGATTTAGCTTCGCAGAGAGATACGCAGGGCCGGCCATGCTGGTTCCAGTGTCGGCGAACGTTTCAGCGGATTCAACCGCCTCGGCACCGGGCTGACTTGAGCTGATCAGATTTGCTTAGGATTGCAGGTTTGTGAGCACAGCAGTATCGATGGTAAGTGCCTGCTCAGCAGAGGTTTAGATCATCATTCTGGAATGCGTTGTAACGGGTCGGAGTGGTCCGACTGCAGCGAAATTCTCTAGCCGAGCGTTTCACAAGTTCCGGGGCGGAAATTTTCACGGGTGGGGCGGGGAAAACGATTTCCTCTGTACTTTCCGGAGGCAGGCAGAGATTTTGTCCGCGCAGATAGGTCAACGCGGTCCTTCCCAGGACGCTGACTGGGAGCCTGCCCCGCGCTAGTCCCGGAGTCAACCCCCAGAGGGTACTTCCCAACTCGAAAGCGGTGCGCCGATGAACTCTGCGCCTTTTGCGGGGCCAATGGCCAGCAGTTCTGCACGATAGAATCGAGACATGATTAAAGGGATCTCCCTGCTTCGCAAGACGAGCAGCGCGGCGGCCTATGAACGGCTGTCGCGTTTTTTTGCGGCGCTGGGTTTTGAGCAAGGACGAGGCTGGGAGCGGGTCCCGCAGGACGAGGGCGCAGCGAGCCGGGGAACATCTTTTCTGGCGCCGCTGGGCAATCTGGAATTCGTGGACGGCGCGATGCCGCCGTTTGCAGAGATTGCCGTCGAAGTAACATCGCTGGATGCCGTGCACCAGGCTGCGGCGGATTGGTTCAAGGCGGAAGGGCTAGATGCGGCGCAAGTTTCGGAGATCGGCGACACCGGCTGGAAGGCACGATACTTCACGGCCGAGCCGGAGCCGGGGCATGCAGTCTCGTTTTGGGCATGGAGCGACCCGCTGAGGGGTAAGCCGGTGGCAGTGGAGGGAGATCTCTCAGCCAAGGGCATGAAGTTTGCTGTGGTGGTGGCAAGGTGGAACGCGGTGATCACCGAGCGGCTGCTGCAGGGTGCATTGGACGCGCTGATGCGCAGCGGCGCGGACCGCAACGACATTGAAATTGTGCGCGTGCCGGGCGCTTGGGAGATTCCTGGTGCGGCACGCACCCTGGCTGATCGGGCTGTGAAGCGCGACTTGCAGTTGGATGCGATCGTCGCCCTGGGATGCCTGCTCCGTGGCGAGACCGCGCATTACGAAGCGATCTACAACGAGGTTTCGCGGGGAATTGGGCAGTCGCAGCAGGAGACGGGGATTCCGCACGCCTTTGGGGTGCTGACCTGCGAGACATTGGAGCAGGCGCTGAACCGCGCAGGCATCAAGGCGGGCAACAAGGGGTTCGAGGCGGGCTGCGCCGCAATCGAGATGGCGAACCTGCGACGCAGACTGCTGGCCGGAGAACCGGCATGACGGCGGCTACGCGGCGCAAGTCGCGCGAACTGGCCATGCAGATGCTGTTCCAGGCGGACGTGGGCAAGCAGACGCCTGAGCAGGTGCAGGCTACTTTCTGGAAGGCGGCGGACAAGGTCGAGCCGGAGGTGCAGGGGTTCGCGGAGGATCTGTTTCGGGTGGCGATGATCAACCTGGAGAAGATTGACGAACTGATCGCTGCACACTCCAGACATTGGCGGGTGGAGCGCATGCCGGCAGTGGATCGCAATCTGTTGCGAATGGCGATTGGGGAGATGATCGGGTTCAAATCCACGCCCTTTCCGATTGTGATTAATGAGGCTTTGGAGATTGGGCGCCGGTACTCAGCACCGGAGTCAATCAACTTTCTGAACGGCGTACTGGACGCGGTGGCGCGGGCGCTTATCGGCAAGCAGGGCTGAAGGATGGTTCTTGCGGCCGGTTTGCAAAGGATTTACAACTCGCGCAATCCAGCCAGCGTCCAAGGGGCAGAGGACGAGACAGCACGCGCATAGCGCCCGAGGCGTCTGTCTGTTCTTCGGAGATACCGCACCGAAATGCGGTTTGCGGTAAGATGGAGAGTCTTGGAAAGGCTCAGGCAATCTTCGGGCTCAGCGAAGGGAGAGATCTCGTTATGGCAGAAGACAGCAGAATCAATGGACTTGCGTGGTTTTTGGCGGGGCTTGGCGTGGGCGCGCTGGCAGGGATTTTGTACGCGCCCAAGAGCGGCCGCGAGACGCGGGAAGACTTGGCGAATACGGCTCGGGAGAGCACGGAGTACCTGCGCAACCGGAGCCGCCAGGTGGCTGACCAGGTGAGCGGCATGGTAGATAAGAGCCGCGAGCAGATGGGCGATTATGTGGATCGCGGTCGCGAGATGGTGGATCGGGGCCGGGCGCAATGGGAAGAGTTCGTGGAGCGAGGCAAGAGCCTTGTGGGTGAGCAGTCGCAGAAGGTTTCGGCCGCGGTAGATGCGGGCCGGCAGGCCTTCCGCTCAGCTACGGGAAGCAGCGCGTCGTCTTCCACGGGCACCGCCAGCACGACCGGTTCGTCGTACGGAGTGGGTTCAACATCCACATCAACCGGAACCACGGGCAGTTAGCACCGGGGTCAAGAACGAACGGATGAAATAGCAGGTGGCCGGGGAAGCAGCGCGAAGCCGATTCTCCGGCCAACTTGCATCATGGGCCGGTCGAGCGGCTGCCGATTGGCCCGATGCGGTACTTCAGGCGTGCGGGAGTCATGTATGCAGGACACGGTAACGATTCTGACAATTCTGGTTGCGGCGATTGGCGCATTGGTGTTGATCCAGGCGATCGTGATGTTTGCAATGTTCGTCATCATGCGCAAGGGCATGAAGGCTGCGGGCACCTACGCCGAGGAGATGAAGGGCAAGATCAGCCCGCTGCTCACGGAGTCGCAGGAGATGCTGGCGACGACCAAACACCTGGTAGCACGACTCGAGCCGAAGCTTGAGGCGGCAGCCAGTGATCTGGCGGAGATGACGCGCACGGCGAGCGACGAGATGAAGAAGATCCGCGCCTCGGCGGATGAGATCACGGAGCGGGTGCGGCGCCAGGCGGCGCGCGTCGACAGCATGACAAGTTCAGTGCTGGATGGCGCCGACCGTGCCGGACACCTGCTGAACACTGCGGTTACGGTGCCGGTGAAGCAGGTTTCGGGCGTAATGGCGGCGGTCAAAGCGGTGGTGGATGCGCTGCGGGCGCCTTCTCCCCGGCGACGCGCGCAAGGCAACGGGCACGCGCGGCCGGAACATTTCGCCTAGGCTAGTCCTCCAATTCCACCGACGGCGATCTGAATCTGCCTGTGATTCGCCGTCAAGACGGTACACTGTGTCTTCATGCACGGCCAGGCGAAAAAGTTGACAATCGTGAGCGGATGGCAAGCGGGATGCTCTCGCAATCTGCCTGCCGCTGGTGCATTTCTGGCTCTCATTCTCTCTGCACTTTCTGGGCTTGCAGCGCAGGTTCCCATGATGCGCAGCAGCCGCGTCTTTGTCGCGCAAGCACGCGGCGAATTCCAGATGCACACGGATGTGATCGCGGCGGAGATCAGGGCTGAAGATAGCCTCCATTCCCTGGAGATCACGGATCGGTTGAACGGAAGAAGGTTGGAAATCGCGCAGCCGTTCATCATCTCGCTTTCAAATGGGCGTATTTACCGGCCTGGCGATTTCCAGATTGTTCTGAAGGGCAAGGCATCCGGAAGATTGGATCCGAATCCAGCGGCAGCGCGGCTTGCAGAGCGTATCGCGGGCTACTCGATTAGCTTTCCGATGGAATCCAAGGATCATACCTTGCGTGCGGCGTGGTCCCTCGAAATGCGAGACGGCGCCAACTATGTGCGCGAATCGCTCACCATTACTGCCGTGGGACAGGATGCGGCAATCGCGCGGGTAAAGCTGATCGATTCGCCGGCGCCGGACGCGCGGGTGAGCGGCTCGGTGAAGGGCTCGCCGATTGTGGCGGGGAACTTTTTTCTCGGGGTCGAAAATCCCCTGTCGCAAAGCCGCGTCGCGGACGGCCGCGCAATGGCTTGGATGGATCGCGAACTGCCGTTGCTGGCCGGTCAGAGTGTCACCTACTCGGCGGTGATCGGGGTGGGGCGGCCGGGGCAGATGCGGCGGGATTTTCTCGCGTACCTCGAACGCGAGCGCGCGCATCCGTATCGCACATTCCTGCATTACAACTCGTGGTACGACCTCGGCTACTTTAACCCCTACGACGAAGCCGGCGCGCTGAACCGCATTCATGCGTTTGGCGAGCAACTGACGAGCAAGCGCGGGGTCAAGCTGGACTCATTTCTCTTCGATGACGGGTGGGACAAGCACAATTCGCTGTGGGGATTCAACAGCGGCTTTCCGGATGGATTTGCCAAGGTACGCAAGGCCGCCGAGCAATACGGCGCCGACCCCGGCGTGTGGATGTCTCCATGGGGCGGCTACGACGGTCCGAAGCGAGAGCGCATCTCATTTGGTAAGGCGGCAGGCTACGAAATTGTGGATGGCGGTTATGCGCTTTCCGGACCGAAATACTACGCTGCCTTCCGCAATACCTGCTTGAAGATGATGCGCGAGTACGGCGTGAACCAGTTCAAATTCGATGGTACGGGAAACGTCAATTCAGTCGTGCCGGGCAGCCGGTTCGACAGCGATTTCGCGGCGATGATGCATCTGATCGGAGAAATTCGCACGGCGAAGCCGGATGTGTTCATCAACCTGACGACGGGTACGTGGCCGTCGCCGTTTTGGCTGATGTATGCGGACTCGATCTGGCGCGGCGGGGATGATGATTCGACGGCGGGCGTCGGACCATATCGCGAGCGCTGGATTACGTATCGAGATGAACAAACGTATCAGAATGTTGTGCAGAACGGCCCGCTCTATCCGCTGAATTCGCTGATGTTGCACGGGATGATCTTTGCGCAGCATCATCGCGAATTGAATAAGGATCCGCAGAACGATTTTCGCAACGAGGTGCGCTCATACTTCGGTACGGGCACGCAGTTGCAGGAGATGTATATCACGCCGTCACTGCTGAGCACGCAGAACTGGGACGATCTGGCCGAGGCGGCAAACTGGTCGCGCGCCAATGCCGATGTGCTGAAGGATACGCACTGGATCGGCGGCGATCCTGCGCGGCTCGCGGTGTACGGCTGGGCGTCGTGGTCGCCGCGGATGGGGATTCTGGTTTTGCGCAACCCGAGCGATAAGCCGCAGACGATTCGGCTGCGGCTGCAGGATGCGTTCGAGTTGCCGCGGGGAGCCGCACAGGAGTACAAGGGCCACAGCCCGTGGAAGAGCGATGCGCTTAAGGCAACGATAAATTTGAAGGCGCAGGAAACGCATGCGTACCAACTTGCGCCCTTTGAGGTGATGACGCTGGACTTTATGCCGCGTACCAATGCGGCAATCCCCACTCAGCGCGTTCGCGCGCTGAACCACTCTGATTGAACGGAAGGAACAGATGGCATCTCCAACACTTTTGGTAATGGCAGCCGGTATGGGCAGCCGCTATGGCGGTCTGAAACAGATCGATCCCGTCGGTCCGTCGGGCGAAACCATCATTGATTACTCGATCTACGACGCACTTCGCGCCGGCTTCGGCAAGCTGGTGTTCGTGATTCGCAAAGACATTGAGGAGCCGTTCAAGGAAACGGTGGGTGCGCGCTTTGAAAAGCAAGCACCGGTCGAGTACGTCTTTCAGGAACTAGACAAATTACCGGCCGGCTTCACAGTGCCAGAAGGCCGCACCAAACCGTGGGGCACCACGCAGGCAGTGCTGATGGCCGAAGAGACCATCAAGGAGCCGTTCGCGGTGATCAATGCGGACGACTTCTATGGCGCGGAGAGTTACCGCGTTCTGGCCGATCACCTGAAGAGCGGCTCGCAGGATTACGCGATGGTTGGATTTGTTCTGCGCAACACTCTGTCGGATTTCGGCTCCGTAGCCCGTGGAGTGTGCCGCGTAAGCGGCAGCGGCTACCTGGAACGTATCGAAGAGCTGACGAATATTGAGCGCGATGGAAATGGTGCGAAAAACACCGCGCCCGATGGCAAGGTGACGCCACTGAGCGCAGACGAGCCAGTATCGATGAACTTCTGGGGATTCACACCGCGGATCTTCACGCAGCTCCACGAGGTCTTCGATCGCTTCCTGAAGCGCAGCGGCAAAGAGCTCAAAGCCGAGAGCTATGTGCCGGCGGCGGTGGGCGAGCTGATTGCGTTGAGGCAGGCCACGGTGAAGGTGCTGCACTCCGCCGATCCCTGGTTTGGCGTCACATATCGCGAAGACCGGCCGCGCGTGGTGGACAGCATTCGCAAGCTGGTGGATGCAGGGAAGTATCCGGCGAAGCTGTGGTGAAGAGCCCTGGGGAACTGGAATTGGTGGTGCGCCGCTTTCAAACGGGCGGCGCATTCACCGGGGCACAGCCATTCAGCGGCGGGCACATTCACGACAGCTATTGCGTGGTGGTGGATGCGTGTGGAGAGCGCAAACGCTTTCTGCTGCAGCGGCTGAACACGCATGTTTTTCCTGACGCGGATGCGCTGATGGAAAACGTGGCGCGGGTGACGGCGCACGTGGCCGCATGCGTTGCGGGCCAGCCGGATGCGGCGCGGCGGGCGCTGCAACTTGTCCCGGCGGGGCAGGGATTTCTGCATCGCGATGGAGAGGGCGGCTGTTGGCGCATGTTCCGGTGGATCGAAGGAACGCACGCGCCGGATCGCGCGGAGACGGCCGCGCAGGCGTTGCGTATGGCGCAGGCCTTTGGAAGATTCCAGCAGCAATTGAGCACATTGCCCGGGCCGCGGTTGCACGAGCCGATTCCGGGATTTCATGAGACACCGCGACGATTCGCTGCGCTGGAGCAGGCGATTGCGGCGGATGCTGCGGCGCGCGTAGCGGAATCGCGGCGGGAGATTGAATTCGCACTGACGCGCAAGCCGATGGCAGCTCAGATTGTGAATGCTGGATTGCCGGAGCGCGTAGCGCACTACGATCCCAAGCCGAGCAATGTGCTGGTGGACGATGCGACAGGCGAGGCGCTCTGCGTGATCGATCTGGACACCGTGATGCGGGGGCTTGCCGTGTACGACTTCGGCGACATGGTGCGTGCCGCATCGAGCCCCACCGCCGAGGACGAACGGGATCTAGCGCGGGTGGAGATGCACATGGAATTGTTCGAGGCTCTGGCTCGTGGATATCTCAGCACGGCGGGTGGATTCCTGACGCGAGCGGAGAAAGATCATCTGGTGCTTGCGGGCAAGCTGATCACGTTTGAAAACGGCTTGCGGTTTTTGGCGGATTACCTTAACGGCGATACCTACTACAAGACCGAGCGAGCGGGGCAGAATCTTGACCGGTGCCGCACGCATTTCAAACTGGTGGAGTCGATTGAGCAGCAGGAAGATGCGATGAGGCGTGTGGTTGAGGAGCTGAGCTGAAACTCAGAACAGCAGGCCGATCTCAACAATTCCGCGAAACTGATTCTGAATGCTGCCGGATTTTCCAAATGCACTGCCATCCGTGATTGACATGGCGTGCACAAGCGACACATCGCCACGGGCGAAGAAGCGCTGCTCCTGCCACGCCGGTGTGGCGGTGAGGGACCATGCTGTGCTGCCGGGGCCGTAGAGCAGATTCACGCTGTCCTGCGCGGTACTGCCAGTAGTGGCGAGGTATTCGCCACGGCCGGCGAACGACCAGCCATGAGAGAGCGTGCGGCTGAGCAGGAGCGCGGCGCCTTGGGCCGACGCACCTTGGGGAATTCCTGCTTTCAGATTGGTGGGAACGTCCCCGTATTGCCAGTACGGCTGCACGATCCACTTCCCTTTTGTGTAGGTGTAGATCAATGCGTACATCGAGCCGTTGTTCTGGACGGGCGTGGCGAGATTGCGGAACGCCGTTTGGCTCAAGTTCCCCATGCCTGAAAATGACAGGCTGTGCGGTCCATTCGAGTACGTAAGAGATCCGCTGAGCCACGAATAACGATTGGAATAGTAGCCGTCGTTCCAACTCACGGCGGCGCTGAGTTTGCCCACGGTCTGGTTGAGCTGGATGCCGCGGTTGATGGAGTTCTCCTGGTTCCACAAGAGGCCGCGTTCGACATTCATGTTCTGGAAGTCGAAAGTGCCCTCTGCGCCCATGATCGCGGGTAAAGAGCCGATGAGAACGGAGGTGTTTTTGTTCGGCGCGAGCTTGAGATAGGCGACCGGCACGGGCCCGAAGAGATCGCTGACTGTGCTCTGCGTCGAGAGGATGGTCGTGCCGAGCACGGGAATGTTGTAGGCACCGGCCTGCACGTAGAACTGCGCCCAGCCATCGGTCTTCTGGAGGAAGATCTGCGCATTGGTGAGCTCGGCTTGCGCGGATTGATCGCCGGGCAAGGGGCTGGTCTGCGTAAGGCCCATGCCGCTGAGGACGCCATTCAAGCTAAGTTTGCCGAGCGGACCGGCATGGATGGTGATGGGCGGCGCGGCCTGCAGGGGACCGGTGATGGCGGGGGTGGGCAACGGAGCGGAGGATTGCTGCGCAGCGGCGGTCGAGATGGCTGCAATCATGAAAAAGAAAACTGACAGGAATGAAAGTCTCTGCATGAACCGCACTCCGCAAGGGTTCGACCCCTGATCAATTGCAGAGTAGGATACGGCAGCTAAACGCGGAGCAAGGCGGACATAAAGAAGGCATAAACCTAGAAGATCCAGCCGCCGCCTACGACCTCGTCGCCGTTGTAGAAGACGGCGGATTGACCGGGCGTGACGGCGCGCTGCGGCTCGTCGAAGGTGGCGCGGACTTCATTCTTGCCGGCGGGCTCGAGCGTGGCCCAGGCAGGCTCGTGGCGGTGGCGAATCTTGATTTCGACGCGCATGGGTTCGTGCAACTCGGGAATGCCGATCCAGTTGACACGGTTGGCGCGCAACTCGCGGGTGGCGAGTTCGGCGTCGGCGCCCACGGTGACGCGGTGCGAAGCGGGATCGATCTGGAGAACGTAGAGCGGCGATGGTGAGGCCACGCCGAGGCCCTTGCGCTGGCCGACGGTGAACGCGGAGATGCTGTCGTGCTTGCCGAGGACGCGGCCGTCGGAGGCGACGAGTTCGCCTGCGGTATCGGGCATCTCGCGGCCCTGCTCTTCCAGGTAGGCGGTGAGGAACTGCTTGTAGTCGCCACCGGGGATGAAGCAAATCTCCTGCGAGTCGGGCTTTTCAGCGAGGGCCAGGCCGTGCTGCCGCGCGATTTCGCGCACCTCCGGCTTGGTCATGGCGCCGAGCGGGAAGAGCGTATGCGCAAGCTGCTCCTGGGTGAGGCCGAAGAGGAAGTAGGTCTGGTCCTTGGCGCGATCGACGGGGCGCTTCAGAATCCAGCGCTTGCGCGCCGGGTCGTACTCATTGATGGCGTAGTGACCCGTGGCGATGCTGCTGGCTCCGATGGAGCGCGCCGTCTTGAGGAGCTGATCGAATTTGAGGTGGTTGTTGCAGAGCGAGCAGGGAATTGGGGTGCGGCCGGCCAGGTACTCGTCGACGAAGGGACGGACGACGTCGGCCTCGAAGCGCTCTTCCTGGTTCACGACGTAGTAGGGAATGCCCAGGTGCTCGGCAACGCGGCGCGCGTCGTAAACGTCGTCGAGCGAGCAGCAGCGGCCGGCTTTCGGGGCATCGGGAATGCCGTGCTTGCCGGCGAGACGGGTCTGGTCCCAGAGCTGTAGCGTGAGGCCGACGACGGAGGTGTTCTCGTCCTGACGGGCGAGGAGGGCCGCGGCCGTCGAGGAGTCAACTCCTCCGGACATGGCTACGGCGATGGTGATCTTTGCTGTCATAAATAGCTGTACTTATGTTCCTTCAATCCTGAGCTGAAGAGGAATTCTTAACTGATCTCTGGCCATTCTCTCGGCGCTTCATAGCGGCGCCGAGGGCCACTCCAATTGCGACACCGCCGCCGACGCCAACCGCCAGATTGTGCATAGCGACACCGAAAGCTGCACCGAACGCCACACCGAGCGCAAGGCCCGTACCTGTTGGATTCTTCATCGTTCTCCTTGGCTATCCGAGCGTCCCGGCCTCAACTGGCGAAACTTCCCGCAGTCTCTGGACTGCTTCAGGCACCACAGACAGGACGTAGTCCACGTCGGCGTCGGTGCAGGTTTTCAGCAGGCTGAAGCGGAGGCTGGCGCGGGCGCGGGTTTTGTCCAAACCCATGGCGAGAAGCACATGGCTGGGCTCGGTGGCCCCGGAATGGCAGGCCGACCCGCCGCTGACGGCGACGCCCTTGAGGTCGAGCGCAATCACCAGCGCCTCGCCCTCCACGTTTTCGAACCAGATGTTTGTTGTGTTCGCCGCACGCGGTACCAGTTCTCCGTTTCTCGGCGCGCCGTTCACACCCATGCCCGGCAGGCGCAGAATCTCGCGCTCCAGGCGGTCGCGCAGCCCGGCCACCCGCTCCATCGTGCCGTCTTCCAATGCGTGCATCGCGATCTCGGCGGCCTTGCCCATACCCACGATTCCGGCCACGTTCAGCGTTCCCGCGCGGCGGCGGCGCTCATGGCTGCCGCCGACGAGGAGCGATTCAACTGGCGTGCCGCGGCGCACGAACATTGCGCCTACGCCCTTGGGGCCGTGCATCTTGTGTGCGCTGATGGAGAGCAGATGACAGCCGATCGTTCCCACATCGATGGGCACCTTGCCCGCGCCCTGCACGGCGTCGATATGAAAATAAGCGCCCGCTTCCGCAGCGATCCGCCCAATCTCCTCTACGGGTTGCAGCACGCCGGTCTCGTTGTTGGCCAACATCACGCTGATAAGGCGCGTGTTGTGGCGCAGCGCCGCGCGGACATCCTCCGGCCCAATCAACCCATTCGGCTGGGGGGCCACAAACGTGACCTCTACCCCATTGGCGGCGGCGCGTTGCGCAGCCTGTAGAACGGCGGAGTGTTCGATGGCGGTTGTGATGAAGTGGTCCCCGGGGCGGAGCAGACCGAAGATGGCGGTGTTGTCGCCTTCGGTGCCGCCAGAGTTGAAGACGACCTCGGCCTCGTGGCAGTTGAAGAACTCGGCGAGTGTCTGGCGGGCGCGATCCACGGCGGCGCGAGCCTGCTGGCCGGGCTGGTGGATAGAGGATGCATTGGCAAAGTGCTCCATCCAGAAGGGGCGCATCGCCTCCAGCACCTCGGGCAGCAGAGGTGTGGTGGCATTGGCATCCATGTAGACACGTCGCATCGGAGCGATCTCCCTGCTATTGATTGTACGGGGCTGCTCGTCGCAAATGGTGGGACGAAGTTCAGATCTCAGGGTCGAAGCCATCTTCGTCTTCGGGGTCACCGCCGGGCGGGAAAATACCGAAATTGGAATCTCCAGGGGCCTGAGGAGGGTTCTGGAGGAGAGAAACGGTTCTCCGGTAGTACCAGGCTGCGGCTAACCCACCGGCCAAAGCGGAGGCAGCCGCCACCAGCGCGATCCTCATCCGGGATGTAGCTCGTTCCGGAGATTGGGACGAGCTTTTATATGTTCCTGATTCCGAACGCGATGCTGCAGAATCCTGCAAGGGCACCTCGATTTGTGAGGGCAAGTCGGGCATAGCTCTTGTCTTTGGACGCAGGGGCTTTCGAGCGAGACACAAAAAGATTTCCACAGAAATCTGAAGATTTCGATTTTTGTATTGGCATTTGGGTGAATCTATAGTAAGGTGTAGATATTCCGGTGATGAGGGCGCATCGCCCTTGGCGCCGGGAGTAGTTTGCGTCACTGGCCTCCCGGCACGAACAGCAAAACGTTCGTGCCGTCTTTTTTTGCACACAAGGTGGCGCGAGCCGGTGCCGAACCGGGCGAACTGCGGTCTAGAATGGCAGTGAGAGTTTTCCCGATGAAAAATCTGCTGAAGCGCCCGTGGATTCTTGCCGTCCTGCTCGCCGGTTTCACCATGGCAAGCTATGCACAGTGGTCAAACCCGGCGGACGATGTGCCCGCCTATCATCCCAAAGCACCTCTGAAGGTGAGCGCGCTGCCGCCGATCCTGGCCGGCTCGAAGCTCACGGGCGAGAATTTCCGGTATCCGTGGCAGGTACACGTCTACCAGAAGGCCGCCAAGGTGGGGAATGTGCTGTACCAGCTGCCCTGCAACTGCCGCTGCGACAGAGAACTGGGTCACACCAGCCTGCGGAGCTGTTTTGAAGGGCTGCACGGGGCAGAGTGCTCAACTTGCGCGAAGGAAGGCTTCTACGCCTACTACAAGACGTGTGCGGGTTGGACGCCGGCACAGATCCGGGCCGGGATTGCGAAGCACGATTACGAAATGATCGATCTGGACAAGCAGTAGAGAGGCAGTTCGCAGCTGGTAGTTCACAGTTTGCGGTTTGCCCTCCAGACCGCCGAGTCAATTCCGCGTAGAATGAAAGAGCAGCACGGCCTACCGGTCCGGCTCGCACCCTCCGGCGCTCAACTTTCATCCAATGAGTGCCGGTCTTCCCGATCTGGGGTTTATCCCGGATCGTCTGAAATTGGGGGCGTCACGGTTTCGACGGGATCGATTGCGGCTTAGGAGGCATGTCGGGGTGTGGGCACCCGTAATCGCTCGCAAAACCAAAGTTGCCAACGACAATCTGGCACTTGCTGCTTAATTAACTAAGTAGCCGTCCTTCCCGGCTTTGCCTGTGGGCTGGGAAAGGGCGTCGCACAGCAGGCTGGCTTGAGCGGCTCGGTCCGGGCGGCAAGAGCGAGATCAATCGGACTAGCTTTCGGCGCATCTTGTCCGTTCTGAGTGCCGGAGGCGAAAACATGCGGAAGCGGACAAAGCATGAACACTCCTGGCTGACAGCGATTTCGGACGCGGGTTCGACTCCCGCCGCCTCCACCAACTCTAAGCTACTTGTTTTCAGCAGCTTATCTTCCAGGGTCGATTTTGAGGGGCATTTTTGTACGTGATTTGTACGTTGCCCCCTTTTGACCGAGTCCGAAACAGCGGGCAATCTCACCTGAAGAAGTGGGAGCCCGATGCTGCTTTCTGTCTTTACCCGCCACTCCGCTGGCTGCAAATTCTCGAGGGATCGCGCCTGCCGCCGGTGCAACTGTCCCAAATGGGTCGGCGGCCAGATCAACGGATACTACTTCCGCCAAAGCGCCAAGACACGGCAATGGGCCGAGGCGGATGCCGTTCGCCAGCAACTAGAGGAAGCTCTGGCCAAGGGCCTTCCGCCGTTCGGGACCGCCGTCGCGGAAGCCGAGCCAACCGTACACGACACCCCAGCGCCACCCGTTGCACCGTCGGCCTCGATCGAGACGCCGGCTGTGCCGTCGCATGAGATCCGATCCAAGCCCAGACCCCGAGTGACCGTGGCCCAGGCGGTCGACGCGTACCTGGCCGATGCTGTCAGCCGGAGCGTCGAAACTTCCACACTCAAGAAGCTCGAAACCATCTTCCGCAAACAGTTCCTTGCCTGGACCCGCGTCCAGGGCTTCGAGTACCTGGACGAGCTCGATCTCGATGCGCTCTTGAATTTCCGCAACACATGGGAAGACGGCCCCCTTGCCAAGCAGAAAAAGCAGAGCCGCGTCATCGGGTTCTTCTGGGCCTGCGTGCGACGTCGCTACCTCACCGAGAACCCGGCCATCGGCCTCGGAAAAATCAAGGTTGTGCAAGTCCCGACCGACTACTTCCCTCCCGAAGAGTTCGAGAGGATCATGGCAGCGACATACATCCGGCGGGGCGAGCGCGGGGGCGGAGATGTGAAGGCGAACCAAGCGCGGCTTCGCACCATGACGCTGCTCATGCGTTGGAGCGGGCTCCGCATTCGCGACGCGGTGACATTGGAACGGCATCGCCTCCACGGCGACAGCCTGCTGCTCTATCAGGCAAAAACCGGAACACCGGTCTATGTCCCACTCCCACCGCATGTCGTGGAATTGCTTGAAGACGTTCCGCCCGGCCCCAAGCCTAATCCGCGCTACTTCTTCTGGAGCGGCAATGGCGATCCGAAAAGTGCCGTCGCCGATTGGCAACGGAGCTATCGCCGTTTGTTCGAATCGGCAGACATCACAACTGCGGATGGCGAGCGAAAGCGGTGCCATCCTCACATGTTCCGAGATACTTTCGCTGTCGAAATGCTGCTCGCCGGCGTACCCATTGATCAGGTCTCACTGTTGCTCGGCCATGCATCGGTGAAGATCACCGAGAAGAGCTATGCACCCTTTGTAAAGGCGCGGCAGGTTCAGTTGCAGGAAAGCGTCCGCAATGCATGGAAAGCGGGCTCTGGCAATGGACCGCAGAGTACACCTCCATCTTCTCCTTCAGTAAATAAGCGTGCCGGATGGCAGGTGATTCATACGGGAAAGAGTGCGAAGGCAACAGCCTGAAGTCTGGTTTTGAGGGCCGGGGACAATCTCCGCCAAATTCATTCTGCAGCTGTGGCTCGACCGTTCGGAAGCAACTGAGAGACCACGACGGCGTGGCATCGATAGGCTGGTCGCGCGTCCTGTCACGCGTCAGGCTCGGCTCCCTCCCTCACAAAACTGCTGCTCTCTTCGAGCAGCAATCCGGTAGAGCGACACCCAACACTGGGATGTGGCAAAACGAGGCGGCTGGCGAAATGGGCCGCCTTTTCCGCGCCCGCAGGTATTGCCACTTCATTTTGATCTTCCTGTACAGGTTAGCCAGACCATCCGAGAGGGTTTTTGACCAGGTTTCGCAAGTGGGTTATCTATTGCTTCGCGAGAGCAGTAGCGGACACCCTAAATCTCCCAAAAGGAATTGCAGAATGGAACTTCCACATGAGATAGCAATGAACGCGTCGGCCTCGGGCGAGCGGACCACCATCGCCCTCTCTACCGTGGAGCGGCATTTCACAGTTGCTGAATTATCCAAACGTTGGTTCTTCAGCGAGAACACCATTCGTCGCCTTTTCAGCGGAGAGCCCGGTGTCGTTCGGATTGCACGCCCACGAACTCGCACCAAGAGAGGCTATACCTCTATCAGGATTCCTGAACGGATTGCCGAACGCGTGCACCGCCGTTTGCAGGGACTTACGTAGATCTAGCCGACCCGCTCTCAACCACCTCAAGTCAATCGGCACGGTTCGCTATCGGTGTGACGTCACGGCGTTTCCTGAGAGCGCGTGAACGAGCAAAGGGCTGCCGATCGACTGCGTTCTCGCTGCAGGCAGAGCCGGCAATTCCCTTGAACCGCTAAAAGGGGCATAGGTCGAGCTCCGCCCCTGTTCCGCTTCCGGATAACGGTGGTACAAAGGGATCAGCAAACGCGTCGCGGAGCTGCGGTGATGAGCAACGAGTTCGACATGGAATCCGAATGGGTCACCGAACTGGGTAAGGCGCGCAGCGACGAATATACGGAGAAGATTCTTGCCTTCGTTCAGGAACTGGAGAAATCGGCGCCTGAACCTTTCCTGCCGTTGTTGACGGATCTTGCTTTGGCTCGCGCACTGATCGTGCACCTGGTCATCCGTTACGGACCGGAACGAGGGATGGCCGAGGCACGGGACGCTTTCGAAAGCACGCTCGAACAGATGAAGCCGCTTCTCGAAAAAATGAAATCTCGCAAAGGACCTCCCCCGCAATGAAGAGACTCATACCCTTGCTAGCAATACTCGCGGCATTTGGCGTTGCCGCAGGTCAATTGACGGGCTGCAAGCGGACCCCGCCGCCACCAACCGAGCAAGATGCGATTGCGGTTTGGAAGAACATCTCCCGGGGTCCACATCTGCAGGACCTCGTATCTCTTAAGAAAACCAACGGTCAGATGGAAAAGGTCAACGGGACCGAAACTTATATCCTTTACTATCAAGCCTCCGTGAAGGATCTCGTGCAATTGGGAAATCGGGCGCCGGACACAATTGAGAGCTTCTCCGGCAACTACCCTTTCCAGTGGACAGAAAAGGGATGGATGGGACCCGACAATCACGTTTATCCAGTGAAGTGAGGTCACTTTCTCCTTTGCGCGCCGTTTGACCGAAATTAGGTTGCGTCCTACGCTCTCCCCACGCTTGACGCGTTCGGGAGGACGGGCCGGATGTTTGCCTCACCCGCGGAAACGCTAACTCGACTTGAAAGCGTAGGCTACTTCACCGATATCAAAGTAGCGACCGCGTTGTCCCTGGCGGGCAGGATCCATCGCCCCGTCCTGCTGGAAGGCCCTGCCGGTGCGGGCAAAACGGAGCTCGCACAGTCGGTTGCGCGCGCATCTGCTGTACCGCTGCTGCGCCTGCAGTGCTACCAGGGAATCGATGAAGAAAAGGCCATTGGGCAGTACGACCGGAGTTTGCAGGAACTCTATGTCCTGCTGATGAGCAGAAGCATCCAGGCTCCGGACTGGGCGCAGATCAAGCGCGAAATCACGAGCCGAGCCTACTTCATGGCTGGTCCGCTGCTCGAAGCCATTGAGCAGGAAGAGCCCTGCGTCCTGCTCATCGATGAAATCGACAAAGTCGATTATGCCTTCGAGGCCATGCTGCTGGAGCTCCTTTCCGTGTGGACCTTGTCGATTCCGAGGATGGGTACTGTACGAGCAACGTCCATTCCTCTAGTGTTTCTCACCTCGAATCAGGAACGCAGGCTCGGTGATCCGCTGCGCCGGCGATGCTTTTATCTGGTTGTTGAGCATCCGAGCGCGGAACGGGAAGCCGCGATCGTGGCAAGGCGCACGCCCCACGTGGACGCGGCGACGCACCGGTTCATCGCTGGACTTGCCAGGAGTCTGCGGGCTTACACACTGGAGAAGCCTCCCTCGATCTCCGAGATGAACGACGTGGCGATGGCGATGGAATTACTGGGAATTGACCGGATCCTGCCTGCGCACAAGGAGATCATGTTGCCCCTGATCGCCAAGACAGAGGGCGACCGGAAGCGCCTGCTCATGAAGGAGGCTTTCGAGTCCATTGTTCGCATGGCCGCGAAGTATGCCGAACAGATCACGCAAGACTCTCCGGATGAGGATGTGAAGGTTCTTGCGGGAAGCGAGATCGGCCAATGATCAAAGCATCGCTTCTCTATCTCTTTGCTGCGGTCTCTTTCGCCGTCGTAATGCACCCCGCCGCGTACGCACAAGATCGGGTAACAATGTACTACGCAAACGCCTATGCGGACCATTACGGCGTTCCCCGCGCACTCGTTGACGCCATCATCGAACAGGAATCGGACTGGAATCCTCTTGCGCAGTCAGTGAAAGATGCAGAGGGGCTGATGCAACTGATGCCGGGTACCGCCGCCATATACGGTGTTCGCAATCGGTACGGCATTTTGGAAAACCTGAGCGGCGGAGTTCGGTATCTGGCCGATCTACTCAGCGAATTCCATGGCGATATGCGGCTCGCCGTCGCAGCCTACTACTGCGGTTCCCGGCACATTCTTCAACGAGGCTTCTCTTACAGCAATCCCGACGTGGTGCGATACGTGGAATCTGTTCGTCGCCGCTACCAGAGCGATCTTCGCAGCCAAGCGGGCCGTATTGCTTATGGGCCGAATGGAGGAAACTGATATGAAATATCAACGAATTGTCATCGCCAGTCTCATCGTTTTCGCCGTAGCGGCGGTTACCGGCAGGGCGCAGCAGCCAGATCAGAGTGGAGGCAGCGCACAGCAGGTGAATCCCGCGATTGTCGATTTGCCGATCTCCGCGAGCACCGTGACCGATGTACATCTCCATCCGTTCTTTACCACGACGATTCGCCTTCCCGATGCCGTGACGTCCGTCGCCGTGGGAGCACCAACCCTTTTCAAGGTCGAGCATTCCCCTGATGATCCAAGGCTCGTATTCATCAAGCCAACTACAGCGGGAGCCACAACGAGCAATCTGATCATCTCCCTTCGATCGGGACAGGAGATCAGTTTGCGTCTGCTTTCGGAAGGCAGGAGCACCAACACTCCAGTCGATTTCGTTGTGAACTATGAGCCGAGGCAGAGTTTTCTGATCGGATCGACAGACGACGTTGCCGGGCACTCCGCATCTGTTCCCGACCCGCCGGCAAAACCATCGGCTATCGATATGGCACTCAAGCAGCAGTCGGGGATCGCGAGTCCTGATTGGACTACCACCAACCGCGGGAATCCAGACGATTCCGATCGAACTGACTCCTCTAAGCCCATCCTCGGGGCACTCGGAGCGGTGCAGGAAAGAGGGCAGCGCATGCTGGCCGCGTTCTCGGTCGTCAACAAATCGGATCACTGGATTGAGGTTCTGCCGCCGCAGGTCGAGCTACGAAGCCCCAACCTCAGCGCGAAGAAAAAGAAGAAAGATCAGGTCCTGGCAGACCAGGTGCCCGTATCCGAGTATCGACTGACCGCCCGCCGCCTCGCTCCCGGGGAGCGAGCAGATGGCGCCGTGGAGTTTTCTCGCCCGGGGTTCAAGCAGAGCGCGGACCATCTGGTATTGGAGCTGGGAACGGCCAGCGCTGTGGATCATCCACTGCTGCTGCAGTTGCCCTTCGTCGCTCCCGGACAGTGAACAAAGAAATCAGTTCAGGAAATGAGGTGGACCATGGGTCAGGCACAGACGGTAGAGAGGGATGAAACAGTCCAGAAGGTAGACGCCGGAGTTGCTCCCCCAGAGGAGAAGGAGACGCCGCTGGGATCGGTAAGCAAACGGCCATTCGTGCTGAAGAAGAGTCGAGGTTCAGGCGGCGGCAATCTGGCAACGATGTTGATTGTCTTCGGCGCGATCGCTGTGCTTGGAATTGGGATGGTCGCCTTCCTTTCGACCAAAGGAACAGTCAGGAAAAGGCTGCTCTCTCAAGCCAGCAGGCCCAATCTCGGACAATCGCAGACCACGGGCTCCAGCACAAATCTTCTGCCCAATAACGCGGTGAAGCCATCTCCCAATGCTGCGCCGGAACCCGGCACCGTCGATGCCACCGACATCGAGCGGACAAAATCGCCTGGGAGTCCACAGGCCCTGTCTCGCGGCGGGGTCGGAGCAAATCCATCCCAGAATCCCAGAACTCTCGGCGAGGTGGCGAAATTTGATGAGCCGAACACCGCTCCCAATGCGCAATCTCGATGGACGCCTCCGCCTTATGGCAGCGAGAACTCGGTAAATCAGCAGGCACAAAAGAAGGCGGAGGATGCGCTGGACGCTCCTTCCCTGGTTTTCACGGCGCATGAACAGACGGTAGTTCATCCGCAGGTGCAGAACCTGGAGCCGGCCGTCGACAATCTCGGCCTCGCCCCCGGTTACCATGTGGCGGCGCGCCTTGAATCGATGGCTACCACGGCTGTGCACGCGCCTGTCGTTGCCGTGATCGAGTACAACTACGAGCGCGATGGAGAGGTCATCATTCCGGCCGGAGCCCGGGCCGTTGGCAAAATCATTCAGGCGGATCCCTCGGGGCTCGTGAATATCGAATTCTCTTCTCTCGAATACCCTGATGGGTCCACCGTCCCAATTGAGGCTGTGGCCGCCAGCATGAATCTCCAGGCCATCAAGGGGGCTGTAACTGGGCGTCAACGTGGAAAGAACATGTTGGTCCGTTCCTTGTCTGGAATTGGCGAGACTGCGGCGATGGTTGTTGGCGCACCCAGCGTGAACAGCTCCTTCAGCGAAGGAGATCTGATGCGGATGCAGGTCGCAAACAACATCGGGAACGCCGGCGACGAGCAGATCATGAGAATGCTCACGTTGGAGCACATCGTGGTAAGCGTTCCTGCCGGGACAGAGATCTACCTGATATTCGAGAAGGCCGCGGCAGGAAACGCCCAGAACCCGGACAAGACGATTCAGACTCCACACACCGGTATAGGTCTCGGCCAATCTGCAAATGCAGCGCAGCCGTGACGGTACAGGCTCATGTTCCAAATCAGGCAGGTTGCCCTGAGAGACAACCGGACCGATAACAAGGGATTCGAAAGAAGAAAAACTGCATACCAGGCTTTTGTTGAAAAACAAGCGGGCGGCCCAAGTGGCGCTCGGTAAAGGGGTGGGTAGGGACGAGCCTTGAGGCTGAGTGCCCCTTGGACTCGTCCCCCCTCGTAGAACCCGCCGTGCGGATTTCCCGCAACGGGCTCCACAGGTTGCACTCACGAGAGGGCGTTCATACCGTCGGATGAATCACTGCAACGGCATAGGGCAGCTCGAACCAGGGTTGTCTCAGAAGATAGGACCAGTGCAGGCGATGCCGCTGACTCCGCCGCCGTAAGATGTGGACCCATTGGCGCACGACTTCGAGCCGTACATCTCTAAGCTTTGGGGCACAGTGGTGCAGCCCGAAATACTGGTAGAAGCCGCGCAACATCAGGGTAAGTTGCTTTTGCTGATCCTGCCGTTTCGCATGCCTATGCTTTCTGAGCCATTCTTTGGTCTTGGCTAAGAACTTTCGGCGGCTCTTGACAGATGGAACCCGTACCAAGGCAAATTTGCCACCTCGATCCGTGCCACATATGTGCTTAAAACCCAGGAAGTCGAACGTGTCCGGCTTTTGGCCGGTCTTCGCCAGGTTTCCTCGGGCAAATCGCCCGAAGTGCATGATCCGCGTCTTTTCTTCTGCCAACTCCAATCCGAATTTTCTGAATCGATCCTTCAAGTTCTCGTGGAACTCTTCGGCATCGCGCTGGTATTGGAAATTCGCCACGAAATCGTCTGCGAATCTTGTCAGGTAAGCCTCTCCCTGGCAGGTCGGCCTGATCCTTTTCTCGAACCAGAGATCAAGAACGAAGTGCAGGTAGATATTGGACAAGATCGGGCTGATGGGCCCGCCTTGTGGCGACCCTTCTTCGCTTCGCAGAACGACTCCTCCCACCATGTACCCCGCCTTCAGCCACTTGCCAATGAGGCGCAGGATGAGCGGGTCTGCAATCCGATGAGCAACCATCTTCTGCAGCCAGTCATGCTGGATGTGGTTAAAGTAGCCCCGGATGTCCGCCTCGAATAAGTAGCCAACCTTCTTCGTGACGATGATCTTCCGCAGCGCCCGCAGGGCACCGTGAGGATTGCGTCCGGGCCGAAATCCATACGAGCATTCCAGGAAATCCGCCTCGAATATCGCTTCCAAAATCCGCGCCACCGATCGCTGCAACAGACGGTCCTCAACAGTCGGAATTCCGAGCGGCCGAGTCCCTTCTTTCCCGGGACCTTTCGGTATCTCCACCCGGCGTACCGGCGGAGCCTTATAAGTCCCCTGCTTCAATCGCTGGCATAGCTCTTGGACTCGTGTATCCAAGCCTTGTTCAAACTCCTTTGCTGTTTCTCCATCGACGCCACTCGCACCCCGCCGGTTTATCTGCTTCCAGGTTTCGGTGAGAAACTCCGGAGTGAGCAGATGCGCCAGCGAGGTGAATCGCAGCTTCGGTTCTGACTTGGCCTTCATCGTGATCCGGTCCAGTTCTGTGGACATCCTTCTCCTACCTCTGAGTGCAGGGAATGTTTCCCTGAACCGGCAACTCAACCTGTCTCGCCTCTTCCCCATGTACGCGGCTTTCCCGCGCTCGGAGTACTATAAGCGAGCCCCGACTTCCACCGTCGCGTTTATCTCCCTCAGGATGGCCCATTCGGTTGACATACTCGGCCCTTGTTGCCGACCAAGACGGCGGTGGATCTCCCAGGTGCCATGACGCTTCCTTTTCTGCCCGTGCCGTGCTCTCCGACCCCGCCGGAGTCTCCAGCGCCCTCGCCACTTGCGGTCGCTTACTATAGCCTTCCAGAATTTCGACTCTGTCGGCCTCCGGATGAATGACTCACGAGGCTCAATCGCTTCACTTGCGTTACGGCCTGGACATCGCTCTGTCTACGCTTAACTCATCTCGTTACCTCAATGAGCCCAAGACTCGATTCCCGGTGGGGTGGCTCTTCCCCTTGCCGGGGCGGGAATTTCACCCGCTGAAAGCGCCGGGCTTAACCTGGCGCACCGAAGATTCTTCAAAGGTCAGCGTCGCAGGTGACTCGCCCTCCGGCTATCATGTTGCCGAGGCGCAAATGAAAACTGCTATCGAGTTGCATGATTCAGAATGTCTCGAAATCCGATTCGACTCAGACGGGAACGGAGTCATTGTCCTTGACGCATATGTCCACCGCACAGATGGAACTCCGGGCATCTCTCCTGGTGAGGGGGGAGTGCAACGAGTTCACATGAGCATGGCGATGATGACTATGACGGGCGAAGTCGGTACATTGCCGGCCACGATCTACGAAGGCTCGCTTGTCCTCGACGGTTTCGATCACGACAACATTGTGCCTCTTCCGCTTCAGGCTGCAGGAAACGCGACGTTGCGTCTGATGCTCGCCGATGATGCCCGAAGGATTCATGTCTCGGGTCGAGACATCTCTGTCGAGGCAGTAGGAGGGTTTCGTTTCGTAGAGAACGTTGACTTCTCACAATGCTCCCCCCACAACTGAGGCCATTCCGGGCGGGTGGTCGGCAACTCTAACCCAATGTAAACTGGCTCACTCCACCTATCACTGCCCAACAGTCGATCATCCGCACCAACAGCCCGCTACAAGCGCTATCAATTAGCAAAGCCAGGCCGGCCTCGAAGACAACCGGGCCGATGATGGGTATTTCGAAAGAAGAAAAGCTGGGTACCAGGCTTTTGTCGAAAAACGGGCGGGCCAGTTTCAGAAACTCCCGCTGCTTAGCACGCGATTCCCTGGACATAGGTCTTCCGCCAGCAGTTCATGTGACATCTTTAAATAGCGGAATTCATTATTAAAGCTAAGCGTGATATGTTTTAATAGTGGACGGACTAGTTAAAGCATGCCCAGACACCCCAACACGGCTCTCCACAACCGTTACGTGATTTCAACCGTTTCCGGTGAGAAGGTCCGCGCGTTCGTTCCCCCGCCTTTGCCTCCAAATCAGCGGGCTCTTGATCTGGCATCGCTTCAAACAATCCTTGCCGAAGCGAACCAGGCCATCGGCAGGCTGGATGGCACAACCTCTTCTCTCCCTGACCTCAAGCTCTTCCTCTACTCCTACGTTCGTAAGGAGGCCGTGCTCTCGTCTCAGATCGAGGGGATGCAATCTTCTCTTTCCGATCTTTTGCTTTATGAGAACGCAGAAACGCCTGGCGTTCCGCTGGACGACGTGCAGGAAGTCTCCAATTATGTGGCGGCCCTGAATCATGGTCTGAAACGCATACGGGACGGCTTTCCCCTCTCTCTTCGTCTCATCCGCGAAATTCACGAAGTGCTTCTGGCCAAGGGGCGCGGCAGCCACGCGCAGCCGGGACAATTTAGAAAAAGCCAGAATTGGATCGGCGGCACTCGGCCCGGAAACGCGGCGTACGTTCCACCTCCGCCTGAATACGTTTCGGACTGCATGGGCCAACTGGAGACATTCATCCATCAAGAGGGCTCAACGCTTCCCCTGCTGATTAAGGCTGGCCTTGTACATGCACAGTTCGAATCGATTCATCCTTTCCTCGACGGGAATGGCAGAGTGGGCAGGCTACTCATCACCTTCATGCTTTGTGCCGAGGATGTGCTGCGCGAACCCGTTCTCTATCTCAGCCTTTTCTTCAAAAAGCATCGGCGGCTTTACTATGACCGGCTCAATGAAACGCGAGAAAGCGACGGTTGGAGAGCGTGGCTCGACTTCTTCCTGCAAGGTGTCCGCGACACTGCAAATCAGGCGGCGCGAACTGCCGGCAACATCGACAAACTCTTCAATACGGACAAGGAAAAGATCGAACGCTTCGGCCGCGGCGCAGCTTCTGCGCTCCTGATCTATAGGTATGCCCAGGCCAACCCGCTTTTCTCGATCAGGAACGCAGCCCGCGAGACGGAGGTAAGTTTTCCAACCGCATCCGCGGCGGTGGATCGCATGATTGAAGCCGGCATCCTGCGGGAGTCCAGCGGAAAACGAAGAGGCCGCTTGTTTCTCTACGGAAGTTACCTCGACATTCTCAATCGGGAATCCTAGGCAGGAAGGCGCTGAAAAGGTTCGCGTCTGATTATGTCCGAGCCGATGATCAGGTCTCTCGAAAGAAGAAAATCTGCGCGCCAGGCTTTTGTTGAAAAACTAGAGGGTCGCCCGACGGACTCGCCTGGGACCGGCGAAGACTCTCAAAGGTCTGCGTCGGCGGTTGCTCGGGTGTAGGCCCAGTTTGCGATTGAGGATCCTGCGATCAATGCAGCGGGATCGTAACTACTTTCGGGGTAGTCTCACTGTGTGGCCAGTAGATTAAGGCTACTTTCCCATCCTGACTCAAAATGCAGCGCGCGCCGAGCGGCTCGATGATCGGGCCGAACGGATCAGAGCGGAAAAGCTGTCTTCCTGTCCTCGCGCTCCAAACTGCGAAACGCTGCTCCTTCACGTCGATCCGTCCTTCAAGTCCATTGCATAGGTGGCACTCGTGATATTTCGTGAGAGCCGCGAGAATTTCGCGACCGTCTGCTGACGAACTCACCGGTGCCTCCGCGTCAAACTGCGAGTCGGAAAATCGTCGTAGTTCCTTCCGTGTTTCCACATTCCAAAGTTGAAGGAAATGCTTTGAAGGCCGCAGGTCAGAAGTCCCTCGTACGGTAACCAATTCTGAATCGCCAACGAAACTGATATCTTGCGGCGCGTTATCGGCGGAGATCTTTCCCGTCAACTTGAGATCACGGGCATTCCGAATGTCGACATCGGGACCTTGCAGCTGCTTCCCGCGAGGATTCTCCAGGAGCACGGCTAACTGGGAGCCGCTTGGGGCCACAATGATTGGTCCAAATTCCACTCTGGTTTGGGGATCCTGCCGGAGTTCGGATAACAGTCTGCCCGACGCAAGGTCATAGACCACCAGATGTCCCCACCCGTAATTGCCGCCAGCGTCGTTCACGGCCAGAATGCTGCCTTGGGAGCTGCATGCGATGCGACGGTTGCCGAGAGCGCCTTGGGTCGGCAAGTGTTCCAAATTGATCCTACGTTCTACTCGGTACGTTTTCGAATCGAGTACATACAACATGCTGAACATGTCGTAAACCACAAGATAGTCGCCGTTGTCGCAGTAGCTGATGAAGCCCTCGCCCGACAGGGACGAATCCTTCCATTGCGAAACGGGAATCTCAATCTTCGCTACGACCCTGGAAGCTGACGGATCAAAGACCTCAACGGATTCACTGGAGTCCCAACTCCCGTCCGAATGCTGAATGGATCTACCGATGCTGGCCGCTACAACACGCCCTTCCGGTGAAATCGCAGCAGTAGCAACCGGGGCATCGAGTCTGAAGCGAGTCAAAGCCTGCTGCGATGTGGCGCGATACGACCCCGAGCCAACACATAAAACAGCGGTCGCTAAAGAAGCTGCTCTGAAAGTCCATCTTGTCGTAGGCATCTCAATTGATCTCGCATACACTTTATCGCGAACGATGCCTCAGAAACATCAGCTGGCGCGCATCTGCTTTTGCAACATAGGCTTAGGCGTCCACAACAGCGGCGGGCCCGGGTGGTCGGTAACTCTAACCCAATGCCAGACGGCTCACAACACTATCACTGCCCAAAGATTCGTCCATCCGCACCAACAGCCCGCTACGAACGATTTCAGTTAAGCGAAGCCGGGCCCGCCTGGAGAGTGCCGGTCCGATGATGAGGTTTTTCGAAAGAAGAAAAGCTGCCTACCAGGCTTTTGTCGAAAAACTCGGGTGATCATGTCTTCCCGGGCACGATTCGCTGCACACCATCCTTATAAGAAGCGAAATCTGATCACCCTGGTAGAAGGAAGCGTGTCGGTGTTCTCCGTTGGACCCTCCTGATGTCGGCCCACAGGACATTCGGACATGCCGCAGATGCTCGTTTGCGCGAATCGACAAACCATGTGACTTTTTCCGCGACGGATTCCCGTCAAGGAGGCAAGTCCATGATCCAGTCGTTCATGCGAACAGTGCGCGCCGGACGTAAGCAGGTGCTGGCGTTCCTGCTCGCTTCCTGTATCGGAGCGGCCGTTCTGGCGCCCTGCGCCAGCATGGCCCAAAACCTCGGCACCACGCCGGCGACGGGCCAGGCCGTCCAGGGCCAGACCGCGGCACAACCGGAAGGCGCATTTCTTAACGCCGTCAACTGGCTTTGCAACGTGATCTGCCCAGTGGGGGCCGGCATCGCCGTCGTCGCGACCATCCTGCAGTGGCGCAGTGGACGCAGCTGGCTCCCTTCCGCCATGACCGCGGGCGGTCTGATCTGCGTTTCCGGCATCCTGCGGCTCATCGAGTACTTCATCGCACAAGGACAGGCAATCGGGTAGGTGGTTTATGCAGGCGCCACTGGTTTTCAGAGCCATTCTCGGGCTTCTCATGGATCTCGCCATCCCGGCGTCGCTGGGCGCGTTCGTGATGGCGGGCATGAGGCTGCGCTCGGAAGGGGGAATGAACTTTGAGGCCAGTGGCGGCTTTCTGAAGTGGCTATTGTGGGGATGTTTCCTGCTGAGTTTGCCCGGAGTGAGCCACTGGCTGGTTCAGGAGTCCGTTCCGGGAGCGCAACAGCTCGTAATTGCTGGTGCGACCGGTGCGCCGTACACCGCCGGCATCGAACGGGTCACCAACGACTTCGTCAGCGACGTTCTGATCGGACATATTGTCCCAGTAGTCGCGGCTTCGCTCGTCTTCAAGGCGGTTCTCGATATGAGCCAGGGCTACAACCCTCTGGCTTCGATCATCGCGGCCTTGTTTCTTCTTGGCGTGCAGGGTTTTTACAACCTCGCGACCGGAAGCTGGATGCAGACCGGCGACGATTATGGAATGACCGACATGCTGATGAGCATGTTCGGATATGCCGCCAACCGGATCAGCCCCATCGTCGGGGGCCTCGCTCTTTCGGCGGCAATTCTCAATCACGTGCGGCACCGGCCGTGGGGCGCGTTGGCGGCAAGTGGCCTCGCCTTTCTGAGTGTCAGCGGGATCTGGGCCCTGGTGACGCATTTTGCGGGGGTGAGCCTGTGAAGCGCCATGTGCTGGAAATTGTGGCGGCGATCCTGCTGTGTCTTGCAGCGTTCTTCAGCTACGCAGCAAGGGTCCCGATCTTGTCCCCCGTTATCGGAACGGGATCCGTGGCGCTGTTGTGCCCGGATGACTGGCCTTCTGATTTGCTCGCAATTCCAAAGCTGCGCATCAGGTGGCTGGACTTTCCGAATCTCTGCGTAGGGCTTTGCACGAGGGAGGAGTACCTGCAATGAACTACCGGCTGCTCTTGCAATCCGCTGTGTTCGTCCTGGAAGGGCTGTTGCTTGTCCTCCTGCTCTCCGCCGCACTCCATTTCGAGGCCGGGCGACTCGTGTTCGGGATTGCTGTGGCTGTGTTTTGTCTGATAGTCGAGATCTTCGTGGCAGTTCGGGTCGCTCAGCGTTTGTGGAAGTGGAGCGGACACCTTGCACGGCTGGTGATTCGGGAAACTCCCGGCACATCCGTCCCCGGAGCAACGGCAACCGGAACGCGAGGTGAGGCATGAATGGCGGCTCATTCGACGCCGGGATGCTGGGGCTGACCAACTGGGTTGGCAACGCCGTCATGCCCATTCTCGCCGTGCTGATTCTGGCGCTTGGCATCTTCAAATACTCGCGCGGCTATCACATCGAGCCCTACATCGCCGGGACGATGAGCGCCTTGTCGGTCTCCGGTCTCCTGCGGCTGGCTGAGGTCTTCGCGAGCCAGGGCTCGGGAACGACGCAGTACTGGGCGGCGATCCTCTGCCTTGCCGACTGGGTCGGCAACGTGATTCTCCCCGTCTACGGAGGAATCGAGATTGCACGCGCCGTGCTCGGTCTGGGCGGGTTCTTCGAGCGGCTCTATATCGGCGACGACTGGATCAGGCATTTTGTCGCCGGAGGCGCCTGCTTATGCGTGTCGGGCCTGATGCGCCTGATGGAGCACTTCATCGCGGCTGGAACGGCGGGGGTGGCGTAGATGACCTTACGGATGAGCCCGGTATCGAGGAATCTGCACGCCAAAGTCACGATGCTGGGCCTTGAGCTTGAGGACATGCTCTTTCTCGCGATGGCCTGCGCTATCGCAATGCTGGTCGGGCAGTTTGTCTTCCCCAACCGCTACATGTTCTTTCTGCCCATGAACTGGTTCCTCATGCTGATGGTGCTGGTTCTCGGCGTGCCCGGTCTGGTGGTGTTCAAGTACGGCAAACCGCGCGGTTATCTGCTGGATCTTGTGACCTACTACGGGATGCCGCGGGCGTACTGCGGCTGCGCCCGAGACCGGAAGATCACTTCGGATTTCCTCATCGATTCCGACAATACGGAGGCGGACTGATGCCCAAAACGCGCGCACAGCACGAACGCTCCCTTGAAGACCCGGCGGTATGCGAACTGCTCAAGATCCGCGATTTTCTCGATAACGTCATGGTTCGCACGGATGGGTGCTACGTTGCCGGATTCCGTGTCGCCGGAGCCATGACCTATTTCGGCGATGACAATGAACGCAATGAAGCAAAGAGCGTTCTCGAATCCCTGCTCCGGGCCATGCCGGAACAGAGCATGCGGCTCCAGTTTCGTTACGAGGTCGTCGAGAGCCTCAACGGCCTGCTCGATCAGTACCGCACCGAATCGCGCTGTGAGAACGCGGACGTTCAGGCGCTCGACGAGCAGCGTCTTGCAGTCTGGTCTGAGAAGGAAAAGCAAGGCACCTACCTCACGCGGATTGCGGCGGTCTACCTGATCTGGGATCCGGCAAAGCACAAGCGGACATTGCTCGCAGGCGGAGCGCCGATGAGCAAGGAAGATCGCCGACGGGCGCATGGGGGCTTCACTCTCTCCGTCACCAAGTCGATCGAGAAGTCGCGGAAAGAGCACCAGGACACCGTCGCCGAGTTCGAGTCTCTCATCGCCGGCATCGAGTCCGCGATGAAGGCCGGCGGCCTCGGGCCGGAACGGATCTCGGATGGCGACCTCTTTCTTGAAGTGAAGCGGGCAATGCGTCCGATGGATCCGGACCGGAAACCGCTCCGGGCGCATCCAGCCGAGACACGCTACATCTCTCCGCGCGAACGCGCCACAACGGTAAGCATTCTGGGGCAGACCGAGAGCTACATCAATATCGACGGCCTGCTCTGGAGCTTCATCAGTCTGAACACGCCTCCCGATGGAACGTACCCCGGCATTCTGCGGCAGCTGATGACGATCGGTTTTCCCGTCGTCATCTCGACCAACGTATCGATTCCCGACCAGAGGGCCGTTCTCGACAAGTACAAGAAGAAGCTGCGCAAGATGCAGGCGGCGCAGAAGGATTCGAAGGGCAATCTTCGCGTCGATGTCACGGCCCAGGTGGCAACCCACGAGTTGATTCAGATCCAACAGGAGCTGATCGCGAATTCGGTCAAGACCGCATGTGTGGGCATGATCATCGGAATCCGGACCTCGGCCCCAGCCTGGTCCGCCGAGCAATACGAGAAAGCGGAACGGGAGCTGGCGAACCGGCGTCAGCAGGTGCTCCACGTCGTCGCACATATGAACGGCGCGCGCGGGCTCACGGAGACACTTGCAACCCGCCGCATTTATCTCTCGACATTGCCAGGGCTCGCCGAGGACGACCGGCGCGACCTCGATCTGCTCACGCCACACGGAGCCGATCTGTTGCCCTTGGAACTCCCATGGTCCGGTACAGCGCACTCGCCGCTGATGCTGTTCGAAACGCCCTACAGGCAATTGCTACCCTTTTCGCCGTTCGATCCCGCGCTCGAAAACGCCAACGCAATCATCGCCGCAACCTCGGGAACGGGCAAGAGCGTTCTGGTCGGGAAAATGCTGCTGACCTGCGCGAGGCAGGACGTGCAGGTATCGATCATCGAGCGGGGCGACAGCTATTACCACGCCGTTGCCTTCATGGGCGGAGAGATGATCACCATGTCTCTCGACAGCCGGCAGACGATTAATCCCTTCGATCTCGAACCGGGGCAGACGGAGCCCTCGAACGATCACCTGTCCTTCCTCAAGAACCTGACGCGATTCATGATCGGCGACAGCGGCGAAGGGGACACGGACCTGCTCGACAACCTGATCATGAACGCCATACGCAAGACCTACGCGCGGGCGCAGATGCGAATGGATAACCCGATCCCCCTTTACAGCGACCTCTACGACGAACTTCAGAACTATTACGACGAAGACAAGAATCCCCACGTGAACGAAATGGCGCGGATCGCGGCGGCGAAGCTGCGTGCCTGGGTCAACAACGGGATGTATGCGCGCCTCTTCGACACGCACACCACCATCGACATGTCGACTCCATGGCTCTACTTCAACGTGGAGCAGTTGAAGGACGATCCGAAGCTCGAAGTGGCGATGAGTCTGCTGATCGCCTACACGACGACGCGACGTGCCCAAGGCAAGACGAACAAACGGTGCATCACCGTGCTCGATGAGTGCTGGGCGCTGCTCCAGTCGCCAAGCCTGGCGCCGGTTGTCGTGCAACTGTTCCGCACCGCCAGGAAACGCAATGCCTGTGTCTGGGGTATCTCGCAGGCGGTCGAAGACTTCACCGGCACGCCGGACAAGCCCAATGAGTTCGGGGGAGCAATTCTCGCAACGACGGCGATCAAGCTGATCGGCCGGCAAAAGGGGAACTTCGACGTCCTGCGCCACTTTGTTCACCTGAACGAGACCACGCTGAACCGGGTGAAGTCGCTGGGCATGACCGAAAAGGGCAAGAAAAGCGAGTTCCTGATCGTCATTGGAGAGAAGGCAGAGACCACACACAGCCTCTACATCGTTCCCACGCCCATCGAGTACTGGCTGCTGACAACCTATCCGCGGGAACGCTGGTACCGGCAGTGGTGGCTGTCGACACACAGCGAGATGAGCTGTCTCGAAGCCTTCGAGGAACTGGCGAGAAGGTTTCCGAGCGGCTTGTCGGAAGCGCCGGAGCTACCCGAGGAGCGTTCAGGCGAAGTGAGCCGACTGGGTGCGGAAGGCGGGAAAAGGACTCCGAAGCCGGAGACCCATCAGCGCAACTCGGGCGCGACGGAAGCAGAAGTCTCGTTTGAGGAGGAACTGGTATGAGAAAAACCCGTTCCGAGCAGATAGCCTTCACCTGCAGCGCCATCCTGCTACTGGCCCTTCTCGTCCCGACGGGTGCCTATGCGCAGTTCGGGGGGTTATTCTCCGCGATTCTGGGAACGATCACCGGACCTATCGGCGGGGCGCTGACCGACATTAACCGGGTCCGCAGCGATGTCCTTCAGACAGAGCAACAGGCTCTCTGGCCGGTGGCGCTGATCGAGGAAACGCGGAACTACATCGCTACGATCAAGGCCAGCTACCGCGGATGGATGAACAGCGTCTTCGACATCCGGGTCAACAGCGCGATTCTCCCGGCATCGAGGAGTTTTGAATCGGAGTTCCTGAGCGCGCAGAGCGGGCAGATTCCTGACATTAGTCAGAGCTACGCGACGGAGTATGGTGCTCAGCCCGCGACGGGAGCCGCGCCACAACTCAATCTCCAGATGATGGACATGGAAGACGCGACGGCGAGAGATGCGACCGAACAGTCGATGGCCGCCGACCAGGCGACACAGACGATGCTTCAAACTGCGCAGAAGATCGAGGACCAGGCTGAAACCACGGCTCCCGGAACGGCGGACATGATCGCGGCCGAGGCGCGAACAGCCGAACTTGCCAGCATCGCCATGCAACAGAAGTTGCTCGCCTATCAACTGCGCGAGGCAGCCATCGAGCTTGCTCACCGGGATGCGGTTCTGAAGCAATCGACGACCAGCATGCAAAACCTCAATCAGCAACTGTTGAACCGAATTGGGGGTGGACAGTGAGACGCGTCTTTCGTCATCCGCTGGCTCAGAGGATCGCTCTTGGAGCGGCCGGGCTTGCCATTCTCTCCGTAGTTGCAGTCGAGCCGGCGCATTCGCAGTTCGGCATCGACATCGCCGCCATCCTTGCCGGGCTGAAAGAGGTCAACAGCACGCTCACAAGTGCCGTGGCATCGCCGCTCAGGCTCATCGACAAGGTCGAGCAGGAGGAGCAGCAGTTTCAGCAGCAGGTCCTCTATCCGATTGCGGCGATCGACGGCGCACGGCAGATGGCGACGAACTTTTCGAGCTCTTTCCTCAGTTTCCGTCAGCTCGCATCCGTGAATATCGCGAGCGCCCAACTTCCCTATCCGCAGCAACTCGAACGACAAATGTTATCGGCTGACCCCAATGACATTCGGACCATCGGGAGCGCCTACCAGAATGTATTCGCTCCTCTGCCGGCCCAGACCGCTGTCCCACAGAACATCGCGTACCAGATCGATATGGGCGACGCGCAGGCACAGGATGCGCTCAAGAAAGCGATTGAACTCGACGCATTTGCCGCGCGGGAGATGGAGGTCGCCCAAAAGCTGAATCAGCAAATTGCCGCCTCGGCTCCTGGAACGGCGCCGATGCTCGACGCCGAGGCCAGCGCCTGGGTCGTACAGGCAAACGCCTACACGCAGATGGGGATGGCTGAACTGCTGCGGGTAAACAGTGCAAATCTTTCGAATCGCGGCGGCGCGCTCAAGGATTCGACCGCGCAGATGCAGAACCTGAACCAAAGAATGCTGCAGATACTGAGTCAGCACTGATGGGAGGAGAGAGCCAATGCCGACAGGAATCTTCGAATTTCAAACGATGCTCACGTCTGCGGTCAACGGCATTTCGGGAAGCATTCTCGGAACCGAACAGAGCGTCTCCTATGTGCTGATGACGATCTGCCTGGTGCTTGGAATTTACGAGGCCTATACGAAGGGTGGGGACCTGCGCTCGCTTGCCGGCACCCTCCTGAAGTATGCGGTTGCCGCCTTCCTGATCGGCAACTGGACAGCATTCTTTTCCGATGCGTACAGCGGATTCAACCAGCTTGCAAGTGCTATCGATAGCGCATATGGGGCAGTCGACCTTGCAAGGAATTGGCAACTGCAACTAGAAGCCCTATTCACACACAACGGATACGACGCGATGTTCAAGGCGATTCCCTGGACTCCGTCAGCCCTAATTACATTGCTAGAAATTGTTCTCGCCTACATCATTTATCCCATTGCCGTTCAGATCTTCGCCCTGATCTACACGTTTTGGGGCACGTGCCTCTTTGCGATGGGGCCATTCGTGATTGCCCTCGCTCCCAGCTCGCTTATCAACTCGCTGACCAAATACTACGCATTGAACCTCGGGATCTGGAATGCCTGGTCCATCATCTACGCCGTTTTCGGCTGCCTGATCACAGCCATCCATGCAAACGATGTCAACGCCATCCTCAATGGCGACCTGGGCAGTTTCGGGTTGGGTCCCACTCTCGGCGCGACGGGACCGCTCGACGGCGGAATTGAAACCATCGGCCTCATCAGCATCATGTATGCGATCTGCATCCTGCTCATTCCGATGGTTGCCGCATTCATCCTGCGTGGACAGTTTTCCGCGGTGGGCCTGGGCCTGTCGATGACAGTTTCAAGGATCACTCATGGAATCTCCCACGGCGCCGAGCTGGGAGCTGCGGCCGGACCGGCGGGCGCGGTCGCCGGCGGGATGGTCGGAGCGGGAATGGGGCTCATGGGCGGAGCAATGCCCTCGACATTTTCGAGCGGCGGCGCCTACGGAGCGCTCAGTGTGAGCCAGGGAGGAGGCGGCAGCATGCCGCCTCCCAACACGCCCGACGACCCAAATATGACTCGGTTCGCGTAAGGGAGGAGGCTACCCGTGAAAACGAGAACGAAACTGGACAGCGAGACGCCGAAGTTCTACGAGATGGATGGAGCTCTGCGAGCCTATTCGAACCGCAGTCTGGTTCTCGCAGGCGTGATGGGGCTCGTTGCCCTTATTGCCGTGGCCGGGTTTCTCTTCGTTCGCATGGAACCTCCCACAGTGATCCGGATTGGCGCGAATGGTCAGGCCTCGGTCGTGTCGCCCATACAGAGGGCAAGAAGCCGAATTCTTCCGGCGCTCTTCGCCGACAAGCCAAGCGCGGTGGTGGCCGACGAGTACGAGCGAGAGGCCTTCATCACGGACTTCCTCAATCGCTATTTGAGCTACGACTCGTATACGCTCTCGCAGAACTGGGCCGATGCCCTCAATCGAATGACGGAGAATCTCCGCCGGCAGGCGCTGGCCGACCTTGAGAAGAACGACACGGTCGGCAAACTTGAACAGGCGCAGGCGAGTTCCACGCTCAGGCTGAGCCATATCGAGCAAAGCAAAACCGAACCGCTGGTCTATACGGCGTTTGGCGTGCGCACGGTTCGCACGGTGACCAGCCAGCAGGAGTCGATCGATCAGCTTGTGGAGGAATACCACATTCGACTGGTCAACGTGGACCGCTCCGCGCAGAATCCGAGCGGCCTGCTGGTCGGAGAGTACTGGTCGAAACAGATCGAAGGCGAAAAAAGAGATGCGGTCCTGACCGGAGATCCATTGTCTGAGACCGGTCAGGCAGAAGGGAGCCACCAACCATGAGTACTGAGGCAGCGCGAGTGATGCCGATGCCCGCTGGCCCAGCGGCGGCCGGCGAAAAGAAGCGGCGGCGCAAAAGAGGGGAGGCAGAGAGAGCGCCCGATGGCTCGCTGGTCCTCTATTTCCTTGGCGCCGGTGGGGAGAGCGACGGGCAGCCCCTCGTTCTCAAAGAAAAATTCCCGAACGAGGGTGGCGCGATGGTCGAGGCGCTCAAACGCGATGTGCCGTATTACCGCGTCGAGGTGTGGAGGTCACGCGCGATTGTGAAAGAAGGATCGGTTGAGATTAAGAAAGAGGCGGTTTCCGCGCGGGCCTGACGGCACGCCGCGGGCGAATTCAGAAAAACCGATCACGAAAGCACGCTTTCAGGATTCGGTTCTCTGAGCCACCTTGCGGGCTCTACTCGCGAGGATTCGTACCGCTGACCCGGCATTTCGAGCCTGGTTAGTTCCCCTTCAACAACGGTCGGGAAAGAACCAGGCCAGCCGGCATCACGCGGGTTGGCATGGATTCTTCCTGTGCCCAAAACACAAGGAGAACTCTCATGCAAAGTGGAAACGGAAATCGAATTGTGATGCTCGATATCGACACCAACGGACGCATCGAGGAACGGATCCCCGGCACAGGTCAGGAGTGCTGGCTCGATCACACGCTTCTCGGCACGATGTACCCGAACATCCACGTGGCGCTGGTCAGCGTTCCCACCGAGCCTCTGGACGATGTGGAAGAGGCGCGGGTTGCCGACCGGATGACAGCGATCACGCACAACGGGATTGCCTACAGGATGGTCGGCGCGTCCGGTTCGGCCAAAAACGGCAAGTACTACTACTGCGATGCCCATCACGAGCCCCTGATTGCCAAGCGGTTCCAGCAATGGCCCGAGGCTGCCATCACGTACTTCGGCATTCTCGTGTCCGACTGCAAGGTCGTGCACGCGGAAGCGGAAGCCACGGTGATGGTGGTGAAGGACCTGGAACTGGGAACGAACGACTGCCGGGGATGGATACGGAAGAGAACTTTCGAGAAGCTCGCGCTTCCCGAAGGCCACTTTTACCAGTTCCGCCTCGCCTTCGCCGAGACCCAGGCAAAAGGGAGCTTCAAAGTCATGTCCGACGAGGTCGCCGACGCCCTCCAGGTCGACGTCATCGTTCCGGAAAGCTCGATTAAGCCGAGTATCAAAATGCCGAACGCCGTGGCCAGCATGATCGGTTTCGGTTCGCGCGTTTACAAAAGCCCGATCGTCCTGGGGATCCGGGAAGTCTCGCGACCCCTTGAATTCGAATCGAGCTACACGGTCCTCCAGCACGCGCCGGCGGAGTCAATTGAAACCGAGATCGTTCCGCAGGCCGTAGAAATCATCGAAACCCTCAAAACCGCGTGGAGAGAGGGCAACCACCGCAAGGTGGTCGAACTCATCGGCCGCGAGATCCGCCAGGATGACGAAGCCGCGGAGGAAGAATTCCAGCGCGTTGTCGAGGCGGCTCTGCTTGCCGATGGATCGGGGGAAATCACCCGTCATCCCTACATCCACACCCAACTCAGCAAACTGATGGCGCACTGGGCCTACAAGCTGATGACCGGAGGAGGCGTCAAACTGCCCGCCTTTGCGCTGGCGGATGACGGCTTTCTGGTCGCTCAGTGTGGCAAGGTCCTCAGCGGCGCCGACTGGATGCCGCTCACGGCAGCCATCACCACCCTACCGTCGAAACGGGGCCTGTGCGTACGTTATCCCGTGCGCATGAAAGAGGACCTGCTTCCACTCGAACACCTGCAGGGCGAGCAATTGATCGTCGAGCTGATGGCGCGATTTGGGATGGACCAGGAAGTTGCCGCCCAGGTCGTGGCCGACCAGTTGACGCTTGAAGGGACATACACGCTGCATTCGGAGACCGCCAAACGCAACGGCGGAGATTTCGACTTCGACTGGGTGTGTGTGATCGACGCGGATCGGTTTCCACGCTTTGTGGACAGCAGATTCCAAATGGAACACGAACATGAGGTCACGAAGACCAAGGCAGGAAGAGCCAAGTCTCCGTGGTTCTCGCTCGAGTTCGTGGCCCTCAAGTCGCGCGGGAATCAGATCGGGGTTATCACCGACCTGATGAGTTCCTGCGTCGCCGGCGGCCGTGAGGACCTGCTCTATGAGCTGGTCTCGGAACTGCAGCTGGAGATCGACTCGCTCAAGCACAACACCAACGCCGACCGGAAGAAGCTGCAGGCGATTCGCCAGCAGGTTTCTCCGGCGCCCTGGCTTGCCCTCAAGGAGGCCAAGGCGATCAATGACAAGGAACTGCCGCTCTCGCTCGACGTTCTGCCCACGGATCGCATCGGTAGGCTCTACAACATTCTTCGCAAGCACATCGAGGAACTGATGGAGAAGCCCTTCCCGATCGAGCAATTCCGCGGGCTGATCACCGGGAACGAAGTGACAGGTTCGATGTTTCTGGAATCACGCCTGATCAATACCGTGTACGCAGCCGGACACGGGATGATCCAGGCCAAACTCACCGTGGAGCAAAAGGCGCATGAGCAGGCGGCCGAACGCGTGGCGGAAGCCAGGCGTCTGGGCGACCGGCAATGCATCGCCGCGGAGCAAAGGGCGTTTGCGAAAGCAAAGGCTCGCTTTCGTCGCGCTCAGGAACAGGCCCGCGACCAGGCGGCCTCCCTGCAATCGATTATCCGCAGCTGGGGTGACGCGAAGCAGGAAGACCGGGTGGGCTGGTGCCAGGCGCTCCATACGGTGGTCTCGCGCGGCAAAGGCATGGGCTCGATCCTGTTTCACGCCTTTCCGCAGGAGGTGATCGACTCGATCGCGGTCCGGACGGGCGGCATTCGCACTCAGGTGCAATGTCCGATCCAGCGGGTCCGCGTTGTGGTCGAGAACGATTGTCTCTATTCGGTCCGTGGGGAGGCGAGGGAATTCCTGCTCCGCATGGACGGCGGGACGAAGCAGATCGTAAGGGATCGCTGACGAACGCGGCAGGCGGCAAGAATGCCTGCTCGCCAACTGATGGACGCCAGCCACCCGGCGGAGCAGCAAGCGAACGGTTTTGCTCTTCCCGGGGGCAAACTTTCGCCTGCTGTTCGTTCCGGAAGACAAGGGAGAACGGTATGCGGTTCTTCAACTGGCGCAGGTCGGACGGAGCGGTACGGGTTTCCGTTCGTATCCAGCGCACACCCGAGCAGTGGTTCTTCCAATGGAAGGTGTGCGGAAGACGACGCTACTCGAAACGCGAACTGCTTGATCTCGAAATGCGGGTCAGGAAGTTCGTTAGCCGGTGTCCGGCGACAGGGCCGGCCACAGAGACTCACGCCATTTGGCTGTGAGCAAAACACCTGGGTGAAGAGGGAGCCAACCATTGGCGCCCTCTTCGTCCGGGAGAAGCGACGGAGACGTTCTCATGCTCCTCCATAGAGCTGCACTTCCCATCTTCCTGCTGGGCGGAACGCTGGCCGGCGCTCAGAATGTGGTTCATCAGGCCGTCCACCCCGACCGGGTCACCCCAATCCACACCGCCCTCGATCACATCAGCGTCATCGCCCTGCCCGAGAAGATCACTCGCGTCGCGGCAGGCAGCCAGACCATGCAGATCGAGTGGCACGGCAATGACGTCTTTGTGAAGCCCCTCCAAAGTGGGCAATCCACGGACCTGATGGTCTGGACCGAGCACCAGTTCTCTACGTATGAATTGGAAGCGCCCGGCGACGTCAAGCAGATGACATTCGTTCTCGACGAGACCAGTTCGCCCATCCCACAGGCGACGAGGTCGAGTGCCGCACAGGCCGCAGATCCGCCCGCCAAAGAGATCGATGAGATCACCGAATCCGCAATCGGTTCGACTCTGCTTCAGGTCACTCCGGTCACTGCGCGCGGAGTTCACCCTGCAAAGGACGGTGTCAGCGTCTCAATCAAAGATGTCGTATGCGACGGCACTTCCTTCTACGTGCGCTTCGCCGTGACCAATTCGAGCGCGCTCCCTTATCGGATTGAGCCGCCAAACGTCTTCGAGATCGCACCGCGCCAGAGCGCCGATCTTTTGCCATCGATGAAGGACGAGCAGGTTGCGGCAAAGACCGTCGCGCAGTTCGGCACGAATCAGACAGCGCAGGTCTCTGTGCGGGACACCGACATTCCCCAGAAGGATCTCTCGCCTGGGCAGACGGCAGAGGGAGTCGTCGAGATAAAGCCGGAAGACGCGGCAAAGCCTGGGATCTATGAGTTCGATTTCGGCGCCGACAACGGTCGCGTCGTCAAGGCAACGGCGGTGCTCTGATGGGCAAACTCGAATTCATCACGGCGGAGGAGTCGCGGGCGCGCCTGGCGATTGCCTACCGGCACTCCGGCGACGAGAGTTTCGTCGAGACCCTGCAACGGCCATTCCTGAACCCAGTCGAGCAGAGAAACGCCAAAGGGAAGCGCAATCTGCATCCGCTGTTCGTCGTTGGCGCGGTGTTGCTTCTTCTGGCCGGCGCGACCATGGCATTTTTCAGCTTCCGGATCCCCGGGCTTTAGTCGAGGTGCGCTATGCAGCGAGAGGTTCGCTATCGCCGCCATACCGATGAGCAGGATGCACTGCTTCTTGCCTGGGCGCTGATCCTTGGCGTGCTTGGGATTGGATATTTCATTGTTTGGGATCGGCTCCATGTTCGCCCGGCGCAGCTCATCGAGATGACGATCTATCCGCTCCTGGCCCTGGTGTTCCTGTGGGAGGTCCTGCGCTACCGCGCAACCCGGATCAGCAAAATGGAAACCGCGTGGCCGCGGCCGATACCGCATGTGATCCGCCGGCAGGATGAGAGAAACCTCGAAGAAGCGCGCCGGAATTCCTCGGTATTGCTCGGCTACGACATCTTCGGAGAGCCCTTCTACTGGTCGGACAAGACGCGAACCATGCAGTCGAACGCCTTTGGGATGACGGGCGCAGGCAAAACCAACTTGCTTGAGACCGTCACCGAGCAGGACATCGCTCGCGGTGTGCCCATCATCTTCATCGACGGCAAAGGCGACAAGAAACTGCTTTCCGAACTGCTTCCATCGATCGAGGCCGCCGGGCGGATGCAGGATCTTCGCATCATCGATCCCATGCGGCCGGACATCTCGGCGCGCTACAACCCGTTCTGGGCGCCCCAGGGCAACGCCGAGGAACACGTTGCTTTCGTCTTCGAGTCCTTCAACATGGAAAAGGACTTCTTCGAAGGCCACCAGCGCGTGTACCTCGAAAACATCGCCCGCGTGCTCCATTACTCCGGGAAGCGGTTCAACTTTCACGATGTTCTGGTGTGCGCCTACGACCAGTCCATTCTCAAAAGGCAAATGAAAGCGGCGCTCGACCGGGTGAGCGCGGACCCGGCGATCACCGGCCAGCAGAGACTGACGCTCACCATGAGCGTGCGCAACCTGCTCGAATCCTTCGAGGACAAGGAGCGGGTGTCGAAGATCCAGGGCCTGATCAACGAAATGATGACCTTCATGGGCGACGAAATGGCCATGATCACCGGCCCCTATGACGACCTGCTTTCGCTCGACGAGGTGATCGACAAGGGCCTGATTCTCTTCATGAGCCTGAACGTCAATGTCAACGAACGGGCGGTCACTGCACTTGGCAGGATGCTCCTTCAGAATCTGCAGCTGATGATCGGCAGGCGGTATTCGCGGGCAGAAGAGGGCGAAAAGCAACCGTTCGTCAGCGTCATCATGGACGAGTTTTCGCCGTTCGCCTACGAAAACTTCGCCCACATTTTGCAGACCGCCCGCGGCGCCAACGTCGCCTTCCTGTTCGCGCTCCAGAGCGCGCCGCAGTTGCTCCAGGTCGGCCGGGGATTCCGTAACGACGTCTCCAGCGCGCCCAACACCACTTTCATGCTGCGCACGAAAGACGAAGAAACCGCCAAGTATTTCCTCAACGCCAGCGCACGGGTGCGGCAGATGCGGCGCAGTATGCACGTCGAAAAGAAGGGCGTATTCAACACTCAGTTCGAGGAAGGGACTGAAGGCAGCCAGACCGAAATCAAGGACACGCTGGCGCAGGATGAGCACATTAAGAAGATGCCGGTCGGCCAGATGGAAATGCTGGTGACTGACCCAATTCTTGGGACGATCCACAAACACCTGCACATTCGGAAGGCATCGAGCCACTGGCTGCCGCGCGTGCCCATGAACGTGTATCCGAAGCTGCTGACACTCGCGTCGGACACGCACGGCCTGAATCTGAGCTTTCCGACCCCGGAACTCGAAGAGAAGAGACAAAGGAGACGGAAAAAATGAGGCGCTGCGCACTGCTCGTAATTACCTTCCTGTCGCTAGCTGCTACCGCAGGTGCCTTGCAGAGCGATCGCAGTTCGTACGATCCGATGGCGCACCAGTGGCAGGCACAACGGCACAAGGGCATCGTCGAGACGACGCTTGCCGGGATCAATCCGCAGAACAGGAATTACGGCGCCGTGGTCGGAGACTGGCGAAAAGAGGTCTTCGAGAACACGCTTCACCAGATCTATTTCTGGAGCCTGATCCTGCTCGGCATGGGCTTTGGCGTGTCCCTTACCGGAAATGGCTGGCTGCTGAGAGATCGGGAACGGCGGCTCACAATCTCAGCCGATATCGTGACACAGGTCTTTAATGCGTACATCGGTTCGCGTGCCAAGGCCCTCGAAGTGATCGCCAAACACAATGCGCTGGTCGACCGCTACAACGCACTCGACAACCAGAGGCAGCGGCTTGAGAACCAGATTGCCGAGCTTTCCGAGAAACCCGTCCAGTCAGAATTGGATTTCAGCCAGGTTCGGCAAGGCCGGGGCGACGTGGAGCATCCTCAGTCCTCGCCGGCCACCCCCGTTCCGAATGACCCGCAAAAGCAGGAAGCCGGGTACCCCGAAGTTGAGAGTCTGAAGGCACACCTTGCGGAAGTTGAGACCAAACTGCAGCGAAAGACAGCGCAGCTTCAGGCCAAGGACAACCAGATAACCAATCTGCGGGAGCGGCTGAGCCGGGCACACGACAGTCTGGAAGAGCAGCGGAAACCCAAAGCGCAGGCAGTCTGACGGGAGCAAACAGATGGTGATTCGGTGCCTCAGTTTCGGATCATTGTGGTGGTTGCGGCCAGGCAATCAGGCGTCCGATCCACTTCGTTTCTCCCTTCGCGCGGCCGTCTTCAACACCACGGGCTTCCGTTGCGGCTCGCATGAGCGGCGACTGTGGCACATTTCCGGCGTGGTGAGGATTAACCTCGCATCGCATGCCCAAACAACAGGTGCCCGCAATTTTGAGAACGGGTGCTACGAAAGCCCGGGACCGGAACGGCGGGGAGAGTGGAACCGGCTCCTGCTCGGAAAATGTATGAGAACTGCGGTCCCTGCCGATCGGCTCCTTGTTTGTACGCGAAGCACAGTCATCGGCCGCATCGATTTCGATGGCCGTTGGTACAACGGGAGCGTGGTGGTCATCGCTGCGAGCGCGCTGCGTAGCGTTCAGGAGACGTTGGTTCTGGTTACGCCCGGCGCCGAGTTGAGGACAGCAAGCGGAAGATGGGAGGTCACGTGGAACGGTTTGCAAATGAGGAAGTCCTCATAGCTGAAGACGAAAGTCACAACCATTTGAGGCGGGGTGTTCTCCACTTCAATCCTGGACGCGATCTTCCGATGATTCTCGCGGTCCGCAATGCCGCCTTTATCAGCCATGGTCAGCTGTTTTCCCAACTCTCCAGTCAGGGAACGGAGTCGAACCGGCAGGGCTTTTGCTGGCGGCTGAAGCGGCTGGTCGATGCCGGCCTGATCCAAAGACTGCCTCAAATCATGCCCTACTCGGGCGCGACGTACACGATTACCCGCGCTGGTCTGATCTGCCTTGAGAGCTGCGGAGAAGGACTGGTCAGCATTACCTCCGATTCCAGATCGTTGCCGAACAGCCGTCAGGCTGCGCACTATCTGGAGCTTGGCGAAATCAGGGGCGCCCTCAGAAAAGCCAGAATTCTGCGCAGGTGGATCTCGGATATCGAACTTCGATCCATAAATCTGTCGATTGACTTGCCGCTCGCTAAGGATTACGACGCGGTTGCCGAGTTCGCAATCGAACACTGCATGGAAGTATCGGCAGGAATCGAATACGAGAAAACACTCAAAGGATCTCAGCGGTACCGGGAGATTGTGAAGGCGGTGAAAGAGGAGAAGCAGCTTGATCTTCTTGTCTACCTCACCTCATCGATCGATCTTGTTTACCAGCTCAGGGCCGAATTTGAGGAATTGGATTTTCCAACCGTGTTCGCGCCGTCCGGCGCATTCCGCCGCAATCCGCTGGACCTTCCCATGTACTGTACGCTGTTTCCCGGTCAGAGAAAGGTCATCCTGGCCGAGATCGTCTCCGCCTTGCCGCGCCATTAGCGCCGCACTCGTGGAAGTGTCCGCCCCCCCGAACATGCGATAGAGTGCCGTCGCCGGGAAGGACTGCGGTGCGCTCATCTCGGTGGTATTTGGGAGGCTCCAGAGATCGCGCTGACAACGCGCCGATGACCTCTTGCCTTCGCCAATATCGCTCTTTACATCGCGCAGACACGTCTTTACGGCGAGCCACGTAAGCCGTTGGGCGTTCTGATGTTATTTTTGACTATCCCTCAAAAGCTCTGTTTTGTGGCTGAGAATCGCAGTTATTTTTCGGCCCCTTCGAAGCCCGTACGGATCCGAGGACCAGAACTCCTCAGCCCATCACCAATGCATCACTGCCGGCGAAGATTCTGCATCAGGTGGATCGACCATTGGAAAGCTGTAAAGCTGCTGCATCCGATGAAGGATTTCCTGAGCCTCCGCAGTAGTTGCATTACGGGCAAATGTGACGGTCTCTCCAACGCACTCAAAGCGGATGCCCTGCTGTCTCGGCGTTCCACGTGCGCCGGACCACCACTCTTCATATCTTAGGTTTTCTATCGTGGAATTCGGAAAGGACCGCTGGGAGCGAACGCGTCCAATCACCCGTGATTGAATCTCCAGGTCAGACGAGGTAACGACAATGAGTTCCGATCCAAAGACTGCAAGCGCAATGTTGTAGGCGACAAACAGTACGATTCCGCTCAAGGCGGCCAGTCCAAGGATATAGCCGATGGGATTCTGACCTTCGCGAGCGGCATGCGTCAGCCCGTTCCATGCGGGTGAAATTCCTACGCCGAAAACAATGAGAATGAGCAGAAGCGCCGTGAATAGACCAAGCCAATTAATTCTAGGGCCAATGCCGACGATCAACGAACTCCCGGTTCTCTGTAGCTTGATTGCCAATGCTGCCCCACGCTGGTGAAGTTTCCCTGAATTGTATGAAAAGCGTCGCGTCTTTGTTCAGCGAGGTCCTGCCTGCCATTTCTGGAAGGCATATCACCAGGCTTCCTGGAACCCTTGAAAGGAGCTAAGGGCTAAAGATTGCCTTGAGCAGAACCTTCCACCACTCGCCGGGATGAAAGCTGCAATAGATCACCACGCCGACCAAACACGCCATCGCGACCACCACCTTCAAAGCGGAGATACGATCCTTGTGCTCAGATATTGCCGGCATGGGAATCAATTGTAGCGCTTTAGGGCGATAGATCGGCATCGTTTCCTCCTCTCTATCGCTTCATCACAGTTCGCCTTCTGCGGAGATGACAGTTTGGCGCTTACATGCTGACAGGATTCCACGGATATGGCGGCAGTACATCTGGGGAATGAACGACAGCATAACGTCGGAACGGATGGAAGAAATCGGCAGTTTCCTGAATGCTGGCTTGCCTTACAAGCCATTCGGTAGGTCCTGCAGTCAAGCTAAATCCCACTACCGAACCGTTCATCTTCACGAAAATCCATCGCTCTTGAGGAAGCTCTTATGCCAACAGTCTTCGTGTACCGTCGTGCGCTCCGTCGTTTTGCGACGAGCATTGTATTCACCATTCTCAACCTTGTTGTCTGCGCCCTGATGGTCCATTGGGTCGCGGGGCAGAAAGTTTCGCCGGTTCTACTGCTCCTGATCGTGCCGCTGGCGCTGACGCTCGGCAACATGTGGCGTCACACAGTGGACGATCTCCTGTACATCGGCGGCGCCATCTCGTCTTCAAATACCGAGGCTGCTATGCAGGCGACGATCGAAGGTTGATCCCAACCCACAACCAGAACCTGTCCGCGCCCCGCCATTCGGCTGGGGCTTTTTCATTTCCAGCCAGAAAACCGATGCAGGAGGAAGTGTCATGCCGCACCGTCATCGCCGGTATTCGAAGCGCGAGCTGCTCGGCAGCTTGCACGTGGACTACATCATGTCCGTCACCGATCTTGGCCTGGCGGCCAGGACCAATCGCTGGGATGTGCTGCGCGCATTCCTCGCCGCAGGGGAAGCCCGTGCGGAACGGCTCGTGGAAGAAGAGGACGGATTCCTGATCCTGCAAAGCGTTCCCGGAGAGCCAAACACCGGGGGGATCTACCTCTTTGCCGAGCCGTTGCAGTCCTTCTTCTGGCTTCGTTTCGACTTGAAGGAGGACACGCTGAACGGAAACGACTTCCAGATTGTCCTGCGGGTGTACCGCCTGCTCGACCTGATCGATGGCAAGCGCAGGAAGTCTCATCGCCGGCAGGTTCCGGGGAACCACCCGGTTGGACCAGTGCCGGAACTGAGCCTTAGTGCTCCAGCTATGGCAGTTGCCGCCTGCTAGGAAGGGCGAATCCGGGTCCATTTGACCGAGTTTTGGAACCGGGCTACAACAGCACAGCTTGACCGGAAGGGAGCACCAGCCATGGCTCAACTTGTTGGTACGTGGAAGGCGCCGCGACCGCAGCCGGAGATCCTGCCGGCTACGGTCGGCCATGCGGCCGAATACATGGCGTGGTTTGTGAACCGGCGGGCTTATACCCGGCAAACGGACCGGCCAGATGAACACTCGGGCAAGTACTACTTCTACCAGGCGCGGAACCGGAGCACCAAAGAGCGGCTGTCGCTTGATCCTTTGGTGGTGCAAAAGCACCTGGCGGGGGAACTCACTGTCGGCCTGTATGCCATCAACCCAGAGACGCAGTGCTCGAAATGGGTGGCCATCGATGCCGACTACGAAGGCGCTTACCGCGATCTCCGGACCCTCAAGTGGGAACTGGAACAGGACGGTGTTCACGCCGTCGTCGAGATGTCCCGGCGTGGCGCACACCTCTGGATCCTCTGCGAGCGGCCATTACCCGCCCGGCTCTGCCGCACCTATATATATAGTCTGGCTCTCCGCCTCGACGTTCCGATCAAAGGAACGTTCCGGCAGGTGGACGGTATTGAGGTCTTTCCGCGCCAGGATGAGATCGGCGAATCAGAGTACGGGAATGCCATTCGGGGACCGCTCGGCATTCACCGCGCCAACATGCACCGCTATTGGTTTGAGGATGCGCCCAGCAATCTCGCCGAGCAAATCGCGTATCTCCGGTCGGTGAAGCGGCTTACCGCGGCGGAACTCGAAACATTCACGCAGGGCGTGTCGATTCCGGAATCCGTCTGCGGCCGGGTAGCAAAGGAAGTTCCGCCGCCCGATGTTGCGCACACCGGGTTTCAGATCCTCCAGCACGTCAAGGTGCGATTCAAACGGAGCGGCAACTACTGGACGCAATGCCCCTCCTGCGCACAACAGGGACGCGATCGCGCACGGGACAATCTGGCGATTTCGGTGGCCAATCCCCAGTTCTACAAATGCTGGGCCGGATGTTCGCGCGAGATGATCCGCGAAGCACTGGGCCAGCCCATTCCCAAACAGATCCGGCGGTAAACAGGGAGGTGAACGTGAAGGAGAGTCGGCTGACCATGATTGCGCGGCGTGGACTGGCGCTGCCCGCAGAGACTCTGGAGCAAATCCGGAAGACGGGCATCCGCTGCCGGCCGCAGTTGGACGTCGTTTACCAGCAGCATGCAAAAGCATGGAAGATTCGTGGTGAAGAATCTGGAGGCGCGGTTGAACTCCTGGGTCACTACGTCGGCTTCGTCGCTGTAGACGGAAGCGCCGTCCCCTGGCTGCAACGGGTTCAGAACTTCCTCCCCAACGGCATGCATGCTGTCATCGTGGGCGATGAATTCGTGCGCATCGAGATGTTCCGTTTCGAGAACACCTACGATCTGCTGATTACCACGCATTGGCTCGAACAGAAGGACGGCAGGCGCGCGGAACTGCGGAGCGCGATTCTCTTTCTCGGCCGAAACGGATTTCTGGAAACGGAACTGTGGGGCAAGGATGCGGCATTCCGCGGCGGCGCCAC
>JBKICT010000008.1:0-984360 GCA_046566985.1 Acidobacteriota bacterium | reverse complement strand
GCTGACCACCGTGCCGTTGTTGATCATCGACGACCTGGGGATGCGCAAGCTGCCGCTGACCGCCGCCGAGGAACTGCTGGAGATCATCATGCGCCGCTACGAACGCGCCAGCACGCTTCTGACATCGAACAGGCCTGTCGACGACTGGGGCAAACTGCTGGGCGACAGCGCCGCTGTCACCGCCATGCTGGATCGCTTGCTGCATCACGGGCACCTTCTCAAGTGCGGGCCGCGCAGTTGGCGCACCAAAACCGGCGGCCCTGGAGATGCGCAATGAAAGCAAATACAAAAAGGATGCCGGGCAAAAAACGCCCGGCGGCGTCGCGACTCGGGATCCAGAGGCCTCCCACGACGGAGCCTCACCATAGGAATACTGGCAGAAACACGAAACCCTCCGCCAGCCAGCTCATAAGCCAAACAGCAGAGGGTCTCGATTACCGATTCCTTCGGAGCCAGCCCCGTGTCATCGGCCCTGGATCACTCCGCAGGGCGCGACCCCGGCAGAGCGACTACAACACTAACACGCAATCAAACGCTCTGAACATCAACACGCCGACCGGCGATCTCCTAATTTGGATGAGCAATTCGCTGCTATTAGGAACGGTGCTGGCCAAACATCCAGCGTCGCACCCGAGAGGTGTTGGCGTAGGAGCGGAAGGGGGATATCTGCCATATATCCACCGCGGCCACACTGACGACACTCAAAACCACGGCGATGAAGGAGGCGACCAGACCCCAAAAAGCCTTCATAAAATCACCTCCTGCCCAAATTATAAGCCGCATGCGCTAACTTGAACGAAATCAATTTAGGACTCTACCCACCAATCCCGCCTTGCAAATATATAGGTCGGCAAGGTAAAACAATCACGTCTTCGGCCTCTCTCTATGGCCGCTTTTAACCCGATCATGTATGGCCGGATTTAACCCGATCACCGAGGTCGCGGATCAGCAAAGCAGTCCGCACAACGACCGGTGATCGCTTGGCTGCGGACCTCGCTAGGGTCGATGAATGTGCGCGATGAGCGCTTTAAAACATCCCGGGACTTGATTGCTCCAATCATTCCAGTCATGGCCGCCCGGTTTCGTGTGAAATTCGTAAGCGAAATGCCTCTGCCTCAGGAGCCCAGCGAATCGTCGGATCGGTGGGAGAAGAGGCTCATCATCCCCAGCAGTGATGTATAGGTATGGAGCCTTCGAGGGGTCGGTCGATTTCACCAGTACAAAGGGGTCTCTGCGGGTTCGCGTTTCACTGCCTGTGGGACCGAATATTGTCCGAAATCGCATGCTTTGTTGCCACCGCTTCAGACTGAAGCGGCGGCCGGGCACATCGACTGCCGGGCTGATCGCACCTGCAAAGCCAAAAAGGTCCGGGCGAGTAAGCGCAAGCTCGATTGCTGCAAAGCCGCCCATCGAAACTCCTGCTACCGCACGATGAGCGCGGTCGGACTTAGCGGGAAATCGAGTTTCAGCGTCAGTCAGCAGATCGTGGACGAAATAATCTTCATACTGATCGCTCGTATGGAGGGCGGCATTCATGTAATAGGAGCAGTCGCTATCTACCATGACGAGGATAAGCCCCCGCGCCGCATAAGCGCCCACGTCCGAATCGTCGGACCAATCTCTATAGCAACCGCCGCAACCGTGCAGTAGATAAGCCACCGGCAATCTCGCACCAGCAGGAATTTCGGAGGGGAGATACACGCGGTACGTCATCTTTCGCCCTAGGGCCGATGAGTAGAAGGTCACGTCCCGTGTCAGCACTCCCGGAAAATTGCGGGGTTGATCCACCACTAACGGCGTGCGGTGACAGCCTGCAAGAACCAAAAGGGTAGCCAAACACAAGATCTGAATTGCTTTCATCGGATGCCGATTATAAGCACTCGACCGGGATCAATGCTTCAATCTACTTCGAGAACGGCGCCGGACCTTCACCTGATTCACAACCTGCAGATCAGCAACTCCCGCTCGTACACCATCTCCGGCGGCAGGTGGTCGTGCAGTTCGATGAACAGCCCCTCGTGGCCGATCACCTCCTGCTTCCACGCCGCGCGGTCCACTTCCATCAACTCGGCGAACGTCTCGCGGCTAAACTCGAGCCCCGCCCAGTCGATGTCCTCGTAGCGCGGCACCCAGCCGATGGGCGTCTCGCGTCCGTGCGTCTGCCCCTGCACGCGCTCCACAATCCAGCGCAGCACGCGCATGTTGTCGCGGAATCCCGGCCACAGGAACTTGCCTTCCGCATTCTTGCGGAACCAGTTCACATGGAAGACGCGCGGTGTGCGATCCAGGCCACGCTGCATCTTGAGCCAGTGCCGGAAGTAGTCGCCCATGTGGTAGCCGCAGAAGGGAAGCATCGCCATGGGATCGCGTCGAACCTTGCCCACCGCGCCGGTCGCCGCCGCCGTCGTCTCCGAGCCCATGGTCGCGCCCGTGTAGACGCCGCTGCTCCAGTTGAACGCCTGATACACCAGCGGCAGCGTGTGCGACCGCCGCCCGCCAAAGATGATCGCGCTGATCGGCACGCCGTCGGGGCTCTCCCACTCCGGGTCCATCGTCGGGCATTGCGAAGCAGGCGCAGTGAAGCGTCCGTTGGGATGCGCCGCAGTCCGCCCGGTTTCCTTCGCGATCTCCGGCGTCCAGCGCTCGCCGCGCCAGTCCTCGCACTCTGCGGGAGGCGTATCCGTCATGCCTTCCCACCACACGCCGCCATCGGGTGTCAGCGCCACGTTGGTGAAGATGCTGTTCTTTGCGAGCGCCGCCATCGCCATCGGATTCGTCTTTGCGCTCGTTCCCGGCGCAACCCCGAAGAATCCCGCCTCGGGGTTGATGGCCCGCAGCGTACCCGTCGAGTCCGGCCGCAGCCATGCAATGTCATCGCCGATGGTCGTGACCTTCCAGCCCTTCATCGCATCCGGCGGAATCATCATGGCGAAGTTCGTCTTGCCGCACGCCGAAGGAAACGCCGCCGCGACATAGGTCTTCTGGCCCTTCGGATCTTCCACGCCGAGAATGAGCATGTGCTCGGCCATCCAGCCTTCGTCGCGCGCAATGTTCGACGCGATGCGCAGCGCAAAGCACTTCTTGCTCAGCAGCGCGTTGCCGCCGTAGCCGGAGCCATACGACCAGATCTCGCGCGTCTCCGGGAAGTGGACGATGTACTTCGTCTCATTGCACGGCCAGGGAACGTCCTTCTGCCCCGGCTTCAGCGGCGCGCCCACCGTATGCATGCACGGCACCACGCGCTTCTCGTCCTTATCGATCTCCGCAAACACCGGCGTGCCAATCCGCGCCATAATGCGCATGTTCACCACCACGTAGGGCGAATCCGTAAGCTGCACGCCGATGCCCGACATCGCCGAACCCACCGGTCCCATGCTGAACGGCAGCACATACATCGTGCGCCCACGCATGCAGTCCTTGAAGAGCTGCTTCAGCCGCCGCCGCATCACGTACGGATCTTCCCAGTTGTTCGTGGGCCCTGCGGCATCTTTCGAGTACGAACAGATAAAGGTCCGATCCTCCACCCGCGCCACATCGTTCGGCGCCGAGCGCGCGTAGTAGCACCCCGGCCAAAGCTTCTGATTGAGCCGCGTGAAGGTGCCCGCCTCCACCAGGCGATCGCACAGGTAGTCGAACTCAGCCTTCGATCCGTCCACCCAGTGAATCGCATCCGGCCGGCACAACTCCGCCATCTTCTCCACCCAGCGGATGAGGTGCTTGTTCTTGGTCAGGACCTTGGTTCCGCGTACACGCTCCGTAGCCGACACTGTCGTCTTCATGGGAAGTCGCAACTCCTCAGCAGCCATTCTAATCGCGCTTCAATGACACTGGTCCGATTCGGTCGAGGGAGCCGGTGTACCCCGAACGAACCGGGTTCCGTGGAGGCGTCAAGAATACTTCATCCTTGCCTCCCATGGGTGTGATGGAGCTAACATTTGCTGGTTGTCGTGCATCGAAGCAGCTATGCCTTTGACGAAGCGTCTGCTCAATACCTCGCCGGAGTTCCGCCCAGACACGACCATTACGCTCGATGGACACGAAGTCGCGGCAATGGCCGGCGAGCTGCTCGTCGACGCGATCAATCGCGGGTTGCCCCAGCGCAACCTGCCCCAGGTCTGCTATCACCCGCAGATGGGGCCCATCGAGTCCTGCGACACCTGCATCGTCGAAGTGGACGGGAAGCTCGTCCGCGCCTGCAGCGCCCAGGTGACCGGCGGTATGAAGGTGGCGACCGAAGGCGCCCGTGTGGACGAAGCCCAGCGTGAGGCCTTCGACCGGATCCTTGAGAATCACGATCTCTACTGCACGGTCTGCGACAACAACAACGGCAACTGCACGGTTCACAACACCACTGGCCATCTCAACGTAAAACACCAGAGCCGCCCCTTCCAATCCAAGCCCTACCCGCGCGATTTTTCCAACCCGTTCTATCGCTACGATCCCGACCAGTGCATCCTCTGCGGCCGCTGCGTTGAAGCCTGCCAGAACGTGCAGGTGAATGAAACCCTCACCATCAACTGGGAGTCGCCGCACCCGCGCGTCCTGTGGGATGGCGGCGAGCAGATTGAAGGCTCCTCCTGCGTCTCCTGCGGCCATTGCGTTAGCGTATGCCCCTGCAACGCCCTCATGGAAAAGAGCATGCTCGGCCACGCCGGCTACTTCACCGGTCTGCCGGAAGACGCGCTCAACGCCATGATCAAGGCAGTCAAAGACGTCGAGCCGGAGACAGGCTTTGGCCCGATCCTCGCCGTCTCCAACGCCGAGGCGGCCATGCGCACCGCGCGCGTGCGCCGCACCAAGACCGTCTGCACCTACTGCGGCGTGGGCTGCTCGTTCGACGTCTGGACGCGCGACCGGCATATCCTCAAGATCGAGCCCGGCCCTGGTCCCGCCAACGGCATCTCCACCTGCATCAAAGGCAAGTTCGCATGGGACTACGTCAACGCCGACGATCGTCTCACCACGCCGCTCATTCGCACCCGCCTCAACAATGGCGAGGAGACCTTCCGCGAAGCCGGCTGGGAAGAGGCGCTCAACCTGATCGCCGAAAAGTTCCTCGGCATTCGAAAAAAGCACGGCCCCGACGCTCTCGCCTTCATCGCCTCTTCTAAGTGCACCAACGAAGAGAGCTATCTGATGCAGAAGCTCGCTCGCGCCGTCATCGGCACCAACAACATCGATAACTGCTCGCGCTACTGCCAGACGCCCGCCACCATGGGCCTCAAGCGCACCGTCAAATATGGCGGCGACGCCGGCTCCATCGCGGACATCGAGAAGGCCGGCCTCGTTCTCATCGTCGGCTCCAACACTTCCGAGAGTCATCCGGTGCTCGCCACGCGCGTCAAGCGCTCGCACAAGCATCGCGGGCAGCGCCTTATCGTTGCCGACATCCGCAAGCACGAGATGGCCCGCCGTGCCGATATCTTCATCCGCCCCAAGCCATCCACCGACGCTGTCTGGCTCAACACCATCGCCAAATACATCCTCGACCAGGGCTGGCACAAATCCGAATTCATTGCGCGCTGGGTCAACGGCTTCGAAGAGTACCGCCAGTCCCTCCAGCAATACACGCTCGAATTCGCCGAGCAGCGCACCGGCATTGCCGCCGACACGCTGAAAGAGATCGCGCGCGAAATCGCGCACGCCGATGGCGTCTGCATCCTCTGGGCCATGGGCGTCACGCAGCACTGCGGCGGCTCTGACACGTCCACATCGATTTCGAATCTGCTGCTGCTAACCGGCAACTACATGCGTCCCGGCGCCGGCGCCTATCCGCTGCGCGGCCATAACAACGTGCAGGGCTGCAGCGACTTCGGCTCCATGCCCAACACCTTCCCCGGTTACCAGGAGGTGGAAGACGAAGAGGTTCGCAAGAAGTTCGAAGCCGCGTGGGGCGTCAAGCTTCCGCCCAAAAAAGGCTGGGACAATCACGAGATGATCCGCGCCGTCCACGACGGCAAACTCAAGTGCATGTACATCAAGGGCGAGGACACCATCACCTCCGACGCCAACGCGAATGACGTGACGCGTGCGCTCTCCATGCTTGACTTCTTCGTTGTGCAGGATGTGAACCTGTCGGAGACAGCGCGCTATGCCGACGTGATTCTGCCCGCCGCGCCCTCGCTCGAAAAGGATGGCACCTTCACCAACACCGAACGCCGCATCCAGCGCCTCTACCAGGTATTCGAGCCGCTCGGCTTCTCCAAGCCCGATTGGCAGATCATCACCGAGGTCGCCAACCGCCTCGGCGCAAGCTGGACCTACACGCACCCCTCGCAGATCATGGACGAGGCCGCATCGCTCACGCCCATCTTCGCCGGCGTAAGTTACGACCGCCTCGAAGGCTACAACAGCCTCCAGTGGCCGGTCGAAAAGGACGGCAAGGATTCGCCGCTGCTCTTCGCAGAAAAGTTCCCATTCCCCGACGGCAAGGCGAAGTTCCATCCAATTACTTGGGAGGAACCTTGTGAGATCAAGAACGACGAGTTCAACCACCACCTCAACAACGGCCGCCTTCTCGAGCACTTCGAGCAAGGCTCCATGACCTACCGCAGCCAGGGCATCCGGGAGATTACGCCGACAAACTTCGTCGAAGTGTCGCCGGAGTTCGCTGCCAGCCGCGGCATCACCGACGGCACCGTCCTGCATCTGCGCAGTCCCTATGGCGAAACCCGCGTTCCCGCCGTCGTCACCGATCGCGTCCACGGCAACGATCTCTATATGCCGATGAACTCCATTACCGAGCCAGTGAATCGTCTCACCGGTCCCAAGGTCGATCGCGACACGCACACGCCTGCGTATAAGGAGGTTTCGGTGAGCCTCGCAGTCACAGCGGAGCAGCGCCCGCACCCGCTTCCAAAACAGAATTTCCGCCACGGCAATCCCACACCGCAATCCGGCGTAGAGATCGAGCGCAAATGGAAGCGTGCCGATTATGCATTCCCCGGCACGCGCCCCGGTGATCGCCTGGTGCAGATCGAAACCAGCAAGCTTTAGCAGCGGAAAGGAACAACGATGGCCAAGCCTCTTCCATTTCAACCGCCCACGGCCGACCCGCAAATGGAGTTGCAGCGCAAACTCGCCGAGGCTCCGCACCGCCACGCCGAAGCGATCATCGTCTTTTGCGAGTTACTCGGGGAAGCGCACAAGCAGGGTCTGCTCGATGCCCTGCACGGCGCCATTGCGGCCAAAGATACCATCGCCACTGAAGCTGCGAAGTATGCCGCCGAGGCGGTGAATATCAACACCCTCCGTCACATTCTCGCCGTCGGCAAAATGGTCGGCAGCCTCGATCCCGCGCCGATTTCACGGCTCGCGCGCGAAACCTCCGACGCTTTACAGCAGCAGAAGAAGCAAACCGAGCCGCCGTCGATATGGCAGCTCTTCAAACGCATGTTTCACGCAGACACGCGCCGCGGCCTTGCGTTTGTCACATCCATGCTCGCCGCGCTCGGCCGCGCCACCCGCTGATCAGAGAGAAGAAGGCTCCCCGCACACCGCGGAGAGCCCACTCCATTACGCCGCCTTCGCCCAAGGATCGATCACGATCTTGGTCACCTTATCTTTCTTATCGCGCCACACCTCGTACATCTTCGGCGCTTCATCGAGCGTGATGCGATGCGAGATCAGAAAGCTCGGATCGATCTGGCCTTTTTCGATGCGTTCCAGCAGCGGCCTCATGTATTTGTGCATGTTCGTCTGGCCCATCTTCATCTTGATGCCCTTGCCAAACGCCGCGCCGAACGGAACCTTGTCGAGCAAGCCGCCATAGACACCCGGGATCGAGAGCGTTCCGCCTTTGCGCACCGCCATGATCGCCTGCCGCAGCACGCCCGGCCGATCCGTCTCCAGCAGCACCGCCGTCTTCACGGCATCGTACATGCCCTGCAGATCGTTGAAGTGCGCCTCGAGGCCTACGGCGTCGATCGCGCAGTCTGGCCCGATGCCACCTGTCAGGTCCTTCATGGCCGTCAAAACGCTCACGTCGTCCTGCGTGTAATCCACGCAGATCGCGCCCAACTTGCGCGCCATCTCCAGCCGTTCAGGGAAGCGGTCCACCGCAATCACCCGCGCCGCGCCCAGCATGAACGCACTGGCAATCGCAAACTGCCCCACTGGTCCGCATCCCCACACCGCCACCGTGTCGCCCTCTTCGATACCGGCATTTTCCGCGGCCATATAACCGGTCGGAAAAATATCGCTGAGGAACAGCACCTTCTCATCCGGCAAATCACTCTCAATCTTCAGCGCACCAACATTCGCGAACGGCACACGCGCGTACTGCGCCTGCCCTCCGGCATATCCGCCCATCATGTGCGAGTAGCCGAACAGCCCCGATCCCGAGTACCCGTACATCGCTTCCATCAGGTGAGCATTCGGATTCGTGTTGTCGCACGCCGACCAAAGCTGCTTCTTGCAGAACAGGCACTTGCCGCACGCGATGGTGAACGGAATCACCACCCGGTCGCCGCGTTTCAGGTTTGTGCACTCGCGCCCGGTCTCTTCCACAATTCCCATGAACTCATGGCCCAGAACATCTCCCGCTTCCATCGTAGGAATGAACCCATCGAAAAGATGCAAATCCGAGCCGCAAATCGCTGTCCGAGTTATCTTGATTACCGCATCGTGCGGATTGATGATCTTCGGATCCGGTACATCCAGCGTCTGCACATCGCTCTTGCCCATCCAACACACTGCCTTCATTGCTCCACTCCTTGGTCTTTTGGTTTCCGTGCCGCTCTTTAGCTCGCCTTGCGAACTTGGCTGCCCGGGGGCGTCTCAATGTGCTCGCCATACACAGTGGCCTTCACTGAGCCCACCGCTCCGCGCGGTCCATGCGGTTGCCCATTCGTCGTCGGAATCTCTCCGGTCTCAACGAATGCCTTGAAGTGGCGCAGGTTCTCGATCACCGATTGTTTAGGGTTGCGATTCACCACCGTGTCGGTAATGGTCTTCAGCTTGCCCTGTCCAAACTCCTGCAACACCGAGACAATGGTCCCGCGGCCCCCTGGCGCCTCTTCAAATACCACCTCGCCGGCATTCTCTGAATCGCCACCGATGCTGCGCCACGCAATCCGCTTGCCCGGTTCATCCGCCATTACCTGGGCATCCCATTCCGTAATGTTTCCCTTTACATCCATCACCCAATGCGACGTCCGCTCGCCCGTGACCCGCACTTCTTTGATCTGCTCCTGCCACAGCGGCGCGGCCGCATGATTGCGCCACAGCGCATAGCAGTCCTGCGGCGTCGCCTGAATCAGCGCGCTCGTGCGGACCCAGGTTTTGCCGTCTCCATCTACCGGCGGAGGCATGTAGCGGCCGTCCTCCATCACGTTCGCGCCTTCAATGCGTGGCAACTCCTCCCGGTTCGGTCTCTCTCGCAATGCATCTGCCATAAGCTCTCCTCGTGTTCTTCTGAATTGCTACTTCTTCTCGACTGGGCGCGCCATCTTCTCGTGCATCGCGCCCTTCACGTCGCCCGGAACGGCATTTGCCAGCATGCCTTCCACCTTTGTTTTCAGCGACGCTGCATACACGTGATCCTTGCCGTCAAACAGCGCATCAATGCCCTGGCGCGCAACATCGTCGGGCTCGCTCTCTTTCTTCCCCTCCTGACCAACCTGCGTGCTATCCATGCCCGCGCGGTGGAAGAAATCCGTATCGGTTGGTCCCGGCTGCAGCGCTGTCACGGTAACTCCGCTGTCCTTCAGCTCAAAGCGCAGGCTGTGCGCAAACGACAGTACGAACGCCTTGGTTGCCGCGTAGACCGCCTCCCGCGGCGCAACCATCTCGCCGGCAATCGAAGAAGTAAACAGAATTCGTCCCTCGCCCCGACGCGTCATCTCCTTCACCACGTACTTCGCCAGGTGCACGGTGCCGGTGCAGTTCAGGTTGATCATGCGAAGTTCCTCGTTCAGGTCGGTGTCCTTGAACAGGCCGCCCAAGCCGATCCCGGCGTTGATGCAGGCCACGTCCAACGGCGCTCCAACCTTCTCCATCTCTTCCCAGAGCTTCTCTACGCCGTCCGGCGTTGCAAGATCCGCGGTCGTTTCCGTCACCCTGTGCCCGTAGGCCCTCAGGTTCTCAGCCGCGGTGGTCAGCCGCTCGCCGGAGGACGCCGCCACCAGGTCATAACCGCGGCGCGCAAGTTCCGCCGCCAGTTCATATCCAATTCCGCTCGATGCTCCTGTTACGAGTGCAAGCACATGCCCTCTCCCTTGACATAGATTTGGCGTACGACCCTGTGATGCAGGCGGCTCCAAAAGGGCAGTCTTCCTGTACCGCCCAAACGGAGCAGCTACAAACCCGAATTTCACAGGCATCCAATGTGTCAGGGTGAACGTATGGGCGAGATCCGAATCGGCATCTCTGGTTGGCGGTACAAGGGCTGGCGGGCTAGCTTCTATCCGCCAGCGCTGCCCCAGCGCTCCGAACTCGAGTACGCCGCCCGGCACTTCTCCTCCATCGAGCTGAACGGCTCGTTCTACTCCCTGCAGCGCCCTGAGCATTTTCAGCGCTGGTACGCCGAAACTCCGCCCGGCTTTGTCTTCGCCGTCAAAGGCTCGCGCTACATCACGCACATGCTGCGGCTGCTCCGCATTGAAACCGCGTTGGCAAACTTCTTCGCCCAAGGAGTCTTGCGGCTCAATGAAAAGCTCGGGCCCATCCTCTGGCAGTTTCCGCCGCAGGTAAAGTTCGATCCGGTCCGCTTCGATGCGTTCTTCTCGCTCCTCCCGCGCACCCACCGCGAAGCCGCCGACCTCGCCCGCCTCCACGATCATCGCCTCGACGGCCGAGAATGGCTCGAGGTTCCAAAGAATCGCCCCATGCGCCACGCGGTCGAGATCCGCCACGAGTCGTTTGTCTCGGAAGAATTCATCGCGCTTTTGCGCAAACACAAGATCGCTCTCGTCGTCGCCGACACCGTGAATTGGCCGCTGCTCATGGACGTGACCGCCGACTTCGTCTACTGCCGCCTGCACGGCAGCGAGCAACTCTACGCCAGCGGCTATGAGGCCCCTTCCATCCGCCAATGGGCCGACCGTCTGCAGCGCTGGGCATGCGGCCAGGAGGTGGAGGACGGCCGAAAGGCAAGCCCGCGCCATGCGCCTGCTCGCAAGTCCCGCGACGTTTATCTGTATTTTGACAATGATGCAAAAGTCCGCGCTCCTTTTGACGCCCAGGCACTTATCTGCCAGGTCGGATCCCGGAATCGCAAACGCGCGGCATAACCTCTGCGCCCCAATCGCATCTAAGGTCAACGGGAATGGGGATTCCAATGAACGAGGAGCACAGATGCGCGGATTGAAAGGGAAGGTTGCGATCGTCACGGGGGCCGGTTCCGGCATCGGGCAGGGAATTTCCAAGCGCCTCGCCTGCGAAGGCGTTAAGGTAGTGGTCGATTACATCGGCTCTCCCGAGGGCGCCCAGGATACCGAGCGCGCCATCAAAGAAGCCGGCGGAGAAGGCGAAATCTTCAGCGCCGACGTGACCAAAATGCCAGACGTGAACAGTCTCGTCAACGAGGCCTGGACTCGCTATGGCGCCTGCGACATCCTGGTCAACAACGCCGGCCTCGAACGCAAGTCCGCCTTCTGGGACACGCCCGAATCCGACTACGACCTGGTGATGAACGTCAATCTGCGCGGCCCGTTCTTCCTCACTCAGGCGTTCGTCCGCCGCCTGCGCGACGCCAAAAAGCAAGGTCGCATCGTCAATATCAGCTCCGTCCATGAAGACATGGTCTTCCCCGGCTTCGCCACCTACTGCTGCAGCAAGGGCGGCATGCGCATGCTCATGCGTGACCTCGCGGTCGAGCTAGGCCCACTCGGCATCACCATCAACAACGTCGCGCCCGGCGCCATCTCGACGCCCATCAACAAGTCACTCCTCGAAAACAAAACCGAGTTAAATGCGCTGCTTGCAAATGTTCCGTTGGGGCGTATGGGAACGGTCGACGATGTCGCCGGCGTTGTTGCTTTCCTTGCCTCGGATGACGCCTCCTACATTACCGGGTCCACGTTCGTTGTAGACGGCGGCCTCATGCGCAACTATCGGGAACAATAGGGATGCCATCAAAAATCGAAGACTACGCACTGATCGGCGACTGCGAGACGGCCGCTCTCGTTGACCGGCAAGGCCGCATTGACTGGCTCTGCTGGCCCGACTTCTCCGCTGACGCCTGCTTCGCGTCGCTCCTGGGCGGAGACGAGAACGGCTATTGGAGTGTCGCTCCAGCCCAGGCTTCCATCAAGTCCACGCGCAAATACCGCGACCACACGCTGATCCTTGAAACCACCTTCGAGCACGAGGACGGCGCCGTGCGCCTCATCGACTTCATGCCCATCCGCGAGCGCAACTCCGACGTCGTCCGTATCGTGGAGGGCGTGCGCGGCAAGGTGCCTATGCGCATGGAGCTGGCCCTGCGCTTCGACTACGGCCGCACCATTCCCTGGGTCACGGCCATCGGCGATGGCGTGCGCGCGGTGGCCGGTCCTAACCTGGCTGTTCTACATGCCTCGGTCCCGGTGCGCGGAGAGAATCTGACCACCGTCGCCGACTTCGAAGTAGCGGAAGGCGACCGCGTCTGGTTCACCCTCACGTATGGTGAGTCGTTCAGGGACGACCCCGAGCCCATCGACGTTGAGCAGGCGCTCAAAGATACTGAGGAGTTCTGGGTTCCCTGGACGCAGCAACTCAAATACCGCGGCAAGTACCAGCAGTATGTTGAGCGCTCGCTCATCGCGCTCAAGGCCATGACCTTCCGCCCTACCGGCGGCCTGGTGGCCGCCATGACCACCTCGCTTCCGGAAAGCATCGGTGGCGTGCGCAACTGGGACTACCGTTTCTGTTGGCTCCGCGACACCACCTTCACTCTTCTCGCGCTTGCCAACGCCGGTTATTTCGAAGAAGCCGCAGCATGGCAGGATTGGCTGTTGCGTGCCCTCGGCGGGAGCCCCGATCAGGTCCAGATCATGTACGGCCTCAAGGGCGAGCGGCAGCTCTTCGAGTGGGAGGTCGATTGGCTTCCCGGCTACGAAAGCTCCAGGCCGGTGCGCGTCGGCAACGCCGCGGCGCAGCAGGTGCAGCTCGACATCTACGGCGAGATGCTCGATTGCTTCTTCCACGCGCAGAAAAGCATGGCCAAGCACGGCGAAGACGACTTCCGCGTCCTCGCCTTGCTCATGGAACACCTGGAAAAGATCTGGCGCCAACCAGACAACGGCATCTGGGAGATGCGCGGCGGCGAACAGCAGTTTACCTATTCCAAGATGATGACCTGGGTCGCATTCGACCGCGCCGTCAAACTCGCGGAACAGCTTAACTACAAGGCGCCCCTCGACAAGTGGCGCAAACTGCGCGACACCATCCACGCCGAAGTCTGCGAAAAAGGGTTCAACTCGCAAAAGGGCTGCTTCGTGCAGGTTTATGGCTCCGACCAGCTCGATGCATCCCTCTTGCTCATGCCCCAGGTGGGCTTCCTGCCGGGCAGCGATCCACGTGTCGTCGCCACGGTCGAAGCCATCGAGCGCGAGTTGATGCCGAATGGCTTCGTCGCCCGCTACAACACCTCGAAGGTGAAAGACGGTCTGCCCGCCGGAGAAGGAGTCTTCCTCGCCTGCAGCTTCTGGATGGTGTCGAGCCTCAAGGCCATCGGCAGGGAAGAAGATGCACGCAAGCTCTTTGAGCGCATGCTCACTCTTTGCAATGACGTCGGCCTGCTTTCGGAAGAGTATGACCCCACGGGCAAGCGCCTCGTCGGCAACTTCCCCCAGGCCTTCTCCCACATCGCGCTCATCAACGCCGCGTTCGACCTGCTGGGCAGCGAAGACGCCCGCCAGCGCTCCGATGCCGATGGAAAAGGCAATCTATCGAAAGGATCGTAGGCGCCTCGAAAGCCGAAGCAGAAGCGCGACCGCAGGCGAAATCCTGAGCGCAGCCGAAGGATCTGTGAGAATCCCACGAAAGCTGGCGCGAGCGAAAAGCGAGCAGTGGCTGCATGCAATGCCGAGCAGTGGCCGCATGCAGTGCATGGCGGAGAGGGGGAGAGTTGCTCCCATGGAATTTGCAACTTGTTCGGTAGGAGCAACTTAAGTTCATGTCCAGCCATCGTTGTAATAGCGTTGTCAGGTTTTTCGATCCGGGAAGGACCACGGAATCGATATGGCGAACCGCACCGTTACGCTCGTTCGCATTTGCAAAACCGAAAAGGGCTGGAGGCGCTATCCGGTCGCCTTCGGCAAAAACGGTAGAATTCGCCCCGGCTGGGTGCTGGTGGGCGGCGAGGCCGAGTATTACGAAGAGGGCCGCTACGAGCTGCGCCTCTATGAGGGCAGCCGGCTCGTTTATGTGCCGGTGGGCGAAAACGCCTCGGATGCACTTGCTGCACGGGAGCGCATGGAGCACAAACTGGCGGCCAAAGAATCGGCCCGCGCAGCAGGGATGCTCCTGCCCGCCGAGGACACGGGGCGGGTCAATCTTCTTGCGAAGGCACGGGAGTTCATCCGCGATGCCGAGCAGCGGGGCGCCATGGTTGCCGCCGAAGTGAACCAACTCGTCACAGGCGAGTTCCTGCGCATCGTCAAGAAGAACTATGCCGACGAGATTCGCCGCGAAGACATCTTCGATTTCCATGCGGCGCTGCGGAAGCGCGGATGCGCCGAGCGGACCGTCGCAAACAAGCATGCGCGCGTGGCAAGCTTTCTGCGGTTCGCGGGAATCGAGCGGACCATCATTCCTCCCCCGCCGCGCTATGACGAAACACTTCCGACGATTTACACGAGCGATGAGATAAGCGGGATTCTCGGCTCGGCCGATCCTTACATGCATCTGGTGATTGGACTCGCGCTCAAGTGCGGTCTGCGCGACCAGGAGATCATGCATCTCGAATGGTCCGATATCCACCGGCGCGACAGCGTGGTGAGGGTATCGAGCAAGCCACGCTACGGCTTCCGCATCAAGGATTCCGAGGAGCGGGAGATTCCAATCCCCGCCGACCTGCTTGAGGAACTAGAAAGCTGGCATAAAGGGCATCCGGATTGTGCGCTGGTCGTCGGCTCAAAGCGCGGAGCGCCAAATGGCAAACTGCTGCGAACCTTGAAACGTCTCGCCAGGCGCGCCCGTCTGAACTGCGGGCATTGCGAAGGCTGTAAGGCCAAAGCGCGGGAGTGCCAGCAGTGGACCCTGCACAAGTTCCGCAGAACCTACTGCACGACTCTGCTTCGTTCGGGCCTCGATTTAAGAACGGTTCAGGCTTACATGGGCCATGCGGACCTCTCTTCGACAATGCGTTATCTGCGACCCGCATCGAGCGCCGAAGCGCAGGCAAAGATCAACGCCATCAAATGGTAGGTGGCTATGCCGAGAGGGCTGAATAAGAGGGCGATGGCTTCACCATTGTCCATCTCGTCTATCCAGTAACCGGGGTCCGACGGCCTGCAGGCCAAGGCAGCGAGTGCAAACAGGACTCCTCGCGAATATATTGTTCCGATGAGACGGAATGATTTATAATCTTCTCCATGGAGGGCGCATGAATCCCGCCGTCGAGACTCTTACGGCCACCGAAGCTGCTGTCGTATCCGGTGTATCGGTCCGCGACGTGCATCGCGTGATCGACGAGCACATCCTGCCGGAGAACTTTTATGACAAGCGGCAGGCCAGATCGTTCAAGAGCCAGGCCTGCGTATTCATTGCCTTCTACTTTGGCGCCGCCGACCGGCTGACCTCGGAGGAGCGGCAGCGCGCTATCGTGCTTGCGAGCCGGCATTCATCCGATCAGAAGTCGCCCGCAAGGGTTGTTAAGGACGAATTCCTGACGATCGATTTGGCGCCGTTCTGGAAGAGCGTGGACGAACGGCTCGTGCGTTTGAATGCTGCTCGTGCGCAGGTGATTGAAGACGACAAGATTTTGAGCGGAACACCCGTGATCAAAGGAACGCGCGTACCTGTTTACGATGTGGCGGCGTCGACGGTTGCAGGCGTTCCGATGGATAGAATACTGTCCGCCTATCCTAGCCTCAATCGTGAGCAGGTGGAGCTGGCCGCGCTCTATGCAGAAGCGAATCCACTGCGCGGAAGGCCGAAGCAGCGCAGTGTCCCGCCGGCAGGGGCGAAGATCATCTCATCTCGTCGCAAACTCCGGTCCGCTGCCCAGTGACCAAACTCCTCATCGACGAATGCCTCAGCGCCGAACTTGCTCTCATGGCCCGCGAGCAGGGCCATCACGAAGCCTCGCACGTTGTGTGGATCGGCAAGTCGGGCTGGAAAGATTGGGAGTTGAAGCGAGTCTTGTTGGACGAGGACTGGGCGCTGGTCACCAAGAATAGCGCCGACTTTCGCGGACCGCGGACGGCGCCGGGAAGCAAAGGTCAGTACGCGAATGTTCCGCTCCACGCCGGACTTGTTTGCCTCAACGGTCCCGTCGGCATGGACCTTGCGCTGCAAAGAGAGCTCTTTGCCGAGGCGCTCGACGAACTCGACGTGGATGGCGACCTCACCAACCAGATTCTGGAAGTGACGCTCGAAGAGACCGGCGTGGGCATTCAGGTTGTGCGGTATAGCCATCCTCGCCAATCCCACGAGTAGAACGCGTCGTCCTTATGCGGCGATGAATCGCTTCCGCAGCCATTCCGCTGTAGCCGCTGGGTCAAAGCGGATCATGCCGCCGATGCGCAGGTGCGGCATCCGCCCGCTCTTGGCCAACGCGTAGATGTGCTTGCCGGTGCATCCGAGCAAATCGGCCAACTCCGGGGCCGACCACGCGCCGGACCTGCTCTCGATTAAAGCAACAATGTTCGGAGAGACTGCAACAACCTCGATTCTCCGGTCGGTCGTGTGACTCGTTTCACGCACGGGCGGCACTCGCTTCGGACGCTGGGCAGTTTCCCGAGCAGGCCTGTGATCAGGGCGCGGTGGCAAAGGGAGTGGGGCTGGCTCCTTGTTTTCGGAAGCGGGAAGCATTGCACTCTTCGCAGCGATATCTTCAACAGGGGATGACCGCGATTCGCTTTCGGCCGGTCTGCCAGCGGCCACGGTTTCGCTTTCCACGTCGTAGGGAAGTAATAGCTGTGCGGCATCGTGAGCCGGTCGACGACGGCGGAGGGAAGAAGGACGCAAGCGGCACCTCACCGGTCTCGCAGTCTTGCACAGGTTGACAGTAGCTCCGATCTCTCCTACAGTCAAGTCGTATCGTTACGCAAGGCGTGTCTGCAAATATGCCAACCAAGAAGCAACCCAAACAGCGATCCCCGCAACAGCAGCCCGTGATCTCGATTCGGATTACGGAGGAGCTGCGCGGGCGGCTCGAAAAACTTCGGCAGATGCTGGCCATCAAGACGGGCCAGCCGGTCTCAACTTCGGACGCGGCAAAACAACTGCTGGAATCCGCCCGCGACGACCGCATCGAGATGCTTGGCCTGCTGCTTGAGCCGACCGACTCGCTGATGAAGCTGCGCAAGAAGCTCGAAACCAAGCTGATCCTTTCACAAGCCGAATGGACGGTGCTGGCGTACTACTGCACACTGGGTGCCGAGGCATTCGTCACCACCGAACAAGGGCGAATCTCCCGCGAGTCTTTGGCGGTGGTGTTGGAAGCGTTTCTCGCCGCATATGAGGTTCCGCGCCGGAAGGCCAAAGTCGCGCTCGATTGGATCTACTTTCAGACCCTGCCTGCCGAAGAGCGGAGGGGCCGCGAGAAAAAACAGCAGGACGTCACCGATGAAGACGTGCGGCGGGTAGTGAAGCGCACGATTCAGATGCTGCGGGACCCGGCGATGGAAGGGCGAGCCAAGCCAATTCTGGCTGTCCGCAATCTCTACATGCTGCTCGATGACGAGAAGTTTACAAACGCGGAGAAGCTGCACGAGGCTCTTTGGCCGTATTGGAAGGCGCTCTGGAAGGTGGTGGCCAGAGGCCATTGGGCCACGCACAAGCGGCCGCTCCGGGAGAGGTTCCGAACCGAATTCGCGGATCGGGATTTCGAGGACCGGCTCCTTACCAAATTGCCGTCGTTTGAGGAAGGCGGATACCGGCTCGAATTTGCCCGCGTGGAGGCGAACGAGATCACACCCGTTCTCGCCCTACCCGGTCCGCTGATGCCGCGCTATCCGCTCTACTGGTATCCACGGGTCGCGGAGTTTAGGAGGATGCTGGAAACGTTCGATCTGGAGCCGGAGCTGAGCCATTGGAAGGGCTACTATTTCATGGCCCTGGCCGGCAGCGTGGACAACAATCCGCGCGCCGTCACGCTCCTGTCGCGGGATAACGGCATCGGGTTCAGCTTCCCCATCGAGGAATGGAAGACGATGCAATCCCTGTTCCAGCGCGCGTGGCAAGCGCCCGCAATCGCCGCCGCCTGGGAGAGCCTGAGCTATGAGTACGGCGAGCTATAAGTACGACGCTGCTGATCGCAGCGGATGTAGCGCAGAGACACAACACCCCCCAACTTGGGAACTGCACGATACCGGAAAGCGCGATGCCGTTTACAAATGTCAACATCCGCTGCAACAGGAAGATAGCTCAATGGCGTTTACGAACGTAAACGCGCGTTTCCATTTGGAAACGAAAAGAGCGCCAATTGGCCACGCGGCGTAAACACGTTGAAGATAAGGAATTTCACCTGAACTAAGCGAATTGGCACCGAACCAATAGAAATCGCACGTCAGAAGGAAGGTCTCCTCCATGAACGCCTCCCGAACGACGATCGTACAAGCGACCAATCTATCCCAAGCCGACGAAAGCAAGGCCGGCCTTCGCACCAAGACCGTCTCCATGCGGCTGACGCCGGGCGAGGTTGCGGAGGTCGAATCGGCCGCGCAACGATCCCAAAAGCCTTTTGCGGAATGGCTGCGCGAGACGGTGCTTACTGCTTCCAGAGAGCGGCCTTCCGATCCGGTTGAACTTGTGCTCGCCGAGCTTTGGGCAGTACGGCACGCATTGCTCAGCCTGTTTCATGCGGGCGCGCAGGCGACCGTCCAAGGCCAGCCGATGCTGCCCGAATCGGTCCTCAAAATCCGTGACCAGGGCGATGCGAGGAAACTCGAACAGGCCCGCCGAATGCTGGCCGAATTCTTCTCTCAGCAGGCCGGGAAGGATGGCGAAGTGCGATGAATTGGAGGCCTATTCTTGTCAGGTTAGGGTGGCTCGCCCTGGCGGTAGCCGTTCTTGAAACTGCGGCGATCTGGATTTGCTTACGTTCGGTTTGGACACCTATCGAGCGCCACTACCTTCCCGTATACATCTGGTGTTCGCTGCCGATCGTTACGCCGGCGACCGCAGAGGTCCGCTTCATATGGAAGACCGGACGACATCGGAAGCGCGAACTCGCGACGGGTGAGGATGTGGTTGAGTCTGACGGCGAAACCGGGATGGCGCTCTCTCAATCTGCCCTGGATGCGGGATGGAAGACATTGATGGAAGTCCCGCCACAGGAGGTTCCAACCGCGAAGCTCAGGCCGGGCCTGGCCGACCTTGCCTTTGACGACGAAAGCCTTTGGAGCTTCCTGTTTCTGCCGAAGGTGTGCGGCATCGTGGCGTTTGGCTACGGTGTTTTTGGATTGGTCTGGCTGGGAAATTGGTTCATGGACTGGGCCGTCGAGCGTTCGATGCAGAAGCAGCGTTCGCCGTGGGCTGAACCGTCGCCGAGCATTTTCGGCGATTGCGCGGAAGCGGCGCAGAAGTTCCGCTCCGGTGTTGTCGCATTACACAGGTATGCAAGGCGGCGCATAGAAACGCATCGCGCTGCGGTGAGCACAGACGTCGCGCAACACGAGCCGCCAGTAAGACCGCCATCGTTTGCGATTCCGATCTTCGGCGTCTATAACGGAAGCGCCCGCGGCTATCTCTGGAGCGAACAGGACAAGATCGAATGAACAAGAACCACGTCCCGGTAACTACCGGGACGTTCAAGGAGCACTCCCATGCTCACCATCTCGAAACCGTTATCCGCCAGCCAGGCGCGCACCTATCATAAAGAGGAATTCGCTTCGCAGCAGCAGAATTACTGGAGCCGCGAGCAGCGAGTCTTCAGCGAGTGGCAGGGCAGGCTCGCGAACCAATGGAATCTAACTGGTCCCGTCCACGACGAGCACTTTGCGCGGCTCGCCGAAGGCCAGCATCCGCAATCGGGAGCACAGCTCGTTCGGCACCAGGTCTCACGGACCTATGAGGGCAAGAACGGCAAGGAGGTCACCAGCGTGGAACACCGCGCCGGGTGGGACGCCACGATCTCCGCGCCAAAATCGGTTTCGATTACAGCTCTTGTCGGCGGCGACGATCGCGTCCGCATTGCCCACCGGGAGAGCGTGCGAGCAGCGCTGTCAGAGCTGGAGCGATACACACAGGCTCGCATCGGCAATATCCACGCGCCGGAAACCACAGGCAAATTCGTTGCAGCCACCTTCGAGCATGACACCGCCCGGCCTGTGAACGGATATGCCGCGCCGCAGTTACATACCCATGCCGTCATCTTCAACGTAACCGAATGCGAGAACGGTAAGACACGCGCGCTGCAACCGCATGAGATCTTCATTTCGCAGCGGTACGCAACCGCTGTGTACCGGTCGGAGTTGGCGTTGCGATTGGAGCGGCTCGGCTACGAAATCGAGCGCGGCAAACACGGTCAGCCTGAGATCAAAGGCTACACAAAGGAATATCTGGAAGCGTCCAGCCCGCGACGTGAACAAATCAAGGACCATCTCCGCGAGCAGGGTATCGATGGAGCGAAAGCCGCACAGATCGCAGCGCACCACACGCGCGACCGCAAAGAACTCTTGTCACAGCAAGAAGTCTTGCGTCGGCACCGGGAACTGGCTGCGCAGTATGGCTATCAAGCGGATCGAGTGGTTGCTCAGGCGCGGGCGCACGGGCAACAGCTGGCGCGAGAACCGGAGATGAGCGCCCAACGCGCCGTCACATGGGCGCGCGAGCACGTCTTCGAAAGGTCGGCGGTCATGGATCGTCGTGCGATTCTCGAATCGGCGCTGGCGCGCGGTATGGGAGAGACGACGTATGCCAGCATTCGGCAGGAGTTCGAGCGGCGCGTTCGTTCAGGCGAATTCCGCGAAGTTGCTTACAACGGAACAGGCGCGCAATTCACGACTACCGGCATGATCCGCATGGAGCGCGAGATCATTGCGTGGATGCAGGAAGGCAACCGGCGCGGCTACGACAATTCTCTGCTGGTTTCGCCGCAGGTGCGCAACAGTCTCGGCGACCGGCACCCGGAGTTGAGCGCCGCTCAGCGCAGAGCCGTCGAAGACCTGTTCCTCTCACGGGAAAGAATCGTCGGCTTGGATGGCGTGGCGGGCGCGGGCAAAACCACCGTGCTCTCCGTCATCCGCGAAGGCGCTGAGGCAGACGGCTATCGCGTCGAGGGCTTTGCTCCCACGTCCCGCGCGGCGCAGAAGCTATCTGAGGCAGGCCTGGAAACGTCCACGCTGCAAAAGCACTTGGCGCGCGGTGAGCAGCCGGACGAAGGCGAGAAGCGTCTCTATGTGCTCGACGAATCCTCGTTGGCATCGACGCGGCAAGTGCACGATTTCGTGAATCGCCTCCATCCGAGTGACCGTGTTCTGTTGGTAGGCGACCGGCGGCAGCATGAGGCCGTCGAAGCCGGCCGGCCGTTTGCGCAACTTCAGGATGCGGGAATGATAACGGTCAGGCTCGAAGAAATCGTGCGGCAGAAAGACCCGGAGCTGAAGCACGTGGTCGAGTTGCTCTCGCGGGGCCAGGTGCATGAGGCAGTCCAGAGCCTTGAACGACAGGGTCGCGTCCACGAGATCTCCGATCATGAAAAGCGCATTGCGGCGATTGTGATGGAATACGCCAATTCACCGGAACGGACGCTCGTAGTTTCCCCTGATAATCGTTCTCGCATGGAGATCAATGAACGAATCCATTCGGAATTGCAGGGCCGAGGCATCGTGCAAAACGTGGAGCACCATGTCCGAACCCTCGTGCCGCGCCAGGACATGACCGGCGCGGATCGCACCTGGGCCGAGCGGTACGAAGTCGGTGACGTGCTGCGCTATTCCCGCGCATCGAAGGAAACCGGCATTGGCAAAGGCGAGTACGTGCGAGTGGCGAATATCGATTCTGTCGCGAACCGTATAACGGTCGAACCGCAGAACAGAGCCGAACGCACTTACGATCCGCGCCGGCAGCAGGGCGTAACCGTGTACCGCGAAGAGATGCGGCGGTACTCCCAAGGCGACCGCATTCAGTTCACCGCGCCGGTGAACGACCTCATGATAGCGAACCGGGAATTGGGAGAAATCCAGAGAATCGGCGACGACGGACGATTGCATTTGAAGATGGACGATGGCCGTTCCATCCAACTCGATCCAAACGGGCGACTGCATCTCGATTACGGCTACGCCGTGACCAGTCATTCCAGCCAGGGCCAAACTGCCGACCGTGTTCTGATCCACTTGGATACCGGTTTGGGAGCGAAAGATCTGCTCAATAGCCGCATGGCCTACGTCGCCGTCTCGCGTGGCGCCCACGACGCGCAGATCTACACGAATGATGCGAATCAACTCGGACACGCCCTCAGCCGCGATGTGTCCCACGCTCCGGCAATTCAGCAGGCATCAATCTCACATACCATCGAACAGCGGTCTGGCCATGAGCATGAGCGTGAAGATGATCACCATATCGGCCAAGGATTCGGGATGGGCATGTAATCAGGCTCAAGCTGACATTCCCCGGATATCGGTAGCGTAGCCGAGGCCCGGCCGGAGTCAAGGCCGTTCGCTGCGGCGAACGCCGCTTCGCGGTCTTCGAGCCTTGACACCGGCCTTCGAGCCTCGGCTCACTATTCAGGTATCCGGGGAATACGCTGTGATCACAGTCCTGAAGCCGCCCACTCAACCCCGGCACGACGCAGACGCGCAACTTAGGAGTGGAATATCGTCCAAGCATCCCTTGTATTGATGATTGCAGTAATTATGGCCATAGCTAATACCCCATCTCGGCATAACTATATCTATACATTAGCCTTAGCAGTTATAGACGACAGTCACTCATTCGTCAACAGAACATGGTTACCCCATTTTCCTGTTGACATGCTGGAGTATGAGCAGAACACTTCTAGCGCCACCGAAACTTTCACATCCCTGGGTGCCAAATGGGTTCTCTCTGCTTCCTGCCTCGTCGCTCCGAGCTTGCTCTGTCATCTGCACAGCTTGCAAAGAAATTGAGCAAAAGCCTATCGGCGCGCCTCAGTGTTGGCATTCTCGGCTCGCTCTTGGCGATGTCGCCACTTTACGGTCAAGCTACTGGCCCGGACTTTCCTGTGCCATCGCGATCTAGTCAATTAGGCGTAAAAGACGCGGGCGCACTTGCGGAGGTCGTTTCACATATCAGGGCTGCCGGAGGCGCCAATTGGAATGACCTCGAAGCCTCTGGCACCATCGTCTTCGGATCGAGTCCGAACGACAGCCATACAGCGACGCTGACTCTCGTTGGAGCCAAATACTCCCGACTCGACGTGACCTTCGATGCGGGTGTGCGCAGTCTTCGACTCCGCCCTGTTGCTGGCCGCTCTATTACGGAAACGGGAGATCGAATAGATCTTCCCCCGGCGACAGCGTGTGCAGGCCTGGTAGCCTTTCCGCGCTTGTGGAGACGGGCGGTCACCTCGCAACGAGTCTCTCTGTTCGACAGAGGCATGTTCAATGCATCGGGATCGATGTTGCATCGGGTCACGATGGAGTATGCCCCGGAAAACGAAGATTTCAAATACGGCCCCAAAACCGTCGCAACGGACCTATACTTTGACCCGCAAAGTCACAACCTTCTCTATAGCGTCGATTTCCTGGCGTACATCAACACCCATGGCCAGCGCCTCCTGCGGATAACACAGTATTCGAACTACCGGAGCACAGATGGGGTTAACCTCCCTACAACGATCTCTGAATCACTTGGAAAGCAGCTTCAATGGACTTTGCAGTTGACTTCAATTCAGCTCAACCAGTCGCCAGCGCTGAGTCTTTTCCTTTTCTGAGGGAGGTCGGTACCGTGAAGATCACATTTAGAGCCGTGCTGTGCGTCCTCGCTGTTGTCGTGATTGGCGCTTGCCAATCGTCTTCAGCCCAGGACTATCTGTACAGCACCGGAAGCCCAACGTGGGGCATGCAGATTCCGGTTGAGAATGGCTTCATCAATGTAAACAACGGAAATATTCACTTTGAAATATCGCTGGCGACGCATCAACAGAGAGGCACTCTGAAACTGAACGAGAAGCTCGTCTACGACAGCCGGATCTGGCAAATTGTTCCTTCCGGATCGTCTTACGACTGGGAACCGACAAATGTGGCCGACGCCCAAGGCGGGTGGCGCTTCATCAAAGGCAACGAGACCGGTAACCTAGAAGTGTTCGGGAATCCTACAACCGCCATATGCCCGGAAAACCAATACCAGCAATTCACCTACTACACCTACAGCTTCAAATGGACGGACCCGACCGGAACCGCTCATGAGTTCCCCGTCGGAACAGTCCAAATGGCCTCGTCGCAGTGCACCAGTTGGCCGAATGGTCAGTATCCCGATCAACCGACGGGCAGCTCCTACGCGGACGACGCCGGAACCTACTACATGATGGTAAGCAACTACACCACAGCAGTGATCTATGACAAAAGCGGCAATCAAGTCTATCCGACTGTGACCGACACGAACGGAAACACCTTCACGTCCGATTCCAATGGAAACCTTATCGACACGATTGGAAGGACGCCTGTTCTCGTCACGCCGAATGGCAACGAAACCTATTATGACGTGTTGACGATCAATGGGGACCGCAAGCGGTACACGGTGACTACGGAAACGATCAACGTGAATACAGCATTTGGACAGTCAGGCGTGAACGACTATTCGGGCTCTTTCACAGCTATACAAAGCATTGCTCTGCCTGATGGTTCGCAATATTCGTTCAACTACGACTCTGGAACGTCTTCCGGCAACTATGGCGAACTGACGAGCATCACGCTCCCTACGGGAGGCACCGTTTCGTTAACGTATCAGAACTATCTCGATTCATACCAGAACGAGAACCGGTGGATCGACCAGTACTCTGGAGGGAATGGGTCCTATTCCTTCTGGCCTCAAGTAGTGACTCAGTGCACTGGGTCAACAAAGACCGGCTGCCAAGAGGATATGACCGTTACCGACGGCAACGGCAACTCTGTCTTGTATCAGCTTACGCTCAACAATGGCGCGTGGAACTCGCAGATGAATTTTAACAATGGAGGAACCCAAGTGGCGACCACGGCCACCACATACAACTTCTCAAATTCCTGCGCATCCTGGGACACGCAGTGTACGGGGTCGAACTACATCACGGCATCGAACACCGTAACCACGCTCAGTGACACTGGCCAAAAAGCGCAGACCGTATACAACTACAGCAACGTGGACATGTACGACCTGACGTCCGTTCAGGAATGGGATTACTTCAGCGGCACTGCGCCATCAACAGCCACGCGCGAAACCGACTATACGTACAATTACTCCGTTAATGGCGCGCTGTTCGTCACGCAGGAAGTGCGAAAGGACTCGACTTCGACGCCAAAAACCCAAATTACCTACAACTACGACGAAGGGGAAAGCGGTACTCATGGAAACCTAACGACTCTCTCAGCGGGGCTGTCGCCGGATGTTGTCGCGACGCATTCGCAATACGATTCGAACGGGATGAAAACGTCCGATACAGATGGACGGGGAAACCAAATTTCCTATTCCTACATGTGCTCGGATCTGTATCGATCAACGACTACGTACCCGGTTACGGTCAATGGGCAGGCGCTCAAAACAACCGACACCTACGATTGCAACTCAGGGCTCCTGACCGGCTCTCAAGATATGAACGGTGCAGCGAACGGCCTTTCGACCACATATACCTATTTCACATCCGGCACGAATCTCGGGCGCCTTCAGGCCGTGTCATATCCGGATGGCGGTTCGAAGAGTTACAGCTATCCATCCAACACAGAATCGGATGTCACCACAGCCCAAAGCGGAACCTCATCCGTCATAAATAAGACAATTCTGGATTCATTTGGGCGTCCGTACCAGAAGATCAGCAGCGCTCCGGAAGGCTCAGGTTGGATTAGTTCGGAAACCACCTACGATGCCACAGGCAGGCCATCCCAGGTCACAAACGCCCATCTGCAAGGAACGGGCAACTCGACGGATGGTACTACTACGAATACTTATGATGTGCTTGGCCGGATCGTGACTACCACGATGCCCGACCAGAATATCGTTTCGCATTCCTATTCCGGAGCCTCAGAAACAATCACCGATGAAGTTGGGCACAAAAAGCAATTGACTTACGATGCTTTCCATCGGCTCGTGAAAGTTCTGGAACCGGACGCGAACAATAACTTGTCCTATGAAACCGACTATGCGTATAAGGCCCTTGACAAGCTGATCCAAGTCGATCAGTGGGGCGGGGCATATGGGTCCGGCTCTCCTGGTGACCGAGTGCGAAAGTACGCGTACGACAGCCTGGGGCGCGAAAGGGCAGAGAATATCCCGGAGAATCAATCGGGAAGCAACGGTGCATCACAGACCTGCACCAACTATAGCGGCTCGTGGACAAGCTGCTTTACGTACGATGGCAATGGCAACACACAGACGGCGACGGATAACGCGAGCAATACGGTCACCTATACCTACGATCCGCTCAACCGGATTACGAGCGAGGTTCAAACGGGCGGATCGGGATCGCTCAGCTACTCCTTCGCATACGATGGTACGGACGGCTACTCCCACACCAACCCAATCGGGCACCTCACGTTCACAACAAACAATAATGCCCATGCGGCGGAGGTTCTGTCCTACGATTCGATGGGCCGGGTCACCGGAGAGAACGTCTGCGTGCCGTCCAATTGCGTGTTCGGAGGCTCGGGAATCAATGTAGGGGCCAGCTACGACAAGGCAGGAAATCTGATCTCGTTGACGTATCCAGATGGCCGGGTCGTATCACAATCCTTTGATACCGCCAACCGCTTGACAGGCGTGCAATATGCGAAGTGGGGCGGCACCAATATGGGCAGTTCCTATTATAGTGCTTCTTCGTTCGCCCCGCCCGGAGAACCGACCGCGGTCTCCTTCGGAAACTCCGGAACGCTGTCGGCATCCTACAACGACCGGCTTACTATCGCGTCTTTGGCGTTTTCGAATTCGAGCGGTACCCAGTGGTCGAAACAGTTTACCTGGGATAAAAACGCGAAAAATCTCAGTGTCGTCGCTGATCAGATCACCGGCTACAAACGGCAATTTGGCTATGACACTTTGAACAGGGTCACCTCTGCCGTGGACGTGTCTTCGGTCGGCGCCTACGCGACTGCGACTTTGACGATCAGCGGGAATGAACAATCGACGTTGATCTATACATGCCCGATGCAGTACGGCGGTTGTCCGCAGACGATCTACGACAGCGGCGGATACAATGTAACTGTGAATGGCGTTGGAGTCGGCGGTTTCGGCTGGGGCTCAGGATCCACCAGCGATGCGTTGGCAAGCAGTCTTGCCTCCTCGATCAATGGAAATTCCAGTTCCAATGTAACGGCGGTGGCTTCGCGATCGTCGGTGATACTTACCAGCAAGACTGCGGGCCCGAACTACAGCATCAGCGTCACTTGTACAGGATGGAGTTCCTATTTCTCCTCGCCGTCCTTCACGGTCTCCAGCCCCTCGTCGATGAGCGGGGGCGTTTACCCTGGCGGCGATGTACCGGGTGGACTGAACGAAACCTACGCTTACGATCCGTTTGGAAACCTGACGCAGGCGGGATCGTTCTCGTTCTCCCAATCATTTTCAACTCTGAACCAGGTCAACGGCTACGGGTACGATGCAAAGGGGGAGGAGAGTTCCGACATCTACGGCCATTCGCTCACCTACGACGCCACTGGAATGCTCACAAACGTGGCCGGTTCGGGTGAGACGTATACGTACAACGCCGATGGAACACGCGCGGAAATCGCAGGATCGATCACGAACGACTTCATCTACTTTGACGGCCATCCAATCGCGGTGCTGTCGGGCGGCAGCTATACCGACCTGATTTACGCAAACAACTCGCTCATCGCAGAGGTCAGCGGGAGCCAGAATGCCTCTCCACAATATCGCGCCTCGGATAATCTTGGCTCTTTTGCCGGCTATCTCGGTAGTTCGGGTTCTCTGGGCAATGCAGTCGACTATGCTCCGTATGGGCAAGCATTCAATGGAAGCAGTTCGGACATGTTTGGCTTCACCGGGCTTCAGTGGGATTCGACCACAGCCGAACTTCTCGCTCAATACCGTCAATTCTCCTCCCAACAGGGAAGGTGGATGACAGCTGATCCCTACAATGGGAGCTACGATCTTGAAGATCCCCAGAGTCTAAGCCGTTATGTTTACGTAGGGAACCGGCCTCTGGGTTATATAGATCCGGAAGGGCTGGTTGCTGGATGGGCGACTGGTTTGGGTGGTTCCCCCTGCAAGGCTGCCGGTAGAGAGTTGGTCACTAGTGCTTTTAGCCCCGGCGGATTTAACCTCTGTACTCCAGTTGCCGCCGCAATTGCATTCGCATTTGAGCCGGTGCTCGTCCCACTAGCAAATCAGTTGGACAACGGTCTGGACGCCCTATTTGGAACTAAAGCATTCAATACAAATGTTACTGCCGGCCAAATAGTGCCTTTTATATCAGCGGCGATCACGATTGCGTGCAGTATTTATAAGGACCAAAGCGCTTGCGGAACGAGTCTCACCTCCTTCATACCGGGAAACTGGGGAAAAGCGGTTGGTGATGGCATTGCAGTTGCCACGGCCATTTCATGCTCCATGGGAGGCCTAGGTAATCCAGTATGTGATGGCTTTGTAGTCTACAACATTGCAAACGCAATCTATGGGCTTTTCGCCCAGTTATTCGGAGGTGGGCCTGCATTCCAGGGCAGTTTAGCACCAAGACCATCGGTGCCAAATGAGTCGGACATTGGCACCATACTTGGCATTCCGATCAATGCCCATAGAGTCGGTTCGCTGCCGAGCCCGGTCCCTGTGGTATCCCAGAATCTTGAACGCCAGTTGCGTGCATGGCATTCGCGGTAGCTGAGAGACTTCTGAATTGAACTGACAAGGTGGAGGATACCTGAGTAGAGGTAATCATGAATATCTGCAAATATGGATCCTGGTGTACGGCCATAGTCATTTTGATATCTCAGTTCTTGTCACATCCCTTATTTGCTTCGGAAGTTAATGGAATCGTCACGAAGGTGCAAGGAGATATCGTCTTTGACGTTGGTACTCTGCATGTCTTACTTAACCCGAAAGCCCGGTGTGAAACTGAAGACATTGAATATGAGATTGTCTTGAAGCATCGAATGACCAATGGGATAGTACCGCAGTTCTATCTTATTTTGGGGACGCACGCGGTTCCAGCGAGCGCTAAGCCGATTAATTGCAGTGATACGAAGCTCCGTTTTGGAACGCGGGTCAGGTTGGACGGCGAGAAAAAAGTCGGAGGTGAGTTTGCAGCCGATGACTTAACTGTCTATGCGGTGCGACTCACCAAAATACTTCGCCAAATCGTAAGCCAAGAAGATTTCGAAGGAGAAGCCGTTGTCGAAGAGCAACCAGCGGTTCAGCGGATCGGGGCGCACGGCTCAGGAAGTATGTGGCTCGACGGGTATCCGTTTCAGGTGGACTCGGGTACGAAGCTTTTGAGAGTGCCGAATGGTTCCAAGGTTCGATATGAATTGCCACTTTTCCGACACGAACAAGTTCGGCCCGAACTCGAATCGTCATCTTCAACGGCACCAATAGGCGATGATTTATTTCGACCGAACACGGTTGTACAGTATCGAGCGTTGTGTTGCCGGGATGAGGGGCTTTCGGCAACCGAGCTTCAGATGTGGCCCGCGGTTCAAATTGCGGACGAAATGAGCCAACTGAGGCAACTGCAGGAAGACGTGACGCCCCCAGGATGGAATAGGGGAATTCCAGGACGCCTAAAAATGCCGCGAGGTCGAGCGTTCCGCGTCATACCGGACAAATATGCGCAGACATGGATTTCGAAGGTGGGAGCCGAACTAATTCCTTCAGCTATCAAATCGTTGAAGGCCGCCGACCCAGCTAAACCTAGATTTCAATTTCTGATAGTCCGGGGAGACGAAAAGGAGATTGAGGCGACGGCCTTGCAGGAGAATGGCGTCTTTTTTGTTCGACGACCAACCTTGGACGGGGAGGTACTTGCGCTGCCGGACGGATGTATTGTTCTTTCTGATGTGGTGCTGACGAGGCTAACCAGTAGAGCCGAGCTTGCCGCGTTGTTGAGCTATGGAATCGCTGAGGTCATCCAAAGACGTGCCTATATTAGGAGTCTTTCGCTTCGGCGATCTGCGCCAGGTGACAGTAATCCAGAATTCGTTCTCGATGTGCTTCAGGATGAGCAATCAATGCGACTAGCACTGCGCCAAATGTATCTAGCAGGATATGATATTCGATCAGCTCCATTTGCGTGGGCACATGCTCAAAGCTCTCGGATTAGCAATCCCATCATGGATGATGGAAATTCTGAACTCCCTTGGTACGCGGCCTATGCGTTCGATTATATCAACCGTTATTTTAAGAATCTGAATGGCAGAAATAGGGTGCGTGGGGTGGAGGGATACGGGATGTTCCTCAAGAATTTGCGGAAGACCGACCCAGATGCGTTCGTCAATTGAAATATCGCGTAGGCTGATCGATTGTCGCCATGCTATCTGGTTCCTTGGTGACCTTGGCCCTCGGCCTGAGCGATCCCGAGACAGAGCACCTCGGTGATCACTGAAGATCGAGTCCAGATCTGTGCAAAATGGTGACCAAAGGAACAGGGGAGTGCACATTGTAATGAGTCGGCCATTTTGTAAGGTTTCTAACCCGGACAAAGCGGAATGGGATGGACTGGGGTAATATAAGTAACTAAGGTGATTCGCTTTAAATGGCGCACTTTTAACAGTTTACAAGTGGATTGAAGAACCTGCATTGTAATGTGGCGGAGAGGGGGAGATTCGAACTCCCGGTAGCCTTTCAGCTACGTCCGCTTTCGAGGCGGGTGCATTCAACCACTCTGCCACCTCTCCGCTTCCTTCAGAATACAGTACACTTCCTCCTCTGTCGATGATCCTGCGGCCACGAATTCGCCGCCATCCGCATCCCTCTCAAGCATGGCAAATGTCCCCCAATGGCTTGAGTTTGCCGCATGGACCTGGATCGCGATCTGTGTCTTTTGTTCGCTCGTGATCCTCGCGGGAATCATTCGCGAGCCGCAGAAGATGGCCATCATGAACATCGTCTGGCCCGTCACCGCGCTCTATATGGGACCCGCCGCACTGCCCATGTTCTATCGAGCTCAGCCCCTAAGCAGCAAGGGGCCCATGAGCACGAAGATGAAGCAGGCCATTGAGCGGCACAAGGATGATCCGCCGACCTTCTTCCAGAACAGTCTGGCCGTCTTCCATTGCGGCGCCGGCTGTACTCTCGGCGACATCATTGCTGAATCCCTCGCCGGCTCCCTCATGCTGACCTTCGCGGGCGAGTTCGGCTCCAAACTCATTCTCGATTTCGTGTTTGCCTACGCCATTGGCATCGTCTTCCAGTACTTCACCATCGCCCCCATGCGCGGCCTGTCCTTCGGTAAAGGTCTCGTGGCGGCTGTCCGCGCTGACACCATCTCCATCACCCTCTTCCAGGCCGGCATGTATGCGTGGATGGCGCTCAGCTACTTCGTCTTCTTCCCGCGCCCGCACCTGAACCCGGGAATGGCCGTCTTCTGGTTCATGATGCAGATTGCCATGGTGGTCGGCTTCTTCACCGCGCTGCCCGCCAACGCATGGCTCATCAGGAAAGGGTGGAAGGAGAAGATGCCGCAGGTCTCTCCCGAGCAGATCGAGTCGGACGGCAGAGAGGAGCCGCCGAAGGAGTTGCCGCGCGCCGCTTGAGCGCTGCCCGCAGATTAGGGCGTCGCCGGCAGAATCCTCGACGTCGAGCCGAAGCGATGGTAATCGACAAACGTCGTCTCGTTCAGCCGGACAACCTGGCCGCTCTGCCCGCCCGCGCCGAAGCCGGGACGATTGCGATCCGCGGAGATCGAAACGCTGCGCACCGGGCAGATATACGTCTTCCCGCCGATCTCCACCTTGCCGTATTGGATCGCGACCGACGCCCGCGTAAGAATCGCGGCATTTTCAAACTCCGCATCCACAGTTACACGCAGCACGGCGCCCGTCTGGGGATCGATATAGAGATCGCCGTGATAAGCAGGCGTTCCGTGATAGGAGATGGCTGCCGCCGCCTCGTCGTTCGGCCCCGTGCCCGCATATTGGTTCGTGGGGTTGTTGCGAAAGCCCGCGGTCGATGCGGTGGAGCCCGCGTTGAGCGCGCTCCACAAGCAGCAGTAATTCACCACGAAGTGCGAGGCCGGCTTGGGCACCCTGTAGTGGAAGACAGCGAGTCTGCCATCCGGCGTCTGTTCCCAATGGCTCCAGGTCACACGGCCCTTCAGCGAATCGGAGAGGACGATCGCCAAGGCCGGCCCGAACTCCCCCCACGTGGCCAGGCCGCTTGGACCAGCCTGCTGTTTTGGCTTCCCCCCCGAACCCGCTTCCAGAACTTCCTTGCCATCGCGATAGGTGATCTGCCGCTCGAACGTGCCTACAAGATGTTCATCGGTGACGGGTGCAAAGCCACTGTGTCCCAGGACCATGGGCGCGTTATCGAAGCTCCGCGTCCGGCGCGTTGCGATGAAGTTGGGCAGCCGCGTCAGCGTGTTCACCACGTAATCGATGGCCTTCTGATACATCTCCCCCTGCGCCTTTATGACGGGCGCGGGCACGTCGAGAAACGCGCTCGACGGCGGCGGCAGCAGCGCCGATGAATCCGCCAGAACATCGAGCGCCTCCGCCGTCCGTGGACCGGGGTGCATCTGCTTGGCAATGCGCTGGAGCGCCGGCTCGGACAGCCGTTCCGTCATCTGCAGCGAACCCAGCCGCGCCGCGATGGCGCCGTCGTTCTTGTGCGCCGCCTGCTCCGCTTCCACAACCTGCGTTAACTCGTTCACTCCAACCTGGGTGACTTTGCGCAGCGAAGCAGGCGGTAACGGCAGAGCGCTGGACGCTGCCGGTTCCCCAGGCGCGCCCGCGACAGGACGCGCTGTCGCCGCAGCCTCACTCGGCGCAGGCGGAGCGGCCCCGAAATGCAGCGGCATCTGCAGGCTTCCCGCGCGCCCGGAGTTCCCGTCGTAGACGCCGGTCAGCAGCGTCAGGTTTTTGTTCGGCAGATCGATCTGCATCTGCGCTGGTATGCCGGACTTCAGCAGTTGCTCGTATCTCTCCTGCGTCACATGCATCGCCTGGTCGCCGCTGGTCCAGTTCACCGCATTGCCGTCCTCGTCGAATGCGATGATCCCGACGTGAATACTGCCTGTGAGTTCACCGTTTGCGACAGGATTAAAGCTCACATCCGACGTGCGAACGTAGAAGTTCACCCGGTATCGCGTAAGCGGTCCCTTCAGCGCTGTGTTCTCTCCCAGCCGCGCTGCGTCGTCGGGCAAATGCTGATTCACGGGCACTGCGTGCACTCCAAACAGCACTCCTGTAGCGTCCGGCAGGCCGAGCTTCAGCACTGAGGCCAGCGGATCCCGGGCAGGCCCTGCCGAGGCAGGCGGCGCCGCATCGGCGTTGTACCCGCGGCGATAGAACAACTTGTAATGGCCGCCCGATACCCGCACTTCAATGCGGCGATATTTCCCATCCATCCGCTTGTCCTGCGGTGAGTAACTCAGCGTGTAGTAGTCGGACCCATCCTCGAGTGCCTTGCGAATGGCACCCGCGATGTCGTTGGTGTTGTAGAACGCCTGGCCGCCGGTGTCGCTGGCAAGTTGCTCCATCTGCATCCTCAGGCCGGCGCGCTCGTCCGATTCCGCCTGGTACGGCTGCATGCTTCCGCCGCGGCCCCCGCCGTCCTGCGCGCCGGGGCCGGCGTTGTCGGCATCCATTACGTGCTCGGTCATCATGCCCTGCGCGCCTACCGGATACACCGATACACGCGAGCCGGTCAGCAGGTCGGCGGTGTGCTGGTTCTGGCGCTCGTACTCGGTCAGCGCAGATACTCGCGAACCGGTGGGCATGTGAATGCTCTGCGGGGCCTGCGATTGCCCCTGCCCAGGCATGGGACTGCTCTGCGCCTGTTTGCGCGCTGTGGCCTGCGGAAAGATCAGCACTGGAAACGAGCCCGCAAACCAGATAAGGTTCTTCCGGCCCGGCACCCCGCCGAGATACTGCGCCAGGTAGTTCAGCGCCTGAAAGGTGCGGTTGGCGCGGGTTTCGTAGTCGAACGCCTGCAAGTCGGCCTGGGCCGCGCGTATCGCCTCAATGCCGAATTGCGACTTTTGCATCAGGATCATCTGGCCGATCTGCGCCTGATCGCTGGCATTGTCGCTGCGGGTGTGAAAGGCGGCCTCTCTCTGCGGCCCGGTGCTGCTCTTCTTCAGGGCGGCGAGCAGCTCCGTGCCGTCGCTGGTAAACCCCTGCACGCACCGCAGCTTCGAACCCAGCAGAAAAATCGCCATCCGCGTTCCCGGCTTCATCTTTTTGAAAAACTCCATGATCTGCCGGTGAACGTACACCTGATCCTGCGGCTCGGTGTTCAGATAATCGAGCAGCAGCACCGTAACCACTGAGTCCTCGCGAGCTGTGGGAGCATTGTTCACCGTGCCCGCGGGCATCGGCGGCAGCTCCGGCGCCGCTGCGGGTGTGGCTGTTGACGCTGTCTTTTCCTCGAAGAAGTCGAGTGCCTGCGGCTTGCCGTCTTCGAGAACCTCGAAGTCCTGTTTGCTCAGCCCGTGCACCGGCTCGCCATTGCGCTTCGTCACCACCACATCGACGACAACGTCGCGGGTTTCACTTTTGACCAAGGGCGTCTGCGAAGAAGAAGCCGCTGGAGCTTGACTGTTTGCGGGAACCAAACTGGCGATGGCGAAACCAAGCAGGAACGTGGCGGCACGACGCAGCATTGACCCCTCCTCATGCCCACGTCAGGAGGATAGCGCCGCACCGCCCACGTGTCGATTCAAGGTGTTTCCGGACTCGGGCCTCCTGCTCGATGCGTTCGAGCTGACCCTCAAGACCGCTTTCGCCGCCGCATCCGGTGACAGCATCCCCTTGGTCTATCCGGATTGGCGTGGATCGAAGTTCCTATACGCATCGATGGCCCCGACCGCCGTGGAATGTAGGCGCGATACTTGCCAATTCCATTTGGAAGTCGTAGAAACACTCGCAGGAGGTTTCATCGTGCCCATCAACGTGACCGCAAAGCGCAACGGCCCCTACATCGTCAGCGGCGACCTCACCGAACTCAACCTCACCGACGCCGACGGCAACCGTTACGACCTCACCGGCAAGCAGACAGTCGCCCTCTGCCGCTGCGGAGCTTCAGTCAACAAACCCTTCTGCGACGGCACGCATTCCAAAATCGGCTTCCAGGCCGCCGAAGCCGCCGTCAACGCCGGCGAACAGCCGAAGTGAACCCCGTCAGACTGGCAAATGTTTTAGTGTCTCGATCCATTGCGAGGTTCATCTGCTCCGTGTGCTTGGTAACTGTGCTAAACGGAGCGGGAATCTCGATCTGCATGGCTCAGCGCGGCGAGCACCTGACGCTGCCGCAGGCGATCGCCGCGGCTCGTCGCAATGCGAAGTCGGGTAGCTCGTTCACGCTCCTCAGGGAGGTCCTCGCGAACGATGATACGCGACGTATCGGCGACCAGGCGCTCGAACTGGCCCGGACGCGCAAGATAGAGCTCTATGGAAATGGAATCCTTGTCGAGTTTTTGAGGTCGGGCGGATTCCTGCTCGCAGAGACTGAGCCATCAACGCATAACGTAACTGCGCTGCACTACGTCTGGCTGGGATCCGACGGGGTTCCAACCGACTTCCCCGTCACCTGCGACGGAATTGTCAAGCTGGCCGACGCTCAAGCAGTGGTGAAGAACACGACTGAGCTTGTCGAACAGCTATATGCCACCCCCGCATCCGAGGCCTCTTCGCTGGAGAGCAGATTTTATGGCGGAAGTTTCCCCGAATGCGATCCAATCGAAAATTGCACTCCATTCGCCATCCCGCGCTCCCTTCTGAAACTGGGAGCTGACCCGAGCGAGTGCCGAGAGTTTGCGGCGCTTTACGGCGGCCAGGTTCTTCTAATGATTCGGTACGCCGTTTCCATACCCAGCTTCTCGGCCGATCCCCTGGCAGCCACTCACGCAGCGGCGGACAAAATGGGTGCCTTGCAAGCGAAATTCCTCCGAGATAACCGCATGGACCCTCGCCTTGACCTGGACGCGGAGAACATAAGAAGCAGGGAGCAGCTCCGGGAGCGCATAGATTTGCTCAAAAGGCTCAATAAGTTCATGGAAGAGGGCCTCAAGAGTGATCTGGATCCGGCCCTCGTCAAGGCGAACATCTCCGCCGCCACCATCCCGCTAGGCGTTGGACATCAGGGTCTTTTCGGCGAGGACGACAAGACCCAATTCGTGTCTGGCACTGCGTCTATGCTTGAAATCTATTGGCAGCATCTTCCGGCCGGTGGCTTTGCGGTCAAGTTCATCTCCGAATCCCCCGACTGATACCTACGGATTCGCGAGGCCCAACGCAATAGCCGAACACAAAGGCCGCCCATAAAATGCACTCACCCGCGTAAACTTAAAGCGTATGCGCCGCATTCCCGTCTCGCTCCTGCTGTGTGCTTTTCTTGCCCTCTTCGTCTCGTCATCATCCCTCGCCGCGCAGGATCGCGGCTACTGGACCGCTGCAAGCTCCAACGCCAAGGCCATCACCGGCGACCTCACCATTGGCCCCAGCAAGCTCGGCATCAACTTCGCGGGTTTTCCCCTCGCGCCCATCCGCCAGCTCACCAAGGACGAGGGCAGCGCCGCCTTCGACGTCGTCGGCAATGAGGGCCTGGGCGGCGAGCTTTATCGCGTCACCATTCCCGCGTCGCGCCGGTTTCTGCACCACAACACGCTCTGCGGGACTGAGGACACGCAATGGATGGCCACCTACGTCGCCGGACGCACCCTCTACGTCGACTTCTTCTCCGGCTCCGAGATGCCCAAGCTCACCATGGACGCTCTGGCTAACTCCACCGACCTCTGCGGCACCTTCGTGTACGCTCGCTGAGCCATCGCCGCAACTGTGAGTTCCGGGCTGTTTTGACCGGATTCCGCCCCGGCATTTATAAACGTTGACGTCATCGAAAATGGTTTCGTGACGTAGTGGCTGCCCGCTCGCCGTGCCGCCGAAACCCATTACCGAAATCGCCAGGATGTTCGGGAAAGCGGTGAGAATCCGCTACTGCCCCGCAACTGTAAGCGCCCCTGCAACAGGAAATCCGGCCGCGCAGCTCCTCGCGAGCGCGCACCCACTGACGGCCGTCAATACGGCGTTGGGAAGGGAACGGAACAAGGCGCAAGTCAGGAGACCGGTCCCGGCGGAATTCCACGCTTGCGTTCCGAGGGGAACGAAGGAGCCATATGCACCTTCCTGTTTTGCGCGGCCTGCGGCGCCGTTCCTGCGCGTTACTCTCTCTCTTCAGCTTCGTTCTCGTCTTCCTCTCAGCCGGCGTCTCTGCGCGCGCGGCCTCCATCCGTGGCTTCGTCACCGATGCCTCCGGCGCCCGCGTCAGCGGCGCAACCGTGGCGCTCATCCACAAGGGCAAGATCGCCGGATCCGCGGTCTCGCTGGCCGACGGCAGCTACCAGATCCTTACCGGCGTCAGCGGCCGCTTCTACATCGTCGCCTCCGCTCAGAGCTTTCGCCAGGTGCAAACGCCCGGCTTCTACGCCGGCCGCCTGGACAACATCGAGCGCGACGTCGTGCTCGAGCCCCAATGGGTGCGTCAGTCGATCGTCGTTACCGCCACCGGCACCCCCACGCCGCAGCCGCAGACCAGTTCGGAAACCACCGTCCTCAGTCCCACCGAACTCGATCTCCGCACCACCCTCACCAGCGATCTTCGCCTCATGCCCGGAACGTCGGTGGTTCAACTCGGCCAGCGCGGGGCGCAGACATCGCTTTTTATCCGCGGCGGCGACTCCGATAACAACGAGGTACTCCTCGACGGCGTCAGCATCACCGATCTCGGCGGGCGCTTCGACTTCGGCGAGCTTGCAACCACCGGCGTCGAAAGCGCGGAGGTCTATCGCGGCACGGACTCCAACCTCTACGGCGCCGACGCCGAGAGCGGCGTCGTGAGCCTCACCACGCCTCACGGCACCACCAGCTTTCCCTCGTTCTTCTTCCAAGGCGATGCCGGCAACTTCAACACCTCGCGCGAGCAGGCAGAGATCGCCGGCGCGCACAACAAGCTCGACTACCTCGGCGTCTTCAACTGGCTCCAGACATCCAACTCGTTGCCCAACGACGAGTACCATCTCGCCACCAGCGCGGCAAACCTTGGCTGGGCCCCCAGCGGCTCAACGCAGATTCGCGGCACCGTCCACTGGAATGTGGCCGGCACAGGCGTGCCGAATGCGTGGGACTTCTACCACGTCGCCGATCAGGCCACGCAGAAGGATCAGGACCTCTATCTCAGCGGCGCGCTCGAAAACCAGACCACCGCGGATTTCCACAACGTGGTGCGCTACGGCGGAGCGCGCAAGCGCGAACAGTACACGCTGTGGCAGCCCTCAGGGATCCTCGTCAACAACTACGATGGCTTTGGCGATAACGCCACCTTCGGCAACATCGTCACCATCGTGGGCGCAAACGGCGCCTCCGCCACCGGCAGCGCCTTGCTCGACTACGTCGGCAGTTGCTTCAACGGCACCTGCACCAATTCGCCGTACCCCTACAAATCGCAGCTCGTCTCTAACCGCGACCAGCTCATCTACCAGGGCGACTACCGCGTCACGCCTCACCTGATGGGCCTCATCGGCTTCCGTTTTGAAGATGAACGCGGCGCGGAGATGGTGCCCGCCTACTCCGTCGACGAAAACACCGAGCGCACCAACTACGACTATCTCGCCTCCGTCCACGGCGACTTCAAAAGCCGGTTCTTCTACACCCTCGGCGGCAGCCTCGAGCACTACTCGCTTTTCGGCGTGCAAACTACACCGCGCGCCGGCTTCACCGTCTACGCGCTCAAGCCCCGCGCCGGCGTCTTCAGCGGCACGCGCGTAATCTTCGACTACGGCGACGCCGTGCGCGAACCGGCCCTGACCGATCAGTTCGGATCGCTCTACCAGTTCCTCACCGAAAACGGCTATCAATCCACCGCGCAGCAACTGCACATCGGCGCGCTGGCCGCCCCCATGCAGCGCATGTACCAGGGCGGCGTGGAGCAGACGTTCCTCAGCGAGCATATTCTCTTCCGCGCAATCTACTTCCACAACGAGTTCGGCCGGCAGATTGAGTACGTCGGCGGCCGCCTGCTCCCCAATCTCATTCCCAACCTTACGCCCGCTCAGCAGCAGCAGCTCATCGCCGCGCTCGGCTTTTACTACACAAGCGACGTCGGCCTCGCCGTGAATTCCCAGGCTTACGGCGCCCAGGGCATCGAGTCCACCGTGGAAGGCGGCATCGGTTCCAGCATCTTCCTCCGCGGCGGATACACCTATCTCGACGCCGTTGTTCAGCACTCCTTTGACAGCGACAACGAGGCCCTGGTCGGCGGCTACGCACCCTCTTACCATGGCATTCCCCTCGGCGCCATCTCGCCTCTCGTGGGTGCGCGTCCCTTCCGGCGCCCGCCGCATACCGGCTTCATCACCGCCACATACGCGCATCAAAGCCTCTCCGCCATCTTCAATGCGGCCTTCACCAGCCGCAGCGACGATTCCACTTTCCTCGAATACGCCGATGCCAGCGGCGGGAACAGCCTGCTGCTGCCCAATCGCAACCTCGATTACGGCTTCGCCAAAATCGATCTCGGCGGCGAGTACCAGTGGCGAAGCTGGTTGGGCTTCTACGGCATCGCGGAAAACCTCACCAGCAATCAGCACATCGCCCCCATCGGCTACGTGAGCCTGCCGTTCAACTTCCGCACCGGCATGAAGTTCCAGTGGGGGAAGGGAACCGCAAAGTAACTTTTTGATGCGCCATGCACAGATCAGCCCCGGAGCCGGATCCAACGCTTCGGGGCTGATTTGCGTTGCACGGAGCTGATTTGGCGTGGATCTGTGGGTTTCTGCACGCCTTTTCCACAAAAAAGTGCCGAAAATCATCATTTTTTTACGCGATTTGCTCTTTTGCTTGCAGGGTGGATAGCACACACTATCCATGGTCCCGTCTTTTTCCTGAGTTTTTCCTGCGCAACCCTGCGAAGGGCTGCGCCCATGTGTTTGTACCTGTGCCCCCTTGGAAACAAAAAAACAGAGCAGCTTTGCGAGAGGATCTATGGATACCAATTGCCGGAGGCTTGCCGCCTGGTTCGGCTTCGCCTTCTTTGCTTTCATCGCCAGTGTTTTGCCATTGCGCGCCCAACAGACTCTAGGCTCCATTAACGGTACGGTCGTCGATCCTTCCGGCGCCATCGTTCCCGGCGCCAAAGTAACCGCAACCGCGGCCGCCATTGGCGTCACGCGCACCACCACGACGCAGTCGGACGGCGTCTACCAGATCTTCAATCTCCCCGTGGGCGTCTACTCCGTCGAGGTTACGGCTCCCGGTTTTGACACCACCCGCATCAACGGCATCCACGTGCAGGAGGCGCACGCCAGCACCGTGCCTGCCACCCTGCGCATCGGCCAGGCATCGGAGTCGGTGGAAGTCACGGCCAACCCCTTGATGAACGCCACCGATGCCACCAACGGTTACACGCTCGATTCGGCGCAGATTGCGGAAGCTCCTCTGGCCACCGGCAGCTTCACACAACTTGCCGTGCTGTCTCCGGGCGTGAATGCGGAGCTCCTCTCGAATCTCGACTCCAACGCCGGCCTCGGAAACCAGAACATCTGGGCCAACGGCGAGCGCGCCACCGACAATACCTTCCAGGCCATGGGCGTGGACGCAACCAACCTCTTCAACGGCATGAGTTCCAGCGGCGACACCTCGCAGCGCTACAACTTCAACATCGGCACCTCCACCAGCGCGGGCGGCGAGCACTCGGTCGGCACTTCGGTCTATGGCTCCAACGGCAACAGCCTGCCTTCGCCCCCGCCGGAGTTCCTGCAGGAGATTCGCGTCAACGCATCCCTCTACGACGCCCAGCAGGGCGCCACCAGCGGCGCGCAGATCGACGTCAACACGCTCACCGGAACCAACAACTGGCACGGCCAGTTCTACGGCGCGTATGCCGGCAACTCCATGAACGCATCGCCGTTCTTCTTCAACCAGGCCTATCAATTGGCCAACGTTGGCGTCGGGGTCTTTCCCGAATCGCAGGTTAATCCCTGGCTTCGCCGCGTCGATGGCGGAATCACCGTTGGCGGTCCGCTGAAAAAGAACAAGCTCTTCTTCTTCGCCGCCTTGCAACGCGGCGTATACGAAGACAACGCGACAGGCTTCACTCAAATGACCGTCCCCAGCGGTTTGACCGATGACCGCAGCACGGCCGGCCTTGAAGCCGCCTACGCTTCATGGGGCGGCAAGGGGACGGTGCCTATCGATCCTGTTGCGGCAGCGATCATGAACACCAAGCTGTCCAACGGCCAATACCTGATTCCCTCCGCCCAATCGAGCGCTCCCTACACGTTTGGAGAGCCCAACGTTGTGTTGATCGGAACGTCTCGCTTGAGGACCGATCAGGCTACCGTCTCGCTTGACTACGACGCCACGCCGACCGATCGCGTCTCCGCAAAGTACTACTTCCAGAACGCGCCGGTCACGCGCCCTTACGGCTTCTCCAACACCGGGGGATTCCCCGTGACCGCCCACAACGGTTCGCAGGTCTTCGCCCTCGGCAACACCATGTCGCTCGGCTCCAAAATCAATTGGGAACAGCGCCTGGGCTTCGTCCGCGAAGGAACGTTCAGCGACTACAACCAGAGCTTCACCGGCGGTAACCTCGGCGTCGGCGCCGCCCAGCCCGACAATCTGGCCGCAAACCTCCTTCCCGGTCTGCAGATCAAGGAGTTTGCATTCAGAAACCAATACGCGCCCAGCATGTATCTTGGCCCCGCTGGAACACCGGGCTCCTTTGTGGATATGGGCTACTACCAGAACCGCATCAATCCCGCCACCAATCTCATTGTGGTGGCAGGAAAGCACACCATTGTTGTGGGAGGTGGGTACAGCTACACCCAGCTCAACATCACCAACAACCGGACCGGCCACGCCCAGGTGGTTGTGAACGACTTCGGCAGCTTCCTCGAGGGCAAGGTGCGCAGCTCCGCTGTGGTCGAAAGCATCGATCCAGCGACCAAGCGCAACAACGCCAATCGCTACTACCGCACCAACGAACTCTACGGCTACGCGCAGGATAAGTGGCAGGCGCGCAGCAATCTCAGCATCACCGCCGGCGTTCGCTACGACTACCACGGCGGCATGACCGAACGATACGGCAACATGTTCAACTTCGATCCCTCGTTGTACAACGTGACCGGCACCTCGGAAACGGGATTCGTCGTCCATAACTCCGGCTTCGTGATTGCCGGAAACAACAAGCAAGACCCCACGCCGGGTGTCTCCGCTTCCACGCTTACCGGGCGTCAGTGGGGCATCTCGCCGCGAGCCGGCTTTGCGTGGACGCCGGGCTTCGGCAATAACAAGCTGGTGATCAACGGCGGCGCAGGCATCTACTTCGATCGCGGTGAGCTCTTCACCTACCTTTCGCAGCCTGCCGGCGGTTCCATTGGCGGCCCATTCGGCGTTACCGAAGCGCCGCCGCTGGTGAGTGTCGCAACGGGAAACACCGACCAGAAGTCCGGCCTGACGCTCGAGAATCCCATGGGTGATCTGGCCTTCTCCACTGCGTCGCAAGGCGGTATCTATGTTCCGCCAAGCGCGAACCCCAGCGTTATGGCCAACGCATTGCAAGCCCAGTTGAATGAAATGACGGGCACGCCTAAGGGTTCCTACGCCCAGTACGGCAAGAATTGCAGCGGTTGGCAGAGTGAGGAAGGCTACTTCCTCTGCACCTCGCCCATCAATTTCGGCGTGTACGACAAAGGCAACGTCCTGCCGTACAGCATCAACTACAGCCTCAACCTGCAGTGGCAGCCCGCGAACACGCTCGCCATTCTCATCGGATACACCGGCAACCGCGGCCGCCACTCCGTCATTCCCATCCCGGTCAACGAACCGGGCATTGCCACGCCTACGAATCCGATCTGGGGTGAGACCGCCAGCTACGGCATGGAGGTCATGGACCAGAATTCCACCAACTGCGGCTACGATTACTGCCCAATCGTGGAAGAACCCTGGAATACCTACGACGCCGGCAACACCGACTTCAGAACTCCTTTCGTTGGTTACAGCCCCAATGCCGCGGATTTCAAAACTGTCGGCGTCTCCGCCTATGACGCTCTCGAAACCCATCTCGAAAAGCGCCTGTCCCATCACTTCCAGCTCGGCACCAGCTACACCTGGAGCCACGCCCTCGATGAGCAGAGCGACATTGGCCTGTTCTTCACCGGCGACAACCCCAATCGCCTTCGCGATTCGTGGGCTTCCGCCGACTTCGATCGCACCCATGTCTTCTCTGCCAACTTCGAGGTCGATGCCCCCAACGCTTTCCAAGACCATACATTCGCCTCGTACGTGGCAAACGACTGGCATCTGAGCGGCATCGGCATCCTCCAAAGTGGACAGCCGTGGTCGCTGTACGAGTACTACGGCGCAGTCGGCAGCATACGGTTCGGCAATTTCCCAACCCTCATGAACCCGGTGCTCGGCATCAAGGATCCCGCACACCCCAAATCCGCTCTCACCGGCAACTCCGGTAAGATGCGCGACCACGGCGGCGACTACATCCCCTCCATCGACCCCTCGCAGATTGCAATCCACTACATCGCGCCGGGCACCGATGGCGTGCCGGTCTCCTCCGGCTCCGAGCCTTCGGATATCTATCAGACCTCGTTCAACGTGGGACAACGCAACATCTTCCGCCAGGCTCCTCAGAAACGCCTGGATCTCTCCGTGCGCAAGCAGTTCAAGATCTCTGAGAGAATCCGTGCGCAGTACGAGTTCAACGTCTTCAACGCCACCAATACGCCGAGTCTCGACATCCCGCAGGATCAGGCGCAGATTCGCCAGACCAACGGCTGCTCCACCACTGCAACCAACGCCTACAAGGGAGACAACGACTGCAATAAGTACCGGAGTTACCTCGGATACGGCCAGATCGTAACTTCGAGCAATCCCACCGATCAGCAATCTGCCTTGCAGAATCTCGATCAGCTCCCCTTTGCCAACGGAAGCGGGCGCTCCATCACAATGCCGCTCAAGGTAGCGGACCGCAGCCAAGGTGGCCCGCAGTCCTGCACCTCGGCCTACTACGTGCCGGGCACGAACCAGTGCCCAAATAACGCTGCCAACTTCGGCTCGGTGACCGGCACCATCGGCGGCAATCGCGCCATCACCATGGGCTTCCACATCACCTACTAACTTCAAGCAACGCAAAAAGCGTGCGGGGTCCTTCGGGACCCCGTTTGCTTTTTGCCGGCCTGTCCATTGCCTCATCGGGCGTCGCGCCCTCCCGTCCATGTGACCGCGATCACGCTTCTGGGCCTTTTTAACGAATTTTCATTGCAGGAAAACCCTATCCGGGCTATGTTCTCGGTATTCCCCCGAATAACTTGTGCTGGCGGAACGCTTCCGCCGAGGTGTACCCGTGGTCTGCTCCAACTGCCACTCCGATTCCGTGACGATTCTTCCGGCTGAGATCCGCCTCTACCGCAATCAGCCCCGCACCCTGAGCCACCCGCCCATGACCCCGTCGCCCGACATCCGCGTCTGCCTTGACTGCGGCTGGAGCGAGTTCTCGATCCCGCGCTCCTGGCTCTCCGCCGGCTGGCTCGGCTCCAGACCCGCCAAAGGCCCGGTGCTCGTACAAGCCATTCCCGCCGCCGCGGTTTCCTCCTGAACCCGCGCCGCTGCCTCGGTGAAGCAGCGGCACTGATCCCCGCTCCAGCTTTGCGCGCAACAGAAAGGCCCCCAGCCGAAGCCGGAGGCCATTGTATCCAAATGCTCGCAGGCAGCGAAACGCGCGAGCCGGTTAGGGGCAGCATTTGAGATGCGTCAAAAGTCTTCTCTTCGCAGGTTTTCCACGTATTCGTCCGCATGCTCGTCGGCCCAGATGTGTTTGCCCGAGCCAATCAGGCGGATAAGCGGATCATCCTCGTAGTTTGGAGGCACCCCGGGAAGCCGACCATCCTGTGTCGGCTTTTGTTGGTCGCGCGGTTTGTCTTCCTTCGGATCAAGCGGCATTGGTTTTCGCCTCCCGTCTCAGGATACGGCTGTTTGTACAAAAAAAGGCCCCCAGTCAAAGCCGGAGGCCTTTTCTTCTTCTAGTGCACCTGACCCAGAAACAGAGCAGGGAATCGGGTTTTCTACTCCCTGTTCCCTACTCCCTACTCCCTGCTTTTAGTACATTCCGTCCATGCCGCCGCCGTGGCCGCCCGCCGGCGCAGCCGGCTTCGGCTCGGGCAGCTCAACCACCAGCGCTTCCGTGGTCAGCAGCAGTCCGGAGATGGAGGCCGCGTTTTGCAGCGCCGTGCGGGTCACCTTGGTGGGGTCGATCACGCCCGACTTCACCAGGTTCTCGAACGTGCCCGTCGCCGCGTTGTAGCCAAAGTGTGCTTCCTTCGACTCCAGCACCTTGGCCACCACCACCGCGCCCTCTTCACCGGCGTTGCCGACGATCTGGCGCAGCGGCTCTTCCAGAGCGCGCAGCACGATCTGGGCGCCGATCTTCTCGTCCCCTTCCAGCGTGCCCACCAGCTGCTGCACGGCCGGAACCGCACGCACCAGGGCCACGCCGCCGCCCGGGACGATGCCTTCCTCAACCGCCGCACGGGTGGCGTGCAGAGCGTCTTCCACGCGAGCCTTCTTCTCCTTCAGCTCGGTCTCGGTGGCCGCGCCAACCTTGATGATGGCAACGCCGCCCACCAGCTTGGCCAGCCGCTCCTGCAGCTTCTCGCGGTCGTAGTCGGAGGTGGTCTTCTCGATCTGCGAACGGATCTCCTTCACGCGCCCGTCGATGTCGCTGGCCTTGCCCGCGCCGTCCACGATGGTCGTGTTGTCCTTGTCGATGGTCACGCGCTTCGCCCGGCCCAGATCCTCGATCTTCACGCCTTCCAGCTTAATCCCGAGGTCCTCGGTAATTGCTTTACCGCCGGTTAAAATCGCGATGTCGCCCAGCATCGCCTTGCGGCGATCGCCAAAGCCCGGAGCCTTCACCGCCGCCACGTTCAGCGTGCCGCGCAGCTTGTTGACCACCAGGGTCGCCAGTGCTTCGCCTTCCACATCCTCGGCAATGATCAACAGCGGCTTGCCGCCGCGCGCAACCTGCTCCAGCAAGGGCAGCAGATCCTTCATCGCGCTGATCTTCTTCTCGTAGATCAGGATGTAGGGATCGTCCAGAACAGACTCCAGGCGCTCCGCATCGGTCACGAAGTACGGGCTCAGGTAGCCGCGGTCGAACTGCATGCCGTCCACGGTCTCCAGGCCGGTGTGCATGGTCTTCGATTCTTCGATCGTGATCACGCCGTCCTTGCCCACAACCTTCACGGCATGCGCAATAATCTCGCCGATCTCGCTGTCGCCGTTCGCCGAGATGGTGCCGACCTGCGCCACCGAGCCCTCATCCACGGGCTTCGACAGCGTGCCCAGGGCGCCGCCTTCGGTCCACTTGCCGTCCTTGTCGCGCTTGCCGATCACGGCCGCCACGGCCTTGTCGATGCCGCGCTTCAGCGCCGTCGGGTTCGCGCCCGCCGCAACCGTCTTCACGCCTTCGCGGAAGATGGCCTGCGCCAGAACCGTCGCCGTCGTGGTGCCGTCGCCGGCCACGTCGCTGGTCTTCGAAGCAACTTCCTTCACGAGCTGCGCGCCCACGTTCTCCAGCGCGTCCTTCAGCTCGATCTCCTTGGCCACCGTCACGCCGTCCTTGGTGATGGTGGGCGAGCCAAACTTCTTCTCGATTACAACGTTGCGGCCCTTGGGGCCCAGCGTCGCCTTCACCGCGTCCGCCAGGGTGTTCACACCCCGCAGGATCGCCTGACGGGAATCCTCACCGTGCAGAATCTGCTTTGCCATTGCTCTCTCCTATTAGCTGCTAGCCTCTAGCCGCTAGCTTCTAGCTGCTCCGTGGCAGCAAAATTTTCAGTGGCTCATTTCGGGTGCCTTCAGCTAGCAGCTAGTAGCTAGTAGCTAGAGGCTGCGCGAAGCGCCTAGCGCTTCACGATTCCCAGAACTTCTTCCTCGCGCATGATCAGGAACTCCTCACCGTCGATCTTGATCTCGGTGCCGGAGTACTTGCCGAACAGGACGCGGTCGCCGGCCTTCACGTCAAGCGGGAAGACCTTGCCCTCGTCGTTGCTCTTGCCCTTGCCCACGGAGATGACTTCGCCTTCCTGCGGCTTCTCCTTGGCGCTGTCAGGGATGATGATTCCGCCACGGACAGTCTCTTGCTCCTCGAGACGGCGGACCAGGATTCGATCGTGGAGCGGAGTGAAGGTGGTCGTTACAGAGGTTGCTGCCATTGCTTCGCTTCTCCTTCACGCGCGGCCGAGGGTTACCCAACGGCCACGGATGTGTATTGAAAATGGATTCGGTACGGAAAAACCGTGGAACACCACCGGCGACCGACTTAAAGCAGACTCGCCAGCTTGCTGCTAGCACTCGAAGCGTTCCACTGCTAAAGATAGGCAACCCACCCGGTAATGTCAAGAGGGAAACCGTTAAAATCTGAGCGCAAGCCACTCACAAAGGATGCAGCCCCAGAAATCACTGCTGCGCAACGGATGGGCACGCTGGTGTGTGGGTGACTCAGAGGCGGAATGGCCTGAAATTTCTGCTGATACTTCAAGTTTGGCAGGGCTGAATAATTAATACGCAAGGTTTTGAAAAATATTTTTCGTTGATGGAATTGAGGTTAGGAGAGTTTTCCACAGTTTGAGGGGTTGACGGGTTTTCGCGCTGTGAACAGGGAGCAGGGGCAGGGATCAGGGGCAGGGATCAGGGGCAGGGATCAGGGGCAGGGATCAGGGGCAGGGAGCAGGGGCAGGGAGCAGGGAACGGCAGGGAACAGGGGAGGGGGCAGGTCCGCTGAAGCGGGCGGAGTGGCGTGTGTCTGAGACCCCTGCCCGGAGCGTACAATAACCTCCATGTACCGCCGTCTCTTCCTCTTTGCCGCCATTGTTTCCGCCTTCGCTTTGCTCATCGCGGTTCCCACCGTCTCGGCCCAGCGCGGCCGCAAGTTCAAGGCCCCGCTTCCCACCGCCCGCATTGAGGTCACGGTCGTCCGCGCCGACGACAGCAAGCCCGTTGAGAACGCTTCCGTCATCTTCCACACCATCAAGGAACAGGGCAGCATGGAGCTCAAGACCAACGAGGAGGGCAAGACGATCATCGATGTCCTGCCGATCGGCGACACCATGCTCCTCCAGGTCATCGGCAAGGGCTATCAGACCTTCGGCCAGGAATACCCCATCAAGCAGGCCAAGATGGCGGTCGAAGTCCGCCTGAAGCGGCCTGTTTCGCAGTACTCCATCTACAAAAACAATCCTTCCGGCAAGAAGGATGACAACAAGGATCAGAAGAAGAGTCCCGACCCGCAGCCGAAGCCGCAGGAATAGCGAATCCGAAGGGTCCCGATTCCGGGGCCCGGGATAGCACGAACTCCGGCAGCACCATTCCATGGATCCCACACCGCTCTCCGGAAAAACCGCACTCGTCACCGGCGGCGCAAAGCGTATCGGCCGCGCCATCGCGCTGGAGCTCGCGCGCGCCGGGGCCGACGTCGTCATCACCTACCGCTCCTCCGCCGACGAAGCCGTGGAAACAGTTGACGCCATCGAGCAACTGGGACGCCGCGGCTTCGCTCTTGAATGCAACGTGCGCCATGAGCAATCGGTGCGCGAAGCGGTCGCCGCTGCCGTGTCGCACCTGGGCCGCCTGGATGTGCTGGTGAACAACGCCGCCATCTTCGAGTCGGCGCAGCTCGACGAGATCGCGCTGGAGCAGTGGGACGCCGTCTTCGAAACCAACGTCCGCGGCCCGTTCCTCTTCGCGCGCGAAGCCATTCCGCACCTGCGGGCCGTCGGTGGCCGCATCGTGAACATGGGTTCCCTGGGAGGACTGCAGCCCTGGGCCGATCACGGACATTACTGCGCGACCAAGGCCGCGCTGCACATGCTCACCAAATGCATGGCCAAGGCCTTCGGACCGGAAGTTGCAGTCAACGCCGTGGCCCCCGGGTGGATCGACATGGACGCTGAGCCGACCGACCAGACCAGGCGCATGGTGGCGAAGACCCCGCTGCGCCGCACCGGCAGCCCTGCGGATATCACCGCGGCTGTGCTGCATTTCGCCGCAAGCGCGCCCTTCGTCACTGGGCAGATCCTCGCCGTGGATGGCGGTCTGGGCCTCTGACAAGCGCAGCGCTCCGCTGCCCTGAAAGCAGTTGGGGATGGAGGGGCTGGCGGGCTATTTCGTCGCCAGCGCGTTCACCATCGAGTCGAAGATCTTCCACCCATCTGATGATCCCAGCAGTTGCTCGCTCGACCGATCCGGGTGCGGCATCATGCCAAGGACGTTGCGGCCCTCGTTCAGAATGCCGGCGATGTTGCCCAGGGAGCCGTTGGGATTGGCTTCCGGGGTGATCGCGCCCTCGGCTGTGGAGTAGCGAAATGCGATGCGGTCCTGGGATTCCAGGCGCTTCAGCTCCTCGGGCGTGCAGAAGTAGTTGCCTTCCATGTGCCCGATGGGGATCTGCAGGACTTCGCCCTTCTTTAGCTTGTTGGTGAAGGCGCTGTCGGTCGTCTCGGTGCGCAGGTGAACCTGCTTGCAGATGTACTTGAGTCCGGCGTTGCGCATCAGCGCGCCCGGCAGCAGGCCGGATTCGGTCAGGATCTGGAATCCGTTGCAGATGCCCAGCACCAGTCCGCCGCCCGCGGCAAACTTCTTTACCGCGCCCATGACGGGCGAGAAGCGCGCAATGGCGCCGGTGCGCAGGTAGTCGCCGTAGGCAAACCCGCCAGGCACCAGAACGGCGTCCACGCCTTCGAGGTCCTCCGAGTCGTGCCACAGGAACGTGACCGGCTGGTGCGCGATGGTCTCAATCACGTTGAAGGTGTCGTGGTCGCAGTTGGAGCCGGGAAAGACAAGAACGCCGAATTTCATATCTCTAGGGTATCAGTTCATGAAAATGGGCGACTCCCATGCAGGAGCCGCCATCGGGATCATAGACGCAGGTTAGTAGGCAAGCTTGAGTTGCAGCCCCTTGCCTGTCTCCGGCACAACGGCCACGATGCGATGATGCGCTGCGTCGTAGCTGGGCGTCACGGCAGACGACCCAGCGCCGCCGAGAGGCGAGATGGTAGCTTTGCTTGCTGCCTTCTCTCTGCCGTACACCTCGATGGACAACTGCTTCCACCACGGCGCAAAGCTGCCCGTGGCTGGATCCACGGAAACGGTGATGCCGTCTTTGGTCGCCTTGCAAGCGAAGTTCTCGCGCAGGTACTGGCCGCGCTTGTAGGCGAAGCTCACGCCATCGTCGAGATACACACTGCCGGAGCATGTACCTTTGCTGTCGAGCGGCGGATAGACGCGCAGCGTGAGCGGCCCGTTCGGCTTCTCGTCGGTGCTCTGGACCAGCGGCTGCTCGGGGATGATGGCGCCTGCGCGCGCGAAGACGGGCAGCGTCTCGAGGCTGGGGCGGACGTGGACGCCGGAGGGCTGGCCGTCGGAGTTGTCGATGTGGTGCTGGTGAGCGCTGCCATCCACGAGCGCCCCGCTCCAGTAGTCGTACCAGCCGCCGGGAGGCAGGTTGACGAAGAACTCATCCAACTCGTCCGGATAAGGGCTGTGCGCTACGAGGATGTCGTCGCCGACCGTGAACTCGTTGTCGATGGTGGGATCAATCCCCTGGTCGCCGGATGCGGCTTTCGCGAATTCCAGGAACAGCGGCCGCATAATAGGCAGTCCCGTGCGGCTCATCTCCTCGGCAGTCGTGTAGAGGTAGGGCATCAGATGGTAGCGCTCTTCGATGAAGCGGCGGCGCAGCTCCAAATCGTGCGCCGTGCCGTCTTCCCACGGTTCCTGCGCGTTGGTTCCTTTCGCGGTGTGATCGCGATCGATGGGCTCAAAGGCCGCGATCTCCAGCCAGCGCGTAAGCAGTGCCGGCTGGGGCGAACCGGCAAAGCCGCCCACATCCGCGCCGCTCATCGCAAAGCCGCTCAAGCCCAGATTGAGCAACTGCGGCGTGGACTGGCGAAGATGATTCCAGGTGCTCGAGTTGTCGCCGGTCCAGGTGGCCGCGTAGCGCTGCCCGCCGGCGTAGCTTGCCCGCGTCATCACGAACGGCCGCGTATCCGGCGCGAGCCGCAGCAGGCCATCGTGCGTGCCGCGGCTGTTTTCCAGACCGAAGATGTTGTGAATCTCGGCGTGCGTAGCCACGCGCGTTTTGAATCCCGGCTCCTCGATCCGATGCCGCGTATCCAACGGCATCGTCTTGGTGGGAACGCCGAAGATTGCGGGCTCATTCATGTCGTTCCAGAACCCGGCGACGCCCATCTTCACGAAGTCGGCGTAGAGCGTGCCCCACCAGTCGCGCGAGGACTGCTGCGTGAAATCGGGAAACATCGCCTTGCCGGGCCATACCTCGCCCACATAGGTGGAGCCATCCGGATTCTTCACAAAGTGATCGCCCGCCACGCCCTCGTCATACGGCTTATAACCCTGGTGCGGCGCGTCGGCAATGTGCAGGTCGGTGATGACGACCGTGCGCAGATGCTCTGCCTTCAGGTCCTTGACCATCTGCGGAAACGTGGGGAACTGCTTTGTGTCGATGGTGAAGGGGCGGTACTTGTACTGGTAGTCGATGTCGAGCCAGATCACGTCCGCAGGAATGCGCTCGCTGCGCAGCTTGGCGGCGATGCGGCGCACTTCGGACTCGGGATTGTAGCTGTAGCGCGACTGCTGATAGCCCAGCGACCAGAGCGGCGGCAGCGGCGTAGGGCCGGTGAGCCACGCCCAGTCTTCGACAACTTGCTTGGGTGCGGGACCGTACAGGATGTAGAGATCGAGCGGTCCATTGGGGGCGCCGAACGAATACGCGTCGCGATACTCCTTGTCGAAATCGAAAGAGCTTCGCCACGTGTTGTCAAGAAAGAATCCGGCCGAGGCTCCGTCGCGAAACGTGAGGAAGAAGGGAATTGACTTGTAGATGGGGTCGGTGGATTCCTGCCAGCCGAACGAGTCGGTGTTCCAGTCGGTGAAGGCTTCGTTGCGGCGGTCGAGCGGGCCAGGCTTGTCGCCGAGGCCGAAGTAGTGCTCGTTGAGCGGCGACTGCATGTACATGCGGAAGGAGCCGCTGTTGTACTCGATGGGCCGCTGCACGTATTGCTCGGCAACGACATTGCCGTCGAGGTCGGTGACCCTTAGCCGGAAGGGATTCCGCTGAACCGCGACGTGCAGCTTCGCCGTCTTGAAGCCGACGGCTTTGTCGCTGTCTTCCGGCGTGACGGTGACCTGGGCTGTGCGCGAGGCGGGCAGAACTGCCCATGAGGCGTCCTCGGGCAATGCGCCGTCCGGGCCGACGCGCATGCGCAGTACATCGTCGCGCAAGGCGGTGATTTGCACGACCGCGCTACCGGAGCGCAGTTCAATGCCGTTGGGAAGTGCCCGGGAAGCGGTGACCCGGTCCAGCCGGACGAATCCCGTGTTGCTCTGGGTTTCGGCCGTGATTCTCGCTTGTGACGTTGCGGCGAACAACAAAAATGCAAGAACAGCAAAAGCAAACCTTCGTGCGACTGGCACTCAGCACCTCATAGGGGCTAAATTGACCATCGCCCAAGCATACTTGATTACCGCGTAGGATGGCGTGGAATTCCTGCTACCTCAGTGCGGCCATCCGCCTTTGGGTATCCGCCACAAAGCTCTCTTCTTCCGGCGTTGCGGGCTTCATGGAGCACAGGTTGATCTCCACGTTGGCGGCCGCGCCTTCAAAGGCCGCTTTGGCCAGCGCGATGGAGGTGGTGAGGTCCGATGCCATGTTGGGATTGGTGATGGCGCGAAGTGCGGAAGCGATCTTGCCGATCTCCGCGGCTTTTTCCGCAACGCCCAGCGGCACGCTCGTGGCCTGCTGCAGGGCCGCGTTGATCAGGCGATCACCATCTGCCGCTTCACGCGCCTGCTTGTAAGCCTTCATCACCACGTCGTAGGACTCGGCATCGGCGTCGATGGCGGTTTTGAATTCTTCACGCAGGGTAGTCAATCGCGCGATTGCGGGGCTCAGCTCGGCCTCATATTGCATGTATGCTTTTTTGCCGCGGGACATGGTTGCGACCATCGAGGCCAGACCCGCCGCCATGGCGCCCGCGGCAGCAGACGCGCTGCCTCCGCCGGGCGTTGCCGTGGGCGCGGCGAGCTGCTCGATGAACGGCGCCACACCCGCAGCGAGGCCGGCGCTGGGACCACCCGCTGCCATCTTGCCGCCCATCACGGCGGCGAGACGGTTTTCGAGGATCAGGGAAGAATCGAAGTTCTCCACCTGCAGGAACCACTCCGCCGCATCTTCAAGCGCCTTCTTGGGGATCAGGCCGACAATCTCGCTCGAAACCGGCATCACGCCGTAGCGCGCTGCCTCGCGCTTCACCATCTCGAAGACGCGATGGATCGGCGTCTGGTCGAAGTCGGTCAGGTTCATGGAAACCTGCGCCTGCCCGCGCACCAGGAAGCCCGCGCCTTTGACAAAGCGCATGCCGCCTGAGGAGAAGCGAACGGCCTTGGCAATCTTTTTGGCGATGTCGACGTTCGGCGTATTCAAAAACACGTTGTAGGCGATAAGAAACTTGCGCGCGCCGACGACCGTTGCGCCGGCGGTGGGATGCACACGCGGCTCGCCGAAATCGGGCAGGCGTTCGGGCCTGGTCGCGATCTCGTCGCGGATGCCTTCGAACTGACCGCGGCGGATGTTTTCGAGGTTCTGTCGCTCGGGGCGGGTGCAGGCAGCTTCGTATAGATAGACAGGGATGCCGAACCGCTTGGCGATCTCCGCGCCCACGTGCTTCGCCATCGCCACGCAGTCTTCCAGCGTGACGCCATCAATCGGAATGAACGGCACCACATCGGCCGCGCCCATGCGCGGATGCGCGCCCTGGTGCGTGGTGAGGTCGATGAGTTCGGCGGCCTTGCCCACGCCGCGAATCGCCGCTTCCTGAATGGCGTCGCGCTCGCCCACCAGCGTGATCACGCAGCGATTGTGGTCGGCATCCATCTCGCGGTCGAGCAGGTAGACGCCGGGCATCTTCATCGCTTCAACGATGGCATCGACCTTGGCCTTGTCGCGGCCTTCGGAAAAATTGGGAACGCATTCTACGAGAGTGGTAGGCACGCGATGAGCATAGCGGTCTGGAGGGTCGCGCCGCAATCGTGATTCCGCTATGGCCGCCTGTGCTCAGCGGGGAATCCACGGCGGTAGTCTCGCTCTGCACCCGATTGGTGCTTAAACTGTCCGGCACTCGCGCGTATCATCCTGTTGAGCGGTCGGGCCGGAGAGTATTCGTGTGATCCAAGGCCGCGGGCAAGGGGAAGCCATGAGTGTAGCAACGATTCCGACGATTCACGCGCCGCGCGGCAACAAGCTGCGCTGCAAGGGCTGGTACCAGGAGGCGGCGCTGCGCTGCCTGATGAACAACCTTGACCCCGAGGTGGGCGAGCGCCCGGCTGATCTCGTTGTCTACGGCGGCATCGGCAAGGCGGCGCGCAACTGGGAGTGCTACCACGCCATCGTGCGCGAACTTGAGAATCTGGGCAATGAAGAGACGCTGCTCATCCAGAGCGGCAAGCCCGTCGGCGTCTTCCCCACGCACGACATGGCGCCGCGCGTCATCATCGCGAATTCGAACCTGGTGGGCAAATGGGCCACGTGGGAGCACTTTCACGAGCTGGACCGCAAGGGCCTCATGATGTTCGGCCAGATGACGGCGGGAAGCTGGATCTACATCGGCACGCAGGGCATTCTGCAGGGGACGTTTCAGACCTTTGCGTCGCTGGCGGAGCGGCACTTCGGCGGCTCGCTGAAAGGCAAGCTCGTTGTGACCGGCGGCATGGGCGGAATGGGCGGCGCGCAGCCGCTCTCCGTCACGCTGAACGGCGGCGTGATGCTCTGCATCGAGATTGATCGCACGCGCATCCAGCGGCGGCTCGACACGCGCTACTGCGACACGATGGCGGAGAATCTGGACGAGGCGCTCGCGCTCTGCGAGCAGGCTCGCATAGAGGGCCGTGCGCTGAGCGTGGGCCTGGTGGGCAACTGCGCCGATGTGCTGCCGGAGATCGTTCGCCGCGGCGTGCATGTAGATGTGGTGACGGATCAGACGAGCGCGCACGATCCGCTGAACGGCTACATTCCGCAGGGACTGACGCTGGAAGAGGCCGCCGAACTGCGCAAACGCGATCCGGAAGAATACGTGCGCCGCTCAACCGCGTCGATGGTTGTGCATGTGAATGCCATGCTCGCGCTGCAGCGCGCTGGAGCCGTGGTGTTCGATTACGGCAACAACATTCGGCGCTTTGCCTTCGATGCGGGCTGTGCGGATGCATTCGACATTCCGGGCTTTGTGCCGGAGTACATCCGTCCGCTGTTCTGCACCGGCGCGGGGCCGTTCCGCTGGGTGGCGCTCTCGGGCGATCCCAAGGACATCGACCGCACCGACGAGCTTGCGCTGGAGCTGTTTCCGGAGAACGAAATCCTTACGCGCTGGCTGCGGCTGGCGCGCGGCCGCTTCGCCTTCCAGGGATTGCCGGCGCGCATCTGCTGGCTGGGCTACGGCGAGCGCGCGCAGATGGGCGAGGCGATGAACGACCTGGTCAAGAAGGGCGAGATCTCCGCGCCGCTGGCGATTGGGCGCGACCATCTCGACACCGGCTCGGTTGCCAGCCCCTATCGCGAGACGGAGAAGATGCTGGACGGATCGGATGCGGTGGCGGACTGGCCGCTGCTCAACTTCGCGCTGAATACTGCGAGCGGCGCGAGCTGGGTGAGCTTCCACCACGGCGGCGGCGTGGGCATGGGATATAGTTTGCATGCCGGACAGGTCACGGTAGCGGACGGATCGGACAACGCCAAGCGCCGCATCCAGCGCGTGCTGAACAACGATCCCGGCATCGGCGTGGCGCGGCACGCGGACGCAGGATATGAGTTGGCGCAGAAGACGGCGCGCGAGAAGGGGATTCACATTCCGATGGCGGAGTAAATGGCAATCCAATATACGAAGATGATCTTCGCCTTTTTTGCCAGCTCCCGGCTCCCTCCACTAAAGAGATTACATTCGGCAAAATGGTAACCTTTGTGTTACTATGGCGAGGTGAGCATCGATCTTCGCGAGTACATCGATGTGCGCGGACGCAACCGGTACCGCGAGTGGATAGCGAGCTTGGACCCGAGCGCGCGTGCCCGAGTCGTGAAGTCGGTGCTGAGAATGGGCGACGGAAACCTCTCCGGCGCCAGGCCTGAGGGAGAGGGAGTATCTGCCCTCCGGATCGATTTTGGCCCAGGCTACCGGATTTACTTTGGGCAAGACGGAGATCGCCTGGTGGTCCTTCTCGCCGGTGGAACGAAGCGGGGACAGCAAAGCAATATTGAGATGGCTCGATTGCTCTGGGCCGAGTACAAGGCGCGAAAGCGAAAGAGCGCGACGGAGAAATAGTCATGGCCCTTACACGCAGTTTTCGGCAGACGGTGATGGAAGAGTTGCGCGACAAAAAGTTTCGGCGCGCATTTTTGCGCGAGGCGATTAACGACATGCTCGCCGGAGACCTCGATTCGGCAAAGACGGTTCTTCGTGAATACATCAACGGAACTATCGGTTTTATCGAACTCGGCAAGGCCCTCGACCGCTCGCCCAAGAGCCTCATGCGAATGTTGAGCCAGGACGGAAATCCGCAGGCGCGTAATCTTCTGGAACTTGTCGCATACCTTCAAAAAGCCGACGGTGCCGTGGTGGAAGTCCGAGTGGCGGACGCGGCCGCATAACCTCTCAGTACCCCGACAAGGAGTCATAGCGCGGTATGCAGGTCGCCGTCGTCAACATCGGCCAACTCGTCACCCTCGTCGGTCCATCGCGCCCGCGCGTGGGCGCCGAACTCCGCGAACTCGTCATCCTCGAGGATGCCGCGATGATCGTGGAGAACGGCCGCATCGCCGCTGTCGGGGCGTACCGCGAGCTGGTCTCGCAAATCCCGGCGCATGCGCAGGTGATCGACGCGGGCCAGCGCTGTGTTACGCCTGGCTTTGTTGATGCCCACACGCATCTTGTCTTTTGCGGTACGCGCGCCGACGAGTTTGAGAAGCGCATCGGCGGTGCAACCTATCAGGAAATTGCAGCAGCGGGCGGCGGCATCCTGCGCACTGTGAAGCTCACGCGCGAAGCCAGCGAAGAGGAGTTGCTGAACACGGCGCGGCGCAATCGCGATTGGATGTTGCGCGGCGGCACCACCACGCTCGAAGCCAAATCCGGCTATGGCCTGGACCGCGAGACCGAATTGCGCATGCTGCGGGTGATTGCGAAGCTGAATGCCGAGGGCCCGGTGCGCATCGTGCCAACGCTGCTTGCCGCACACACCGTGCCGTCTGAATACGCCGGCAGACGCGCCGAATACATTCGCATGATCTGCGACGAACTGATTCCCGAGGTGGCCGGCGCCGGGCTGGCGAAATATTGCGACGCGTTCTGCGATGACCACGCCTTCACGGTGGATGAGTGCCGCACCGTGCTTGCCGCGGCCAAGCACCAGGGCCTCGGCCTGCGCATTCATGCAGAACAGTTTCACCCCGGCACGGGCGCGGACCTAGCGGCCGAACTGGCGGCAGCGACGGCGGATCATCTGGAGACTGTAACCGACGAAACTCTCCGTCAGTTGCAGCGGGCCGGCGTGCAGCCGGTGCTGCTGCCGGGCTCGGTGTTTGCGCTCGGCCGCACGCAGTATCCGCCCGCGCGCAAGATGATCGAAGCGGGTCTGGCGCCGGTGCTGGCCACGGACTTCAATCCGGGATCGTCGCCGGTGCCGTCGATGCCGTTCATGCTCTCGCTCGCTGCTGTGCAGATGGGCATGCTGCCGGCGGAAGCGCTCGTTGCCGCCACGATCAATGCCGCGTACTCGCTTGGGCTTGGCGCGGAGATCGGCTCGCTTGAACCCGGCAAGCAGGCTGACTTTGTGATCCACGAGTTTCGCGACTATCGCGAGTTGGCGTATTTTATGGCCGCGCCGGCGCGGCCGGTTGTCTTCATCGCCGGCAAGCATGTTGCTGCCTGAGTGCTATCGAGGCTGGAGCGTCTTCCGGCTTCGCGCGCTCTCCAGCAGAAACACGGTTACACCCGCACCGATCAGCAGCAGCGCTCCGCCGACGACCTTTACCACAGCCAGCAATTTATGCGGCTCGTCCTGCGCGGGAATGGCAGACAGCACAATCGTGAGCGAGGTGCTGATCAGACCGACACTTGCAAGCACGATCGCGACTGGCTTTCCACCCGGCACGCGCCGCACCTCCGGCCCGATCGCGCGCGCCTGCAGGCGGATCATTGCGCCGAAAAGGAACAGGTACGGCACAAAGTACGAGAGCACGCCCATGCTGACCATGACCTCATACGCGCCGCGCACCGTGGTGCCGGCCTGGCCCAGCAGCGCCACCGCAATGCCGGCGAGGCCGTAGATGCCGATCGCCACCCACGGCGTCCGGTAGCGCGGATGAATGCTGCCAAAGGCCGCGGGGAGATAGTGGTCGATGCCTGCAACAAACGGCAGGCGCGAGGTGGCGGAAAGATACGCGGCAGCACCGCCGACCGCATTCAACGCTACGAGCAGTGCGACGGGCGCGATGATCCAGGCGAGATGAAAGCGCGCGCCGAGGATGGCGATGGCGTGTACAAAGCCGTCGGGGCCCGCGACGGCGGTGCTGGGCAGCGCCACGAGCAGGGATGAGGTGCCGGCGATATAGCAGAGGGCGAGGAGCGCGCCCCCGAGCACGATGGCCGCGGGAATGTTGCGGCGGGGATTCTCGATCTCGTCGCCCATCGACGAGCCCGACTCGACGCCACCGAATGCGAAGAAGACGCTGGACCAGAAGATGGCATTGCCGAGCGACCAGTGCGGAACGAAGCTCGCGACCGTGAAGTGCGTGGCGGCGCCGTAATGGCGAACCGAGACCGCCGCGAGGCCGACCAGCAGCACCATGGGCACAAGGCTGCCGAGCGCGCTGATGTTGTTGAACCACTTTCCGAGCGTGATGCCGCCGATGTTCAGCAGCGTGATGGCGCCGAGCGCGGCGACGGAGAACAGCACGTAATAGAGCGGGTCACCGGCAAGGTGCCGCGCCTGCGGGCCGAAGGCGAACAGCGCGCTGGCCGCGCCGAAGTAGAGCACGCCGGGGAAGTACGGCAGGTTGCTCATCCAGTAGGTCCAGGCGGCGATGAAGCCGGCGAAGTCGCCGAAGGCCTCGCGCGACCAGACATAGATGCCGCCTTCTTCGGGATGCCGCGAGGAGAGTTCCATCACGCTTGCGGCCAGCGGCACAAAGAAGCACGCCAGCGCCGCGATCCAGATGACGAGGATGCTCGGGCCGGCAGCAGCGGCAAGCGCCGTCCAGCGCACGCTGAAGGTGCTGATCACGTAGAACAGCACCAGGTCGCGGAAGCGAATGCCGCGTTTGAGCGCGGGGCGCTGGTTCATGCTTGGTTGCCGTTGTTGTCCCATCGTTTCGTCAGGCGGATGCCGGCCGGGGCTGGTGTTCGCTCCAAAGTATCATCCCAGTCAGGTCATTGGCTGGTTGTTGGTTGAACAGGGCACGGCCCTGCTGCGATCGTTGCCTTTCACCAAAGCCGCTTCTTCGCCATATTCTGGATGCGGGAGAAGCGAAAGAGCATGAGCGATTGGGACGGCAGATTTCTCGAAATGGCGGCGCTGGTGGCCACCTGGAGCAAGGATCCAAGCACGCAGGTAGGCGCTGTCATCACGCGCGGCAAGTTCGTTGTGTCTCTCGGATTCAACGGCCATCCCGCGGGAATTGAGGATTCCGCGGCGCGCCTGAACGATCGTGAGATGAAGTACCGCACCATCATCCACGCGGAGATGAACGCCATCCTCTCCGCGCGCCAGCCGCTGGAGGGCTGCACTCTCTATGTGGTTCCGTTCATGCCCTGCTCCAACTGCGGATCGGTGATTGTGCAGGCCGGCATCAAGCGCGTCGTCACGTATCACAACGACAACGAACGCTGGGCCGAAAGCTTTGAGATTACGCGCGGCATCTTCGCCGAAGCCGGGATCGAGCTGGTGCTGCGCTCAAAGGAATAGCTCGAGTGGTAGGCTGAAGGCCATATGCCCGACTCAACCACCCGTGTACGCTGCGCGTGGAGCACCAGCACGCCGCAGATGGCCCAGTACCACGACACCGAATGGGGCGTGCCTGTCCACGATGACCGACTCCTCTTCGAGTTCCTCATCCTCGAAGGCGCGCAGGCCGGCCTCTCGTGGTCGACAATCCTGAACAAACGGGAGAGCTACCGCAAGGCCTTCAGCAACTTTCAAGCCGGGAAGATCGCGCGCTACACCGACGAGGACACGGCCCGCCTGCTCGCCGATCCCGGCATCGTCCGCAATCGGCTCAAAATCGCGGCCACCATTCAGAACGCGCAGGCGTTTCTGAAAGTGCGCAAGGAGTTCGGCTCCTTCGACGCCTACATCTGGCAGTTCGTGGGCGGAAAGCCACTGCAGCACCGCATCGACACCCTCAAGGACATCCCCGCCAAGACTCCCGAATCCGACGCCATGAGCAAAGACCTGCTGAAGCGCGGCTTCAAGTTCGTCGGCTCAACCATCTGCTACGCCTTCATGCAGGCCGTCGGCATGGTCAACGACCACCAGCAGAGCTGCTTCCGCTGCAAACCCGTAGCGCGACTGCGCTGATAAACCGGGCGCAGACGCAGCGCCGCAGTGAAATTGAGATCCATGTTTTGCAAAGATTGAATGGTGCGCCCGGAGAGATTCGAACTCCCGGCCTACTGATTCGTAGTCAGTCGCTCTATCCAGCTGAGCTACGGGCGCACTCTGTGGTTCGGAAAGGCCTGAAGGAATTCAGGTTGAACCTGATTTAGAGTATCAAGGATCGCGCGGTGGCGCAAACCTAAACCTTGGGCGCGTCTACGGCCGCGGGCTCTGGCGGAGGCGGCGGAATCAGCGGCAGCTCTTCCAGAATTTCAAGCCCCGCGCGCCTCAGCAGCCCGGCCACAACCGCCGCGTTCAACCGTGTGGCGTCGTACTCCACCAGGACCGTTTTCCCTTCGCGGTCGAAGTTCAGGCGGCGGACGCCGTACACCTCGCGTGCGCCGGCAAGCGCAAGCATGGTTGCCTCATTGGGCTCGTTGGCGTAGCGAAACCGAATGTCCATGCACGTCATACCAGCATCATAGCAGCGGCGGCGCGGCGCTCGGTGACGGCGGGCACGCCTTCAACCGCGAGGTGTGAATGAAGAACTGCGATCAGGAATTGCGATCTGCTTCCATTGACTTGAGGAAGGCGCGGATCTCGGGATCGGACCAGTCGGGATCACCCACTACCTTGCGCCGGATCACGCCCTTGCGGTCGATGAAGTAGGTCTCCGGCCAGCCGTCCGTGTGATACAGCGTCGCCGCCTTCTGATCCGGGTCCATCACCGTCGGAATATCTACGTGGTAGCGCTTCAGGAACTGCCGATACGCACTCGCGTCCGTATCCACGCTCACCCCGATGATCTGCACATCCGGAAAATCGTGATGAAGCTGCTCGAGCCCCGGTGTCTCCTGAATGCACGGGCCGCACCAACTCGCCCAGAAGTTCAGCAGAACAATCTTTCCGCGATAGCTCGACAGGTGGATGGTGTTGGTTCCATCGTTCACTGTGAAGTCGGGCGCCTTTCTACCCACCTGTGCGGGATGCGCGCCGCGATTGCAGCCGGAGATCAGAGCGAGCGAAACAAACGCAACCGCCAAAGGCCGGGCGTGCGAAAACAGTCTGCAGGAATCCACCTCCTTATAATACGGAGCGGAAGCGGTGGCGCGAAAGGGCATAAGCGGATGAGCAAGGGAGAGAACAACTTACCGGAATCTGCGGAACAAAAGGAATGGAAGCCGGTGCTGGGTCTCTCTGAGCCCTCGGAGCAGCCGCAATGGCATGCGCGGCCCGGCACCGTGTTCGAGCAGCCGGAGCCGGAAACGCTGCTCGAACTCACCGTCATCGTCCCCGCGCGGAATGAAGAGGCCAGCATCGGCGCGTGCCTGGAATCTCTCGTCGCTCAGTCGGAAGAGATATTTCAGCTCGGCCGCGATTGGGAGCTGCTTGTCGTTGATGACGGCTCGACTGACCGCACCGCGGAGATCGCGCGCGAATTTGCCGGGGTGACGCTGATGGCCGCCGACAAACTGCAGCCCGGCTGGACAGGCAAAGCCAATGCGGTGTGGACCGCCGCGCGCAAGGCTCGCGGCAAGTGGCTGCTGTTCACCGACGCCGATACCATCCACGAGCCCGGCGATCTGCGACGCGGCATCCACGAAGCGCAACGGCACAAGGCGGGGATGCTGAGCTACTCGCCCCGCCAGATCGTGAGCGGATTTGCCCAGCGAACGCTGATGCCGCTGATCTTCTGCGAACTGGCGCTGGCATATCCGCCGGCGAAGGTGTCCGACCCCAACCAGCGAGTTGCAGCGGCCAATGGACAGTTCCTGCTCGTCGAGAGGGAAGCGTATCGAAGGATCGGCGGTCATGCGGCGGTGCACGATCGCGTGCTGGAGGATGTGGAACTCGCCTTTCTGGCCAAGCGTCGCCAGGTGGGTCTTCGCTTTCGCTACGCGGCCGATGCCGTTGCCACACGCATGTATCGCACCTTGAGCGCGATGATTGAAGGCTGGACGAAGAACCTGGTGCTGCTGTTCGACAATGCTTTGGCCCTGGCGGTCTGGCGCGCTCTCGATTTTCTGCTCCTCTTCCTGCTCCCCTTTCTTGCGGTCGAATTCTGGAGCGCGCGCTTTGGCGCTCATGGCCTGCAGTGGATTGGAGCAGGCTGGGTGCTGGTGCTGCTGTGGATGCGCACCCTTATTCGCTTCTACAATCGCGTGGCCAAATCGAACTTCCCGTTTCTCGACTGTGCCATTTCGCCGCTCGGCCTGCCGCTGCTCGTTTATCTGCTTTATCGAAGCTGGTTTCAAAATCGCGTGATGAAACAAGTGCAGTGGAAGGGCCGCACGTATAAGCCGTGATTCGCTGGCTGCCTCTTGCGCCGGCCGCAAAGTAAAGGGCCGCGCCCGGCTGGACGCGGCCCTTCGTTCTCCCCCGGGGAGAAGTCGTTACCATCGCGAGACGGTCAGGTCATCCACAAAGATATTGGAACCGTAGCTGTAGCTCGTGCCGCCATCCACCTGGAAGTTGGTGAGCATCGTCTGTCCCCAGCCCAGCGCGAATCCCGAGAACACCTTCGCGTTCAGGGTCTGCTGGTAGCCGTCCAACGTCACCGACTGGTACGTCACGTTGCCGTAGTCGTCGCGCGACATGGCAATCTGCAGATGGTGCCACGCATTCACGCTCCAGTTCCTGGGGTTGCACTTGGCCCACGAGTGGACCCACTGATCGTTGGGGCTGGTCGCGCTGCCCTTGTTCGCCGTGTAGTCCCAGGTGCCACTCCAGCCATCGCACTGGAAGCCCATGATGACGGTCCAGCCGTTGCCGATCACCTGGTTGAGATCGGTTTCGATATTTGCCACGCCAGCCGCTGTGTCCTTGATATAGATCCAGGTGTCATAGACAAAATTGTGCGCGGAAACATCGTCGGCGAAGTTGGCCATGTAGCGCTCGCCGCCGTAATTCCAATAGCTGGTGGAGAAGTGGCGTGCCGATCCGGTGCGCGAGGGAGAGCTCGTTACGGCCGTCCAGCCGCTGGAGGAACCGCCTGTGCCGCCATCGTGAATGGCGCTCCAACTCGCCGTCGCTTGCAGATTGCTTATGTTGGTGGCGGTGGAAGGTGTGCTGGATGTGGTGCCGCTCACGGTCACCGCGATGTCACTCAGGCACGAGGAACCGGCGTTCCCCCACGATTTGACGTGAATGGTATGTCCACCTGTCCCGATGGTGACCCAGGTGTTCAACACCGTGCCGCCGACAATGTATGTGTAGGTGCTGTTATCGACGGAGTAGCCGATTGATTGCGTGGGTTGGCCGTTGCAATTTGCAGAGGCTGCCGAGAGTGCAAACGGTGAGCTCACGGTCGAGCCGCTTTGCGGAGTGGAGACTCCGGGGTCGCCGCTGTAGCCGCCCGATGTGCTCACCGTGATCGCGACATCGGACACGCAGACCGCGCCTTGATTGCCCCAGGCCTTCACATGCACCGTGTGGCCGCCGGTTGCCGCCCAGACCGATTTGTTGATCGAGGAACCGTTCACGATTGTGGTCTGTGTGCTGCTATCGAGCGAGTAGCCCATCGCCGAAACCGTCTGGTTGGAGCAGTTCGATGCGCTCGCTGAAAGCGTAAATGTGTTTCCAACAGTGCTGTCGTTATACGGGCTGTAGATCGAGATGGATGCAAAAGCCGGCAGGGCCGAGCTCAGCAGAAGGGCAGAGGCCAATGAGAGTGTTTTGAGCAGTTTCATCCGGTACCTTCGGAGTCTGGAATCGTCGTGCCACTTGCAAAAAGCGGGTCGCCTGGTCTTGATCTGCTACCGGATTCCTGCCGCGAATCCGGAGCGTCGGCAACCTGTCTTCTCCAGCGCCGCATCTATCGGACTGGCAGCTTTTGGTAGCTGCTCGCCAAGCCGCGTGCTGAAGAATTCTTTCCGTACGAGATGTGTGCGTGTGCACTCCGCCATCCGTATCGGTTTCTTTCGCGTTTGGACTGTTCCCGAGCATCAGAACGGCTCGGCAGCCTCTTTTCCGTACTGGACAGACGAGCCCGGCATCAAAGGTGTCTTTGGGCCGAACTGCGCCAGGAGGAGGAGAACTCGCAAGGACCTGTAGAAACCGAGAGAGCTTAACTTTCTAGATATCGCTTCCCGCCGTCCATCTACTTCTACCCTGCGGAATCTCTTCCGTCAGGCAACTTATATGAATGCGACAAGCCCATGTTGTCACGGGTTCGAACCTCGAAGCAACCCGTGCGGCGCCTGTTCGGAAAAAAAATTTTAAAATCCGGGCAGCCTTGTAAGAACTACCCGCATCGTGCAAATTTTGCTCCGCTGGATGTAAAAACTGCTTTGTCTCTGCCCATCGCCAAGCGCTTGCAGCCGTTGATCTTGCCCCCTCTGGTTCAGGGTTGGCGCTATCCTCTTGCCGTCCGGCTCTCCTAAGATAGAGAAGCAGCCTTCCACGCGCCGCGCTCCGTAAGCCGCATCGGGCCCGCGAATTTCCCTGATATGAGGTTTCCTTCCATGGTCTTTCTCACCCGCCGTGCCACATTTTCCGCTTCCCATTACTACTGGAACGAGAGCTGGACCGCGGAGAAGAATCAGCAGGTGTTTGGCCGCTGCGCCAATCGCAATGGCCACGGCCACAATTACACCCTCGAGGTGACCGTGGCGGGCGAGCCGGACGCGGTGACAGGCTTTGTTGTGGACCTGAAGTGGCTGAAGGATGTGATCGAGCACAACGTGCTCTCTGCATACGATCATCGTCACCTGAATCTCGAGACGCCGGATTTTGCCACGGCGATTCCTACCACCGAAAACATCGCGATCGCCACGTGGCGCCGGCTGGAGCCTGCGGTCAATGCCGCAGGCCGCGCACGCCTGGCCCGCGTCCGCGTGTATGAGACACCGGAGATATTCGCCGAGTACCGGGGTGAAGCATGACGGCATACTTCGGCCGCCGTTACACAATCAGCGCCAGCCATCGGCTGCACGCCGACACGCTCACACGCGAGCAGAACCGCGCCGCTTACGGCAAGTGCAACAATCCTTATGGCCACGGCCACAACTACACCATCGAGGTTCTCCTCCGCGGCCCAGTCGCCGAGGATACGGGCATGGTCGTCAACCTGGTGGATGTAGATGCAGTGGTACGAACAAGAGTGTTGGATCGCTTCGATCACACTAACCTGAATCTCGATCCCTTGTTTACGGCAGCCGTGCCTACCACTGAAAATCTTTGCAGGGAGATCTTCAGGCTGCTGGCCGACGGCTTCCCAGGCGTCACCCTGGATTGCGTGCGCGTAGAAGAAACCGAAAACAACTTCTTTGAATGCAAGAATGTGTAACCTGGCGCGCGCCGCTGGATCGAATAGGGAGTGAGACCGGGCCGGATTTGCAGTCCCGTTGCATGGAGTTTGGAAAGGATCGTCGGATGGCCAACACCGTGTCTATGACAAGACCAAAGCTGAACGCGCTGATGGAGAGTGCATCGCTGAAGGACGCAAGCATGCAGGACCTGGTTCGCGAGATCCTTCATCGCATTGGCGAGGACCCTGACCGCGATGGCCTGATCGCCACGCCGGGCCGTGTTGAAAAGGCGTTCGCGCATTTGACGAAGGGCTATCAGGAAGATCCGCACCAGATCCTGCGCAATGCCCTCTTCGATGTCGACTACGACGAAATGGTCATCGTCAAAGACGTGGAGATGTACTCGCTCTGCGAGCACCACATGCTGCCCTTCTTTGGCAAGGTGCACGTGGCGTACATTCCCAAGGGCAAGGTGGTGGGCCTCAGCAAAATCGCCCGTCTGGTAGAGGTCTTCGCGCGCCGCCTGCAGGTGCAGGAACGGATGACGCGCCAGATCGCTGACGCAATCCAGGAAGCGATTGCCCCGCAAGGCGTAGGCGTGGTCATCGAGGCGCGGCACCTGTGCATGATGATGCGCGGCATCGAGAAGCAAAGCTCCTCCACCGTCACCTCCGCCATGGTCGGCTGTTTCCAGAAGAAGGAGACGCGGACGGAGTTCCTGTCGCTGGTGCGCGCACCGGGGCAGAGCACAATGTAAGCGCCGGTTGCTAAAGTAGACAAGTGAACGGGCTGTACGTGATTGACAAACCCTCCGGCATCACCAGCCACGACGTGGTGAGCCGCCTCAGAAAGATCACCGGCGAAAAATCCATCGGCCACCTCGGTACGCTCGATCCCATGGCCACGGGCGTCCTCCCGCTGCTGCTGGGCAAGTACACGCGCCTCGCGCAATTCTTCGCCGCGGCAGAGAAGGCCTACACCGGCACCATCCGCTTCGGCTTTGCGACCGACACCTATGACGCCGAAGGCGAGCCCACCGGCCCGCGCGCCGAGCCTCAACTGACGCTCGATCAGATTCGCGCCGCCGCTGCACGCTTCAAGGGTGAGTTGCAGCAGATGCCGCCAGCCTTCTCCGCCAAGAAGATTGCCGGCACACCCGCCTATAAGCTCGCGCGCGCCGGCAAGGACGTGCCCCTCAAGCCTGTATCAATTACGGTCGAGCGCTTCGAGATCACCGGCTTTGCAGGAGACGAAGCGGCATTCGCCATGCAGGTGAGCGCGGGCGGCTACGTTCGATCCGTTGCCCATGAACTTGGCCAGGCGCTCGGATGCGGGGCGCACTTGAGCAGTCTGCGGCGCACCCAGGCGGGGGCATTCACCCTGGCCGATGCGCATACCCTCGACGCACTGCAGCCGCTGGCCGGCAATCCCGAAGCGCTGGAAGAGATGTCGGTGCATCCGCGCGCGCTGCTGCCGGAGATGCCGTCCGTGACTGCCGATGCGCAGACGATTGGCAGAATGCGCAATGGCATGCAGGCCAACCTGCCGGAGTTCTCCGCGGCCCCGCTGGTGAAGGTGTTTGCCGGCCAGCGCGATCTGTTCGCAATCGCGCAGCGCGTCGCCGGAACCCTTTTTCAGCCGATGGTCGTGATGGGGTGAGACGGGCGCGGTGAGCTACTTCCGCAGCAGCGGCTTCAGCACCGGCCAGATGGTATCGGCTACGATGGCCGCGCCCTTCGCCGTAGGATGGATTCCGTCGGCCTGGATGGTGCCCGGCACGTGCACCAGGTCCTTGTAGATCATCGGGACGAGAGCCGTATGATGCTGTGCTGCCAGCTCGCGAAACATGGCGTCAAAGGCGTGGATGTAGTCGGGCCCGTAGTTGGGGGGCAGTGTGATGCCCGCCAGCAACACCTTTGCATGCGCATTCTGCAGTGCGGCGATCACTTCTTCGAGATTCTGCCGCGTTTCGGCGAGCGGCAATCCGCGAAGCCCGTCATTGCCGCCGAATTCGACAATCACCACTGCAGGGTGAAGCTTCAGGACAATCGGCAAGCTCGCGACCGCATCCTTTGTCGTCGCGCCGCTGGTGCCCTCGTTCACCACCTTGTAGTGATAGCCATTGCCGCCAAGCTTTCTCTGCAATGCATCGGGGTAAGCATTGCCGGGCGCGACCCCATAGCCTGCCGTAATGCTGTCGCCAAAGCAGACCAGGATGGGCAGGGGCGCCGAGAAAGCGGGACAGGCCGCGGCCAGCAAAAGAATTGAAACGAGAACCCGGCGCAGAGCGTCCACGTAGATAGTGTAGAGGAAGAGAACAGAAGACAGGACACAGGAGAAGCAAACCTTCTCCAGTTGCCTGATCGCGAGGAGCGGAACGGCCGCTCCGTAGTGCACTATGAAAATTGCACCTTTGCCACGGAGTGAGCCTTGATCGAAGTCCGCAACGCCACCAGGTCCATCCAGAACGGCGCGCGCCGCGTCGACATTCTCAAGGGCATCTCGCTGACCGTGCCCGCCGGACAATTCGTCGCCATCGTGGGCGCCAGCGGCAGTGGAAAAAGCACCCTGCTCGGCCTGCTTGCGGGGTTGGACTCACCTACCTCGGGCGAAATCTGGCTCGATGGCGTGCCGATCCATAATCTCGCCGAGGCCCAGCTTGCAGCGGTTCGCGGCCGCAAGATTGGCTTTGTCTTCCAGTCGTACCAGCTCATCCCCACGCTTACGGCGCTCGAAAATGTGTTGCTGCCGTTCGAACTCAATGCGGGCGGCGCCGGCGTGAAGCGCGCGCGCGAACTGCTCACCTCCGTCGGCCTCGCCGAGCGCATGGATCACTACCCCATCCAGCTCTCCGGCGGCGAGCAGCAGCGTGTGGCCATTGCGCGTGCCTTCATCGTTGAGCCGCCTATCGTCATGGCCGACGAGCCCACCGGCAATCTCGACTCCAGCAACGGCCGCATGATCCTCGATCTTCTGCTGGAACACAACAAGCGCGCGGGAACGACGCTCGTACTGGTGACGCACGACCCCGAGGTGGCCGGAAGCGCCGACCGCAAGATCGTGTTGCGCGATGGCCAGATCGTCGAAGACACCCTCCCTTTCGTGGCGGCCGCGGAGCAGGTGCGTCATGCCTGACGCCGCATTGCCAACCAAACGCGCCCTGGGCTGGCGCCGCGCCGCCGCCATCGCCTGGCGCGACCTGAAATCCGCGCCGGGCAAATTCGCCTTCGTCGTGCTGTCCGTTGCCGTGGGTGTTGCTGCGCTTGTGGGCGTGCGCGGTTTCAGCGAGGGCTTTCGCCGCACGCTGGGCACTGAAGCACGCTCCCTGATTGCAGGCGATTTCAGCGCGCGCATCTTCGGCGCGCCCACCCCGGCGCAGAAAGAAAAGCTGACCGCGTTCGAAAAGACGGTTCCCGGCATCCGCTCCACCTGGATCGTCGAAACCATCTCCATGGCCTCCGTGCCCTCCGATCCGGTGCCAATACTCGTCACCCTGAAAGGTGTCGACCCCAGCGAGTATCCGTATTACGGCACGCCGGTTCTGGAACCATCGATGACTCTGCGTGATGCCCTGACCGGCAACGGCGCAGTCGTGGCCGAGGAGTTTCTCATCCGCCTCAACGCTCGCGTGGGGCAGAATCTCCGCCTCGGCAACAAGGAATTTCGCATCGCCGCCGTGCTCAAGCAGGAGCCCGATCGCATCAGCGCCGGCGCGGGGCTGGGCCCGCGCGTGATGATCTCCCGCGCATCGCTGGAAAGCACGGGGCTGCTCGGCCCCGGCAGCCGCGCGAGCCAGCGCCTGCTGGTCAAGCTCCCCGATCGGCTGCCCCCCGGCGTGACCACGCAGTCGGTTCGCAAGGACCTGGAAACCGCGCTGCCCGACGCGCAGGTCATCGACTACAAAGAAGGCAGCCCCGCCATCACCGAGGGCCTGGATCGCGCCACCGCGCTGCTCTCGCTCATCTGCCTGGTGGCGATGGTGCTCGGCGCCATCGGCGTGGCCATGGCCATGCACGCGCACCTCGAGCAGCGCATGGACATCCTCGCCATCCTCAAAGCCATCGGCGCCGGTTCTTCCGATCTGCTGCGCATCTTTCTGTTGCAGACGCTCGGCCTGGGGCTCGCCGGCGGCTTGATAGGCGTTGCTGTGGGCCTGGGTGTGATGGAGGCGTTGCCCGCCGTCTTCGGCAAGCTGCTGCCCGTCCACACCGTTCTCGCGTTCCCCTGGCGGTCCATCGGCGCGGGCCTGGGCACGGGCCTGCTGACCACGCTGCTCTTCTGCCTGCCGCCGCTGCTCGACGTGCGCACCGTGCGGCCGGTGCTGGTGTTGAGACGATTGGTGGAGTCGCAGCCGCAGGGTCTTGGCAACTGGCTTACGCGTCTCTGGGCGCGCCGGCTCCAGATCAGCCTCTCCATCTTCGTCCTCGCCGCCCTCGGCCTGATCGCCTGGGCGCTCTCCGACTCCCCCACTGTCGGCCAATGGTTTGCACTCGGCCTGGCCGCGGTGCTGGCAGTGTTGCTCGCGCTCGCATGGGTCACGCTGCGGGTGCTGCGACTGGTTCTGAATCGCATCCGTCTTCGTCTGCCGAGCTCGGTGCGGCACGGCCTGGCGAATCTGTACCGCCCCGGCAATCAATCCGCCGCCGTGCTTGCCGCCCTCGGCACCGGCGTGATGCTCATCCTGGCCGTGTATCTGATGCAGGCCACGCTGCTGCGCGAGATTCGCGACACAGCCTCGCCCAAACTCCCCAACATCTTTCTCATCGACGTGAGCAGCGATGAAGTCGCCGGCCTGCGCGCGTTCTTTCGGCAGCAGCCCGGCGTGACGCAGCAGCTTGAGCTCATTCCAATCGTGCGCGGTAAGGTAGACACGCTCAACGGCAAGCCGCTGGAGCAGTACAAGGGCCAGCACATGCCCCTGCGCATGCTGCAGAACGCCGAGCTTACCTGGTCCGATACCCCGCTCGCGGGCGACAAGGTGGAGCAGGGCAAGTGGTGGACCTCGCCGGACGCTCAGCAGATGGCAGTGTCCGAGGGCTTTGCGCGGCGTCTGCATCTCGCCGTCGGCTCCACCATCGAACTGGAAACGCCCCTCGGCGGACGCCGCACGCTCACCGTCGCCGCTCTCTACAAGTCCGACGGCAATCATCTCGGCGCGCGCGTGCCGTTCGTGCTGCCTTCGAACCTGATCAAGAACGAAGTGGCGACCTGGTACGGCGGCGCGCACGTCGTGCCGGCGCAGGTACCGGAGCTGGAACGCGCGATGTTCAAAAGCTATCCCACGGTGACGGTTATTAACCTGGCCGACGTCATGCAGCGCATCGAGTCCGTCGTCGATCAGATCACATTTGTGATCCGCTTCCTCGCCGGCTTCTCCATCCTCGCGGGACTCATGATTCTCGCGTCCTCCATCGCCAGCACGCGCTTCCGGCGCATGCGCGAGGCCGTTGTGCTCAAGACGCTTGGCGCAACCCGCATGCGCATCGTGCGCACCTTCAGCGTCGAGTTCAGCGTGCTCGGGCTGCTCGCCGGGCTTGTCGGCGTCGTCTTCGCCAACCTGCTTACGCGCATCCTGCTGCGCCGACTGGAAGCCGCCTTCCACATCGAGTGGTCCGCGGCTGTTGTTGCGCTGGTGGGAACGGCGATCCTCGCCACGGCGACCGGCTGGCTTGCCAGCTACCGCATCCTGGGGCTGCGGCCGCTGGAGGTTCTGCGCGAGGAGTAGGACCGTTGCTTCGCAAAAGCAAACGCCCCGGAAAAACCTTTCCGGGGCGCTATAAGGTTGCTAAACGCAAAGGGAACTACGACACGCGCTCGATGGTCACCGACTCCAGTACCACCGGCTTGTGCGGCTTGTCCTGCGCGTTGCGCGCCACGCGGGAGATCTTGTCGGCGATGTCCTGCCCCTCCACCACCTCACCGAAGATCGTGTGATTGCCGGTGAGCCACGGCGTGGGCGCCACGGTGATGAAGAACTGGCACCCATTCGTGTTGGGTCCGGAGTTCGCCATCGCCAGCTTGCCTGGCTTGTCGAACTTGTGCGGCGAGCCCTTCGTCTCATCCTGGAAGCGATATCCGGGGCCGCCCATGCCTGTTCCGGTGGGATCGCCGCCCTGGATCATGAAGTCGGGAATCACCCGATGGAAGATTGTGCCGTCAAACAGCTTGTCATTCGACTTGGCGCGCGTGGTCGGGTGCGTCCACTCCTTTTTGCCCTCGGCCAATTCAGTGAAGTTCTTCACGGTGACAGGCGCATCGGCCTCGAAAAGGCGAACCACGATCTCGCCCTCCGTCGTTTTGAAATGCGCGTAGGTTCCGGGTGTTTGTGCCATATCAGACCTCATTTGCAGGGTTGGTGCGGTTCAGCTTGAACCGCGCGTCGACAAAAAATCGGCAGAAGGGCAATTACGGCTGAGGTGGATTCGCTGGAGTTGCGTTTGGCGCAGGAGCCGCGGGCGCCGGCGGTGGCGGAAGCGGCTGGCCCTCCGGCACAATCGTCACCTTGTCCAGCATTACGGGAACCACGGGCTTGTCGCGATCGTCGGTCTGCACGCGCGCAATCGTCTTCACTACGTTCACGCTGGGCTCATCGCACTGGCCAAAGATCGTGTACTTCTGATCGAGCGAAGGCTGCGGCAGCTCGGTGATGAAGAATTGGCTGCCATTGGTGTTCGGGCCGCTGTTCGCCATCGCCAGCCGCCCCGGCACATCGAAGTTCAGGTTGGGATCAATCTCGTCGTCGAAACTGTACCCGGCGTCGCCCATGCCGGTGCCGGTCGGATCCCCGCCCTGGATCATGAACTCCGGAATCACGCGATGAAAGGTCGTGCCATCGTAAAACGGCTTGCCCGTAACCTTCTTGCCGGTGCGCGGATCGGTGTAGGTCTTCGTTCCTTTGGCCAGCGCGATGAAGTTGGCTACCGCGTTTGGCGCCTGCTTCTCAAAGAACTGGCAGGTGATGCGTCCCATCGACGTGTCCATCACCACCTGTGGTCCGTTGGGCTGCACCTGCACAGCTACGTTGGGCTGAGGCCCGTCCGGCAACGCCGGCTGCGTCCCTGTGTCGGGCGTCGATGGAGGAGGCGTGGTCTGTTGTCCAAAAGCCGCACCCGTCAGGCAAGCTGCGGCAATGGATACGGTGAAGAACTGCGAAAATCTCATACCGACTCTGAGGGTAAATCAGACGGGGCGGGGGCTGCCATATTTTGGGCTGCGCACTGTGAGTTCCGCCTTGTATCGTAGGGGGCATGAAGAATCGATATCTGCAATCAGCTTGCAGCCGCATGCTCATCTTTGCCTCCGTTGTCTCCTTTGCGACAGCCGGTGTGCTTGCCGCGCAGGCCGCGCCCAAGGCCGACGAGGCCAAGCCCGCGGAGAAGTCCCCGGAAAAGGCCGACAAAAATGCCCTTCCGCCTCTGCCGCCGCCCGCCCATGCGCAACAGTCCATCCAACTGGACGGCAAGACGCTCAAATACACCGTCACCGTCGGCGCCCTGCCGGTGCGCGACAAGGATGGCAAAGTGGCCGGCGAGGTCGTGGTCACATCCTATGTTGTTGACGGCGAGAATCGCCCCGTCACGTTCGCCTTCAACGGCGGCCCGGGCGCATCGAGCGTCTACCTCAACTTTGGCGCCATCGGCCCCAAGCACCTGAGCTTCGGCAACGAAGGCGAGAGCCCCTCCGATCCCATCAAGCTCACGGACAACCAGGGCACCTGGCTCGATTTCACCGACCTGGTCTTCATCGATCCAGTCGGCACCGGCTTCAGCCGCTCGCTCGTTCCCGACGAACAGGCCAAGAAGCTGTTCTATTCGACCACGCCGGACATCGATTATCTCTCCCGCATCGTGTATGACTGGCTGGTCCTGAACAACCGCCTGGAATCCCGCAAATACGTCGTCGGCGAGAGTTACGGCGGATTCCGCGGCCCGCGCATCGCCCATTACCTGCAATCGCAGCTCGGCATCGGCGTCAACGGCGTCGTTCTCGTATCGCCTTACCTCAATCCTGAAGAAGAATCGAACGGCGATCTTTCGCCGTTGCCCTGGATGATGACGCTGCCCTCAATCACGGCCGCCAATCTTGAGCGCCAGCACAAGCTCACGCCGGAAGCCATGCAGGACGTGATCGCCTATACCGAGGGCGATTACGCAACGGCTCTGCTCAAGGGCCGCTCCGACGAAGCCGGCCAGGAAAAGATGATTCAGCGCGTGACGGAGATGACCGGGCTCGATCCGCAGTTCGTCAAGTTCTCCGGCGGCCGCATCGATACCGGCGCGTACCTGCGCGAAGTGCATCGCGAGCAGGGTAAGCTCGGCTCCGTCTACGACTCCAACGTAACCTCGTTCGATCCCTTCCCGTTCTCGCCGGAGCAGCGCGCCAGCGATCCCATTCTCGCCAGCATCGTAGCGCCACTCACTACGGCCATGGTCGATTTCGACACCCGTGTGCTCGGCTGGAAGGTGGATGCCCGCTACAACGCGCTCTCTTACGATGTGAACCGGCTGTGGGATCGCGACGCCGACCTGCGCCGCGGCTCCGTGCCCGACCTGCGCCAGGCTGTCGCCGCCGATCCCAAGCTGCGCGTCCTGATCGCGCACGGCTGGAACGACCTCTCCTGCCCGTTCATGGGTTCGGTGCTCACCGTGAACGCCATGCCCATTATGGGCGATCCCACGCGCGTGGCCGTGCGCGAGTTTCCCGGCGGGCACATGTTCTACACCCGCGACTCCAGCCGCGTTGCTCTGCGCAAAGATGTGATGGACATGATGCAAAAGCACTGAGGGAAGGGAAGCGGGCGCTCGAGCATCCCGTGGCCGAAGGGGACGCGTATTACCCTTCGCCCACGGTTGCTCGCATGCGGCACATACGGCCCTCAGTCTTTTCTCGGGGCCATGTCAATTGCGCACGTCAACTGGCATACTCGTCTGACGCACGGCCGCCAGATTTGGAATCGCTCCCTCGCCCGACGCCCCCAATAAAATCCGACCTCATCGAAGCGAAGGCAAAGGCGTTCCCGGCCCGGGAACCTTTGACTTTCTATCCATAGATCGTCTATACATAGACACCATGAAGAAGACGGACCTGCTCCCGGGCACCCTGGACATGCTCATCCTCAAGACCCTCACGCGCGCTCCACTGCACGGTTACGGCATTGCGCAGTCCATCAAGCGCTTTTCTGACGACGTCCTCACGGTGGAAGAGGGCTCGCTCTATCCCGCGCTGCAACGGCTGCTCCTGCAGGGCTGGGTCAGGGCCGAGTGGAAGCTGACCGAGACCAATCGGCGTGCCCGCTTCTACACGCTTACCCCCGCCGGCCGAAAGCAACTCGGTCTGGAGGTCTCTCAGTTTGAACAGATGATTGCCGCCATCGGCCGCGTCTTGAGCGACGCGCAGGAGGCATGATGAACTCCATCAGCCAGATCCTTCGAAAACTGCTGCTGCTGTTTCGCCGGCGCCGCTTCCGCAGCGATTTGGACGAGGAGATGGCCTTCCATCGCGAGCAGGCCGAGCGCGAGCTGATCGAGTCTGGCTCTCCGCCCGAGGCGGCGCACACCGCGGCAATGCGCTCGTTTGGCAATCCCACGGTGCTCAAGGAGAGGAGCCACGGAATCGTAGCCTTCCGGGCGGAGGCTGTCCTCCAGGACTTGCGATTCGCGCTGCGGCAGTTTCGCAAGAGCCCGGGATTCGCGTTGACTGCGATGCTTATTCTCGCCCTCGGCATCGGAGCCAGCGTCGCGATCTTTGCGTTTGTTGACGCAGCCCTCATCAAGCCGCTGCCCTATCCGGCCCCCAGCCGCCTGGTGGCGGTGGACGAAAATGCAGACCTGTTTCCCCGCAGCGAACTCTCCTATCCCGATTACCTGGATTGGAAGCGGATGAACACGTCCTTCAGCTCGTTCGCTGTCTATGTGGCCCACCGCTTCGAGCTCGATACGCCCTCCGGCACCCAATCGGTGCACGCGTTGCACGTCAGCGACGCTTTCTTTACAACCCTGGGAGTCCACCCGATGCTGGGGCGCGACTTCCGCCCTTCCGACGATCTTGCAGGCGCATCTCCGGTTGTCATTCTTCGCTACGGCGCATGGCAAAGGCGCTTCGGAGGAAGGCGCGACATCGTCGGTCAGACTGTAAAACTGAGTGGCCTGGCCTACACCGTCGTCGGTGTATTGCCCTCGGACTTCGAGTTTGCCCCGCGCGACATTGCGGAGTTCTTTGATCCCGTGGACCCTTCCGGCGAATGCCACCAACGGCGCAGTTGCCACGATCTCGACGGGCTCGCGCGCCTCAAAGACGGCGTAACGGTTGCCAGCGCGGCGGCGCAGATGAAGTCCATCGCGCGGCAATTGGAAAAGCAGTATCCCGATTCGAACCGCGGACAGGGCGCCACTGTCATCCCTCTCTCGCAGGCCGTCGTGGGAGACATCAAGCCGATCCTGCTGGTGCTCCTGGGCGGTGCTGGATTGTTGCTCCTGATTGCATGCGTGAATGTCTCCAGCCTGATGCTGGTGCGCTCGGAGAACCGGCGCCACGAGTTCGCGGTGCGCACCGCGCTGGGCGCGTCTTACTCAAGAGTGTCGCGGCAAATGGTCACAGAGGCGCTGCTCCTTGCCGGATTAGGCGGCGCTCTGGGCCTCGGGCTCGCATACGCCGGCATGAATGGGCTACGCGCCCTGATCTCCGCGGACTGGATGGCCGGAATGCCTTTTCTGCGCGGCCTGGGACTCAACGCACATGTTCTGTTCTTTGCGGCCGTGCTCGCCGCACTTACCGGCGTGCTCTTTTCCATCTCGCCCATTCTCCACTACCGCCTCTCGAACATCCGCGCTGGCCTCATGGAGACCTCCCGCAGTTCCGCGGGGAGGGTCTGGCAGCGTATGGGCGCAAACCTCGTTGTAATCGAATTGGCGACAGCGGTCGTGCTGTTGTCGGGAGCGGGCCTGCTCGCCAAAAGCTTGTACAAGCTCCTGCATGAGGACCTCGGCTTCAAAGCCGGCCATCTTGCCACGGCGAACGTCGGCTTGCCGCAGGCGATCTTCTCCACCGACGCCAGGCAGATCGCGTTCGAGCATGCGCTCCTGCAGCGCGCCGCCGCAATCCCAGGAGTAGAGTCCGTTGCCTTGACCTCAGTGCTGCCAGTGAGCTGCAACTGCAATACAGACTGGGTGCGCTTCGTCGGCCGCCCGTACAACGGCATTCACAATGAAGTCAATGAACGGGAAGTAAGCGCAGGCTTCTTCCAGACTCTCGGCGTTCCGATCAAAAGCGGGCGCTTGTTCAATGATGCCGACACAGCCGGAAAGCCGAAAGTCATCATCATCAACCAGGCCTTCGCCGACAAATACTTCCCGGCAAAGATCCCGTGGGAGCCAAGCTCGGCGATACCAGCCTTAGTCCCGATTCCATTCGCGAGATCGTCGGCGTGGTGGAAAACTTCAAGGACGCAGGCCTGGATCAGGACCAGTGGCCCGCGGAGTACATGCCGTTTGACCAGAGCCCCGGCGGCTACTTCGACCTGATTCTCCGTACCCGCCAGGACCCGGGCGCCATCCTGCCGGAGCTGCCGGCCATGATCCACCAGGTCGATCCCTCGGTGAGCCTCGACTGGCTGCGAACCATGCGGGAACTGATCGACGATTCGCAGACCGCGTACATCCATCGCTCAGCGGCGTACCTTGTCGGCTGCTTTGCCCTGCTTGCGCTTGTGCTCGGAATCATCGGCCTGTACGGTGTCATCGCCTACTCCGTCTCGCAGCGCACCCGCGAGATCGGTGTGCGCATGGCGCTCGGGGCGCAGCGCGGAACCGTCTACAGGATGGTGATGCGCCAGGCGGGGTGGCTTACCGCAATCGGTGTCGGACTCGGGCTGGCATGTTCCGTCGGCTCTTCGCTGCTGATGCGCAAGCTGCTCTTCGGCGTGGCGGCATGGGACGCACCAACGCTCGCCGCGGTCGCACTGGTTCTTGCCGTCGCCGCGCTCGCTGCAAGTTTCCTGCCGGCGCGCCGCGCGGCGTCCATCAACCCGACGGAGGCGCTGCGCACCGAGTAGGCAATGCAGTTCTGCCGGCCATGCATCTTCGTAGAACCTGCCAGGCATCGAAGCTGATCTGGAGAGATCCCATGACCGTAAACATGAACAAGCACGTTCCTCCGAAGCGGCCCCAGACAGAACCTCCAACCGAAGTGCACGATACCAACAATCCGCAGGCGGAAGAGCACAAGAAGATGGAGCGCATGGCGGATCGTGCCGCTCACAAGGCTGCACAAGACGAACAGAAGCACGACGAAGATCACAACATCTTCACCATCTGAGCCTCATGGGCGCGGCCACATCCAGTGCGCCGCGCCTGTCCAGATCCGATACACCCGGCGGCCCCCAAAGATTTGGATTCAGAAAATTCTCATTCTTTTGATATAGCGGTAAAGCTCACTGCGATGGGCACTTATCTACTTTGTCCCCGCGGATCGGCGGCCGGGACCTGGAGCTTGAACCAACTAACAACAGGGTTACCGCATCCATTTCTATAGCGGCGCTGCCGGCCAGGGGGATGGCCGGTCTATCTTCCAAAGCCGCGAGTAAAGCAGGTGATTGCCATGCTTTCGCTTATGACAAAACGTACAGCTTCAGAAGAGTTGCCTTGTTCGATGCCTATGCATATTCCGCTTGCTTCCGCCTATCTATGCCAGGATTGCAACTGCGTGAGCAATTGTTCGCGGACATGCCCGGCTTGCGCCTCTGAGGTGCTGATGAGCCTTTCCTGCATCCTCAACCGCAAGGAGCCGGAGCCGATTCCAGCCACCAGCTATAGCTATGTGACCGCGATGGTCGCCTAGATCAAAGTTTCTGGGGCAATTTTCATCGGGGGAGTTTCAGCGCAATGGCGTCGAGTGTTTGCTCGACGCCATTGGCAGCGGTATCTTTGCGCGGCATCAAACTGGGCCGTTCAGAGCCGCTGGAAACCGTTCCGGCTGGTATGGCATTCTTACGAACTTATGAAAGACCAAGTTCGTCCCATGCATCCTGCGTTCAAGACACTCAGAACCGTCGTCCTGGCTCTGCTGGCTTGTGCTGCGTCCGCTCCGCTGGCCCACGCGCGCGTAGAACTTCGCCCCTGCAAGAACAACGTCAAGCCGGCGCAGCAGATCCAACTCGGCCAGAAGGCCGAGCAGCAGGTCTATCAGCAGATGCCCATCCTGCCGGACTCGAGCCCCGTCACGCAATATGTGCAGTCCATCGGCCGCAAGCTTGCGGCCCAGGCTCCGGGCTACAAGTGGCCCTTCAACTTCCACGTTGCCAACGTGGCCGATATCAACGCCTTTGCGCTCCCCGGCGGCGCCATCTTCATCAATCTCGGCACCATTCAGGCCGCAACGGATGAGGCTCAGCTCGCCGCCGTGATGGCGCACGAGATCTCCCACGTCGTCCTCCAGCACTCTGTCTGCAACATGGAGAAGGACCAGCGCGTGGGGCTCATCGCGGGCCTCGGCCAGATTGCTGCCGGCCTCATTCTTGGCGACACCATCGGCGGCAGCCTTGCCCAGCAGGGAATCGGCCTCACCGCCGGCCTCAGCTTCCTCAAGAACTCCCGCGGCGCGGAACGCCAGGCCGACCTGGAAGGCGTGGGCATCCTCTATGACGCGGGCTATGATCCGCATGCCATGCCGCAGTTCTTTGAAACAATCGAGAAAAAATACGGCCAGGGCGGCGCACAATTTCTCAGCGACCACCCCAACCCCGGCAACCGAACCGAGTACATTGACAAGGAAATCTCCACCTTTGTGCCGCGTGCGCATTACGTGACGGACACGCCGCAGTTCGATCAGATCCACCGCCAGGTCGCCGGCATGCACGCCTACACCTCCAAGGAGATCAGCTCCGGCGTGTGGAAGCGCCGCAGCCCCAACCAGCCCGTGGGCTCCGGTGTGAATCAGCCTGCCGGCCAGGCCGCCCCCGCTCCGCAAATCGACACCTCCACCCCATCGCGCTGGCAAGCGTTTCAGGGCAACGGCTTCTACATGGAGATTCCCGGCAACTGGCAGACGGCCGGGGACCAGAACTCCGCCATGTTCGCTCCCTCGGGCGGCATTGCCACCTCAGTCAACGGACAGGCCAACAACCTGCTTTACGGCGTTCTCACAGACGTTTACAAGCCCGGCAAGAAGCTGAGTAACCACCAGGCGTTCTCTGCGTTGCTCGCCGAACTGGCCCGCGACAACCCCGGCCTCAAACCCGGTTCTGTAAGCACCATCACCGTTGGGGGCGTCAAAGCCGAATCCGCGGAGAGCACCATTCCTGCCGCCGGCAAAGGCAGCAGCGAGCGCGACTGGATCGTCGGGGTTCCCGCGCAAGGCGCAATGCGCTACTTCGTCTTCGTCGCCCCCGACAGCGACTTCGCCAAGGGCCGCCCCACCTTCGAGCGCATCCTCAAATCGATTCGCATGCAATAGGAGGCTGATCCGTCCCCGCCCGCGACCAGCCTCCCTCCGGGCCTATATACTGAAGATCGCGCATGTCGGACAAAATACTCGCATTCCTGGTCCACTTTATTACCCGTGTGATTGAAAGCGGCGGCTACCTCGGCATCGTCGCTCTGATGGGAATCGAGTCGGCATGCATTCCGCTTCCTTCCGAGATCATCATGCCGTTTGCCGGCGCACTCACCGCGTTCCACCTGAGCGCGGGCCAGTACATGGCGCCGGGGCGTTTCGGCGCAGGGCATGAGTGGCTGGGCCTGCTGGCGGTCGCCACCGCCGGAGCGATCGGCTGCAACGTGGGTTCGGTCATCGCCTACTGGATCGGCGCCATCGGCGGCCGTCCCCTGGTCCTCCGCTATGGCCGCTGGGTACTGATGAGCCACCACGATCTCGACCGCATGACGTACTTCTTCCAGAAGTACGGTTCCATCACGGTGCTGGTCGGCCGGCTGCTCCCCATCGTGCGGACGTTCATCGCCTTTCCTGCCGGAATTGCAAAGATGCGGCAGGTTCGTTTTCACGTGTACACTTTCGTCGGCTCGTGGCCGTGGTGCTTCGTGCTGGCGTATGCGGGCCGCAAACTCGGCCAAAGCTGGAACGATCCGCATTCCTCGTTCCATGAACTGTTTCATCGCTTTCACACGGTGGTTGAGGCGCTGGTGCTTGTGGGCCTGGTGTGGTTCGTATGGTCTCACCTGCGGCGCGCGCGCCATGTGAACGTTGCCTGAGAACTACGGGCCTACCGCGGGACGTACACTGGTTGGTTCCGCGATTAACATGCTGGGTGGGTGGCTGCCCGTGAGCCACGCCAGGGAAGTGGATTAGGAGAAGCAATGTCGAATGAAGCAAAAGGCGGCCAGCAGACCGCCGCTGCAGCAAAAGTTGCGCCCGCCAAGGGCAAGCTGGGTGTGATGGTCGTCGGCATGGGAGCCGTTGCCACCACCATGATCGCCGGCGTGGAGGCCGTGCGCCGCGGCTTCGCCAAGCCGATTGGTTCGCTCACCCAGATGGGCACCATCCGCATCGGCAAGCGCACCGAGAACAAGTCGCCGCTGATTAAAGACTTCGTTCCGATTGCCGACCTGAACGACGTGGTCTTCACCGGCTGGGACATCTTCGAGGACAACGTCTACGAAGCGGCCGCGCACGCCAAGGTGCTCGACAAGGAGACGCTGGAGAAGATGCGTCCCTATCTCGAGAGCATCAAGCCCATGCCCGCGGTCTTCGATCAGTACTACGTGAAGCGCCTGAACGGCACGCACGTCAAGAAGGGCAAGAACAAGCGCGACCTCGCTGACCAGGTCATCGCCGACATCCGCAACTTCAAGAAGACCGTGGACCGCGTCGTGATGATCTGGTGCGGCTCGACCGAGATCTTCCTCGAGCCGACCGCGGTGCACAAGTCGATCGAAGCCTTCGAGAAGGGCCTCGAGGCCAACGATATCGGCATCGCTCCGTCGCAGATCTACGCCTACGCTGCTCTGAGCGAAGGCGTTCCGTTCGCCAATGGCGCGCCGAACCTGACGGTGGATGTGCCGGCGATGATCGAGCTCTCCAAGAAAAACAACGCTCCCATCTGCGGCAAGGACTTCAAGACCGGCCAGACCTTCATGAAGACGGTTCTTGCTCCGGCGTTCAAGACGCGCATGATCGGCGTCTCCGGCTGGTACTCCACCAACATCCTCGGCAATCGCGACGGCGAAGTGCTGGACGATCCGCAGTCGTTCAAGACCAAGGAAGAGTCCAAGCTCGGCTCGCTCGAGTACATCTTCCAGCCGGAACTCTACCCGGATCTGTACAAGGACATCTATCACAAGATCCGCATCAACTATTACCCGCCGCGCGGCGACGACAAGGAAGCCTGGGACAACATCGACATCTTCGGATGGCTCGGCTATCCCATGCAGCTCAAGGTCAACTTCCTGTGCCGCGACTCGATCCTGGCGGCGCCCATCGCGCTTGACCTGGTGTTGTTCCTCGACCTCGCGCAGCGCGCGCCTGAGCTGCGCGGCATCGGCATCCAGGAGTGGCTGAGCTTCTATCTCAAGTCGCCGCAGACCGCCGAGGGCCTCTACCCCGAGCACGACCTGTTCATCCAGTCCATGAAGCTGAAGAACACCCTGCGCCACATCATGGGCGCGGACCTTATTACCCACCTCGGCCTCGAATACTACGACTAAGGCATCTGCGGTGGGGCTAATCGCCTCGCTTCGCCCGGTCATCCGCAACGTGCAACATGCAGAAGCCCCATCCTTCGGGATGGGGCTTCTCCTTTTCAGTGCAGAGGTCTGCTGTTTCGGCTAATTTGCGTGCGCGAGCCAAAGCTCGCCGGCCAGGATCCCCGCGCCAACCCCAACGAAAGTGCCCGCGATCACGTCGCTCACGAAATGCCACTCGCCGACGACCAGCAGGACTGCCGCAATCAGCAGCAATGCGGAGAACATGCCAACGGTGCGCCGGTACAGTCGCATGAAAACGCCAGCGAACGCGCCGGCGATCACCATGTGCCCGGATGGGAAGCTGCCTCCCGCCGAACCGCCGAAGAGATGAAAGGCGTGCGGGGTACCCAGCCATACCGCCACGGGATCGGGCACGCCGAAGAACGGCTTAAGGGCGTGGTCGTTGACTGCGTAAGCGCAAATGGACGTCAGGCATGCGAGCCCCGTCGCTTCACCCAGGGGAGACAGGCGCCCGCGCGTGATTCGCAGCAGCGCCAGGGTCAGGGCGATCGTGCCCTCAATACCGAGAAGAATGTTGCTTGCGAAGCCGGTTGCAAGACCCTTCGTTGACCCCATCCAGCCGGCAACCGCTTTGGCAAGCGGCAGGTCGACATAGTGGAATGCCAGGGCAGCCAGAAGCGCGCACACCGCCAGCGCCAGCAGCCATTTCCATACGGGAAACCGCTGAATTTTGGCTTCCGGCGCGCTCATGACCAACTGGCCCGTTTCACCGCCATCCTCAAGCAATACCGAATCTCCTCATGGTCGCCCGCTTCGGCGCAGGGGCCCGTTTGGGCCGGATCTGCGATCCGCATTCCGCGCTCGCGTCCGGGCGACTCTCTCATCATAGTGGCGCGGGCCGCTCTGTCCGGTGTGCTCCGGCTCACACGCAACTTCGGCGGAGAATCATTCGCGCGCTAGACTGGACCGTCCACAGTGAGGGCCCCATGAACCGCCGTGAATTCGTGAACGGAGCCATGACGACCGCCGCCGCCGCAAGCCTCCCCAGGGTCGCGAACGCATTTCCATCCCACCCCGCACCGCCCAAACATCCCCGCACCATCACCATGTGGGAGTTCTCGTGGATCGAGCGGCGCTGGCCCGGCGCGGGATTCGAAGACTGGGACCGCGCGCTCGACGAGCTCTGCGACCGCGGCTACGACACCGTGCGCATCGATCCCTTTCCGCACCTGCTCGCCAACGGTCCCCACAAGGAGTGGACCATCTGGCCGGAATGGAATGTGCAGGACTGGGGCTCGCCCGACGTGAATCGCATCACGATCCTGCCCGCGCTCACCGAGTTCCTCGCCAAATGCAAATCGCGCAGCGTCAAGGTCGGCCTCTCCACCTGGTTCCGCAAAGACACCGACGACACGCGCATGAAGATCACCGGCCCCGAGGTGCTGGCCGAGTATTGGATTCACACCCTCGACACGATTCGCGACGCCGGCCTGCTCGACACCATCCTCTACACCGACCTGTGCAACGAATGGCCCGGCGACGACTGGGCCCCGTTCGTCAAGCCGCACATCACCTACGGCCAGTGGGACACGCCCGAGTCGCTGCACTGGATCCACACCGCCATCGCGCAGGTGCGCGCAAAATATCCGCAGATGCCGCTGCTGTTGTGCCTCACCGGCTGGGCCGGCCAATACCTCAAGCAGAACCTCAGCGACATGGACCTGATGGATCAGCACATCTGGATGGCGCAGGAGAACCAGGGCGAGTTCTACAAGCTGGTGGGCTACTCCTACGCGCGCTTCGACTCCAGGGGCTACACCAACCTGAGTCTGAAGGGCGAGGCGACGTATCGCGCCCGGCCGGAGTACTGGCAGCATCTGCTCACCGCAGATATCGACAGCTACGCGGCGATGTCGGCGCAGATGAAGATGCCTCTCATCACCACCGAGTGCTGGGGCATTGTGGACTACAAGGACTGGCCGCTGCTCGAGTGGGACTGGGTGAAGGAGCTGTGCGCCCTGGGCGCGCGCCGCGCCGCCGCCAGCGGCCACTGGCTGGCCGTGGCCACCAGCAACTTTTGCGAGCCGCAGTTCGTGGGCATGTGGCGCGACAAGGGCTGGCACCGCGAACTCACCCAGGAGATCAAGCGCGCCGAGATCGCGCCGGCGTTGCGCCAGGGGCGATTCTACGAGCGGCTGTAGATGGCTCGGAAGCGGCGGTTTTCACAGGATTTTTGTGCGCATTTTGTTTTGATATCATCTCCTTTATTTGCTAATGGTTGCATCGGGAAAACTGTGATTTTTTGTGTTTTCTTTGCGCAGCTTTGCAGGTTTTGGAGCGGGGCAGTTCGCTGCTGCCTGCCGGACGGAGCCTGACGGCGGCGGAGCAGTGCATTGCATAGTTCCGGGCGTGCTGGCTCACTTGCGGCTGGTTACCAAAGTTCCAAAACAATAGGGGGGTGGGGGTCGGTGCGGCTTTCTGGAGAGATGGGGTGTGTTGGGAGACACTAACCCCTACCTGATTTGACAGGCTGGATTCAAGATAGCTGGATGCGTGGGGGCGGTCTGTGATGGTGGATAGAGGGGGATGTTCTTGTTCAGCAAAGCGGCCTGAGGCAACAGTCGCGAAGTCGGTCTCCAGATCCGCATAGACACGGGGAATCCGACTTCAGACCTCTTGCCTTGACTTCGGCCATCAACCTTGCTCTTGCGAACTCTCTCCACAATCGGATGCTCGCGTCATCGTTTTGGCTGCTGAATATACTCAACTCTGCCACTGGATGAACTGCAATCCTGCCGGCCAATATAGCGGTTTGCTGCCAACAGTTCTCCTGCAATCCTGCCACCCATATCTAGGATTGGAGCAATGGTTGACATCATCCATGCCGAAGGCATGCTGGCGTTTCATCATCCACGCCAGTGGCTTGCTAAGCGGCAAGGCGATCCTTGCGCTTCGCTCATTGCTGAGAAATCCGCCGTCGGACTCTATCACTCGCCTCTCTTGCTCGGGCGCATGCCTCGCAGAGAGCACGGTCGATTACTGGGCCGCCAGCCACAGTGGAATTGAGTCTGTCTCATGGCAGAGCAAGGGCGAGGAGAATGGACACTGCCCCATGGTCCCTGGTACGCAACAGCTCCATCTCCGGGCCGCCCATGAGTGGCCTCCTTCCAGAGATGAGGAAACGTTCTCGGCGACATAAGGGCCGCGGACACGTCATTTGCCCAACGCTCCAGTCAACCGAGACTCTGGGGAGCTCGTATTCACGTCAGCAATGGTTGAGGTCTGATCTTGACGTGACCCGGATCAGTGAGTCACCGTAACCGATACAGTGCCCAATGTGCTGACCAACGAGGTTGTGTTGTTGGGGCTGGCTGTTACTGTCAAAGTGTACGTATTCGATCCTCCACCACCGCCTCCGCTGGTGCCTCCCCCTCCTCCCGCTGCACTGCCTCCTGCTCCGCCGCAAGCCCCCATAAATCCGAGAGTGACAAGCCCGAGCAGAAACAGCAGCAGGACATTACGCCGGCGTGACCGAAGAATCCCGCAGAAGAATGCCAACGGAAGCATGCCTGCCAGGACTGTCATGCTTCGAAGTGGAGAATGGGCTGGCTTGGATTCGAGGCTGGCGGTCGCACTGGCGTTCACGTTGATGGTGACGGTAAGGGGTGTGCCTCCCGTCAGCTGTGGGCTCGACGGATTGAAGCTGCAGGTTAGTTGCGTCGATCCGGAGCAAGCCAAGGACACGGAGTTGCTGAACCCAGTTGACGCAGTTAGCGTTGCTGTCATCGTGCCGCTTCCGCCTCGGGCCACCGTAAGCGTCGAGCCGCTAAGGCTTCCGCTAAAGCTGACAACATAAATGGGGAACGTATACTTCTGTGTCGACCCGGCGTAGGTTCCAATCACCGTCATCTGATGCTGTCCCAGTGGTGTTCCAGCTGGTACGTTAAGGCTGAGGTTCATTGGCATCCCGGGGACTGCACTGCCGCCCGTGCAAGTCGAAGCGACATCCAGTGTGCAACTGAAGCTCACCGTTCCACCCCACCAGTTCGATGAACCTTGGACGTTTATTGGGATATTCTGGGTCGTGCCCGCAATGGCCCAATCGCTGCCGGATGGCGGTCCCTGGACGGTATAGCTTACGACTTGCAGTGTCTCCTGGGCTGAAGCGCTATACGTTTGGCTTGCTGCCGTGACTGTAAACGGGTAATTGCCGTTGGCGAGGCCTGCCGGCACATTCACCGCCACGTTGATCACGCTGGGCGACGGAAATGACTGTTGAGTTCCGGAAAATGAGCAGCTTGCTCCGGCGGGCAGTCCGGAACAATTGAATTGGTATGGAGGGATTCCATTGACCGAGAAGGCCTCAGTCCCGACTCCGGGCGCAGTAGCGGGAATGTTTAACGGTGATTGGGCTGTCATCGTGAGTGTTGCCACCCCGAGAGCAACGGTCTGACGCTGAATGACGTTTCCGTCGTCGGCGACAATGGTAAACGTGTGCGTATTGCCGTAGGCGGCCGCGTTGGCAGCGGTCGCGAGCGTCACGGTTGTACTCGCTGGCCCGGCTGTAGAGATGTTTAAGGTGCTCGAGGCAAACTCGCAGCTGTCGCCTGGGTTCAGCCCAGTGCAGTAGAGTTTGGGCGTAGAGCTATAGCCCGGTGAAGGGGTCAGGGTCAACGTGAGCGGCGCACTACTTTGACCCTGGTACACGGCAGCCGGCGTAACCGAAGAAACGGTTGCACTAAAGCCCAACGCATAGCTGTCGGACGCGTACGCCGTAGCAGTGGAGCCATTCAAAGTGGCGCTGATGTCGAAGACCTGGCGCCAATTGAAATTGTTCGCCAGTGTGTAACAGAATTTAGCGCTCAGGGCTCCTGCGGGAATCGTCACCGATGAAGGCAGCGTCACCCCGGAAACTGAAGACGAAAGCGCAACGGTCTGGGAAGAACTCGACGCCAGGTTGGGAAAGACCCAGCCGCATCCCTGATTCCCCTTTACAATCGATTCCTCGAGCCCCATCTGGATAGCCGGCGCAGACCCGCCCTTAATCACGTGCAATTGCGAGTTGCCGCTGTCGACCTCCACCATATCGGCGAATCCGTCCCCATCCAGATCGTGCGCATATAGCGGGCGACCGTACAGGTAGAAGGGAAACATGTCGTACGTCGGAGTGAAGGTGCCATCACCGTTGCCTGCGAGCATCTGGGCATAGTTGACGTCGCCCAGCCCTGAAGGCGGAATCTGAAATGCAACCTCGTCAGGCATTCCATTTCCCCCGAATGCGCCGACAAGCGAGGTGGCAAGCGGATCTCCGTTCTGAGAGTACGGCTGCACCGATTCCGGAATGCCCGCATAAGGCGTGTAGTAACTGCTCTTGGCAAAGCTGCCATCTGCCTGACCGACGTACGTGGTGAACTTGGAGGGGCCCGTCGTCTGCGTCGTGCCGTCCGGCCACATGAAGTCATACCGCGCAATGTCGGGATGGCCGTCACCATTCACATCCGCCAGCGCAAACGGCTGGAAATCTGTAAACAGCTGTCGTGGCGCCTGAAATGTGCCGTCCCCGTTGCCGTCGAACTCCCAGATCGTCGATTCCGTTGTCCAGTAGCCGTTTCCAGTTGTGAACACTAGAACGTCCAGCTTACCGTCGCGATTGAAGTCGCCTGTGTAGATGCGATTTGCGAGAGTCCCGCCAACACCGTTTCCCGTATCGCTGAATGTGACGGGCGCGAGTCCGCGAAAAGTGCCATCGCCATTGCCAACAAACGTTGTCAAGGTGTGCGTATTCGCGCCGTTCACAGCAACAAAGTCCAGCTTGCCGTCCTTATTGAAGTCGCCGGTAGTCAGGATTCCATCTGCCCCGGTCGTGGTTACCGGTGTCCCTTTCGTGAATGTTCCATCTCCATTGCCGGTGAGAAAGAGAACGAACTGGGTCGAATTTGTTAATTCCTGATCAAGGCCGATTGCGAGCAGGTCAAGTTTGCCGCTGTTCCTGAAGTCTCCCAGCCGATAATCGCCGATCTGATTCGAGGTGACAGAGACTCCCGTATCCGAGTTGATCGGACTAGCAAATTTTCCGGTCCCATCGTTAAGGAAGCTCGTTGCATAGAGCTCTCCCTTATAGCCTTCGCTCAGGAGGGAAACATCGGTCTTGCCGTCACCGTTCAGGTCTGCAAAAGACAGGGCCGAGAAAGGTTGGTTCACTGAGTACTGGCCCGGAATCCCTGCGAAAAGGCCCTGAGGGAAACCGAAACCGCCGGCACCGTCATTGTGGTATACCGTTACCGTATCGGAATCGTTCTCAGCAGTGACAAAGTCCGGATAGCCGTCACCATTGAAATCAGCAACGCCAATCGAGTAAGACTGACCCGTTCCGACGTAATTGCGCCCGACAGTGAAGTTGCCCTTTCCATCACCAAGAGCAATATTCAGCGTATTGCCGGCAAGAAAGCCAAGCTCCGGATTGAGGGCCGGCAGTCCTGAGGTTACGATGTCAGGCTTGCCATCGCCGTTCACATCCGCCACTCTCACTGCGGCGTTACTGTCGCCCATTTGGATCTGCGTCGGTGTTCCAAAGTTCCCCGAGCAGTCCCCGGGGAAAATCCATACGAACGTCCAGGCGTCGGCCACTACGCCATCGAGACAGCCATCTCCATTTACGTCAGCCAAGCGTCCATCCAAGAGCGACCTAAAGCTATCGTTTGCGATCAGAGTCTGGCCAGCCTTGAACGTTCCGCCGCCGCTATTCAGATAGATTTGGGAGTTTTCCCATCCAGGGCCAGTAATCAGAAGGTCGGGCAGCCCGTCCCCGTTTACATCGCCGGATGCGATGTTCCAAGCAGTTATGTAGTACGAATCCTTGTAGGTGATGACAGGGGACCCGAAACTCCCAGTGCCGTCTCCGTTAAGGAGCGCAATGTAGGGTATCTGGTTCGACGCGGGCGTGATGACGGTGTCCATCACCGCAGCGATATCCAACTTTCCGTCGTGGTTGAAATCGTCAATTACGATCGACTCGGGCGGCTCGGGGAGCTCGTACTCGGTTTCGTAACCGAACGTACCGTCCCCATTCCCGAACAAAACGCCAACCGTCGAACTGTCCGTTTCCGCAACTACTAGATCCAAGATGCCGTTGTTGCGTAGCGAGGCCGTGGCCAGTCCCACCGGCGACAGACCTTTGCTCAGCGGAATGATTCTAGGAAGTTGAAATGTGCCGTCGCCGTTCCCCAGGTAAAGCCAGAGATCGTTGGTGATCCCATTGGCAACAATGAAGTCCATCTTGCCGTCGCCGTTGAAATCGCCGGTGACGACGCTGGTCGGCAGCGCCCCAGCGGGAATTGCCGGCCTGAACAAGATACCTGGTGAGGCAGCGCTTCCCGATTGGGCCTGGGGCCGTGCCATCAAAGCCGCCCGAACTCGTGCCTGCAGTTGTGCCCCTCCGCTGCGGTGTCTCGCAAGCAGCGCCGAACCCGGGACAGCCCCGCCGAACTGTGGGCGTGGTTGGGGACTAATGGACTCAAAATGCCTTTCCACGGCCTGTTTTCGCGACTGAGTGGCTGGGCGTGCTTTTTCAACGCCGTCCTGAGGTAACTCCAACACCTGAGCGGAACAGAGACTTAAGGGCAAGAGTGCGACCAAAAGGGTAGGGATCAGATTCATTCGTATTCTCATGAGCACACGTTCGCTTCAGGCCATTCACATTTCAGATGGATTCTATGGGGAGCAGTATACAGTGATTGAAACTTGGATCGGAACATGCCCGGGCGGGATTTCACGCAATCTGGTTCAAGCGCATGCTTCCGGTTCGACCGCCCCACCAAACATCTTTTGGAGTGACAGACGATGCCGAACCGATGCGTCTAAGTGCTCCGGCGAACTGCCGTGCTGGAACGGCGCCGATCTTCATCGGGCCATGATTCGCCTTTTTTTAAGGTTCCTATTGATTAGCTGCGAAAGCGCGGCAGCCGCGCCTTCGCAGCGGCTCGCCGTACTCTCTTGAGCCAGGGCAGCTTACTGTAGACATGCTTCGAAGCACCTAGGCCGGTACCTGATCCATGAACAGCTGACGATCATGCGCGCCGTTTTCGATTGCTCTGCTGTTTGGCCGTTCTCCGACTTTCTTCAGCCATTTCTGTGGCCGGAATAGGAGATTCTCGCAGAAAGACAGGTAGCGTCGGTGGTAGTTCATCAGTCAGACGTCGCAGTGCTTCCAAAGCTTTTACCTTCAGCTTTGCTTCAGCGATGAAGGCGACGGATCCGATCAACTTGTAAGCGGCCGCGACGTATTCAGGAGATGCATATTCCGGCTGGGCAGAAAGCACATGGCGAAGGATGCTGCGGCAATGTTCGACGTCTACTTCCGCTTTACTAACCCTTTTTGAAAGGCTGGCTTCCGTGAGATGGAGTGCAACTCGAGCATTATCCAAGTTTCCCAGCAGCCATGAGAAAAAAATCACCCGAGGCAAGCCTTCATAGGTACCATGAGCGGCCGTCTTCCAGTCGATCGAGTCTTGCTTCATGGCGTTCTCCAGTTGCAGCTCGCCCTCACCGGTGAGCCGGTAAAAGACCTGCCGCCGCGGACCGGGCTCGGGGGTTAACAGGCCTTTCGTTGTCAGCCGTTTAAGAATCGGGCTGCTAGCTCCGACACCTACTCCCGTCTGCGACAAGATCAGGTACGGAGTGCCTAGGCCGATTTTCGTACACAACATAATGAAGATTTCAAAGGGCTTAACCTGCGGTACCTGCTCCGCCATGCAAGCATTCTCCTGAACATCCCGTCCGAGCCGGTAAGTCTAAACAACCATACATAAATCATACCTGTAGTTGACAAGAGAAGAAAATGCGAAGTATTGTCATCCTACATGAATGATTCATGTGGAGGTGGCAAAGAAGGGAATGAGGGGAAAGGAATCGATGCCGTTCGTCACGCTTTCAAACGCCGGTTTCCACTCCCGCGGACTTTGACCATGTGTAGAACGAGGCTAATGATGCGTCCTATCCGTACTGTTTTGAAATTGGCTGCTGAGGGGCGGCACTCTCAGCGTGCCATTGCAAGGAGATGCGGGATATCCCGACCGGCGGTCGCTGAATATTTAATGCGCGCGGAGGACGCCGGTGTTCTCTGGCCCGCATGTGAAGAACTCGATGACGCGCAACTCGAGGCGAAGCTCTTCCCACCCACCGCGACCGAAACTCCAAGACTTCCCCAGCCCCAGTGGGAAGAGGTTTACCAAGCCATGCAGTTGAAGGGTGCCACTCTACAGTGCCTGCACGAGGAATACTTGCAGGAACACCCGGAAGGGATGAGCTATCCGTGGTTCTGCCGACTCTATAAGCAATTCTCTCGCGCCCAACGGGCGACCATGTTCCTGGAGCACAACCCCGGCGAGGCAGCTTACGTAGACTACGCAGGAAGCACCATTCCCGTACGTCCTGATGGCGGCGGCGAACCGTTCAACGCTCAACTGTTCGTTGGCGTTTTGGGTGCCTCAGGCCTGGTTTTCGTTGAGGCTACTCGCAGCCAGAAGATCCCCGATTGGGTTGGCTCACATCAGCGGATGCTCAGCAGATGGGGAGGTACACCGCGCACGGTGGTCTGCGACAATCTCAAATCCGCTGTCACTAAGGCCAGCTACCGCGGCGAACCGGAGATCGCATCCGCGTACCTAGAGCTCGGCAACCACTACAACTTCAATATCGTCCCTGGGCGCCCCTACCACCCGCGCGACAAGGCAAAAGCTGAGCAGGCCGTCCTGACCATCACTCGCTGGGTGGTCTTTTCGTTGCGTCACGAGACGTTCTCGAGTTTGGATGAACTCAATCGCGCCATCGGCGAACGTGTCACGCGCATCAACCACAAAACAATCCGCCGTCTGGGCAAGTCTCGCATGCAACTGTTCGAGGAGACCGAGCGTGCCTTCTTGCAGCCATTGCCTGCAACGGCCTGGGAGTATTCGGAATACCATCACCTCCGGGTCGATCTTGACTACCATGTCGGATTCGACAATCACAAGTACAGCGTGCCTTACAAGCTGACCGGCGCACAGGTAGTTCTTCGAGCGACGGCAGGTGTTATCGATATTTCACATGCAGGCTCTCATGTAGCCACCCACGCTCGCGCGTATCACCCAGGCAGGTCAACCAACCCACTCCACCTGCACCCGCGGCACGCCGCATACCTTGACTGGTCTGCCGACGAAGCGCTTCGCGTTGCCAACTCCCTGGGCCAGGCATGCGGGATGCTGCTGGAAAGGATCTTCTCCAAGGACAATCACATAGACCATCAGCGGCGAGCATTCCACGCCTTGCAGAATATGGCGCGCGACTACGGCGAGGCCCGACTGGAGAATGCTTGTGCTCGGGCGTTGAATGCGGACACTCCCGGAGTAACGTTTGTTCGAAATCTCCTCCGCAACCGCAGGGAGGCCCTCGCGCCGACCGGGACGGACGGGGCCGAGGCAATAACTAAACACGCGAACCTGCGTACAGGCGCCGACTTTACCATCCACCTCGTTCAAAAAAGGAGCACTGATGCAGATTGAAGAAATCCGAACGAAGTTGAACGAACTGAAACTGCTCGGAATGGCTCAAGGGCTTGATTCCCAGCTCTGCACTTCCCGTGCCGCTGAACTGTCGTTCGAGGAGCGGTTCGGCCTTCTCGTTGATTGCGAACTGACGTTTCGCGAAAATCGTCGTCTCAAGACCCTGCTCAAAATGGCGCGGCTGAAAATGCAAGCCGATGTCAACGACGTCTACTACAACTCAAGTCGTAATATCAGCCGGCCGCACATCGCCTCCCTGGCAATGTGCAATTGGATTGGCCGTGGGATCAACGTTGCGATCACCGGGCCCACCGGGACCGGAAAGACGTACCTGGCTTGCGCATTAGGGCACCAGGCATGCCTCAAGGGATACCCAACGCAGTTCTACAAGTTCGGCTTGCTGCTGGATGAGCTGGAACAAGCCAGAATCGACGGCAGCCTCCGCTCTCGCCTGAAGTTTGTTAATCGCTGCGCGCTTTTGATTGTCGACGACTTCGGCATCAAGGGGCGACTGACGGCGAGTGAATGTGAGCTCTTTTACGAGGTCCTGGATGGCCGCAACAACGGTGTCGGCGCCACCGTGGTCACAAGCCAATTGCCCCTGACCAAGTGGCACGAATATCTGAGCCTGAGCAATCCGACCACAGCGGACGCCATCATGGATCGCATGATCACGAACGCCACGAAGATCGAGCTCCAGGGCGAGTCGCTCAGGCCCCATCAGGACGTCCTATTCAACTAGCCACCGTGTGGGTCAAGTGCTGAAGGAACTCGATCCGCAAATGCAGCTTGCCTGGACCGATCACCAGGGAGTGGACCAAACCGAAGGAGTTAAGCATGGATACAAATGCGCTCAGCCGCGCGGAGTACATCGAAAGGATCCTTGAAGCCTATCGCAAAACTCCGGGCACAACGGGTTTTGCTCATAAGGCAGATCGTATCGTCGCAAACGAGCTCTTTGAACGTGGCGTTTCCATACTGGCAATCGAAAACGCGCTGTGTCTGGCCGCAGCACGACGGATAATTCGCCCCAAGGATTCCAGGCCCCTTCAGACAGTGCGCTCGTTGGCATATTTTCTCCCTGTCGTTGACGAAGTTCTCGACACCGCGGTGGGTCAAGAGTACTTTGACCACCTCAGACGCAAGCTCGGGACGGCCGGCACACGGACTTTCTGAAGCTGTGCTTATGTCAAACGGCTGAACTGCCACAACCACAACCCGCAACGAATTCAGGGCCCGCCTGCTCGCACACGCGAACGGCGGGCCTTTTTATTCACACTTGCCGGCACTACACCCGGCGGCTAACAGAAGCAGAAAGAGGCAAGTGCATATGGATCGAAACAACGTAGACCACAACAGGAGTAACAAAGCACGTGAGCAACGGGCGAAAGCGTGCGACCCGCCCGGCTGGATGTCGACCAGCGAGTTGGAAGACGAGCTATTCACTGCGATCCTGGAGGAATCATCGGCGGCCAGTGTAAACGGGGATGATGGCCGCTTCAGAGCAATGGATACCTACTTCGCTGGCGACGACTACGAGACCGAAGGTGAACGGAGGCGTTCACTCCTGCGGCTACTCAGCCGGATACGGCCACAACTGGCTGATCTGCTCGGCGGTCAGCCCGCAAATGAGGAGATATGAGGCGGGCGCGACTTGCGAGCGCTCAGAGGAGATGTTCGCGATCGAGTCGAACCGTCACCGCCCTTCGGTCGGCTCGATCCGCGCCATCTTCCGGGCTTATGACGTGGCGCCGCCCGTGCATCCCAGCCTCTGGCTTGATCTCCACGGCTTGGCACTCACCAGTCAGCGGGTGGCGCACTCCTCGCAGTTGCCCATTCCATCCCAGCATTAAGCAGGCGCCGACAGCTGTGATGAACATACGGCACAAAACTCGAACTAGTTATGAGGTAATGTCCATGGATCCACTGGTCTGCCCCGTTTGTGAATGCAATTCTCCACGTCCCGCAGCTGCATTGGCTGCATTGGGGAGATGCCGTCGATGCGGAGCGAATCTCTTTACGCTCATCGAAGTCCCGCTTGCCGACGATCCTTCCCGCAGAAATGGCCTGTCCATCGGCGCCGCGCTGAAGGAAATCCGTAAGATGCGTGATCAAAATCAAAGCACCGTTGGGTCCTGTGCCAGGATCGACCGAGCTCACTTGAGCCGGATCGAGTCAGGCGCGTCGGCTCCGCATCTGCAGACATTGTGCAGGCTCCTTCGCGCACTCGGCGTCCACGCCATCCTCTTGCGTGTAGATGCTCAGCCCCCTCACTCCAGCTGACCATGACCGCGCCACATGGGTGATGCCCTTGGCGGGCAGAGTATCTTGCAAAATGAGTTTCGCCCCGCTCCGGGCCCGGCACCGGTACCTGGCCCGCCGAAAGATTCCCCATCGCCGAGGATGCTGAGGAAAGGACATTGTCTGGCGGCACGGACCTTGGCAGCATTCCTCTGTATCGGGTGGTACCAAACAACGTATTCAGGTGCTTGGTACCACGCCGGCCCGTATTACGCCACATGAATTCCCAGGGATGATGGTAGTGCCTTGCACGCCTTCGGCGTGGATGATATCAAGCGATATCATCTTTGGTGCTTATGGCAACGGTATGCTTGTCTGGCAGCTTCAACTATAGTGACTGGCAGGATTTCAGTATAAGAGACGGCAGAAAAGCCGCGTAGCGGGTGGCAGCAAAGTAGTACAACGAGTGGCAGCATAGCAATATATCCAGCATTTGGCTATCAGTCCAAATTGCTGAGACTGATGCTTTCTCGTGCGGGGCCTTCATGAACTCAGATGCCCTATTTCGGGCAGCCTGTAGGATGGAAGCGCCCAAGGTCTTTTTCAGCGCTCCTTCGATTGCGGCGGAAAACTCATTGCCATCGTTGGTTTTCAATCGCGCGCCTATCTCCTTGCGCAGGGCTATTGCCTCTTGGGTCTCCCTGAATTTGAGAAGTTGCAAGATGAGTTTCGGATTATGTTCAATGAGGGCGCTGAGATTTGAGCCAAACGCGCCCGTCAGCACGAAGCTGGCGTACTCGTAGACGGTTTCATCCGGTGGCATTACTCCGAACGCCGCACTCAGGAGCGTTACGCCTCCAAAGGGGACGCGCGAAGCACGCAAGAGGAGCCGATTGCAGATCAGGCCCGACTGGACGAGGTGCGCCAACCGCAGAGTGGGATAGGCCAGCCAACTGGGAATCGCGTTGGGCTGCGTGTAATCGGAGAAGCCGAGCAGTTGTGAGACTTTGGGGAGGAGTAGAGCACTTCTTACCATTGCGCCAAGGTTTAACTTCTCTGAGTCTTCGAACGTAGTAACCCTATTTTGGAGGCTGTTTATTTTTTGCTCGCCTATTTCCTCGTTTCCCGGCGCGGGCTTGAGCATCTTGCGCACTACGCTCATCGAGGTGCGGGTTTCAGACGTGTGGGGATCCTGAATCCGCGCGACGCCCACATTGCCGGTGACACTGTCGGGTGTCGAGACGAAGAAGGGCTCGTGGACAATGTCGATGAACGAGAGCGCTCCACTATCGATCAACGCCCAGAACACCTCGGATGTTGCGCGCTCGTGCAGGACAACTAGTGCGGAGAGCGGAAGGTAAATGCGGTCGAAGCATACTAGCCCGACGCACAGATCATGGAATGCCACCGGCTCGCTACTACGGAGTTCACCCTGTTGGAATCCCAGGCCGAGGGTACCTTTGATTTCCATTCCGCCTTCGTCGATCTTTTTCAGGTTTACTGTTTGGCTCGAAACATGGGTCCCTGAGGGATAGAAGGTGCTGATGAAGAAGCCGGTTCCGGCGGCTGCCACACTGGAAGCCTCTACAGCATCGGCCTGGCGGGATGCTTCGACGATCGGAGAAGTTCTGGACTGATGGAGGAAGGTCAGAACCGAGAGTGCCGCCCGATGATCCGGGTGTTGCAGAATTGAGTATCCAATGCGGTAGAGGTCTTTCTCGGGTGGACCTGGTTTGTCAGTGACAAGAAAATGCGGGCCCCCTCCAAATAGGTTGTGGATCAAATGGTCCCGTGCAAGGAGCTTGAGCACGTAATCATCTTTCGCGCCGTACCCGAGGAATACAACCGAGGCTGCGGAGAATAGCGTTGACACGGCAGCAATGTAGATCTCGTTCGATTGGATGGATTCGTAATCACTCGTTGCAAAAACAGTTGAGTTGATCGACGATATCGACCCATGAAGTTTTGCGATGAAGGCTCTCCGACTCGAGATGCTGTTCCCGAGGAGTTCTAAGTCCGATCTCTCGATCACAGGGATTTGGCCTAGGTTTTGTTCCAGGCAAAGGTCTACGTTCGTGGTAACGACTTGGACTGGGTTTTGAAGCCGCAACTTCTCCATGAATTGCAGGTAGAGAGGTTCGAGCTTTGGGGCGCTGAATTGGTCGCGTAGATTTCGATGGTAAAGTGCCTCATCGAACTTGCGACAGAGTTCGAAAAGCTGAGGGAAATCCTCCGATTCCATTAGCTGCTTGGCCCTGATATCATCGAACCCCGCAACTTGGCGCGAGAATATCTTCCGTATGTGACTCGCGCATTGACGCCAGGACGGTAGACCCGCCCACCGGCTCGCGCCCGCCCCGATCCAGATGACGATTGGGCGCCCCGAATCCATCGCGGCTCGTAACCTGTTTAGGGACTGCGGCGTAAAAGGGTCATTTGCATTGAGCATGTCGGATGCTGATATTATGCGCGTTCCTAGGCGGGTGGCCCCAATCAGGGCCCTGTTACAACGTGGTTGAACGCGCGGAGGAACCGCAGATCCTTCGACTTCATCGGCCTCTTCGGAGGCCGATTTCGCTCAGGATGACAAGTCGAAGGGGAGTGCTGCACTTTTCGCAGGCCAGCCATCGCGACAAGGCTGCGACCATCCCTGAACATCACCCCGTATCCGCCGTCACATACCAACCAGGAATGAAGTCCTATTCTCAATCTGGATGGCAATTCCGGAAGGACATCTTTGTCCCCACTCTGCCGTCCGTTTCAGCCGGTTTTATAATGCGGTACAAAACATCCTCCCCCCTCCTCCTGCAAAAGGCCCCGATTTGTACCATATCGTGAGATTTTTCCATTTTGCGGGCTGATCGCGGATGCGAGCGCCCAAAACCCGCCTCAAAATCGCCGCCAAACGTCCCAACCTATAATTGAGGATGGACCTTTTTGCGCTGAACACCGCTTGTGAGCGCTGGTGCGTGAAGGTCGAATTCTGCGGGTTGGTGTCTTCCCTTTGAGCGACAGCGGGACAACTTTGACGGGCGAAACGGCGTTCCTGGCCGCGCCGATGGGCCGCGCGCTGACGGCGAACGAGGCGATCGTGATTCGCGGGGCGCGGACGCATAACCTCAAGAACATCTCCTGCGACATTCCGCATGGGAAGCTGACGGTGGTGAGCGGCGTGTCGGGATCGGGCAAGTCGTCGCTGGCGTTCGACACGATTTATGCCGAGGGGCAGCGGCGGTATGTGGAGTCGCTGTCCGCGTATGCGCGGCAGTTTTTGGAGCGCATTGAGAAGCCGGATGTGGACGAGATAGACGGGCTGGCGCCAGCGATTGCGATCAAGCAGAAGAACACCACGCGCAATCCGCGATCGACGGTGGCGACGGCGACGGAGATCTACGACTACATGCGCCTGCTGTATGCGCGCTGCGGAACGGTGCACTGCATCCACTGCGACGGGCTGGTGCGGCGCGACAGCGTGGATGAGGTGGCCGACCGCGTGATGGCGCTGGGGAACGGCACGCGGCTCAACGTCTTGTTCCCGGTTAAGCATGAACAGGCATTGCATGCAGCAGACGCGGGTCGCGCAGAAGAGCCGAAGCCCTCAAAGAAGACGCGCGCGGCGGCGGCCAAGGCAGCGGCGAAGGCGGCTGTGGAAGGCCCCATGACGGATGCCCTGAAGGCGCGGCTGAATGAGCTGCGCGGGGGCGGATTCAACCGGCTTTATCAGGGCGGAACGGTGTACGAGTTCTCCACGCCGGAGAGTTTGCTGGAGGTGGATTTCACGCTTCCGGTGTTTGTGCTGGTGGACCGAATTGTTATCGATGACGAGAGCCGCGCGCGCATTGTGGATGCTGTGGAGATTGCGTATCGCGAAGCGGATGAGGTGATCTTTGAGGAGGCGGTGAGACCCGGAGCACGCGGAGGAACCGCAGATCCTTCGGCTGCGCCTCAGGATGACAAGGCAACAACAAACGCAGGTCCTTCGACTCCGATCGCTGACGCGATCTCCGCTCAGGATGACAGGCAAAGCAGTGAGCCGCGGCGGTGGCGGTATTCGGCGGCGTTTGAGTGCGCGAGCTGTCATCGGCCGGGGCGGGAGCCGGAGCCGCGGCTGTTCAGCTTCAACAATCCCTTTGGGGCGTGTCCGCGGTGCCAGGGGTTCGGCAACACCGTGGATTACGACCTGAACCTGGTAATTCCCGACAAGGCGCTGAGCCTGAACGACGGCGCGATTGATCCTTGGAACCGGCCGAAGTACCGGCCGTGGTTTACGGACATGAAGAAGCAGGCCGGCGCGCTGGGGCTGCGCATGGATGTGCCGTGGCGCGAGCTGACGGAGGAGCAGCGCGAGACGGTGCTGCGCGGCAAGGGAAGCTTTGAGGGCGTGTGGGGCTTCTTTGCGGCCATGGAGCGGAAGAAGTACAAGCTGCATGTGCGCGTGATGCTCTCGAAGTATCGCGGCTATGCGGAGTGCCCGGAGTGCCGCGGGCAGCGGTTGCGGGCCGAGGCGCGGGCGGTGCGGATTGCGACCCCGCGGTTTGGCGCGCTGAACGTGTGCCAGGCGAGCGCGCTGACGATTGGGAAGGCGAAGGAATTCTTTGGGTCGATCACGCTGACGCCGATGCAGGAGGAGATTGCCGGGCAGATTCTGCACGAGGTGCGGCAGCGGCTGAAGTTTCTGGATGCGGTGGGACTCGAATACCTCACACTCGATCGGCTGGCGTCGACGCTGAGCGGCGGCGAGGCGCAGCGGATTCAGCTGGCGACGTCGCTCGGATCGCAGCTTGTGGGCGCACTGTACGTGCTGGACGAGCCGTCGATTGGACTGCACACGCGGGACACGGACCGGCTGATTCGAATTCTGAAGGACCTGCGCGACCTGGGCAACACGATTGTGGTGGTGGAGCACGATCCCGATGTGCTGCGGGCGGCGGATCATCTGCTGGACCTGGGTCCGGGAGCGGGCGAGTTTGGCGGCAAGGTGCTGGCGGAGGGCGTGCTGGCGGAGATCGAGGCCAATCCGAATTCCCTCACGGGCAGGTATCTCTCAGGGCAGATTGCGATTCCGGTGCCGACGCGGCGGCGGGAGCGCGGGCGCGAGCGGCTGGTGCTGAAGGGTGCGTACGCGAATAATCTGCGCGGCGTGGATGTGGAGATTCCGCTGGGCATGCTGGTGGCGATTACGGGCGTGTCGGGGTCGGGCAAGTCGACGCTGGTGCACCAGGTGCTGTATCGGGCGGTTGCGCGGGCGCTGGGGCAGAGCGATGGGTCGGACCCGTCGGGTGTATTCAAGTCGCTGACTGGCGCGGAGCGGCTCAACGATGTGGTGCTGGTGGATCAGACGCCGATTGGGCGGACGCCGCGGTCGAATCCGATCACGTACATCAAGGGGTTCGATCTGGTGCGGGAGCTGTTTGCGGCGCAGCCGGAGGCGAAGCGGCTGGGCCTGACGCCGGGGCATTTCAGCTTCAACGTGCCGGGTGGCCGCTGCAATACGTGCGAGGGCGATGGCACGGTGACGGTGGAGATGCAGTTTCTGGCGGACGTGGAGCTGCCGTGCGAGGACTGCGGAGGGACGCGGTATCAGCAGCGGGTGCTCGAAGTGCAGTACAAGGGCAAGAGCATCCACGATGTGCTGCAGATGACGGTGAAGGAGGCGCTGCGGTTCTTTTCTGGAAACAACAAGTTACTGGAAAAACTTGCAGTGCTGGATGAGGTGGGCCTGGGGTATCTGCGGCTGGGCCAGAGCGCAACGACGCTGAGTGGCGGCGAGGCGCAGAGGGTGAAGCTGGCGGCGCATCTGGCCACGGTGCGCAGCGCGAATGCGAATGCCAAGCCGAGCCAGGCCAGCCGGGTGCTGTACATCCTGGACGAGCCGACGACGGGCCTGCACTTCGACGATGTGTCGAAGCTGCTCACGGCGTTTAAGAAGCTGATCGACGGCGGCGGGTCGCTGGTGGTGATTGAGCACAACCTGGACGTGATCAAGAGCGCGGATTGGGTGATCGACATGGGGCCGGAGGGCGGCGACGGCGGCGGGCAGATTGTGGCGGAGGGTCCGCCGGAGGAGATTGCGGCGAATCTGCACTCGCACACGGGGAAGTGGCTGGCGCGGGTACTGTAAATCAGTGCAAAGTTACTTCCGCACGAACGGCACGAGCGCAGCGCAGACGGCGTTCTCGCATTCCGCGGCTACGGGGCTTTCACGATCGCGATCTTGGCGTTGCCGTCGCCGTTCGGCGCGTTGAATCCGCTGGGCGTGAGCAGAGTGAGCTGGCCGTTAGCTTGGATGATTTCAAAGATGCACAATCCGGTGCCGTTGGCCGTATAGGCGTAAAAGCCTGTAGGGTCGATCACGATGGGCGGCGCGACAACACAATAAGCGTTCGCAGGCGGCGTCCATTCAAGGGTCATCGCGGGAACCCCTGAGCTACTGTCGATGGAGTAGATAGCGATCTCCTGGGATCCGAGAGCATACAGCATGTTGCCTGACGGGTTGAGGGCAATGCTGCTGGTGTAGACGCTGGGCGTATTCAGGGGCATGCCGGGCATCGGAGTCAGGCCGCCCGTGGTCGCGTCGACGGTGTAGCCGAGGAGCTGGCCCGTGGTGGCGTTCGTGAGATAGAGGAATCGCCCTGTGGGATCGAGCACCATGGACGAGAGCCCCGCATTTGCCGGTTGAGGATAGGGCGAGGATGAAATTGCGCTGAGAGCCTTCGTATCGGGTGCAATGGAATAGACGCCGATCGCCGCGTATGACTGATTCGTAGCCGATAGCGCAGCATAGAGAAAGTGGCCGGTGGGATCGACGGTTAGTTCGCCGCGGTCGATTGCCTGCGAGAACGAGATGCTGTTGCTCAGCAGCGTGAGTGCACCCGTTTGGGAGTCCACGTGGAAGGCGACGATGGCGGCGGGAATACTTCGAAGAACGTAGAGGGTGCTGTTGTCAGGTGTCAGCGCCATGGCTGCGATGCCCGAGTTGAGGTTCTGCGCGGGCAAAGTGTAAGGCGAACCGCTGAGAATCGTGAGCGCGCCACCCGCGCCGATGGAAAACGCGTTGATCGATGTGCTGTTTTGCCACTCGCTGGCGTAGAGGAACTGCGCGGGATTGGTCACTACGATGCTTTCGGCGCCATGGGTCTGTAGTTGAGCGGCTGCCCCCGGGATGCCGGTCGTGGTGTTCATCTGAAATGTATCGATGTACGGGTATGCGCCCACGTAGAGGTACTCGGCAGTTTGGGGAGGTGCACCTGGGGCGGGCGACGGGTTGCCGCCGCCACCTGGAGGATTCGGAGAGCCGCCGGACATCGGACTGCTGCCGCCACAACCGATGAGGAGCATTCCAGGTAGTAATGACGCGACGATGGCTAAACGGAAGAAGCGTGGAGAAGGCACGGAAGCGCACCGCCGAGCTAAGGCATTCACTCCACAGAGAGGGTGGCACGCGTAACGCGTGTTTGTCCACACAAATGCGTCGAAACCCAGACGGAATGCAGCGCGAGTTGCGCTCAGTCTTCGTGCGTATCGAAGTTCAGGACCTTGGCGTCGCCGGTTTCCTTATCTTCGTCCAGGCCGGTGGAGTCGGCATCGCTGACGGTGCCCAGGGCATCATTGGTAACGCCGTTGTCGGCTCCATCGCTGGGGGCCTGGAATCCGCCAGGCTGGGTGTGGGTGGGCTGCGGGCGTGCGTTCATTTGTCATCTCCCTTCGTGCTGAGATGTTCACAAGGTGAAAGCCCGTTGGATCGGCACGCATTCCTGCGCCAAGCGCGCCGATCCTGATCAGGTGGTCCGAACATTATTGCGGCTGATTGGGCGCCTGCGCCTGCTGAACTGCGGTATTCACCGGATGCACGGCGGCCAGCGGCAACTCCATGGTGCCTACCTTGCGTGTCGACTGGTCGTAGACGCCGGTGCGCAGCCAGTACTGGCCGTTGGGCACATCGAGCTCGGCGTGGAGCTGCACGCCGGTCTGGTCGAAGACCTGCCACACATCCGGCTTCAGATTGAGCGCCACCATGTACTCTTTGTGCGTGGCAATCTCGCCGTACTTGTCATAGACGATGAGTGAAATGGTGATGGTGCCCTTGTGAAGGCCGTCGGCCGGGTCGAGTGGCAGTTCCAGATCGCCGCGATCGATGGCGAAATCCACCGCGTAATGGTGGTAGGGTCCGGGGCCATTGATCTTCACGCTGGTCGATGGTGGTTGCTTGGCGGCGGTGGGCAAAACGCGGATCTTATAGAGAATCTGCTGCGAACGCGGCAGGCCGAAGTCCATGAAGGGCTGCAGGGGATCGGCGCCTTTGCTTTCCGTCACGTGCTGGATTGCGCGGGTCTGCGCATCCTGGGCGGCTCCCGGCATGGCGTCTTCGCGGGCAAAATATCCGCGCCGGTAAGAGAGCACGTATTTGGTGCCTGGAATATCGACGGAGATCTTCCGGAACGATCCATCCATCCGGCTGTTGTCCGGCGAGTAAGACAACGTGTAGAAGCTGGAGCTGTTGCCGACCACTTTGGAGATGATGCCGTTCAGATTGTTCTGGTTATAGAAGGCTTTGCCGCCGGTGTCGGTCGCGAGCATATCCATGGAGGTGTCGCTGACGTTGTTCTTCAGGTTCTCCGTATTGACACTGTTGACGAAGCTGCCGGTCGATGTGGTCACGGAACTGGATCCGGTGATCATTGTCGAAGGATCGGCGGTCACGGGAGGATATCCGGTGGCGGGACCCACCAACTGGGCGTTCGATCCCACGACTGGTTCGATTGTTTTGCTCGCAGTGTTGACGGAATGAACCCACAATCCGCGCGCATCCACCGGATAGATGGCGACGCGGGCGGCAGCGAGGACGTTGACCGTTTTGATGATCTCATCGTCGAAGCGCATGCCGGTCAGACCGAACAGATCGAGCGGGAACGCGCCGGAGAGCCAGATGAGGTTCTTGCGTCCGGGAAACGAGCCCAGGTACGCGGCGAGCTGCTGCAGATGGCTCATCGTTCGATATTCGCGGTCAGAGGTCTGTCCGTACCGCGTCTCCGCCAGGAACTGCTGGAACGACTGGATCATGGCGGCGGGTGCGGCGGGTGTAGTGGCGCCCGGCCCGGCGCCCACCTGCCGGTTCATGAGCCCAATTGCATCGTCTTCAGCCACGGCCTCTTCCTGCGATTGGATCAGCACGGTCGGGTCGGGGCGATTGTTCTTCCGGTATCCGAGCGCCTTGGCCAGCATGATGGGATCGTCGGAGAAGCCTTCAATGAAGTGGAGCCGCAGCCCCATGGTGAAGATGGCGATGCGCGAGCCGGGCTTGACGTGTTGCAGGTAGTGCTTGGCCGCTTCGCGAAGGTACATCTGGTCATCCATCGGCGTGTTCAGGGAGTCGATAAGCAGAACGTTGACAGCCGGCGGCGTTGCGATGGGCGAGTAGTTGGTGAACGTGTCATCGGGGAGCTTGGGAAACTCCAGGCGCGCCCTCTGGTCGGCGCTCAATCCCCGGTGTTCTTCAAAAAACGAGATCGGTTGCGGCTTACCGTCTTCGCTGATGCGGAAGGCGTTTTTGTCGATGCCGGGGACAGGGTTGCCGTTGCGATCTGTCACCACGACGTCCACCAGCACAGCACGACTGGTGATGCGCAGCGTGGGCTGCGGAGCGGAGGGGTTCTTCGTCTGCGCGGCGGGAGCCGGGTTCTGCGCAGCGGCTGGAAGAATGCAGCTCAGGAGCACGACAACTGCGGAAGAGAAGAGGGGCTTCACGGGGAACCTCCATGAGCACCGCCAGCTTACCACTGAAATGATTCGGTTGGATATGACTCGCCGCGGCGGCGCTAGGGGCGAGGCGTATCAGGATTCTGGGTTGCGGGAGGCGGGGTGGAGCCGGCCTGGACCACCGGGCCGGGAAGGATAGTGGACTCGGAACCAAGGCGATGATAGGCGGTGAACTCCGTGCGATTCAGGAAGAAGATCGGCTGCTCCAGCTTCTTGCGGTGTTTCTGATCTGGGCACGCCATCTGCTGCATGCTGAACGCAAGGCTGCGCCAGGGGCAGACAAAGGTGCGATTGCCCAGTACCACCGGCGCATATTCGATGACGGAGGCGACGCCCGAGATCGAATTGTCGGGCATTTCATCGGCCTGCAAGGTGAGGCGCACCAACGTGCCGGCCTCATCCAAAGCGAGCGAGCCGTGATAGGAGGGGTGTTGATCGGATGCCTCGCTCACCCGGCAGGCGGTGCGGATTTCATAATGCGAGGCAGCGGATGGCACGTCGTAGCGGAAGACGGCGAGCTTGCCGGAAGGCCCCTTTTCCCAGTGCGAGAAGGCCAGCTTGCCGTGTGCGATATCGAGAAAAACGATGGCCGGCTCGGGGCCGAACTCGCCTTGCGTCTCCATGCCCCATCCCCATAGCGGGGTGCGTTCCCGGTTGAGCGCGGTCAGCAGCTCGCGGCCATCGCGGAATGTGATCTCGCGGCGATACGTCGCCACATGGTGCAGGCCCGGAGTTTGCGCCAGCACCATGCCGTTCATCACCAGCGGCTCATCGTCAAAATGCTCGGTGGTGCGGATCGCGAAGAAGTCGGGCAGATGGCTCAGCGTCTGGAAGACGAACGCTCCGGCGTTGTGGATCAGGGTGCGCTGTGTCGCCAGGTCAGGCGGAGGCAGATCGGGAATCTCATCGGCGGGCGGGTCGAGCAGCGCGGAGCGATCTGCGATCAGCTCCAGCGCATCGCGGGTGAGCGGACCCAGCTTGTAGGTGGCCACCAACCGCTGCAGGGTTCCGGGCGTGAGGCGCTCGGTCAACCGGATTTGCGCGATCTTCGGCGCCAGCTCGTCTTCGCGATTGATCTGGGCGAGCAGATCGGTTGCCTCGTCCGCGCTATGCTTCTTCGAACTGTCGTGCGCCGCCAGCATCGCCTCAAGCTGGTGCACGCTCATGGGTTCGGCTGCATGCAGGCGGGGAGCAAGCAAGAGCAGCAGCACGATGAGGATGAGCCGTCGCATGAGAGGAATCCCCGTGGGGTAGAAGTTAGCACACGGCGCAGTATCCGGCACACGAACCTGCGATCAAATATAGCGCGAACCTTCCTGGTGGAGTTGCTGGCGAGGCGCCCCGGCTCCTGGCTGCTACGAACCTGCGCAAGCGGGCCGGGTTGCCCGTCTCCAAGCGCTTTTCCTGGCAGTGAACGCGGATGGCGTTTGATCCCTGCGTGAGAACAGCGCAAGCCACGTCGGTGGGACTGTGGAGAGGCCGCGCGGACGCTGGCTCTTCAGAATTTCGCGCGAGTGAATGTCGGCGACCGTCCGCCACGTCTCCTTCCGGCGTCGATCGGCACGATCGGCTTCGAGTCGATGGATTCGGGTGGATCTCGTGGTCCATCTGTCTGTTGAATCGGGAGGGTAGGTGAGCCTTGAGCGTCGCATGACGTTTGTGTTGTAAACGATAAGAAATAAAAGTGTTATCCACTCGGCATGTGAGATAACGGATCGCCGGGAGCCCGAGGGCGTCGGTTGGGTGCGCTCACCCGTCGATGGCGGGTCCACGACGATGCACATCCGGGTTCTCCCCTTGCATGAACGCGCGCTGAATCGGGACGGAAAAGGCTTATTGCTTGATATACTTGGAGTGTGACTTCTCCTGTCCTCACGCCCACCTCGAAAGCTGATGATGCCACCTCTTCTTCCGCCCAGAAGCGCGTGTTGCTGCTCAAACCGCGCGGTTTTTGCGCCGGGGTGGTGCGCGCCATCGACATTGTGAAGATTGCGCTGGAGACCTTTGGCGCCCCCATTTATGTGCGCCGCGAGATTGTGCACAACCGCTACGTGGTGAACGAACTGGCGGAGAAGGGCGCGATCTTCGTGCACGAGATCGACGACGTGCCGGACGGCCAGCGCGTGATCTACTCGGCGCACGGCGTTTCGCCGGCGGTGCGCGAGCGCAGCAAGGGCCGCGGCCTGAAGGTGATCGACGCAACCTGCCCGCTGGTGACCAAGGTCCATATTGAGGCGGTCAAGTTTGCCAAGCAGGGCTACTCTCTGGTGCTGATCGGTCATCGCGATCACGATGAGATCGAGGGCACGCTGGGCGAGGCTCCGGATGTGACGCAGGTGGTTTCGAGCGCCAAGGAAGTGGAGACGCTCGAGGTGCCGGATCCGAACCGTGTCGCCTACCTGACCCAGACAACGCTGTCGCTGGACGAGGCGCGGGACATTATTCACGCGCTGAAGGAGAAGTTCCCGAATATCGCGGGGCCGCACTCGCAGGACATCTGCTATGCGACGGAGAACCGGCAGGTGGCGGTGCGCAACGTGGCGCACAGCGCGGACCTTGTTCTAGTGGTCGGCTCGACGAACAGCTCCAACTCCAACCGCCTGGTGGAGGTGTCCCGCAACCTGGGGACGATCGGCTACCTGATCGACAATTCCCAGGCGATCAATCCCGAGTGGCTGAAGAATGTTGACACGGTGGCGGTGACGGCCGGCGCATCCGCGCCCGAAGTGCTGGTGGAAGGCGTGGTGAATTATTTGCGTCTGAACGGCTTTGCCAGCGTCGAAGAGGTTGAGGTGATGCCGGAGAATGTACGCTTCGGCCTGCCTCCCGAGATCGTGCAGGCAATCGGCAGCGCCGGCAGCGGCGAGGCTGTTCCGGTTCACTAGATTCCGCCGTTTCTTCGCTGGCGGACCACCCGGGCCCCGGTTCCGGTCTCAAATAGATGGGCTTTGGACGGCCGATTCGGGTTAGAGTAGCCACAACCGGAAAGTTGGGCGGGCGCAAACCGGATGGCCGGGGTTAGGAACCTGAGGCGTTTTTGACTGCATGAGCAGCATACCGCAAGAAAAACCGAAGACCGTCGCGCCGCGTTTCGGGCGGATTGACGCCGATCTTACAGATGTAGAGAAAGCGATCGCTCAGTCCGCGGATTACATCCTTTCCCGGCAGCATCCTGACGGCTACTGGTGCGGCGAACTCGAAGCTGATTCGATGCTCGAGGCCGACTACATCTTCCTGCACACTCTGCTTGAGAGCGGCGACCCCGGCCGCCTGCAGCGCGCATTCACTGAGATGATGCGCTACCAGAACGAGGACGGGAGCTGGAGTCTCTATCCCGGCGGTCCCGGGAACATTTCGCTTACGGTGAAGTGCTACTTCTCGGCCAAGCTGATGGGCCTCGGGAAGGACGACCCGCGCATGGTGAAGGCGCGCGAGTGGGCACTGGCCCACGGCGGGGTGGTGGCGTGCAACACCTTCACCAAGATGTATCTCTGTGCACTGGGCCAGTACGACTACGACGCCGTGCCGGCCATTCCGCCGGAGATCGTTCTCTTTCCCAACTGGTTCTACTTCAACATCTACGAGATCTCCTCCTGGTCGCGGTCCATTCTGGTGCCGCTGGCGATTATCTACGCGAAGAAGCCCTTCAAGAAGATCCCCGCGGAGCAGAGTATCGACGAACTGTTTGTCGGCGGCCGCGAGAACGCGATTCTTCGCCTGCGCATGGATCGTAAAAAGAAGCTCTCCTGGCGCAACTTCTTCCTGATCACAGACCGAATGATCCACGGGTTCGAGGCCGTGCATATTCGGCCGCTGCGCAAGCTGGCGTTGAAGGTGGCGGAGAAGTGGATGCTGGAGCGCCTGGAGATGACGGACGGGCTGGGCGCGATCTATCCGGCCATGATGAACGCCATCATTGCGCTGCGCTGCCTGGGCTACTCGGAAGACGATCCGCAGGTGATCCGCGCGCGCGACGAGTTTGAGAAACTCGGTATTGAAGAAGGTCCGACCGAGGATATGCCTGAGCCGACCTTCCGCATGCAGCCATGCGTCTCGCCCGTGTGGGATACAGGACAGGCGCTGTTTGCGCTGGGCGAGGCCGGAGTTCCCAAGGACGATCCGCGCATGTTGAAGGCGGCCGACTGGCTGCTCTCGAAGGAAGTGCGCCACAAAGGCGACTGGGCGGTGAAGGTTCCCAACACCGAACCGGGCGGATGGTACTTCGAGTTTAACAATGAGTTTTACCCGGATACTGATGATACGGCACAAGTTCTGCTCGCGCTGAGCAAGGTGGACAACCCCCGGGAGCGCTATCAGGACCAGGTGGCGCAGCGGGCCATCGAGTGGGAGTTTGCCATGCAGTGCCGCAACGGCGGCTGGGGCAGCTTCGACAAAGACAACACGAAGATGATCTTCCAGTACATTCCGTTTGCGGACCACAACGCCATGCTCGATCCGCCGACCGTGGACATTACCGGGCGCATGCTGGAGATGCTGGCGACGTACGGCTACACGCTGGACGACAAGCGGATTCAGAAGGCCATCAGGTTCATCCTCAAGGAGCAGGAGCCGGACGGAAGCTGGTTCGGGCGCTGGGGCGTGAACTACATTTACGGCACGTTCCTGGTGCTGCGCGGGCTGGACGCGATCGGCTTCGACCACAATGAACCGCAGGTGCAGCAGGCGGCGGAGTGGATCCGCAGCGTGCAGAACGCCGACGGCGGATGGGGCGAAACCTGCGGCAGCTACGACGATCCGAATCTGCGCGGGACCGGAGTGAGCACGCCTTCGCAGACTGCGTGGGCGCTCCTGGGATTGCTGGCGGCGGGCGACGACCGGTCGGACTCGATTGCCAAAGGCGTCCGCTGGCTGCTCGAACGGCAGCGCGAGGACGGCGGTTGGGACGAGGCGATGGGCGAAGGCGCGCAGCGCGAGAGCATCATCACCGGCACGGGCTTCCCCAAGGTGTTTTACCTGGCGTACACGATGTACCGGCACTACTTTCCGCTGATGGCGCTGACGGCGTACAAGCGGGCGATGGAGCGAGCCGCGTAGCCGGAATGAAGGTTTGAGACAATAGATAGACCGGGCACCGGCCCGGAACAGAACGAGAGTGGTCCCTGATCCCTGATCACTGACCACTGGCATTGGGGCCACCGCCCCTGAGGGAAACGAAAACTTCTATGGCCATTCCGATCTCGCAGGTGTGGACGGTCTTCTCCTATGTATGGAAGCAGCGTCTGAAAGGCAACAAGCGTTACCCGCTGGTGCTCATGCTGGAGCCGCTCTTCCGCTGCAACCTGGCCTGCGCCGGTTGCGGCAAGGTGCAATATCCGCCCCACGTGCTCAAGCGCATGCTCACCCCGGAAGAGTGCTTTGCTGCCGTAGAAGAGTGCGGCGTGCCGATGGTGTCGATCCCCGGGGGCGAGCCGCTGCTGCATCCGCAGATCGTGGAGATCGTCAACGGCCTCATCGCGCGCAAGAAGTACATCTACCTGTGCACGAACGCCCTCGAGCTGAAGCGCCGCATCCACGAGTTCACGCCTTCCAAGTACCTCACCTTCAGCGTTCACCTCGACGGCCAGCGCGAGCATCACGACTACTCCGTGTGCCGCGAAGGCGGATGGGACCTGGCGGTCGAAGGCATCAAGGAGGCTGTGAAGCGCGGCTTCCGCGTTACGCCCAACTCCACATTCTTTGACGGCACCGATCCGAACAGCGTGCGCGCCTACTTTGACGAGGTGATGGCTCTGGGCGTGGAGGGCATGGTGCTCTCGCCGGGCTACAGCTACGACAAGGCCCCCGACCAGCATCGCTTCCTGGGCCGCGCCCGGGTGCGCAAGCTCTTCCGCGCCATCCTGTCGAACCGGAAGAAGAGCTGGAAGTTCAACATGTCGCCGCTCTTCCTTGAGTTCCTGATGGGCGACCGCAGCTACGAGTGCACCCCGTGGGGTTCGCCCGCGTACAACATCTTCGGCTGGCAGCGTCCCTGCTACCTGCTCCAGGATGGCTACGCGGACACGTTCAAGGAACTCATGGAGACCACGCGCTGGGAAGAGTACGGTGCGGCCAGCGGCAATCCCAAATGCGCCAACTGCATGGTGAGCTGCGGCTACGAGCCGACTGCGGTGATCGACGGATTCCTGTCGCTAAAGGGATTCATGGCCATGGCCCGCGGCTGGGCCAACTCCTACAAGGATCCCCACGCCGCAAAGCTGCTCGACGAGTTCGGCAAAGATGCGCATGGTCCGCTGGTGCAGATCGAAACGCGCACCGGAGCTCTTGAAGAAACGAACGTCTGAGGTTTGTTGACGCTGGTGGCTTCCCCGGTCTCAAAATAGAGACCAGTCGACGGTGCTCAGGCAGGCTCTGGGGCCGACAGTTGTGCAGAGAGGTTTCATGACCGCAGAAGTCCAGAAGTACACGCTTGAGCAGATCGAATCGCTCGAACTTGCCCCCGGCACGGCACACGAGAAGCTGGAGGGGTGGGTGCCGGAGCTTGCGTCCGAGGCGGAACTGCGCGATGCCCTCGAAAAGGCCTTCGACTACCGCGGCGACATCACCATCACCACCAAGGGCGGCCGCAAGATCGAGGCGTATGTCTTCGATCGCCAGACAGGAAACACGCTTCAGGAGTCTTTCATCCGCTACTTTGAGCCGAACGTAAACGGCAAGCAGAAGCTGAGCTATGCCGAGGTGGCTCGTCTCGAATTCACCGGCAAGGACCGCGCCGCGGGCAAGCACTGGGAAGACTGGGTGAAGGCCTACAATGAGCGCAAGGCGGCCGGCGAAAAGAATATAGCCCTGCACCCGGAGAAGATCGATTAGCACCGATTCCCATGAAAACCCCGGCCACACCTGGATGTGGCTGGCTCTTCTGGCGGTTCTGCTGACCGGCGGAATCTGGGGAGGCCGCGCCCTCAACCACTGGCCGCAGAGGCGGCGCATCGACCACATCTTCACCGCCGTGGAACATGGCGACTTCGAGCGCGCCTACGCCGAATACATCAACGATCCCAATTGGCGTGTACATCCTCCCCGGGAGTACAGCTTCGACGACTTTTACCGTGAGTGGGGGCCGCCTGGCGATTTTGGGGCGATCTGGGCCCACGAAATCGAATGCCTCATTCCGTCGAATGAGGAACCGGAGAGGCGCGGGTATCTTGTCGTCATCCGCCTGAATCACCGCGTGGCGGGGACGCGCGCACTCTGGATCAGCGAGGACGGCAACGTCGTCGAGCGCCGTAACGCTACGCCGGCCTGCGGGTAATGCGGGGCGCACGCAATTTGTGTTAGCCTGCGCGACGGCGTGCGGCGACCGGCTGCAGAATTCCGGCGAGCTCGCGGGCAGCGCTCCGAATCGCCGGCCAATTACGCGCATCGCGCACCGGCTGGTTGCGCAGGGTCCACCGGAATGGCCAACCCATGTTGGCCGGATCCCACTTGCCGCCCACAATCTTTTGCGCGACCGGATGCAGCCACGGAAAGTGTTTGAGTTCCTTTTCCAGCTGCAACTGTGCGCCGGTGAACTCAGCTTGATCGTCGCTCAGGGGCCCCGGTACCACCAGAGCCACTGAAACCTGTTGCAGCTCCGTGCGCCACGTCTTCAGGAAACGCCGCGCCTTCCGGTGAAGCCTCCCCATGTACAGCGCTGCGGCCAGCACTACCGCGGAGTACGGTTGCAGGTTTGTGACTCTATCCACAGGCTGCACTTCCACCGGGAGCCCCTCCGCGCCGAGAACGCTCGCCACCACCCTCGCCGTGTCCTCGGTCGAGCCGTAACGGGTTGCGAAGGCCACCAACACTTTGGGCTCCATAATCCCTCCTCGACTCAGCGCAATGAGCTTAGCGCCAAACCGGGAGCCGCGCTGTGATGGCCCGCGCACCCTATAGTTGGGAAATCCACCAATTTTTTGATCCACAAGCAACCCGGTCGAGAATATCCGCATCCTTCGTAGCAGGAGATTCCCCTTGCCAAACTTGAAGCGATTGCTCGCCTTTTCTGCGCTCACTGCTGCGTTCCTCGTCCCGGCTCCAAAGAGCCAAGGGCAGGTTTCGATCGGCGTGAATATCGGCCCCGAGCCGATGTGCCCTTACGGATATTTCAGCTACGCTCCGTACAATTGTGCGCCCTACGGCTATTACGGTCCCGATTGGTTCCCTGGAGGAGTATTCGTCGGCGCGGGTCCGTGGTTCCGCGGCCCGGAGCATTTCTGGGGGCATGTAGACAATCGCTGGGATCCTCACTATGGCTATCGCGGACCGTTCCCGGATCGCGGAGAGCGGCCCTTCTGGGGGTTCCGCGGCAATGAAGCGCGGGATGGAAGAGGCCACATCGGCCGCGCGGATCATGGCCCGGGCCGTGAACACGCGCCCGGATACCAGCACGGAGGCTGGCACGGCCGTGGCGGACGCGGCGGCCGTCACTAACCAGTAGCTCCTCTCTCCGGAGTGGCCCCCGTTTAGAATGGAAGTTCGCGATGAGAATTTTCCTGACAGGGGCCACCGGATTTGTTGGTCATCATGTGGCCCGCGCCCTTGCCGACCAGGGCGCGCAACTCCGCCTGCTGGTGCGCAAAACCAGCAATCTCGCCAATCTTGAAGGCATCGCCGGCGACACCCACGTGGGCGATCTGGCCCAGCCGGACACGCTGCGCCCGGCGCTGGAGCGCTGCGATGCGGTGGTGCACGTCGCCGCCGACTACCGCCTCTGGATTCGCGATCCCGACACCATGTACCGCGCCAACGTGGATGGCACGCGCGAGTTGCTGAAGCTGGCGCGCGAGGCCGGCGTGCGCCGCGTGGTCTACACGTCGAGCGTGGCCACCATGGCGTTCCGCAAAGACGGCATCGTGGTCAACGAGGACACGCCGGTTTCAATCGGCGACATGGTGGGGCACTACAAGCGTTCGAAGTTCCTTGCCGAATTGGAAGCCATCAAGGCGGCGCAGGCAGGGCAGCAGGTGATGATCCTGAACCCGACCACGCCGATCGGGCCCAACGACGCCAAGCCCACCCCGACCGGCCGCATCTTCGTGGATTTTCTCAACCGGAAATTTCCGGCTTATGTGGACACAGGTTTGAATCTGGTGGATGTGAGCGAGGTGGCCCGGGCGCACGTGCTCGCTCTGACTCAGGGAACGCCGGGGCGGCGCTACATCCTCGGCGGCGAGAACCTGACGCTCAAGCAGATCCTCGACAAGATGTCGGCGATCACCGGCATTCCTTCGCCGACGGTGGAGATTCCCTTCGCCATCGCCGCGACATATGCGTTCTTTGAGGAGTGGATCACGGGGCGCATCCGCGGCAAGGAGCCGCGCGCCACGCTCGAAGAGGTGCGCATGGGCCGCAAGAAGATGTTCGCGTCGAGCGCACGTGCACAGCAGGAACTCGGCTTCCGCATCCTGCCGGTCTATCCGGCCATGCGCGCGGCCATCGAGTGGTTCCGCGCGCATGGCTACGCGCCGTGAGGATGCTCCTCCGCGACAGCAATTGCGCAGTGTAATACGCAGTGCTATAGTTCTCAGTATCAGGAGAAGTCGTTGCAAGTCTACCTGACGAGATGGATGGCGCGATTTGCACGGCGCGAGGGCCTTGCCCCCGCCACGCTGCGCGATGCGATTGAGCGTGCTGAGAAGGGCCTTGTCGATGCCGATCTTGGTGGCGGCCTGATCAAACAACGGGTGGCGCGCGCAGGCAAAGGGCGTTCCGGGGGATATCGCACCATCATTGCTTATCGCCGCAAAGATCGGGCGATCTTCGTGTTTGGATTTGCCAAGAGCGACAGGGAGAACCTGGAACCTGCCGATCTGCAGTCGGCGCGCGATATCGGCTCGGCGTGGCTTTCCGCGAATGCAGCACGAATTGCGAGAGGTCTGCGCGAAAGAGAATTGGAGGTGATTCTCGATGAGAGCGAAGAAGTTGACCCCCATGGCAAAGGCGATGCTTGAAACCGCTGAGGGCATGCATCGCATCGGCGTAATGGATGACGAAACCTACCAAAAGATTACCGTTCGCCATCTCGGCGACAAGGGAAGCGAGCTGGCCAAGCCCATCAGCGCGCGCCAGATTCGCGCCATCCGGCAGAAGGCCAATATGAGCCAGGCGGCGTTGGCTTCGGTGATGAACCTGACCGTCGGTTATGTTTCTCAACTGGAGCGTGGCGTCAAGGAGCCCAAGGGCCCGTCGCTGGCGTTGCTGAACATCATCCGGCGGAAGGGGATTGAGGCGATTCTGTAGGCGGCGATGCAGGGAAAAGCGCAATGAAAAACAGACGCTCCATTTTCGACATGAAGGTGGCCTACGCTGCGGCGATCCTTTTCTTCCCGATCTGCATTTGTTATGCGCTGATCGATCGATCGCAGCAGCGCTCGGCCTTTCTATTCTTTGTCGTATTTGGCGCAATTTGGGGAGCAATCTGGGCGAGTTGCACATGGATCCAGTTGCGTAGACTCCGCCTCGCTGGTCTTTGGATAATCCCGGTCACCTTGGTTGAGATGGCCGTTTCCTGGCCAATTGTTATGCCCTCGCGAATCATCGCGTGGCTTTTGGGAGCTTCCTTTCTGATAGCGCAGATAGTCTTTGCATACCTCCCGCCTAGAACCTACAGGCTCGCGCTGCCTTCGGACTCCAAGCCGGAGTCCGCATGACCCGCATCGCCATCATCGCCGCCATGCCCGGCGAACTCATGCCCTTCGTGCGCGGCTGGCATCACGAGACCCGCAATCGCGTGGACGTGTGGACCCGCAAGCACGAGCATAGCGAGTGGATCGCCGCCTGTGCCGGCGCAGGCCAGGACGCGGCGAGGCGCGCGCTGGCGGCGGCCGAGCAAGATGGCCGTGCCGATCAGATCGTCTCCGTGGGCTGGGTCGGTGCGCTGGCCGCGGATTGCCATCCGGCCAGCGTGCATCGTGTCTCCCGCATCGTCGACGCCCGCACCGGCGAGCAGTATGCCGCCGAGGCGCCGGGTTGCGACTGCATCCTGGTTACCGCGCCCAGGGTCGTCGACGAAGCCGAGAAGCGCCGCCTTGCCCACGCCTACAGCGCCATCATCGTCGACATGGAGGCGGCGGCGCTGGCGCGGCTGGCCGAGGCGCGCGGCATCCCGTTTATCTGCATCAAGGGCGTGAGCGACGAGCTGACCGCCCGCCTGCCCGACCTGAACCGCTTTCTGGCCGCCGATGGCCGCTTCCAATTGCCGAAGTTCATTCTTTTTGCGGCTTTGCGGCCATGGTACTGGCCTGCCTTGCTCCGAATGGGCGAGAATAGTAGGAAGGCTGCCCTTGGCATCGCGAAGTCCCTGCACGAGCTGCTCGATGCGCGCAGTCACCCCAGGAAACGGAATGGCTACCCAAATCTCAAGCCCTGAGCTCGACATCCCCGGCAAGCTTCCCGCAACCATGCGCGCGGTCGTATATCGCGGCGTGAACGACATGCGCGTGGAAACGGTCCCCGTGCCCTCGATCGGCAGGGGCGAACTGCTCGTCCGCATCGCCACCTGCGGCATCTGCGGCACCGACCTGAAGAAGATCCACACCGGGTCGCACTCCGCGCCGCGCATCTTCGGGCATGAGATGTCGGGCGTCATCGCGGCCGTGGGCGAAGGTGTTGAAAGTTTTCGCGTTGGCGAGCGCGTGGTGGTGCATCATCACGTCCCCTGCAACGAGTGTTACTACTGCCGCAAGGGAACACCGGCGCAGTGCCCGCTCTACAAGAAGGTGGGCGTCACGGCGGGATTCGAGCCCAGCGGCGGCGGGTTTGCGGAGTACATCCGCGTGATGGACTTTGTTGTCGCGAACGGCGGAGTCGTGCGCATTCCCGATGGTGTGCCCTTCGAGCAGGCCGCGTTCCTGGAGCCGGTCAACACGGTGCTGAAGGGCGTGAAGATGCTCAAGCTGCAGCCGGATGAAACCGTGCTGGTGATTGGGCAGGGGCCCATCGGCCTGATGCATGCCGCGCTGGCCAGCCGCTCCGGAGCCAAGGTGCTGACCTCCGATCTCTTTCCCGAGCGCCACGCCGTCGCCGCGCGTTTCGGCCTCAAGCATCCCATTCACGCCGGCAGCGAGAACGTTGTGGAGCGCGTGCTGGCCGAGTCCGATGGCCGCGGGGCCGATGCCGTGATCCTGGCGGTTGCCGGCAGCGCGCTGATCAAGACGGCGATGGACGCCTGCCGGCCCGGCGGCAAAGTAATGCTCTTCGCGCAGACGCAGCACGGCGAAGCCATCTTCGACCCGGCCGCGGTATGCATGGACGAAAAGACCCTGATGGGCTCGTATTCATCTTCCTTCGGCATTCTGAATGAAGTGACTGAGCTGGTTTTCGGCGGCTACCGCAACGGGTTCGACCTCACGCAGTTGATCTCGCACCGGTTCCAGCTTGAGCAGGCGGTGGCGGCGATTGATGTCGCCTCCCATCCCAAGGCCGACTCCATGAAGATTATGATTGAGCCAGTTCTGGGCCGGGGCGGGGAATAGGAGGATCCAATGGCGAGTCCGGTGAAGCACGCGATCCTCCGCGGCCGCAAGACGGTTGAAACCGTCGTTGAGGAGAGCCGCAAGAAAGTCGAGACCGTAGTTGAGGGCGGCCTGAACACGGTGGAGACCGTCGTAGAAGCCGGCCTGAACACCGTGGAAACCGCGGTGGTCAAAGGGCGCCGCACCGTCGAAACCGCCGTCAGCCTTGGCCGCCGCACCGTCGAGCACGCGCTTCTCTCCGGGCGCAGCACCATGAGAGCCGCCGTGCTGCACGGCCGCGAAGATGTTCGCATCGAGCAGGTGCCGATTCCCAAGGCGGGTCCAGGCGAACTGGTGGTGAGCGTGGGCGCGGCACTGACCTGCGGCACTGACCTGAAGGTCTTTCGCCGCGGCTACCACGCGCGCATGATCGTGCCGCCGGCCCTCTTCGGCCATGAGATGGCCGGAACCGTTGTGGAAGCGGGCGAGGGTGTGACGGAGTTTGCTGCCGGCGATCGCGTGGTGGCACTCAACTCCGCGCCATGCGGCAACTGCTACTTCTGCCAGCGCAACCAGGAGAACCTGTGCGACGATCTGCAGTTCAATAACGGCGCATACGCCGAGTACATCCGCATTCCCCCTCGCATCGTCTCAAAGAACACGCTGCACGTGCCGGAGCACGTGCCCCTGGAGCACGCCGCGCTAACGGAGCCGCTGGCCTGCGCGGTGCACGGGTTTGAGGATTCGCAACCGCACCCCGGAGACACGGTGGCCATCATTGGCGGCGGCCCGCTGGGCTTGATGATGCTGCACGTAGCCGCACTTGCGGGGTGCGAAGTCATTGCCCTGGTAAGGCACGCGGGACAGGCCGAAGCCGCGAAGCAACTGGGCGCGGCGCACGTGGTGCAGACCGCGAACATTCATGAGGCAATCGAGAAGACGCGCGCGCTCACTCCGAAGGATCGCGGCGTCGATATCGCCATTGAAGCGGTGGGCGTGCCTGAGGCGTGGCAGGAAGCCATCGAACTGGTGCGCAAGGGCGGCACGGTAAACTTCTTCGGCGGATGCGCCGCGGGAACGCATGTCAAGCTCGATACCAACCGCATTCACTATAGCGACATCACCATGCGCGCCACATTTCATCACACGCCGGCCATCTGCCGCCGCTCGCTGGAACTGATTGCCAGTGGCCGCTTCCAGGCCGGCGCATTCATCACCGGCCACGCGCACTTGTATGAACTGAATCGCGTGTTTGAGAAGCTGATGAAGCGCTCCACCGAAATCAAGACGGCGATCGTTCCGTAAGGATCACGATGAACACGGCCACGGAGAACAGCGGAAAAATGAATGCCGACGCGCTGATTGAGCGCGGATGGGCCGCGCTGCCACGCGCCTATCGTATTCCGTCTGCCGCGCCGACGCTGGAACAGGCGCGCGCCTACTGCCGCGAACTCGCCGAAACGCATTACGAAAACTTCCACGTGGCGTCGTGGTTTTTGCCGAAGGCCCTGCGGCCGCACTTCCATTCCATCTACGCATACTGCCGCATCTCCGACGATCTCGGAGATGAAGTGGGCGATCGCGCCGTGGCGCTGGCCATGCTGGATCTGTGGGGCAGGGAACTCGACGCGTGCTACGAAGGCAACGCGCGGCATCCCGTATTTGTTGCGCTGGCGCAGACGATTCGTGCCTGCGCCATTCCCAAGGAGCCCTTCGCCGATCTGCTCGTGGCCTTCCGTCAGGATCAGACCAAGACGCGCTTCGAGACGAAGGACGACGTGCTCGCCTATTGCCGATACTCGGCGAATCCCGTGGGCCGGCTGGTGCTGTACGCGTGCGGCGAAGTCAGCGAGGAGAACTTCCGGTTGTCCGACGCGACCTGTTCTGCGCTGCAGCTTGCGAACTTCTGGCAGGATGTGAAAGTCGATTGGGAGAAGGATCGCGTCTACATTCCGCAGGCGGATATGCGGCGCTTCGGCGTGAACGACGCGGCCATTGCAGCGGGTTTCGCCACGCCGGAATTCCGTGCACTGCTGAAGCACGAAGTGGAGTACGCGCGCGGAATGTTCGCGCAGGGCCTGCCGCTCATCGGCCGCGTGAATCGCGAGCTGGCGCTCGATCTCGATCTCTTCAGCCGCGGCGGCTTGGAGATTCTGAATGCAATCGAACGGCGGGACTATGACGTGCTGAGCGCGCGCCCCGCCATCAGCAAGACCACCAAGGTGCAACTCGCACTGCGCGCGGTGACGGGCAAATTTCTGCCCTTCCTGCGCCTTGGTTCAGGGACAGGGAAAGCAGCTTGACCTCGGCGACTGCAACGGACGAAATCTCTGTCGAGCACGCCTACGCGGTGTGCCGGTCCATTGCGAAACGCGAAGCAAAGAATTTTTACTACGCGTTTGTAGCGCTGCCCAAAGCGAAGCGCAATGCAATCTGCGCAGTGTATGCGTTCATGCGGAAGGCCGATGATCTGGCCGACGATGAGAGCCTGCCGCGCGAAGAGCGCAGACGGCAGATGAGCGCATGGCTGGAGGCGTGGCATGCGGCCAGCCGCGGTGAGGCGACTGCCGATCCGGCCTTTGTGGCAGTGCGCGATGCGATCCAGCGCTTTGCGATCCCGCTGAGCCTGCTGGATGAACTCGTTGCGGGAACGGCGATGGATTTAGATCGCGCAGAGAGTGGCGCGGTCGACTCCTACGAGAGTTTTGACGATCTGTATCGCTATTGCTATCTCGTCGCGTCGGTGGTGGGACTGGTCTGCATTCGCATCTTTGGATACAGCGATCCGCGCGCTGAAAAGCTTGCCGAGGAGACCGGCATCGCGTTTCAGTTGACGAATATTCTGCGCGATGTGCAGGAAGATGCGTCTCGGCTGCGGCTCTATCTTCCGCTCGATGATTTGCGTAAGCACAGCGTCAGCCCCGACTCAATCCTTCACCGAAGCGCCGGCACGCCGCCCACCGCGAATGAACGCGCTCTGCTGGCGGAGATTGCAGCGCGCGCGGAGAACTACTATCGCTCGGCGCAGCAGCTTTTGCCGCTGATCGATGCGGACAGCCGCCCGGCGCTGTGGGTGCTGGTGCGCATCTATCGCCGCCTGCTCATTCACATTCGCCGCGCCAACTACGATGTCTTCTCGCGCCGTATCAGCGTGCCGACGTTCATGAAGCTTGAGATTCTGGCCGTGGGCATCATGCGGATGGCCTGGGCGCGGCTGGCAGGCTGAACCACATGGCGAGCCAAGGCAGAAAATCCCAGAGATCGGTCGCGGTAATCGGCGGCGGCGTGGCCGGCATGAGTGCCGCGTGCGGTCTTGCGGAAGCAGGATTCAAGGTAACGCTCGTTGAGCGGCGCGGTTATCTCGGCGGCCGCGCGTCGTCGTATCTCCATCCCGGCGTGAACGAGATCATCGACAACTGCCAGCATGCGCTGATCGGCGCGTATACAAATCTGCTGGCGTTCTATCGCCGCATCGGCATGGCCGGCAAGATTCACTGGACAACGAACTACACGATGATTGAGCCGGGCGGAAGGCGTTCCGCGCTCGGAGCTTCGCGACTCCCGGCTCCGTTGCATGGCCTACCGAAGTTGCTGACTTGCGGCGCATTCTCGGCCGCCGACAAGCTATCGCTCGCGCGTGCGTTCACCGCCATCCTGCTCGGCAGCGGAAATGATCCGCATGAGTCATTAGGCGAATGGCTGCGTCGTCAGAGGCAATCGCGGGGCGCGATGGAGCGATTCTGGCGGCTGGTGATTGCAAGCGCGCTGAACTCGGATATCGATGTGATCGGCGTGAACTACGCGTCAATGGTGATTCGCGGACTCTTCATGGATTCGCCGCAGGGCGGCGCGCTGGGCATGAGCACGGTACCGCTCAGCGATTTGTATGCGGCGGTGCCGGGATTTCTTGCAAGGCGTGACGGAAATTTGCGGTTGAATGCGAACGTTGAATCGCTTGCCTGGGAGTCCAGTGGCCGCAAATGGAAGATTGAGACTCGCGGCGCAGAGGATGGCCTGAGTGCAGATTTTGTGGTGCTGGCGCTGCCGTTCGAAGCAATGCAAAAATTCCTTCCGGTGCTGCCAGAGGCACAGGGAAAGGAAACGCTTGCCGGGCAGCTCGAGCGGCATGTGCACTGGCCTATCTCAAGCGTGCACATGTGGTGGGACCGCGCGGTGACGGATCTGGAGCATGCGGTGCTGCTCGATCGCGAGCTGCACTGGATGTACAACCAGTCGAAACTGCAAGGGCGGCCGGGGAACTACATCGAACTGGTGCAGAGCGCGTCGCGTGAGTTTGCCGCGCTGCCCCGCGAACAGGCGATTGCGCAGGCGGCGGATGAAGTCAAGGAGTTCTTCCCGGCCGCGCGCGAAGCGAAGCTGGTGAAGGCCACGCTGGTGAAGGAGGTGCGCGCGACCTTCGGCGTACCGCCCGGCATCGACCAGTTCCGCCCCAACGCGAAGTCCCCGTGGCCGAATCTGTTTCTTGCCGGCGACTGGATTCAGACCGGCTGGCCCTCGACGATGGAGAGCGCGGCGCGCAGCGGACATCTCGCAGCGGAGGCGGTGTGCGCGGAGGCTGGCGATGCGCGGAAGTTCCTCGTTCCGGATCTCAAGCCGCGCGGCCTGATGCGTATCATCGGCTGACTTGCTGCTGTCAGTTGACCGGGCCCGTGAGGATTCTGGCTTTGGATGCAAACTTCTGGCAATCGTGAAACTGCACAATATTGCGATAGCAAGGCCCAGACGTGAAGCAAACCTGTACGGCTGCCTTGACCGGGAGCAAAACGGCTCCAAGGTCGGCTATCTGGACATCGCCGTAGTCGATGGCGCTGTGATACGACCGCAGGCGGGATGCCTGGTTGATGCGGGTGGCCTGCATGTCTACACGCGCTAAGTGATGCGTCTGCGTGTTCACCCATATTGATCCAGACATGCCGGGATTCGCATGGGCCACGTTGAAGCCGGGGGCGCGGCTCTTCCGCATGAGATACGCAAAGCTCCTAAACTCGATGTTGTCGGTTTTCCCTATCGGCCCAACCCTGAAACTTGTTTCCAACTCAGGAAAGAAGATGGCATGCAGCAGGCTGCCGAAGAGGGCGTCCGATCCCCATCCATATTTTCCCCAGAAATTATCTGTTGGCCTTCCATTCACGACAAAATCCGAGTAACTGTCGTGCCCCCGATAGAACGTAACTTTGTCCTCCACAACATCGAGGGGGAGGCTACCGTGGAAACGTTGCGTAGTTTCTTCGCAAACGAGATTGGGCAAGCTCCGCGGCGACAACGCATATTCGCACACGTCGGCGAGTGTTTTGAACTCCGCTCCCTTCTGCGCGATGTCTGCGCATCGCGGCTCCATGGGCACGCCGTCAAAGTTGGGATACGAGCGATGGTGCAGCCGAGGTTCATGGTAATTGGGGGACTGTGAGCTACAACGAAGAGTGCCGGCGACTAGAAAAAGCGAAACAGCCAAAAGCGCCCGTCTCATGCTAGGAACTCTAGCATCGGCTAGTTCGAACGATCCAGAAGATTCGGTCGTCTGCCAGATCTCAATGCGCCAGAAAATACACACCCACACACACCAGCACCGCCGCCGTCCATCGCCGCCGATCTACGCGCTCTTTCAGAAAGAACTTCGCAGCAACCGTGTTCGTCACCAGCGTAAGCGACGCGGCAGCCGGTCCTACGAGGCTGAGGTCCATGTGGTTGAGCGCGAAGAGCAGCGAGAAGAATGCCAGTGCCATGAAGAGGATTCCGCCCATGAACAGTGGCGATGTGACAACCGCGCGGATGGCCACGCCAAGTCCGCGGCGCTGGCGAATCTCATCGAGGTCGCCCAGCGACTTCATCGCCGCGGCCGTCAGCACCTCACCGGTCGACGACGTTACCACAATCGTGGCAACCATTGCGACGGATCTCCAGAGCCCGGGATGATGGAAGACCGTGAAGTTCATCATCGCGGCCGCTCCATTTCCATCGCATCGCCGATGGCTGCCTCATGCGGCAGTCCGGTAGCCAACGCGTCGGGAAGATTCGCAGGAGGCGTCGTGTTCGCAGGCCCGTGCGCCACAAACGCCACGCCGAGAGTGATCAGCACAACGCCCGTCCAGCGCATCCACGAGATATCTTCATGCAGCCAGAAATGTGCCAGCAGTGCGACGAAGACATTGCCCAGCGCGGTTGCCGGCATCACGAATGTAAGATCGGCCCACGACAGCGCGGTAAGGTAGCTGGCGAAGTAACCGATGAGCAGTGCGATACCGAGTGCGACCCACGGCGTAAAGACGGCGCCGATAAGGGTAAGCGGGTGCGAGATGGAGATTGCGGGCAGCTTGCTCATGCCGCGCGAAAGGGACGCATCGCCCAGCGGCACGCTGACGGAGACGAACGCGAGAATCAGGTACTGCTGGAACGACAGTCGATGATGCGGCATGCGTATGAGTTATTTTAACGAGCGGCACGGTTGAGCCGCAGCGGTGCTTGCAGGCTGGACAAAGTAAAAGGGCGACGCATGACGCCGCCCTTCGCTTGAATCAGCTGACTCGCAACTACGCGCGCGCTTCGGCAGCCTGCGCTTCGGCCTTGGTGCGCCGCGCTTCCTTCACCATCTTGTTGCGCTGGCTGCGCAGTTTCAGGAAGGCCTTGGCTTCCTGATACAGGCGCGGCACGTCGCGGTTCACAACTGCCTTCCAGATGACGCGGAAAGCCGCCTTGGGACGGAAGTAGTACTCGTCGTAGAAGCGGTGCACCATCTCCATCACGTAATCCGTCGGCAGGCCGGGGTACTCGATGTGCGCCATCTGGTGGCCGCCGCCGTCTTCCATCTTTTCGTTGGTGATGAAGCCGCCGGCCTTGGCGAACTCGTAGAATTCGGTGCCGGGATACGCGTGCGCAATGGAGACCTGGATGGTTTCGCAGTCCAGGCTCTTGGCAAAGTTGATGGTGTTGCGGATCGACTCCTTGGTTTCGCCGGGCAGCCCGAGGATAAAGTCGCCGTGAATGACCAGCCCAAGGTCATGGCAGTTCTTGGCAAACTCGCGCGCCTTCTCGACGGTGGCGCCCTTCTTGATGTTCTTCAGAATCTGCGGATCGCCCGACTCAAAGCCGACGATGAGCAGGCGGCAGCCCGCTTCCTTCATGGCCTTCAGCGTTTCATAATTGGTCGTCACGCGCGACGTGCAACTCCAGGTGATGCCGAGCGGCTTGAGCTTGGAGCAAAGCTCGATGGTGCGTCCGGCGTGAATGTTGAAGGTGTCGTCGTCGAAGAAGAACTCCTTCACATCTGGGAAGTTCTCCTTGGCCCACTTGAGCTCGGCGGCCACATCGTCCGTGGAGCGCTTGCGCCACGCGTGTCCACTCAGCGTCTGCGGCCACAGGCAGAAGGTGCACTGCGCCGGGCAGCCGCGCGTGGAGTAGAGCGCGATGTAGGGGTGCAGCAGGAACGGCACGTTATAGCGCGTCACGTCCATGTCGCGCTTGTAGATCTTCGTGGCCCACGGCATCGCGTCCAGGTCTTCCACCTGCGGGCGGTCGGGGTTGTGGATGATCTTGCCATCCTTCTTGTAGCTGATGCCGAGGATCTCGTTGAGCGGCTTGCCCTGCGCAAACTCCACGACAGAAAAGTCGAACTCGCGGCGGCAGATGAAGTCGAGCACCGCGCACTCGTTCAGCGCGCGATCCGGGTCGGTGGTCACCGGCGGCCCCACGAACGCGATGCGAATCGACGGGTTCGCTGCCTTGATGGCTTCGGCCAGGCGCTGATCTCCCTCCCAACCCACTGTGGACGTGAACAGGACGAGGAACTCGTAGTCCTTGCAAATCCGGATGGTCTCTTCCGCGGAGACGTGGTGCGGCGGCGCGTCGAGCAACCGCGAGCCCTCCAGCATGCCGGCCGGATACGCCAGCCAGACCGGGTACCAATACGACTCGATCTCGCGCGTAGCGGGCCAGCGCGAGCTTGCGCCACCGTCAAAGTTCTCAAACGAAGGCGGGTTCAGGAAGAGTGTTTTCAGGGGCATAGACATTCTCTCGTATTTTAACATCGAGGAGATTTTCAGCCATGAAATGTTGGATTCAGGCTACTTAGCGTGCAACTCGTTCAGCCAGTCCTGCATGTGGCCCAGGGCGCGCAGCAGGCCCAGCCGCGCCTTGGCCAGATCGAGGCCCGAGTCGAGCGAATCCACATATTTCTGGCGCTCGTCGATCTCGGCGAGCTGCGCCGCCTTGGGCGAAATCTGCGCCGGACCACCGGGAACCGCGGCGGCGCCATTGCCGTTCTGCAATTCGGTCTGCACGGAGCGGAGCTGCGCGGCGGCAATCTGCTGCTTCAGGCTGGCGACTTCGGCTTGCGCATCCAGCTCGCGCAGGCTGCCGTTCAGCTCTTCGATCTGCAGATCGTTCTGGTGCTCCGCCTGCTCTGCCTCCACCTTGGCGCGCAGCGCGTCGGCGGCCGACTCGCGTCCCTTGGCGCGATGGCCGAGATCGAAGATCGGAAGCTGAATGTTGATACCGGAAGCGAAGTTGTTCGCCGGCAGAGGATTCGCGAAGAAGTGGTTGACGTCGTTCAGGACTGTCGTATTGCGGTTGTACTGCGCAAAGAAGCTCAATTGCGGATAGGTATTGCTTTGCTGATCGCCCTTCGCGAGCTCATATTTTGAGTCCGCCAAAAAACGCGCGGCCTCGATTCCGTGCAGCGCCTGCTGCCGTACCTCGCCGGTCACCTGCGGAATCTCCGGAATGCTGGCGTGATCGGCTGTAATCGAACCAACCGGCAGACCGGTCAGAATGGACATCTGCTTCGCGGCATTAGCCGCCCGCGTCTCCAGGTGAATCTCGCTCAGGCGCAGATTCGCGGCCGTGAGCTTGGCCTGCAGCAGTTCCGTCATGGGGTCCACGCCGGCCTCCACGCGCTGCTGCTCAATTTGCGTCAGGCGATCGGCATCCGCCTGCTGCTGCTTCACCGCGGCCAACTCCTGCTGCACGGTGTCCATCTCCATATATGCATTGCTGGCATCGAGCGCGACCTGCTCCTGTGCGTCTTTCAAGCGCGCGATCGCGGCATGCAGTCCGGCGCCGGCGGCGTCAATGTAGTGTTTCTGAGGAATGCTGTAGACAAGCGATTCCACAGTCGCGCTCCACAGCGACGGTGGCTGTCCGGTAAATCCCACTTCAGGGAAGGTAGGAATGCCGGTGCTGAAGTTGAGCGTCGGAATCAGCACATCCTTGGTCTGCGCAAGCTGTGCCTGCGCCTTGGACACATCTGTCTGCGCAATGCGCACCGCGCTGCTGTTGCGCTGCGCCAGCTCAACCACCGAGCGCAGCGAAACCTGCGCCGAAACGGTGCAGGGAACCACCGCAAGGCACGCAAGCGCAACCAGCCCAGTGCAGCCGTGCAGCGGATTGTGAGTCGTCTTCACGTGTCGAGATCCTGCTAAAACTTGAGATTCTGTGCCGGTTTGTAGCTGTTGGCAAGCGCCAGCGCCGCCTGCCGCTGCTGCTGCGCGCCAGACCTGTCCCCAGACTTCGCCAGCAGTCTCGCCAGCCAGACATGCGCCACAAACGTTGGCGCCTCCTCCGTCTGCACTGGCGAGGCGAGATAGGCTTCCAGCATGCGCCTGGCCAGGTCGAGGTCGCGATTGGCCTCGATGAGCACGGACGCGCCATTGAACAGCGCCACCGCGGAGTGCTTGTTGCGCTCCGCGGCGTTAAAGCCCGCGCGCACAGCATTGTCCATCAGCGCCCACTGCTTGGTCTTACGATAAAAACTCGCCAGCCGCATCCACTGGAACGCCGGATCCTTGCTGAGCGCGATCGATTCCTTGAACTCACGTTCGGCCGTGCCGTAATCGTGATTCGACATGGCAATGCCGGCGCGCAGCTCGTGGGCCCGTGCGGGGTCCACGCGATCGAGTTCCTTGGCCACGCTCTCCGCCTTGTCCTCGCCGCCGCCCACAATGCCGGGAGCCGAGTTGTAAAACTCGCCCAGGTCGGCCAGCGCCTCGGCGTTGTGCGGATCCAGTTGCGTGGCGCGCTGCAGCTCCGCAACCGCCCGCTTGGCCAACCCATACGCGCTGAGGAACGACGCCTTGTCGGCGCTCTCGCCCAGTGCCCGGCCTAGCCACATGTGGTAGTCGGAGTTGTTCGGCTCCATGTTCACGGCCTGCTGGCACTCGTTGGCCGCCGCGTTCCACTGCTCCAGCGTGAACAGCACGCGGCAGCGCAGATTATGCGCCTGGGCCGAGTTGGCCTCGCCCGGCGGCAGCGATCGCAACATTGCCAGCGCCTTGTCGGCCTGGCCGGCCTGCAGGGCCACGTTTGCTTCCGACTGCAGATTCGCCGCCTGCGCCGGCGCCTGCAGCAGAATGGCCGCGCCCAGCGCCGCCGCGCTCAGCAGTTTAGTCCAATCCCTCACTTCACAACCTTGATCGGCATGCCTTCCTGCAATGGCTGGCCGCTGAGGGTTCCGGTTGCCACCCAGTCTCCCGCATTCAAGCCCGAAAGGATGGCCACCTGGTTCAGGTTCATCGCTCCGTAGGTCACGGGCGTGCGCTTCAGCTCGTCGCCCGCCACTTTGTAGACGAATGCCTTTCCGTTCTCCACGTGCAGCGCCTCGCGGGCGATCGTCAGCGCATCCGCCTCCGTGGAGGTCGTCACATAAACCGTTACGTTGGTATCCGGCAGCAGTTCGGCGTCGTCGTTGCCCTCAATCGAGATCAGCGACTCGCCCACGTTGCGCGTGGTGTAGGTGGTCACGGTGATGGGAACGCGCTCGATGCGCCCGTGCCACACCTTGCCGGGACGCGCTTCCCACCGGATAACGACCGGCTGACCCACGGAGAGGAGGCCGAGGTCGGGCTCATCAAAATAAGCGCGGACTCGTTCCTTCGTCAGGTCCGCCATCTCCATCAGCGTCTTGCCCTCTTCCACAAAATCCGTGGCGTGTACATTCACGTTGTAAACAGTGCCGGAAATGGGTGCGCGCACCGTGGTGCGGTCTTCCACGCTCTGCGCCGCGGCAAGGTTCGCTTGCGCATCGTTCAGCGCGGCGCGTGCGCGGGTCACGTCGATCGGCGCGTAACGGCTCTTCGACGAGCTTTGCGCGGCATCGAGCGCCGCATTCGCGCTGTCCAGCCGCTGCTGTGCCGCGGCCACCTCACTGGGCGCGGCCGCTCCCGTGGCCTGAAGCTTGGTCAGCGCTTCCAGGTCGCGCTGCGCCTGGTCGCGGTCGATGCGCGCCCGCGCAATCTCCGACTTCGAGGCCTGCTGCTGGGCAAGGGTGCCATTATTCTTGGCGGCATCGAGTTCAGCCTGGGCATTCTGCACGCCACTCTCGGCGGCGGCCAGGCGAGCCCGGGCCTGCAGGTCGTCCAGCACCATCAGCACCTTGCCGGCGGTTACGTGATCGCCGGGCTGCACGTACACAGCCTTCACCGTGGTGGAGATGGGGCAGCTGATCTGGTAGTTCATTTCCGGCTCAACCCGCCCGTTGGTGCTCACCGTGCTCTCCAGCGGCTGCCGGACCGCCTGCACCGCGCGCACGTCCAGATGGCCCCGGGTGAGGGAGCGAACCGAAAAGAAGACCAATACCAGGATCACGCTCGCGCCGAGCCATACCCAGCGCCAGTCCAACTGCTTGCTCTGCTTTGCCATTCGTGCGACCTGAGTCAGTATATCCGACGCATTTAGCCCCCCTTCGGGTGCAGGAAAATGCATGCAGGTACATGATTTGGCGGTAAATTTGCGCCCCCGTACAATAGACCTATGGCAACAACCCCGCGCTACACCGACGACCACGCCAAGGCCGGCCTCGACTTCAACTTTCCCGCCATCGAGACCTGGCGCAATCAGTTCCCCGGATACGAGATCCAGATCGACGATCCGGAGCTGACCTCCGTCTGCCCCAAGACCGGCCTGCCCGACTTCGGCGTCCTCACCATCCGCTACATGCCGCGCGAACGCTGCCTCGAACTCAAGTCGCTCAAGGAATATCTGTTCTGCTACCGCAACCTGGGCATCTTCCAGGAAAACATCGTCAACCAGGTGCTCGAAGACGTTGTCAAAGCCACTGACCCGGTGTGGGCCGTGGTGAAGGGCGACTTCCGCCCCCGCGGCGGCATCGCCACCACCGTGGAAGCCCGCTGGCCCCGCCCCGAGAAGTAGCTCGCATGTCGCGGCATAGCTCCGTTGGCGACGGGACACAGCTTTACAGTCTGCTGAAGACGCGGCCTCCAAGGTTGCTGAAGACTCCGCCTCCAGGGTTGCTGAAGACTCCGCCTCCAGAATGCTTTGTAAGAACGGCACGGCTTCAGCCGGGCCATGAATCCTGCGAGATGAACCGCGCCCTTTAGGGCCTGCGCGGCCGTAGCCCTGGATCCCAGCCCCAGTTCACCTCATGCTCGCAGGCGTCAGCAGCCCAATCCGAGCCGCGCCTGCGCGCCTTCCAATATCCATCACGGCTGCAATCGTCGAGAAAGCAAGATGATCGTCCCCTTTGACAAAGATCGTCTTGCTCGCACGCAGAGCAAGAATCGAGCTTAGCCGGCTGCCCAACTCATCCAGCCGGACATCCTCCTGATTGATCTTGTAAGCGGGTGCGCCGCTCCCGGCCCTCAACACCTGCACCACGATGGGATTCTCAAGGACTGGTGTGGCGCTCTTCGGAGGCTGCGGCAGCGCTGCATTCAGCCCGCGTGGCAACACCGGAACGATGACCATGAAGATGATCAACAGAACCAGCAGAACGTCGATCATAGGTGTCACATTGATCTCGCCGCGCAGTTCGCCTGAAGCATAAACATTGTCGATCGCCATACGCCAGTCTCCTTCTCGCCTCCTCCGGCTGCCTGGAGGCGGAGTGTGCGGATGCTTGAAACTGCGGCATCTTGCAACTTAGACACCGGGGCGCGAGGGACTGTTCCAACTCCGCTGCTCGTCCCACTTGGCAATCAGCCCCTGGGCACAACCACCAGCGACCTCCCGTTCGGCACGTTCCACGGCGATCCCGGTGCAGGCGTGAACTGCCCGTCCGTCACCGTAAAGACATACAAACTGAAGCGCGCGATGGCCGGCGGCTTTGGATCGGTGCTGGTGAGCACATAGAGGTGGTGGCTCTTGTCCCACGCAAACCCCTGCAGCGATTCCCCCGGCAATTTCAGAGTCGCAGCCGGTGTCGCCGGGCCGTCCGCGTGGTACAGGAACGTTTCCAGAAACCCCATACCCCCAACTGCAACCGTATCTCCCAGCGGCGAGAATGCAGCTCCATAGCTCTCGTCGATCGTCTGCGGCATGTTGTCGTAGGTGCTGATCGGCTCCAGATTTCCGGTGGCTGGATCGATGCTGAAGCTCGCCAGCCACGTTTGCCCCCCGTTTGCGCTCGTGCTTCCAGCCATCAACATCGCTACGTGATTGTTCCCATCCGTGCTCGGCCCCCCCGGCTGATACCGGTACTGCGTGTCAAACGGCCAATCGAAGTTGTTCCAGATCCTTAGCACGCCGGACGAGTCGCGCTTCATCGCAGCCAGGAAAGAGCCTCCTGCGCCTTCGCCTCCGACGCCGTAGGCAAAACGGCCATCCGCGCTCATTTCGCTTTCGCCCGCAAAACCCATATAGACCTCGCCATCGCGGAAAACCCACTGGCCGCTATCGTCCTCGCCCAGAAACTTGTATCCGCCGCCGGCCTCCAGTTGGAACGTCTGCCACACATCGCAGCTCTGCCCCTTGAGCTCGACCGTCAGATATGTCCCGGTCGGGTCCAGCATGCCTGTGCCCCATGGCGGCGCGCATGCCGTGCTGTCATATTTCGCTGGGTGAAGAGTCGAAACCGGACCGCTCGCGGTGCCGTCCTGTCCCACCGCATACCGGTGAATCGCGCCGGATGAGTAATCGGATGTGAAGACCATGCCCTGGCCGGCCGCTACAAGGGTCTCCGATCCCCACGGCGTTTTGACCGGTGTCAGGTTCCCATGGGAATCCGCGCGAAACGCCAGCGTAGAGGCCGGAATCGACGGATCCGCCTCCCACGTGTTCGGTGAAGTCTGCACATAGACGTCCGCCACCACATCGCCGTTCCCCGCTGTGTACGACGCGCAACTCGTCAGTGCGGCCATCACAGGCAGCAGACAAAGCTCGCCCCAGCCAAATCTCCTGAGCATGGCCCACCTCATTTTGTGCGGATGCTCGAGATCCCCCGATCCCGAATGACCTGAAGTGTTCGATGCGCGTCGCTCGCACCCGAGATGCCGCTCGACCTTCGCGGCCAGGAGACGCAGCCGCGCCCAGCCCAAACCGGTCCTTTATCGAATGCGCGCCACTCGTGATCGACATCACTGAACGGCCCGCGAAAAAGGACCACTCTCCAGGCACGTAGGAGGTGGCCCATGCTCCTGCTCGTGTGGCTCGTGCTCTGTCTCGCCGGAGCTGCTCTCATCGCGCTGCCCGTGGCGCTCACTCTGCGCGGCGTCCTTCGCCGAAACTCCGGCAGCCGGCTAGTGGAATGCCCGGAGAACCACCAGAGCGCCGTGGTCGCCATCGACGCGCACCATGCCGCAGCAACTGCCATCGACGGAACTCCGGATCTGCGCCTGTGCCAGTGCACACGCTGGCCGGAGCGCGCCAAGTGCAATCGGGCCTGCCTGCCGCAGGCGCTCAAGGCAGTGCCGTACAGGGAAGGGAAGGCCGGACCCAAGCCGATCTATCATCTTCCCGTCCTTCTTGCCGCGTTTGCCGTGTGGTGCCTTGGCGCCATCTGGCACTCGCAGTACCTGTTCCGTCCGCAGTGGCTCGACGCCAGCGGCATCACCCATGCGCAGATCAAGCAGATCGTGTGGTGGTATTCCCCGCATCTGCTCACCGCGGCCATCTGCGTCCTCTTCGCCTACGGAGTCGCGTGGCTGCTCGCGCTGGGCCACCGCAAAGGCATTCTCCACGGAATACTCATGTCCGTGCTGCTCTGCGGAGCCATCGCCGCAGCCAGCGGGTACGCCATCGCGCGCCTGCCGCACGACTTCCTTGCCCTCGAAGCAGGCTTCATCGCCCTCGCCGTCGTCACCGTGGGAACCATCATCGGCGGCCTGGAAAACAAGTTCGTCCTCTGGTCGCGGTAACTGCCGGCGCACGTGGTGACACGCATTCCCGCCGCAGGTATCCTGAACCCACGTGGCCACCGCTCTCCAGACCGAACGCCCGCGCGTCAGCCCTGCCGTGGGAACACTGATCCTGCTCATCGGCCTCAACCTGCTCAACTACATCGACCGCTACATTCTGCCTGGTGAGATCCACCCCATCCAGGTGGAGTTTCACGCCTCAGACCAGATGATGGGAGCGCTCACGACCGCGCTTTTCATCACCTACATGCTGGCGGCGCCCATCACCGGCTGGCTCGGCGATCGCGTCCGCCGCAAGCCGCTCATCATCCTTGGCGCCGTGCTGTGGAGCCTGGCCACGCTGGGCACCGCGTGGGTGCACAGCTACCTCAGCCTCTACATTCGCCACGCGCTGGTGGGCGTGGGCGAGGCCACCTTCGGCATCTTTGCCCCGGCGGTAATTGCCGATTTCTATCCTGAGCGCGACCGCAATCGCATCCTCTCCATCTTCTATACGGCCATTCCGCTGGGCGGCGCGATGGGCTACCTGGCCGGCAGCCAGATGGGCTCGCTGTGGGGGTGGCGCGCGCCCTTCTTCATCTGCGCGATCCCGGGACTCGCAATCGCCCTGCTCTACGGGCTCATCGGCCGCGAACCGGAGCGCGGCGCCAATGATCGAGTGAAAGCCACAGTGGACCGCGCCACATTCCGCGGCTTGTTCCGGAACCCCGCATTCCTGTCCGGAACATTCGGGCTGGCGATGCTGACCTTCGCCATGGGCGGCCTCTCGGCATGGATGCCTGAGTTCCTGCGCCGATCGGGCGGCTACTCGCTGGCGCACGCCGGGTTTCTGGTCGGCATGATCACGGCCATCGACGGCATTGCCGGCACAGCCATCGGCGGATGGATTGCGCAGCGCTGGTTGCGCACCAATCATCGCGCGCTCTATTTGCTCTCGTTCTGGAGCGTCGCGCTCACGCTGCCCTTTGGCGCGCTGGTCTTCTTCGGACCGGCATCCTTGACCGTCCCTGCGCTGTTCGCGGCGGAGTTCTTCCTCTTCCTCAACACCGGCCCGCTGAATGCCGCAATCGTGAACTCGGTCTCGGCTCCGGTGCGCGCCACGGCCATCTCCGTAAACCTCTTCTGCATTCACTTCTTCGGCGACACATTCTCGCCGCAGATCATCGGCGCCGTTTCAGACCACAGCAATCTGCGCCTCGCCATGGGCCTCACGCTGGTGTCGCTGGTGTTCTCAGGCGTGATTTTGCTGCGCGGTGCGCGGTTTGCACCGAAGCTGGATTAGCGAGTCAGCGAGTCAGCAAGTCAGCAAGTCGGCGAGCCAGCAAGTCAGTCAGGCAGCGGTTAGCAAGCCAAGACGCCAACTAACGGAGCAGCCGGGTGCCCCAGGTCCCCGCTTTTGGGACCAGGGAAAGCACAACACTTCGAGGATCAGGTGCGCGATCAGTTCTGCTGGTTGTTCCTGCGCCGACTCGCTAACTCGCTGACTCGCTGATTAGCTGACTCGCTACCGCCTCTCCTGCTCCCGCGAATTCATAAATGCCCGGCGCCCACCGTGCGGGCGCAAATTCGGATCGGCAATCGCCGGCCGCTGCTGCTCCCCGTTGAACCCATGCGCCAGCCGCGGATTGGGCCGGAACTTCGGCGGCCCTCCGTAAAGCTGCCGCACGTGGCTCAACTCCATCCCCCATCGCCCATGCATCGGCCGCACGAACCCGCGCATCTGGATGTTCGCGTCGCGGTACTTCAGCAGGCTGCCCACGTCGGCGCGATCCTCCCACAGGCTCACGATCGTGAAATGGCAGCGATCATCGGGCGTATCCGGCGAGCACACGTCCAGAAACCGCGTCCCATCCGGCAGCTCCACCACGTCGTACACGTGCACCGAAACGCAAACGTCCTTGTTGGGATGCCGCGCTGCCTCATCCGCCGAAACGCACGCCTTCGCCTTCCGTGCGAACGCCCCGGGCGCAGCCCACACCAGCACCAGCGCCAGCACAAACCAGCGGCGCATACAAACAGCCTTTCCGGGGAAGAAACCATGCTATCGCGGGACGGCCAGAAGGGGACAGGCTTTCGGAGGTTCCGACCTTGGATATACGGTGGTAAAATGTATATCCAGAGGGCGATATGAAGGTAGCCAAGTGGGGTAACAGTCTCGCAGTCCGCTTGCCCGCGAAGCTCGTCGAGGCCCTGGGGCTGAAAGAAGGCGACGAGGTGACGATGACCGCGAAAGAGGGGAGCGCCATCGAGGTCTCTGCCAGCATGACGCGTGAGGAAGCTCTCACGCGGCTTCGAGCACTGCGCGTTCCCATGCCTCCCGACTTTAAGTTCAACCGCGAGGAACTCTACGATCGTGGAGATCGAGAAGCCCGCTACCTTGAGAATTCGGCTGACTCAGAGAAGCCGGGAGCCGCAGCCGATTGAAATGCCCCCGAAACTTCTTCGACACGAATGTACTGATTTATGCGCTTGCGGGATCGGGATCGAAGACCCGTGTTGCCGAGGAGCTGCTGATCGATGGCGGATTTGTCAGCGTTCAGATTCTGAACGAACTGGCGGCCGTCCTGCGGCGCAAGTTCACCGGCGACATGATGAGAGTCCGCGACATGATTGAAGCGGTGATTCGCAACTGCCCCGATCCTCTGCCCCTGAGTCTACATACACACCGGATCGGATTGCGGCTATGCGAGCGATACGGATTTTCAATTTACGACGGAACTATGATTGCCTCCGCGCAGGAGGCCGGCTGCAAAATCCTCTACACCGAAGACCTCCACCACGGCCAGGTCATCGACGGCCTCCGCGTCGAAAACCCCTTCCGCAACCTCTGACCCAAATCCCACCGCAAAAATGGAAGGGGCCAGGGCACCCGCCCCAACCCCTCTGTCCCCTGACACCTGTTCCCTGAAACCTGCTTCTACGCGCCCACCAGCTCTTCCTTCTTCCCGTAGTGGCTCTCCACGTACCGGTCCAAAATCTCCTTGAACTCCGCCACAATCGTGTCGCCGTGCAGCGTCTTCAACAGCTTGCCGTCCACGTACACCGGCGCCTTGGGCTCTTCGAACGTCCCCGGCAGGCTGATGCCCAGGTTGGCGTGCTTGCTTTCGCCCGGCCCGTTCACCACGCAGCCCATCACCGCCAGCTTCAGCTCCTCCACGCCGGGATACTTCTTTCTCCACTCCGGCATGCTCGTCCGCAGATAGCTCTGGATCTGCTCCGCCAGCTCCTGGAAGTACGTGCTCGTCGTGCGCCCGCATCCTGGGCAGCTCGTCACCTGCGGCATAAAGCTGCGAATCCCCAGCGACTGCAGAATCTGCTGCGCGGCCTGCACTTCTTCCGTGCGGTCGCCGCCCGGCTTGGGCGTCAGGCTCACGCGAATCGTATCGCCAATGCCCGCCAGCAGCAGCGGCGCCAGCCCCGCCGTAGACGCAATCAGCCCCTTCGCGCCCATGCCTGCTTCCGTCAGCCCCAGATGCAGCGCGTAGTTACAGCGCGCCGCCAGGTTCGTGTACACGTCGATCAGGTCGCGCACCCCGCTCACCTTCGCCGACAGAATGATCTGGTCGTCGCGCAATCCGTAGCGCTCGGCAAGCTGCGCGGAGTTCAGCGCGCTCACCACCATCGCCTCCATCATCACGTCGCGCGCCGGTTGCGGCTGCGCCGACTTCGAGTTTTCGTCCATCATCCGCGTCAGAAGCGACTGGTCCAGCGAGCCCCAGTTCACGCCGATGCGCACCGGCTTCTGGTTCTCCACCGCGCACTCCACCATGGTGCGGAAGTTGTCATCGTCCTTGCGCCCAATCGACACATTCCCCGGGTTGATGCGGTACTTCGCCAGCGCCTTGGCCGTCGCCGGATACTTCTTCAGCAGCAGGTGCCCGTTGTAGTGGAAGTCGCCCACAATCGGCACGTTGATCCCGCGCTTATCCAGCCCCTCCACAATGTGCGGAACGGCCGCCGCAGCCTCCTCGTTGTTCACCGTCACGCGCACAATCTCTGAGCCGGCCATCGCCAGCGCCGCCACCTGCTCAATGGTGCCCGCAACATCCGCCGTGTCGGTGTTGGTCATCGACTGCACGACGACCGGGACCTCCCAGCCGACCTTCACCCGCCCAATCCGGACCGTCGGCGTCTTCCTGCGCTGAATCTCTGGCATAGAACCCTCACATCCAGTTTACAAGGAGCGTAGAAATAGGTGTCAGGGAACAGGTGTCAGGTGACAGGGAACACGAATCAGGACGCGCCGGAGGCGCAAGGGTCAGTAGCCCCGCGCTTTAGCGTGGGGAAAGCGTTCCCAAAAAAATCGAAAGAGCCCCGTAGGGGCGCCGGGCAGACTCTCGAATAAAGAACGAGTGATGGCGCCGTCAGGTTAACTGAAACCATCGAGACCCGCGTCAACTACGCCGGAAGATCAGTTCACCTTCATGGCTGCGCCGCGCGAGCTTTTGAGCCACTGCTGAAAGCTGTCCCCGTACTGCTCCGCCCACATCGCCTGCGGGGCATCCGAAAGCTCCTCCACCACGCGCACATCTTCCTTCATCAGCGCCAGGATCAGGTCGATCTGGTCGGCGAACGCCTGGATGCGCGACACCGCATTGAACGCCGCGCGCGAGGTCTCGTCGCAAACCTGGATCGAGTCGTGCAGCCGGGCTGCTTCGCTGACGAGGCGGTTGAATTGAGTGCGGGCTGCGTCAAAACTCGGCGTCAGCGTGGTCTGCGTATCGGGGATCATGGTTTCCATCGGTTCGGCCCTGCAATTCCGGGATGGCAATACTCTACGGCGATCCTTCTCCCGAAGATGTGATTTAAATCACCCTGCCAACCCGCGTTGCCCGGCCCCTTTCTAGGCATTCGAACACTGCTTCCCGGGAAAAGTTCTGGCCTGCGTCCCACCGTTTGGTCCGGGGCCGGCCGATTCCGATTCGCAGGTCAAGCACGCACTTCGAAAGACTGAACATCCCCCGGTGAATCCCGTCACATACAATCCAGCCCCAGCACAGCCTAATGTTCCGCATGAGCGTTCTCCCGGCCCAGCGCGCGCCGTCGCGTCCCTCTCCGTTTGTCGGCGCCGGAGTCACAGCTATGGCGGCTAAAGACGAACGGATTCGGGGATTGGATGGTATCCGGGCAAGCGCCTTCCTCCTGGTGCTCTGCGGGCACTGCGGGTTTAAGTGGATTCCCAACGGATTTGGGGTAACCGTGTTTTTCTTTCTCAGCGGCTACCTGATCACGACCTTGCTGCGCAAGGAGTGGATCCGCACCGGCGATCTCTCCATCTCCCGCTTTTACATTCGCAGGGCGTTCCGGATATTGCCGCCCTTGTATTGCGCAATCGCCCTGGGCGTCGGTGCGGCTTACTTCGGCATTCTGCACACCGAATTGCAATGGCGGGGCGTCCTCGCCATCCAGTTTTTCTTCACCAACTATGCCGAGCAGATTCCGGGGCTCACCATTCCACTTGGCTTGTCTCCGCTCTGGTCACTGGCAGTAGAGGAGCATTTCTACCTGCTCTTTCCGGTGGTCTACCTGCTTCTTCTAAGGTCAGGCATGTCGCGTGCGCGGCAGGCGGCGTGGCTCGGCGTCGCGTGCGTCCTGGCGCTCGCGTGGCGGTTCGTCATGATGGGCTGGTTCCACGTCAATTGGAATCGCGTATATACCGGGACAGACACCCGCCTGGACTCAATCCTGTTCGGCGTGATTCTGGCCATCGCAGCCAACCCCATCATCGACAGCTTTCCCCGGCTTACCCGAAAGCATTGCGCTACGGCGGCGCTGGTGGCCATCGCCATTCTGCTCGCGTCCATCGCGGCACGCGGGGAGTTCTTCCGGCAGACCGCCCGCTATTCGATTCAAGGATTGGCTCTCGCCCCGGTCTTCTTTTACGTCGCGCGGTACACGGACTCGCTGGCGACGCGTTTGCTGGAAAACCGCTTTCTGACGAATATCGGCGATCTCTCCTACGCCATGTATGTCTTCCACTACATCGTGATGTTCGCCGTGAATACCTGGATCACGGAGAAACCGGCGGCGACTCTCCTGCTCACGTTCACCATTACGCTTGCGCTGGCAATGCTGTCGCGGAAGTTTGTGGAGCGCCCCGCGGCGCGCTTGCGGAACAGGGTGCTGCAGCGGACCAGCACGGCAGCCGTTACGGAGATCGTATAAACCCTGCGCAGCGGCTCTCCGGCGCACCTGCCGGCTCGCCCGCGGTTATCCCTCTCTTTTTGGTGTGGGAAGCGAATTCTCAACTCACTATTTCTGCACAAAGCAGAGAGCAGGAACCAAAGGACGGAGGGCCCGGAGCGGGGGCAGCGAGCCTGTCCTACCGTTCATTTGCGAACACCTGCCGCTGCCGGTGGACACTCCCGCAACCCTCGCCCGCCGCCATCCTCTTTCAAACACCTGCTTTTTCACCACATGCGGATGGCACGGCAGTTGCACTGAATAACCCGTACCGGTCCGCGTACGCCGTTGCCGCGGGCAGTACCAACCCTTTCAGCGCATCAGGAGATGAGCATGGATCTTGTTTTCGGTCAGATGAGACAGGTTGTTCGCCGCCTCGCCCGCGCACCGCTCTTCGCCATCGTTACCCTGCTCACCCTGGCCATCGGCATCGGCGCCAACACCGTGGTCTTCAGCGTCGTTGAAGGCGTCCTGCTCAAGCCCCTCGCCTATCCCAACGCCGAGCGCCTCATCGGCGTCTGGAACAACGCCCCCGGCGTGAACATTCCCAAGCTGAACTATGCGCCATTCCTCTACTTCATCGATCGCGAGCAGAACAAGACGCTGGAAGACATCGGAATGTATCGGGGCGACTCCTACAGCCTCACCGGCACGGCGCAGCCCGAGCATCTGCAGGGCGTCGACGTGACCGACGGCGTGCTTCCTCTGCTCGGCGTCAAGCCCGAGCTCGGCCGCCTCTTCACGCGCGCCGACGACCAGCCCAAGGCCGCTGGAACCGTCATCCTCACCTACGGCTACTGGCAGCGCCGCTTCGGGGGAGACAGGAGCGTCATCGGCCGTCCCATGACCCTCGACGGCAAAGCCCATGAGATCATTGGCGTTCTTCCCCGCAGCTTCCATTTCCTCGCCTATGACGACACCGAAGTCATTCTCCCCATGGGGCTCGATCGCAATCAGGTCAAGCTCGGCAACTTCAGCTATGAAGGCATCGCACGCCTCAAGCCCGGCGTCACGCTGCAGCAGGCCGATGCCGATCTGGGCCGCCTGATCCCCATCGCGCTTCGCAGCTTTCCGCCTCCTCAGGGCTTCAGCGCGGCGCTCTTTGAGCAAGCCCACTTCACGCCCGATCTTCACTCGCTCAAGAAAGATGTCGTCGGCGATATCGGAAACGTGCTCTGGGTCCTCATGGGATCCATCGCACTCGTCTTGCTCGTAGCCTGCGCCAACGTCGCCAACCTGCTGCTGGTGCGCGTCGAAGGCCGCCGCCAGGAACTGGCCATCCGCTCCGCGCTCGGCGCTGATCGCCGCAACATCATGGCCGCCATTCTCCTTGAAAGCCTCCTCCTCGGATTCGCCGGCAGCCTCATCGGCCTGGCGCTCGCCTATGGAGCGCTGCGCGTTCTCATCGCCTCCGCGCCCACCGGCCTGCCCCGCCTCCACGAGATCGGCATTGACGTTCACGTCCTGCTCTTCACCTTCAGCCTCGCTTTCTTCGTCAGCGTCGTCATCGGCATGATTCCCGTCCTCAAGTACTCCGGCGTGAGAGCCACCACCGGCCTGCGCGAAGGCGGCCGCGCCCTCAGCCAGAGCCGCGAACGCCACCGCGCCCGCAAGGTTCTCGTCATCGTGCAGGTCGCTCTGGCGCTGGTGCTGCTCATCTGCTCCGGCCTCATGATCCGCACCTTCCGTGCCCTCGCCCGCGTCTCTCCCGGCTTCACCGATCCCGCATCGATTGAGGCGTTCAGCATCTACATCCCCGAGACGCAGATTCCCGATACGCAGAACGAACGCGTGCTGCGCACCGAGCAGGCCATCCAGAGCAAGCTCGCCGCCATCCCCGGCGTCTCATCCGTCGGCATGACCACCAGCGTTCCCTTGTCGGGCAACTACTCTTACGACCCCGTCTACGCCAAAGACCGCGCCTACAGGGACGGCGAGCTTCCGCCGATTCGCAGCTTCAAGTTCGTCTCGCCAGATTACTTCTCCACCATGGGCACGCCCCTCGTCGCCGGCCGCGACATCACCTGGGACGAGGAGTTCCAGAAGCGTCCCCTCGCCATCATCTCTGAGAACTTCGCCCGCGAGTACTGGGGATCGCCGCAGAACGCCATTGGCAAATTCATCCATGTGGGTTCCACCGACCCGTGGCACGAGATCATCGGCGTCGCCGCCAACGTCTATGACGACGGCGTCAGCAAGCCGCCCTCCACCGCTGTTTATTGGCCGCTCTATCAGGACAACTTCGAAACCCAGAAGGAGATGATCCGGCGCTACGTGAACTTCGTCATCCGCTCGCCGCGCGCTGGCCAGGCCGCCTTCCGCAGCCAGATCGAGCAGGCCGTCTGGTCCGTCGATCCCGAGCTGCCGCTGGCCGACCGCACCACCCTCGGCGAGCTCTACACCAAGTCCATGGCCCGCACCTCGTTCATGCTCGTCATCCTCTGCGTGGCCGGCTGCATGGCGCTGCTGCTGGGCATCGTCGGCATCTACGGCGTCATCGCCTATGCCGTCTCCCAGCGCACCCGCGAAATCGGCATCCGCATGGCCCTCGGCGCCCGCCGCGAAACCCTCACCGGCATGTTCCTCCGCCAGGGGATTGTGCTCACCGGCATCGGCGCCGTCGTCGGCATCGCCGTCGCCTTCGGAACCATGCGCCTGATGGCCTCCTTGCTCTTTGGCGTCAAGCCCAACGACGCCATTACCTACAGCCTCGCTACCGCCGTGGTCCTGCTGATTGCCGCCGTAGCCTGCTACCTGCCCTCGCGCAAAGCCGCCAACGTCGACCCCGTCCACGCCCTGCGCTCCGAATAACCCGGCCCCGCGAGGGGCCAGGTTTCAGGGGTCAGGTGTCAGGTTTCAGGGATTGTGAGCTGGATCACCCTGGAAGGCGAACCAACTGCAAAGTAGGGGGTATGTTTTTGACGCCGCCCGCTTGTATTCTGCTTATTTTGAATGGTTTGGAGAGAAGTGAAGGGTTATTGGATCGAAAAAAAACGGGTGGAACGGGTGCAGGTTGGATTTTTGCTGCTGATATCAGCATGACAGGTTGAAATAATTAATACGCAAAAATTTTGCGATTATTTTCCGCTTTGATTTCTTAGAGTTGCGTTCTGCCCGCCGAGTTTTCCACAGGGAGAAGATTTGACAAAGACGTCGCGCGAGGCGCGAGGGACCAGGCGGGGAGTGCCTGCGCCTCAACACAGGTCTAAACCTGACCCCTGACCCCTGACACCTGTCACCTGTCACCTGTCACCTGTCCCCTGCTAAGAAGCCATCTCCTCCAGCACTGCCGCCGCAGCCCTCGCCGGATCGGCCGCCTGCGTAATCGGCCGGCCCACCACAAGGTAGCTGGCCCCTGCCCGCAGGGCGTCCGCCGGGGTGGCGACCCGCTTCTGGTCGCCCACGGCGCTGCCCGCCGGACGAATGCCCGGGATCACCAGCACGCCCTCGGGACCGGTCAGCGCGCGCAGCGTTGCCACCTCCTGCGGCGAGCACACGAACCCGCGAAGCCCCGCGCCCAGCCCCATGCGCGCCAGCAGCTCCACCTGCTCGGCGGGCGGCCGCGGAACGCCGATGGCGGTGGTCTGTGCCGCGTCCATGCTGGTGAGCACGGTGACGGCCAGCAGCTCCGGCGGGTTGGCGACACCAGCCAGCGCCTCGCGCGCGGCGGCCAGCATGGCCGGCCCGCCTGCGGCGTGCAGCGTCAGCATGCTTACCCCCAGCGACGCGGCGGAGCGCACCGCGCCCGCCACCGTGTTGGGAATGTCGTGCAACTTGAGATCGAGAAAGACTTTGTGGCCGCGCCGCAGAATCGGCTCCAGGACCGCCGGCCCCGCCGCGACAAACAGCTCCAGCCCCACCTTGAACCACGCGCAGGTGCCGCCCAGCCGGTCCAGAAGCTCCTCGGCCGCCGCCGCGTTGGGCACGTCCAGGGCGACGATGAGCCGCTGGCGAGCGTCTTCGATGCGGTTGGGGCGCGGATCAGGCGTGGGATGAGCAGGTTGCGAGCTTGGCATACTAGAACTGTAGGCGATCGGGTCGGCTCCGCGCATCCGCAGAACTGCCGGGTGCCGCGGTCCCTCGCATTTGGGGACCAGGGATAGCATCCGCTATCGCGGACTACCCCGAATCTCCGCCCGCGCTGGAGCGTCCAATAGCGGGAGATTTCATCCGCCATGGGCCAGCGTGGCGGGCCGTCTAAGGGAGGAATTGTTGGGAGGGCTGTCTATTCGCCGATCGGGCTGCGCCTTGGCGCTCGCTGCAATCCTTTTCTTTGCCTGCTCGGCGCTCAGTGCGCAGCCGGCCCACACCAATCCGCTGAATAACGATCCGCTGGTGCGCGAGGCCTTCACTCATTTTTATGAGCTGGATTTTCCGGGAACGGTGGAGCGCTTCGAGCGTTTTCACCAGATGCACCCCGGCGATCCGCAGGCCACGGCCCTGCTGCTGAACGCGGTCGTCTTCCAGCAACTTTACGAGCTGGACCTGCTGGACACCACCTTCTACGCCAACGACGGGTTCCTCACCGGCCGCCACGCGGTAGCCGAAAATCCGCAGGGGCGCGACCGCATCTTCGCCCTGGCAGACGAGGCGGTGCGCGAGGCCGACTGGCGCATCGGCCGGAACCCGAACGACGTGGATGCGCTCTTCGCCCGCGCCTGGGCGCGCAGCCTCAAATGTGCTTACATTGCCATGGCGGAGCGCGGCTTTCGCGCGGGCTTCAGCCTCGCCACCAAGGCCAAGAACGATGCGGAACGGGTGCTGCAGCTCGATCCGAACTACGTGGACGCAAAGATGATCACAGGCGTCTACCAGTACGTTGTGGGCGCGCTGCCGTTTCCGTTCAAAATTCTGATCGGCTTCGCGGGCATCACCGGATCGAAGTCGCGCGGGATGCAGATGCTGCGCGACGATGCGCAACGCGGCGTCATCACGCGGGCCGATGCCGCCACGGTGATTGCGCTCTTTCTGCGGCGCGAGGGGAAGTATAAGCAGGCCATCGAGGTGGTTCGCGGGCTCGAAGCGCAGTATCCGCGGAACTTCCTCTTCCGGCTGGAAGAAGCCAACCTGCGCAAGGACGACGGGCAGGGCATGGCTGCTGTTGCCGCTTACGACGAGTTGCTGGCCCTGGCCGCCAAGCCGAACTACTTTGCCTCAGCCAAGCTGGAGCTGGCGTACTTTGGCCTGGGTGATGCGGAGCGCGGCCAGCGGCATTACGATGAGGCCGGCAAGGCCTACGAGGACGCGGCCTTCACGCCCGGCGTTGGGCCGGAGTTGAAGATCCGCTCGCTGCTGGCGGCGGGCCAATGCCACGATCTCGAAGGTAAGCGCGAACTTGCCCTGCGCGACTATCGCATGGCCATCGATGCCGGCCCCGATACATCGCGCGCAGACATCGCGCGCAAGCTGATGCGCAGCCCCTACAAGGGATCGTAGTGCGGCACGCAGCGTGAGGAGGCGACAATCCGTCGGTTATGATGGCTTCGATCGCTCGCGAGGTTATCGATGCCGTCCACACGCACGCTCTCCGCACTTCTACTTTCTTGCAGCATGGTTGCCGCCGCGGCGGCGCAGGCGCCCACGCACTATGAGCCGACCCTCGATTCGCTGAACCAGCATCCGCTGCCGCAGTGGTATGCCGGCGCAAAGCTCGGCATCTTCATTCACTGGGGCTTGTACTCGGTGCCGGGTTGGGCGCCGCTCACGCATCCGGATCACGATTTTTCGTCGAACGATTACATCAAGTACGACCCCTACGCCGAGTGGTATCTGAACACGATGCGCATTCCGGGATCGCCCACGCAGGCGTATCAGCGCGAGCACTATGGCGCGAACTTCGGCTACTACGATTTCGCGCCGATCTTCAACCGCGAGACCAAAAAGTGGAATCCCGATGCCATGGCGCAGGTGTTCAAAATGGCGGGCGCGCGCTACGTGGTGCTCACAAGCAAGCATCATGAGGGATTCACGCTCTGGCCGAGCACCACGCCGAATCCCAGCCCCACGCTCAAGCCCAGCCAGCTTCACGCCGAGCGCGACATCGTCGGCGAGCTCTCGGCGGCCGTGCGCAAGCAGGGCATGAAGATGGGACTCTACTACTCCGGCGGCTACGACTGGACCTTCAACAGCGGGCCGATTGAGACGAACGCCGACTACGGCACCGTGAAGCCGGAGACACAGGCGTACGGCGATTATGCGTTCGCGCAGATTCACGAACTGATCGACAAGTACCATCCGTCGATTCTGTGGAACGATATCGACTGGCCGAAGACCGGCCGCGCCATGCAGGTGGAGGCGGACTACTACAACGCCATCCCCAATGGCGTGATCGACGATCGCTTCGGCATCAAGCATTCCGATTTCACCTCGCCTGAATACGCAAAGCTGAGCCACATCAGCGCGAAGAAGTGGGAGGAGTGCCGCGGGCTGGGCCGCTCGTTCGGTTACAACCGCGCCGAAGGCGAGAAGGAGACGATTGCCCCGGCGGACCTGATCGCGCTGCTCGTCGATATCGTCAGCAAGAACGGCAACCTGCTCCTCGACGTGGGGCCGGAGGCGGATGGAACCATCCCGCCGGTGCAGATGGAACGGCTGAAGGCGCTGGGCGCGTGGCTCAAGCAGAACGGCGACGCAATCTACGATACGACGCCGTGGACGCGCGCAGAAGGGAAGAGCGCGGAGGGCGACGATCTGCGCTTCACGCGCAAAGGCGACGACCTGTACGTGACGGTGCTGGGGACGCCGAAAGGTCACACGCTGACGCTGGACTTGAGCGGTCCAAAGCAGACGGCAGTCATCACCGAGCTTGGCGATCCGAACGGCTTGAAGTATGTGCAGACGGACAAGACTCTGAAGATCTCGCTGCCGGAGCACCTGCTTGGCGACTATGCCTACGCGTTCAAGCTCGCCGGTTACGCTCGCTGAGGCTCAGGCTGCAGCAGAAAGCCAACCGTGAGTTCCAGCAGGCTGCGCGCATTGGGCAGCGCGGCCTCCACCTCGCGGCTGAGTTGCTCGCCGAGTTCAAGGCAGGCGGCGCCCACCGTAAGTTGCCACGCCTTGTATGGAGTCTTGCCGTAGAGCTGCTGCGTAATCGCCAGCAGCGCTGCGCCGTCAAGGTGGTGCTTACCCGCGTCGTAACTCGGCGCCGGCTGCACGTCGGTTAGCTGCACAATCCCGGGGCCGGCCTCCGCAGAGCAGTCGATGAAGATCACGGCTTCAGCGCCGGCAACGTCTTCGGCAAGTTCGGGTGTCCATTGCTGGCACGCGAGGGCGCGCACCTGCGGGTCGGTGGCGAAGCGTTCTTCAGCCCATGCGCACAGCACCGGCCCCACGGCATCGTCGGAGCGCAGGCTGTTGCCGCAGGCAAGAATCAGGCAGCGGGTTGGCGAAGCGTCCATACGTTACCTCGACGGGTGAACGGCAGCCAGGTTGCGCCGCCGCTCACTCAATATCTTTGCCCGCCCACGCACGGCGATGCGATGGCGATGCGTGTGGCACACAATCCGCATGGTCAGTTCCGCACCACGCGGTCCACCACGTCGCCTTCCGGCGAGAGCAGCGTGACAGCAAGCGGCATCTGTCCCATGGCGTGTGTGGAACAGCTCAGGCATGGATCGAAGGTGCGCACCACGGCCTCGATGCGGTTCAGCGCGCCGTCCGTGAATTTGCCGTTCTTCACGTAGTGCCGCGCCGCCTGCGCCACACCCAGGTTCATCGCTCGGTTGTTCTGGCCGGTGGCGATGACGAGATTGGCCCACACCATCTTGCCGTTCTCGTCCACCTTGTAGTGGTGGAAGAGCGTGCCGCGCGGCGCTTCCGCCTGGCCTGCACCTTCCAGGCGGTTGACGCCCGCTGTAGCCCGCACGTGCGCGTCAAGAGCAAGTGGATCGTTCAGGATCTGCTCGATCTTCTCGATGCCGTGCAGGATTTCGATGAGCCGCGCGTGGTGGTAGTGGAACGAACTCAGCACCGGGCCCTGTGCGATCTGTTTGAACTCGCGCAGTTCCGCATCGGCCAGCGGCGTGGTCATGCGGGCAGCAATGTTGAGCCGCGCCAGCGGGCCCACGCGATAGCAGCCTTCGGGATAGCCGAGCGGCTTGTAGTAGGCAAATTTCGTGTAGCTGTAGGGCTCCACGGCTTCGCCGGCGATGTTGCTGAAGCGCGCCGCCGTCACGCCGTCTTCAATGATCGTGCCCTCCGCGTTGATAAGGCGCAGCAGGCCGTCCGTGAACTCCACCGCATCGCCTTCTCCCACCTGCGCAAGAAACAGGGAAGGGAACTTGGCAAAGACTTCAACCTCGGCGCGAAAGCCTTCGGCGATCTGCTTGTAAGCCTGCAGCGCAAGCCTTGCGCCCGCATACGCCTCCGGCAGCATGGCAAGAATCTCATCGCGCTTTGCCACAGTCAGCTGTTCTGTCACGCCGCCGGGCACAACCCAGCCGGGATGCACGCGCTTGCTGCCGAGCAGCTCGATGATGGATTGTCCAAAGCGCCGCAAAGCCACCCCGGCGCGGCCCAGGTCTGGTTTGGCCGCGGCCACGCCGAAGATGTGGCGGACGCGCGGATCGGCTTCCATGCCGAGCAGCAGGTCCGGAGACGCCAGATAGAAAAAGCTGAGCGCGTGCGACTGCACCATCTGTGCAAGGTTGAGCATGCTGCGCAGCCGCGCCGCCGCGGGAGGAATGTGAACCGACATGATGGCTTCGCACGCCTTTGCCGAAGCGATGAGATGCGACACCGGGCAGATGCCGCAGATGCGCGCCATCAGCGTGGGCATCTCGTAGAACGGCCGGCCTTCGCAGAATTTCTCGAACCCGCGCACCTGCGTCACATGAAAGTGCGCGTCGGCCACCTCACCGGTGGCGTCGAGCTGAATGGTGATCTTGCCGTGTCCTTCCAGGCGCGTGACGGGATCGATCGTAATGGTCTGGCTCATGGTCAGGCTCCAAAGCGGGTGAGGGCCGCCACGTCGAGCGGGGCTCCGTTGATCAGCGCAATGAGCGCCGTGTGGAACGTCGCGGCCGAGGGCGGGCAGCCGGGCAGATACACATCCACGTTCACAAATTCATGGATGGGCCGCACGGTCTTCAGCAGCTTCGGCACCACCACGCAGGGAATCTGCGGCTGCGCCGTCGCGTTCTCAATGTAAGCACGCTCCAGAATCGCATCGGGGCCGATGGGATTGCGCATGCCGGCCACGTTGCCGGTGATGGCGCAATCGCCCATCGCCACAAGCGTTTTGGTGTGCGCGCGAATCTTGTGAATCTTCTTTTCGTCGTCCACGGACGCCACGGCGCCTTCTACTAACGCAATATCCACGTCCTCGGGATACTCCTTCGTATCGACAATGGGGCTGTAGACCACGTCCACGAACTCGGCCAGATCCAGCAGCCGCTCGTCCATGTCGAGGAAAGACATGTGGCACCCCGAGCACCCGTCGAGCCACACCGTCGCCAATCTCAGCTTGCTCATTGCGCCTCCCGCATCATGTTCAGGTAAGGCAGAAAATCCGGATACTTGGGATGATTCGAGCCAATCTTGCTTTTTTCGAACAGCGCGCCGGTGGGACAAACCTGCACGCATTTGCCGCAGCGGGTGCAGGTGGATTTACCCCACTCCTCGTGCAGGTCGGTGATAACCATCGACTGAATGCCGCGGCCCATCACGTCCCACACATGCGCACCCTCAATCTCGCCGCAGGCGCGCACGCAGCGCGTGCACAGCACGCAGCGGTTATGGTCCAGCGTGAACCGCTCGTGCGAGGCATCCACCGGCAGCGACGGGTTGCGGTACGGCAGTCGCACGTGCGTAAGGCCCTGCTCCTGTGCCAGCGTCTGCAACTCGCAGTGGCCGTTGGACACGCAGACGGAACAAACGTGATTGCGCTCGGTAAACAGCAGTTCGAGGATGGTGCGGCGATGCTTGCGCAGCCGCTCTGAATCAGTGGTGACCTCCATCCCTTCGAACACCGTCGTCATGCAGGCCGGCAGCAGCTTGCTGTTGCCCTTGATCTCAACCAGGCACAACCGGCACGCGCCCACGTCGCCCAGGCCGTCGAGGTGGCAGAGCGTGGGGATGTGGATGCCATTCTCCTGCGCGACTTCAAGGATGGTCTGCCCGCGCCGCGCGCTGACTTCCTGACCATCGATGGCCAGCGTTTTGACTGCGTTGGTCTCACTCACGCAAGCACCTCCTGTGCGGCTTCGGCCGGAGCGTGGACTTCCATCGTGCACACCCCGGCGGGGCATCGCTTGTGGACAATATGCTCGAGGTACTCATCGCGGAAGTAGCGCAACGTGCTGAGTACGGGATTGGGGGCGGTCTGGCCGAGGCCGCACAGGCTGGCGGTCTTCACCGTGTCGCACAGGTCTTCCAGCAGTTCCAGATCGCTCATATGCGCGGTGCCACTGCAGATGCGCGACAGCAGTGTGTACATCTGCGCGGTGCCGGCGCGGCAGGGGATGCACTTGCCGCACGACTCTGTCATGCAGAACTCGACAAAGAAGCGAGCCACGTTGACCATGCAGGAGGTATCGTCCATCACGATCATGCCGCCGGAGCCCATGATGGACCCCGCCGCCATCAGCGCGTCGTAGCTCACGCCCAGGTTCAGCATGCTGGCCGGAATGCAGCCGCCGGAAGGGCCGCCGGTCTGCACGGCTTTGAGCGTATGGCCGTCGGGCACGCCGCCGCCAATCACGTCGATGATCTCCCAGAGCTTGATACCGAGCGGCACCTCGATGAGGCCGGTGTGGGCGATGCGCCCGGTGAGCGCGAAGACCTTGGTCCCCTTGCTGCGCTCCGAGCCCATGTCGTGGAACCACTTGCCGCCGTTGCGGAGGATGGGTGCGACGTTGGCGTAGGTCTCAACATTATTGATGAGCGTTGGCTTTCCCCACAGTCCGCTCACCGCGGGATACGGCGGCCTGGGCTTCGGCGTGCCGCGCCGGCCTTCAATCGATGCGATCAGGGCCGTCTCTTCGCCGCAGACAAAAGCGCCCGCGCCCAGCCGGATCTCGACATCGAAGTTGAAGCTGGACCCGCCGATGGCGTTGCCGAGCAGCCCCCGGCGGCGCGCTTCGCGTACCGCGGTGTTGAGCCGCGCCACGGCAACGGGATACTCGGCGCGCACGTAGATGTAGCCCATCTGCGCGCCCACCGCGTACGCCGCAATCGCCATGCCTTCGATCACGCGATGCGGATCGCCTTCCATCACGCTGCGGTCCATGAATGCGCCGGGATCGCCCTCGTCGCCGTTGCAGACCACGTACTTCACATCGCCGCCGGCCTTGGCCACAGTGCTCCACTTCAAGCCGGTGGGATAGCCGCCGCCTCCGCGCCCGCGCAAGCCGCTTTCGGTGATGCGATGGATCACGCCCTGCGGCGTCATCTCGGTCAGCGCGGTGAGCAGCCCCTTGTATCCGTCGCGGGCGATGTAGTCATCAATCTTCTCGGGATCGATGTGGCCCGCGTTCTCCAGCACCACGCGCACCTGCTTGTCGAAGTGATCGTTCAGGTCGCACTGCAGTTCCGGCAGCGCCGGGCCGCCCAGGCTGGAGACGATCTTCTGCGCGTCTTGTTCGCCGGCATGGTAAAGCGCGCCCTGCGGATCGACCCGTACCAGCGGGCCCGACGAGCACGGGCCCATGCACCCGGTCTTGCGGATCAGCACCTTTTTGCCGGCGGCGTCGACGGCCTGCTGCAGCGCTTCGCGCAGCTTGTTTGCGCCCTGGCTCGCGCAGGCCAGGTCCATGCACACGTTGATCTCGTGTTCGTAGCCGGCGTTTTCCGTCTGAACGGCTTTGGCGATCGATTCCAGTTCTTCGAGAGTCATTCCACCGTCCACCTTTCAAGCTGTTCGATCAGCCGTTCACGCGTGGCCTCGCCCTGCACAGTGCCATCGCACAGCATCACGGGAGCGCGGCTGCAGGCGCCCACGCAGCGGGCCGACATGAGGCTTACATTCCCGTCTTTGGTGGTCTGGCCGCATGGGACGCCGAGTTGTTCTTCCGCGGCCCCCATCAGCTTGTCCGCGCCCTTGATGTAGCAGGCGGTTCCGGCGCACAGCGTCATGGTGTGTTTGCCCGGCGGCTTCAGCGTGAAGTAGTGATAGAACGTCACAACTCCGTAGGCCTGGCTGAGCGGAACGCGCAAGGAGCGCGCCACGAATCGGATGGCATCTTCATCCAGATAGCCAAAGGACGACTGTACGGTGTGCAGGGTTTCGATCAAAGCGTGACGCGCAAAGCCGTTCTTGCGCATGGTGCCGTTGACGATCTTCCAGCGATTGTCACTACTGGGCAGCGGAGGTGGATTGAATGTTTGCACAAACTCCTCCCGATAAAGGCAGCGCCTGATCAGCGCCGTCGGCCATGAGACCAACATCGCCCGACGGCCCTACTGTGTGTTGTACTGCACGATTGTCAAATCGACGGTGATGGCAATCACGAGTCGAGGCGAGAAATGCCTCATTGGCGTACGCGTGGCCGTTGTCACAACTGGCTGCGTGAATGCCGGTGCGGGAGTGATTGTGAACGAGGAAAGGAGGGAGGAAGAGTGGAGGATGTGTGTGCTGGATCGCACGAGGATGGGGAAGGGAAGACTCACTCCCCATTCACCGCCGATACGCGGCGATGAACGGGGCAAACCTCAGGTTTTCGAATGAGCCTACTGCGGACTCGCCTCAGTCTCTTCGACTGCCTTCTGTCCCTGTTTCTCGAGTCGTGCTTCTTCCTTCGAAGGTTCCAGCATGACGCCGATCGCCGAGCCGCCCTGGTAGATGTGCGTGAGGAACTCCTTATTACCAATGCGATCGAACACAGCTTCGGTGTGCTTGGGCGCCGCGCCCTTTGGCGCTTGCTTCACCATAAAGACCGCCTTCTCGCCGGTCTTCATATTCGTGGCGCTCATCTCCTGCTGCTCCATCCCGCGCGACATCCGGAAGCTGTAGGTTCCCGCGGGCATGGTCTTATCGACCACGACCCAGGGATGGTTGATCTTGATCTTGAGTTCCATGGATATCTGAGCGCCTGCGGGAACAACAACGGCTGCAAACCCGACCACCAGGGCAGCTACGGCAATCAATGACTTGAATCGCATCGCAAAGTCTCCTTGATAGCTGGATGCGGTACGGCGTGGGCCGGTTGCTGCGAGGAGAGTCTCTGAAAGCGGAGAGCGCATGAGTTGAATGCGCTTGCTTGCAATGGATGAGGAAGCTTTTTAGCCGAGCGCGGGAAGACGATTGGAGACACCGAAGAGGAAGATCATCCCGATGATGCAACTGTAGGCCGCGCCCGTCCACGCGATCACGTTGAAGATCCGCGGATGGTGGCCCCCCGCTTTGAAGGCGCCGCCGAGCGATGCAGTCATGAGCGCGTTCATCGCCACCAGCCCCAGGGCGAAGGCAGCCAGTCCCGTCATGCCGCGCGATGTGCCGCCCAGGTTCGCGGTAAGGAAGAAGAGTGCGAGCTGGCTCGGCGTCTCCGCGCCGATGCCGTGCAGCACGCCGATCAGGAAGACCGACCTGCCGGAATACATCCACTGGAAACGCTTCGGCTTTTGCGCGGACCCATCGAACAGCTTGCGCATCCGCCACCATGCCCAGAGAACTCCATTGATGGCGATAGCCAGCCGGCTTTCCACCCGCGTGTGCCGGTGCCCGTGCGCGTCCTTGCGCAAAATGCCCGCCACCACGCCGATGCCGAGAACGATCAGCGTGAGGCCGATGAGGCGCTCGGTCCAGTGGTCGAGGCCCTCGGGCAGGCCCATGTGCAATTGCAGAACGGTAACTCCGAGGGCGGCCACCATGAAGGCATGTCCCAGCGCATAGGTCATACCCAGGCGCAGGCCGCTCTTCCAGCTTCGCTGCACGGCGGTGATGTCGGAGATGGCGGCCAGGTGATCGTAATCGAAGCCGTGGCGCAGCCCCAGCACCAGGCAGGAGGCCAGCGCGGCATCGAGTTTCCAGCCACCGGGAATCACAGTCACAGGGCAAGTATAGAGCAGCTTTGAATTATCCGGGATGTGGCCTGCGTCACTTTGCAGAGCTTGTGCGCACGCTGTGGGGAGCCGGACCGGCTGGCTGCAGGTGGTAATCCGAGTAGTCGATGACCATGCGAATCTGCCCCACCAGCGCAACCGATGTGGTGGCCGCGGCGCGTGTCGCCATGGGAAATCCATCGATCAGGGTGTAACGCCGGTCAACCTGCGTCCGTCCCGCCAGCATGGAAACCGGCTTCGCGGTTGTCCCCTTCAACTGCACAATGGACCCATCTCGCGAGTCGATCCAGATCTGTCCCGCGAAGAGGTAGCTGGCACTCTTGCGCGGCGTGATTTGCAGCACGATGCAGGGCCGATTCTGGAGCGAGGCAGTGGATGCCGGGTGCATTCTGTAATTGCTGGAGTCGATCAGCGCGCGAACGCGCTCTGCCGGCCTGGTGAGATTGCGCTCGTCCTCCAGCGTCCGCTCCAGAACCGCCTTGCGCAGCAGCGGCGAGCCGCTCTCGCTCAATATCTCGTAGCTCTTGCCGGAGTCCTGCCGGTAGGTGGTCTTCACCGTCATCTCCGCGGCCGGATGTGCATCGTCCTTGCCGTGGTAAACGGCGTAATGCTCAATCGCCGTGTATCCCTTCAGGTCAGCTTCGCGCCGGTCCACCGAGGCGTCGATCGATTTGAGCACAGCAGAGGCATCCGGCGCCTGAGCATGCGCGCACATCGGCGCCAGACAGGCAAATGCAACCAGACTTGAAAGGATGTTCCGCCCAAGGCGATAGGAGACGGCTTTCAACATGTTGTCGAGCTAAGTGTAGCAGCGGAGACAGCAATGCCCCGATCGCAGAGCTTGCGCGCGACCGGGGCATTGGTTGTTGGCTCTCCGCTTCCAGTGGAAAGGAGTTACTTGGTGGCCTTGGCTTCGGCCTTGGCGTTACTTACCGCGTGCAGGAACGCCTCAGACGAAGAAGGAGCCTTCACCTTGCCCATCAGGACATCGCGCTCGGTTACGTTGGGACCGTAGACGGCGGTCATGGCATCCGAGTCAGGGTGAACCACCGCGCCATTCAGCGTCAGGCCCGCAAAGGCGCCTTTCGCGCGCGAATAGGTGAGAATCTCGGCATTCATCTTCCAGTCAGTCGATGCCGAGGCGCTGCGGCCAACCGGGCCGGCTGCGGCGGAGGCATCGCCGCCCACCTTGAACTTGCTCTTGAGCAGCTCTTCCATGCCCTTCTGGTTCTGGAAAATCATCACCAGGTCAATGCCTTCCACGCCGATCTGCAGGCCCCAGCTTCCGCCTTCAATCGAGAAGAATGCCGGTGCGCTCCAGCCCTGCGCGGTGCGGCAGGTTGCCACGCCGCGGCCGCCTTCCGCGCCGAACACAAAGCCGCCCTTGACCATGTGCGGCACAACGGCCACGCACTTGGCGTGATCCAGCACTTCTGCCGGAATGCCCTTGTCTGGCGTGTTCATCACTTGCCGCAGCACGGTGGCCGCATTATCCATGCGGTCGGTCGCATCTTCCCGGGTGCTCTTCGATGAAGCTGCCCAGCTCATACTTGCGACGCCCAGCATCGCGGCTAAAACCGTAAGTTGTTTCTTCATATTCTTGATCTCCTTAGGTCCACATCGGGGAATACGATTCTTGATCAGGCCGTTACCCCGGAAACCTTCCGCCGGTGCCGTGCGCTGGCGCGGCCTTGCTCGTTACTGCTGTTGAATTAAATGGCATACGACATATATTGGTTGCCCGTCGGGATGGTTCCTGAGGGCGCAGGTCCGGCGAAGATTGCCCTTGCCGCAACGGGCCTGAGCTATTCTGGCCTTACCAAAAGGAGCATCCGTGGCGCCGCCAGGTTTCGATGGCATCCAACGCAGACGGGTCCGCGTGCGCGGCATCGTGCAGGGTGTCGGATTTCGTCCGTTTGTATACCGGCTTGCGATGGAGCAAAAACTCGCCGGACACATCGGCAACGACACCGACGGCGTGACGATCGAGGTGGAAGGATCCGGCGAGGCCATCGCGGATTTCCTCGAACGTCTCAAGTCGGAAGCCCCGCCCATGTCACGCATCGACGCAGTGGACGTCGAGAACCAAACGCCGCACGGGGATACGGAGTTCACAATCGTCACCAGCCAGGTGCTCGGCCAGGTCCGCACCGGCATCCCGGCAGACGCCGCCACCTGCCCGGATTGTTTGCGCGAACTGCTCGATCCGGCGGACCGCCGCTATCGCTATCCCTTCATCAACTGCACCAACTGCGGGCCACGCTACACGATTACGCGGCGCATCCCCTACGACCGTCCGCAGACGTCGATGGCGGCGTTCCCCATGTGCCCGGCGTGCCAGGCCGAGTACGATGACCCGCTGAACCGCCGCTTCCACGCGCAGCCCAACGCCTGCTGGGACTGCGGCCCGCGCGTGTGGCTATGCAATGCAGGTGGTGAAGAAATTCCCGCAGACGAGCCGATCCAATCGACGATCGAACGCCTGCTCGCCGGCGAGATTGTCGCCATCAAAGGCATCGGCGGATTTCACCTTGCCGTGGACGCAACGAATGAAGCGGCCGTGGCGCGGCTGCGCGAGCGAAAGCATCGCTACGGCAAGCCGCTGGCCATAATGGTGCGAGACATGGCGGCGGCGCGAAGCCTTTGCGAACTGACCGCGGAAGACGAAGCCCTGCTGCAGACGCCGGCGCGGCCAATTGTGCTGGCGCGGGCACGCAATGGGAATGCAATTGCGCCATCGGTTGCGCCGGGAATACCGTGGCTCGGCGTGTATCTGCCGTATGCGCCGCTGCAGCATCTGCTCTTTGCAGACGAGCGCGTTCGTGCTCTCGTGATGACCAGCGCCAACCTGAGCGAAGAGCCGATCGCCATCGACAACGAGGAAGCGCGGACGAGGCTGGGCGCATTTGCAGACATCTTCCTGATGCACAACCGCGAGATCCTGCAGCGCTGCGATGACTCGGTGGCCGCGGTAGTGGACGGAGCACCGCAACTGCTGCGCCGCGCCCGCGGATTCGTTCCGCTCGGCATTCCCCTGCCGCCTCGTCTCGCCGAACTTGGCGGGCCGCCGCTGCTCGCCGTGGGCGGCCATCTCAAGAATGTTTTCGCGCTGGCGCGCGGGCGGTTCGCCTACCAGAGCCAGCACCTCGGCGATCTCGAAAACCTCACCGGAATCGAGTTCTTCGAGCACTCGCTGGCGCACCTGATGCACACGTTTGAGATCGAACCCCAAGCTGTCGTGCACGATCTGCATCCCGGCTACCTGTCGACCACATGGGCGAAGGAATGGGCGGAGCAGCGCGGACTGCCCACCATCGCGGTGCAGCATCACCATGCGCACATCGCCGCATGCATGGCGGAGCACGCACTGGAAGGTCCGGTGATCGGCCTCTCGCTCGACGGCACCGGCTACGGCACCGATGGCAACATCTGGGGCGGGGAAGTGCTGATTGCCGAGTTGCACAGCTTCGAGCGTTTTGCTCACCTGGAGTACGCGCCCATGCCCGGCGGCGATGCGGCGGTGAAAGAGCCGTGGCGCATGGCGTATGGCATGCTGCGCGGCGCCGGCTTCGGCGTTGATGAGACGGCGAAGTTGACCGGCGCGTCGGTAGAAGAGACGCGCATCGTCGAGCGCATGATGGAGCGCGGCATCAACACGCCGCTCACGTCCAGCCTCGGCCGTCTCTTCGATGCCGTGGCCGCGGTTGTGCTGCAACGCCGCACCGTGGACTACGACGCGCAGGCTGCGATCGAGTTGGAGGGACGTACCAACACTGAGGATGGCGCGGTCGGACGACCCGAGTACGCGCTGGAGCTATGGGAAGGCAACGAACCGAATGGTCCGAACGTGCTTCGCGCCGATCGCATGTGGAAGACCCTCATCACAGATCTGCAATGCGGCGAAGACGTATGCCGCATCGCCGCCCGTTTTCACGCCGGAGTGGCGGAGGGCTTCATCAACGCCGCCGCCAATGCCCGCATCGAGACGGGGATCAACTCTGTGACCCTTTCGGGGGGATGCATGCACAACCGGCGCCTTGCGCACCTGCTGGGCGCCGGATTAGAAGAGGAAGGTTTCCGCGTCTACACGCACCGCCAAGTCAGCCCCGGGGACGGCGGTCTCAGCTACGGGCAGGCTGTTGTCGCCGCGGCGAGGCTCATGCGTTCCTAGCTCCGCCAGCCGCGCGTGCCTCGCTATCCGGAGATCCTAACCAACTGCTGTGCTTCATCCCGTGCACCGAGGATGGAGACGCGCGGAATGCGGCCGCGCACCATCGCCACTTCGTCGCAACGGCTGAGGCGCGGGCAGCTCTGGCAATCCTTGAAGATCTTGTCCGGCAGGTCGGCCTTGTCTTCCACCGTCCGAAAGCCGTACTTGAAAAAGAAGTCGGGGATGCGCGTGAACAGGCACACCGACTGGATGCCGTGCTCTTCGGCTTCCTCGATGAGGGCTTTGAGAATCCGTCCTCCCGCGCCCTGACCTTTTGCTTCAGGCTTGACAACGATGGAGCGCACCTCGCAAAGGTGCGGCCCATAAAAATGCAGCGCGCCGCAGCCGAGAAAGATGCCGGCATCGGATTCGGCAACCGTGAAATCGCGTATGTTTTCGCAGACTTCGGCATAGCTCCGCTTGATCAGCGTGCCGTCGCCTGAATGTGCGGTCACAATATCGAATACGTTTGCGGCGTCCTGCAGCCGGGCCTTACGCACCTGCATGCGCGGCCTCCTTTGCGTGTGCAAACGCAGCGATGCGCGCCGAAGCCGCGGCCAGTGCTTCCGCAACGCGTTCCCGCGCGGTGCCGCCGATCACGTTGTGGCAATCGAGCGTGGCATTCAGGCCTGCAGCGTTGTAGAAGTCCTGCTGGAACTCATCGCCGAACTGCCGCAGCTCATCCAGCGAAAGATCGTTCAGCTCTACGCCCTTCTCCAGCGCGAAACGAACCGCGTTGCCGATCTTCTCATGAGCGGTGCGGAAGGGAACGCCCTTATAGACGAGATAGGTTGCCGCAGCCATTGCGTTCAGGTAACCGCTCTGCGCGGCCTCGCGCATGCGCTCGCGATTGAATTGGAGCGCTGCAGTGAACCGCGCTACGAGCCCAAGCATCTGCGGCACAAAATCCACTGCGAATGCCGGCTCCTGGGTCTCCTGCATATCCTTATTGTAGGCAAGAGGTAATCCCTTCAGTTGCAGCGTAACCGCCTCTGCCGCTCCGTGAATGCGCCCCACCTTGGCGCGCAAAAGCTCCGTCAGATCGGGATTCTTCTTCTGCGGCATTGCACTTGACCCGGTCGAAAATGCCTCCGGCAAATTCACAAAACCGAACTCAGCCGTTGCAAAGAGCGTGATCTCTTCCGCAAAGCGGCTGGCGTGCAATCCGACAAACGTGAGCGCCTGCAGGTACTCCAGGATGAAGTCGCGATCGCTGGTTGCGTCCATGGAGTTCGCGGTAGGCGCGGTGAAGCCAAGCTCGCGCGCGGGGATGGTGCGATCCAGCGCCAACGTTGCGCCGGCAATCGGACCTGATCCGAGCGGGCAGTAGTTCAATCGCGCCGCGCAGTCCTTCAGCCGCGAAGCATCGCGCAGCAGCATCTCCACGTATGCGAGCAGCCAGTGCGCCACCAGAACAGGCTCGGCGCGCTGCAGGTGCGTGTAGCTCGGCATCACGGCGTCGCCGGCCTTGTGTGCCTGCTCGACAAGCGCATTGGCCCACGCCATCAATCCGGCTATGGTGAGGCCTATCTGTTCGCGCACATAGAGACGCAGGTCGGTTGCGATCTGCTCGTTGCGGCTGCGCCCGGTGTGCAGCTTCAGGCCCAGCGGCCCCACGCGTTGCACCAGTTCAAGCTCGACGAAATGATGAATGTCTTCGGCGGTCGCGTGATTACGCACGCGCGCCTGGCCCTCCGGCGAAGCGTGATCCGCCGCGACAGAATCCAGCGCGCCGCGCAACTCCGTTGTCTCACCTTTGGTCAGGATTCCTGCCGCAAACAGGGCGGACGCATGCGCCTTGCTGGCGGCCACCTCTTGCGGCAACAGCCGCCAGTCAAACACAATCGAGCGCTGCCACCGCTCGAACTCCTTATCGAGCGGCTCGCGAAAGCGCCCCGACCACATCTTTCCGGATTGTTGTTCCTGCGTCATTTCTTCTGGCCCGCCTCATGCTCCTGCTTCTCGCCGGCGCTGTTAAGCTGCGGCATCTCGCTGCCTTTGCTCAACGTGAGCAAGCCCGTCTCGGCGTAGGTCAGGAGCTTTGCGCGCGTGTCGGCGATGTCGAGATTGCGCATGGTGAGCTGGCCGATGCGGTCGCGCGGCGAGAACGCGGAATCGGTCTTCTCCATGCTCAGCCGCTCAGGATGGAACGTGAGATTGGGCGACTCCGTGTTCAGAATCGAGTAGTCGTTGCCGCGGCGCAACTCCAGCGTGACCTCGCCGGTGACCGGCCGCGCCACCCAGCGCTGTGCGGACTCGCGCAGCATGATGGCCTGCGGATCGAACCAGCGGCCCTGATACAGCAGCCTGCCCAGTTTGCGACCGTTTTCGCGATACTGCTCGATGGTGTCCTCGTTGTGGATGCCGGTAATGAGCCGCTCGTAGGCGATGAACAGCAGCGCAAGGCCCGGCGCCTCGTAGATGCCGCGAGACTTGGCTTCGATGATGCGGTTCTCGATCTGGTCGCTCATGCCGAGGCCATGCCGTCCACCAATGCGGTTGGCTTCGAGCAGAAGCTCGACGGGATCGGCGAACTGCTTCCCGTTCAGAGCGACCGGGAAGCCCTCTTCAAAGCGAACGGTGATTTCTTCGCGAGGGATCGCCACATCGTCGCGCCAGAAGGCTTTGCCCATGATCGGCTCAACGATGCGGATGGAGGACGACAGATGCTCGAGGTCCTTGGCTTCGTGGGTTGCGCCCAGGATGTTGGAGTCGGTGGAGTACGCCTTCTCGGCGGACATCTTATAGGCGAAGCCGGAGCGCTGCATGAAGGCCGACATCTCGGCGCGGCCTCCAAGCTCGTCGATGAACGCTGCATCGAGCCAGGGTTTATAGACCTTCAGTTCGGGATTGACGAGCAGGCCATAGCGATAGAAGCGCTCGATGTCGTTGCCTTTGAAGGTGGAGCCGTCGCCCCAGATGTTGACATCGTCTTCCTTCATCGCGGTGACAAGCATGGTGCCGGTGACGGCGCGGCCGATGGGCGTTGTGTTGAAGTAAGTGACGCCGGCGGTCGAGATGTGGAATGCGCCCGACTGCAGCGCGGCGATGCCTTCGCGAACCAGCGCGCTCCGGCAGTCAATGAGGCGCGCGTTGGCGGCGCCGTATTCCAGCGCCTTGCGCGGGATGGCATCGTAATCGGTCTCGTCGGGCTGGCCCAGGTTCGCCGTGTAGGCGTAGGGAATCGCGCCCTTCTGCTTCATCCAGTGCAGAGCGGCGGAAGTATCCAACCCGCCGGAGAATGCGATGCCGACCTTCTGGCCGACGGGCAATGATTCGAGAATGACTGACATGCTTACCCCAAACAGTTCTCAGTTCGTAATTCAGAGTTCGCAGTTGCGCAGTCGCAGCATGCCTGCCGCGAAATTTGTACTGTGAACTGCAAGCTCGTTATTGAAAGCTCTTCACGTTCGTCAAGCCGCCCAGCAGCAACAGCAGCAGCGCCTTCTGCGCATGCATGCGGTTCTCCGCCTGGTCGAAGACGATCGACTGCGGCCCGTCGAGTACCGCGTCGGTCACTTCGGCGTTCCGGCGCGCGGGCAGGCAGTGCATAAACACGGCGTTCTGGCGGGCCTTCTGCATGAGTGTTTCGTTCACCTGGAAAGGCCGGAAGATCGGCGCGCGCTTGGTGGACTCGTGCTCCATGCCCATGCTGACGCAAACGTCGGTGTAGATGGCGTCGGCATCTTCCGCGGCTGCCTGCGGATCCTGCAGTAAACGAATCTCGCAGCTGTTTTCGGCGGCGATTTCACGTGCACGGGTGACGATCTCGATATCGGGCGAGTAGCCGCGCGGCGTTGCCACCGTTACATTCGCGCCAAGCTGTGCGCCGGTGAGCATGAGCGAGTGGCACACGTTGTTTCCGTCGCCAACATACGTGAAGTTGAGCCCGGTCACCGACCCGAAGTGTTCTTCGAGCGTCATGAAATCAGCCAGCGCCTGGCATGGATGTTCGAAATCCGAAAGCGCGTTCACAACGGGCACGCGCGAGTTGGCCGCCATCTCCGTAATGGTGTCATGCGCGTAGGTGCGCAGCACAATCACATCCACCCAGCGCTCCACGTTCTTCGCGACGTCGGCAATCGATTCACGCTCGCCCAGCGGTGAATTGGTCTGATCGAAGAAGACCGCATTGCCGCCGAGCGTGTTGATGCCCGCCTCAAAACTGAGCCGCGTGCGCAAGCTGGCCTTCTCAAACATCAGCACCATCTGTTTGGCGTCGAGCGCATGACGAAACTCGCGCGGATTCTGCTTCACATAATGACCGAGCTTCAGAATCGCGCGCACTTCGGCGCTCGAAAGGTCGGCCATCGAGCACAGGTCTTCGCCGGCGAGCCGTGCCGCGGCGTTCAGAATGTCGGAGTCTTGTTGTACCGGCACAGCCGGCTTAGGGCGTTCCATTACTGCTCTGCTAGCCACGGTGGCCTCCTGCGGCGGCCGCGCCCAGCGTGGCCGAATGTTGCGTGAAAATTTCGTCGAGCGCGGCAATCGCGGTATCCACGTGCGCGCGCTCCAGAATGTAGGGCGGCAGGAATCGAAGCACCGTGTCGCTCGTACAGTTGATGACAATGCGCTGTTTCAGCATCTCGGCCACGGTAAGCTTGGCAAGATCGGCGGAGTCCACCTCAGCGCCGATCATCAGGCCTTTTCCGCGCACATCCACGATGCATTCGTGCTTCTTTGCGAGCGCACGCAACTGCTCCTGGAAGTATTCGCCGACTTCGCTAGCGTTCTTCAGCAGCCCTTCCTTTTCGATCGTGTCCACAACGGCGATGGCAACGGCACAGGCCAGCGGCCCGCCGCCGAACGTCGTTCCGTGCATGCCGGCGTGGATGGCGCGCGCCGCCTCTTCATTGCACAGAATCGCGCCCAGCGGAATGCCGCCGGCGATCTGCTTGGCCAAAGTTGTGACATCCGGCTGAATTCCGTAGTGCTGATAGGCACACCACTTGCCGGTCCGTCCCATGCCCGCCTGAATCTCATCGACGATCAGCAGTGCTCCGGTGGAGCTGGCAAGCGCACGCGCCTCGGCGAAGAACTCCTGGCTCAAGGGCCGCACGCCGCCTTCCCCCTGGATCGCTTCCACGAGAATCGCGCAGACATCATTCGAAAACTTCGCCCGCAGATCGGTAACGTCGTTGAAGCGGACGAACTCGACATCCGGCATCACCGGCGCAAAGGGCTCGCGATACTTTGCCTTATAGGTCGTGGCGACGGAGCCGAACGTGCGGCCGTGAAAACTTTGCTCCAGCGCCAGAAATTTTGTGCCGATGTTCTTGCCTTCGCTGCGCAGCAGGCCCGCATGCGCGCGGGCCAGCTTGAGCGCGCCTTCCCAGGCCTCGGTGCCGGTGTTCGCGAAGAAGACGCGATCCATCCCGGTGCGCTCCGTCAGACGCTGCGCCAGCTCGGCCTGGCCCTCATGGAAGAACAGGTTGGAGATGTGAATGAGCGCGCGGCTCTGCTTCGCGATGGCGGCTTCAATCGCCGGATGGCCATAGCCCAGTGCGTTCACGCCGATGCCGCTCAGCAGGTCGAGATAGCGATCGCCGTTCTCGTCGACCAGGTACACGCCTTCGCCGCCCGTGAACAGAATCGGATTGCGATCGTACGTGGGCAGAAGCAGCTTTGCTTCGCGCGCGCGAATTGATTCGAGTTTGCTCACAATCATCGTCTCCTTACGCAACCATCACTTCCGTGCCATGCGCCACGCGCGCGCTGCACAAGTCGGGCAGGGAAGCGGCTGCCTCCGCCGGCAAAATGCGCACGCGCTTCACGCCATTCAATAGCGCCTCGCGGCAGGCGCTCAGCTTGGGCAGCATGCCTCCGGAAATAATCGCGCTCTTTGCCATCTCTGCTATCTGGTCGATGCTGAGCCAGCGCAGCACGTTGCCGTCACCTCCGCGCACGCCGGGCACATCGGTCAGGAACACCAGCGCATCCGCGCGGCAGGCGATGGCGCACGCCGCAGCCATCTCATCGGCGTTGATGTTGTAGTACTCGCCGTCAAATCCGAGGGCCACGGACGAAAGCACCGGCACGCCATTGAGCTTCCAGATGGCCTCAATCCAGCGCGGATCGCTCGAAGCAATCTCGCCCACAAATCCGAGATCCGGCGATGTGCGCTTTTTGCGCGCGCGAAACAGCAACCCGTCGCCACCGCAGAGCCCTACGGCTGGCTGTCCCAGTGCGCCCAGCGCAGCCACAAGCGATTTGTTTACCTTGCCGGCGAAAACCATCAACGCAACATCGCGGGTTTCCGCATCGGTAACGCGCAGCCCGTTCACGAATTCGCTTTGCTTGCCCAGCGCCTTCAGCGTGCGCGTAAGTTGCACGCCGCCGCCGTGCACCACGGCCACCTGGTTTCCATCGCGCACAAGTTCCGCAATCGCACGCATCGATCCCTGCAGCAACTCCGGCGTCTCCAGGCCCGCTCCGCCCAATTTGACAACGTATCTCATTCGAGCCCCTCCGCTTCATCCCAGCCAAACATCACGTTCATGTTCTGCACGGCCTGGGAGGATGCTCCCTTCAAAAGATTGTCCAGGCAACTTACGATGACCGCGCGCCTGCCATCGTGCGAGAGCTGGAAGCCAATATCGCAGTAGCTCGTTCGCACGATGTGTTGGATCTGCGGTAATCCATGCTCGTGCAAACGCACCATCGGGCTTCCAGTAAAGAAAGCGCGATAGATGTCGAGAACACTGGCGCGCGTCTGCGGTGCCCTAAACCGTACGTAGATCGTGGAAAGAATGCCGCGGGGAATCGGCAGCAGATGCGGAGTGAAGACAATCTGGTCCGCCTCAATTCCAATCTGCTCGATCAACTCGCCCGTGTGGCGATGCCCGAAGACGGCGTACGCCGACAGGTTATCGGCGGCGGACATGAAGTGCGTCTTCGCCGTCGGCGCTTTTCCCGCGCCACTCACGCCGCTCTTGGCGTCGGCAATGATTCCGTGTTCCACATTGACAATCCCCGCGGCAACCAGCGGCCGCAGCGCCAGGATGACCGATGTGGAGTAGCAGCCCGGGTTCGCGATCACGCGCGCATCTTTGATCCTGGCGCGATGAAGCTCCGGCATGCCGTAGATGGCTGCGGCCTGCGTCGCAACCGCCGCCGGCTCGCCCTCATCTTCAAACGCGTACACCGCGCGGTTGTGCGCATCTTCCAGGCGCCACGCGCCGCTCAGGTCGATGACGCGGATGCCGCGCCCGAGCGCCTCCGGTACCCACTTCCGCGATTGCTCGTGCGGAGTGGCCAGAAACAGCACCTCGACCTTCTTCTCCGTCAGAAGGTCCCATGAGAACTGCTGCATGCGCAGATTGCCATTGCCGCGGCTGTCCATCAGTTCGGGATGGATCTCGCCCAGCGGAATGCCGCCGCGCTGCGCGTCCTTCTCCTCGAGCCTTCCCGCAAAGACCGGCGGAACCTGTTTCAGGCGGGGATGGCGCAGAAGCAGGCGGGCCAACTCGGCGCCCGCGTAGCCTGTTACTCCAATCACTGCGGTCTGCACTGTCGTCATGATTCCAACATCGTCCTGAGCCGCGCCGCTACCTCGGTTGCGTGGCGCGCATCCTGGCAAATAATCAACACCGTGTCATCGCCGGCGATCGTACCCACCACCTCCGGCCATTCCTCATGGTCCAAAGCAGCGGCTACCGGCTGGGCTCCGCCCAGCACCGTCCGCAAAATTACCTGATTCATGGCGTGCCGCACCCGCAACCCAAAACCCTCCAGCACGTCTGCCACAGAGGGAGGTCCCTCGTCCTCTTCGGCCGCCGCGATGTTCCCGTTTCCGTTGGGCAGCGTGTAGCCGGCGGGCCCCTTGTAGATGCGCAGCTCGTGAATGTCGCGCGAGAGCGTTGCCTGCGTCACCTCAAATCCGCGCCGCCGCAGCTTGCGCCGCAGCTCATCCTGATTGGTGATCTGCGCGCCGGCCAGCAACTCGCGTATCGCATTGTGGCGTTCTTGTTTCACGTTGAAAAGCGGCAGCGACCTCGCGCTAAGCGTAGGATCGCTTCAAAGCCGTACTGAATAAATATACATAACAATGCATAACTATGCAAGATGTGGAAAATCGATTCCGGGGCGGGAATTCGTGCCAAATCAGCAGCTTGGCCGCGCGTATATGAAAGCCGCTGCTCTCAGGGTCCCGCATATTGAGAGGAAGCACAGCAGGCAGGTCCGGCGGAAATTCCCCTCAGCAGACTTGCAGTTTCTTGCGGCGCTTCTGGTTGTACATCACCGCATCGGCGGCTTCGAGCAGTTGCTCAAGCGTCTCCTGTGCCCCGGGCTGGGCCGTCACGTATCCAATGCTCAGGCTGATAGGCAGGGATTGGCTCGCCTCGCTGCGCGTCATCAGTGCCTGTGCTTCCAGACGTACGGCCGCCTCAACGATCGTCTGCTGAGTGAACTGGCCGGCGATGGCAAACTCATCGCCGCCGATGCGCCCCACCACGTCGGCTTCTCTTACGCTGGTTTTCAGTAACTCGGCGGTCTCGGCCAGCATGGCAGAACCCACGGAGTGCCCCATCGTGTCGTTAATCTGCTTCAGGTCGTCCACGTCGATGAACAACAGCGAGAAGGGCAAATTGGAGCGTTGCGCCATCCGCAGCGCCTGATCCGCAAGGAGCCTGAATCCCCGCAGATTATAGAGGCCGGTTAGTTCATCGCGCAGGCTAAGATGCCGAATCGATGCTTCCATCCGGCCGATGTACCGGCTGACCATTACCACCAGGATCAGACCCACAAGGGAGGTGAGGGCTGCCAGAAACGCGGCCGCGCCATGTTCGGGGACAAGGTGAACGTGGATGAGACGCTCCCGCATCGCCTCTCGCGAGAAGGGCACGAGTATCACGGCGATCGTGAGGGGACGCGCGATGCGGCCGCCCATTCCCGCGCCGAGCAGGATATCGAAGAACCCATGGCGGGCGCGGGCCAGGCCTGCAATCAGGGTCAGTAGAAGCAGCTCAAACAGGGTGGCGGGTGGCGTCGGATCCAACACCGAGACGCCAAACATGTGAGTCACCTGAAAGGTGTATCGCGCTGCCAGGAAGAGGGTCTCGACGATGAGGATGCCGAGCACGATGTCTGCCGCATGAGAGGCGATTCCCCGATCCGCCGTCAAGAAAACAAGCAGCAGCCCGAGCAGCAGGAATGCCGCGGCAAACTGGATCGTCATTTCGCCGGGCCGCAGCGCGGGGTAGTCGTCCAGGGAAAACAGGCGAGGCAGTGCCGCGATTCCTCCCGCAGCAATCCATGCGGTAACCCCCAGTGCGACGGCGGCCACGGCTACCCAGTCCCGGAGGCTATACCCATCGCGTGCGGCCGGGGAAAGCGACAAAGCCAGGCACGCTGCGCAGGCCAGCGAAACCAGCGCCGCGCTGGGCGACATGATGATCCATGCTGGAAGCCAATGACGCAAACCTGGCGCCGCCCACGCCATCAGTCCAAGAAGCGCCAGCAGGCTCGCCACCACAAGATATCCCTTCTGGAACGTGAGGACACGGTCCAGCAAGAGTTTCTCCGGCTCTTCCAGGTAGGCGGCTGCGGTCTCGAGCTTCATGCGTAGAAAGGCCCAGGAATCGGATGCTATGGACGGGGGAGAATTGCACATTCAGTTTACCTTCGCCACGATTCCGGCGATACCATTTTCTTGTCCAGGGTTTCTCGCCCATCAACAGCGAACCCTCGCGGCTGTTACACTCTCGATTGACTCCGATCCCGGCGTTGCTCGAAATGACAACACAGAACCCGATTCAGACCATCAACGATCTGTTCTTCCGGATCGCGCGAGCAGGCAATCCCGCGGCCGTCCTGTGGCAGGACGAAACCGGCCAGTGGCTGCCGATTTCCTCCGAACAGATCTATCAGCGGGTTCGCGCGCTGGCCGCGGCCCTGGCGAACTGGGGCGTCGGCAAGGGCAGCCGCGTGGCGCTCATTGGTGAAAATCGCTGGGAATGGGCCGTCAGCGACTTTGCCATCCTCGCGCTTGGCGCCGCCGATGTGCCGGTGTATCCCACGCTGACCGGCGAGCAGACCGCTGCGTTGCTGCGCGATGCGGATTGCCGCGTCGCCATCGTCTCCACACGCCAGCAGTTCGACAAGCTGGCCGCGGTGCGTACGCAAACGCCGCTCGAGCAAATCGTGGTCATGGACTCCGCCGAAGGGCTCGCCGGCGCGGTCCCCTTCAGCAGCCTCATGGCCGGCGCGGATTCGCGTGGCGCGGAGCGCGATGCGGCGTTCGAGGCCCAGGCGGCAGCGGTTGCGCCCACGGACCTGGCCACGCTCATCTACACCTCCGGCACCACGGGCGAGCCCAAAGGCGTCATGCTCACGCACGGCAACATCGCCACCAACCAGAACGTCTGCGTGCGCGACTTTTCCTTTGGCCCCACGGACCTCTGCATCTCGTTTCTGCCGCTCTCGCATATCACCGCGCGCGCGCTCGATTACGTGATGTACGCCCACGGCGCTCAGGTCGCCTACTGCCCGCAATTCGACAAGCTTCCGCAGGCCATGCGCGAGGTCCGTCCCACGGTGCTGGTCGGCGTGCCCCGCGTGTATGAGAAGGTGCGGCAGGAGGTGGAGCGCCGTTCCGGGCTCAGCCCCATCAAAAAGCGACTTCTTGCCGCCGCCGTTCGCATTGGCCAGCAGCACGCCGAGACGGTCTATGCCGGCCGCACGCCCTCGGCATTCGCGTGGAAGACGGCCAACAAGCTCGTCTATGGCAAGGTGCGCGAGGCCTTTGGGGGCCGTGTGCAAACCTTCGTCTCCGGCGGCGCGCCGCTGGGTATCGATACGGCGCGCTGGTTCGCATCGGTCGGCATTCCGGTGTGGGAAGGCTACGGCCTCACCGAAACCTCGCCGGTGATCGCCATCAATTCGCCCAAATCCCAGCGCATGGGCTCCGTCGGCCAGCCGCTGCCCAACGTCGAACTGAAGTTCGCCGAAGACGGCGAACTCCTGGTGCGAGGCCCTTCCATCTTCCCCGGCTATTGGAACAAGCCGGAGGCGAACGCCGAGGTCTTCGATGCGGAAGGCTGGTTCCGCACAGGAGATATTGCCCACCTCGATCACGACCAGTTCCTCTACATCACCGACCGCAAGAAGGAACTGCTCAAGACATCGGGCGGCAAGCTGGTTGCGCCGCAGCCCATCGAGAACAAGCTGAAAGCGAACGTTCTGGTCGGGCAGGCCGCCTTGGTCGGTGACCGCCACAAGTTCATCTCCGCTTTGATTTCGCCGAATATGAAAGCGTTGAACGACTGGGCGAAGATCCATGGCGTCTTGGCAAGCTCGCCGCAAGATCTCGTCGCCAACCCCCGCATTGTCGCCCTGTATGCGGAGATTGTGCGCGAAGCCAACTCCGGCCTGGCGAACTTTGAAAGCGTGAAGCGCTTCCGGATTGTGGCGGACGAGTGGTCGCAGGAGAGCGGCGAACTCACGCCCTCCATGAAGCTCAAGCGCAGGGTGATCAATCAGCGCTATGCGGCGGCGATCGACGAGCTTTACGCGGACGAAGCAACCGCGCGCGCCGAATAGGAAGCCCCAGATCGCGCTCCACATCGCGCCGGAAGAGGCTGCGCTTGGTCCACATGCGGTGCAGCCCGCGGAAAAACGGCGCGCCCCATGCGCCCACCGCCAGAATGCTGCCGAAAAGGATCACCGCATCCACGCTCAGGCGGCCCTGCCGCGTCCAGTAGGCGTCCGGCTCCAGGTTGAGCCACAGCGCGAACTCATCGAGCGTGAGCGCGGCGCCCACGCCGTAGCAAAGGCACATGAGCCGGCTCAGGAAGATGGAGATGGGAGAGTGTGACCGTCCCAGGTCGAGAAGCCAACCGTATCCGACCAGCAGCAGGATAAGGATGCCCCACACCAGGTGGTGAATGTGATGGCCCTTCACCACCACCCATCCGAACGGTCCCCGGTTCTCCACGATAAGGTGAACCAGCAACCGCACGCCCGCAAAGGTGATCAGAAACGCGACCGACGCCAGGAACATCCGCTGCCGCGGCCGGTCCGGAATGGTGCTGCGGATAAGGAAACCCAGGCGCGTGAGCTGCAGCAACACCAGCAGCACCACCACAACCAGGCCGGCAAATCCAAGCAGAAGTAGAGCTCCGGTTCCGGGCATAATCGGCTCGCCTCATTCTAACGGTGCGAGTTGGCTGGCCGTTCTGTCCATTGCGTGAGCGCCATCACGCATCCACTTGACGACCGCAGAGTACACTGTATATGGCGTCGATCTGTGGGCATGCCGCGACGGCGCGCACACGCTCTGCGGGTCCGGCCGCACCATTTTTATTTTTTCAGGAGAGGTTCCGATGCGAGTTGCTTTGTTGACCGGTGGCGGCGACTGCCCCGGCTTGAATGCGGTGATTTATGCGGCGGTGAGGAAGGGCATCAACACCTACGGAGACGAGTTCATCGGCTTCCTCAATGGCTGGAAGGGCGTGCTGGAAGATCAATGGATTCCGCTGACCCTGGAAGCCATCGACGGCATCCAGCTCAAGGGCGGCACCATCCTTCACTCGTCGCGCACCAACGTCAAGAAGATCCCCGGCGGCATCGACAAAGTGAAGGAAGTCCTGAAGAAGAACAAGATCGATGCGTTGATCGCCCTCGGCGGCGACGACACGCAGTCCGTCACCCTGTTCCTCAGCGAGAACGGCATGCCCGCCATCGGCGTGCCCAAGACCATCGACAACGACATCAACGGCACTGACGCCACCTTCGGCTTTGACACCGCCGTCATGATCGCCACCGAAGCCATCGACCGCATCCACACCACCGCCGACTCGCACAACCGCGTCATCGTCGTCGAGGTAATGGGCCGCGATGCCGGCTGGATCGCCATGGCCTCCGGTATCGCCGGCGGCGCGCACGTTGTTCTTGTCCCCGAGCAGGACATCGACATCGACCACGTTTGCGCCCTGCTCAAGTACAACTACGATCACGGCAAGCACTACGGCGTAGTGGTGGTTGCGGAAGGCTGCCATCTGCCGGAAGTCGGTCAGGTCACCGGCTCCAAGGAGGTGGACGCCTTTGGCCACGTGCGTCTCTCCGGCATCGGTGAAGCCCTTGCCGAACTGATCGAGAAGAAGACTGGCTTTGAAACCCGCAGCGTGAACCTGGGCCACACTCAGCGCGGCGGCGTGCCCACCGCCTACGACCGCCTGCTCGGCCAGCGCTACGGCCTGCACGCCATCGATATGGTCCACCAGAACAAGTGGGGCCGCATCGCCGTCCTCCGTGGCACTGACATCACCGACATCACCATCAAGGAAGCCATCTCCACCAACCGCCGCCTCGACCAGCGCTTCTTCGACGTCATCCGCGATCTCGAAGCCAAGGTCTAGTTCAGTCGGCCGGCTCCAAATCATCGGCAGAACCACGGCATCCCATCTATTGCGCAGTTGATCGCGGAGTGGATGGGATTTTCCGTGTCTGGAATTACCAGTAATCCGGCCCGATAACTTCGAAGTTAGAGGATCCCGTCTCCCTGCCAGAAAGTTCGGAATCCCGTAAAAACGTTTAACCAAAGCTATTTACATGAGAAAGAAAATCGCTTTACTTTCTTCACTAAATTGATTTAGCATTCTCCCGCCTCGCAGCCCGCGATATCGCGAGTCGCCGATTGCGCGGCACGGCCGGTGAAGTCGTCCCTTAAAAAACATCCACCACGCCGTGGGCCGAAGTTAGCCCAACGATGTCTCCTTTCCCGACCCGAAGATCCGGGGTCTGCTCAAGCCGTAACAACCAGCTTGTTCCTTCAGCAGTCAGGACAAAACGCGTTCTCCGGTTTTCCCGGGAACCCAACAAAGGAGAAATTGGCATGCGGTTATTGAAGTGCGTCTCATCGCGAGTCCAGCTGATGCTTCTGGCTCTCGTTGCAATCGCTTGCGTGGCCATCACGGCCAACGCCCAGACAACCGTCTACAACAACGGAACCGGCACCAACAACGGGTACTACTATTCGCTGTACAGCAGCGGCGGTTCGGCAACCATGACCCTGACCAGTCTCTACGGGGGCGGAAACTACTCCATCTCGTGGTCCAACGTCAATGACGTGGTCGGCGGCAAGGGCTGGAATCCCGGTGGCGATCGCAGCGTCGGCTACAACGTGGGCGCGGCCAGTGGCTACAACAACATCTCCATCTACGGTTGGACCACGAATCCGCTCGTCGAGTACTACATCTGCGAGTTCGGTTCAGTGGCCAACGGAACCTACAAGGGAAGCATGAGCAGCGACGGCCACACCTACAGTACCTACGAGCACCAGCAAGTGAACCAGCCTTCCATCATCGGTACCGCCACCTTCGAGCAGTATCTCGATAACTGGGGCGGCTCATCGATCGGCCAAAATCACTACGTGACCACCGGCAATCACTTCACCGCCTGGCAGAACAAGGGAATGAACCTCGGCACGTTCAACTACATGATCCTGGGAACCGAGGCCTACGGCGGCCGAAGCGGCTATGTGAACGCGACCGTCTGGTAGCGACTCGTCCGGATCACCTGTTGCAGCATTGCCGGGCCTGCGGGCAAACCAGCCGGCGGCCCGGCCGCGCAGGGGAGCAGTAGAACTCAAAAACGAGCACGGGGGCGGGACTACTTCATGAGAAGACTGGTCATATTCGCGGCCGTATTGCTATGCGTATGCGCTTGTTCGGGGCAAACGCCCGGCAGCTTTGTCCTGGCAAAAGGCGGAACGTTCAGAAACACACACTCTAACTACTACGGTAAGAACATCACCATCCCCGGCTTCTACATCGCCAAATACGATGTGACGCAAAAGGAATGGGCAAAGGTCATGGGCAGTAACCCTTCCCGGTTCGTCGGCGCCAATCTGCCCGTGGAGATGGTGAGCTGGTATGACGCCATCGAATACTGCAATAAGCGGAGCATCCAGGAGGGGCTGCGACCCTACTACAACATCGATAAGACCAGAAAAGATCCGCATAACAAGCCGGATCCGAAGTTTGGCAATCTCGATAACATCCAATGGACGGTGACGATCAACCCGCATGCCAATGGCTACCGTCTGCCGACTGAGGCAGAGTGGGAGTACGCGGCCGGCGGTGGCCAGCAGAGCAAGAGTTACATCTACAGTGGCAGCGACAGCGTGGACGAGGTGGCGTGGTACTGGAGAAACTCCGGCGATCACTACCTGGAGGGCTATTGGTACTGGCCGAACCTGGTTCAGAATCATGATCGCCCGCGGCCCGTAGGGAGTAAGTTGCCCAATGAACTGGGCATCTACGATATGTCCGGCAATGTGCGCGAGTGGTGCTGGGACTGGTATGGCGAGTTACCGAGCCATGCGACTGATCCCAAAGGTCCGCCCCAGGGTTTCGGCCGGGTCTGGAGAGGCGGCGGCTGGATGGGCGCGGCATTCGCCACCGCCACATCCTTCCGTGGCAGTCTGGCAGCGAACGGCAAGGGCCCCGACCAGGGCTTTCGCGTCTGCCGCAGCAAGTAAGCCGGTTAGCATACGAGGAGGCGGACGCATTGTGAATGTTCTGCCCCGCCGGCTCGCTGCCCATGATCTTTCGCCGTTATTCTCCCGCCGACTTCCCGCAGCTCTACGCGATCGAGGAAGCTTGCTTCGAGCCGCCCCTTCGCTTCGGCCGCGCTTACATGCGCTCGCTGCTCCGCAACAGGGAGACGGTGGCCTGGGTGGCCGAGGACGATGGCCGGCTTGCCGGTTTCGCAATCATCGAGTGGTCCGGCGCGCCCGCCGACATCGTTGGCTACATTCAGACCATCGAAGTCAGCCCGGATTTCCGCCGCCGCGGCGTCGGCATCGAACTGCTGCGGCGCCTCGAAGCCTCTGCGCGCGAGGCGGGCGCAAAGCAGATCTGGCTGCACGTCGATACGCAGAACGAACCGGCGATTCGCCTCTATCGTTCTGAGGGTTACGTCCCCAAGGCAAGACACGCAGGATATTACGGCCGGAGCCGCGATGCCGAGATCTATTGCAAGGAACTGCAACCAGGCCAATCTGCCGGATAGCTCCTCTGCAAAAGCGAAAGGGCGCGCCCGCAAAGCGAGCGCGCCCTTTCTTCTGGTTTTTTGACTGCGCCTATTTCAATTCATCCGTGGACCGAATGAACGCCGCCACGTGATCGTGCAACTGCTTCAGGCTCTCATCGCGCACGTACACCATGTGTCCCGACTCGTACCAGTCGTACTGAATGTTTTTCGCCAGCGACTGCGGAATCGGCAGGTGCTTGTCCTCATACTGCGCGGCAAAAAACGGCGTGGCCAGGTCGTAGTAGCCGCCGTTCACCATCACCTTCAGTTGCGGATTCGTCTTCATCGCCATCGCCAGGTCGGGCGCCACGTTCATGCTGATCGGGTTGCCGTTGTGCTTCATGTCCCACTCATGCGACCCGAACAGCGCCTCCGGCAGATACGTCTGCCCCGCGCCATACTTCAGCACGTTGCGAACGTAGTCATTGAACAGCGACACATAGGCCGAAGAGATCGCCGAACTCTGCGGATCGTACTGCGCAAACTGGCTGAGCGGATCGATGCTGGGTCCGGAGAAGCGTGTGTCGAGCCGGCCCGTGGTTATATCGTCGTTCCCCTGCAGAGTCTTCTCGAACTCGCCGCCGCTGATGCGCAGATCGCCGTGCATCAGGTAGTCCACCGGAAGCCCGGTGTACTCGTGCAGCTTCTCGGCGGTCGCCTGCTTCTCCTCGGCGCTCAGGTCGGTGCCCTGCGCCAGCGCGTGCTCATAGGGGCCGGTGGCGAAGGCCTCCACCTCTTTCAGGAACGGCTGCAACTGCGCCGGCTGCTGGGGAAGCTTCTTGTGGTACCACGCCGTGGCCGCATAGGTCGGCAACGCCAGCTCGTACGGCAGATCCACGCCGGGATTGGCCTGCGGTCCGTCGATGTCGGTGGTGAAGTTGAAGATCTGCGACAGCAGAATCACGCCGTTCAGATCGATGTTCTTGTTGTTCTCCAGAATGTTCGATAGCACCGCTGAGCGCGTCGTTCCGTAGCTCTCGCCAAAGATGTACTTGGGCGAATTCCACCGGTTGTACTTGGTCAGGAAGCGCTGAATAAAGCGCGCAAATGCGTTGGCGTCCTCATCCACGCCCCAGAAGGCCTTCTCAGGATCCTTGCCCATCAGCCGGCCGAAGCCGGTTCCCGGCATATCGATGAACACCTCGTCGCTCACGTCGAGCAGCGAGTTGTCGTTGTTCACCATCTTGTAAGGCGCGCCGGGCAGATGCGTGTCGCTCGCGGTCTCCACGTGCTTCGGCCCGAACGATCCCATGTGCAGCCATACCGTTGAGCTGCCGGGGCCGCCGTTGTAGAAGAACGTAATCGGCCGGTCCTCAGCCTTCGCATCCTTTTTGAAATACGCAAAGAACGACATGCGCGCAGTAGGCGGCGCATCCTTGGCATCCTTGGGTTCGCTCGCCGCCAACTGGCTGCCGGGTTCGGGCTTGCCATCCAGGCCGAGCTGCGCATCCTGCTCATCGTTTGCGCCCACCGTGATGGTGCCCGCAATCGCGGTGTAGGCAATCGCCTGCCCGTGAACCGTCACCGAGCCGTCGGTGGCGGAATCGGGCGCGGCCGGCGTCACAGCCGGCTTGGTATCGGTCTTTGTCTTGTCGGCCTGGCCGTGCACAAGTGCAACCGGCGCGGCCACCGCGAAAGCGGCAAGAGCAGCAAACATGCGAACAGAACGTTGCATTCAGATTCTCCGTAAGTTTTGATTCGAGATGCGTGGGACCCGCAGGGGATCAGTATAGTCTCAGCCGCAGTGCCAGGCCTTGCGTAAACTTCGGCATCTCAAGATTAAGGACACCGCCGTCGCTGTGCAGCGCCTCGGCCGCAGTCTCCGCGCCTGTGGCAGGATCGACCCAAACTCCGCGATATCTACCCGCAGGAAGACGCAGCCTGAGTTGTCCCGGCCCCTGACCATCCAGATACATCGCATAGGTTCCGAGCCCGTCGGAGAGCGCGTGCGCCACCACGCCATCCGCATGTACCACGGCGGCGAAATCCGGCTTCATCTCTTCCAGGGGCAGCGCGCGCAAAAACCGTGCCAGGATTCCCAACTGTTTGCGCAGTGCCGGGCTGCCCCCTCCGGGGCCGTTCGGAGCGGATTCCGTGCCATCGGGATGCTCGGTCGTGAATGAATAGTCCAGCCCATCAAACGCACTGCCACCCGCCAGCATGAAGTTCCACGCCTGCCGCCGATACACGTCGTCGCTCTGGCCAAGGAATCCCGTCTCGTCATAGTCGATCGCTTTGCCGATGCCGGCGTTCAGCGTGGCTGCCTCAGGGTAGGCGTAGTGGAAGTTGACGATACTCACACCCGGCACCAGCGTGCGCACCGGGGCGAAGAAGTTCGCATAGCACTGCGCGATCATGTGCTTGTTCGGCAACTGCGCCTCTTCACTCGTGATCCACTGCGCCACCCGCGTCTGCCAAGCCATGGAATCTGCATCGGCCACTTCCACCGAGTTGGGATAACGGTCGCGCGCCGGCGGAAACAGATACGGATTCACGACATTCACAAGCCGCGGATGATCGGACCACGGCTCGTTCTGAATCTCGAAGAAGACGTTCGGATACGCATTCACCTCGCGCACCAGCTTGCGCACGTAGCGCTCTTGCACGGCGAGCAGGTTGCCGTTCTCCAGCGTGTTAATCCGCTTCCAGCCCACATCGTCGGCGTGGTTCACGTTGTTCGCGGCATTCAGCGGGCTCACCTTCCACTGCGCGTCGCCGTACTGCGAGGAGAACAGCGATAGCTCCACCACAATGCCCCGCCGCTGCGCCTCACTGAGAAACGCATGCAGCCGCTGGAAGTACTCGGGATCCCACTTGTCGAGGTCGAACTTGTTGCCGCCGCCTGCATAGCCCGGTTCGCTGCTGCGTGCCCACGGCAGGATCAGCTTCCCGTCTTCCGGCGCCAGCGTGTTGTGCTTGATGCCGAACGACGTTCCCGGCACCTCCACATAGCTGCCGCCGAAGATGCGCGTAAAGTTCAGCCCCTCGGCCTGCAGCGTTGCCAGATACGTGTGCCAGTCGAACGCCGCATTGATCACCGAGCCATAGTGCTCGCCGTCGGTGATGAGCGCGATGGTCTTTCCTTCGTAGCGGAAGTAATGCGGATTGCGCGCATCCAGCCGGAGAGGCTGCTGCGCGTTCTTCGCATGTGAATCAGCGGTACCTTGTCCGCAAACGCCGACAGATGCGGAGACGAGAAGGGAAGCGAGCAGAGTGCGCAGGTGCATAGGCTTGCCGTCCAGTATAGATGCGATTACTGCGCGGCTCTCAGACCAAGCGCCTGCACGTAGCCGGCATTCTCGCGTTCATCTGCAAACCGGACCTTCTGCAGTAGATCGTTGAAGATCGCTTGCGCCGCTTCCGGCGAGGGCCGCGCCGCAATGCGCTTTTCCGCGTCGCCGGTGCCCGGCTTCATCGCTGCCAGCTTTACCACCTCGTCCCAGTGCGCGGGCCTGTCGAAGGTCACCACGCTGGAGGTCGCATCCATCTTCTTGTACGGCCAGAAACACCAGCCTACGTGGTTCGCCTCCAGAGTTTTAACAAACGCCGCGATCCACTGATCGGTGTTCTCGCCCGACTCGCCCAGCCAGATCGGCACGTGATACTTGTCGCGAAAATCCAGATACTCCCGAATCACGCTCGCGTCCGGCGCGGTCCAGTACTTGTGGAAGGTGTACATCACGTTCTTGTCGAACGGCGGCCCAAAGACCTTGAAGTTGGAATCCCACTGCGCGCCGCCCAGAATCAGCACATGATGCGTGTCCACCTGCCGGATCGCGCCGGCAATGCGACGGTACAGCGGTTCCAGATCCTTGTTGTAGCGCTGCAGTTGCGGAAAGTGCGGGATGGGTTCGTTCAGCAGATCGTAGCCGAGCACAATCGGTTCGTTGGCGTAGCGCCTGGCAATCCTGCGCCACACCGCGATGGTCCTCGCCTGCGCCTGCGCATCGGAGTAGAGCCACGGGTAGCCCCAACTGTCATCGATGTTGGTGCCGGTCTGGCCTCCGGGTGCGCAGTGCAGGTCGATGATGATGTACACGCCGTCCTTGCGCGCCCAGCTCACCAGCCTGTCCATCAATCGGAAACCCTCGGCGTCATCGCTGTCGAAGAACTTCCAATGGATCGGCACGCGCACGGAGTTGAACCCCATCCGGTGAATACGGTCGATGTCCACCTGGGTGATGTAAGTGGCGCGCCACTGCTGCCAGAACGCGGCGGATTGCTCCGGCCCGATCAGCTCGCGGGTAAGCTCCTCGATCTCGCGCGGAGACTGCGGTCCACCATCCAGGTGAAACATGTAGCCTTCCGGCTCAAACCAATTGCCCAGGTTGATGCCGCGCAGCATGAGCGGCTTGCCGCTGCCGTCCACAAGCTGAGTTCCCGACGTATGCACAAATCCCGGTTGGGCATGGAGAGCACCGCCCAGCAGGACGAGCAAAAGAGAGCAGAGTACAGGCTTTAACTTCATCGCGCCCTTGAGTATATATTTGGCCGCCCAGGTCTTCGGTTGTGGGGCAGAAGCCTTGATGCTCAACGGCGACAACCGCAGCAATGGAAAAGGCGCGGAGTGATCCGCGCCTTCGCTCTGCCCGCTCGCTGACCAGTTGGCTGGCTAGTCTTTCCTTGTACGCGCTCTGCGCCGGCTGGCGGCACCGTGCTGGCGCGTATACACCGCCCGCCGCAGGTGCGCCTTATGCCGGCGATAGTGATGCCGCGAGGGCAGCACTGCGTTGATGCGCCGCTCCGCTCGCGTGGGGTTCGCCTCGTAGCTCGGGTCGAGCATCGCGATCACCGCCTTGGCCCGGTCGCGATAGAGCCGCGCCCACTGGCTGTGTACCAGGCTCAACTGCACCTGCTGCCAGTACAAGCGATCGGCGCGCGCCACCTTCGCCGTCTCCGCCACGTTGTCCTGATTCATGAGCGTCAGGAACGTGCTGAACTCCTGCAGGTTGATTCCCATCTGGTACACAAGCTGCGTCATCGCCATCTGCTGGCTCGCACTCAGCCGGTCGAAGTTCCGGCAATATGCTTTCGCGTTCTCCACGGCCTGAATGATGCCGATGCGGAGCAGGGCATTGGCATCCTCGTCTGTGATCTGCGGCTCGAGCTGCCGGATCTGCAGGCGGAATCCGCGCTTATCCAGCGTCGCAAGCTTGTCGTAGTAGTCCGTCAGAATCCCTTTCAGCTTTTCCGGCGCAAGCCCCGCCGCCTGCCACAAGTCTGCGGAAGACGCCTCAATAAATTGGTTCGGATTTAGTGGGTCACTCTGCGGATGCGGTCGTTCCGGCAAATCAAGGCTGAATCCCGCGCCGATCAGCGGCTGCGCGGTCTTGGGATCAGGATAAGCAGCCAGCACCCAGCCCTCGTGCCGCTTGTCGCGCAGAATGTCCATCAGGTCGTCGACATCGAACTTCACATCCGAAGGCTTAAAACTCAACAGCGTCTGCACTGCGGGAGATAGCTCCGGGACCTCCTGCATTGGTACCTGAATCTCGGCAGCCGGTGGCACCGCAGGCGCAATGGCAGGCGGCGGCACAGGCGGCACAAACGGTTTTTCAGCCGGAGTCTCCGCCAGCGCGGGTTGGACTGCTTGCGGCACAAGCGGGCGAAAAGCTGGATTCGTTTGCGCCTGCGCCGGCTGGCTATTCGAGGGCAGATATTGCCCGAACGCCGCCGTTGCCGCCAGCGCCCCCGCCGCGGCCGCCATGCCCTTCCATAAATAGAACTTCCTCACGCCCCAGGAACCCCGATCAGCTATATAGATGTTGCTTGTACCACCATGGAACAAAATCGGCAGTTCCGCAATCCCCGATCAGTGGTACGAATGCGAAAAGGAAACACCTGTCCCAAAGAGCGGGGCCGCCCGTGGGCTGCTCCAATTCGGGCTACTTCGTATCCGGCTCCTGCGGAATCGCCGCCCCATCCGAGCGCGGATCGCCAGCGGCGAAGTTGACCTTTCTGTCGAGGTCACGAACCACCGCCGCGCCTTGACCCACAGTAAACGAAAACGGCTCCAGCAGCTTGATCTGGTGGCCGCGGGCGGCAAGGCCGGCGCGCACATCCGCCGGGATCGTCTTTTCCATCATCACGTCGCAGCCGGCGAACGTTTCTTTTGTGAACCGCGGCTGCTCCAGCGCCGACTGCACGTTCATGTGGAAGTCCACAATGTTGGACACGAACTGCGCGTGCGCCTGCGCCTGATTCCATCCGCCCATGATGCCGAATCCGATACGGATATCGCCCTTCTCCATGAACGCCGGAATGATCGTGTGCAGCGGCCGCTTGTGCCCGGCAATCGAGTTGGGCAGGTTCGGCTCAATGCGAAACAGATCGCCGCGGTTCTGGAAGCTGAAGCCCAACCCCGGCGCCACAAAGCCCGTGCCGTACCCCGCGTAGTTGCTCTGGATCAGCGAAACAATGTTGCCGTCCTTGTCGATCACCGAAAGATAGATCGTCGAGTTCCCGTGCCGGTCCAGCTCCGCCTCGATATCCGACGGCACCACCTCGCACGATGCCTTCTTCATGTCGATCAGCTTGGCGCGTTTCGCCGCCAGTTCCTTTGAGATAAGCTCCTTCACCGGGATCGGCGTAAACCGCGGGTCGCCCACGTACTTGTACATATCGGCGTAGGCCAGCTTCTTGGCCTCGATCATCACATGCAGCGCGTCCACGGAGTTCTGCCCGTACTGCGCCAGCGGAAAATGCTCCATGATGTTCAGCATCGACAGCGCCGCCAGGCCCTGCCCGTTGGGCGGCAGCTCGTAGATCGTCCAACCGTGGTAGGTCGTCGAAATTGGCTCAACCCACTCGGGCTGAAAGTCTCGGAAATCCTCCACCGTATGCAGCCCGCCGTGCGCATCCAGAAACTTGACCATCGTTTCAGTCATCGGCCCGTTGTAAAACGCGTCACGCCCATGCGCGGCAATCTGCCGCAGTGAATTCGCCAGCGCCGGATTGCGGAACAGATCTCCCGGCCGCGGCGCGTGCGGCCAGATCACGTACGTCTCCTTATATCCCGGCTGATTCATCAGCCGCTTCGCCACCCAGTACCGCGCGTTGCGCTCCGCCAGCGGAAATCCGTTTTGCGCGTAGTAGATCGCCGGCGCCAGCGTCGTCGTAAAGGGCAGCGTGCCGAAGCGCTTGTGCATTGCGTCCCAGCCCGCCACCGCGCCGGGAATGTCGATAGTGTTTACGCCAATGGGATCGAGCGTGGTGATGCCCTTCGATTTCAGGTAGTCGAGCGTCAGCGCCTTCGGCGTCCAGCCGCTCGAGTTCAGCCCGTAGAGCTTCTGCGTCTTGGCGTCGTAGTAGATCATGAACAGGTCGCCGCCAATCCCGTTCACATACGGCTGCACCACGCCCATCACGGCATTCGCCGCGATTGCCGCATCGATCGCATTCCCGCCCTGCTCCAGGATGTGCGCGCCCGCCTGCGAGGCCAGGAACTGCGGCGTCGACACAATGCCCAACTTCGAGACCACCATCGACCGGCCCTGCCCCGGCATCGACTTGAACTGCGGCTCCTGCTGCGCTTCCTGCGCCGCCAGCAACATCGTGCCGAACAACATCACCGCCAGACATGCAATTCGCTTCATGCCGCATCTCCCGCCAGAAATCTGAATTAGTTGAATACTCGCTTTGGTCGTCACCGCAGGAGCGAGTCAAGGATTGCGCAATTATAGCGATTGGTCCTGCTCACTATGCCAAGCGCGGCCATAGCGTTGTGCGGAGCATTGGCTGGACAGAAGTATGCCTAAATGGGCATAATGAGGGGTGCCCGAACCCCTCAAGCCGCTGCGGTGGATTGGTTCTGCAAAGAAAGACCTCTTGGGAATGCCGGACGAGGTGCAGCAGGTGTTCGGATTCGCGCTCTATCAAGCGCAGGTGAGGAGAACGCATCTCTCGGCAAAGCCCCTTACCGGGTTCGGTTCAGCTGGCATCTTGGAGGTTGTCGAAGACTGGCGTGGAGATGCCTTTCGCGCGGTCTACACCGTACGTTTTGAGGATGCGGTTTACGTACTTCATTGCTTTCAGAAGAAATCAAAGCGCGGGATTGCTACACCCAAGCGGGACCTGGAAATTATTCGGGAACGACTGAAACAGGCCGAAAAGATGGCCCGGAGGTTGCAGTCATGAGTAAGCAAAAATCGGCAAAGAATGTTTACGAGGAGTTGGGCTTCGCCGACGCGGAGCAGATGCTGGTAAAGGCGCAACTGGTCTCCAAAATAGCCGACATTCTGAGGGAACGAGGATGGACCCAGCAGCATGCCGCTGAAATCCTTGGGCTCTCCCAACCCAAGCTCTCAAAGATGCTGCGAGGACAGTTCCGGGGAATCAGCGAGATCAAGATGATGGATTGCCTTGTGCGCCTTGGACGCGATGTGAAGATTGTGGTCCTCTCAGAAGCTGAGAGCCGCGGCCGCCTCGAAGTTGTTGCAGCATAAGCACCGCTCTATTTGTGCCTCGTTTTCCTCAGCATCTTCGCGGAATCGCGCACCCGCTTCGCGACTAGAATTTACATAGACCATGCCCGAGTTCACGCACCTCCATCTGCACACCGAGTACTCCCTCCTCGACGGCGCCTGCGACATCGAAAAGCTCATCGACCGCGTCTCCGCCCTCGGCCAGAAGTCCGTCGCCATGACCGACCACGGCAACATCTACGGCGCCGTGCGCTTCTTCAACGCTGCGAAGGACAAGGGCATCAAGCCGATCCTCGGCTGCGAACTCTACGTGTGCAAGAACGAGGACCATCGCGCTCCCGCGCAGGGCGACGACTACAACCATCTTCTGGTGCTGGCGGAGAACGAAGAGGGCTACCGCAATCTGATCCGCATCACGTCGGAGGCATCGCTGCACGGCTTCTACCGCAAGCCGCGTATCAGCAAGGCGTACCTTGCCGCGCACTCCAAGGGCCTCATCGCAAGCTCCGGCTGCCTGAGCGGCGAACTCTGCGAGGTGCTGCTGAATGAGAAGGGCAACTACGGCGATGCCGCGGCTGCCTATGCCAAGGCCCGCGCCGTGGCCTCGCAGTACCAGGACATCTTCGGCAAAGGCAACTTCTACCTCGAAATTCAGGACCAGGGACTGCAGGCCGAGCGGCAGATTCAGAAGGATCTCTTCCGCCTGGAACAAGAGCTCGACATCCCCATGCTGGTCACCAACGACTCGCACTACCTCTGCGGCGAAGACTCGCATGCGCACGAGGTGATGCTCTGCGTGCAGACGGGCGCGAAGATTCACGACACCGACCGCTTCAAATTCGACTCCGACCAGTTCTTCGTCAAGAGCGGCGACGAGATGGCGCGGCTCTTCCCGGACAATCCCAGCCTGCTCGCGCGCACCATGGAGATCGCCGAGCGCTGCAACTTCAAGCTGCACCCCGTCGACAATCCCTTCCCGCAGATGGACGTGCCCGAGGGCCACACCATCGACAGCTACTTTGAGCAGGTGTGCCGCGAGGGCTTCAAGAAGCGGCGCGACACCGCCATTCGGCACCTCGAACAGACTGGCCAACTCCGCAAGTCCCTTGCCGAATACGAGGCGCGCCTCAACTACGAGATCGGCATCATCCACCAGATGAAGTACTCCGGCTACTTCCTCATCGTGTGGGACTTCATCAAGTACGCCCGCGACCACGGCATCCCCGTCGGCCCCGGCCGCGGATCGGGCGCCGGCTCGCTCGTCGCCTATTGCATGGAGATTACCAACATCGACCCCATGCAGAACGTGCTGCTCTTCGAGCGCTTCCTCAATCCCGAGCGCGTGTCCATGCCCGATATCGACGTGGACTTCTGCATGAACCGCCGCGGCGAGGTCATCGACTACGTCACCCGCAAGTACGGCCGCGAGCAGGTGGCGCAGATCATCACCTTCAACACCATGGCCGCCAAGGCTGCCATTAAGGACTGCGGACGCGCGCTCGACATGCCCTACAGCGACGTCGATCGCATCGCGAAGCTGATTCCTGCCACCGTCGGCATGACCATCGACAAGGCGCTCGAAGACGTGCCCGACCTGCGCAAGCTCTACGACAGCGAGCAGACCATCCGCGAGTTGATCGACACCGCCAAGAAGCTCGAAGGCCTCGTCCGCGGCTCCGGCGTGCACGCATCGGCGGTCGTCATTGCGCCGCGCCCGCTCACTGAGCTCGTTCCCGTCGCCAAAACCAAAAACGACGAAATCGTGACCGCCTACGACATGAAGGCGGTCGAAAAGATGGGCCTGTTGAAGATGGACTTCCTCGGGCTCACCACGCTCACCGTCATCATCGACTGCCTCAAGCTCATCAAGCAGAACCGCGGCATCGACGTTGACATCGAGACCATTCCCCTCGACGACGAGGAGACCTACAAAAAGGTCTTCCAGGCAGCGCTTACATCCGGCGTCTTCCAGTTCGAGTCCAATGGCATGCGCGACATGCTGCGGCGCTACAAGCCGGAGCGGCTCGAAGAGCTCACCGCGCTCACAGCGCTCTTCCGCCCCGGCCCCATCCAGGGCGGCATGATGGACGACTTCATCGAGCGCAAGTGGGGCCGCCGCAAAGTCGAGTACATGCTCCCCGAGCTCGAATCCATCCTCAAGGAAACGCTCGGCGTCATCGTCTACCAGGAACAGGTGATGCAGATCGCCAACGTGCTCGCCAGCTACTCGCTCGGCGAAGCCGACCTGCTGCGCCGCGCCATGGGCAAAAAGAAGCCCGAAGAGATGGCCAAGCAGCGCGATCGATTTGTCTCCGGCGCCGTGGCCAACGGCCATCCCAAAGACATCGCCGCCGAACTCTTCGACCAGATGGAGAAGTTCGCCGGCTACGGATTCAACAAGTCGCACTCCGCCGCCTACGGCCTCGTCAGCTATCAGACCGCCTATCTCAAAACGCACTATCCGGTGGAGTTCATGGCCGGCCTGCTGACCTCGGAAGTCTCAAAGCCCGAGAACGTCGTCAAGTACATCGCCGAGTGCAAGGAGATGGGCATCTCCGTGGAGCCGCCCGACGTGCAAGTCTCCGGCTCGCAGTTCACGCCCCACGGCGAAGCCATCCGCTTCGGCCTCGCCGCAATCAAGAACGTCGGCGGCAACGCCATTGAGTCCATCCTCAAGGCGCGTGAAGAAGTCGGCGGCCGCTTCAGCAGCCTGTGGGAGTTCTGCGAGAAGGTCGACCTGCGCGTGATGAACAAGCGCGTCATCGAGTCGCTCATCAAGGCCGGCGCGCTTGACTCGCTCGGCAATCGCGCCGCGCTCTACGCCGCCGTGGACAAGGCAATGGAGCGCGCGCAGAAGGCGCAGAAGGACGCCGCGCAGGGCCAGGTCGGTCTCTTCGGCCTCTTCGACGATGGCCCCGCAAAAAATGCCGCCGCCGGTGACGACTTACCCCGCGTGCCCGACTGGGAGGAGAGCGAGCGCCTCGCAAACGAGAAAGAAGTCCTCGGCTTCTTCGTCTCCGGCCACCCGCTCGACAAATACGCGGAGAAGCTGCGCAACCTGCCCGGCGTCATCAGCGTGGCGCAAGCGCTGGAGCGCAAGCCGCCGGAGCGCGTCTTCGGCCGCCAGACCGATCCCGCAGACGAGTTGCAGGTCGCCGGCACCCTCCACGGCATGGCCACGCCGCGCAAAAGCAAGCGCGACGGCAAGCTCTACGCCATGGGCCACCTCGAAGACGCCACAGGCAAAATCGACGTCATCTGCTTCGCCCGTGACTACGAGAAGCTCTCCGAGCAGTTGAAGATGGAAGCGCCGGTCATCATCCGCGGCGTGCTCATGGGCGAAGAAGACGCCGCGCCCAAGATCGCCATCAGCTCCGTGCAGGCGCTCGATGCCGTCAAGATCAAGCTGCCTAACGCCATCCGCATTCGCGTCAACCTTGAGATTGCCAGCGAGGAGATGTTCGCATCGCTCAAGTCGTCAGCCGACGCAGCGCCGGGCCCCGGCAAGGTGATGATCCAGCTCGAACGCAAAGGCGAATACGCCGTGATCCTCGAGCCCGAGCAGATGTCGGTCTCAGCAGACAAAGGCTGGATCGAACGCGTGGAAGATCTTCTCGGCCGCGGAACCGTGCAGGTGGTCGGCTAAGGGTCGTTGGCCTCGTAAATGGCTTCGTGAAAAGACCCGCCTTGAGTCGCGCTTTGACGGCCCCAAACATGCGCAGAGCTTGATTGAGGGTTCCATGAAAAATCTCAGGACAAACGCGCCGAAGGCGCACCGTTTGTTAGCCCCGCGCTTCAGCGTGGGGAAAGAGATCCCAGAAGCTCGCTACGGAGCCCCGTAGGGGCGCGGTACAGGCAGCTGGTTCAGAGTCGCTCATTCTCTCCCCTGCAAGCTGATGTCACAAGGCCCCGGGGAGCACCGTACATTCCAATCGTCAGCGATCGTCTCTCACCACAATCACATTCAGAAACCGCGGCCCATGCACGCCCTTGATCCGCGTCATCTCAATGTCCGCCGTCGCGCTCGGTCCCGCGATGAACGTCGCAAGCCGAGGCGCCTCGGGGAAGCGCGCAAAATACTCCGGCAGCACCTCCACGATCTGACTCGCGAACAGCACGCACAGATGCCAGTCCGGCAGCAGGCTCAGCACGCGCCGGCCTTCGCTGGGCCCGTGATGCAGCACAATCGTGCCCGACTCCGCGACGCCGCAGCTTGCCGCCGTCACCACGCCTTCCGCCTGCTCGATCTGTTCATGCGTCAACGCATCATCGGCAAGCCACTCATATCCGGGCGCCATCCATGCTTGATTCAGCCCTGGCGGCGCCACAAACTTCGTGTGTCCGCTGGCCGCGAGCGTCTCAGCGATTGCACCAATTAGCCGGTCCGGCGCGCACTCCACCACTTCCGCATCGTACTCGCGCAAACGCTCAACCATCAGCGCCACGCGCTCATCGCCGCTCATCCCACTCCGCCGCGCGTAACTCCGCGACAGGCGATCATAATCTTCAGCCGCGCCGCGCGAGGACACGGCAGTCCGCACCCGCTGCAAGATAGCCTCCCGCGCGTTCATCGGCTCTCCTTCTCGCGCGCCGCCCACCACTCGCGGAAGCTCTGCTCCGGCGCGCCGCGCAAATCGCGCGTTTTCGTCCACCGGCTCCCGGTTGCAGGCAGCCATCGAATCCATCCATCGCGCGTAAACAGCCGCAGCGCCATCCGCGCCAGCGGCTGCGTTGCGGCCCAAAGCTTCTCGTTCGCGAAAATTGCTTTCGCCGCCAGCATGCCCAGATAAATGGGATCGAAGAATCGCCGTTCCTCGTCCCGCTCCTGATCCGTCACCTGCGCGCGCAGATCGATCAGCACCTCGGGAATGTTGATCTTCACCGGGCACACGTCGTAGCACGCCCCGCACAGCGAACTCGCGTACGGCAGCGTCTGCGCGTGCTCCATCTTCATCAACTGCGGCGTAAGAATCGCGCCAATCGGCCCCGGATACACGCTCCCATATGCATGTCCGCCGGTCTGCCGGTACACCGGGCACGTGTTCATGCAGGCCGCGCAGCGAATGCACTTCAGCGTCTGCCGCTCGCGCTCGCTCTTCAGAATCCGCGACCGCTCATTGTCCAGCAGAATCACGTGAAACCGCTGCGGTCCGTCGCCCTGGTTGGGCGCTTCGCCCGGCGTCACGCCAGTCCACACGCTCGTATACGGGCTCATGCGCTCGCCCGTCGCCGACCGCGCCAGCACCTGCAGCATCACTTCCAGATCGCGATACCGCGGCAGCACCTTCTCAATGCCCGCGATCGTAATCAATGTCCGCGGCAGCGTCAGGCACATGCGCCCGTTGCCTTCGCTCTCCACAATGCAAACCGCGCCCGTCTCCGCAATCAGAAAATTCGCTCCGCTGATCGCCGTCGGCACCGTGAGGAACTTATTGCGCAGATACGTTCGCGCCGCCGCCGTCAGCGCCTTCGGATCGTCGGGCAAATTCTCCAGCCCCATCTTGCGCGCAAAGATCTCGCGCACCTGATGCCGATTCACATGTAGCGCCGGCACAACAATATGCGACGGCTCCTCTTCGCCCAGTTGCAGGATCAGCTCCGCCAGGTCCGTCTCAATCGCATGAATCCCCGCCGCCTCCAGCGCCGGATTCAACTGGATCTCCGCCGACGTCATCGTCTTGATCTTGATGACTTCGTCGGCCTTTTCCTCGCGCAGAATCTCCAGCGCGATGCGCCGCGCCTCTTCGGCATCCGCGGCCCAGTGCACCACGCCGCCCGCCGCCGTGCATCGCTCTTCAAACTGCTCCAGGTACTCGCCCAGATGCTCCAGCACGTGCGCGCGAATCGCCGAAGCCGCTTCGCGCAACTCCGCCCAGTCCTTCTTCTCCGCCACCAGACGATTGCGCTTGCCCTGGATGACATCCGTCGCGTGCTTTACGTTGGCGCGCAACTGCGTGTTGCCCAGCACCCGCAGCGCCGCCTTGGGAAACGGCTCCGCGCGCCTCGGGTCCAGCACCGCGCCGTTCATGCCCGCGTCTCCGCTTCGGTGCTCGCCAGGATCTCCGCCATGTGAATCGTCCGCACCGGCGCGCCCTCTCGATGCAGCCCGCCGCCGATGTGCATCAGGCAGCTATTGTCCAGCGCCGTGCAAAACTCCGCGCCCGTGGCCCGCACGCTCTCCAGCTTCTCCGCCATCATGGCAGAAGAAACCTCCGCGTTCTTCACCGCGAACGTTCCGCCAAAACCGCAGCAGCGGTCCACGTTTTCCAGCTTCAGCAACTCCAGCCCGCGCACCTTGCGCAGCAAACGATACGGCCGGTCACCCAGGTGCAGCGCCCGCAGCCCATGGCAACTCGCGTGGTAGGTCACGCGATGCGGAAAGTACGCGCCCACATCCTCCACGCCCAGCCGGTCCACCAGAAACTCGCTCAGCTCAAACACCCGGGGCAGCAGGGAAGTGAACGCCGCCCGCAGCTCCGCCGTTCCCATCTCTTCCATCAAATAGGGGTACTGATCGCGAATCATCGCCACGCAGCTCGACGAGGGAATCACCACCGCCTCGGCGTCCTCGTACAGCCGCACCATCTTCTTCGCAAGGCTGAAGGCCTCGCCGCGAAAGCCGGTATTGGCATGCATCTGCCCGCAGCAGGTCTGCGCCGGCCGAAACTCCACCTGCACGCCCAGCCTCTCCAGCAGCCGCACCACCGCCCGCCCCGTCTCCGGGTAGAGCAGGTCGTTATAGCAGGTGATGAAGAGTGACGCCCGCATGCCTGAGTCATTTTCGCAGACCGAACACGGGCAGATGCGTGACGCGGGCTACCTCCGTTTCCCGCTGCGGTACTCACCCCCATGCCCCGCGAATCAGGCGCCTTCGCCCCACTCCGGCATCGGCTATGTCCGCCTGGTTACCGATAGTCCATTTGCGCCAGAAATCCGGATGTTGAAGGCGCACCGGATTGTGATACTGTGTCTGCACAACCAAAGAAAACAAACCCTGTATCACCGGTGCCCTGGTTCTCTTTCCGGCTCGTCCGGTTTCCGGATTTTGTCTGCGTTTTGGCCTCCGTGTGGCATGCCCGGCCTGCATTCTGGCCTGCGGTCTTGAGGCGATTCTTTGGGGCAAGTTGAATCGGCTTTCCGGGGCTTCCGACTTCGGAAGTTCGATAGATTACAACCGCGGCGCCGGCTTTTTCGGGCCGCCTGACTGAAAGGATCTTGGGCCTCGACGATGCGTCTCCGCCTCTTTTCGTTAGTTGCCGCCGCCGGCGCCATTCTCGGCGCATCCAATCTGTCGTCACAGGTCTCCGCCGTCGCGCCGCGCATCGTGCGGGCCATCGACGATTCCCAGCTCATCCCGCTCAGGGGCAACGTCACTGCGCTCGCCCAACCGCGGTTTGATCGCGGCGAAGCCGACCCAGCCATGCAAATGACGTCCGTGCGCCTGGTGCTGTCGCGTTCGAAGGAGCAGGAGGCCGCCCTCGAGCAGTTCATGGCCCAGCAGCTCGATAAGTCCTCGCCGAATTATCACCATTGGCTCACGCCCCAGCAGTTCGGGACGCTCTACGGCCCCGCCGACTCCGATATCGCGGCCATCGTGGCATGGCTGGAGTCCCACAGTCTCCAGGTCCAGCCAGTTTCGCCGGGCCGCACCAATATCGCGTTCTCCGGCTCGGTCAGCGCGATTGAAGCAGCCTTCCACACTCAGATCCACTCTTTTAACGCGGACGGTAGGGAGTTCTATTCGAACATCACCGATCCTAAGATTCCTGCGGCGCTCGCGTCGGTCGTCAGCGGCGTGGCGCATCTCAACACCTTGCAGCCGCGCAGCCACGCCGTGCAGGGTCAGACAGGCACCTACGATCCCCAATCAAAGAGTCTCGTGCCTGTCAATGCTACCCAGGGCAGGGCCCGGCCGGACCTCACCTCCTCGGGCGGCTCTTTGTACATCGTTGCTGCCGACGGCGCCACCATCTACGACACGCCCAACAGCTTCAATGCGAACTTCTCGTCCGGCACCAGCTACACAGGCAGCGGGGTAACAATCGGCATCGGTGGTGAGGCCATGATCCAAGCCGCCACCGTGCAGAACTATCGTTCCAAGTTCATCGGCGACAGCACCGCGCCAACCATAACCAATGTCATTCCAGATTCAACGTACAACGCGAATGCGGGTGCTCTCGGTGAAGCATACCTGGACACTGAAGTTGCGGGAGCGATGGCGCCGGGAGCGACCATTCACTACTACGTTTCCAGTAATCTGGATAATGCCATCGATCAGGCCTTGACAGATAATACTGTCGACATATTCAGCCTCAGCTTTGGTCTTTGCGAATTGCTCTTGACCACCTCGGGAAACCAGCTCTATTACAACGATTGGCAGCAGGCAGCGGCGCAGGGCATTGCCGTCACCGTCTCGGCCGGCGACAGTGGCTCGGCGGGCTGCGAAGACCACCAAACCGAACAATCCGCCACCTACGGATATCAAGTCAGCGGGTTTGCTTCCACTCCCTACAACATTGCGGTGGGCGGCACGGACATGTACGGCCTTCTCGCCGGATTCTCAACCTATGTAAACAGCACGAGCGGTACCTTGTATCGCTCGGCCAAAAGTTACATCCCGGAGTCCACCTGGAACAGCTCTGTGCAGTCCGATGGCAAGGTGAGCGCCAATGTTCCCTATGTCGATTCGCAGACGAGCAAAACCAATGTCGATGCCGGTTCGGGCGGTCCCAGCTCCTGCACCGTAAACACCACCACCTACGTCGGCAGCACGCCCACTCCGGGCACCTGTTCCAGCTTTTACGCCAAGCCCACCTGGCAGCGCGGCGCCGGCGTACCTCAGGATGGCGCGCGCGACATCCCCGACGTCTCGCTCATGGGCGGCCTGTCTGACGGTGCCGCGTGGCTTGTCTGCTCCGACTCCACCGGTACTGTGAATGGCTCCACCGTGACCGCCAACTGCTCAGGCACGCAATTCTATTTCCAGGGCTTCGGTGGCACATCGGCCTCCGCCCCTGCATTTGCTGGAATCCTCGCCCTCGTTCAGCAGAAGATGGGCGGCGGCGGCGCGGCGCACCGGTTAGGGGCCGATGCCGCCAAAACGCTGTATGACCTGTTCGATGGCGCGCATGGCTCCGCCATCTTCCACGACATCACCCAGGGCAACAACTCCGTCCCCTGCACATCTGGCACGCCCAACTGCGCCCAGAACACCGCCGGAAACGACTTCATTACCGGGTACGACACCGGCGTCGGATACGACCTCGCCACCGGTCTCGGCAGCGTCGATGTGACGCAGATGATCAACTACTGGGGTGCGACCTTGGGAACTGCGAACGCACCTATGTCGATCACTCCTTCGGCGACTTCCATGGTCGCCACTCAAAGTCTCTCAATCGTCATCACGCTGGCAAGCTCAGGTTCTTTGGGAACGCCGACGGGTGCGGTGTCCGTTACATCCGGAAGCTACAATTCTGGTACCCAAAATCTGGACTCTACCGGGCGCGTGACCATCGCCGTCCCGCCCGGTTCTCTGGCGATCGGGACCGCAAGCTTGGCAGTGCATTATTCGGGAGATTCGAATTACGCCGCTCAGGATGGCACTTCTTCCGTCACGGTTACGGCGGCCACCCCAACGTTGACGATGACGCCGAACCAAACATCTCTGGGGCCTAACGCCAACCTTCAGATCGTGCTCCAGATTGCGGGCACCACGCCGGCTCCGACAGGCACCGCTCAAATTACGGGCGGGGGGTATACGTCGGGCACCTGCACTGTGGCGGTAATCTCCAATTCCGCCTACTGCACCTTCAACATACCTGCGAACAGTCTGGCCAATGGAAGCGACGTTTTGACCGCCCATTACAGCGGAGACAGCGTCTACGTTGCAGCGAGCGCCACAACCACCGTGACCGTCAACCACCTGAACTCCAACACCACGGCCATCGCATCGAGCACCAATGTGACGATCGCTGATTCGGTTACGATTTCCGGAACCGTCACGGGAACGGGTGCAACCCCGACGGGAGCTGTAGACATTACCGGTGGCGGTTACGTGGGCCAGGTGACCTTAACCGCAGGGGCCTATTCTGTCACGATTCCGCCGCGGGGGCTCCAGGGTGGCGTTGATGTTCTCACGATTTCGTATCCAGGAGACTCGCTTTACGAAAGCAGTTCTGCATCCGTCACAGTCAATGTGGCAAAACTCCCTTCGACTATCACCGTTACACCGGCGGTGAACACGTTGAATACGGGACAAGCGTTGCAGGTAGGCGTTCAAGTTTCCGGAGCCGGCGGAACCCCTTCAGGAACCGTGACTCTCACCTCGGGCACATACAATTCGGGTGCTGTTTGGCTATCCAACACGACCGGAGCCCAGACGGTCACGATTCCCGCAAACACTCTTCCGGCAGGCTCTGACACGATTACGACAACCTATAGCGGTGATGGGTTCTTCACGGGTTCGATAGTCACGAGTACGGTCACTGTGGTTGCCTCAGCTTTTGGTGTCACGCCAGGTACTCCACCAGCTGCGATCAACCCCGGCGGTACTGCCACGACCTCCATCACTATCGCAACCAACTCCAGCTACTCCGGAACCATCAGCCTGGCCTGTGCGCCGGGAGCAAACAATCCGCCAAACCAGAGCGCCTATGCGCCCTTCTGCACCGTCAATCCGACGTCGCTTACCCTCGGTGGCACAAACGGCAACAGCGCCACGGCAACTGTGTCCATCACCACCACGGCGCCCTCGGCGCAAATGCAGAAACCGCGTATCGGCAACTGGATGGCGGGTGGCGCCACGGCCCTCGCGCTGCTGGTCTTCTTCGGCATTCCCGCGCGGCGTCGCCGGTGGCGCAACCTGCTCGGCATCGTCGCCCTGCTCATCGCCTTCGGCGGCTTCTCTGCCTGCGGCGGCGGTAGCGGCGGCGGCAGCAGCAGCGGCGGCACCGGCGGTGGAGGAACCAGCAGCAACCCAGGCACGGCAGCAGGAAGCTACACCTTCACCGTAACCGGCACCGGGAACCCCAGCGTGTCGCCGGCCCCGACGGCCACCATCAACCTCACCATCAACTAGGCCGAAGACTCCTTTGGCCCAATCTGGACCCACCGAAAGGCTCCCGCCCCGCGGGAGCCTTTCTTCTTCCGCGAACCACCCGGTTTTGCCCCCTCCGGAGCACGCCATCCGCGGGCAAAATCCGGTGCTGGCGCGGTCCGTTTTCCCATCCGCCACGCCAATCTCTCATCCATCGGTTTCACCGGCTTCGTCCCTCATTTGGTTCTCCATGGCAACTCTTTCTTTTTCAGATGTTTACATCTTCCGCGAGCCATCGCGTGTAATACCGCGAAAGTGGTATTACCGTAACCGTTCAAGTGTTATTGTTCAGTCAACACCGGGCCGCTACAGTTGGGGTGCAAGGGGAAGTTGTCGAAAGCCGTGTGTCTCAAGCTGGAACGAACCCACGGCACGCCGGCAGATTCCCGAAGGTGAAAGATGGCCGAACGTAAAGCGATCCTCGACCCCAGCGAAACCCCGGAAGACGTGGCGACACTGTATTCCTGGGCGAACCTTCATGGCGCCAAGTATCGTGATTTTTCAGCCTCGCGCGCCCAGGTCCGTGACAAGGCCCGCCAGCGCGTGGAGGAAGCCATAGAGACCGAACGGAAACGCACCCGGCAAGAAGCGGATGCCCAACAGGCCGCCGAAGCACTGCGGGCCTCTGAGGCCGCGCGCGAAGCCGAGCGCCTCGCCGCGCTGCACACCCGCGAGAACGCCATGTGGTCTGAGCAGCCTGCAGTCGAGCACCCCGCGCACCCCTATGCGCAAGCCGGCATCAACTGGCCCGCCGCAGCGCCGGCGGCAGCTTATGCTCCGGCGGCTGCGCCCTATCCGCCGTATGCTCCGCAGGCCCAGGCCTACGCACCGTATTCGGCTGCTCCCGGTCCTTACGCTGCACCCGCTCCTTCTTACGTTCCTCCACCGTTTACCGCTGCGCCGTCCAGCTATGCGCCCCCGGCCGCTCAGTACGCGCCTGCGCCCTATGCGCCGCCCGCCGCTCCTTACGCGCAACAGCCTGCCGCGCCGCCGGCCCCAGCGCCGCACTATGCATCGCCCGCGCAGTATCCGCAGCAGACGCCTTCTGCGGGAGGGCCGTATCCTCCGCAGCAGCCGTATGCCGCGCCTCAATATGCTCCTGCGCCGTCCGCTCCGGCCTACGGTACTCCATCGGTTCCGCCGCAGTATTATCCAGCGCAAAATCCGCCCGCGCCGCAGTATCCTAGCAATACCCAGCCTCACGCCCATGGAGTGCCCGTGAGCCAGACCGGCCTTGCGCCACGCGAAGACAATACTGCTCAGAGCCGCAGCGCCTGGGCTCCCGCCGATCCGCGCGAAGCCGCGCCCCGGCCGGCATGGTTGTCTGAGCGTCCCGATGCCGCTCTGCCCGCGGTTCCCCAGGCTCCGCCCGACACCCTGCAGGGTTCGCGCGACCGCCTCACCTCCCGCTGGTTTGCATTGAAGGGCGTGTTCTCCGGCGCCGCTCCCGCTGCACCTTCTGAGCCGCTTCCGGCCCCGGTGCCTGCTCGCGCTCCTGCTCTCGCCGTGTTCTCGCTCGCAGGCGGCGTCGGCAAAACCAGCCTCGTCGCCACGCTTGGCCGCGCACTCTCCTCGCGTGGAGAGCGCGTCCTGCTCATCGACACAGCTTCCTACGGCCTGCTCCCGTTCTTCTTCGGCGCGCGCGACCAGCGTCCCGGCGTGCTGCGCACCTTCACGCCTCCCGGAGTCAGCGGCGACGCCCCCATCCAGATGCTCACCATGGATCCCGAGACCATGGGCCCCGAGAACGCTCCCCAGGAGCCCCTCTCGACCGAGATCATCCGCCAGAGCCGCGGCACCAGCCGCATCATCGTGGATCTCGCCACCGCCTCCGGCGCCACCACGCGCCGCATCCTCCATCTCGCGCCCACTGTGCTCGTCCCCGTCGTGCCCGATCTCAGTTCAGTCGTCAGCGTGGGTTCCATCGACGCCTTCTTCAAGCACAACCTCACTCCCTCCGGCCAGCCCGTGATGCCGTTCTATATCCTTAACCAATTCGACCCCTCTCTGCCGTTACACCTCGATGTCCGCGAAGTTCTCCGCGAGCAGCTGGGCGATCGCCTGCTTCCCTTTGCCCTGCGCCGCGCCCCCGCGGTCAGTGAGGCCCTGGCGGAAGGCATGACGGTGGTCGATTATGCTCCGGGCTCCACGGCCTCAGAGGACTTCAACGCGCTGGCGGGATGGGTCAAAAGCCTCGCCGCTCCCGGTGGAAGTGCCTTCCGCGGCGTCCGCTGGAGTGAAAGATGACAGTAACGCGCCTCTGGCAGGACATTGGGGCAGGCGAAACAATATTTACCAAGGTTCTCAGGCTTGCCTTCCTGGCGCTTTCGGTCGTCTTCTTTTACTTCCTCGCATCGCTTCCGCTCACCTGGCCCCAACAGGCGGTCTGCGGCCTGCTTACGCTGCTCGTCGGCCTCGCCATCGCGCGCAGCTCCGACTCCTACCTCATCACGCTCACGCTGATGATCATGTCCATGTTCTGCACCATCCGCTACGGCTACTGGCGGATCAACACCACGGTGCAGTTCTTCAGCGATCCGGCCAGCCACTGGGGCGCGCTCGACGCGTTCTTCATCATCAGCCTTCTGCTCGCTGAAGCCTATTCGTTCCTCATCCTCGTTCTCGGCTATTTCCAGTGCATCTGGCCGCTGCGCCGCGCTCCCGTCTCGCTGCCTGAAGACGAAACCGAGTGGCCCCACGTCGACATCCTCATCCCCACTTACAACGAGCCGCTCGACGTCGTCCGCTACACCGCTCTGGGCGCGCTCAACATCGACTGGCCCGCCGATAAACTGCACGTCTATATCCTCGACGACGGCCGCCGCAAGGAATTCGAGCAGTTCGCTCACGATGCCGGCATCGGCTACCGCATCCGCTCTGACAACAAGCACGCCAAAGCCGGCAACATCAACACCGCCCTGAAGACTGTCAGTTCGCCCTTCGTTGCCATCTTCGATTGCGATCACGTCCCAACGCGCAGCTTTTTGCAGATGACCATGGGCTGGTTCCTGCGCGACCGCAGACTGGCGATGATGCAGACGCCGCACCACTTCTACTCGCCCGATCCCTTCGAGCGCAATCTGCAGCAGTTCCGCATCATTCCCAATGAAGGCGAGCTCTTCTATGGAATCGTGCAGGACGGCAACGACTTCTGGAATGCGACCTTCTTCTGCGGTTCATGCGCGGTCCTGCGCCGCAGCGCGCTCGATCAGATCGGCGGCATCGCCGTTGAAACCGTCACCGAGGATGCGCACACCTCGTTGCGCATGCACATGTGCGGTTGGAATACCTCCTACATCAACATCCCCCAGGCTGCCGGCCTGGCCACGGAGCGCCTCTCCGCCCACGTAGGACAGCGAATCCGCTGGGCGCGCGGCATGATTCAGATCCTGCGCACCGATAATCCGCTCTTCGCCCGCGGTCTCAAGTGGCCGCAGCGCCTCTGCTACTTCAACGCGATGTGCCACTTCCTGTACGCGATTCCGCGGCTCATCTTCCTGAGCGCTCCGCTCATCTATCTCATCCTGTCGCACACCAACGTGCCGGGATACTGGGCCGCCATCCTCGCCTACGCGCTGCCCCACCTCATCTTGTCCAACGTCACCAACTCGCGCATTCAGGGCGAGCATCGCCACTCGTTCTGGAATGAGATCTACGAGACGGTCCTTTCGCCCTACATCCTTCTGCCCACCATCATGGCGCTCATCAATCCCAAGCTGGGCAAGTTCAACGTCACTGCCAAGGGCGGCATCGTCAAGCGCACCTTCTTTGACACCAAGATCGCGCAGCCGTTCCTCATCCTGCTCATCTTCAATATCGCGGGCGTGCTCATCTCCGTACCGCGGTACTTCCTCTGGGACCAGGATCGTCCCGGCACCGTCATCATGAACGTCATCTGGTGCGGCTTCAACATCGTGATCCTCGGCGTGTGCACCGCCGTGGCCCGCGAGATGCGCCAGCTCCGCAGCACCGTCCGCATCGCCATGGTCACCCCCATCGCCGTGCGCCTCGAGGACGGCACCATCCTGACCGGAGAAACCATCGACATGTCCTCCGGCGGAGCAAGTGTCCGGCTCAGCGAGACCTTCACCCTTCTCCCCGACGAAGAGATTCATATCGGCTTTCCCGTGCCTAGCGGTACAAGCGAACTCCGCGCCAAAGTCATCACCGGTGAGGGCACACTGCTGCGCCTGAAATTTGAGAACCTCAGCATTCCCGAACAGGAAGTTCTCACCATGGTTCTCTACTCCCGCGCCGACTCCTGGCTCGGCTGGGGCGAGGCGCGCGAAGCCGACAACGTGCTGCGCAGCCTGGGCCGCATCTTCCAGATCTCCATGCGTGGCCTCGTCATGACCGCGCAGAGCCTGTTCACGCTTCCCCAGAAAAAGAAGGGCAAGAAGCCGGCGCGTGTTCCCGCCGCCGCGGCTGTTCTCATCGGCGCCATCCTCCTCGGGTTCGCTCCGCACGCCCGCGGCCAGGCCGCCGTCAACGCCCAGGGAGAACAGGCCGGCGTGGAACTGCCCAAGTTCGCGCCCCCGCCGCCGGGACAATTTCGCGATGTCTTCTCGCTTCAGGATGCCGGCCAGAATCGCATCGAGATGCACGGCATCGACACCACCCACACCATCTACTTCACGCTGCCGCAGACCCACGTTCCGCGCACCGCGAAGATCCACGTGGTGTACTCCTTCTCGCCCAGCCTCCTGCCCCAGATCAGCCACCTCAAGCTGCTGATCAATGGAACGCTCTTCGCCACCGTCGAACCCACGCCCAACGGCGCGGGCGGCAGCGTCAGCAAGATAGGCTCGGCCGATTTCGATATTCCCACGGAGCTGATGGTTCACAACAACCAGCTCACCATTCAATTCATCGGCCACTACGTGATGGTGTGCGAAGATCCCGCCAACACCACCCTGTGGGCGCGCATCGAGCGCAGCACTTATCTCGACATTCAGGGCGATGAACTCCCGGTTGTCGACGACCTCAAAGAACTGCCGCTGCCGTTCCTCGATCCCGCCATCGTTCTGCCGCTCAGCGTCCCCGTGGTGTTTACCAACACACCCACTTATCCCGCCATCCAGGCAGCCGGAATCGTCACCAGCTACTTCGGCATGGTCTCCGAGGCGCGCCCGGTGCGCTTCCCCGTGCACCTCGGCGATATCCCCCAGGGGGACGCCGTCATGGTCACCGACGATCCGTCCACCCTGCCATCTTCTTTGGGATTAACGGGCATCACGAAACCCACAGTCGCAGTGCGTCCAAATCCCAATGACCCCTACAGCAAGGTCCTCATCATCGCCGGCAAGGGCGGTGACCAGGTAATCCAGGCCGCGCAGGCCGTTGCGCTGCACACGGATCTTCTCAACGGCCCTGAAGTCACCATCGATCATCTTGTCCTGCCGCCCAAGCAGTTGCCCGATCACGCGCCGCGCTGGGCGCGCATGGACCAGACCATCTCCCTGTGGGACTACAGCACCATGGACTCCCTGCAGGGCGACGGCTCCGCTCCGCTCAACGTCTACTTCCGCCTGCCGCCAGACATCTTCTTCGCCAATCGGCCCGATGCAATCCTGCATCTGGTCTATCGCTACAACTCCATCCCCATCGGCCCCATCTCGAGCATGCAGATTCGCATCAACAACGCATTTCTCGGATCGGTGCCGCTCATCCCCGCGCACGAGGCGTCCAAGACCACCACCATCGAAGTCCCGGTGCCGGTCGTCAACCTCCGCCCGTTCTCCAACTCGCTCTCCTTCGAGTTCACCTTCCAGGTGATGAAGAAGCCGGGCTGCAATGACACCACTCCCATCAATATGATGGGCGCAGTCCTGCGCGACAGTTACCTCGATCTGCGCGGCTATCCCCATTACGTGGCGATGCCCAACGTCGAGCTCTTCGCCAACTCCGGCTTCCCGTTCACCCGCTACGCCGACCTGAACACGACCACCGTCATCCTGCCCAAGGAACCCAACGCGCAGGAGATCGAGATGTTCGTCACCATGATGGGCCACTTCGCCCGCCAGACCGGCCTGCCTACCCTGCGGGTCACGGTCGCGGGGCCCGATGCCATGGTGAAGGGCAATGATTCGGACATGCTCGTCCTCGGCATCGGCACCGATCAGCCCGGCTTCGACAAGCTCGCGGAACATCTGCCGGTCTCGCTCCCCGATGCCCGCATCCAGGTCCACGACACCCAGGGCTTCTTTGCGCCCCTCCATCGCGCCTGGTGGAAGATGCCTGTCGACGAGCACACCGAGTCCGGCGACCTGGTCGCCTCCGGATCCCCTGACGGCATCATTGAAGGCATCGAGTCCCCGTTCGCTACCGGCGGCAGAAGCATCATTGCCATCCGCCTGAAAGACGGCGCGCAGTTCGAGCCCTTCATGCACACGTTTCTCTTCGTGCAGCAGGCCAGCGATATTCAAGGGTCCGTTGCGCTGCTCCTCGGCAATCGCTTCCAATCCTTCCGCATCGGCGCCAACGTCTATCACGTCGGCTATCTCCCCTGGTGGACGCGCCTCGCCTTGTGGTTCATGGCTGTACCCTGGCTCGTCGCCGTCTTCCTGCTTCTGTTCGCGTTCCTCATCGCCATTTGGATCCGCGAGTGGCTGCGCAGCAAAGCAAGAGCGCGGCTCAGAATGCTCGATTAACAAAGGCTGGTAGAGGGCAATGGTTCGCATGCGAGCTGCACTTGCGCGTTTTCTGCACTACGTTTCCATTCCGTTTCTGCTCCTGCTCTCGGCCACCAGCGCGCGGGCGCAATCGGCGTGGCCCCTGTGGAACGCCTATGTGCCGCGTTTCATCGATGCGAATGGCCGCGTCATCGACTTCAAGGCCGGCGATCACACCACCTCCGAAGGCCAGTCCTACGCCCTCTTTTTTGCACTGGTTGCAAACGACCGCCCTCGCTTCGACAAGGTCCTCGCCTGGACGCGCGACAACCTCGCCGCTGGCGATATGAATGCGCGCCTCCCCGGCTGGCTCTGGGGCAAAGACAAGGATGGCAAATGGCGTCTGCTCGACGCCGGCTCCGCCTCCGACTCCGACTGCTGGATCGCATACGACCTGCTCGAAGCCGGGCGCCTTTGGTACGAGCCCGCCTACACCCGCCTCGCCCAGACCATGATCGGCATGATTGCGCACAATGAAATCGCCGACCTGCCCGGTTTCGGTACCATGCTCATGCCCGGCGCGGCAGCCAATTGGGTCCACAACCGCGTCTGGACCGTCAACGCGAGCTACCTTCCGCTCTTCATCGTCGAGCGCTTTGCTGAAGTCGACCCCACCGGTCCGTGGCAGGCCCTGGCCCGCAACATTCCTCTGTTCCTCGCCGCCAGCAACCGCCGCGGCTTTGTCATGGACTGGAACAACTACACGCCTGCAGCGGGCTTCCAGCCGGCCCCGCCGCCCGGCCCCCCCCCGGCGCCGCCCAAGCCCGCGACGCAGCCCAAGCCCGCTCCTCCCGCCAGGCCGGCTCCAACTGCGGAGTCTCCTCAGCCGCGCGCTGCAGCCGCCCCCTATTTCGTGCCGATCGCGAAGCCCCAGGCCCCGGCCCCGGCGAAGCCGCTCCCGCCCCCGCCTCCGTTGGGAAGCTACGACGCCATTCGCGTCTACCTCTGGGCCGGCATGCTCGACCCCTCTACCCACGGCCGCTCCGACATGCTCATCTCCCTGGCCGGCATGGCCGCCTACCTTGCCGATCATGGTGCCCCCCCGGAAAAGGTGGACGCCGATGGCGCTCCGTTGGCGCAAGATGGACCTGTCGGATTCTCGGCTGCCGTGTTGCCCTTTCTGCGCGCTCTGCCGCGAGCGGATAAAGCCTTTGTGCAGCAGCGTGATAGGCTGAACGCGCAACTCGATCCAGCCACCGGTTTGTATGGGAAAGACCCGGCGTATTACGATCAGAATCTCACCCTGTTCGCAACCGGGTTTCTGGATGGCAGATTTCGCTTTGCTTCGCGCGGCGAACTGAAGGTGGAGTGGACACGGGAATGAGCGTTGTGCGGACGGCGAGGGTGAAACTCGGGATTGCGGCAGCCGTCTTCGCCCTGCTGCCCTGTGCCGTGTTTTCGCAGACCGCCAAGCCATCGAAAAAGCCTGCCGAAAAGAAGCCGCCCGCCAAAAAAGAGGCGACCCGCAAGCCGCTCCCGCCTTCCCAGGCAGCCGCGCAAAGCGCTCTTCAGCGCACCCGCCAGATCCTCATCTCCAACGCCCACGCACTCGAGTCCCGCGGCCGTCCCGATATGGCCGTCCAGGTGTGGCAGCAGGTCCTTCTCTCTGACCCGAACAACGCTGAAGCTCTCGCCGGACTCGCCCGCGACCTGCGCATGACCGGCCAGATCAGGCAATCGCAGACCACGCTGGAGAAGCTGAAGAAGGTCAATCCCAACAGCCCTGAGATCGGCAAGATCCAGGGCCTGACCACCTCGACGCAGCAGAACGGCCGCCTCCGCCAGGCGGGCGCGCTGGCCGCGGCCGGACACAACGAAGATGCCATGCGCATCTATCGCGAGCTCTACGGCGATCACCCGCCCGACGGCGACGTCGGCCTCGCCTACTACGAGACGCTCTACGGCACCATCGAAGGCAAGCAGCAGGCCATGGACGGCATGCGCGGCCTCATGAATCGCAATCCCGGCGACCCGCGTTACGCCATCGCCCTCGGCCGCATGCTCAGTTACGACCCCCGCACTCGCGCCGAAGGCATCCGCATTCTGCAGGCCCACGCCAACGACGCCGATGCGCACGACGCGCTGCGCCAGGCCCTGCTGTGGGACGCCGACAACCCGCGCATCGTCGACGAGCTCAAGGCCTATCTCAAAACCAATCCCGGCGACGCCGTCATCGCCAGCCGCCTGCACGAAGATGAAGCCAAGCTCGCGCAGATGAACTCCGGCATCGCCCGCTCCGTCCCCGAGCAGCAAGCCTTCTTCGCCCTCAATCGCCATCAGTTCGATCTCGCGCAGAAACGCTTCATGGCGATTCTCGACAAGAATCCCAAGAACCCTCGCGCCGCCGCCGGCATGGGTTTTCTGCGCATGCAGCAGAACAACTTCGCCGGCGCCATCAGCTACCTCACCCAGGCTGAGGAGAACGGCTTCAAGGCGCGCGTCGTTGAAAACGCGCTGGAGACCTCGCGCTTCTGGTTCACCATGGGCGAAGCCAGCGACGCCCTCAAGAACAACCAGTTCGAGCTGGCGGCGCAAAAATACCAGCAGGCTCTCACCCAGCGTCCCACCAGCCCCGACGCCCTCAACGGCCTCGCCGGCCTTTACATGCGCGAGCAGCAGTACTCGGAGTCTTCGCAGATTTACGAGCGATTGCTCAAGATCGCACCGCGCGACCCCGACACCTGGCGCAATCTCTTCCTCTCCTACGCCCGCGACGGCCAGAACGCCAAGGCCCTCGCCATCGCCGACCGCATCCCCGCCACGGTCCGGCCCACGCTCAATCGCGACCCCGACTATCTCCGTACCCTCTCCACCATCTACCAGACCACCGGGCACCCCGCCGAGGCCCAGCGCGTGCTCTCCCAGGCGCTCGCCCTGCCGTTTCCCGACAACGGCGCGCAGCTCAAGTCCGATACTCGCCTCCAGTACGCCGGCATCCTGATGGAAGCCCGCCGCTACGGCCAGGCGGCAGCCATGTACCAGCAGATGCTGCGCGACGATCCCACCAATCTCTCGGCCTGGATGGGCATCGTGAGCGCGCACCACCAGCTCAACCTGAACAGCGCCGCCATCGCCGACCTGCAGCGCATGCCGCCCACCGTCTACGAGTCCGCCCTTGGCGATCCCGGCTTCCTCTCCATGCTCGCCGCCATTTATCAGGAGGGCGGCCAGTACGACATCGCGCAGAGCCTCCTTGAGCGTTCCATGAAAGTGCAGTCTGCCCGCGGCATTCAGCCCACCCTGCAGACGCAGCTTCAACTCGCCGCCATCTACCAGCAGCGCAACGACAGCGATCATGCCTATCAGGTGTATCGCCAGATCCTCACCGCCTATCCCGCCCGCGTCGACGCCTGGAAGGGCCTCATCGGCGCGCTGCAAGCCGGCAATCACGTCCAGGAGGCCATCCAGCAGATCGCCTACATTCCCCCTGCCGTGCGCACCCAGCTCGATGGCGACATCGATTTCCAGTCCACCCTGGCCAGCCTCTACGCCGCTGCCGGTGACACCGCCCACGCCACCTACTACATGAATCGCGTCGAGCGCCACTTCGCGCAGCTCCGCCAGCTTCCCCCCGCCGGGCTTTCCATCCAGCACGCGTGGCTGCTCTACAACACCAAAAACGATGGCGCTCTCTACCCCGCGCTCATGCAGCTCGGCGGCCGCACCGATCTCACTCCTGAGCAGCGCCGCACCGTGCAGACCATCTGGGCCAACTGGGCCGTGCGCCGCGCCGGCGCCGCGCTCGACAACAATCAGAACGACCGCGCCGTGCAGATTCTCGAGGCCGCGGACAGCGCCTTTCCTGACAATCCGCAGGTGCGCCTGGTTCTCGCCGGCGGCTATCTGCGCGTAGGCCGCGCAAGGGACGCCCTCGCCATCTACAAGAGCGTTCCCCTCGACAACGCCACCGCCACCGATCTGCAGGGTGCAATTGGTTCGGCGCTCGCCGCCACCGATCGTGCACAGGCCGAAATCTGGCTCCGCCAGGCGCTGCAGAAATTCCCCAACAACGCCGGCATCCTCGGCATGGCCGCACGTTTCGAGCAGGCTCGCGGCGACAACCAGCGCGCCGCCGACTACTGGCGCGCCGCCATCGCCGCCATGCCCGCCGGCTCGCCCGCCAATCGCCTCGCGCACGAACTCGACTATCCGGAGCAAAGCACCGCTACACACAAGGCCGTCACCGCCAACGATCTGCAGCGCCTGCTCAATCCCGGCAACGAGCCGTTCGCCAAGGTCACCGAGCTTCCGCCGCTGCCCTCCTACGGCCCCGATCCCTACGTCACCGGCGCGGTTCCCGCACCCCTCGGAGCCCCGCAGACCGTCGCGCCGCCCCTCAGCACCACATCGCCCCAAACCGCCGCCGAGCAGGCTCCCATGCTCACCGCGCCGGCCACCACGCTCATTCCGGCGCCGCAGCCCACTCCGCCCGCTGCCCCTGTAAAGGCTCCCACGCCGCAATCGTCGAAGAAGACTAAGAACCATCGCCGCTCGTCCACCGGGCTCACCGGCCAGATGCACCTGACCCCGTCCGAGGAGAACGTCGAAAGCACCACTCCGCCTGCCGAAATCGCCCCGGCCCAGGCAGCTCCCGCATCCTCCGCGCCCGTCTTTATTCCGCGCCCCCAGGCCGAAGAAACCGAACCCGAGCAGCCGGCAACCCCTCAGAACGGTGCGCCTGAATTTGTTCCCGTTCCGCAGGTCTCGTCGAATCCGCAGCAGCAGGGCCAGCCGCCGTTGCAGCTCTCGTCGCAGCCCATGGACGCGCAGGCGGCGCAAACCCAGGCACGTTTCGCCGATCAGACCGACGCGCAGTTGACGCAGGGCTCTGCGCCCGTTCGCGCCCTCGGCAATGCGCCCATCCAACTCCCCTCCGACGACGCGACGCAGCCTGCGCCTCAAACGACTGAAGCTCTCGCCGGCGCTCCGCCCGCAATCGACGCCGTGCAGTACACGCCCTCCGCGCAGGAAGCCGCGTCCGGCGCCTACTCCGTGGCCAAGCAGCCGCTGCCTAGCAACACCACGCAGCAGAACACCAAAATGCCCAAGGAGAAGGAAAAGCCGAAGGCGGCCAAGGGCAAGGCGCAGAAGCAGTCCCCCGGCCTCGCAGATCGCCTGAAGAAGACGATCCAGGGCAGCAATCAACAGCCGGCAACTACATCCTCAAAATCCGCCGCCAAACGCAAGCCGCGCAAAAAAGCCGCGCCCATGCAGCAGGTGCCCACGCTGGTCACCGCGCCCGCTGAGCAGACGCCGTCCACGCCGCCCGTCCAGCCGCAACCCAGCTATACAGAACAGCAGCCCGAACAGGCGCCCGCCGAGCAGGGCCTGCCCGGCGTCTCCGACCAGGAACTGCAGCAGCGCAATCTGCCTCCGTTGCGCGGCCCCTGGGTCAAGGTGCGCCGCCAGCAGCAGCCCCTCAGCCCGCGCGAAGAAGCCGAGCAGCAGCTTGCCGGCCTTGAGAGCAGCTATAGCGGATGGCTCGCCGGCACCGGCCTCATCGACTTCCGCAGCGGCAACCTCGGCTATGATCGCCTCGCCGCGCTCCAGGCTCCGTTTGAAGCGTCGGCGCCCCTCGGCTACAACGGCCGCATCACCCTCGTCGTCAAGCCGGTCTTCCTCGACTCCGGCCAGGCCGACGGCACCGCCATCACCACCGTCCAGGAGTCCACCACCGGCGGCACCGGCCTCGTCACCATTCCCGAACCGCTTGGCACCGACCTCAACACCGGCCCCAACGCCACCGCCGGAACCACCGGTACTCCGCCCCCGCAGCAGAACGCGGCCGGCATCGGCGGCGAACTCCAGCTCGCCTTTCCACACTTCTCCATCGGCGGCGGCTACTCGCCCTACGGCTTCCTCGTCTCCAACTGGATCGGCCATCTCTACTGGCGTCCCGCCAACGGCCCGTTCACCTTCACCGGCAGCCGCGATTCCATCATGGATTCGCAGCTCTCCTTCGGCGGCCTCCGCGATCCCGGCAACGCATCCCTCAGCTACCCCGGCACCATCTGGGGCGGAGTCATCGCCAACCAGGGCAACGTGCAGTTCACGCGCGGCGACGCGCAGTCCGGCTTCTACCTCGGCGCGGGCGGCCAGTACATCACCGGCTACAACGTGCAGACCAACTCGCGCGTCGACGGCTCCGGCGGCGCCTACTGGCGCGTCCACAGCTTTCCCGAGTACGGCACCCTCAACGTGGGCACCAACTTCTTCGCCATGCACTACGCCCACAATGAGAACGCCTTCACCTTCGGCATGGGCGGCTACTTCAGCCCGCAGTTCTACCTGCTCGCCAACATCCCTGTCACCTGGGAAGGCCACTACCTGACCAAGTTCCACTATGAGATTCTCACCGGCATCGGCGTGCAGGCCTTCCAGCAGGACGCCACCCCGCTCTTCCCGCTCGCCGCGCAAAAAGCCTCGGAGATCGCGCTCAACAACGCCATGTTGCCCGCCCTCACCAGCGTCGGCGCCAACTACGATCTGCGCGTCACCGGCGCCTATCAGCTCACGCCGCACTGGTTCGCCGGCGGCTTCCTCACCGGCAACAACTCGCGCAACTACAACGAAGTCTCCGCCGGCTTCTCCATCCACTACATGTTCCGCGCCCAGCCCGCCACCGTCACCACCCCCACCGGCCTCTTCCCCTGGACCGGCCTCCGCCCCTTCAGCGTCCCTTAACGCCAGCCTTTCGCATAGCCTCCATCAGTGGAGCCAGGTGCGTAGGTCCCCTGTCAAAGCGCCCGGCTTTATCTGTATCTGTCCCGCATGCGAAATCCGCCGGGTAGCCTTTGTGAAAGGGCACGACTCTACAGCTCGCTGAGAAATAGGGTTTAGGTCCTGCTGTGTAACAGGGCACGAGTTTACTCGTGCCGCAAACGCCGCAAAATCAACGTGGGCTTCAGCCCGCACACGGTTCGCCGGCTTGCTGACTCGCTGACTCGCTGACTCGCTAACCCGCTGACTCGCGGACCCGCGCCATCACACCCACCTGTGATCCCCGGCACAGCCCCGCCCCGCGCACCCGTTGCATCATCGATCTGTACCATCCATGGGAAATCTGTCTAACCTCGCCCTTATCCTCACAACCCCCAAAAAATCCTCGCAAAATGTTGGCAAGAAAATTAACAATTTTATTTCACGTACCCATAGGGGGTATGGGTATAGAGGAAACATCCACAAGTCGTTTTCGTATCAATAGGTTAACTGAGATTCTCCCTTGGCTCCTCTCTCTCAGAAAACACGAATTCCGGCGTCCTTCACCTCCAGAACACCTCGAACCAGATCTGAGCCGAACAAGGGTAGTTTATATATAAGTAAACAAAACCAGCCACGCCGCCACAGGGAAGAGCAATTCCATATCTCAAACCAAATCGGCACATAAAATCAAAAAACTTGAAAATATATCTTGCAAATATTAAAAAACTGAACTAACGTTGCTCTATCGAACTGGAGGAGCAACGAAAGCATGACCCCAGACCCGCAACCCGCAACCGACTGGCAGGAACTCCTCCGCATCGCCCAGGGCTCGCCCATCGTCATCGAGCGCGTCCGCATCCCGGAGAAGGGAATTGCCGTCGAAGGCGCCTTCGCCCCGCCCCAGCTCGCCCGCCTCAGCCTCGAAGACCAGGTCTTCGTCGCCGCCTTCCTCCGCTCCCACGGCTCCATCAAGGAGATGGAGCAGGTCTTCGGCGTCAGCTACCCCACCATCAAGAACCGCCTCAACCGCATCGCCGCCCAGCTCGAGTTCGTCGAGACCAACCCCGCGCCCTCCCGCGCCGAGGTCCTCGACCGCCTCAACCGCGGCGAAATCACCGCCGACGAAGCCATCCAGGCGCTGGAGTCCCTGCAATGACACCGAACATCGCCATCGTCGATCTCGACATCTCGCACTGGCGTCCGCTGCACCTCTGGCTGCCGCTCTTCCTGCTCTGGATTCCGCTGGTGCTGCTCTCGCCCATCCTCCTGATCGTGGTCCTCGGCCTCTGCATCGCCGGCCGCATCAGCCCGTTCCAGGCCATCGCCACCTGCTGGAACATCGTCTGCAGCCTACCCGGCACCGACGTCCACGTGCGCACCGAAGGCAACACCGTCCACGTCCGCATCTTGTAGTACCCCGAACCTGGGTGCCCCATCCTTTTAACGGCTTCATCGTGAAAAGGGTGGGAAGGCACGCAACACAATTTTGGAGCACCACCATGAACCGCGACCGTCAAACCATCCTCGCCCTCGTCGCCGCCGGCCGCATCAACGCCGCGGAAGCCGAACGCCTGCTGGCCGCGGCCAGCGATGCACACGAGATGTTCTGGATCGCCGCCGTCTGCGCCCTCGCCGCGATCGCACCGCTGCACTGGACCGGCTCCGGCTTCGCACCCATCGCCCAGAACGCACTTCACGCGGCGGCCCACACGCTGCACCACATTCTCACCCTCGCCGTGCAACAGATTGGAGGAAGACCATGAACGAGAATCGCCGCCAGATCCTTGAAATGCTCGCCGCCGGCAAAATCACCGCCGACGAAGCCGAACGCCTGCTCGCCGCCCTCGACCCCACCCCTGTCTCCGAATTCACTGGAAGCACCGGCGGCGCCACCGTCAAAACCCGCGCCAAGTACCTGCGCGTCCTCGTCGAAGCCGACCAGTCCATGACCGGCATGCCCGGCCAGACCACCGTCAATGTGCGCGTGCCCATGCAACTGCTGCGCGCCGGCGTGCGCCTCGCCAGCCTCATCCCGCAGCAGGCGCACAACCAGGTGGACGCCGCTTTCAGCAAACATGGCGTACCCATAACGCTCTCGCAGATCAAGCCCGAGAACCTCGAAGAGCTGATCGACCACCTCGAAGACCTCACCGTCGACGTCGACGGCAAAGACGGCAACACCACCAAGGTCCGCGTCTTCTGCGAGTAGTCCTGTCCCGCTGCGTTCCGGGCCAAATCACGACGGCTTTGGTCCATTTCGAACAGCTCGGCGGAGCCCCTCGATGCACCGCTGCTCAAGGGGCTTCAGCAGCGCTCCAGATCGCCGAGCCCTCCCGGCGGAGCGCCCGCCCCCGAACTCCGGCGCCCGCCGCGCGAGGCACAAGGGCCACCGCGTTACGCTGGTCACCAAACCACTTTGGAGCTTGCTCCCTCCGTCCCTCAAATTGTGGTATTACTTTTCTCCTCCGCTGCCCGCGATTCCCGCTGGCAGCGTCGAACGTAGTAGCCTGAAAAGGCAACAGAGCGGAGGACGAACCATGGACGTCGAATTAACCGCCAGACAGGTACGGATTCCGAAGGCGCTGCGCGCGCAGGCCGAGGAGGGCATGGACCGAATTGCCCGCATCCTGGGCCGCACAACCAGCGCATCCATCACCTTTCGCGTACAGCGTCACATGCACATCGCCGAACTCACCGTCACCGCACGTCTCCAGACCATCGCGGCGACGGGGCAGGCGGACAGCCAGGAAGGCGCCCTGCGCGCCGCCCTCAATCACGCCGAGCACCAGGCGCAGCGCTACCGCGACAGGAATCTCACCCGTAAGCGCCTGCCTAAAGAAGAGAAGCTGCTTGTGGAGCCGCCGGTCACGCGCACCAAAGCCCGGCCGGCGCCGGTAACTGAAGAGGGCGGCCAGCCCGAGTCCGCAAAGTCCAACGGCAAGGCCCGCGCTTCGATTCCGGTGCACACCTTCCCGGCCAAGCCCACGGTGGTTGAGCCCCACATCGTCAAGAGCGCCGAGGCCATCGCCATGCGCGCCATGACGCTGGAAGAGGCCGTCAAGGAGGCCGAATTCCGCGATCGTGACCTGCTCGTGTTCCGCAACCCCGGCGGCGACCTCTTCGTGCTCCATCGCCGTCGTGACGGCCAGATGGAACTGGTGGAAATTCCCTAAACACTTCCAACCGGGGCCGGCAAATCCGGCCCCACCCTTCAGTTTCGGGCCTGATTTCACTGCATGAACGGCGTGTTCCGATTTTGGGAGCCGTTCTGACTTTAGGGCCACTCAATGCCCAATTTGAGGGATGGTTTCCCTCGATTTCCCCCACCTAGCATGGAGCATGAACGGGCGCATCCGGCCTGACCCGGCGCAGCGCCGCCATCCGTGGCGCGTGGTATCCCATCCGGTTCTCAGCCTCGCATTCGCCCGCATGCAATGGGAGCGGCAGAGACTTGAATCTTCCGCAAAACGCGGAATCACGGCAGCAGTGCGAGATCCTGGACGCCCTGCCCGCGCTTGTATTTCTGGAGCGCGCCGGCCGCATCGTGTTCGCCAACGCGGAGGCCCTGGAGGTGATGGGCCTGGGCGGCGCGCGATGGATTCCGCGCAACACTGAAGAAGTATTGTGGGGATTGTTTCCGGGCATCGCGGAGCCGCAGACCGCTCTGGCCGGCAGCCGCGGCGGCAGCCCGTTTCATGCCACACTGGCGGGCCGCGGCGGGCGCATCATTCCGGTGGAGGGAACCTATTCCATCCTCAATACCGACCTGCGCGAAGGAATCATCGTGGCGCAGGTAAGCTCGCGGGAAAGGGCGCCGAAACCCAGGCTGATGGAAGACGTGCTCGCCAGCCTGCCCGAGGCCGTGGCGATTGTGCACGGCGGACGCGTGCTCTATGTCAACGAGTCGTTTATCCGCATGTTCGAATACACGGAAGAGGAGGCCATCGGAAGAAATCTCCGCGACCTGATCGTGCCTGAAACCCGTCAGCACGAAAACGCCATGCTGCAGCGGACCATGGAAGACCATGGCCGCGTAAGCGTGGAGACAGTGCGCATGAAGAAGTCGGGTGAACTGGTGGACGTAGCCATGCAGGTGGCGCGGCTTATGGTCAACGGCGCGGAGGCGGGCTTCGTTCTCACTTATCGCGACATTGCCGACCGCAAGCAACTCGAGGCGCAACTGCAGCAGGATGCCATGTACGACGTGCTAACCGGCCTGCCCAATCGCGCTTTATTCGAAGATCGCCTGAAGCTGGCCCTGAGCCGCCGCACGCGCCGGCACGAACAGAACTGCGGTGTTCTCCTGCTCGACCTGGATCAGTTCGCGGGTATCAATAGCGCCATCGGGCATGCCGCGGGAGACATGCTTCTGATGACTGCGGCAGGGCGGCTCCGCGGCACCTTGCGCCCGCAGGACACGGCTGCACGCCTCGGCGGCGATCACTTCGCCATTCTCGTCGAGAGCATTCAGGGGACCGCCGATCTGGAGGTGGTGGCGCAGCGAGTGCACCGCGAACTCGATCGAACCTACGATTTGCTCGGTCATCGCATCCAGGCCCCGGTGAGCATGGGCATGGCAATCTCCGCCGATGATCGCAATACCCCGGAAGCGATGCTGCGGGACGCGGATATGGCTTTGCAGTCTGCCAAGCAAGCGGGCGGGGCAGGTTACAGAGTCTTCGACTGCGGTCCGACGCTTCAGATCTCCGCGGACACGCAGCGCGAAAGGCAACTCCGGCAACTGCTCGATCAACGGGAGTTCGAACTCTGGTACCAGCCCATCATCCGGCTCGCAACCGGCGTGGTGGAAGGATTTGAGGCGATGCCTCGTCGGCGGTGCGCCGATGGATCCATTGACACGCTCCACGATCTGTTCACGGTAGCCGAGGACACCGGATTCATCCTTCGCGTGGGCCGCGAAACGACAGAGATGGTGTGCCAGCGGTTGAAGGCATGGAACGGCATTCTGGCCGGCACCGGGCTCTTCCTCAGCCTGGATGTGACCCGTCGTCAGTTCCACCAGGACGATCTGGTCGCCCAGGTGCAATCGATTCTGGCGGCGAGCGGAGTGGATCCCGCACGGCTGATGCTTGAAGTGGCAGAAAACGCGGTGAGTGAGAATCCCGATCGCGCCACCGCGATTCTGCAGCGGCTGGTGGATTGCGGCGTACGGGTCGCCCTGGATCACTTCGGTGCAGGCTTGGCGCCGTTGAACCAACTGCTCCGCCTGCCGGTGGAGGTGGTGAAGCTTGACGCAAAGCTCACGCAGTTGGCCGCTGAGCCAGATCGCCGGCTGGCGCTGCTCGAATCGCTCGTTCATGTTGCCAAGTCAGCGGGAGTGCAACTGCTGGCCCTGGGCGTGCAATCCGACCAACAATTGCAGGTGCTTCGCGAACTGGGCTGTGAACTGGGACAGGGGCCGTCGTTTTCCGTTGCACTCGAGCCGGAGAGCGCGCGCCAGCTGGCCGGCACCAGTGGGCGGAGCCTCGCGCTGAACGCGTGAGGAATATTGCACCATTTTCATTGTAGGATGAGGCATGGCCAAGTCAGAGCAATCGCCGAACGAGGTTCTCTCCGAAGCGGCAAGCCGCGATGGAAAGCGACGGAAAGAACTGGTCATCGTGACCGGCATCTCGGGCGCAGGCAAGGGATCGGCCCTCCGCACCTTTGAAGACCTTGGCTATCATGCGGTCGACAATCTGCCGCTGGAGTTGCTGGGAGAGTTTGCGCAGATCGTAGAGCGATCGGCGGAGATACAGAATGCAGTGATTGTGGCCGATATTCGTGAAGGCCAAACGCTCGATCGCCTCCCTGAGATTCTCAAGAACGTAAAAAACGTGCTCCCCACCAAGGTGGTGTTTCTCGATGCCCAGGACGCGGTGCTGGTGCGGCGCTACTCTGAAACGCGCCGCCCGCACCCGCTGCGCAAGTCGGAGACGGTCTCGCGCTCGATTGTGGAGGAACGGCAGTTGCTCGATCCCATCCGCAACCTTGCGGACATCATGATCGACACCTCCAACTTCAACGTGCATGAGCTCCGCGCGCACATCCAGGCGCGCTTCGGCCAGGAAGGGCAGGCCCATCACCTGCTGGTCTCGTGCCTGAGCTTCGGGTTCAAGAATGGCGTGCCGCTCGATGCGGATCTCGTGTTTGACGTTCGCTTCCTACCCAATCCGCACTTTGTTCCGGAGTTTCGCGACAAGACCGGAAAGGATCCGGAGGTTGCCAGGTTCGTGTGCGGCTTCCCTCAGACCGAAGAGTTCCTGGATCGGGTCACCGGCTTGCTGGAGTACCTGTTGCCTCACTACGTCACTGAAGGCAAGAGTTACCTGACAATAGGATTTGGGTGCACAGGTGGCCAGCATCGCAGCGTTCTGATGGTGGAAGAAATGGCCAGAAGGTTGCGGAGAGCGGGATACCAAGTCAAGAGAGTGCATCGCGACATCCCGCGCTGATCGCGATGGAGGGTGTACACAGCAGCGCCGGGCATTCCCGGCGCTGCTGTTGTTTACCACGTCTTCTTGATCAGTGTGTCCACGGCGAAGCCGCCGTTGGGATCACGGGTGGCGCTGAGCGAAACCCGGGGCGACACTTTGTACTGCCCTTGAATCACCTCGCTTTGCGGATCGGCGGTGTTGTCAGAGAACGTCACAAACAGGTTGCCGGTTACCCGCTGCTGCACGGTAATGTCCGCGCCCGCACCCTGATTGGGAGCGTTGCCCAGCACCGGGCTGATAGACAGTTGCGAAATGCCGGCCACCTTCGCAATGCGGCTGGTGATCTGGTTCGTGACCTGCGACGCAACAAGCGACTCAGCTTCCTGCGTCGGCGGCGTCGCCGGCTGATTCGCGCTTGCCTCCGTGGTTTGGCCGAAGGCGAGCAGATTAATGATGTCGGCCTGCGGCAACGCCGGATCGGAGGTGTACTGGGTACGCATCTGGTCAGCCGGTCCCTGGAAGTGCAGGCCGAGATTGTATTGCTGAATCGTCGTAGTAATGGTGGCGTTGATCACCGGCTGCGTCTGCGACGGGTTCACGAATTGAATCGTGGCGCCTTCCAGTACGAACCGGTCGTTGTGCATGATAACGTCGCCGCCCGTAAGCGTAACCCGGCCCAGAATCACGGGCTGCGCGACGGTTCCACGCACCTGCAGGTTCGCCGAACCATCCAGGCTCAGGGTCTGGCTCATCAGTGCGACGTTGTTGGTGGAGTGTACGGCGAGATTCAGTTTGATGTTCTGGGTGATGCCCATGGGCGGCGGCCCGGCCACGCCGCTGGAAAACTGGCTCGCAAAGCTGGTCAGGTCGAAGGCAGGTGTGAACGAGATGTTCGCAAGGTTCACCGTGCCCCCAAGGATCGCGTTCTCCGTGGTGCCTGCCAGATGGACGTTGGCATGGATGTCTTCTCGCATGCCCTGTGGGTACAGCATGCGGATGCCCTTCGCAGCAAGGCCGAGATCGAAGCGAAGCGCGGGACGGTAGGCTACCCCGCCCGATGCCGTCACCTTGCCGCCTCCCACGGTTCCCTCGAAGCTCTTGATGTCCACCCGATCCGTTGTCAACGTGAGCACGCCGTTCCCGTGCTGCAGCCCCACCGGCATACTGCCGGACGCATAGCTGGCATCCACCACGTCGATCTCACCGCCCAGTTTTCCGGCACTCACATTATTCGAGTTGATGTTGAAGCGAATCTGTCCGGAGGTGCGAACGTCGGGGTTGAAGAGCTGCGCGATCTGGAGATTCACGTTCCCATGAAGCATCAGGGACATGGGCCCCTTGACTCCGACAGGAATCGAGCCCTGAAAATCCAGATCGGTGTCCGTGCCGCGGATCGCGCTGTGCTGCAGATTGACAATTCCGTCGCGGTAATCGGCGCGAATCGGACCCGCTGACGCAAGTTGAATCGTATTGCCGTAGCCCACCTTCAAATACGGAATCGTCACCTGCGCCTGCAGCAGTTGCTTGCTCTTCAGGGGGCCGTGCACCGTTGCGTGCAGCTCCGTGTCCCCGCTGAGTGAGGCCGCCTGCGCCGGCGAATACATGGCGACGATCGGCTGCAGCGGAATATTCTGCGTGTCAAGCGTAGCGTCGGTCTGGTAATCACCTGTCAGATTCACGCGCGCCTTCGCCTGGATAGACGTGTTCACCGCCGTGGATGAGAGAGTGGCGTTTGCCACGTGATCTGCGAGCGCGAGATTCAGATGGATGTCTTTTACCGCTTGCTTTTGCACAGTCAGCGTGGGAATCTGCACGCTGGCGTTGACCTGCGGATTGGAGAAGCTGCCCTGGCCGCTGGCGTGCAGCATTAGCACGCCCGTCAAATCCATGTTGCGCGCCTTCAGCGCTTCCAGCTTGTCGAGTTGAATCCCGGTGGTGTCGAGCTGGGCGGTGTACGTCTTCTCCTTCGGCTGCACGGAGACGTTGCCATGCAGGCTGCCGGCGGCCAGGCTCACGTCGAGCTTCGCAATCGCGTTGTCGCCGTTTCCGCGAAAGGTGACCTGCACGGAATTGATGGGCTGATTGTAGGCATTGAGCTTGGATATCGAGAGATTTCCGCTGCCTTCGGGATTCAGCTCCGTGCCATGCAGCGAAAGGTGCGTGCTCAGCGTCCCGGAGATGGGAACCTGCTTGCTGGCCAATTTTTGAAGCTGCGCAATGTCGAGCTGCGCGGCATTCAGATTCACCTGCAGCGGGCTCGTGTTGGTGAATTTCCACTTCTTCAAGCCGGTAGAAGCGCTCAGCGTGATGTGGCCCTTCGGCTCGGGGTCCAGCTCGGCGTTGGTCAGGCTCGCATGGTTCGGTCCGGCGTCCAGGCCCGCACGAAAGACCTTCCAGTCGGTGCCGTTGAAGTGAAGATTCGAGGCATTGAGTTGCCCGTGGATGTGGGGAGCGCTTGTCGCTCCCTGCACCGTTCCCTGGAAGGTTGCGCGGCCTCCCAAGTCGAGCGGAGTCGCCGCCGGTCCGCGGAAGAGGTCGGCCAGAGTAGCCAGCTCATGCAGATCATTCGCCTGCAGGCGAATAGCAAGGCTCGAGCTGCGGCTGACTGTGCCGTTCATCGTGAGGGTGGTTTGCGTGGTGCGAAGGTAGGTATTCGTCAGCGTCGCCTGCTGTCGCACACCGCTGTAATCGGCGTGAATTTCGCTATCCAGCGGCGCGCTGGCGGCCGTCGCGGTGCTCGCGTTGATCACGCCCGGCTGCGTCTGGCGGCTGCGCACCTGCCCATGCACCGTCGCATCCGCGTGCGCGACCATATCCTTGATCGTCTTTCCCCATGAGGCTTTCACAGCCGCGTTCAATGCGCCCGTAACGGCTACTGTGGGTGCGGCATGGGGCGCGAAGGTATGCGTGGCGTCCGCCAGCGAGATGTTGCGCACATTGGCCGTCATCTCGGAATGCGTATTGCCCGTGAGTTGCTGAATGGAAGCCTGCGCGGTGATCTCGCCACCCAGCAGGCTGGCGTGGAAATCCCGTAACGCGGCATTGCCGTTGGCGACCGAGTAGTGCGCCGCGATGTTATGGATAGCGGTGCGCAGGGATGTTGTGTGCACCAGGAGACCCGGGCTGGCAAGATCGCCATCGAGCCTGACGGAGTCGAGCGCCGGAACGTTGGGCGTCTGCTGATAGTGGACGTTCCCGGACAGGCGGATCGTCCCGGCCGGAACCGAAGGATTCCGCATGAGCGCTGCTACATTTGCGCCATCGAGCGTGACCTGGTAATTTGCCTGCACCACGGGCGCGTTGAGGTGGGTCACGCTTGCGGTCAGGTAAATCTTCGCCGCGGGGCTGGCGATCTCCGCGCGGTTCAATTGAAATGTCGTCGGCGTATAGGAGAAGTTAGCGGCGAAGTTGTGTTCCAGCGGACGGTAACCGTCATAGACAATCCGGCCATTTGTGTATTGCAGCGTGCCGGTGTACATCGTCTGCGCAAGCTTGTACCCGGCGTTGAACTCCACGTTCTCCAGGTTGGCATCGAGCGTCACCTTGCGATCGTTGTAGAGGATCGCGCCCTGGTCCAGCACCGCATGGCGCACACCCAGGTCGAAGAGATTGATCGAGCTCTTGCTGCTTCCGCTGCTCTTGAGCTTAGGAATGTTGGACACGCCGTTCTTGTCGACGTAAACCTGCGCTACGGGATGATCGATGCGAATGCTGCTGAGATACCACTTCTTGTGCAGGATGGAGACGATCCGCAGGCCCACCTCCGCATGCTGCACCTGAAGCAGAGGCGGCGCGGGATATGGATTGGCCCCGGCGACGGTGAGGCCGTAGATATCCAATCCCAGCGGAGAGAAGTGGAGCGCGAAGTTCTGCAGATCCACGCGCACACCCAACGAAGTGCTGGCGCTGCTGCGAACTTTGGCGAGCACCCAATTGTGAAACGCCGTGGTGTGGATGACGATGGCGATGGACACCACAATCAGGACCAGCAGGATCGCAATGGCCCCGCCGATCCATCCAAGGATGCGGCCCCAGCGATGGCGGGGCTTAGGGGTGTTCTCCGGTTCCGGAGGTGGCTCCTGGAATGAGAATGGTCTTGCCGCGCTCATAATCTATATACTCCTCAGAATGCCTGGCCGATGCCGATGAAATATTGAGTAGCTTTTATGCCCGTCACCGGGTTTAGATTCTGTCCGACGTCAAGGCGGATGGGCCCGATGGGTGTGGCATAGCGCAGCCCGATGCCGACGTTGTTGGAATAGAGCGAAGTAAAGTCGTGGAAGCCCACACGTGGAAACACGTTGCCGCCGTCGTAAAACGGAACGATGCTCAGGTTCTTCATGATTCCCAGTGGAATGCGCGCCTCGGAGTTGAGGATCAACAGTTCGTTGCCGCCGGAGGGGACGCGGATTTGCGCGGGATTGCTGCAACTGGGCGCGGCGTTGGGGCAGATCTGAATTTCGTTTTGCGGGCCTGCACCATCCAGCGGAAATCCGCGCAGCGAGTTGCCGCCGCCAGTGAAGAAGGACTCGGTCAGGGGCACAAAGCTGCCGGCAAACGGCTGCGCCAGCCCAACTCGAATGCTGTCCGCCCACACGATATTGTGGAACTTGGTCTTGTAGAACGCAGCTTGGCCGGTGAGCTTGGCGAAGTCTACGTTGGAGCCCAGTTTGCTCGTGTTGAAGTCAACCTCGATGGAATCCAGAACTCCGCGGTGCTCGTCCAGCACATTGTCGCGCGTGTCGCGCGTCAGGTTGGCCGAAATGGTTGACAAGCGGATGTTGCGATCGCGCTCCGGCACCAGCGCCGGTATCAGAACGCGTGTGAGATTCGTGTGGCTGTAGCCGTAGCGCAGGAAGAGGATGTTCTTGTTTGCTGCATCGATGGGCCGCTGGATCTGGTACGTGGCCATCTCCTGCTGGCTGGAGAAGATCGGATTCTCCTCGTTGCGCTCGTAGGAGATCGATGGCGTGGCGCGCCACTGCGACCACAGCATATTGGGATCGATGTAATAGATGGCCGCGCGTTGATCGAGGCGGCCGGCAAATGCTGTAAACGAGAACGTCTCGCCCTTGCCGCGCATGTTGTTGCGGGTGTACTGGAATGTGGCGCGCGGTCCCCAGAAGGTGGTCTGGCTGGTCTGAAAGTTCGCCGGCAATCCCACCGGAGGAAGATTCGGCAATGCCACCGTGCCGCTGGGAATGCTGCCGCCGCGGTTGATGACCTCGAATCCAAAGCCATAGTGAATCTCATTGCGCTGGCTCTCGTGCACTTTCACCAGAACGTCTTCCGTAGTCTGCGTCGTTACCGGCCGCTTGGGATCCACTTCGGCCCAGTCGAAGACACCCGTGTGGTTGTAGAGCTTGGCGCCGGCGCTCAGAAGCGCGGTTTCGGTCAGCGGTTGATCGGGCTTGATCTCCGTGATGTCGCCGTCAATCAGCCGCTGCCGGGTATGGCGGCGGCCTAGAGTGACGACATCTCCCGTGGAGACCCGCGGACCTTCATCAATGTGGTAGATCACGTTGATAAGATGCGGCTGGGCTTTTGAGACGATGCTGGCCGTTTCGCGGAAGGTCGACGTAAGGTATCCGGCTTTCAGGTAATTGGCCACGATGTTGGCGCGATCCGCATTCACGTTGCCCGCCGAATACGGTCTCCCCGCCGCGACCTTCAGCCCGTCAGGCGCGAATTGCGACTCGGGCAGCGTGTTGGCGCCCTCAATCGTCAGCGAGTTGACAATATCGCGCGGGCCTTCCGTCACCGTAAACGTTACGTCGATGTCGCCATCCGGTTCATTCTTCACCGTTGGCACCACCTCCACGCTGCTGAAGCCTTCGGATTTGTAGACGCCTTTTAGATTGTTGACGCTGGTACGGACCAGTTGCTGGCTGAACTGGCCGTGCGAGAAGAGGTGTTCCTTCTGCACGGCGATGTGCGGCGTCAGCTCCGAGGATCTGAGCTTCTGATTTCCCGCAAGCTTCACCGACTCCACCTTGTGCTTCTTGTTCTTGGTGATGTGGTAAATGACGGTCTCGGCGGCCGGCGCCTTCTCCAGCTTGGCGTCGACCTTCACATCAAAGTAGCCCTTCTTCTGGAAGAACGATGCAAGCGAGCTTTTCCCTTCCTGCACGGTTTCTTCGTCCACGCCGATGCCCTGATACATGGGCAGAAGCTTCCGTTTGTCCCAGCCCCATACATGCGCTCCCTTGATGTCCACATGCGTCACCACGCCCGGGTTTACGTGGTAGTGGATGTCGGCGCGGTTCGTTGAATCCTGATATTGGGCTCCCTGGAGCTGCACTTGCGCGGCCAGAAGATCCTTCTTGATTAGCTTCTTTTGCAGGTAATTGGTGGCGTGGGTGAGGGTAGGGCGGTGATAGGCTTTGCCGGGACGGATGCCGGCTTCGTGGAGCCGGGCCATCACTCCTTTGAGCGAGGCTTCGTAATGCTGGTCCTGCGCATCCGGCAGTCCGGTAATCTGCAATTGTCCGAATTTTGCCTTGCGCCCCAGCTTGCTGTTGAAGACGATGTTCGCCACAGAATGAGCAGCGTCGACTTTGACCTGCGTGTCGACCGTCGCCTGGAAATATCCTTGCTGGTGGTAGAAGCGCAGCAACCTTTGCCGGTCGCGCTCGATCTCGCGCGCATCGTACGGCGCCTGGACAGGGTAGTTGGCCACCTGAATCAGGCGTGAGTAAGCGAACCGCTCGGCTCCGGGGAATTCGAAGATCCCAATGTAGACAGCCGGCTCCAACACCATGAGCACGCGCACGCCTTTTGGGTCGGGGTTCACTTCAATGCGCACCGCCTCGAAATGCCCGGCGGCCTTCAACGCCGCGGCCGTCTGATTCACCTTGTCTTTCGAGAACGGCTCGCCGGGTTTCTGTATCAGGCTCGATGCGAACTGCGAGGCCTTCAGGTCCGGCCGCCCGGCGATCTCGATCGAGGCGACGTTCTGGCCCTCGTACGAGTCGAACATGCTTTCGGCTGCCCGCGTCGTGAGCGGGGCGTTACGCGCCGCGGCACTTTCACGCGAGTGGGTGGTCTGGGCGGTGCTGCAGATTGTAAAGACGGCAACCACAATAGCGAGAATTAGGGCAGAACGATACATGCAACGACTCGGCAGCGAGAGGAATTGCGATAGAGAAAGGTGCGATTTGGGAGCGCACAGGCCATGGAGTTCCACCCCGGATCAGATGCGGAGCTACTCAGGTTGGTTACCACCGGTCGCTGAATGCAGGGGGCTTGCATAGGCAATCGCTGCCACGGGCCACACTCGGCGGGCGCGGAGCATCCTTCATTCCTAGCAGACGATGACGCCGAGGAGGCGCGGCTGGGGTGAGTGCATTGACGAGTTCTGTTTCCCGTGTCGATCCGCGGCTGGACCCGCGCGAGCGCCGCATCTGGGAACTGGTGTCCACCTCGCCGGTGGCGAACCTCTGGCGGTCTGAAGTCCCCGCAAAGGTGGTGGCACAACGCACCTGGAAGGCCATGCTGGACGACCGGCTATTCGGCTACGCGGCGGAGCTGGCTTTCTATTTTCTGTTTGCCCTGTTCCCCATGTTGCTATCGGCCAGCGCCATTCTCGGCCTGGTGGCCCGCTCGGCCCATCAGTTCTATTTTTCCATCTTGCACTACTTGTACCTGGTGGTGCCGCGCTCGGCCCTGGGAATGGTGCTCAAAACATTCACCCAGACCACGGCCGAAGCGACATCGGGCAAGATCACCTTCGGCCTGGCTTTCGCGATCTGGTCGGCTTCGTCGGGAGTGTCGGCGGTCCAGGACACGCTCGACGCCGTCTACAAGCTGGTGGACCGGCGATCCTACCTTTGGGCTCGTCTGCAGGCAATCGGACTCACGCTCGTGTTGATGGTGACCATCTCGCTTTGCCTGGCCTCAATGTTCGGCAGCGACCTGGTGGCAAAATGGGCTCACAGTTGGGTATCGGATCCCGCCGTAGGACGCGCCACCGAGGTGCTCGTGCGCATCGTGGGCTGGGCGCTGGCCATCCTGTTCCTCACCTTGTCGTTCACGGTGACCTACCACTGGGCGCCGGACCTCCGGCGGCCGCGTTGGAGGTGGTTCACGCCAGGCCAGGCGATTGGGATTGTCGCCTGGCTGCTGGCGTCTATCGGCCTGCGCATCTATCTTCATTTCTTCAACAACTATTCGGTGACCTACGGTTCTCTCGGCGCGGTGATCATTTTGCTCACCTGGTTTTACATCACGGGACTCATGCTGCTGGTGGGCGCCGAGATCGACAGCGAGATCGAAGCCGCGGTCGTCGAAAAGCGGGTCGAAGGCGAAACTCATACGCCCCAAAGAATCGCCCCCGCCGCTTGATGGTATGAAGTCCTCTTAAGTCACCAAAACTTTGCAACTATCGCGCTCCTCGATTCGTCACATGAATGCGATTCACGGAGCACCTTAGGTGCAACTCCAGCCGGTGGATTGGCGGCGGCGAAACCCTTCTGGATGGTAAACTTAGCGATTCGGAACCGGTGCTCAAAAGCTTCGAGCGGAGTGCAAGGTTTCTGGAAGAATCCATAGCCGTTATCCGCGACACCACACGAGAAGAAATGGACTCAAATTTATCTGCTTCGCACGATACCCCGGTGCACGGGCCGGTCGGCAACGAGCCGACTCCGGTTCGCAGGCGCAGGCACCGGTGGATATGGGCAGTTGTTCTCATCCTTTTTGTCCTGTTGTTCTATTGGGTGATCCATCACCAGCAGAAGAGCCAGGCCGCTGCGATGGGTGGCGGCCGGCGCGCGTTTGTCGGCAAGGTCCCCGTGACTCCCGCAACCGCGAAGTCCGGCAGCATCGGCGTCTATCTCGATTCGATCGGCACCGTCACGGCTCTGAATACGGACTGGATCAGCGCCCAGGTAACCGGCGTGATCACAGCGGTCCACTACCGTGAAGGCCAGATGGTGCGCAAGGGCGATCCCCTCATCGACATCGATCCGCGGCCCTTCCAGGCGCAACTCGTGCAGGCGCAAGGCGCGCTGGAGCGCGATCAGAACCTTCTGGCGCAGGCCAGGATGGATCTCGCCCGGTACGAGGTCGCGTGGAACAAGAACGCCATTCCGCGCCAGACGCTCGAGGACCAGCAGAAGCTCGTATTGCAGGACGAGGGTACTGTGAAGAACGACGAAGGAGTCGTGCAGTACGATCAGGTGCAGTTGAGCTACTGCCACATCGCCTCGCCCATCGACGGGCGCGTAGGACTGCGGCTGGTCGATCCCGGCAATCTTGTGACAGCGAATTCGAGCACTACGCTGGTCGTGGTAGCCCAGCAGCAGCCCATCACGGTGGTCTTTACGCTTGCGGAAGACAGTCTGCCCCAGGTGCTGCAGCAGACCAGGGCAGGGAAGCAGTTGCTGGTGGAAGCCAACGATCGTACCCAGCAGACTCACCTGGCGACCGGCAGGCTGACCTCGATCGATAACCAGATCGACACCAGCACTGGCACGGTGAAGCTGCGCGCCACGTTCGACAATCGTGACGGCAAACTGTTTCCCAATCAGTTTGTGAATTCCCGCCTGTTGGTGACGACTCTAAAGAACCAGGTGCTCGTGCCTTCGTCGGCCATCCAGCACAACGGCAGCGCCGACTTCGTGTACGTGATCCAGAACGGCAAAGCGGCCATGCGGAGCGTGAAATCCGGCGTCTCCGATCACGGCATGACCGCCGTGACGGGCCTCGAGCCTGGAGAAGTCGTGGCCGACAGCAGCTTCGAGAAGCTGCAGAACGGCAGTCAGATCGTCATCTCCAAGGTCAAGCTTCCCAGCACATCCGAGGAGAATGCGAGCGGCGCACCATGAACCCCTCCCGGCCATTCATTCTGCGGCCGGTGGCAACTGCGCTGCTGATGGCCGCGATTCTGCTGGTGGGGATCGTGGCGTTTTTGCAGTTGCCCGTTTCGGCGCTGCCTCAGGTCGATTACCCCACCATCCAGGTCCTCACGTTCTATCCCGGCGCCAGCCCTGACGTGATGGCGACCACGGTGACTGCGCCGCTTGAGCGTCAATTCGGCGAGATGCAGGGCCTGAGCCAGATGACGTCGACCAGCTCAGGCGGCGTGTCGGTCATTGTGCTGCAGTTCAATCTTGCGCTCGGCATGGATGTGGCCGAGGAAGAGGTGCAGTCGGCGATCAATGCGGGGCAGTCGTTCCTGCCCGCGGATCTCCCCACACCGCCGGTGTACAGCAAGACGAACCCCGCCGATGCGCCGGTGCTCACCTTGGCCATCAGCTCCAACACCATGCCGCTTTCCAGCGTGGAAGACCTCGTCGACACGCGGCTCGCGCCCAAGATATCGCAGCTCGCCGGCGTCGGTCTGGTCAGCATCAGCGGCGGCCAAAAGCCGGCCGTGCGCATCCAGGTCAACCCTTCGCAGCTTGCCGCCTACGGCCTCAACATGGAGGACGTGCGCACCGCCTTGACCCAGGCCAGCGCGAATGCGGCCAAAGGAAACTTTGACGGTCCGCGGCAGGACTATCAAATCGATTCCAACGATCAGATCACTGAGGCCAACGGCTACAGGGATGTAGTCATTGCCTTTAGCAACGGCGCGCCGGTCTTCGTCAAGGATGTCGCGCGCGTCTTTAACGGCGTGGAGAACTCCAAGCAGGCCGCGTGGATGAACACCACGCCCGCGGTGGTTCTCAACATCCAGCGCCAGCCCGGCGCCAACACGATCACCGTCGTCAAGCGCATCAAGCAGATTCTTCCCCAGCTCGAATCGGATCTTCCGGCGTCCATCAAGGTCGTCACCATGACCGATATGACCACCAGCATCCAGGCATCCATCAATGACGCCTATTTCGAGCTCATGCTGACCATCGGGCTGGTGGTCATGGTCATCTTTCTGTTCCTGCGTAACCTGTCCGCCACCATCATTCCCGCTGTGGCGGTGCCGCTATCGCTCATCGGCACATTCTCGGTGATGTATCTGCTGGGCTACAGTCTCGACAATCTCTCCATCATGGCGCTCATCATCTCCACCGGCTTTGTGGTGGACGACGCCATCGTGATGATCGAGAACATTTCGCGCTATCTGGAAGAGGGCATGACGCCGCTGCAGGCGGCGCTGACGGGAGCAGGCCAGATCGGCTTCACCATCGTTTCACTAACGGTCTCGCTGATCGCCGTTTTGATTCCGCTCCTTTTCATGGGCGACGTCGTCGGCCGCCTCTTCCGCGAATTCGCCGTCACGCTGGCCGTGACCATCATCATCTCCGCGGTGGTCTCGCTGACGCTTACGCCGATGATGTGTTCGCGCATTCTGCGGCACAACCCAGCGCAGCAGCAAACGAAGTTTTACCGCTGGTCCGAGGGCGTGTTCAATCGCATGATCGCCTTCTACGGGCGAACGCTGAAGGTGGTACTGCGCTACCAGACCATCACGTTGCTCGTGGCAGTGGGAACGCTCGTGCTCACTGTGGTGCTCTACATCGTCATCCCCAAGGGGTTCTTCCCGGTGCAGGATACCGGCGTGATCCAGGGCATATCGCAGGCATCGCAGTCCATCTCGTTTGAAGACATGGCACGCAAGCAGCAGGCGCTGGCGCAAATCATTCTGCAGGACCCCGCAGTCGCCAGCCTGACCTCCTTCATCGGAGCCGACGGCCAGAACACCACGCTCAACAGCGGACGCATCTCGATCAACCTTAAGCCCATCGAGGACCGCGATCTGAGCGCGGCGGACGTGATTCGCCGCCTCCAGAGAAACCTCGCGCAGATCTCCGGGATTCACCTCTATATGCAGCCTGTGCAGGACATCACCGTCGATGACCGCATCAGCCGCACCCAGTACCAGTACACGCTGGAAGACCCCGACAGCACCGAACTGAATGAGTGGACCAACAGGTTTGTCGCCGAATTGAAGAAGCTTCCGGTATTGGAAGATGTCGCGACGGATCAGCAGACAGGGGCGCGCGCTGTCTCGCTGATGATCGACCGGGTAACTGCCTCCCGGCTTGGGATTGCACCAGCCACCATCGATAACACCCTCTACGATGCCTACGGCCAGCGCCAGATCAATACGCTCTACACGCAAACAAACCAGTATCACGTGGTCCTTGAGACGGCTCCGGAGTGGCAGCGGAACCCGGCCAACATGGCGTCCCTCTACATTCAATCGAATGCTTCTTCCGGCGCGTCCGGCGCCGGCGCGGTAACCTCGTTTGCCTCGTCGGCATCTGCGGCGGCGGGGTCGAACGCGCTGACCACGGGAGTCAAATACACGGCGTCCTCCAATGTCCTGAGCAGCCCAACCACGGTGCTCGCCGGCACGGGGCTCACTCCGGCATCGTCGCCGCAGACGGGCAGTATTGCCGGGACGACACCCAATACCGCCATTGCGGCCACAGGTACGCGCGCCGTTCCCCTGGCCGCCTTTACCCACGTGACGCAAACTACCGAACCGCTGTCCATTACCCATCAGGGACAGTTCCCGGCGGTGACGGTTTCGTTCAATCTGGCGCCAAACGCATCGCTGGGAACGGCAATCAGCGACATCGACAGGGTGGCCCAGCGGTTGGATTTTCCGCCGTCGATCCAAGCCGAGTTTCAGGGAACCGCTGCGTCTTTCAAGAACTCTCTATCGAATGAAGCGCTGCTGATCCTGGCGGCGCTGGTCACCGTTTACATCGTGCTGGGTGTGCTGTACGAGAGCTTCATTCATCCCATCACGATTCTGTCCACGCTGCCCTCGGCCGGAGTGGGTGCGCTGCTGGCGCTCATGCTGTTCCATCAGGATCTCAGCGTCGTTGCAATCATCGGCATCATCCTGCTCATCGGCATCGTGAAGAAGAACGGCATCCTGATCGTGGACTTCGCACTGGAGGCGGAGCGCGAGCACGGGAAGAATTCCACGGATGCCATCTATGAAGCCAGCCTGCTGCGTTTCCGCCCGATCATGATGACCACCATGGCCGCGCTGCTGGGCGGCTTGCCTCTGGCTCTCGGAACGGGGCTCGGGTCCGAACTGCGCCATCCGCTCGGCATCTCCATGGTTGGCGGCCTGCTGCTCAGCCAGATTCTCACCCTGTACACCACGCCCGTCATCTACATTTTCTTCGACGTTTTGGGACAAAAGCTCACCGGACACCGCCCATCGCACGCCGCGCCGCGCAATGAACCGCCACCGCAGGGGGCACAGCCCGCATGAACCTGTCGGCTCCATTCATTCGCCGGCCGGTGGCCACCACGCTGCTTACAGTGGCAGTTGCGATTGCGGGAGCGGTTGCATTCACCGTGTTGCCCGTGGCTCCCTTGCCGCAGGTGGATTTTCCCACCATTGGCGTGAGTGCGTCCCTGCCCGGCGCCAGCGCGGAGACGATGGCGGCCTCCGTCGCCACGCCGCTGGAACGGCAATTGAGCCACATCGCCGGCATCACGGAAATGACGTCCTCGAGCGGGCTGGGCACCACCAGCATTACGCTGCAGTTCGATTTGAACCGCAACATCGATGGTGCTGCGCGGGATGTCCAGGCGGCGATTAATGCGGCCCGCACCTATCTGCCCGCCAATCTGCCCTCGAATCCCTCGTACCGCAAGTTCAATCCGGCGGATGCGCCGATCATGATTCTCGGCCTCACGTCGAACAAATATCCCGTGACCAAGGTCTACGATCTTGCTTCCACGGTGCTTACGCAGAGGCTCTCCCAGATCGATGGCGTGGGCCAGGTCTTCGCGGGTGGCGGTGCAACGCCGTCGGTGCGCGTGGAAGTCGATCCCAAGAAGCTCGAAAGCTTCGGTCTTACCCTCGGCAGCGTTCAGTCGGTACTCAGTCTGCAGAACGCGCATGAGCCGCGCGGGCAGCTCTCCAATGGGACGATCACTGAAGACATCCTGACCAACGATCAGATTTCGCGAGCCAGCCAGTACAAGCCACTGATCGTCGGATACCACAACGGAGCGGCGGTCCGGCTCTCCGACGTGGCAGACGTGGTTGATTCAGCGCAGGACTTGCGTACGGCCGGCTACACGGACGGCGTCCGATCGGTTTCCGTGATTATCTTTCGGCAGCCCGGCGCAAACATCATCGATACAGTCGATCGCATCAAGGCCCAGTTGCCGTTTCTGGAAGCGGTAATGCCGAAGGGCATTAAGACCACCTTGGTGATGGATCGCACGACCACCATCCGAGCATCAGTACAGACCGTCGAGCGCACCCTCATAGGGTCCGTCATCCTGGTTGTACTCGTGGTCTTTGTCTTTCTGCGTTCGCCCCGCTCCACGCTCATACCTATTGTGGCGGTTCCGGTTTCCCTCATCGGTACATTCGCAGTGATGTATCTCTTCGGCTATAGCCTGGACAATCTCTCGCTGATGGCGCTGACTGTCGCCACGGGATTCGTGGTGGACGACGCGATTGTGGTGATGGAGAACATCACGCGCCATCTCGAAGCGGGGATGGACCCGTTTGCGGCAACGCTTCGCGGAGCCCGGGAGATCGGCTTTACGGTCTTTTCCATCAGCATGTCGTTGATCGCCGTTTTCATTCCCATCCTCATGATGGGAGGCATTATTGGGCGGCTCTTCCGCGAGTTTGCTGTCGTTCTCTCCACCGCCATCCTCATCTCCATGGTGGTATCGCTTACCACCACCCCCACCATGTGCGCCCACGTTCTCAAACCCCACAAAGAGGGCGAGCGCCACAACTGGTTCTATCGCACCAGTGAGCAGGGCTTCAACTTCCTCGTATCCATGTATCGCATCTCTCTTCACTGGGTCCTGGATAACTGGGTGCTCACCCTCATCGTCCTGGCTCTCACTATCGCCTTGAACTTCGTCATTCTCTTCAGGCTCCCCGGAGGACTGTTCCCGCAGCAGGATACCGGCGCGATCTTCGGCGGAGTGCAGGGACCCCAGGATGCGTCGTTTCCGTTCATGAACTTTTCGATGCAGCAGATCGTCGGCGTCATCAAAGCCGACCCTGCCGTCAACCACGTGAATGCCTACACCGGAGGGCGCGGTTCCAGCAACGGCGGCTTCGTCTACATGTCGCTGAAGCCCATCGGCCACTCCTGCCAGGAAGGAGCAAAGGGCTGCGATGAACGGCAGACGACGGCGATGGATGTCATCAACCGTATCCGGCCCAAGGTCAATCGTCTTCCCGTCGCATCCATGTTCCTGCAGCCGGCTCAGGATGTACGCGTTGGCGGCCGCGGCGGGAATGCGCTCTACCAGTACACCGTGCAAACGGAGAACGTAGCCGATCTGGCGCATTGGGGACCAATCCTGCTGAACAATATGCGCAAGTTGCCGGGCCTGTCGGACGTGAACAGCGATCAGCAAAACGGCGGGCTGCGCGAGATGATGACGTTCGATCGCGTGGATGCGGCTCGCCTGGGACAAACAGCGCAGTCACTCGATCGATCTCTTTACAGCGCGTTCGGGCAGTCTGAAGTGTCGGTGATTTACACGCAGCTCAACCAGTACTACGTAATCCTGGAAGCTGCGCCACCTTACTGGCAGGATCCGTCCGGCCTGAAGGACATCTTCGTCGCGCCCGGCGGAGCCGCCTCATCCAATCCAGGGGCAACTTCCATGTCGCCACTGCTTGCAATCATGAATCCTAAGGCTGGCACCACTCCGCTCCAGATCAATCACACCGGTCTCTTCCCTTCGGTCACGGTTTCCTTCAATCTCGCCAACGGTTACTCCTTGAGCGACGCGACCCGCGAGATCAGCGAGATGGAATCGAATCTGGGCATGCCGGCCTCGATTCATGGCTCCTTCTCCGGCACCGCACAAGCTTACAAAGAGGCAATCTCCTCCGAGATCTATCTGGCGATCACTGCCATCTTCGCCGTTTACATCGTCCTCGGCATCCTGTACGAGAGCCTGGTTCATCCCATTACGATTCTTACCACGCTGCCGTCTGCTTCGGTCGGCGCAATGCTCGCCCTGATGCTGTTCAAAATCGAGCTCGATATCATCGCAATCATCGGCATCATTCTGCTGATTGGAATCGTAAAAAAGAACGCGATCATGATGATCGACTTTGCCCTCATGGCCGAGCGGCAGGAAGGCAAGAATACCTATGACGCCATCTTCGAGGCATGTATGCTGCGCTTCCGCCCGATCCTGATGACCACCATGGCGGCCATCATGGGCGCGCTTCCGCTTGCCTTCGGCACCGGCACCGGTTCGGAGCTGCGCCGTCCGCTGGGCATCACCATCGTGGGCGGGTTGCTGCTGAGTCAGCTCCTCACCCTCTACACCACTCCGGTGGTTTACCTCACCATGGACCGCCTGCGCCTGAAGACGCTGGGCCGGTCGCACGACCCGCTTGCCGCGCAACCAGCGCAGGCGACATCGTAAGCGAGACCTGTTTTATGAGGATGCTGGATCACAAGACGAAATTCGCTGCAGTAAGCGCAGCCGCATTGCTCGCAATTGTACCGGGCTGCCGCGTTGGGCCGCGTTACCATGCGCCCGCGCCGCCGGCCGTTACCGCGCCCAATTACAAGGAGTCTACCGTCAACTTCAAGGACGAGCCGGGATGGAAGGTGGCGAGCCCCCAAGAGGCGATGATTCGCGGCAATTGGTGGGAGATCTTCCATGAGCCGGAGTTAAATGCGCTTGAAGAGCAGCTCAACATCAACAACCAGAACATCAAGATCGCGTTTGAAAATTACATGGCGGCGCGGGCACTCATTGCTCAGGCCCGTGCCCAATACTGGCCCACCATTGCTGCCGCCCCGGGTTGGGGACGTTCCCGGTCATCCGGAAACCTGCGCAATTCTTCTCAGGCGAATACCGGCACCACCTCCACCTTGTGGTCCGCGCCTCTTCAGGTGTCGTGGGCGCCGGACCTCTGGGGAAAGATCCGCAATGAGGTGCGTACGGAGCAATACACAGCGCAGGCCAGTGAAGCCGACCTCGAACTGGAGAAGCTTACCGAGCAGGCATCGCTGGCTCAGTTTTACTTTGAAATTCGTGGACAGGACATGCTCCAGCAGATTCTGAGCAAGACTCTGCAGGCCGATAAGCAGGCCCTCGACGCTGCACAAGGAGCCTACGACGCGGGAACGGGCGATTACATCTCCGTGGTAGAGGCAAAATCGACCTATCAGGCTGCACAGGCATCCCTCGTCGCGGTAGGGCTCTCTCGGGCTCAGTACGAGCATGCGATTGCGATGCTGGTCGGCAAGGTGGCGACCGACTTCTCGATGCCTGTTCGACCGATGCTTTACACGCCGCCCGCAATTCCCACGGGAATGCCGTCGCAGCTCCTGGAGCGCCGGCCAGACGTCGCCGCGGCGGAGCGAACTGTCGCAGCTGCAAATGCCACCATCGGTGTCGGTTATGGCGCATTCTTCCCGCAACTGAGCATCAGCGCAGCCGCTGGATACGACAGCTCATTGTTCAAACATCTCTTTGACTGGCCGAGCCGTTTCTGGTCTGTCGGGCCCAGCATCAACCAGGTGCTCTTCAATGGATGGCTCTATCGGGCGCAGCTTCACCAGTATGAAGCCATCTACAACGGTGATGTGGCCACCTATCGGCAAACCGTGCTCACAGCATTTCAGCAGGTTGAGGACGCGTTGGTCGCGACGCGCAATTACTCGCAGCAGATCCTGGCGCAGCAGGAGGCCGTGCAATCGTCGCAACAATTCTTTGACCTGGAGATGCAGCGGTACCAGTCGGGGATCGATCCCTTTGTGAACGTCCTGACTGCGCAAACCACACTGCTTTCCGACCAGATCAACTTGAACAGCCTGCAGGTTCAGCAAATGATGTCTGTGGTGCAGCTAGTGGAGGCACTCGGCGGCGGATGGGATCAATCGCAGTTGCCCACGCCCTCGCAGGTCACCCACACGTCCAAGGCCGATTACTCGATGCAACACTAACGCTCTGACCCGGCGAGATGGACAAGGTCCGTCGCGAGCGGGCACCCTTCGCATTTTGCAACGCGGCCGCAGTGGCGCTTGCCGGCTTCCACCGTGAGCGCATGAAACTCGTTGTACAGTTGCGCACGGTTTTCAGCGCGATCGTCGGCGAAGGCTTCGCGAGTTAGATGGGCCAGGGCTTCGTATCCCTTGCGGTTGTGCTTGAGCGGCAAATCCGCCAGGCGATGCCGCTCGGCAATGCGCCGCAGATACTCATCGGCTACCGGAACCGCATGCCCCAGGGCGTACAGAAGGATCGCGTCTGCGGTCTCACGTCCCACCCCCTGCAATTTCAGCAATTTAGCCCGCAGCGGCTCAGTAGCCGCCGCGGCCATTTGATCCAGGGCCCCGCCGAATTCCCGATCGAGAAACGCGATGAACGCCTTGAGTGCAGGGGCCTTGCGGCTGAAGAACCCGGATGGGCGAATGGCCTCCGTAAGCGCCTCCAGCGAAATAGAGCGCAGCCCCGCAACAGAAAGAGCCTCAGCAGCGCGAAGGTTTTCGAGCGAGCGCTCCACAGCTTTCCACGACGTGTTCTGCGTGAGGTATGCGCCGACGATCACTTCAATCGCGGTTTCGGCCGGCCACCAGGATTGCGGGCCGTACGCAGCCAGGAGCAGATCGTGCATCCGGCGCAGACGGCGCGCGGGGGAATATCCGCGAATCATCTCGCGGAATCCTCTTCCGGCCGATTCTGCAACTCCGCCCTCCATTCCAGGATGCGGGCCTTCGCCGCGGCGGCCTCCGCCTCCGGGATGTGGCCTGCTTGCTGCAGGGAAATGGAAAGGGCCGTATGCGCCAGCGGATCGTTGGGCGTGAGCGCCGTTAATGCCAGCGCCGCACCGACGGCCTGCTCCAGCCGCCCCGCATCGCGCAGGGCGCGGACCAGCCCGTGATGCGCGTCGTGGCAGCCTTCATCGGCGGCTATCGCAGCCCGAAATGCCTTAGCCGCTTCTGCAGGCGCGCCGGCCGCCAGCAGGTCCATGCCCCGCTGGCACAACTCGTTCGCCTGTGTATTCCCTTCGTTCACGCTGTCCTTAGAATAACGGCAGGGACAGGAGCAGGTTCTTACAGGAAGGAGGCGCAAGCGTGAAGAGCCATACAGAGTATCTGGTGTTTGAAACCACGAAGCGCAAGGAGATGGTCCACATCACCGACCACGTGGAGCAGGTGGTCCGCCGCAGCGGGGTGAAGGATGGCCTGTGCTTTGTCTCCCCTATGCACATCACTGCCGCTATCTACGTAAACGATCTGGAGAGTGGGCTGATTGAGGATATAGGCAAGTGGTTGGAAGAACTCGCGCCCGAGCGGCCCGATTACAAGCATCACCAGACCGGCGAGGATAACGGCGATGCGCACCTGAAATCCCTGCTGCTGCACCATGAGACCACTCTACCCGTCACCAATGGAAAGCTCGATTTGGGAACCTGGCAGCGCGTCTTCTATGCCGAGTTCGACGGCCAGCGGCGCAAACGTGTGATCGTGAAAGTGCTGGGCGTAGAATAACGGCGCGCAGGCCGCGCGCATTCCTCAATCGGCGTCAGTGATTTTGCGCCACGGCCCCGTGGGTCCTGCGCCGGAAAGCGATCGCAGGTCAATCTGCGATCGTGGTTGAATCACCAGGTCCACGCGGCGATTGTTAGCGCGTCCCTGTGGCGTATCGTTCGTATCTACGGGATGAAACTCGGCGAATCCGGCCGCGGAAAGCTTTTCCGGGTTTACAGCGTGAAGGTCCAGCAGCAGACGTGCAATGTGCGTGGCCCGCGCCGACGACAGTTCCCAATTCGACGCAAACTGATCGGAGTGGATGGGAACGTTATCGGTATGGCCTTCCACGCGCACGTCATAAGGACTGGCCGAAAGGGCTGCAGCAATCTGGCGCAATACGCCAATCGATCCCGGATGCGGAGTGGCAGAGCCGGAATCGAAGAATCCCTCTTCCTTCAGGCTGATCACAAGTCCATCCCGCCCCATCTTGATGGCCACCGTGTGATCGCCGAGCTGGGTTGCCAGCCGATGCTCCAGGTCGCGGTGCATCTGCTCCAGGTCGGTCTTGACCTGCCCCGGAGAGGCGAACTGCTCGCCCATTACGATATTGACCGGCAGAGCCGCGTGTTCGACTCCCCCGGCTTGGTTCGCCGTATCGTGTGAAGCAGCGAACAGCCCCAGCGCATTGAAGCCCCGATCGACCGCTTGGGTGATCGCTTGCTGCTTCTTCTCATCCGCACGGGCAAATGCATAGAGCACTACAAAAAACGCGAAGAGGAGCGTAATGAAATCGGCATAGGAGACGAGCCACCGCTCGTGGTTTACGCGCCCGTGTTGCGTTCCGTTCCTCATGCCGCGCGCTCCTGCGGCTTCTGCTGCTTGTTCATGTGGTCCAGGAATCCAGACAGCTTCACCTGCAGCATGCGGGGGTTCATGCCTTCCAGGATTGAGATGACCGCCTCCAGCATCATCTCGCGGCGTTGATATTCGCTCCGCACGCGCAGGCGCATCTTCCCGGCCATGGGAAGAAAGAAGAGGTTAGCGATACCCACTCCATAGATGGTGGCCACGAAGGCAACTGCAATGCCTCTGCCCACTTCGTTGATATCGTCGAGGTGCTGCATCACCTGGATCAGTCCCAGCACGGCGCCCAGGATGCCGATGGTGGGCGAGAAGCCGCCGGCCGATTCGAAGACCGCCGGCAGCCTTTCTTCGCTATCGGTAATCGAACCCAGGCTCACCTGCATGATGTTGCGCAGGTCGGCGGGTTCGGTTCCGTCCACGGCGAGCATCACCGCCTGGCGCAGAAAGGGATCCTGAATGCTGGCCAGATCTGCATCCAGAGAGACCACGCCATTGCGCCGTGCCTTATTGGCGAAACCCACCAGCAGCCGGATCAACTCTTCGTCCTGCTTGCGCGGCGCGCTGAAAACATGCGCCATGTTGCGGAACGCAGCCAGCACGACCTGGAGCGGGAACTGCAGCAGCACCGCGCCCATGGTGCCGCCGAAGACGATGAGGGCAGCAGTCGGCTGCAGAATCTGGCCGATGTGGCCGCCCTCCATCAGCAGGCCGGCCACAATGCCCGCTACCGCCAATGTCACTCCGCCGATGCTCGATTTGTCCATGTGCTTTTCCCCAGGAGTGAAGAGCTACGTGAGTTTTAGCGGCTGCCGGTGCGCTGCGCCGGATGCTGATTGAAATCCACGCTGGCCAGCGAGACCACGCGTTGCAGATCCACTCCGGTCGGCAGCCGGCGGGCCACCGCGGCCAGCAGACCGGCGCGATAGTCGATGACGCGATCCAGCACGTCCTCGCAGCTCTCGCGCACAATCAGTTTTTCGCCGTTGATCAGCGTGAGCATGGTGTCGGGCGAGGCTTCGGCGGTCTTGATCAGATCGCTGTTCAGAAGGATGGGGTTGCCGTTCAGGCGCGTGAGTTCAATCATGGTGTTTCGCTCCCTCGTACTCCATCGGCGCAGCGTCGGAAAGGCTCAAGCATTAGAACGGAACGGGACAGAAGTGTACGGCCTCAGGACACTGAGGGGTGTTCGATAAAGCCGCAAGGGGTCAAGCCGAAAAAGGGTCCAGATGCGACGGCACCCCTCGTGGCAGCAGCCCAGGGCAGCACCTAAGAAATGGGAGCGAAGCATTCGGGGTAGGGCCGCAATTCCACGCATCGCAAGGAGTAACCCATGTCCCTGGGTGTCTTGAATAACCTGTCCGCGATGTACGCGGCCAACAATCTGAGTAACACGAATAACAACCTCTCGAAGACGCTGCAGCAGTTGTCTTCCGGCTCCAAGATCAACTCCGGCGCCGACGACGCCGCCGGCCTCGCACTGATCAATGGGCTGCAGGCCAATGCAACGGCGCTCACGCAGTCGCAGACCAATGCCCAGGAGGGCGTGGGCCTTCTGCAGGTGGCGGATGGCGCTCTGTCGCAGGTCACCAACCTCCTCAATCGCGCTGTCACCCTGGCCACGGAAGTTTCGAACGGCACTCTGAACAGTTCCCAGCAATCGGCTGCCAACCAGGAGTACCAATCGATCCTTTCCGAAATCAACAACATCGGTTCCACAACCAGCTATAACCAACAGCAGGTGTTCGGGTCGAGCACGAACATCTACACGGGAGACTCATCCACGAAGGGCGCTTCGATCAACGCGTTGACGATCAGCTCACTCTCATCCCAGAATCTCGGCGATACCAACGGCTCGATGAGCTACGTGGCGGCCAACGGTGGCGCAGGTGTCTTCATCGATTTGGGAACCACCGCCAAGGGCGCTACTTTGGGTACCGGCACGGAGAACCTCGTGATCAACGGCGCGACCGGAAGCGGACAATCGACGACGTTCACGGCGGCGACAGCGAGCGATCTTGTGGACCAGATTAACAACTCGGGTCTGGGGCTTACCGCTTCGTTCACTACCGGATCCGGGGCGGGAGACGCGAGTCACCTAACCGATAACGGCATCTACATTGTTGGGAAGATTGCCGGGACGGCAACAGCCACTTCGATGGGTGTGGATGATAGCGGAGTCACCGAGGCGACCTCCGTCGACGCCATCAACGCGAAGGTTGCCACTATCCAGTACAGCCACGGTTCGGGTTCGGATCTGAGCACTTCAGACTTGAGCTCGCAGAGCGACGCTCAGGCTGCGCTCACCCAGCTGAATACAGCCATCTCCGCGGTCGCAGCCCAAGACGGATACATCGGGGCTCAGATCAATACATTGAATTCTGTTTCAAACGTCATGAACACGCAGCAGCAGAACATCGTGGCTGCGCAGAACGCGGTGCAGGCCACGGACTACGCCACGGCGACCTCCAACATGTCGAAGTATCAGATTCTGAGCCAGACCGGTATCGCGGCCCTGGCGCAGGCCAACAGCTCGCAGCAGGAAGTTCTGAAGCTCCTCCAATAATCCCGGCGCAAGCCGCTTAACCGAAAGGCGTCCGCTTGCGGACGCCTTTCGCCATATTGTGGTGAGCGCAAACTAATCATCCATTCCAGACCTTGGCCGATGTACTGCTTAGCGATGCTGAGGAGGATGCTATGGCCCCGGTCGGCCTCAATTTCGGATCGCCCACCAGCGGCGCCGGCTTCGATGTCGCGTCCACGGTTGCGGCCATCACCGCCAATCTCCAGAATATCGAGACGCCGTGGAAGAATCAGCTCACGCAATTGCAGAGCGAAGATACCGTGTTGTCGAACCTCGGCACGCTGCTCTCCAAGGTTTCGACAGACGTTTCGAACCTCACCGACTTCACCGGCATCATGGCGCAGAAGACCGGCTCCAGTTCCGACACCAATGTGCTGGAACTGACCTCGGCGACCTCGGCCGCGGTTGCCGGCACGCACACGGTTGTCGTGAAGAACCTGGCCTCCACATCCAGCGGTTATCTGGCGGAACTGCCCAGCGCCTCCACGGCTCTTTCCGGTTCGATTACCCTGCAGGTGGGCAGTGGTACTCCGCAGACCATCTCCATCAATTCCACCAACAACACCCTGAGTGGCCTGGCCGCAGCCATCAACAACTCCGGGATCGGCATCCAGGCCAGCGTACTGACGGACGCCTCCGGCTCGCGTCTCAGCATGGTTTCGGGAACTTCGGGCGCAAATGGCAATATTTCGGTGGTGAGCAATCAGCTCACTGCGGCGATCAACACCGCTCTCAGCTACACGGCTGCGAGCGCCTCCAGCGGCTCTCTTACAGGAGTTCCGACGGCCGGCGATACGCTCTCTGGGACACTGACTCTGCAGGTGGGCGCCAACTCTCCCCAAACCATCAACGTGGATGCAGCAGACGGCGACAACACCCTGACCACGCTGATGAACGCCATCAACAATAACTCCGCCCTGGGTGTGACTGCCGCGATCGTGACCAACGCCGACGGGACGCAGAGCCTGTCTCTTACGGCGCAAGGCGGGCAGGCCCTGAGCGTCACCCCGTCCCTGACCGACACCAGCACGCCGCTTGCTTACACCTCGGCTGTCACTGGCGCGAACGCACAGCTTACGGTGGATGGCGTGAACCTGACAAGCGCGTCGAACACAGTCAGCGGCCTGATCCCCGGCGTCACCTTCCAGTTGCTGGCGCCCAGTCCGGCGATCACCGGCGGGGGCCAGGAGCCGGTGCAGGTGATCATCGGCAACGACAACACTGGTGTGGAGACGGCGGTCAACCAGATGGTGACGGACTACAACGCCCTCATCTCGGCGATCAACCAGCAGCAGGGCAACGACTCATCGGGCAAGCCGGAGCCCCTCTTTGGCTCGCCAACGCTGTCGCTCCTGCAGCAGCAGATGCTTGCGGCAGTGAATGTGCAGAATCCTAACGGACATCTCGATCCCATCTCCGCCACGACGGGGACAACCCTTTCCGGTTCGTTGACGATCCAGGTCGGCGCGGCCTCGCCGCAGACTATCCAGGTACCGGCCGCAGACAACACTCTGCAAGGTCTCGCCGATGCCATCAATGGCACGGCGAACCTGGGAGTCACGGCGTCGATCGTGACCAAGAACGGACAATCGACGCTTTCGCTGCTCTCGCAGACCTCGGGTGCGGCCGGAGCGCTCAGTGTGAGCTCAAACCTGACCGCAACCAGCGATGCTCCGTTGAGCTTTACGGCTACGCCGGCGAACGGCACCCAGAACGCCACCGGCACCCTGACGACGCTGGCGAACAGCGCTGACGTGCTTGCGGGCTCGGTGACGATCCAGGTCGGCAGCGGTGCGCCGCAGGCCATTACGCTCGACGCTTCGAATAACACTCTGCAAGGGCTGGCGGATGCAATCAACAATTCTGCGGGAATCGGGGTGACTGCGTCGATCAGCCCCGACGGCCTAACGCTATCGCTTGCATCGCAAACAGCGGGAAGCGCCGGGAACCTGACGCTTACCTCGAATCTGCTGGACACCACCGATACGACCAGCTCGGGGCTGAATTACAACAATTCGTCGGACCTTACGGCACTCGCCAGTCTTGGCATCACGGTTTCCACAAAGGACGATGGCACACTCCAGCTCGACGCCAACGTACTGGACGCGGCGCTGAATTCTGACTACACCAGCGTGCTGGGGTTCTTCCAGAACCTGAACAGCTGGGGCCAGAGCTTCTCCGATATTCTCGACAGCGCTGGCTCCGGTTCATCGACGGGCGTGCTGGCGCTGGCGCAGAAGTCAAACAGCAACATCGAAAAAGCTTTGAATGACAACATAAGCCGCCAGGATGCGCAGATCGCGGATCAGCAGAAGACACTGACCGCGGAACTGAATACGGCAAACCAGATCCTGCAGGCGCTGCCGAGCCAGTTGGATGCAATCAACCAACTGTACTCGGCGATCACTGGATACAACCAGAAGAACGGCTGAGCGGCAACGCGGCCATGGAGTGAAGATGGGCGGCTATCGGGAGTACGCGCTGGAAGGCGCTTCGGGAGTGGAACTGGTTGTGGCGCTGTACGACGGCATCATTCGCTTTCTCTATGCCGCCTGCGAGGCGGTGGACCGCGGCGATGAAGATGCGCGGCGAGCCGCCATAAAACGTGCCATGGATATCATTCTGCACCTGCAATCGCGGCTGCGCAGTGATGTGGGCGGTAAACCGGCGCAGGCGTTGAGCGAGTTCTATGCTTCCATCTTCGCCCAGATTCTGCAGGCCTCGCAGGCTGCTTCGCGGCAGAAGCTTCTGCATGTCATTGGTTGCGTGCGGAGTGTTCGCGACGCGTGGCGGCAGGCGGTGGAGGAGCGCGGAGAGACTTCGAACACACTGGAGCGGGAGAACAGTCCTGATCGCTCGGTATCATCCAGTCAACTGCAATGGAATGCCTGAGCTGGAGCGGGCGCCTCTCCGGGCGTACTTCAACTTGCCACGCTGAGCTCTTCTTCGAGACGCTGCTTTTGATACAGGCTGGCGTAGTAGCCCTCCCGTTCGAGCAGTTCTTCGTGCCGCCCGATTTCCACAATGCGGCCGCGATCAAGCACAGCGATCTGGTCCGCATGACGCACCGTAGAAACGCGGTGCGAGATCAAAATAGTCGTCGAGTCCGAAGTGTACTCGCGCAGGCCGCCGAGTATGCGCTCTTCTGTATAGGTGTCCACTGATGCAAGAGCGTCGTCGAGGATCAGGATGGCGGGGCGGCGCAGCAGTGCGCGCGCGATGGCAGTGCGTTGCTTCTGGCCGCCGGATACGGTCATGCCGCGCTCGCCAACCATGGTCTCAAATCCTTTGGGAAACTCTTCGAACTCCTGCCGGATGTGGGCTGCTTCGGCGGCGCGCAGCATCTCGTCCTGGGTCGCGTCCGGCGCGCCGAACGTCAGGTTTTCGCGGAGCGTATCGCTGAACAGGAATGTCTCCTGCGGAACCATGCCGATGTTACGGCGCAACACGGCGAGCGGATACTCACGGATGGGCCGGCCGTCGATCAGCAGAGTGCCTTCGGGAGCATCGTAAAGACGCGAGAGCAGTTCGACGAGCGTCGTCTTGCCGGAGCCGGTGGGACCTACAATTGCGAGGCTCGACCCGGCGGGGATGCGCAGGGAAATGTTCTGCAGCACTGGCACCTCGCCGTAGCTGAAATTGAGGTGCCGGAACTCAATTTCGCCGCGAAGCACCGTGTTCTCCGGAATCTTCGCATCGGCCGATCTGTCGTCAATTTGGGGCGTGGCGACCAGCAGTTCATGGATGCGCTTCACCGAGGCAGTGCCGCGCTGGAAGATATTCACGACCCATCCCACCGCGATGATGGGCCAGATCAGCAGAACCATGTACGTATTGAAGGCCACGAACTGGCCGACGTCGATGCGTCCCCCGAGCACGAGGTGGCCGCCCACGAGCAAGGTGATAATCATCGAGATGCCGAGGATAAATTCCAACGTCGGCCACAGCATTCCCATCAGTTGTACGAGCCGCAGCGCGCGGCCGATGTACTCGCGGTTCAGCCGCTCGAATAGCCCGATCTGCGACTCTTCCCGCGCGAAGGCGCGCACCAGGCGGGCGCCGGAGTAGTTCTCCTGCGCCTGGGCCGAAATATCGGAGAAGCTGGCTTGGATACGTTCGAAGCGCAGGTGGATGCGGCTGCCGAAGTACTGCACCAGGATGCTGGCCAGGGGCATGGGTGCGAGCGCGACCAGCGTGAGCCATGGACTGATGTGGATCATGAAGATGACAGCAAACAGCGAAAGGAACAGAGTGTTCACGCTGTACATGAGCCCGGGACCCAAGACCATGCGCACGGCATTCAGATCGTTGGTCATACGCGCCATCAGGTCGCCTGTGCGGTAGTGTCGGTAGAAACCTGTGTCCTGGCGTTCCAAAGAGCGAAAGAGATCATTGCGCAGGTCGAATTCGATATCGCGCGATATGCCGATGAGAACCCAGCGCTGTGTGTAGAGGAAGATTCCCTTGCCAATGGAGATGGCGACAAGAAGTCCGGCCAGTAAAAGGATGTGCCGGTATGTCGTTCCCGCTTTCAGGTCGTTGATGGCGTGTTGAAGAACGCGCGGGAACTGGACCCAGATAGCATTCGTGCAGACGCATGCGAGCGTTCCCCAGATGTAGCCCAACCGATAGCGGCGCATGTAGCTCAGCAGGGGGCGCAGGTCGCGAACCATAGAATTATTGTATCGGTCCCAGGTTGGAGAGGAGTTTCTGGCACGCGCACGGGAAGCGCTTGGGACACAAAGAGATAAAGACCTCGATTGGGCTGCCGATAGAGACCCTGTGGGATCACTGTCCCGTGGCCCAGGGAGGGCCTGCATGACCACAATCGGGCATCAACCCGCGGCTCCACAGGGTGCGGAACGGCGCCGGCACAGGCGCTTCCCCTGCGAAGGGTACGCCGAGGTTGTCTGCTGCCATCCCACGGTACTGTTTCGGGGCAGGATCCGCGATATCAGCCTGACCGGTTGCTTTATTGAAACCGCGGCGCGGCTGCAGTTGGAGCGCATGACGGAGGTGGAAGTGCGTTTCACCGCCAGCGGCCGGCACATCAGCTCGCCTGCAAGAATCATGGACGTGCGGCCCGGCCGGGGGGCCGGTTTTGAGTTTCTCCCCGGAGATCGTGGCATGCAAGAGCCATTCCTTAAGCTGCTCGAAACCCTCAAGCAGGCGGCGGAAACGGCTCCGCCGGCGGAAGTGACGCGACCTAGGTGGGTGTCCGGAGCAGCAGGTACCCGCCGGTGAGCCCAAAAAGAATGTCCGACGCCCATGCGGCGAGCGGCGGCGGGAAATAATTTACATAACCCATCGCGCCAAACAGGCCGTCAACCACCCAGTAGGCTAGCGCCAGGCCAATGGCCATGGCAATCGCGGTGAGCGAGCCGCGCCGCCCCATGGAGAGCGCGAAGGGAATAGCCAACATCGCCATAATCACCGCAACGAGCGGATAGGCCAGCTTGTGCCAGAGTGCCACACGCAGGCGCATCGTATCGAAGCCGCTCTGCCGCAGATCGCGAATGTACTTTCGCAACTGCGCGAAATTCATCTCCTGCGACTGCAGGCTCTCCTTCTTGAAATAGCCTGGCTCTTCGTGAATTTCGGTAAACCGTGTGTTGATAAATTCGCGAAAATTGCGCTGGTTGGCGCCCTGGAAGTCGCGAACCCAGCCGTTCTGGAATCGCCACGCGCCGGCGTCGGCGTCCCAGAAGACCCGCTCGGCGAAGATGCGGCGCGAGATGGAAAACGTCGATGGATCGAACTCGAAGACGGAAAGATTTGCGAATTCGTTTCGCACGGAATCGAAGAACTGATAGTAGAAGATGTGGGCGGGCTCTCCGGGTTGCTGCTGGCCGAAGATCCATTGCTGCTCGGGGTGGAGGAAGGTTTGCGGCGGCCGTCCTTTGATGGTGCTGCGCAAAGCTTCCTGACGCCGGTTGGCCTGCGGCAGGTAAAAATCGTCGAACAAGTACAGGCTCACGGCAAGAATGGCAGCAATGGAGAGAATGGGAACCACAAGGCGATAGAGGCTGATCCCCGTGGCTTTCATGGCGATGATTTCGCTGTTGCGATTGAGCACGCCGAACGTAACGAGGACGCCGATGAGCACGGCCAGTGGAGAAATCGTATAGAACATGCTCGGCGCCAGGTTCACCAGGTAATCCCCGACGGTCGTGAGCGGGATGTGATTTCGAATGATGTCTCCCACGAGCTCGAAAAATGTGAAGACCAGCATCAGTAATACAAACCCGCAGAGGACCAGAAAGAAGGTGCCGAGGAATTCGCGGATCACATATTCGTCCAGAATTCTTGGAAAGACTCTCGAGCTCTTGCGTCGAACGCGCGGCTGAAGCTTATCCAGAAAGTGCGTAAGATGCGCACCGCTTTCCTCAAGAGCCGTGGCCGGATTGATCCGAGGGGTACGGCCGATGAAAGCTGCGAAGGCGCTGAATGCGCGGCCGCCGCTCGCCATCTGCCAAAGGAGGAAGATTCCGGCTGCGGCGAAGACCAGGTTGGCAAGCCATACGGCGAGTACCACGGGCAGTTTGTCTTGCCGCGCCAACGCTACTCCGGTGTAGGAGAGCACGTAATAGATGACCACCAGCAAGAGCGTGAAGACGAAGCCCGAACTCTTGCCGCCACGGCGTGAGACCACTCCGAGCGGAACCCCGACGAGCATCAGCACCAGGCAAGCCGCGGGATAGGACAGACGATTGTTCAGCTCTATCAGGTATCGTTTGCCGTCGGGCCGATGAATCCGCTGCCAGAGTTCTGGCGTGGGAATGGCAAAGATGGCCGTATTCATCCGTCCGAGGCGAAGATCGCTCTGCGGGCTGAGGCGCAGGGGCAGATCGGTCGTCTTGAAGGTGGACACGTTGTACTGGTCCGGCTGTCCGGCGACAGTTTCGTGCTGTTCGCCGTTCCGCAACTGCATCAGCAGTTCCTGATTGCTATCGTTCGCCACGGTGGCCGATTGTGCGGTGATGATCTTGGGTGCGGCGGGATCGGTGACGTCGGCCATGAAGATGCGGTCCCAGTTAGCTGCGCCGACGCCCGCGCGAACGTTTTGCACATAGAGGACCGAATTCCGAAAGTCCTCATAAAAGACCCGCGGCTGAATCTCGTACGATGCCTGCGATGTGGCGAGCGAGCGCTGCATCGCAAGAATCGCCTGGTTGGCGCGGGGTGCGACAAAGAGCGAATTCACCAGGCCGAACAACGCACCGCCCACTGCCACGATCGAGGCCACACGGACGAAATAGCCGATGCCCAGGCCGGAGGCACGCATTGCGATGATTTCGCTGTCGGCCGCCAACCGGCTTAACCCGAGCAGGATCCCCACCAACACCGACATCGGGATCGTGACCCAGAAGAGGTTGGGCAACGTGAAGAGGAACACCTCGAAGACGTTGGTGAGGGTAGAGCTGTTGCGCACTACCATCTCAAGAATCTGAGGCAGGCGCGGCATGAAGAGCACCAACGTGAACAGGGCGCAGCCGATCAGTGCGTGTGACAGGATTTCGCCGAGAATGTAGCGGGTGAGGATGCGCACAGTGTGGCTCTACGGCTAGTTTATCGCGGGGCGCAGAGCGAATTGCCAGCGGCGCAGCCGGAGGCTGTTGGTAAGCACGCTTACGGAACTGAAGGCCATGGCGGCGGCAGCCACCCACGGGCTGAGCAGGATGTGGAATGCCGGGTAGAGCGCGCCCGCCGCGAGCGGGATCCCGAGCAGGTTGTAACCCACGGCCCAACCCAGGTTTTGCCGCATGACGCGCAGCGTGGCGCGCGAAAGGTCCAGTGCGGCGGGAATGGACGAAGGCTGTGGGCGCAGCAGCAGGACATCGCCGGCCTCTTGTGCCAGGTCCGCGCCGCTGCCCATCGCAAAGCCCGCGTCGGCCTGTGCAAGTGCACCGGCGTCGTTGATGCCGTCGCCGACCATGCCTACCCGCAAGCCCTGCTTTTGCAGTTCGCGAACACGCGCCAGCTTGCCGGCGGGGTCAAGCCCTGCCTCCACTTCGGAGATTCCGGCCTGTTTTGCAATCGGCTCCGCGGCGGGTCCCGAATCGCCGGTTAGCATCAATACTCGAATACCCTCTTCGCGCAGTGCCGCAACGGAGGCCGAAGCCTCGGGGCGCAGCGCATCCCGCGCGTCGAAGTAGCCTGCGGTTTTTCCGTCCAGCGCCATCCACAGGCGCGTGGTCCCCGGTGTGGCCACGGGTACGTCTCGAGGTACCGGAACGAAGCTTTCTTGGAAGAGTGCCTCGTTCCCGAGCATGCACTCACGGCCTGCCACATTCGCGGTAACGCCGCGTCCCGCGACGATCTGCACGTCCGCCGCGGGGGGCCATGTGAGCGCGGCATTGCGTGCGTAGTCCACAATTGCGTGGGCCAGCGGGTGATTGGAGCGCTCTTCAGCCGCTGCGGCCAGCCGCAACAACTCCGATTCGGAATGGCCCGCCACTGGGTGGATGGACTCGAGCACCGGATGGCCGATGGTCAGAGTGCCGGTCTTATCGAGCACCACGACATTGAGATTCGAGACGCGCTCCAGCGCCTCGCCGCCTTTGAACAGGACACCAATCTGTGCGCCGCGGCCCACTGCCACCGTAAGTGCAGCCGGAACCGCCAACCCCATGGCACAGGGGCACGCGATTACCAGCACCGCGACCGTGTTGGCGAGAGCCAGCGAGACTTCGCGTGTGGCGACGATCCAGATGAGAAACGTGAGGACCGCAAGTCCAATAACAACAGGAACAAAGATGGCGCTCGCGCGATCAGCCAAGCGCTCCATCGGGGCGCGCGAACTCTGTGCCTGCTCCACCATCCGTGTGATCTGCGCCAGCATGGTGGCCTCGCCGAGCGACTCCGCGCGGCAGGTGACGGCGCCATCGTAGTTGAGTGATCCGGCCAGAACTCGTCCACCCGGCGCCCGTTCCAGCGGCGTGGATTCGCCGGTCAGCATTGACTCGTCCACGGTGGTGCGGCCTTCCGCGACCGTGCCATCCACCGGGAATCGCTCACCCGGCAACACCAGGACCAAGTCTCCAGGGCGAATCTCATCCAACGGAACCAGGGTTTCCACGCCGTCGACAACGCGGCGAGCGGTAATGGCCTTCATCCGGCTAAGCGAATCCAGTGCCGCCAGGGCGCGGCGCTTGGCGCGCGCTTCAAGACTCTTACCGAGCAATAGAAATCCAAGGATGAGGAGCACCGCGTCGTAGTAAACCTGCCGCCCGGGACGGGGAAAAATCGTCGAATACGCCGAGTAGAGGAACGCGACGCTGGTTCCGAGCGCCACAAGGGTATTCATGTTTGTGGTGCGGTGCAGCAAGCCCCGCCAGGCATTCAGAAAGATGCTACGTCCGGCCCACGGAACCAGAAGGGCGGTCATAGAAAACAAAAACCAGCGCAGAATCTCCGCCGGAACAGCGTAGAGCCACGGCACGGCGCGCATGAAAGCGTGATCAATCGAGCCCATGTCGCCGCCGAGCGGCATGGCCACGAACATCGCCGCTGCGCCGCCGAGCAGCATGGCGTATGCCTTTCGGTCGATGCTCGCGGAACTGTCCTGCTCATGATGGGAGGGTGCCGCGTCGGTACGCGGCAATACGGCATCGTAGCCGGCGTCGCGGATCGCAGCGACGAGCTTTTCGGGCGGTGCCAAGGCGGGATCGAAGATCACGCGTGCGCGGTGGGCCATCAGGTCCACACGCGCTTCCGCTACGCCCGCCGTGGAGCGCAGCGCCTCTTCCACGTGATGCTGGCAGGCCGCACAGGTCATGCCAACCACAGGCAGCGTTACCGATTCTGTTCCCGGCGTCGCCACGTCAGTGTGTGGGAGCGGCTTCCGCATGTGCGGTGTAACCGGCTTTCTTCACTGCCTCGATCGCGCGGTCGGGAGCTCCGGGATGATCCGACTCGACGCGTGCCGCCCCCACCCTTACTTCCTTCACGGTCAGGCCGTCGGTCTGCGATAGCGCCTGGCTCACACGCCGTACGCAGGAGCCGCAGTGCATTCCATCGATTTGCAATGTGAATTCCGCCATAGTTTCCTCTGTTTCGTTGATGATCGGTTGCGGTGAAAAGTTTCAGCAGAGCCGCACGGCTTGGCCGGCTCGCATTCTGGTTCTATGGTAGAAGCATGCTCCAACGCGAGTTTCCAGCCTCTCCGCTGGTGGGTGTCGGTGCGGTGATCGTCGATCGTGGCAGCGTGTTGCTGGTTCGGCGCGGGACCGAACCGGCCAAGGGCGTGTGGTCCATCCCGGGAGGCCTGATCGAAACCGGCGAGATGCTGCACGAGGCCGTGGCCCGCGAGGTCCACGAGGAGACCGGCCTTACCGTTGAACCCATTGCTCTGATCGAACTGCTGGATCGTATCATTCGCGAAGGAGACCGCGTCCGCTACCATTACGTCATTGCCGACTACCTTTGCCGTGTGACCGGCGGCACTCTTGGTGCCGGCTCCGATGCGGACGAGGTGCGCTGGGTGGACCGCTCCGCATGGACGGGTGAAGGTGCGCTGGTGGGCGATCCCGTGACAGCACGCGTGCTCGAAGCAGGCTGGCAGCAGGCCATGAGATTGCAGGAGGAAGCAAATTGAGGCCGTCGCGCAGATTTCTATGGATTCTTGGCGTACTTGCGGCTCTATTTCTCGCCGCCTGGATCGGGTTCTTTCAAAGGCCGGTGAGCTACTTTAATCACCTCACCTATCTGCAGATGGAACTCTCCGGGGTCGACAGCCGCTGGGTCACGGTAAACGGAATCCGCGTGCACTACTACGTGCAGGGACCGGCGGGAGGGCCGCCAGTCTTGCTGGTGCATGGGCTCGGCGGTCATGCCGAAGACTGGCGTAACCTGACGCCGTTCCTGCGCCGCGCAAGATTTCGCATCTTCACGCCTGATCTGCCCGGCTATGGCCGCAGCCAGAAGCCCAAGGACTTTTCCTACTCCGTGCAGGATGAGGCAAATGTCGTCGTCGGGTTCATGAATGCGCTTGGCCTCACGCGGGTCGATCTGGGCGGACACTCGATGGGCGGGTGGATTGTTCAGCTGGTTGCGTACCAGCACCCCGACCGCGTGAAGCGGCTGATGCTCTTCGACAGCGCCGGACTGCATGATCGGCCCACGTGGAATACCGATCTGTTCGTGCCCACCACTGTGGCGCAGCTTGATCAACTCGACGCCCTTCTCATGCCACATCCCCCACAGGTGCCGGCATTCATCGCCAACGATATTCTGCGCACCGCCCACGAAAACGGCTGGATTATCCGCCGGGCGATGGACTCTATGCTCACGGGCAAGGACACCACGGACGCCATGCTGCCCGCGCTCAAGATGCCTGTGCTGATCGTGTGGGGGGCCGAAGACCACATCACGCCGCTCAGCGAAGGCGAGAAGATGCACCAGCTCATCCCGCAATCGCAGCTCGATGTAGTGCAGGGATGCGGCCATCTTGCGCCGGTGCAGTGCGCGCACACCATTGGCCCACAGATGGATGCGTTTCTTAAACAGAAGTAGATCTGGGTGACCAGATCTATGTCGAGACCTGAGCACCCAGACACCACACCCGCGATCAGAAGATCTAAAACGAAACGCGAGCGCTCATCTGGATCTCGCGTCCAGGGGTTGCGGATCCTGTGATACTCCCAAAGCTCGACGTATTGACGAACCGATTGGGAATATCCAGGTTTGTGTGGTTCAGCGCGTTGAAGAACTCGGCGCGCGCTTCGAACTGACTCTTTTCGGCGATTTGAAATGAGCGCGAGACAGCCCCATCCAGCGTCTGCAGGCTAGGGCCGTAGACAGAGTTGCGGCCGACATTGCCATAGGTATACGCCGGTGGCGTGGTAAATGCCGCCGGGTTAAACCATGTCTTCGAGTTGCGCGTGCCGGAGCTGTAGATCGACTTGCCCGTCAGATTGGCCCGGATGGGATTCTCACCTACAACCGTTCCTGCATTCGCCGTGTCCCCGAAGACTGAGATGGTCAGTGGCCAGCCGCTCTGAGCCTGATATTCAAGCGAGGCGAGCCAGTTCCGCGTGAGCACGCTGGTCAGGTGGTTCATGTTGAATGCGTGCGGACTATAGACGGTGCTCACTGCAACCCGGTGTCGAACATCGCATCCAGGGCCCTTTTCGGCGTTCAGGTCGTCGTTGTTCTGTGGTGTCGCGGCTTCGAACATGGGTGCGCGAAAATCGGGCGCGTTCTCAAGCGCCTTGGCGAAGGTGTAGTTCGCCAGGAAGCTTAGCCCATTGGAGTAACGCCGGCGGACGTTCACATACCCGGCGTCGTACCAGCTCTGGGCCGTGTTTTCCAGCAGGTTCATCGTGCTCACGGGAAACGTCGTGCTGGCCACCGTCACATTCGACGGGAACGTGGTGTTCGGCACAAAACTGATGGTGGGGTGCGGCCGGCGCGGCTGGATTGCGCCCGGCCCCGGTTGCGCGTTATTGATCAGGTGCGCGCGCTGCAAGTGGAATCCGCCGGAGCCGAGATAGCCGATTTCGATCGTCGTTTCCGATCCGATCTGCTTTTCGATCGACGCACTCCACTGCTGGATGTACTGTGCCGGCGCATGCAGTTGCAGCCCGGTGAAGCTGACCACTGTCTGTCCAAGTACCGGCTTGGGGAAGTTGAGCGTGGGAATGCCGGGGATGAACGGATCGCTCTGCGACGTTTCAGGGAAGACGTACGGCACGTTGTGGCGCTGGTTGCACCAGGTGTTCATGTCCACCGGCGTATAGAAGATGCCGTACGCCAGGTGTGCAACCAGGCCGAGACTCGGCATGCTCTGCGCCAATCCGATACGCGGCGCGAAATCCACTTTGTTTGGATACATCAATCCGGTGGGGTAGCCATTTTGCCCGCCGATGAAGACCTGCGGCGTCCCGGTTGAGAGATCCAGATTGGTGTTGGTGTATTTGCGGTCGTAGAGTGGGCTCATGAACTCATAGCGCACGCCATAGGTGAGCGTCGTCGTGGTTGTCATGCGCCAGGCGTCCTGGGCATATCCATCGGCGTACCACTGGCGCAGATCCATCTGCGGGATTCCGGCCTGCCCCTGGCGCGCGGCGGGTAGTTCAAGCTCAAAGCTGGCGAGAGCCGAACCGGTTGCGCCGTCGTTGACGGCATATTCGGTAGTAAACCCGTTCGTGAACTGGTAAAAGCCACGATTTTGGAAGAAGCCCCACATGGGCCAGATGAACTTCTGATAGGCGCCGCCGAACTTTGCGCTGTGGCGGCCCACCTGCCATGCGATGGAGTCGCGTCCTTCCACCACCGTATCCCAGGCATGCATAGGCGTGGCATTGAAGTTATCGCCCATTGGCGAGTAGCCCTGCACCGTGAAATATGGTGCGCCCCACGCCGCCGGGCCGCCGAATCCCGTGCCTGTGATACCGAGTTCATCCACGATGTCGTTCTTGTTCGCGCTCTCTGTGGAGTGCATCATGACGAGGCGAGAGATAGCGCCTGAGAACAGGTTCACGAGATGCGAATTGAAGATGTGATTCCACTCGAGGACGCCCTGCTGCGAGAGATCGTCGTGGTAGAAGCCGAAGCCGGGGAGACCCTGCGGCATGAAACCATATTCGCCGGAGGCCGAGTAGCGGAAGAACGCATTGTCTCCGTTTGCGAAGTCGTGATCGATGCGAATCGTGCCCTGGTCGGTGTCCATGTGCTGCTTGCGCGCGTCCAGGTAGTTATTGGCGTCATTGCCCGCGCCTACTACGGTAGGCTGGCCCATCATGTTCATGTTGCCCATGTCCATGGTGTTTGGCCGAGGCGTGTATTTGCCCAACATGATGGCTGCCGCTTTCCCGATGCGATTGGGCGGGATAACGTTCTTCACTCCGTTGTATTCGAACTGCTGCCGGATGTACTGCGGGTTGTTCTTGCTCACCGGCGCGCTGGGATTGAAGTTCGGATTCGGCTGCGTCGTATTCGGATCGTAGATGTCCACGCCGCTCTGGCTGAAGTCGCCGGAGACCTCCGCGGCGGTAGGCACGGTGTCGATCATCGTCATGGTCTGCGAGTTGCGCAGCCCTTCGTAATTAACGAAGAAGAACGTTTTGCCGAGGCGCGGAAGCGGTCCGCCCAGCGAAGCGCCGAAGTTGTTCTGAACCAGAAAATTGTTGCCCATCTGGTTGAACGAAGTTGCGTCCATCGCGCCGTTACGCAGGAATTCGTATGCGGTCCCGTGAAAGGCGGCCGAACCGGAGCGGGTTACGATGTTGATCTGGCCGCCGCCCGCGCCGCCCATCTCCGCGGCGTAGCTTCCGGTTTGTACCTGAAATTCCTGCACGGCATCGGGCGAAGGGCTCAGGTTCTGGGTGTTGAATGTGGGGTCGGTGTTGGTGGCGCCATCCAGCAGGAAGTAGTTGGCGTTGGGCCGCTCGCCGCCGATGCTGACCGCGGATCGTTGCCCCGGCCGCCAATAGAGCGGGTTCATGTCGCCTGTCCCTGCGCCGTGGCTGATGTGCGCGCCGGGTACGGTGAGCACCAGGTCGATAAGCATGCGGCCGTTCAGGGGCAGGGAATCCACCGAGTGCTGATCCACGACCTCACCCACGCTTGCGTCCTGGGTCTTCAACAACTCGCCGCGCGACGCCTCCACAGTAACGTTCTGGGTCTCTCCCGCAACCTTCATCTTCCAGTCAACGGTGGCCTGTTGGCCTACTTCCAGTTCGACGGTCTGCTCGGCTTCCTTGAAGGAGTTCTGTGTCACGTCGAGCGTATAGATTCCGGGCTGGAGGCCGGGAACCTCGTACAAACCCGCCTGGTTTGCGACTACCTCGCGCTCCGCGCCAGTATCCTTTGCGGTGATTCGTAGGTGGGCACCGGGAATGGCACGCCCTTGGGGGTCGGAGATGAATCCACGCACCGTTGCGTAGTTGCTCTGTGCCACGGCAAGAGTGAGAGTGGAAAGCAGACACACTGCGAGCGGGAGGACTTTTCGGATCACTGGAACTCCGGAAACGGGGAATACGGCCTGTTTTGTTGGCCCGGCCTGTGGGCTACCTGCTGAACTCTGGCCCTTGCGGAGACTGGAAAGACAGAGTTTGAGCAGGTGATTAGGTGCAGTCTGCAGTCACAGATGCCCTCTTGTCCTCCATCTTTTGGTGGATTCAACGTAAAAAAGCCGCTCCATGCAGGAGCGGCTTTTTGGGGAACGACAAACTATCGCGCGCTAAACGCCGATGACGGCGCAAAGCTCCTTGACAGCCGCGGCGCTCTTCTTCAACGCCGCGTCTTCTTCCGCAGTGAGCTTGATCTCGATGATCTTCTCCAGGCCGGCGGCCCCGAGCTTGCACGGAACGCCGATGTAGTAGCCCTCGATGCCATACTCGCCCTGCAGATAGGCCGCGCAGGGAAGGATTTTCTTCTTGTCCTTGAGGATGGCTTCGACCATCTCCACTGTGGCGGCGGAGGGGGCGTAGTAGGCGCTGCCGGTTTTGAGGTACTTGACGATCTCAGCGCCGCCGTCACGGGTGCGCTGCACGAGCTGTTCAAGGCGATCGGCGGGGATGAGTTCAGTGATGGGGATGCCGGCGACGGTGGAGTAGCGGGCAAGCGGCACCATGGTGTCGCCGTGGCCGCCCAGTACGAACGCAGTGACGTTCTCCACGCTTACCTTCAGCTCTTCGGCGATGAAAGTGCGGAAGCGCGCCGAATCGAGCACGCCGGCCATGCCGATTACGCGCTCGCGGTTGAACCCGGCCTGGCGGAATGCGGTCTGCGCCATGGCATCCAGAGGGTTCGAAACGATGATCAGGATGGATTCCGGAGACTGCGCCACCACCTTTGAAACCACGTCGGACATGATCTTGTAATTGGTGTGCAGCAGGTCGTCGCGGCTCATGCCGGGCTTGCGCGGAATGCCCGCGGTGATGATCACGATATCGGAGTTGGCGGTGGCGGCGTAGTCGTTCGAGCCCACCACGTGCACATCGCGCTTTTCAATCGGCATTGCTTCCAGCAGGTCCAGAGCCTTGCCCTGCGGCACGCCTTCCACCACGTCAATCAGCACCACATCGGCCAGTTCCTTCGACGCAATCCAGTGCGCGGCCGTAGCGCCCACGTTGCCGGCGCCGACAATACTTACCTTCTTCCGCATTGCTCTCTCCTCGTGAGTTCGCAGTTCACAGTTCACAGTCATGCGAGTGCATTTTGCGTTCTCGTGTATCTCGACGGTTCGCGTGCGCCAAAAGTGGCGTTCAAACTGCGAACTACGGACTGTGAACTGCGAGCTGGTTACATGTTTCCGATAATCCGGGTAGCAAACTCGCTGGTGCCCACCTTGGTGGCGCCCGCAGTCTGCCGCTCGAAATCGTACGTTACAAACTTCTGCTGGATGGTCTTCTCCATCGCCGTCTCAATCATCTTGGCCGCTTCCTTCCAGCCCAGAAAATCGAGCATCATGACGCCCGAAAGGATCACCGATCCGGGGTTGATCATGTCCTTGTCGGCGTACTTGGGCGCGGTGCCGTGGGTGGCCTCAAAGACCGCATATCCGTCGCCGATGTTCGCGCCCGGTGCAATGCCCAGTCCGCCCACCTGCGCCGCCGCTGCGTCGCTGATGTAGTCGCCGTTCAAGTTTGAGGTGGCCAGGATGCTGTAGTCGCTGGGCCGGATGATGATCTGCTGGAAGATCGAGTCGGCGATGCGGTCATTCACGAGAACCTTATTCTTCCACGCGCCGTTGCCGTGCGTCTTGCCGATGGCGTCGATTACGCCCTTCACCTCGGCGCAGACCTGATCGCAGAAGCTCTTCGGCGCAAACTCCATGCCCGGCTCGATCATCGCGGCGTTCTGCTCGATCGTCAGATTCGGATTTGCATCCAGGTTGCCAAGAATCCAGCTCTCGCGCTCCGTGACGCACTGGTCGCGGAACTCCTCGGTGGCCACTTCGTAGCCCCATTCGCGGAAGGCGCCCTCGGTGAACTTCTGGATGTTGCCTTTGTGCACCAGGGTGACGGTCTTGCGGCCCGTCTCCAGTGCATGACGGATTGCGTAGCGAACAAGGCGCTTGGTGCCGAAGATCGAGATCGGCTTGATGCCGACGCCCGAATCGTCACGGATTTTCTTCTTGGATTTGGACAGGAGGTTGTTATTCAGGAAATCCAGAAGCTTTGCAGCATCTTCGGAGCCCTGCTTGAATTCGATACCCGAGTACACATCCTCCGTGTTCTCGCGGAAGATCACGATATCGACCTTCTCCGGGTGCTTCACGGGACTGGGCACGCCCTGGTAGTACTTCACCGGGCGCACGCAGGCGTAGAGATCCAGAATTTGGCGAAGCGCCACGTTGAGGGAGCGAATGCCGCCGCCGACAGGCGTGGTCAGCGGTCCCTTGATGGAGACCCGCAGGTCGCGCGCCGCATTGACGCTGTCGTCGGGAAGCCAGTTGCTGAACTGGCGATAGGCCTTTTCGCCCGCGTAGATCTCGAACCATGCAATCTTGCGCTTGCCGCCGTAGGCTTTCTCCACGGCTGCATCGAAGACCCGTTGCGATGCTTTCCAAATGTCGCGTCCAGTGCCGTCACCCTCAATAAAAGGAATGATGGGATTGTCAGGAATGGTGAAGTTGCCGTTGTTGTACTCGATTGGTTTGCCGTCTTTGGGCAATGTGAGCCCGTTGTAGCTGGTCTGCATGCTCTGTCTGATTCCTTCCCCGCCAAGTTGTCAAAAGCACAGGCTAACACCTGCAATTTATGGGCGGCAATTCGGCCGTACTCGTCAAAGCGGAGCGAATTGCACCAGTATTGGCTCCTGAGCGGCAACGATCGCTCGCAAGAGCGCCTTTAGTTGTTGGTTGCGCCATTGATGCTGCTGCTGTCGAATTGCGGGATTCCGAAGTGACCGCGCAGGTGCAGCAGGTCGATCGGGCTCAGGTCTCCGGCCACCGTGGCCAGCGTGAGGCTCTTCGGCGTTTCCATCAGCACCACCGCCCCGCGCACGTTCACCCCGTCCATTACCACCCAGACATCCGTTTTGCCGTCGTGGACAGGGCCGCCGCGATCCGTTGTTGTGACCACATGTTTCCAGCCGCGCAGGTGATAGGCGTCGCGGATGGAGTTCACCGCGCCTTCATCGGGAATGCCGTTGGCAAATCGGAGCATGTGCACGCTCAGCCCATCGAGGTGGCCGATCGCCTGCTTCTCGTCTGCATCCGATTGCGGCAGCGTGGAAGCCGCGGCGGCCAGCATGCTTCGATCGAGCGTGAAACTGTTCTTCACGGCAGCCTGGCTGCTGAGCAGGCTCAGCGCGGGCGGTGTCCAGTCGAGCGGCACGGGGCCGGCATTGGCCGGCGAAACCGAGGGTGCGGGGCTCGCCTGCACTGTGCCGGCTGGTGGTTGCTGGGGCGCGGCCGTCTGGGCTTGCACAACGGCGCCCGATAGGGCGAGCAGCCCGAAAAACGCCAAACTTCTCATGAAGAATTTAACCCGCCGTTCGTTGAAAAGTCGCTTTGGGTGGCGAGGATGGCATGGAGCCGATTGCGTTCTGCAACGGCTCGTTCTGTGAACTGCAGATAAAATTTCCCGCAGCCCGTTGACAGCCTTCAAATTGCGTTACACTCTACCGGGAACCTTTCGAAAGTACACACATTTTTCGCCTCACGGAGGACACATAGAAATTGGGAAAAGCAATGGTCCCGAAGAAGCTTTTCTTCACCAAGGGCGTGGGCAAACACAAGGAGCGTTTGACCTCCTTTGAGCTGGCCCTTCGGGATGCGGGAATCGCCTCTCAGAATCTGGTACGCGTTTCGTCCATCTTTCCGCCTCGCTGCAAAGTCATCAGCCGCAAAGAAGGCGCAGCCCTGCTGAACCACGGTGAAGTCGTCTTCGCCGTCATCGCTGAAAACTCGACGCGCGAGCCGCACCGCCTCGTTGTTTCCAGCATCGGCGTGGCCATTCCCGCGGACAAGGACACCTACGGCTACCTCAGCGAGCATCACAGCTTTGGCGAGACCGAGGAGCAGGCCGGCGAATATGCCGAAGAGCTTGCCGCCGAGATGCTTGCCACCACGCTCAACGTCGACTTCGATCCCGACAAGAGCTGGGACGAGAAGAAGGAGATCTATCGCATCTCCAACAAGATCGTTCGGACGAGCAACGTCACGCAGTCGGCAGTGGGCGACAAGCGCGGGCTGTGGACCACGACGATTGCTGCAGCGGTGCTCATCCTCGACGAAGACTAGCCGGACTTACAGGATTGAATCCTGGCATCGGAGAAACGAGGCCAATTCCGCACGGCGGAGTTGGCCTTCTTCATGGAAGGCGGATCGCACAACGATGACCAACACCCGCAAATACAAAGTTGGCCTGGTGCAGATGAAGATGGGCCCGGACCCGGAGGCGAACCTTGCCCGTGCGATTGAGCACGTGCGCGAAGCCGCCGCCCGGGGCGCAAACATCGTCTGCCTGCCGGAGCTGTTTCGTGCGCAGTATTTCTGCCAGCGCGAAGACCTGCGCCTCTTCGATCTTGCCGAGCCGATTCCGGGTCCATCTACGAACGCTCTCGGTGACGTGGCGCGTGAGCACCATGTTGTCATCGTTGCGTCGCTGTTCGAGCGCCGCGCGCCGGGGCTGTACCACAACACCGCAGTCACGCTCGGAACCGACGGCAACATCGCCAGTGTGTATCGCAAGATGCACATTCCCGACGACCCGCTCTACTACGAGAAGTACTACTTCACGCCCGGCGATCTCGGCTTCCAGGCGGTTGATACAGGTGTGGGCCGTATCGGCACGCTCGTCTGCTGGGATCAGTGGTATCCCGAGGGCGCGCGTCTCACGGCACTGCAGGGCGCGGAGGTGCTGTTCTATCCCACGGCCATCGGCTGGCATCCCGCGGAGAAGGAAGAGTTTGGTATCGCGCAGTATGAAGCCTGGCAGACGATTCAGCGCGCTCACGCCATCGCCAACGGCGTCTACGTGGCGGGCGTGAATCGCGTTGGGCACGAGAACGGCGATGTGCTCGGCAACCGCGCAGAAGGCGCCGGCCTTGAGTTCTGGGGCGGCAGCTTCTTGGCGGATCCGTTTGGCCGCATCATCGCCAAGGCCTCGCATACCGACGAAGAGATTCTTATCGGCGAGATCGACCTGGCCCTGATGGAAGACACGCGGCGCAACTGGCCGTTCCTGCGCGACCGCCGCATCGACGCATACGCGCCGATTACGAAGCGTTTTCTGGATCCGATGGGCGGCTGGTCGAACGAATCGAAGTAAACAGAGTTTGTCATCCTGAGCGGAGCCATTCGCGAAGCGAATGGCGAAGTCGAAGGATCTGCGGTTGTTTCCGGGATACTGAACCGAATGAACGAGACTCCACGCCAACTTGGTTACCGCATGCCCGCCGAGTGGGAGCCGCACGAGGCGACCTGGCTTGCATGGCCGCACAATCCTGAGGACTGGCCGGGCAAATTCCAGGCGATCCCGTGGCTCTATGCGGAGATCGTGCGACTGCTGGCTGCGCGCGAGCGCGTGCACATGATTGTGCAGGACGCGAAAGAGCAGGGCAGAGCTACGAGTATTCTGGAGCGCGCCCACGCCAATCTCGACAACGTGCTCTTTCACCAGTGGCCTACAGATCGCGTGTGGACGCGCGATTCGGGGCCGATCTTCGTTCGCAACGCGGAGGGCAGGGTTGCGATCACGAACTGGCGCTTCAATGCGTGGGCCAAGTACGACGACTGGCATCTCGACGACCAGATACCGGGTCGTGCGACGGAACTGCTTGGAATGCGTGCGTGGGAGCCGACGATTGAGTTGGCCGACGGGGGGCGGCGGTTGGTGCTCGAAGGTGGATCGATTGATACGAACGGCCAGGGTGTCCTCCTTACTACAGAAGAGTGTTTGTTGAGCGAGGTGCAGCAGCGCAATCCTGGAGTGAGCCGCGAGCAGATCGAGCAGGCCTTCTCCGACTATCTCGGGATTGACCAGGTGCTGTGGCTCAATCGCGGCGTGGCCGGCGACGATACGCACGGGCATGTGGATGACATCAGCCGCTTTGTTGCGGCGGATACGATTGTGACTGCTGTCGAGCCGAACAAGGCTGACGCGAATCATGAGCCGCTTGCCGAGAATCTGCAACGCCTGAAAGCTGCGCGCACGCTCGACGGCAAGCAGTTCAACATTGTGGAACTGCCGCTGCCGCGGCCGGTTGTGTTTCGCGGGCAACGGCTGCCCGCCAGTTATGCAAACTTCTATGTGGCCAATGGCCTGGTGCTGATGCCAACGTTTCACGATCCCAACGACCGCGTGGCGCTGCAGGTTCTGGCCGAACTGTTTCCGGATCGCGAGGTCATCGGCATCCACTCCGTGGACCTGATCTGGGGCCTCGGCGCGCTGCACTGCATGACGCAGCAGCAGCCGGCGGGCGGGCAGCAGCCGGCGACCGGGCAGCCAAACCCTGCTGGGGCATCGCAATCATGAGCAGCGACGCCGATTTCATGCAGGCTGCCATGTTCGAGGCGCGCGCCGCCGGTGAGGCGGGCGAGGTGCCCATTGGCGCGGTGGCCGTGTTTCTGGGCGAGGTGGTGGCGCGCGGGCAGAACCGCGTGCTGCGCGACAACGAGCCCACCGCGCATGCGGAGGTTGTGGCGATGCGCGCGGCCGCGAAGGCGCTCGGCAATTACAGGCTGAACGGCGTCACGCTCTATGTCACGCTGGAGCCGTGCGCGATGTGCGCGGGCGCCATGATTCACGCGCGGCTTGAGCGGCTGGTTTATGCGGCCGCCGATCTCAAGGCTGGGGCGTGCGGGTCGGTGCTGGAAGTGCTGAACCATCCCAAGCTGAACCACCAGATGGAGGTGGAGCAGGGAATTCTGGCCGATGAGGCCGGCGAGTTGTTGCGCGGGTTTTTTCGGGAGCGGCGCTCATAAAGCATTTTCAAGATGCAGGGGCTAAAGCCCCGGTCGTTTTAATGGGCCCCTTTTGGCACGACTGAAGTCGTGCCCTGTTACAAAGCTTGGCGGCGGATACAGCGACAGGGGCTTCCATTTGCGTTACTTGCGTCGCCAAATCCGCTTGCCTCGCTACGTCCTCGTCAGGGCTCTGATCCTCTCTTTCTGCTGCGGCCATTTTGCTGCGAGTTCCGCGCAGGCGCCGCTGCGGTAGTCGGCGTATTCGAAGCCGGGTGTTACGGTGCAGCCTAGTAAAGCTACTTTGCCGTTGCCGATGAGGCGGGTGCCTTGCCATACGCCGCCGGGGACCTGGACCTGGACCTGTTCGCCGTTGGCGAGGTCTTGGCCGAGGCGGATCACCTTTGATTCGCCGGACGGCCATAGCTGCAGCATCTCCACTGGGTCGCCCAGGTAGAAGTGGAAGATCTCGTCGGAGTCGAGGACGTGCATCTCGCTGAAGGTTCCGGTTTCGAGCAGGTAGTAGATCGCGGTGCCGGCGGAACGGGGGCCCTGCGGCGCGTCGAGGGTGAGCGCGGATTTGTAGGTCTGGCGGAAGGAGCCGCCCTCGCGCGGGTGGGGCTCCAGGTTGAGCAACTGCTTGATTTCCGTGGCGGTCATGGCTTTGATGGTAAGCGGTGGCTGCGGCGGGCAGCTTGATCCAAGTACAATGGCGAACGATGCAGGTGAAGGTTTACAGCACGCGGTGGTGCCCCGATTGCCGGGCCGCCAAACGGTTTCTCGAGTCCCACGGGATTGCATACACGGAAGTCGATCTGGACGCCGATCACGGTGCCTCCGATGAGGTGGTGCGGCATGTGGGCAAGCGCGCGATTCCGCAGCTTGTGATCGACGGCGAGTGGTTCCAGCCCTACACGCCGGGGCGCGGGCTGCTGTACGACGAGTTGCGCAAGCGGCTCGGCATTGTGGCCAAGTAGCCGGCGGCGTGGGCCGGTAAGGAATCGTTGCAGGGAACAGGGATCACGGGTCAGGGATCGGTGGTCAGGATCGCGGTGCGTTTGATTGGAGGACCGCATTAGGAAGCAGGACTGTGAAACGCTTCTGTTCGGCTGATTTGTTTTCATGGTTTTGCGGGCGGTGCTGGAACGTAGGGTGGCTGGTGTGGGTTTGTGGTATCCCAGGTCTCAGAATCGAAGGCCCCTTGGACTACGCGCGGGGCAGGCTCTGGGGCACGCGTTGGTGGCGGTGAAAAGTGCAACCGCAGATCTCTCCACTCCGTCCGCTGCCGCGGACTGCGGTCGAGAAGACAGTGTTTGATTTGGGTGCTGTGGTTTCCCACCCATTGCGCGATGAGACTGCGCAATGGATGGGGCACCCTGGTTCAGTGTTTGAACCGAGGGTGGAACGTCTGGAATTTGTGCCTATGATTCAAGTTTGGCAGGTTGAAATAATTAATACGCAACATTTTTAAAAATATTTTTCGTTGATGGGAATAGAGTTAGCGAAGTTTTCCACAGATTGAGGGGTTGACCTGCGCTGAGCAGAATTTCAGGGATTTTGAGGACGAAGTCCCAGCGCGGCTTCGATGCCCTGTCGCCACTCCGGGGCGCTGGCTCGGTCTTTTTGAGCGAGGTGGCGGACCTCGTCGTTGGCTGCGGGATCGAGGGAGGTGCGGGTGTAGGTGACATTCACCCGCGTGCGAGAGCGCGCGAGCGCGATGACGCGCACGTCGACGATGGTGGCAAAGATGCCGGGGAGGACGCAGACGTACTGCATGCGGCCGGCGGGCGGGTCGAAGCGGGTGTTGACCCAGACGGCGTCGAATGGGCCGTGTTTGGTGGTGAAGACGGCGCCCTGGACGTCCTTGCCGGGCAGGGGCCAGGCGAAGATGGGGTTCCAGTGTTTGCCGGCCCAGCGGCGCTCGGCTTCGGGTGCGAAGAGGGGCGCGATCTGGGCCATTGGCGCGGCGATCTCGAAGCTGAAGGTGCTGACGATGTGGGCTGGAGGATCGGCCGGCGTTTGCGCGGTGGATCGGGCGAGCGCGACGCAGACCATTGTCGATGCGGTCAAGACTCCTGCGAAAAGCGATTTCATCTCCGCTCCTTGAGGTGGTGGCTGTCGGTGGCGCGCAGGGTAAGGCCGTAGAGACTGCGAAGCTGCTCGATCTGCTGCAGGGTTTCAGGCGAGAACGGGGCCTTGCCCTCAAATGCGTGAAGGACGATGCCTTCGAGGAGGTCGCCGAGGGTCATGTCCTTGAGCTCGGCGAGACCTTTGAGGACTTTGAGGAGGCGCTTTTCCATGCGTACGCCGGTTTGGACGCGTTCGACCTCGAGGGTATGTTGACGTTCCATATGTACCAATGTACCACGGTATGTGATTTAATCGATGCGGGAAAATAGTGAAGTGTCCGCTTGACAATTAATGAAATGGAGAGCAGGATGGTTTCAATGCTGAAGTATTTGCTTCAGTAATCTGGTCGAGTTGACGAGGAGGAGAGAGATGGCGGACGAGAGGGTGTTGCATGGCACGTTTCAGTTGGAGCGGAAGTTTTCAAAGGCGCCGGAGGCGGTGTTTGCGGCGTTGAGCGAGCCGGAGTTGGTGCGGCAGTGGCAGACCGACCCCAAGACGACCGAGGTGCTGGAGTTTTCGCTGAAGTTCGCGGTGGGGGGAACGCGGCGGTTTGCGTACCGCCTGGGGCCGACGACGCCGGTGGCCGGCATGGTGATTGTGAACGACGGGCATTTTCAGGACATCGTTCCGAACCGGCGTGTAGTGACGGCCACGACCATGTCCAGCGGGGAGCGGCGGCTGTCGGCGTCGCTGGTGACGATGGAGCTGCTGCCCGGGAAGGACGGCGGGACGGAGCTGATCTGCACGCACCAGGGGGCGTTCTTCGGAGGGCTGGGGCCCGATCCGGAGGGCATGATCAAGCAGGGATGGAACGCGCTGCTGGATAAGCTGGTGGGGGTGGTGGAGGGGCCGGGCAGGTGATAGGTGTCAGGTGACAGGTGACAGGTGACAGGGGTTAGGGGGCAGGGGGCAGGGAGAACGAGTGGAAGTCGAGCATTGAATGATGGCTGAAGCGGCAAATCTTGACGGGTTGTTTCATGCGCTGGGGGATAAGACGCGGCGCACGCTGCTGGACCTGGTGGTGGAGCAGCCGCGGTCGGTGTCGCAACTGGCGGCGGCGCTGGGAGTGACGCTGACGGCGGTGGGGCAGCATCTGGAGATTCTGGAGGCAGCGGGGCTGGTGCGGACGGAGAAGCTGGGGCGGGTGCGGACGTGCCGGCTGGATCCGGCGGGGCTGGATGCGCTGGAGGCGTGGATTGGGGCGCATCGGACGGAGATGGAGAAGGGGCTGGATCGGCTGGGGGAGTTGCTGGGGGAGGGTGGGGCTTAGATGGCGACGGTCTCCGGGCGGTGTGGTTGGGGTTCGTGCTATCCCAGGTCCCCAAAAGCGAGGGACCTGGGGCACCCGAGGGCTTTAGTATTCGGGCTTTCTAAAAGCCGGAACACGTCGATTCCACTCAGGATCGTTCCAGAACAACCAGAGTCGCAAGAGCCTTAGGCGAGCAGGGTGCGGACTACGTCGGCGGCGGAGTAGGTGGTTTGGCCGGGGGCGAGGAACTGGGTGACGAGGTTGAGGTCGTCACCGAGGGTGACGAGGGGCGGCTCGACGTAGCCCCGGGGGCGGACCTGGGCGTGGCCGATGTTGGCGAGCAGAGCGTTGCAGAGGCACTTGCGGCCGGTTGTCTCCTCGGGATTGCCGTGCTTGGCGGTGAAGGAGTTGACGGGCTCTGCGGAGCAGCGATAGGCGATGGCGCCGGTGGGGGTGGTGTAAGCCTCGCGCAGAAAACCCAGGTCGCAGACGCGTTTGCGCGCGGCGTAGGTGGGCTGTTCGGAGAGGCTGCCGGCGAGCTGGGCGACTTTGAAGGGAAAGCCGGTGGGCGAGGCGAGGGGGTCGGTGAAGACGCGGGCGTTGCCGGCGGCGGCGTCGGCTAGGAGCGTGGCCTTGAGATCGTCACGCAGGCCCGATTCGCGGGCGAAGGCAAAGGCGGTGCCGATCTGCACGCCGGTTGCGCCGGCGGAGAGAGCTTCACGGAGCTTCTCGGGACGGCCGTAGCCGCCGGCGAGCCAGAAGGGAACGCCGAGGGCGCGCAACTCTGCTAAATCGACGGCATCGCGATGGCCATAGAGGGGCTCGCCGGAGGGGGTGAGCTGGAGCTTGCCGCGCGGGGGCGCGTTGTGGCCGCCAGCGGTGGGGCTTTCGATGATGAGGCCATCGACCTTACCGGAGGCGCGGCGGAGCATGGTTGCGGCGAGGGTATTGGACGAGACGATGGCGAGGAAGCTGGGGCGGGTGAGATCGGGCAGTGGGCCTTCGGCGTAGTCGCTGGGGTCGAAGTGGAGGATGGCGTCGTCGGGGTCGGCAGGCGCGGGGCCGCTGACGGAGAGGCGGTACTCGGCGGGGCGATGGGCGGCGAAGGCGTCGAGGACGCCGGGGATGTGGAGGGGAATGCCCGCGCCCATGAGGACGTAGCCGACACCGGCGAGCATGGCTCCGTAAATCGAGGGGAGATGGGGGAGCTGAACCTTCTCGAGGAAGTTGATGCCGACGGGGTTGGAGTGGCCTTCGCGGGCGAGGAAGACCTCAGCGAAGTTGGCGACCATGCAGAGCTCTACGAGCTTATGGGGCAGAGTGTGGTGGTGCAGGGGCGTGGTGGGGTAGGGTGCGTCCTTCTGCTTGCCGCCGGGGACGAAGTACTGATCGAGGATGCGGCGCGCCATTTTGGGGAAGGGAAAGGCAGCGAGGGCGCGGCGCATGTCGCCGAGGGGGTCGCCGTCTGCCAGGCGCCGGATGAAGACCTGGTCGAGCGCGGTGCCGGAGACAACGCCGAGTTGTCCGGTGCGGGAAACGGCCTGAGCGAGGCGCCAGTTGGAGACGCCGACACCCATCCCGCCTTGAATGATGGAGGGAAGCGCAATCACCAAGAAATTGTTTCAGAGGTGGGGCGGACTGGATTGTGACGTGGAGCACGTTTGTGGAGGTAGGGGAGTGTGATGATTGAGCGAATGGGCGGCAATGCACCCTCGGGGGCTAAGGTTCGCTCATCCTTATTGCGCAATTGCGGCACAACTGAAGTGGGGCCCATTCGCGGAAGTTTGTGCGATGGAATCGCGGGGTCTCTGCTACGGGGATTGAGCTACTTAGGCTGCGGTAAACTGGTGGCCGATGCGGGTGTTTGGAATAGACTGCGGGACTGAGATCACAGGGTTTGGCGTGGTGGAGAGCTGTGATTCGGGACGCGAAGCGCGGCTCACCTGTCATGCATTGGGCGGGATCCGGCTGGCGAAGAACTGCGCGTTGCCGGTGCGACTGGCGGAGGTGTATCGCGCGCTGACGGCGGAGCTGGAGAAGTGGCGGCCGGACGTGGTGGCGGTGGAGGAGGTGTTTTACTCCGTGAACGCCAAGTCGGCGCTGAAGCTGGGGCAGGTGCGGGGAGTGGCGCTGCTGGCGGCGGCGAGCGCAGGGCTGCCGGTGGCGGAGTACGCGCCGCTGCGGATCAAGCAGAGCGTGGTGGGGTACGGTCTGGCGAAGAAGGAGCAGGTGCAGTTTATGGTGGCGCGGCTGCTGGGTCTGGCGGAGCTGCCGGAGCCGGCGGATGCGGCGGACGCGCTGGCGATCGCCATCTGCCACATTCACACGGCGGAGACGATGGCCGCGCAGGGGGCAGTGCGATGAGGAGTCTGCTGCTGGCGTTGGCGATGTCGGCGACCGCGGTGCTGGGCCAGGCGGATCCCGGCCGGACGGTGCAGATTCAGTATTCCAATCCGCAGATGATTCCGGGGCAGTGGACGCTGGAGTTGCACCCCGACGGCAGCGCGCATTTCACCTCCACGCGCGGCACTGCGCCGCGGGAGCGCACGAGCGAGATTGAGCCGCCGAACCTGGATCAGAATGTGCAACTGAGCCCGGCTTTTGCGAAGCATGTATTCCAGGTAGCGGAGCGCAAGAGGCTGTTCCGCAAGGAGTGCGAGAGCCATCTGAACGTGGCGTTCCAGGGGACGAAGACGCTGAGTTATACGGGGCCGGACGGGCAAGGCTCGTGCGCGTTTAACTATTCGAAGGATGTGGATATTCAGTCGCTGAGCGACTCGCTGGTGTCAGTGGCGACGACGCTGATTGAAGGGGCGAGGCTGGAGATGCTGCTGCGGCACGATCCGCTGGGGCTGGACCGGGAGACGGAGGCGCTGGTGGCGATGGCCGCGGATGGCCGGGTGCAGCAGATCGGATCGATCCGCGACGTTCTGGAACAGCTTGCCGGAGACGACGAGGTGCTGGAGCGGGTACGGAAGCGCGCGCGCGAGCTGCTGTCGCAGGGGAACGATTGAGCGTTCCGCACGCGACTTTCGTTTTAAAGATAGGTTTACATTTGTAGGCACTCCTGCCGGGGGCGCTCCTGAAAGGCAGGCCTGAGGTTATGGACAAGATGGGTTGGGACAGATGGCTACGGCGAGGCGTTGCGGGGACGGCGATTCTGGCGCTGGCGGGGGCGGTGGCAGCGCAGCAGGATCCGTCGCAGCGGCGGGCGGTGCGGCTGAGCAGTGTGGACGGGCAGGTGTCTCTGAGCCAGGGCGGGACCCAGATCACCGATCATGCGCTGGCGAATCTGCCGATTTTTGAAGGCACGCGGGTGGTGACGGGGGACGATGGGCGCGCGGAGCTGCAGTTCGACGACGGCAGCGTGGCGCGTATTCCTCCGGACAGTTCCCTGACGTTGGCCAAGCTGGATCCCAACGGCGACAGCACGGTTGTGCTGGACAGCGGAATGGGGTACTTCGAGCTGCCGGGTACGTCAGGGCAGCCGCCGATGCATGTGCGTTTCGACGACAGCGTGGTGACGGCCAATGGATTCACGGTGATGCGCGTGAAGATGGATCAGCCGCCGGGCGAGCTTGCGGTGTTTCAGGGCGATGCGAACCTGAATGAGCGCGATGGAGCGCTGCAGATGGATGTACGCGAAGGGGAGAGCCTGACGTTGAGCGCGGGCGATCCTTCGCAGTACAACCTGTCGGAGAACATTGAGCCGGATAGCTGGGACCAGTGGAACGCTGACCGTGACCAGGCGCTGAGCGCGGAGGAAGGCGATCAGACGCCGGCAACGCAAGGACAGCCGGACAATAACAATCCCGCATGGGCGGATCTGAACCAGAACGGCACGTGGTACAACACGCCGGATCAGGGGTACGTGTGGTCGCCGTATGAGGCGTCAGATGCCGGTTGGGATCCGTATGGGATGGGCTACTGGGTGGATGAGCCGACGTACGGGTACGTGTGGGTTTCAGGCGAGCCGTGGGGCTATATGCCTTACCAGTGCGGCGCGTGGAACTACTACTCGTCGTTCGGATGGGGATGGGCTCCGGGGATGTGCCAGCCGTGGTGGTTTGGCGGCGGCGGATGGGGATACAACATTGGGAATGCGCCGGGGTGGTATCGGCGGCCGGTGCGGCCCAACCCGCCGCGGGGACATGGCCTGGGCGAACAGAAGCTGATCCCGGCGAAGGGCGGAAAACCGCCGATCGGGCTGCGGCCGATTATTGCGGTGAACCGGCATATGCCGGCGACGCATACGATTCTGCCGCCGCGCGATACGACGACTCCGGTGGCGCTGGGCGGGACGGTGGTTACGCCGCTGCGGCCTGTAGCGCCGCGCATCCGGCCGAATCGAACGATGATGGCGTATCGTCCGCAGCCTGTGCCGCCGCGCGCGCCGATGGCTCCGGTGAATGCCCGGCCGGTGTACACGCCACCGGTGCGCAATACATTTCGCGGGACCGAGACATGGCCACCGAATCGGCAAGGGTACACGCCTACGGTTCCGGTGTATGGGAATCCGCGGCCGGGGGAACCGCGCGTGGCTCCTGGCCCGGTGTACCGGCCGCCGATGAACAACGGCGGCATCCGGCCGGCTCCGGCACCGCGGTATACACCGCCGGCGCCGCGGGCGGCACCGGCGCCGCGGGCAGCACCTCCTCCTGCAGCACCCAGGGCGGCGCCTTCGCCGCGTGCCTTCTGGCATCCTTCGTCGTGGTTCGCGCCGCACTCGTCTTCGAGTGCGGCGTCTTCACATGGGCGGTCGGGTGGACGCTCGTCCGGACATAGCGGTGCGCGCGGGGGCGGGTCGCATGGCGGTGGGTCGCATGGGGGTGGTGGGCACCGGTAGGTGATTGCTTGAGGTTCGTGCTGTCCCACTCATTCCGCCAGAATCGGCGGAATGAATGGGGCACCCGGGAGTAGTGGGTTGTTCAGAGCGCGGGTTGGGAAACCCGCGCTACAGCCGGTCGGGAGACCGGCGCTACTTTTCGTGCTGGCGCTACTTTCGTGCTGGGATACTTTTCGTGCTGGGCTGGTTTTCGTGCTGGAGTACTTTTCGTGGTGGGGTACTTTTCGAAGTGGCGCTACGATTCGTGCCGGTGTTTCGATTCGTGGCGGCGCTACTGGGTTCGAGAGAGATTGAGGCTGAGGGCGGCGAGGGAATCGAGGGAGAGCTCTTCGGCGCGGGCGGTGGGGGCGATTTGCGCTGCGGTGAGTGCGGACTGGATTGTGGCCGTGTCGTAGCCGGCGGCGCGGAGGTTGTTGGCGAGGGTTTTGCGTTTCTGCGCGAAGGCCTGTTTTGCGAATGCAATGAAGCTCCGTTCGCTCACGCCTAGCTCGGCGAAGCGTGGCGCGAAACGCCAGCGGAAGACGGTGGAGTGCACGTCGGGTGGCGGAGAGAATGCGCCGGGCGGGAGCGTGAAGAGCGGGGCGACGGGGCCGTACATCTGCACGGTGACGGAGAGCAGGCCGTAGTCGCGCGAGCCGGGCTGGGCGACGATGCGATCGGCGACCTCGCGCTGCACCATAAGCACGGCGCGTTCGAGCGACGCATGCGCCGCCGCGAGTTTCACGAGGATGGGCGAGGTGATGTAGTAGGGTAGGTTGCCGGCGACGGCGAGGCGCTGGCCTGCGGACTGCGCGGCCGCGGCGAAGTCGAATTGCAGCACGTCCTGCTCGACGACGGTGACGCGATCGGCGGGGAACTGCGCGCGCAACATCGGGGCGAGTTCGCGGTCGAGTTCGATGGCGACGACATGGCCGGCTTTTTCGGCGAGGAGTTGGGTGATTGCGCCGTGGCCGGGGCCGATCTCGACGACGGTTTGGCCGGCGAGGTCGCCGAGCGCAGCGACGATGCGCTGGATGGCGGTGTGATCGCGCAGGAAATTCTGGCCGAGTTTGGGTTTGTTCGGCATGTCTTTCACGATGGTACTAGGCGGGTAATACTCGCGCGGAGGAACCGCAGATCCTTCGACTCCGATCGCTTTCGCGATCTCCGCTCAGGATGACAGAAGCCTCTTTGGGTTCGTGCTTTCCTACTCAACGCGACAAAAAGCGGCGCGCTGAATGGGGCACCCGAGGTAGTTTCGCTTATCCGCAGCGGTTGGGATTGGGCGGGTGTGGCGCGGCGGCCTGGGCAGCGGCTTCCGTCCCCAGTGCGGCGAAGTGGAAGGTGCGCTCGATGGAGAAGCCTAGGTTTTCGTAGATGCGTATGGCGGGGTTCTCGGTGAGGACGTGGAGAAATGCATTGTCGCCGTCGCGCTCGATCTCGTCGATGACGAGGGACATGAGGAGGCGGGCGTAGCCGCGGCCGCGGGCGTCAGGGTGGGTGCAGACGCCGCTGACTTCGACGTAGCCGGGCAGGTGCATGCGCTTGCCGGCCATGGAGACCAGGCGATCGTCTTCGAAGACGCCGTAGAACGTGCCGAGTTCGAGGGTGCGCAGGCGGAAGGGACCGGGCTCGGTGAGTTCGGCCAGCGCAACCATTGCGGGAGCGTGGATTGCGCCGAGTTTGCGGAGGTCGAGCTTGGTGGTGTTTAGGGTCGTGCTATCCCAGGTCCCCAAAAGCGAGGGACCTGGGGCACCCGAACTTCTTGTGATATCGGAGGTCCCAACGTCCGGGACCTGGGGCACCCCCACGTTTGTGATTTCCGATGTCTGATGCCCTAACGTCTCGGGCACGCGCCGTTTGCGAACCATTTGGTAGATGGCGCCGCTGCGCAGCAGATTCCAGCCTGGGATCGGCTCGGGTTCCTGCGGCAGGAAGAGCACCAGAACATCCGTTGGGCCGGCGAGGAGACCGCGGAGCGCTTCATAACACGCGGGCGATTCTTCCGCGATGCCGGCGAGGGGGCCGATCTCGGCGGGATAGCGTCGGGCGAGATCGCCGCCGAGCGAGTTGTCGGCGTGGCGGGTGCGGAGCGCATTCCAGATTGGGTTTTCGAGCAGGGTCATCGCGTTCGGCTCAGCTCCATCGGCAGGGAAGCGCCGTAACGCTTCCGCACAATCCAGAGTACTGGAATGCCGAGGAGGATGAGGGCGGTGCCGATGAGCGAGCCTTCGAGGTTGCTGGCGTAGCTGGAGATGAGAACGACGGCAGCACAGACGATGAAGATGGCGGGCAGCACGGGGTAGCCCCACATGCGGTAGGGGCGGGGCGTGTCGGGATTGCGGCGGCGATAGACGAAGATGGTGGTCGCCGTGAGCATGTAGAAGAGCCACTCCGCGAAGACGGCGAGCTCGAAGTGCTGCTGGAACTGGCTGAGGAAGAGCAGCAGGACGGTGGAGAGCAGACCCTGAATGACGAGCGATGTGGAAGGCGACTGGAAGCGCTGGTTGATGTGCGCGAACTGGCGGAAGAAGAGGCGGTCGCGCGCGGCAGCGAAGGGAATGCGCGCGCCGGACATGACGGTGCCGTTGAGGGTGACGAAGATGCTGATGGCCATGGCGGCGGCGACGAATCCCGCACCGCGCGGGCCGGCGACGACAGAGAGCGCGGTGACGGCGGGCTGATCGCTGGAGGCGATGCGCGCCGCGGGGAGTACGTACTGGATGGCGGCATTCGTCGCCATAAAGAGCACGCCGACGATGACGAGTCCGCCGATGAGGGCGATGGGCAGGCTGCGTTCGGGCTTCTTTACTTCGCCGGCGACCATGGTGAGGTCGTTCCAGCCGTCGTAGGCCCAGAGGGTGGCGATGAGCGCGGCCATGAAGCCGTTGAATGCGCCGTAGGTACGCGGGACGGATGTGGCGAAGTTGCCCCACGAGCCTGACGCCGACGCGAAACAGAACGCGGCGACGATGAGGATGAGGATGGCTTTGAGGACGGTGAAGACGAGCTGGAAGTCGCCGGCCTTTTTGATGCCGAGATAGTTGAGCCCGGTGATGAGCCAGGTGACGGCGATGGCGAAGACCTGCGACCAGAGCAGCGGCAGGCCGGGGATGTGGCGGTCGAGCCAGTAGAAGGCAGGGAAGACGGCGAGGGTGCGGGCGAGGCCGCTGGTGACGGCGGCGATGGAGGCAGGCTTGGCGACGGCGAACCACGTCCACATGTAAAGAAACGCGGTGGTGTCGCCGTATGCGCCGCGGAGATAGACGTATTCGCCGCCGGCGTAGGGGAGCATGGCGCCGAGTTCGGCGTAGGTCATGGCGCCGAAGAGCGAGAGCAGGCCGCCGACGATCCATGCGAGATAGACCAGCGACGATGAGCCGACGTCGAGCATCATTTCGCGGGGGACGAGGAAGATGCCGCTGCCGATGATGGTGCCGACGACGATGGCGGTGGCCTGGCTGGGGCCGAGCACGCGGGGGAGATCGGCGGGCGCGCTTGTGGTTCGGTTGGGAAGGGAGGTCATTCGGTGTGAGGGTAGCACAGCGGGTTGTGGACTAATTCTATGGGGGAGATTGAGGTTTGTGCTATCCCACTCAACGCGACAAATGCGTCGCGTTGAATGGGGCACCCGAGGTTTGTGTATTGCAGGGTTCGATCAGCGCGCTGCGGCTACGGGTGTGGGTTGCGATTGCTCGTGCGTGACGCGGTGGCGATCGAACCACCAAACCCACAGAAGCAGGAGTGGCTCGGCGACGATGGCGGACCAGATGACCGACTTCACGCTTGGGGGTGGGCCGCCGAAGAGATTCGAAACGTAGATTGCGAGCAGAACCACCACGAAGGCGACAAAAGAATAGGCGCCGATGCGGTCGCGTGCTTTGGTTGCGCGCAGGTAGAGCCAAATGCCGACGGCGAAGAGGGCGAGTTCGACGATCATGGTGCCGGCGATGGAGTTCCAGAGACCGAGGCCGTAGCGATGGCTGCCGGGGTAGAGGGGCATGTCGGGGCGGTGGGTGATCCAGTCGAGTACCCAGTGGCTGACGACGCCGATCCAGAGGGCGATGGTCCCGGCGCGATAGCGCGCGATGCCGGCATAGAGTCCGGCTATGATGCAGGCCCAGAAGACGAGCGCGAGCAGGCTGTGCGACCAGGGATAGTCGTAGAAATCAAACGGGGTGAAACGGGTGTTGCCCGGATCGATGCGCACGTGCTCGATGCCGAAGAGCAGGAAGAGGGGCCAGAGGAGGTCCGCCAAGAGCGGAGCGGCGACGAGGAGCACGAGAGGCGTGCGCGGCGCCCAGCGCTTGGACGCGAATCCGACGGCGATATGTCCGAGGAACATGGCGGGTATGAGCCAATGTACACGATTCCAGTGAGCGATGGAACCTGTGAACGAGGGCCGCGCATGATCCACGGCAGGTGGCTTCGGGCTACTGCTGGTGCGTGTTTTTGTGCTTCGGCGCGGTTTTGTTTTCCGGTGCTGGCGGATGGGCCATCTGCTGGACCTGAGGGGGCCTGGCGTTGGGATTGGCCTCGCCGAGGATGCCGGCGTTGTCGACGCGGAGATTGTTGCGGATGGTGTAGCCGGGGGCGGACTGCTGCGCCAGTTGCTGGGCGCGATCTTTGCGAGCCTGATCGCCGACCACGCCATTGAGGGTGATGACGCCGTTGCCGCGGTCCTGATCGATCTGGACGCTTGCCAGGTCGTGCTGCGCAAGTGACTGGTAGACGGATGCCGCGTCGTCGGGATGAGAGCGGTGGCAACCGGTGAAGATGAACGCAAGGGCGGCTGTGGCCAGCGCCGTCTGCCGCAGGATTCGTGCTGCTGTCATGCTTTCTGCACCTCGTTCCTCATGAGAGAGCGATGCGGAACGCGGAGGGGGCGGTTGTCTTGGGACATTGGACGGGGCTTTCAGGATGAAGAGCTCGAAAGGCGCCGGGCGTGGTAGCTTGGATTGGCCGCGCGGCCCGTCGATCCGGGATGGGAACTCAGCTTAAGGCTGCGGTGTCTAAGCAGAGAGCGGATCGGTGTGTCTCCAAGGAGAACAGTTGATGGCTTCGAGACGCTGGTGGATTGCGCTGTTCTTTTCTCTCGCTGCGGGCACGTGGCTTTGCGCACAGGATGCGGGGAAGCCCGCGACGCAGGCGCAGCAGGAGCCGGCCGCCGCGACGCCGAGTCCGGGGGCGGAGTATAAGGCGGCGAAGCGGCCGCTGGATGTGGTGCGCGGGTCGCTGGATAACTGGTCGGATGCGGAGCTGGGCGCGCTGGCGGTGGGGATGCATCGGGCGCAGACGGCATGCCATGCGCGCAAGGCGGAGGATTTTGCGGGCGACGATTTGTACGAGCTGGCGCGGCTGTGTTCGTTTGGGCAGGACTGGAATGCGGCGAACACCGCGGCAACGCGCTACATCGATTCGCGCGCGCCGACGTATCGCGCGCAGGCGTATGCGCTGAGCATCAATGCGTGGGTGCGCTTGAACGGCCTGGGTTTGGCCGTGGACACGGCAGGGGCCATGCTGCAGAGCGTGCCTTACGACGCGGAGGTGGCGTACGCGGTGCGGTATCTGAAGGACGATCTGGAACAGTCGGGGAGTCCGCTGGCGGTGAAACTGGCGCAGGAGGAGCATGGCGCGATTGTGCAGGCGCTGGCGGCGGGCGTGCCGCTGAAGGCCGCGCATGGCGATGCGGTGATGAGCGTGGGGCTGCTGTACGACTCGGCGATGGAGCTGGCGTTCCTGGACAAGTTCGAGGGGAAGGAATTTGCAGCGGACAGCGCGGCGGAAGATTGCGACGATGCGCTCACGCACGTTGAAGGGATTGCTCCGGAGGATCGGCAGAGGATCGACGCGGTGCGGCTGCAGTTTGGATTGCTGGGAAAGAGCCTGCCATCGTTTGCGGTGTTGAAGGCGCTGTCGTCGCCGACGGCGAAGGCGGCGATTGAAGGCGAGCTGGGCGCGGGAACGGTGTTTGTGGTGTTTCCCGACTGGTGCGCGCAGTGCCGGACGATGATGAAGACGATGACGCAGTTTGCGAAGGTGAATGCGACAACGCCGCTGCACGCGTATGGGTTGATGTTCAGCGAAACGGGCGAGGGCGGGGATCGCAGGATTCAGGCGGAGATTGCGAAGGAACTGGCGGGGACGGAGACGTTTCTGGTTCCGGCGGATACGGCGAAGACGTTTGGCGCGCTGGATTTTCCCACGGCGATTGCGGTGGATACGCGCGGCGTGATCCGGTTCATCGGGATGATTCCGACGGATGCGTTCAACGGGGACGGCTATATGGGGAAGGTGTTTGTGCGCATGGCGAAGGTGGAGACGATGGAGGGCGAGCCGGTGCTGCAGGGGGCTGGGGCGCGGGAGTGACCGGCCGGGCATTGCATTGTACGAAGGTTTATGCAGCGCGCGGCTTGAGCTTGATGCCGAGCGCTTTCATTACGCCGAGGAATGTAGACAGACGTGGATCGCCGTTGGGCGATAGAGCTTTATACAGCGCCTCGCGTGTTACCCCGGCTTCCGCCGCGAGTTGCGTCATTCCCTTGGCGCGCGCAATATCGCCCAATGCAGCCGCAATGAGCGCAGGATCGCCGTCTTCAAATGCGGCTTCGAGATAGGCGACGATGGCTTTCGGGTTGTCGAGGTATTCAGCGGGATCCCACTTAGTCGTCTTCACGGGCATGGCTCAACTCCTTTGCCATTTGCTTCGCTTTCGCAATATCAGATTGCTGCGTCTGTTTGGTTCCTCCAACCAGGAGGATAACCACTACGGTTCCACGCTGAGCCAAGTAAATCCTGTACCCGGGCCCGTAGTCGACGCGAAGCTCGCTGACACCCTCGCCGACGGGCTTCACGTCACCGAAGTTGCCTAGCGATACGCGGCGAATGCGGATCTGGATACGCTGTCTTGCCTCTTGATCACGGAGTTTCAGTAGCCAACTCGCAAAGAGGTCAGTCTGACGGACCTCGATCATGTGTTAACTATAGTTCACGCGCGCGGGGCGGTCAATGCGAATTCTGCTTCTTTTGCGCCAGGATTCAAAACCAGTAGGCATGCATCTGTTCCAGGAAAGCTTTGGTGATCGGGTAACCGGACGCCGAACCAATGACCGCATCGACCGGACACTCGGGACATAGTGCCGTCTGTCCATCATCGATCCATTCAGTGATTCTCGATGGCGGAAAGATGGAGAGGCAATAAAAGCAACCGCAGGTTTCGCTCTTCTCCAATTCCGCGCGATGAAGGGAGGAGTGTCGGTGCGCGGCGATGTGGTCGGGCTCGGACGTTCTGTGAGGGATCGCCATAGCAGGGCTCGGCTGCAAAATAACGCTTGGGAACTTAGCGATGCATGTGGTCGCGGGCGGTTGATCGCGGCTACGCTGCGGACTCTCGGTCTTTAGTTTCGGCCACTTTCTCGAACTGGTCGATCTCGACGGCGCCCTCGGGAAAGACGGCTCGGATCTGTAGCTGGCCGCCCATGGCCTCAATGAAGCTGCGCAGCGTGGACACGTACATGTCGGTGCGCTTTTCCATTTTGGAGACAGACCCCTGGTTGACGCCGAGGATGTTGGCGAGGTTGGTCTGCGTCAGCTTGCGGGCTTCGCGGAGCTGATCGAGCGTAACCGAGTTCACAACCGACTCCACATATTGCCGGATTTCCTTTTCCTCTTCCGGGGAAAACGAGCGGCGAACATCTCTCCACTTTTGAGCCATGACTTTATTCTCCGATCTCTTCGAGGTGGCGGGCATAGATCGCGTCTGCCCGTCGGATCGCATCGACGTACCACAGTGCATCTCCGGTTTTATCGCCACCCAGAATCAGGTATGCGGAGCGGCGGGGATCAAACGCGAATAGCACGCGCAATGGCCTGCCATGATGCTGCACGCGGAGTTCTTTCATATTGGGGAATTTCGAGCCCTTCAATGTATCCACGAGTGGACGACCGAGCGCGGGGCCTGTCTGCTCCAGCGAGTCAACTGCTTTGGTTACGCTCTTCTGCTCTTCGTGGAGCAGATTCCGATACCACTCGACGAACTCGTCGCTGACTTCAACTTGCCAAGCCACGGACTATTATTCCTCAAAAGCGATATTCCGTCAAGGGAATGATCAGCCAGCCGGCTGCGGTTCGTGGAAGTGACGCCAGATGGAGTCGGCCGTCTTCTTGGGGACTACGGCGGCCAGGGATTCTGCTGTGGCCTGCTGCACGTCGCGGAGGCTGCCAAAGTGGGTGAGGAGCCGCTGGCGAGTCAGGGCGCCTACGCCGGGGATGTCGAGGAGTTCGGAGGAGCGGTCGCGCATGGCGCGGCGCTGGCGGTGGTAGCCGACGGCGAAGCGGTGGCTCTCGTCGCGGATCATCTGGATAAGGTGGAGAACGGGCGAGCGTCGGTCGAGGACGACAGGCTCGTCTTCATTGCCGTAGAGGTAGATGACCTCTTCTTTTTTGGCGATGGCGGCGAGGGGTTGCGAGGTGAGGCCGAGCTCTTCGAGGGCGTCGGCCGCGGCGTGGAGCTGGCCGAGGCCGCCGTCGATGAGGATGAGGGACGGCATGGTGCAGGGTTCTTTGCTGGGTTTGCCGGTGGGTTGGGGGTCGTGGTTTCCCACCCATTCCGGCGATGAGGCCGCCGGAATGGATGGGGCACCCGATATTTGTGCGCCGGTTCGCCTATCACCGTTTTCGAGAATACGCTTGTAGCGGCGGTGGACGACTTCGCGCATGGAGGCGAAGTCGTCGACGCCGAGGACCGTCATCACCTTGAACTTGCGGTAGGCGGACTTGTTCATCTTGCCGTCTTCCCAGACGACGAGGGAGGCGACGGTTTCCGCGCCCTGGATGTGGGAGATGTCGAAGCACTCGATGCGCTTGGGGAGTTCGGGGAGCATGAGGGCGTCGGCTAGGGCTTCCTGGATGGCTTTGCGGGAGGGCTCAAGGACGCGGAAGCGCTGCGTGTAAGACTGCTTGGCGTTCTGGCCGGCGAGGTCGACGAGGGAACGCTTTTCGCCGCGCTGGGGGACGGCGAGCTCGATGCGGTGGCCGGCGCGCTCGCTGAGGAGGGCGGCGAGGGATTCGCGGTCGTCGAAGTCGACGGGGACGAGGATGGTGCGGGGGACGTAGGGCTGGTCGATGTAGAGCTGTTTTAAGAGGGCGGAGAATACGGCGCCGGGGTTGAACGCGGGCGAGTGGACGTCGGTGGTATCCCAGGTCTCAGAGTCGAGACCTGGGGCACCCATCGTTTGTGGCTGGCCCAGATCTCCGAGTGCTTCCATCAATTCCGGCAGGTCTTCCCAGAAGAATTCGCGGCGGTCGACGATTTTGCCGTTGCGCATGTGGAAGAGGTTTACGGCGAGCGAGCCGGCTTCGTAGTGATAGCCAAAGACGTCGGCGTCGTCGTCCTGCTCGACGGTGGCGATGCGCTGCTTTTCCTGGAGCTGGTGCACGGTGGAGAGCTGGTCGCGGAGGCGCGCGGCGGCTTCGAACTGTTCGGCTTCGGCTGCGGCCATCATGCGCTGGGTGAGGCTGCGCTCGAGCTCGGCCTGCTTGCCTTCGAGAAAGAGCTGCGTGTCGCGGACGGCGTTTTTGTAGGCCTCGGGGGTGGTGAGGCCTTCGACGCAGGGACCGAGGCAGCGGTGAATGTAGTACTGCAGGCAGGCGCGGGGATGATAGCGGGAGAGATCGACTTTGCAGCTTGGCAGCAGGAAGCTGCGATGGATGAGCTCGACGACGCGATAGGCGAGATTGCCGGGGAAGTAGGGGCCGTAGTAGGCGGCGCCGTCTTTGCGCAGGCGGCGGGTTACGAAGACTTTCGGATAGCGCTCGTTGAGCGTGAGCTTGACGTAAGGGTAGGTCTTGTCGTCGCGGAGCAGGATGTTGAAGCGGGGCTTGCGCTGCTTGATGAGATTGTTTTCGAGGGCGAGGGCCTCGTGCTCGTTGGCGACGAGGATGTAGTCGATGTCAACGGCCTCGCGCATGAGCGAGCCGGTTTTGGCGTTGGCCTGGGAGGCTTCAAGCAGGTAAGAGCGGGTGCGTGAGCGGAGGTTCTTGGCCTTGCCCACGTAGATGACTTCGCCCTCGGCGTTCTTGTAGAGGTACACGCCGGGCTGGGTGGGCAGAGTGCGGATTTTCTCGTGGAGGTCCATGGGCCGGGCGGAATTTTATTCTAGGCGATCTATCTTGTTGGATTCACGGTGCGGAGAGAAGACGCAGGTGGAGTGGAGTGCACGCAAACCTTACCTGAGCGGTAAAGATTACACGGTCTTCAGCCGGAATTTATCTTGTACGCGAAGGGGGTAAGTCTTTTTTATTCATATGGTTGATTTGGTTCTGGGCGTTTGGTCCGCGGGGTGCATCTTACCGGGTGGCAGAGACAGCAGACTGCCGGGGGAATCGGGCTCAGTACATCCATTGACCGGCGACGGCAAGAAAGGGAAATAGAGATGAATTCTCGATTGGGTATTTGCATATTGTCCTTGGCGATTTTTGGAGTGGCGGGTTGCGCCACCAAGAATTACGTGCGAAACCAGACGGCCCCGCTGGTGGACCACACCAACTCACTGGAAGACAAGACGGCGGCGAACAACCGCAACATTCATGACGTGGATCAGCGCGCACAGGCGGGTATCCAGCAGGCGCAGGGAGCGGCCGACAAGGCGACGCAGGCCGCGCAGAGCGCCGATGCGGCCGCCGGCCAGGCACAGAACGCGGCCAATGAAGCGGTGAACCGTGCGGACTCGCTGGACTCAGTGGTGAAGGGTCTGGACAACTATCGCCAGGTGGGCGACGTGACGGTGAACTTCGGGTTCGACAAGGCGGTGCTGACGAAGGACGACAAGGCGCAGCTCGATCAATTTGCGCAGACGCTTGGCAGCCAGAAGAGCTACATCCTCGAGGTAACCGGCGGAACGGACACAACCGGACCGAAGCAGTACAACTACGATCTGAGCCAGCGCCGCGCGGATGCGGTGGTGCAGTACCTGGCTTCGAAGTACAACGTGCCGGCGCACCGGTTCTATCTGATCGGGATCGGCGAAGACAAGCAAGTGGCGCCGGATAATACCGCGGCAGGACGCAAGAAGAACCGCCGCGTGGAGGTGCAGTTGCTGACCAACATGGGCAGCGACAACGCGCAGAACGCGCCGGCACCTTCGGGCAAGTAGCCCTCCCCCGCTTAAATTAAATAGAAATGAGGGCGGACCCCCGGATCTCCTCCGGGGGTCTTATATTTTGCGCGCGCATCGAGAGCACGAATCCCTCAGGGGCTGAAGCCCGTGTTCCTGTTTGGAGGATTCATCGGCACGACTGAAGTCGTGCCCTGTTACAAAGCAGATATAACGAGAAGGGTCCGAAAGAGGCGGGGCGGGGTCTCATCTTTGCGCGCGATTTTCGTTGTCAGGGTCTAGTAAATTGATTTACTCTGCTCCCCGAATCGGGAATGACGGGCGGCTTGGGCGGCGGACTGTGTCTGCCGGAGCGGCCGATTCCGGACCTTTGGGGGATGGGATGATGCGGCGATTGGGTGCGGCTGGCGTACTGGGTTTGGCGGTTCTGGTTGTGGCGGGATGTGGCAGCGGTGGGTCTTCGGCCAGCAGCGGGGGCGGCACAAACACGCCGCCGCCTCCAACGGCGCCCACGGTGACGTCGACGACGCCGGCGTCGGGGGCGACGTCGGTTGCGGTGAATACCACCATCAGCGCGACGTTCAGCGAGGCGATGACGGCGAGCACCATTACCGCTTCAAACTTTACGGTGACGCCGGCGGGTGGAGCGGCGGTGACGGGGACGGTGGCCTACAACAGCTCGACGAACGTGGCGACGTTTACGCCGTCGGCCAATCTGGCCAACGGCACCACGTATACGGTGAGCCTGGCGGCGGCGATGACGAGTTCCGCGGGTGCGGCGCTTTCGACGTATACATGGTCGTTCACGACGGTGGCGGCCACGCCCAGTGGCACGGTGGCGGTGGACTTTGGGACGGCGGGGCAGGTGATCCGGGGATTCGGCGGTTCAGAGGCGTGGAGCGGAGTGATGCCGGCCACGCAGATCTCCACGCTGTACGGCACCGGAAGCACGGACCTGGCCCTGAGCATTATGCGCGTGCGGATTGCGCCGGCGACGTGGAATTCGACCGCGAAGACTGCCGACACAACGCAGTGGACCGCGGAGCTGACGAACGCGAAGGCGGCGCAGGCGATGGGGGCGACGGTTTTTGCAACGCCGTGGTCGGCGCCGGCGAGCATGAAGACAGACAACAGCGTGAACTCGGGATCGCTGAATAGTTCGAGCTATGCGGACTATGCGGACTACCTTGAGGCTTATGCGAACTACGCCAACAGCCTGAATGTGAATCTGTACGCGATCTCGATGCAGAACGAGCCGGACTGGGACCCTTGCGGAACGGGCGGCCCCACGGCGGCAAGTTGCTACGAGTCGTGCATCTGGACGGGAGCGCAGATGGACACGTGGGTGGCGAACAATTCGTCGGTGCTGACGGTGCCGCTGATGATGCCGGAGTCGTATTACTTTGCGGCGACGATGTCAGACCCGACGCTGAACGATCCCAACGCGGTGAACAAGGTGAAGATTGTGGGCGGGCACTTGTATGGACACGCGGCGTACTACTACACGAATGCCGAGAATCTACATAAGGACGTGTGGATGACGGAGCACACGATCAACCTGGCTTCGGGCGAGACGTCTACCCAGAGCATGGCCGATGCGCTGACCGAGGCGATGGACGTGCACAACTCGATGACGGTGGGCCAGTACAACGCGTATGTGTACTGGTGGATGGTGAACTCGACCAGCCTGAACTACTACAGCGGGCTGCTGGATACGAGCGGCAACATGACGTGGGTGGGCGCGGGGCTGGCGCAGTACGCGCGATTTGTGCGGCCGGGCTACAGCCGCTACACGGCGACGGTGAATCCGCTGACGGGCGTGTATGTTTCGGCGTACGGCGGCAGCGGGCACCAGGCGATTGTGGTGATCAACACGGCCAGCACGGGCGCGCAGATCGCGTTCACGATTCAAAACCAGTCGATCAGCTCGCTGACGCCGTACCAGACGACCTCCGCGGGGATGGTGGCCGCGCAGCCGGCGGTGACGCTCAGCGGGAATCAGTTCACGTATACGGTGCCGGCGCAGAGCATTACGACGTTTGTGGAGTAGCCGAGTTCATCGAGCAGAGAGAGTGCAGTGTCTTCCGCCGTCCCTACGGGACTCCGATGGGATTTGGGGCGGCTTACCCCACGCTGAAGCGCGGGGCTAACGAACACTGCGCCTCCGGCGCGGGCTGTCCTGGAGTGCCAACGGCAGCATCACACGGGGCTGGTTTGTTGGGTTCGCAAACCTTCGACGTCCCCAATCTTTCGAGATACTCTCTTAACCGCGCTTCTCAAGTTGAGCAACGTGGGAGGCGCGGACGTCGTTGGCGGTGAAGAGGCGGAGGAAGGGCGCGCCGGCTGCGGCGGCTTCGACGGCGGGTCGGCCGTTGGCCTCTTCGCGCTCGACGATGCAGACCACCGCGGCGACGATCATGCCGGCTTCGCGCGCGGCTTCGACGGCGGCGATGGTGGAGGCGCCGGTGGTGCAGACGTCGTCGACGATGACCACGCGCGCGCCTTCGCGGCAGAAGCCTTCGATGCGGCGGCCGGTGCCGTGGGCCTTCTCGGCTTTGCGGACGAGGAAGCCATGCAACAGAGGCGCGCCGGGATGCTGCTGCGCGCGCCACGCGCTGGCCGTGGCCACGTTGGAGACGATGGGGTCGGCGCCCATGGTGAGGCCGCCGACGGCCTCTGCCTCTATCCCATTGGCTTCGAGAAGTTCAAGCACGGAGTGCCCGGTGAGGCGGCCGCCTTCGGCGTGCAGCGTGGTGGTGCGGCAGTCGATGTAGTAGTCGCTGGTGCCGCCGGAGGAGAGCTTGAACTGGCCGAGCTTGAAGCTGGTGCGGGCGAGGAGGGAGAGGAGTTGGTGGGCGTGCGAGGTCATTGGAATCATTTTAAGGGAGTAGGGAGTAGGGAGTAGGGAGTAGGGAGTAGGGAGTAGGCAGTAGGGAAGAGGCGATGCGGTTTTCTGCTCCCTATTCCCTATTCCCTGCTTTTCAGATCTTGTCGAGGTGTTTGAAGCCGTCGGTGCCGGCTAGCATGAGCGAAAAGAGCAGCAGGTTGTAGCAGGCGTGGACTACGGTGCTGGCGGCGAGGGAGCGGGTGCTGAGGCGGATCCAGCAGAGGATGAGGCTGACGCAGAGCAGTAGCACGAAGGGGCCGAGGGACCAGCCGGTCTGCTCGGCGTGCATGAGGGCGAAGGGAAGGCTGGTAAGCACCGAGCCGACGATCATGGCGGGCAGCGACCATTCGGCCTTGCCGTCTTCATCGACGTGCGCTGGAGGCATGCGGCGGATTTTTTCCATGCTCCAGTCCCAGGCGGTGCAGAGGGCGGGAAGCAGGAAGCCGCGGAAGCCCATCTCCTCAAAGAATGGCGCGAGGGTGATGCCGAAGGCGAAGAGCAGCCACGCGGCGCCGGGCTCGCGGAAGATCTGATCGATGGGCGCCTGGGTGGGGCCGGGGAGCAGGATGGCGTCGACCGCGGCGAGGGCGATGCAGGCGAGGAGGGCGGCGGCAAGGCGGGCGCGCGTGCGCAGGACGGCGTCGCCACGCCATTCGATGCCGCGGAAGAAGCCTATGTGCCACACGGCGGGGAAGACGATGAGGCAGCCGAGGAACGAGAAGAGGTACCAGGCCGCTTCGCTGCCGAGGGTGTAGTGAATGTCGTTGAAGGCCTGGGTGATCTTCGAGACGCCGTAGAGATGAAAGTGCAGCGCGGTGGCGACGAGGATGCCGGCGCAGATCCATCCGGAGATGAGCAGAACGAGAAGGATGCCGAGGTCGCCGAAGTTGGGAAAGCGCGGCGGCTGGTAGAACTGCCGGTAAGACTCGAAGAAGCTGGGGCTGTGCGCGGCAGCCGGCTGCGGGTGGGATTGCGGCGGCAGAACCTCAGGCGGAGCGATCTGCGGCGCGGCGGGAGTTTCGTTCAGCTCGCCGGGATGGGGGAGGAGCGGATCGGGCGAGCTCATGCGCGGGCCGGCTTTCTGCGCGTGGTGGATTTCTTCTTTGAGGAAGGCGCGTTCGATGATTCAGATCGCTCCCCGGTCCCCAAGTGCGAGGGACCGGGGGCACCCACGTTGGTGCTGGATTTGCGCTTCTTTCCAGGTTTCGGATCATTGCCGTTTGTGCAGGGGAACTCTGCGCCGGAGACTACGGCGAGGTTCGCGGCGTCTTCGGCTTCGACCTCTTCGAGATGGCCGTTCGCCGATGTGTAGTAGCGGCGCAGGAACTGGCCGGTGAAGGACTCCTCGGTGGCGGCTACTTTGGCGGGGCGGCCTTCGGCGACGAGGCGGCCGCCGTTCTCGCCGCCTTCAGGACCGAGGTCGACGATCCAGTCGGCGTTGCGGATCACGTCAAGGTTGTGCTCGATGATGATGATGGAATTGCCGAGATCGGTGAGGCGATGGAGGACTTCGAGGAGCTTGCGCACGTCGTCGAAGTGCAGGCCGGTGGTGGGCTCGTCGAGGACGTAGAGGGTGCGGCCGGTCTGGCGCTTGCTGAGTTCGCGGGCCAGCTTCATGCGCTGGGCTTCGCCGCCGCTGAGCGTGGTGGCGCTCTGGCCGAGATGGACGTAGCCGAGGCCGACGTCGACGAGTGTCTGCAGCTTCTGCTTGACCTGGGGAACGTTGCCGAGCACGGTGAGCGCATCCTCAATGGTGAGGTCGAGGATGTCGGCGATGGAGTAGCCGTGGAACTTTACGGCCAGTGTTTCCTGGTTGTAGCGCCGCCCGTTGCACACTTCGCACTGTACGTAAACGTCGGGCATGAAGTTCATCTCGATGCGCTTCTGGCCGTCGCCCTCGCAGGCTTCGCAGCGGCCGCCGGCCACGTTGAAGCTGAAGCGGCCGGGCTTGTAGCCGCGCTCGCGGGCTTCAGGCAGTTGCGCGAAGAGATCGCGGATGGGCGAGAAGACCTGCGTGTAGGTGGCGGGGTTGGAGCGCGGCGTGCGGCCGATGGGCGACTGGTCGATGCGTATGACTTTGTCGAGATGCTCTGCGCCGCTGAGCGAGTCGTGGGAGCCGGGCTCTTCGCGCGAGCCGTAGATTTTGTGCGCGAGAGACTTGTAGAGGATGTCGTTGATGAGCGTGCTTTTGCCGCTGCCGCTGACGCCGGTGACGACGGTCATGACGCCGAGCGGAATGCGCACGTCGATCTCCTGCAGGTTGTGCTCGCGCGCGCCGGTGACGCGAATCCATTTGCCGGTGAGGGGGCGGGGCTTTTCGCGGTGCACGATGCCGACGGCGCCGGAGAGGTATTTGCCGGTGAGCGATTGCGGGCAGGCGATGATCTGGTCGGGTGTGCCTTCGGCGACGATTTTGCCGCCGAGGCGGCCTGCGCCGGGGCCGAGGTCGACGACGTAGTCGGCGTGGCGGATGGTCTCTTCGTCGTGCTCGACGACGAGGACGGTGTTGCCGAGGTTGCGGAGTTGCTCGAGGGCTTCGATAAGGCGGTTGTTATCGCGCTGGTGGAGGCCGATGGAGGGCTCGTCGAGGACGTAGAGCACGCCGCGGAGGCGCGAGCCGATCTGGGTGGCGAGCCGGATGCGCTGGCCTTCGCCGCCGGAGAGCGTGGCCGCGCTGCGATCGAGCGAAAGATAGCTGAGGCCGACGGCGCAGAGGAATTCGAGGCGCTCGATGATCTCGCGGCGGATGCGGTCGGCGAGCAGGGCTTCGCGCGCGGTGAAGCTGAACTCGTAGGCAGCGCCGAGAGCACGGTTGAGCGGCAGGTGGGTGAAGTCGGCGATGGACATGCCGTTGATCTTGACGGCGAGTGACTCGGGGCGCAGGCGCTTGCCGCGGCAGGCGGGGCAGGGCGTGGCGGACATGAAGTTCATCATGTACTCGCGGTAGCCGTCGCTGCGCGCTTCGTCGATGGTGTCGCGGAGGAAGCTGAGGATGCCGTGGAAGCCGGTGCGCGAGGTTTCGGTTTTGGGCGGACCGTAGACGAGGATGTGCTGCTGCTTGGGCGGCAGATCTTCGAACGGCTTCTTGAGGTCGATGTCGTATTTCTGCGCTGCGAGGTTGATGAGGCGGAGCAGGTATTGCGATGCGGAGCCGGGGCCGAGGCCGCCGTCGAGCAGGGGCTTGGACCAGTCGGTGATGACCTTGGCGGGATCGAGATCGTAGAGCGAGCCGAGGCCGTGGCACTCGGTGCATGCGCCGAAGGCGGAGTTGAAGCTGAAGCTGCGCGGCTCGAGTTTGGGAACGTCGAGGCCGCAGTCGGGGCACGCCATGGAGGAGGAAAAGAGCTGCTCCTCGCCGTTGGAGAGCAGGACGAGCACGAGGCCGCTGGCGAGCTGGAGGGCTTTGTTGACGGCGGCTTCGAGGCGCTTTTCGACCGAACGCTTGGCGTCCTTTGTACCGGATTTAGTTCCGTCCCAGGTCCCCAAATGCGAGGGACCTGGGGCACCCAGATCTGCTGGGGCACCCAGATCGGATTTGAGTAGGATTCTGTCGATGACTGCTTCGATGGTGTGGTTCTTGCGGCGGTCGAGGACGACGGGTTCGGAGAGATCGCGCATCTCGCCGTCGACGCGAGCGCGGAAGCCCTGCTGATCGAGCTGGTCGAGGAGGTCTTTGAACTCGCCTTTGCGGCCGCGGACGACCGGGGCCATGACGGTGACGCGCTCGCCGCTGCCGAGCTGCAGGATGCGCTGCACGATCTGCTCGGCAGTCTGGCGCTGAATGGGGCGGCCGCAGTTGGGGCAGTGGGGCGTGCCGACGGAGGAGTAGAGCAGGCGCAGGTAGTCGTAGATTTCGGTGATGGTGCCGACGGTGGAACGCGGGCTGCGGCTGGTGGTCTTCTGCTCGATGGAGATGGCGGGCGAGAGGCCCTCGATGGAGTCGACGTCAGGGCGCTCGATCTGGTCGAGGAACTGGCGCGCGTAGGTGGACAGCGTCTCGACGTAGCGGCGCTGGCCTTCGGCATAGATGGTGTCGAATGCGAGGGAGCTTTTGCCGGAGCCGGAGAGGCCGGTGACGACGGTGAGGGTGTTGCGGGGAATGCGGACGTTGATGTCCTGGAGATTATGCTGGCGGGCGCCGCGAACCGAGATGTGCGTAATGGACATGGGGCGAACGGAGCGGCGGTTCCATATTGAAAAACATACGAATTAGGGAAAAAGGCGCTCAGGGAGTATTCTAGTTGTCAATAGAATCAAGGGTCAACGCAGCGGAATTTTACGACAATTACTGTGTACATGCGGCATGCTTGTAACGCGGCGATTTCGGCGGGAGCCGTGTTTCTGGTTGCAAGACGGCGGGCCCGATTAGAGGAATTAAATGACGGATGCACTGATGCTGGTTTGCGCGGCGGTGGGCTCGATGGCCTTCGGGGTACTTGCAGCGTATGGAATTTTTCGCGTGGGTTTCGCGCTGATGCGGCCGCGGCGGCACACAATCACCGTGAAGGCGCAGGCTGAAGGCGCGCTTTAGACCTTTCCATTTCCCAATCGAGATTTGCTGCGGTCACCCTTGAGGGTGAAGTGCGCGCTTTGCCAGCAATGCGCAGCTTCGCTTCGCACGCAGCGTTGATGTTCCCCCTGATCTGAGTGCTATTGCGGCGGAGGGCCCTGCTGCTGCTCGATCTGCTGCTGCAGCTGCCGCTGGCGCTGCTCCTGCATCTGCTGCCAGCGTTGCTGCGGGCTCATGAACTGCGGCTGATTGCCGGGGATCATCGGTTGGGAGTTGGGCGCGGCCGGCTGCGGTTGCTCCACCTCATCGTTTTCTTGGGGCGGCGGAGGATTTTGCGGTTGCGTCTGGGGGCCTGGCGGCGCACTTGCGCTCAGGATGACTTGGCGCGGTGTGCCCTCGCCCTGATCGCCGAGCATGATGACGTTGTAGCTGGTGCCGTGGAGCAGTTCGCTGAGGACCTCGCGCGCCGGCGCGGGACCGTAGACGCCGAAGACGCGCTCATCGTGGGTGAGGCCGGTGATCTTCGCACCGGTGTCAGTACCCACCTGGGAGAGAATGTCGTTGAGGCTGGAGTTGGCTGCCTTGATTTCGAGGCCGTGACTGTCCCATGTGACGGTGGCGGGCGTAGCGGGCTGATCGGCGGGCCAGTTCGGCTTGGGAGGCGCGGGCGGTGGTTCCGGGGTTGCCGCGGCGACTTCGGGAGTCTTCTCGCGGTGGGCCTTTGCGGCCTTTGCGTGGCCAGCGTGCGCTGACGCGGTTTTGGGGGCAGGTTGCGGCTTGGGATGTGGTTGCGCCTGCGCGGGCAAGAGGGTTGCGGCGAGGGCGACGGAACTGGAGAGCGCGGCAAGGCGCAGGAGCCGTAGTCCGCTCGGGAGGCCCGAATTTGCGAGGGAGATTTGCATATCAGCAGCCTTTGAGCGGTACGGCCCGCGGCGCCTTCTGTGTACTAGACTAACAGTGGTCCGGAAACGCTCGCAGCAGGGCTTCCGGAACGGAGAACGTTCGCATGCGCCAAATGCCGCGGTGGGCAGTGTTTGCAGTGGTTTGCGCCGTGATGGTTGCGCCGGTGGCGAGCCGGGCTGTGAGTTGCACCACGCAGTCGGAGATGACGCCAGCGGATCGCGATGCGCTGGCGCGCGCCGGCCAGCAGTTTGCGCTGGCGGTGCAGCAGCAGGATCTTGGCGCACTGCAAAGCGCGCTGCTGCCTGCGGTTTCCGCCGATTGGGACAGCATTCGCGACGCCGTTCAACAGGGCGGCCCGCTGGTGAAGGGGGGCACGGTACAGTTGCGCAGCCTGTACATGCTGGATGCCACCAGCCAGACCGCACCGGCGGACACGCAGTTTTTCTGCTCCAATGCGTCTGCATCCCTGACCGTGACGATTACGATGCGCCAACTTCCACCGGGCAGGTATGCGGTTGTGCTGGCGGATGCCGCGGGTGCTCAGTTCGCCGGACAGATCGGATTCGTTCTGGGCTGGGACGCGAATACGTGGAAGGTGGGCGGTGTGTTTGTCCGCCCCGGCGCGCTGGGCGGCCACGACGGCGTGTGGTACTGGGAGCAGGCGCGGCAGCTTGCCGCACACAATGCTCCCTGGGCGGCGTACTACAGCTATGCGGTCGCGCGCTACCTGTTGCTGCCGGTTGATTTTCTTTCGTCGCCGAATTTGCAGAAGCTGGACCAGGAGCAGAGCGAGATCAAGAATCCGCCGACGCAGGCATTCCCCATTACGGTTACGGCGGGCGACCGGAGTTGGAAGGTGAACGGCATCCACTTCGATCCCGCACTGCATGAGCCCGATCTGGGCGTGACCTATGTCTCGGCGGGCGTGACCGATCCGGCGGCGCAGCGGACCGAGGCGATCACGGTGCTGGGCGCGGTGCTGAAGGCGCATCCGGCGCTGCGGCAGAGCTTTCATGGTATGTGGGCGTATGCGTCGGTGAATGGCCACATTATGCCGGTTATGGAATTGCCGATGGCGCAAATACCGTAGAGGCAGGGAACAGGGAATAAGAACAGGGAACAGGTGTCAGGGAACAGGTGTCAGGTTTCGAGCGGTCCCATCACCGGCGCCTGTCACCTGTCCCCTGGAACCTGATAGCTACTCGCACTTTGGGAGATTTGCTTTGACTGAGTTGATTGATCTTCGTTCGGACACGGTGACGCGGCCTACCGCGGAGATGCGGGCGGCGATGGCGGCGGCCGAGGTGGGCGACGACGTGTACGGCGAGGATCCCACGCTGAACCTGCTGGAGCGGCGCGCCGCCGAGATCTTCGGGCGCGAGGCCGCGCTGTTTGTGCCGACGGGCACGATGGGAAATCAGATCGCCATCCGGCTGCACACGCAGCCCGGGATGGAGGTGATCTGCGAGGCGAAGGCGCACATTCTGGATTGGGAGATGGCGACGACGGCTGTCTTCTCCGGCTGCCTTGCGCGCGCCGTGCCTACGGCCGATGGGATTCTGACGTGGAAGCAGATCGAGCCGGCGATCTACGGGCGGGGGAAGTTTCGCGCGGCAACGGGGTTGATCGAGATTGAGAACACGCACAATATGGCGGGTGGGCGCGTGACGCCCATGGTGTTCCTGGAAGAGATCTGGGATGGGGCGAAGAAGAGGGGATTGCCGCTCCATCTTGACGGCGCGCGCATCTTCAATGCTGCGGTGGCGCTGGGGCTGGACGTGAAGACGGTGACGCGGGGATTCGACACGGTGATGTTCTGCTTGTCGAAGGGACTGTGCGCGCCGGTCGGTTCGATGCTGGTGGGGTCGAAGGAACTGATGGACCGCGGGCGGATTTATCGCAAGGCGCTGGGCGGCGGCATGCGCCAGGCCGGTGTGCTGGCGGCGGCGGGGCTCATCGCGCTGGAAGAGATGCCCAAGCGGCTGCACGAAGATCACGCCAACGCGAAGCTACTGGCCGAGGCGCTGTCGAATGTGGAAGGTGTAGAGATTGATCCCGAGACGGTGGAGACGAATATCGTGATCTTCCGGCTGACGGGGGCGATGACGCCCGCTGATTTGGTCGCTCGTCTCAAAGCGCGCGGAGTGCTTGCCAGTGCGGTGGGCCCGCAGCTTGTGCGTCTGGTGACGCATCGCGATGTGAGCCGCGGGGATTGCATGCGGGCGGCCGAGGTGCTGACGGAAGAAATTGAAGCGGCGGCTACTGCACGGGCGTGAGCAGCACGCCGATCAAGCAGAGGCGATGCTGAAATCGGCGTAGACGAAGCGGTCGCGCTGCACGACTTCGCCGGGTTCGAGCGGGATGGGTGCGGAGAACATGGGGCCGGCGTATACGCAGGAGTGGAACTCGCCGTTCTCGCCGCAGGGATCGACGGCGGCGGGCATTTCCTTCAACAAAGCTAAATCGAAGTCGCGGCCGGAGAAGGCGGCGGGAAGCTGTTGCGTGTCGGCGCAGACCAGCTTGGCGCGGAGGCCGCCGGCGATCATGTCGCGGGCGAGCTGGCCGGTGGGAATATCCCAGAGGGGAAAGAGCGGTTCGAGGCCGGTGTCCTTCAACTGGTTCTCGCGATAGGCGCGGACGTCGCGGAGGAAGAGATCGCCGAAGGCGACGGCGTCGATCTTTTCATCTTTCGCGCGCTGGCACGCCTCGGCCATGCGCGCCTCGTAGATCTCGTTTGTGCATGGCCAGGGTAGGGGAATGGCCCAGAGCGGGAGACCGGCAGCGGCGGCCTGCGCCTCCAGCACCCCGCGGCGTGTGCCGTGCATGGCGACGCGATCGAACTCGGTGTTGATGGTGGTGAGCAGCGCGACGACTTCAATGCCGGGTTGCTTGCGCAGGATGTGGAGCGCCCAGGCACAGTCTTTGCCGCTGCTCCAGGAGAGGAGAATTCTTTTCATATGCGTGGCCGTGGTGTTCCGGGTTGAGGAAGGTTGGAGGTATCCCACCCTATGCTTCGCAAAGGATGGGGCACCCTAAGAGGTGGTTTCGATCAGGATTGGGCGGCGCGCTCGAGCTCGGCGAGGTTGAACTTGGTCATCTTCATCATGGCTTCCATGGCCTTGGGATGACGGATGAGTTCGAGGATGCGCGGAGCCCAGACCTGCCAGCGAAGCCCGTACTTGTCCATGAGCCAGCCACAGGCGATTTCGCTGCCTCCGCCAGTTAGCAGCTTCGACCAGTAGAGGTCGATCTCCTCCTGATTATCGCAGTGCACGACGAACGAAACAGTGTCGTTGAAGGGGTGGCCGGGGCCGCCGTTGAGGGCGGTGAAACGGAGTCCGTTGAGTTCGAACCCGATGGTGAGGACAGCGCCTTTGGGGCCGGCGGCATCGCTGGGATGACGCAGTTCGTCGAGCTTGCGCGAGTTGGGGAAGATGGAGAGGTAGAAGTCGACGGCTTCTTCGGCGTTGTTGTTTTCGAACCAGAGAAATGGGGTGATGGCGGGGACGTGCGTGATTGGGGTCATGTCGGCCTCCGGGCCTGAGTTTATCGCGTCAGGGAGTCTTGGCAGGATTCGACTTTGCGCCGTCCCTCCAGGACTCCGCGATCTTTTCAGGACGCGGTTCCCCACGCTGAAGCGCGGGGCTAACGAACTCTGCGCCTGCGGCGCGCGCTTTTCCGGGAGGTGTGAAGCCGTGCCCCTTCAAAAAAAGCACTTACCAGGGACACGGCCTTCCTTGCAGGACCCAGGGCCCGTTGTGCAGCCGCCGGCGTCTAGCTGATTTCGAAGACGTCTTTGCTGGCGGCTGCGGCCGCTTCGGCGCGTTCCATCAGCTTTTGCGCGGCGTCAAAGAATTCCTTCGCCTGCGGGCTCTTGGGGCCGGCGAGCGCTACGGGCAGACCCTTGTCGCCGCCTTCGCGGATGGCGGGGATCAGCTCGATTGATCCGAGGAAGGGAATCTTGAACTGCTGCGCGGTGCGTTCGGCGCCGCCCTTGGAGAAGATGTCGACGGTGTGCTGGCAGTGCGGGCAGGTGAAGTGGCTCATGTTTTCGACGATGCCGAGCACTTCCACGTTGACCTGCGCGAACATTTCGAGGGCCTTGCGCGCGTCCTGGAGGCTGACGTCGCTGGGCGTGGAGACGACTACGGCGCCGGTGAGCGGCACGGTCTGCACCAGGGAGATGACCACGTCGCCGGTGCCGGGAGGCAGATCGACGATGAGGTAGTCGAGCTCGCCCCAGTTCACCTGCTGCAGGAACTGGCGGATGATCTGGTGGAGCATGGGGCCGCGCATCACCAGCGGCTTGTCGCCGGGCGAGATGTAGCCGATGGAGATGGTCTTAAGGCCGTGGGTCAGATTGGGCTCGATGACGTTGCCTTCGCCGACGCGGGGCGACTGCGTAGAGCCCATCATGAGCGGCACGTTGGGGCCGTAGATGTCGGCGTCGATGAGGCCGACGCGCTGGCCGAGCTTGGAGAGCGCGATGGCGAGATTGACCGCCACGGTGGTTTTGCCCACGCCGCCCTTGCCGGAACCGACTGCGATGATCTTGGAAACGCCCGGCAGCGCCACAGGCTGGGGCATGGCATGGGAATGCGCCATAACTCTACTGCTCCTTTTCAGCTTTCAAACGTACTCGTGCGGAACCGGAGGGAGAAACGGTCCAACCTTAAAGTTTACAGGAGCAGGGCCTGCGGAATCCCATGTGGCGCGGCAGATGGGAGCGGCTCCACGCCTGCCGCGCGGCAGAGATGTTGATGCAAAGCGGTCACGCCATCCGTAAGCGCGGCGGGCCCGGGCTGCAGAATGGAGCTCGACGGGATCTCGTACACGTGCCCATTGCGGACCGCGTTGATGTTTGACCATCCAGGCCGGGCAATCATCGCGGGAATGTTCGCCTTCTTTCCGCACCAGGAGACGAAGATCACCTCCGGATCGCGCTCGATGACCTGCGCCGGATCGACGACTCGATCCATCGCCTTGGGGCACGCGCTCTTCTCCGGGAATATGACATCGCCGCCTGCGATGGTGATCAGTTCGTCTACCCAGCGAATGCCGCTGATGAGCGGCTCGTTCCATTCTTCGAAGAAGACGCGCGGCCGGTGCGGCAGGCGATGCGCCGACGCTGCAATTTCATCGAGACCGCGGCGGAGTTGCGCGATGAGCAATGCACCTTCGCTTTGGCGGTCGACTATGCGTGCCAGCAGCGCCATCATGTCGAAGATCTCCGCCACGCTGCGCTGGTTGAAGCTGAGCACGCTGAAGCCGCTGAGGATAAGCTGGCGTGCTACGTCGGCCTGCACATCGGAGAAGGCGAGGACGAGGTCGGGATTCAGCGCGCGGATGGCGTCGATGCTTGCGTCTTTGAATGTGGAGATGCGCGGTTTGCTGCGCACCTCAGGGGGCCGAGTGCAGAAACCGGAGACGCCGACGATACGGTCCTGCTCGTCGAGCAGGTAAAGCGTTTCCACCGTCTCGGCGGTGAGGCAGACGATGCGGCGGGGGAAGTTCATGGTGCACCTCCTGCGGGGAGCCGCCGGCCGAGATACTAAAGGTTCGCGGTGGCCTGGGCGGCTTTCTTGCGGCGGGCCGACTCGGATTCGCGATGCTGCCGGCGGAGCAGAGCATCGGCGTAGCGGCGCTGCTCGTCTGCGGTTACGGGCTTGAGTTCGGGAACGTGGACGCGGCGGCCGTTCTGATCAATGGCGACGAAGACCAGGTAGGCGCTGGCGACGTGGAGCATGACGCCGGTCTGGGTGTTTTCGACCCAGGCTTTTACGCCGACTTCCATGGATGTGGAGAAGGCGCGGTTGACGCTGGATTTGAGGGTGAGCAGGTCGCCTACGTGGACCGGCTGGAGGAAATCGATGTGATCCATGGCGGCGGTGACGACATGGGCGCGCGAATGCCGGTATGCAGCCATGGCTCCGACGATGTCGATGAAGTGCATGAGCCGGCCGCCGAGCAGGTTGCCGAGTACGTTGGCGTCGTTGGGGAGAATGATTTCCGTCATCTCCGATTGCGAATCGGCGACCAGGCGGGAGGCGGCAGGAATGGTTTCAGTCGAACTCATGCTTTCTTTGGCTCCGAGGCTTTTCAACAGGCAACCCGAAGAGCTTCAGTCCGGCTACAATGAGACGTACAGGGAACAGTCTCTCGGGGGCCCTGATTCAGTTTCGGCAATCCTCCCAAATTACGCAAATCTCTACGGATGGCCTTGAACCCTATATGAGTACTACGGACAAGCTTGCAGGACTAAAAGAAATACTTGCCTTGGATCCTAAAAACAGCTTTGCGCGGTACGGCATTGCTGTGGAACTTGCCAACCGCGGAGAAGTGGATTCCGCGCTGGCGGAGTTCGATCAGCTGCTGGCCAGTGATCCCGATTACACGGCGGGCTACTTTATGGCTGCGCAGACGCTCTCCAAGGCGGGGCGGATCGAGCAGGCCATCGAGCGCCTGAAGGCCGGTATCAGTTGCGCCGCGCGGAGCGGCAATCGTCATGCATTGAGCGAGATGCAGGGGATGCTGGACGAGCTGGAAGGGTAAGTCCCGCGATTGATTGGCGTCCGGAAGATGACGGAAGCGGAAACCGAGCCGATTTCTGCTCTCTTTTTAAGGCAAATCGCATCTATACTACTGATATGCCGAAGTATTCGATTGTAGTCCCCTTCCACAACGAGGAAGAGAACGTAACCGCGCTCTACGACCGCCTGAAGCAGGTGATGGAGCAGGTGGGCGACTCGTTCGAGATTGTGTTTGTGGATGACGGGTCGAGCGACCGCACCTATAAGTTGCTGGAAGAGATTGCCGCGGTGGACAGCCGCGTGCTGGTTGTGAAGCTGCGCCGTAACTTCGGTCAGACCTCGGCGCTGGCTGCCGGCTTCGATCACGCATCGGGCGAGTTCATCCTGTCGATGGACGGCGACCTGCAGCACGATCCCAACGAGATTCCGAACTTCCTGGAGAAGCTGGAAGAGGGCTACGACGTTGTTTCGGGATGGCGCGAGAAGCGCATCGACAACTTTGTGATGCGCCGCATTCCATCGCGCATTGCAAATTGGCTGATGGCGAAGCTTTCCGGCGTGGACATTCACGACTTCGGCACCACGTTCAAGGCGTATCGGCGGGAAGTGATCCAGAACATTCCGCTGTACGGCGAGATGCATCGGTTTATTCCCGCGCTGGCGAGCTGGTATGGCGCGTCGATCTGCGAGATTCCGATCAAGAACGTGAACCGGTTGCGCGGAAAAAGCCACTACGGGATTGGCCGCACCTTCCGCGTGTTCTTTGATCTGCTGACGATCCGGTTCCTGATCAAGTACATGAGCCGGCCGCTGCACTTCTTCGGTTCGTTTGGCGCGATCAGCATTCTGTTGGGCAGCTTCTTCTCGGCCATGCTGCTGGCGTTGAAGATCGTGCACCCGCATGCAAGCGTGATGGATCAGCACGGGCCGCTGTTTGTGATTGCCGGTGTGTTGATTGTGGCCGGTATCCAGTTGCTTGCGCTTGGCCTGCTGGGTGAGCTGCAGGTGCGGCACTACTACAGCTCGCAGCAGCACACGCCGTATACGATCGACCGGCTGGTTCGGCTGCGTGCGCCGGAAGAGCCGAGCATTCTGAGGGATAGGGACTAAGAGCAGGGAATAGGGAAAAGGGAGTAGGGAGTAGAAAGCAAGCGCCTCGCGAATTGCGAGGCGCTTTTGTTTGGATGGCGGTGTTCCTACTGCCTTCTGCCTGCTTTCTACTCCCTATTCCCTACTGCCTACTCCCTGTATTGCAGTATCCTTGCCTGTTATGAAAGCCATTCAGATTCGTGAGACGGGCGGGCCCGAGGTTCTCCAGTTAGTTGACCTGCCGATTCCGGTGCCGGGGCCGGGGCAGGTGCTCATTCGCGTGGAAGCCGTGGGGATGAATTTCATTGAGATTTATTTCCGCAAGGGTCAGTACAAGGCGACGTTTCCGCTGGTGCCGGGCAGCGAGGCCGCGGGTACGGTGGAGGAGTGCGGCTCGGGCGTCACGGGTTTCAAGCCGGGAGACGTGGTGGCATCAACCGCGGTGCTGGGCAGCTACGCGGAGTACGCGCTGGTTGCGGCGGCGCAGCTAGTGAAGGTGCCGGAGAAGGTGACGCCGGAGCAGGCCGCGGCGGTGTTGCTGCAGGGCATGACGGCGCACTATCTGGCCTACTCGACGTGGCCGCTGAAGGCTGGGGAAATATGCCTGGTGCATGCGGGCGCGGGGGGCGTGGGTCTGCTGCTGACGCAGATGGCGGCGCGGATCGGCGCACGCGTGATCACGACGGTGTCGAACGAGGAGAAGGCCGAGTTGTCGCGTGAGGCCGGTGCGAGCGAGGTGATTCTCTACACGAAGCAGGACTTCGTGAAGGAAGTGAAGCGCATCACCGGCGGCAAGGGCGTGGACGTGGTGTATGACTCGGTGGGCAAGACGACCTTTGAGGGCAGCCTGGATTGCCTGCGGCCACGCGGCCTGCTTGCGCTGTTTGGCGGATCGAGCGGCGCGGTGCCGCCGTTTGACTTGATCCAGTTGAGCAGCAAGGGATCGCTGTTCATTACGCGGCCTACGCTGTGGCACTACATCGCTACGCGCGAAGAGTTGGATTGGCGCGCGAATGAGGTGCTGGGCTGGGTGGCCGACGGCACGCTGAAGGTGCGCATGGAGCATGTGTATTCGCTGACCGATGCGGCGAGGGCGCAGGACGATATGGAGAATCGGCGGACAACGGGGAAGATATTGCTGGAACCTTAGAGGCAGGGAGTAGGGAGTAGGGAGTAGGGAGTAGGGAGTAGGGAGTAGGGAGTAGGGAGTAGGGAGCAGGGAGCGAGGGACTGGGGACCAGGGCGGAGGGCATCCTCTATGGAGGGTATAGGTATAGAAGTTCTGTTCATTGCCGGGTTCGGGCCCATCGATCGCAATGTGGATGAAAGCCGCGCGCTGTATGCCGATGCACTCGGTATCGCTTTCAAAGAAGACGCCGGCGGCTATCTCTACACCGGCGCGGTTGAGGGTGCGAAGCACTTTGCGGTGTGGCCGCTGACGCAGGCGGCGCAGTCATGTTTTGGCAGCGATGCGTGGCCGGCAGAGATTCCGGTTCCGCAGGCGTGGCTGGAGTTTGAAGTGGCTGACGTGGAGAAAGCGACGCTGGAGCTGGAAGCGCGTGGCTATCGGATGCTGATTCGAAGCAAGACCGAGCCGTGGGGGCAGACTGTGAGCCGGTTTCTATCGCCGGAGGGATTGCTGGTGGGTGTCACGTTTACTCCCGCTCTACGCGAAGGCTGACGATGAATCGAGTTTCTATCTCTTCCAGTGATCAAGTGTTTGTGCTTACCGGCGCGGGCATCAGCGCGGAGAGCGGGCTGCCGACGTTTCGCGCGAGCGATGGGTTGTGGGCAGGGCATCGCGTGGAGGACGTGTGCACGCCGGAGGCGCTGGATGAGAACCCGGCGCTGGTGTGGCAGTTCTACTCGGAGCGGCGGGCGCAGGGCGAGAAGGCGCAACCGAATGCGGCGCATATAGCACTGGCAGAGCTTGAGTCGAAGCTGGGCGAGCGTTTTTTTCTGTGCACGCAGAACGTGGATGATCTGCATGAGCGGGCGGGCTCGCGGCGGATGGTGCACATGCACGGCGAGCTGGCAAAGTCTCGGTGCGAGGCGGAGTGCGGCCGCCCACCGGTCGAAGATCGCCGCGTCTATCGCAACCTGGAGGAGGTAGGGCGTTGCGCCTGCGGCGCGCGGCTGCGGCCCCACATCGTGTTCTTCGGCGAGATGCCGCTGGAGATGAGCCGGATCGAAAGAGAAATCGCCGCCGCGACGGTGATGATTGTGATCGGAACGTCGGGCTCGGTGTATCCCGCGGCGAACTTCGTAAACTGGGCCCGGCGGAGCGGGGCGCGCACGGTGTATGTTGGCCCGGAACGGCCGCTGAACGCGCAGGCGTTTACGCAGATTGTGGAAGGCAAAGCCGGCGAGGTGCTGCCCGGACTCTTCGACGTGGAGTTTTAAGGCGCGATGAATCGCGGCAGGCGGAGCCGGACGTGTCTTGGCCTTATTTGGCGGCCAAGAAGTGGGGTGAATCCGCGCCGACGTAGCTTTCATAAGATTTCAGACCTGAAAGCAACATCTTGGCGCGTCCCACATTCCAAGTCGATGGCCACTGTGTGCGCTCCCGCTAACCGGCAGGTCACGGTCCGCCGCTCTAACTGGGGATAGATAACTCAAGAGTCTTACAGAATAAGCCTACACATTCAAAGTGGAGATACCCTATGATGCATCCGCTCCGGGGCCTGGGCCTCGCCGGCACCCTTGTGCTTATTTCCATGGTTGCCTTAGTCTCAACCGCTAACTCACAATCCACAACCACATCCGCTTATGTGTATGTTCAGGTCGGAGGCCCCGCGGGCGCAGTGTACGGATACAGCGCTTCTTCCGGCGGGCAACTGACCGCCATCCCCGGGTCGCCGTTCAAGCCGGGGACGCAGATTGTGGGCGGGAACGGATCGCAGTTCTTCACGCTGGGGCACACGCTGCTGCACTCATGGGCGGTGAACTCGAACGGGGCGCTTGGATCGCAGCTGTCGGCGGTCGGTTTCCTGAACTACACGGGCGGCTCTTGCAGCGACTCGCAGTACGGGCAAAACGGCGCGGTGCTGGACCACTCCGGGGCGTACATTTACGCGCTGCTGCAGAACAACGCGGACAAGTCGTGCTCAGCCTACCAGACATGGAGGGTGAACAGCGACGGGAGCTTCACTTTCGTGGGGGATGCGGAGCAGGACTGGGGAGACCAGACCGGGAATGATGCGCCGTCGATTGACGACCTGCCCTCGATTCTGGGGAACGAGAGCTTTGCCTATGCCGACACATTCAACGGAGAGTCAGCGGCAAGGATGGGATTCAAGCGGGCAAGCACCGGAGAGTTGCAACTGATGGACCTTCAGTGGACGGATCCGCCGACGATGACGAATAGCTGGAACGTGGAATTGCCGGACGCGTCCCCGGTGGGAAATTACGTTGTGTATCAGTTTTACAATCCGGGCTACAATCGTCAGCTCGGCGTTTACACGGTGGACTCGAGCGGGAACCTCTCGACTACGAACACTTTCAGCAACATGCCGGCGTCGCAGTTGATGAGTCCTCACTCGGTGTTTTCTCCCGACGGCTCGATGGTGGTGCTGTATACGGCTGCGCAGCCGATTGGGACGCTGGGCGACGGAATCGAAATCTATAACTTCAACGGACCGGCGCCGCTCACATTGAATACGAAACTGCTGAACGGCACGCCGATCGACCAGGTGGCATGGGATTCGACGCATCATCTTTATGCCATCTCGCGATCGCAAGGCAAGATGTGGGTGTACGCGGTGGGTGCGGGGTCGGCAGCGCAGACTGCGCTGGTTTCCGTTACCTCTCCGGTATCGCTCGTAGTGGTGAGCCAGGGCAGCAGCGCCCCCGCTCCTTGTTCCGCTCAGGTTGGCGACGGGATCAGCGTATGCTCGCCCAGCAATGGCGCGATGACCCATTCGCCCGTGACGATCAATGCAACCGCGGTCGTGAGCGGAGGCGTGTACCGGTTTGAGTTATGGAATGGGAGCACGAAACTGTTAAGCGAAGATAGCGGGACCATGAACGGGACAGTTACGCTGGCGCCGGGCAGTTACACCTTGACTTTCGACGCGTACAACAGCACCAAGTCGGTGCATGAATACGCCAAGCGCACTATCACGGTGCAGTAGCCGGGCAGCGGCACCGTGGGTTACTCCATCCGGCTCAGGCAGGGGCTATATATCTTGCTCTCTCTCCAGTCAATTCGCTCAGGAGTAGATTATGATGCAGCATTTGCGGGGGTTCGGTCTGGCCGCTACCCTTGTGCTTATTTCCAGTCTTGCCGTTGTCCCTAAGGCGAAGTCGCAGTCTACCTCAGCTTATGTCTATGTTCAGGTCGGAGGCCCCGCGGGCGCAGTGTACGGATACAGCGCTTCTTCCGGCGGGCAACTGACCGCCATCCCCGGGTCGCCGTTCAACCCCGGCACGGAGATCGTTGGCGCGACCGCTTCGCGGTTCTTCACGATTGGAAAGACGCTGCTGCACTCTTATGCGCTCGGCTCCAATGGCGCGATTGGCGCGCAGGAGTCGCAGATTGCGTTCCTCGATTACTCGGGGGGAACGTGCGGAGGCGGCACCAGCGGTTATGCGCAGGCAGTGCTGGATCACTCCGGGCAGTATGTTTATGTTCTGCTGCAGAACGGCGGTGGCAGCACCTGTTCGGCGTATCAGACTTACATGGTGAACAGTGATGGCTCGTTCACATTCATGGGTGACTCGGAAGTTACTTACCCGTCCGGCGACGGCACAGATAGTCCGTCCATCCTGGGAAATGAGACGTTTGGCTACGCCGATCAGTTCTCCGGTAACAACAACGGCATCATCGGATTCCAGCGGCAATCGACTGGAACGCTGGAATACTCGGGGCCGCTGAACCCGACCTTCAGCGGCAGCGCGACTTACACGCCGTCTTATCCGGACGCGTCGCCGACCGGCAATTACGTTGTGCTGCAGTTGCTTCCGAACGACTCCAATCCGCCGCAGCTTGGCAGTTTCACGGTGGGTTCCAATGGAACTCTGTCGAGCACAAACACCTCCAGCAATATGCCGACCTCGCAACTGCTTGGGCCGGGCTCCGTGTTCTCGCCGGATGGCACGATGCTGGCGCTGTATGCCAATGCGCAGAATGGGGCGGGGCACCTGGGGAACGGCATCGAGATCTACAGCTTCAACGGCGCGGCGCCGCTGACGAAGGACACGTCAATGCTGAACGGCACGCCGATCGATCAGGCGGCGTGGGACACGAGCAATCACCTTTACGCTTTCTCGACCTCGGAGAACAAGCTTTGGGCGATTGACGTGACTCCCAGCGCTTCTTCGGCGTGGGCTCCAATCTCAATCAATGCTCCGTTTCACATGGTTGTATTGAGCCAGACCGCAAGTACGAGCGGTGGCGGCGGTACGGGAACAGGCGGGGGCGGTACGGGAACGGGCGGCGGCTCATGCGCGGTTCCGTCCAGCCCCGGCGTGACGGTTTGCTCGCCGGACGAGAATGCCAGCGTGACGTCGCCGGTGCAGATTGATGCTGCCGCGAATGTGACGGGCGGCGTGTATCGCTTCGAACTATGGAACGGAAGCACCAAGCTGGCCAGCGTGGACGGCGATACGATGGATCAGCCGGTTACGCTCGCACCGGGCACCTATCACCTCACCTTTGTGGCGCGTAACACCTCCGGTACGCATGAATACGCGTATCGCGATGTCACAGTTACCGGCAGCACGAGCGGCGGCGGTACGGGCGGCGGCAGCACGGGCGGCAGCGGCAGCGGTGGTTCCTGCACGGCACCCAGCAGCCAGGGCGTGAATGTGTGCACACCGGATGAGAACGCCACCGTCACTTCGCCGGTGCAGATGGAGGCAGCCGCGAATGTGACCGGCGGCGTGTACCGCTTCGAACTGTGGAACGGCGGCACGAAACTGGCAAGTGTGGACAACAGCAACATGATGAACCTGCCGGTTGCGCTGACGCCGGGAACGTATCACCTGACGTTTGTGGCGCGCAGCAGTTCGGGCGATCATCAGTACGCGTATCGCGATATCACCGTGACGTCGGGCGGCGGAACGGCGACTACGCAGTATTCGGCGCCGCTGCTGACCACAACTGGCACCCTGGCCACGGACGGCCAGATCACCATCGACACGAATGGAAACGCGGCGGTTCAGGTGGCGGAGCAGGCGGCCAGCCACACATTCACTGTTCGCTTTTGTCCCGCATTCGACGCCAATACCACGACTCCGCCGTCCTGCTTCAACGTCATGACGTTCTCAACCGATGGAAGCGGCAACGGGAGCGCGACTGTGAAGTTCCCGCTAGCCGGCAACTGGGCGGGAGATTTCTCCGTGATTGACTCGGCAGGCAACGGCAGTCCTACTCTCCAGACCGGGCTTATTCCGGGCGCGAGCAACGAGAGCTTTATGGCCAAATTGCTTCCCGAATCCACAACAAACAGCGGCGCGCCTGCCGCTCAAAAGGGACAGGATCCGTTGAGCAGCGGGACCGTGAGCTATTCGAATGGAAATGCGGCGTTCACGGTGAACGGCGCTTCTCCGAATACAAGCTATGGCCCGGTGGAGACGCAGGGCACAGCGATTGACAGCTCGTCGTCCTACGCGCTCCCCAGTTTCACGACAGACGGTTCGGGGAATGGCAGCACCAGCTTCAATCTGAAGAGCCAGGGCACGAGCGGCGGCGACATGTTCACGGTGGAAGCAGGATCAGCAGCCGGGTATATCGGCGGATTCATGATTCCGTAGGTGGATCAGCGAGCGCCACGCTTGTCTCGCAAGCATGGGAGGCGGCGTGGCGCTGGGCTGAGTTTAGAGGCGGCGGACCAGTCAATTATTGTTCGAAGATCCAGATGGGCTGGTATGGGGTGGCAGACCAGTCGGTCGGCATGGCCACAGCCGCAAAGCCTTTGCCGGGAGTGGACAAGTTGGGCGATACGATGATCGGCCGCGGCATCGTGTCTCCCTGCACCTTTGTCCCGACGAGAATATAGCCGGCGGTTGCGTTTCCGCCGAAGGCGGAGATGATGTAACCGTCGCCCGCCATCTGTTGCGCTTCTGCTCCAACCGTGTCGAGTGTCACGGGTGCAACCAGTGCGTCGTAAACGGTGGAGGGGTCACTTTTCCAGCTATACGCGAGCACGTCAACCTGTCCCGCGGCGTTGAAGGAGAGCGCAGTGATGACCTGGCTCTGCGTTCCCAGTTGGGACGCCAAATCCTGCAGCCCGGATAACGGCACCGACGATTGATTCAACGCAAATCCAGTGGTCTGCTGAGTAGAGGCCGATGCGAGCGCGAAGATGTCGTTCGCCGGCTCCTCATCGAGGCTGTTGATCACGGCATTCGACGCCGAGTAGTTGGCCAGATCGGATGCGAGTTTCTCCATCGGGTCGCTCTGATAGGTAACACTCAACCCGGAAACATTCACCGGAATATAGAATGCGGCGTAGTGCCAGCTGCATGCGTACTGGCCGGAACCACAGATGCCGGGGCCGAGTTCGAACGGGGCTCCGATCATGTTGTTGTAAACGGCTTGCTCTCCCGCCAGCAGGTTAATCGAATACCCGCCGATATTCGGGCCGTAGGCCACGGAGGGCGCATCCACCTGGTGGAAGCGCAGGTCACCGGCCTTCGGCGAGCGCGGACCCACCGTCAAGGCTGCCTGATTGCTGTTGGCAGAGCCTGCCGTATTGCTGACGGTGACGGAGAATGTTTCCCCGGAGTCTCCGGGCTGCACCGGCGGGGTCTCGTAGCTGGCTTGTGTTGCTCCGGCAATTGGCGATCCCCCTTTGCTCCACTGATAGCTCAGGGGAGCTGTCCCGCTTGCCACTACGGAAAACGTGGCGCTTTGCCCGAGCGGCGTGCTCTGCGCAGCCGGCTGGGTCGTGATGATGGGTGCTGTGGACGGAGTCGTTGCGGTTCCGCCGCAGCCGGACAGCATAAGGGTGCCGGCGACAAGAGTGCAACAAGCAGCCCATTGCGTTCTCATGGTGCGTGCCTCACTTGCTGATCTTTGGATAAGCGGATCAGGATACCACCAATCGGGGGAATCATCTGTGACGAGAATTCAAGTTGCCGGATCACAGGAGGTTACCACAGTGGCTGCGCCGCGCTCGAAGGCAGATTTAGCAACCTGGTATCTCCTACAATCACGTCATGCACGAGGTGATTGTTTATTCGCGGAAGGGCTGCCATCTTTGCGATGTGGTGAAGGAGACGCTGGCTCAGGCGGGAGGGGATGCCGAGTTCGAGTGGCGCGAGGTGGATATCGACGGCGATCCCGAGCTGCGGCAGAGGTACAACGAGGAAGTGCCGGTGGTGTTCATCGACGGGCGAAAGGCGTTCAAGTACCGCATGGACCGGCAGCAGTTTCTGCGGGCGCTGGCGGGAAGAAGCGTGGCCCATTCGTCGCACGATCGTTCGTAGCAGAGAACGAGCCTCAGAAGATGCAGCAAGACGGAGCGGGGGGCTGGAGACCCCCGCTACAGCCGGTCAGCAGACCGGCGCTACAAGTTCTCGGCGCAGTCGAATGCCTTATTCCGGTTTGCCGTCGCGCAGGCGGTGAATGCCCAGCGGATTTGCGTCCTGCAGTTCCGGGGGCAGCAGGGCCTGGGGAAAGTTCTGGAAGCAGACGGGGCGGGCGAAGCGGTAGATGGCCTGGGTGCCGACGGACGTGAAGCGCGGGTCGCTGGTGGCGGGATAGGGGCCGCCGTGGACCATGGCGTGGGTGACCTCGACGCCGGTGGGGAAGCCGTTGACGATGAGGCGGCCGGCTTTTTGCTCGAGGATGCGGACGAGTTCGGCGTGGGCGACGATGTCGTCTTCATCACCGAGGATGGTGGCGGTGAGGTGGCCGTCGAGGGCGCGTGCGGCGCGGAGGTAGTCGGCGGTTGAATCGCAGTGAACGAGCAGGGTGTCGGGGCCGAAGATCTCTTCGGCAAGCTCGGGCTGGCCGAGGAGCTGATCGAGGCAGACGGTGAACAGCTTGGAGTTGGCGGCGAATCCGGGCGTGGATTCGTGCGTTGCAGCGGTGGCGGCCAGCGGAATCTGGCCGGAGCGGGCAGCAGTGGCGCGGCTGTAGCCCTGGGCGATGCCCGCGGTGAGCAGCGTGAAGGGCTGCGACTGCTCGACGAGCGACTTCAACTGGTCGAAGAATGGCTGGCCTTCGGGGGACTCGGGCACCAGGACGATGCCGGGCTTGGTGCAGAACTGGCCGGCGCCAAGGGTGAAGCTGCCGAAGAGGTTTTTGGCGAGTTCGGCGGGGCCGTTGCGGAGAGCGGAGGGAAGGACAAAGACGGGATTGCCGCTCGACATCTCCGTGAAGCAGGGAATGGGCTGAGGACGGGCCGAGCAGAGGTCCATGAGCGCGCGGCCGCCGTGCAGGGAGCCGGTGAAGGCGACGGCCTTGACGAGCGGATGCTGGACAAGGGCCGCGCCCACGTCCACGCCGGAATCGAAGAGCAGGCTGAAGGTTCCGGCGGGGAGGCCTTCCTGCTCGACGGCGCGGGCGATGAGGGAGGCGACGATCTCGCTGGTTCCGGGATGGGCGGGGTGCGCTTTGAAGATGACGGGGCAGCCGGCCGCGAGCGCGGAGGCCGTGTCGCCGCCGGCCACGGAGAAGGCTACGGGGAAGTTGCTGGCGCCGAAGATGGCGACGGGTCCGAGAGGGCGCAGCATGGAGCGCAGGTCGGGGCGGGGCAGCGGCTGGCGGAAGGGCAGGGCGGGATCGATGCGCGCCTGAACCCACGAGCCTTCTTCCACGAGCGCGGCGAAGAGCCGGAGCTGGCCGGTGGTGCGGCCGACTTCGCCGGTGAGGCGGGGCATGGGCAGAGCGGTTTCCAGGTGCGCGCGCTGGGCGATTTCGTCCTTGTGCGCATCGAGGTTGTCGGCGCAGCGGCGCAGGAATGCGGCGCGGGCTTTGCCGGAGACCTGGGAATAGGCTTCGAAGGCTTCGGCGGCGAGGCGCGCGGCGGTGTCGACGTCTGCCGGATTGGCGCCGTAAAAGGTCTCAGGAAGGGCGCTGCCCGTGGCGGGATTCAAGGCGTGAAAGATGTTCGCGCGGGGCGCGGCGCGGCGGGCGCCCAGAAACGATGTTCCGATCAGTTCCATATCAGTTGCATTATTGCCGATTGGGGTGCGGCGGCGCCTGTGATGACTCCGCTGATCTTCGGGCCGGAGTTGCCGATGATCCTTTGGGGGCCGCAGGATGGCGCCGTATACATCCTTTGTGGCAGTTTCAACGGCTCGGGGAGCGTGCAATACTCAATTTCCAACCAATTTTTCAGTTGGAATGGGGAGAAGCAGGCATTATGCCAAATCTGGACAGAGAGCAGATTGTAGCGATGAAGCGCCAGCTCGAAGAAGAGTTCAGGATGGATATGGCAGCCATCGAGCGGCTCGAGCGGCGATTTGTAAAGGACAGCCCGCCGGTTGCGGCGGTGTTGCCCCCCAGCAATGTTTCAGTGCTGGAGACGCGCACCGTATCGGCGCCCCGGCAGGAACCCAAACCGGAGGCGGTTCCTCAACCCGCTGCCGACGAACTGGAAGGCACGCTGCGCAGCATGTTCAGCAGCTATCGCAAGTAAAAGAGCTAGTCCGGGCCCACCCGGCAAAGATTCGGCTTCCTCCTACCGGTTATTTCCTTTCCCAATCTGCGTTGTTTCGATAGTCCTTGAGTGGCCGCAATGCGGCGCGTTTGCAGACCTGCATGCCGCAACGGGTTTTGCTGCGTCCACGACAGCGTTTCGCGGTTGATGGTTTCGAGTTCGGTGTTCGCAGAAAAGGGCCGCCTGGATGGGCGGCCCTTTTGATTTACAGAGAGAAGGAAAGCTATTTGTGGCGGGGGTGGTGCGGGGGTGGCGCGGCTTCGCCTTTGGTTGCGTCGAGGGCCTGGTCGATATCTCGGTAGAGGTCGGTGTCGACGTTCTTGACCTCAATGTACGACGGGTTGTGGTGGGCCATGACGATGAAGATGGTGGGCGTGAGGTGAATGCCGGTGCGCGTGCCCAACTGGCTGTCGGCCTCGACTTCGGCGGCGAGCTTGCCCTGCGGGTCTACGTTGAAGGGCAGCGCCAGGCCGTGATTGCGCGCGAAGTCCTGGGTGAACTTGTCGAGCACGGCGACGTTGTAGATGGCGTTCTGGTTGGCGAAGACCTCGTTGCGATAGTCGTCGCCGAGGCCCTTGCGCTGCTGATCGAACCAGCGCGCGTAGATGGCGGCGTTGCGGCTCCACTGGTGGTAGGGGATGAGGAAGTCGTGGCGGATCCACGGAATTTTGTACTGCTTGACAGCGGCCATGAGGATGGGGTTGGCGTGGGCGCAGGCGGGGCACTCCATGTCGTCGAACTCGACGATGGCCACGCGGGCGCCGGCGGGCGGGTGGAGGGCGGAGCTATCCAGCACATTGGTTTGCGTCTGCGCCGGCAAGCAGGTTGCGGCGAGGAAGAGGGCAGCCGGGAGCAGGCCGAATGCCCGGCGATTCCGGATGCGAGGCAGTGCGCAAAGGCTCATATCCGCATTGTAGCGGCGGCGCGCGGGGTAGTGAGCTACCATCGTAGCCAGAGACCATGCGCTACGTAATTGCATTCCTCGCCTTTGCCGGACTGGTGGTATCGTTCCTCGCCTTTCGCGTTCACTACTCGACTGCCGTGCAGCCGTGCGACATTAACGCGCACTGGGATTGCGGCGTGGTAAACCACAGCCCGTTCTCGATGATCGGGCTGATTCCGGTGGCGGCCGTCGGGATGGTTGGGTATGTGCTGATCGGGGTGCTGGCGTTCTTCCGCCGCCGCGCGCTGGTGCTGGCGGCAGCCATTGTCGGATTGATCTTCGCGATTCATCTGAGCGATATCGAGCAGTATGTGCTGATGACGTGGTGCCTGTACTGCGCGATCTCGCAAGGGCTGATTCTGCTGATTTCGCTGCTGGCGACGGGATGGGTGTGGCTGGGGAAGCCGGTGCGAGGGGCGTAGGGAACAGGGAACAGATCAGAGCTGGCGGCGGTAGCGGAGTTCGTTTACCGTCACGTTCCAGACTGTATCGGTTCGCTTGAGGCCGTCGGCGGTCCAGCCGTCGCGGCGATAGAAGCGCTCGGCGCGCTCATTGCCGGTCATCACCCAGAGCAGGGCATCGCGAAAGCCGAGTTTGGACAGCGCCGCGCGAGCGGCTGCCGAGAGCGTGGCGCCCACGCCACTGCTCCAGTGCTCGGGCGTGACGTAGAGGGCGCATAATTCTCCGAAATCGGGCAGGTCCTGGTCGCGCGAGGGCATGGTTGTCGCGAAGCCGATGATCTCACCGTTGTCGACGGCAACGAGCGTTTGCGGCGCGCGCGGATCGGTGTTGGCGAAGTCGTAGCGGGCAGCGCGGTCTTCCGGGCGGAGTTGGTCGAGGTAGCTCTGCGGCAGCAGGCCTTGATACGCCGCCTGCCATGAGCGCACGTGGACCTGTGCGACAGCGAGGGCATCGCGGGGATCAGCCGGCCGGATCAGCATGGACCGAGTATCCCACAATGCGTTCGACGCGGCGCAGCCCGCGGACGGAGTTGAAGATGTAGACGCGCTCGGCGTGCTGCAGGTCTTCGAGGGTGAGCGTAGCCTCGCGCATGTTGGCGTGGCGTTCGAGCAGGTGGCGCCGGTAGACACCAGGGAGCAGGCCGCAATCGAGGGCAGGGGTCAGGATTTCACCGCCGCGCAGAATGAGCAGGTTGTGAATGGCGCACTCGGTGACATGGCCGGCGCGGTTGAGGAAGAGCGCATCGGCACAGCCGGCGGCGCGGGCCTCGGCGAGGCCGCGGTCGTAGACGGCGCGGCGGGTGGTCTTGTGGCGGACGAAGGGATCGGCGGGGTCGACGCGTTCCTGGACGAGTTTGAGGCGGACGGGGCGGCGATCCGGGGGCAGTGGCTCGCTGGTGATGGAGACGCTGCCGGAGCGCGCTAAAAGCAGGCGGACGCGATGGCAGGTGTCTGGACTGGAAGTCGGCATCGTGCTATCCCGGGTCTCAGAATCGAGACCCGGGGCACCCAATCTTGGTGCGAATCCTGAAGAACTGAAAGGAAGCTTCTTCGCAAACTCTCGCAATTCTGAATGGACTCGGGCGCGATTGAAGGCGAAGTCGAAGTAGGCGGCGGAGGCTTGGAGGCGATCGAGGTGCTCGTCGAGAAGAAAGTAGGCGCCGTCCCAGCGCAGAGTTTCGATGAGCTCGAAGGGAACAGGTGTGGGGGAAAGGAACTGCGCTTTGAGCAGGCACTCGCTGAATTCGGCATCGGCATCGGAGTCGTAGGTGATGCCCGAACCGACGCGCATGTGCACTTCGCCATCGCGGAGGGCGGCGGTGCGAATGGCGACGCTGAAGACGGCGTCGCCGCCGGGCGCGAAGTAGCCGATGGCGCCGCAGGCGATGCCGCGCGCTTCGTGCTCGAGTTCGCGGATGGCCTGCATGGTGCGGACCTTGGGGGCGCCGGTGATGGAGCCGCAGGGGAACAGCGCGCGGAAGATGTCGTAGGCCGATGTGCCGGGGCGCAGGTCGCCGCGAACGGTCGAGGTCATCTGCAGCAGGGCGGGGTAGCGCTCGACATGGAAGAGATGGGACGCGCGGATGCTGCCGGGGACGCAGATGCGGCCGAGATCGTTGCGGAGCAGGTCGACGATCATCACGTTTTCTGCGTGGTTCTTTTCGTCGGCGGCGAGCCATGCGGCGTTGCGGGCATCTTCGGCGCAGTCGCGGCCGCGGGGGCAGGTGCCTTTCATGGGCCGGACGAGGATGGTGTGCCCAGTGCGGCGGAAGAAGAGCTCCGGCGAGGCTGAGACGATGTGCGTTGCGCCGAGGTTGAGAAGGGCGGCGTAGGGGACGGGCTGATTGGCCAGGATGCGCTCGAAGAGGCGGGCCGCGCCGCTGGTCCACGGGAGGCGCAGCGGGATGGTGAAGTTGGCCTGGTAGAAGTCGCCGCCGGCGATGTACTGGCGAATGCGGTGGATGGCTGCTGTGTAATCATCGCGCGAGATGCCGATTTGAGGGGCCGATTCGGGCGTGTCGTCGCGGGGCTGGAATGCGGCGGAGAAGCCGTGTTGAACGCGGGGTGCGGCATAGACGCCGAACCAGGCCAGGGGAAGGCTGCCGGCGGGCGGATGGGCAGCGGGGCGCAGGGCGGCGGGTTCGAAGTGGTAGCCGGCCTCGTAGCTGAGAAAGCCGGCGACGTGGTGGCCGGCTTGGAGGGCGTGGCCGATGGCGGCGAAGAGGTTCGGGATGTCGTCAAGTTGATCGGTGGTAAGGATTTCCAGCGGATCGGAGAAGAGATAGCTGGCTTGATTTTCGGCGTCGGGACGGGCGGTGGCCAGCAGGACGGAGCCGGATTGGGCGGCGGCTGTGCGGATCCACTGGGATGGAGATTCGGGGGATGGAGGCATTGTTTTCAGCGGGGGCCGCTGCCGTCATTCGAACACAAGAGACGTCAGGGTGTATGCGATACTCGATTATGGCAGTGGTGCAATCGGCAAAGACATCCCTCAGGGGCTAAAGCCTGCTTTGTCTTGTATCTCGAGGCGGCACGACTCAAGTCGTGCCCTTTCAAGGCCGAATTCACCCGCCGCGCGAAGAGGGTATGTACAAAAGGATCGTTCTCAAGCTCTCAGGGGAAGCGCTGGCCGGGCCGCGCGGTTTCGGCCTCGACGCGGACAAGGTGGCGGAGACAGCCGCGGAGATTGCCGAAGTGCACGCGCTGGGCGTGGAAGTCGCCATCGTGGTTGGCGGCGGCAATATATTTCGCGGCGTTGCGGAGCAGGCTCGCGAGATGGACCGGGTGAGCGCCGATAACATGGGCATGCTCTCCACCATCATCAACGCCATTGCACTGCAGGACTCGCTGGAGCAGCGCGACGTGCAGTGCCGGGTGATGACGGCGGTGTTCATGAACCAGATTGCCGAGCCGTATATTCGCCGCCGCGCGGTGCGCCATCTCGAGAAGGGCCGCGTGGTGATTTTTGCCGCGGGAATCGGGAACCCGTACTTCTCCACCGACACAGCCGCCAGCCTGCGCGCCGCGGAGATCAAGGCCGACGTGCTGCTGAAGGGCACCAAGGTGGAGGGCGTGTACAACGCCGATCCCAAGCTGGTGATGGACGCGGTGAAGTACGACGAGATCACCTACATGGAGATCCTGAAGCAGGGGCTGAAGGTGATGGACCTGACGGCCGTGAGCATGTGCAAGGACAACAACCTGCCGATGATCGTCTTCAACATGAACCAGCCCGGAAACATCAAGCGCGTGGTGATGGGCGAAAAAGTCGGTTCGCTTGTGACCGCCTGAAGAAGCAGCCTTTGTGAGCAGTATTCCTGAATTTTCACCAGCCGCCTCTCCCGCGGTCTTTTCGTCACTGGGCGCATCATCGGACGTGCGGGAATCGTCTAAGAAGCTGGTGGAGATACGCAAGCCAGACCGGCTGAATGCGTTGACCGGCTTGCGATGCTTCGCCGCCGTCAACATCGTGCTGTTTCATTTTTCCAATCCCAACTGGTTCGGCATCTTTGCGCCGGTGGTGAATGCCGGCTATGCGTCGGTGAGCTTCTTCATCCTGCTCTCCGGCTTTGTGCTGGCGTATAACTACGCGGGGCGCGCGCGTGCCGGGCAGATGGACACGACGCGGTTCTACAAGGCGCGGTTTACGCGGCTGTATCCGATCTATCTGCTCAGCCTGATCCTGGCCTGGCGCGTGATTCCGCTGGAAGAGCATGCGCACACGCATGGAATGTTTCTGGCGGGCATGGCGCTTTCGCCGCTGCTGCTGCAGGGGTGGATTCCATCGATTGCAACGTTCCTGAATACGCCGGCGTGGACGATGTCGGCGGAGGCGTTTTTCTACGTGCTGTTTCCGTGGATGGCGCGCTGGAAACGGATGGAGCGCAAGCGGACGATCTTGATCTGGATGGCCGTGGCTTGGGGTGTTGGGCTGATTCCCGGCACGCTGTATGTGATCTTTAATCCCGACGGCATTGCGCATGTGAACCGCTACAGTTACGGGCCGTGGCTGCAGGCGCTCAAGTTTACGCCGCTGCCGCACCTGATGAGCTTTGTGTTCGGCGTGCTGCTGGCGCAGTTGGACGAGCTGATTCCGCGCAGGGCGGTGATCCGGCCCGTGCTTGGAAGCGTCGGGTTTGTGCTGCTGTTCCTGATCCTGTGGCTGGCCAAGGATATGCCCTATGCGTTGCTGCATGACGGCTTCCTGATGCCGTACTTCGGATGCATTGTGCTGGGGCTGGCTGGGGAGAATCCGCTGGCGCGCGGGTTTGGCATGAGGCCGCTGGTGTTTGTGGGCGAGGCGAGCTACTGCCTGTACCTGCTGCACTTCAACTTCTGGAACCTGATTCACCAGACGCACGTGCTGGACAAGCTGCACCTGGCGCAGTTCGATCCGTGGATCAGCTACGCGATCCTGATTGCGATGGCGCTGGTGGCGCTGCACTTTGTGGAGAAGCCGGCGCAGCGAACGTTGCGGAATTGGATGAGCGCGTAGGGGCTGTGGTTTCCCACTCATCCCGACGGTGAGACTGTCGGAAGGAATGGGGCACACGCATCTTAACTATCCCACCCATCGCGCGATAAGACTGCGCGATGGATGGGGCACCCATAGTCTTCGCGAAGCAAGCAGTCCGGAGACTTGGATTCGGTTTGCGTGGAGGAGTCTTTGCAAGAACACACCGCATCCGGGGTGAGTGGTAATGCCGGCCGCCGCAGATGGGTTAGGCGCGTGCTGTACCTGTTGCTGCTGGCGGCGGGGGTGGCGTTTTTTGCGCGCATGCGGACGTTCTCCGCGCCCGCTCAACTGAATCTGCAGGCAACGGAGTTCCAGCGTCTTGACGGCTCGGCGCTGCCGGCGCAAGCGCTTGAGGGCAAGGCCGTGGTGCTGAACTTCTGGGCGCCGTGGTGCCCGCCGTGCCGCGTGGAGATGCCGTGGCTGGATGATCTGCAGAAGACCGAACCCGGCGTGGTGGTGCTCGGCGTGGAAGACGATCCCGACGAGTATGCGCATGCAATGGACTTTGCCAGAAGGAAGGCGATCACGTATCCGCTGGTGCGCTTTGCGCCGGATCTGGATCGGAAGCTCGGCGGCATTCATACGTTGCCGACTACGCTGTTTATCAGCCGCAGCGGGCGCGTGGTGCATGCGGTTCGCGGCGCAATTCCGGAGGTTGTGATGCGGCGGTTTGCGCGGGATGCGGAGAAGGCGCCTTGAGCGGGCGGCTCTACGGGGGCGGCTGGCGGTCTTGCTGCGCGTCCTGGGCGGCGATGGCAAAGATCCGCTGCAATTCCTTTTTCTTATCCGCTTTGTAGGCGGCGCGGTCGTAGGAAGGATTTTCTCTCAGGCAGCGCGCGGCGTACTCGTCGACCGATGTGATGACGCGGGCGGGCGAGCCGGCGACGACGGAGTTCGGGGGGACGTCGCGCGTGACCACGGAGCCGGCGCCCACGATTGCATTAGGGCCGATGGTGACATTGGGAAGAAGGATGGCGCGGGCGCCGATGACGCAGTTGTCGTGGATGCGGATGCGGCCGTAGCGAATGACGCCGTCAAACTCGGGACGGGAGCGGAAGACCCAGGTCCCGCCGTCGTGGGTGAGGAACACGACGCCTGCGGAGATGGCGACGTGGTTCCCCAGGCTCACCAGGTAAGGCTCGCTGCCGAAGCTGGGAAAGCCGACGATGCGGCAATCGGCACCCATCTGCAGGCCTCTTCGCTGCGCTCGCTTTACGAGGATCCAGTTCAGAAAAGTGAGAATCACGGTCGAACCTTCGCTACTCTTCGCTGAAGGCTACAAAGCTGTGCGGCTGCACGGCGATTTTGAATTCGGTTCGCTGCTCCACCTGTCCGAAGCGCGATTTTGGCTGTTGTTTGCCGTCGATGGTCTCGCCGGTGGCGATGTTTTTGATCTTCGCGGACGGGCCCAGGGTCGCGACGGTGACCTGCGTTGGAGTATCGAGGAACGACTCCACGACGAAGGTCTTGTTGTCATAGGGAATCAGGCTCACCTTTGCAGGCGCGTCGATGGTGACCGGGAAGCGCACCATCACGAATTGGCGAAGCTGCTTGAGGACGGGTTGGGGCAGCGAGTAGAGATCGTTGGCGTTCTCCGGCACGGTGAGCACGTAAAGGATGCCGTGCGAGTACTTGTCCATCAGCAGGATGGGAGCGCCGCGGCCGTTGGCGGTGCCGCGCACGATGGGCCATGCGTCGTTGGTCTGGAACTCGATCTCGGGCACGAGCATGCCGTTGGTGTCGCCCAGGTTGGCGCCGTTGCCCGCGCCGTAGCCGCCCCACCAGTGATCGACGCGCAGGATGTTGCCGGTGGGATGAATCTCGGCGATGTGCTCGATGCCGTGGCCCTGCAGGGCCTGGAGTAGCCGGGCGGTGATGACGACGTTGCCGCCCTGCTGGAGGTGGGTACGAATTTTGGCGACGATGTCGGGATCGTACTTTGCCTGTTCAGTGAGCAGAACGGTGTGAGCATCGGTGGGGAACTCGGGGCGCATATCGATGGGAATGCCGATCATGCCGAAGTAGTTCTGCAGGAAGTCTTCGCCGAGAGAGTGATAGGGCCTGTAGCTGGCAATGCCGATGGGCTTGCCGAGCTTGCCCACGACGGCGTTGACGGAATCGAGCGCATAGCCCGCCGCAGTTGCCCAAGTCGGCGCGGCGCCAGCGCCGGAGTTGGCGTGCCACTTGTCGAGGCCGGCGCTGGTGAAGGTGGTTGGCAGGCTGGCCCACGCGGAGCGATTGCCCATCTGCACCGGCTGATTCATGTTGCTGTACTGGAAGAGCATGATCTGCGGCGCTTTGGCGAGCATGGTGTCCCAGAGCTGCTCTGCGTAGCGGTCGACGTAGGGCGAATCATACGTGTCGACCCAGCCGCCGCCGTTGCGGCCGGGGGCGACGTTGTCGAAGTAGCGAACAATCTCAAAACTCTCGTACTGCTGCAGGTGCTGGTCGTTGGCGACGGGGTCCCGGGTCTCCGTTCCGGTGTAGATGCCGTTGAAGAGTTTGGGCTCGACGGCGAGGTCATAGCCGTTGGCCGCGAAGTGCTCATACCAGTTGGGAAACTTGATGACGATCTTGACCTTCGGATTGACGGCGCGCGCGGGGCCGAGGACCAGGTCGCGGGAGACGTCGTCCATGAGCTTGAGGCGGAAGGCGGTCCAGGTCTGGTCGCCTTTGGCGGCGATGTCGGAGTCGCGCTTGGTGTTGTTGAAGAAGAAGTCGTCGAGGATGATCTCTTCGAAGTGGCGCGCGGTGAGCTCGGCGACGCGCTTGACCAGCGCGCGCTGCGCGGGGTCGGTATAGCACATGGAGACGAACTGACCGGCGCCGGCGTCGGCGGAGTCGTTGCCGGCGTTGTCGCCACTGCCCACATAGGCGATGCCGCCGGCGGTCTCCACGCCCTGCTGCTCAAAGAACTTCTTGACGGAGTCGAGCAGGGCGTCGTCGGCCACCAGGCCGCTGCGGTAGCTCTCGATATAGACCTTATCGACGTGGACCTGGCTGGAGAGCGCTTTCCAGGAGCTTTCCAGGTAGGCGGGGTCCTTCATTTTTTCCACCTGACCAACCGGAATGTAGACGGCCACCTTGAACTGAGGGTGGACCGGGGCAGGAGCCGCGGAGAGGTTCAGAGAAAGGCAAACAAATGCAAGGGCGACAAGCAAAGCGAATCGTGCGCGCATGGAGACTCCGGGCCGAAGGATTCAGGTGAAAGAATCGCGTGTATTTTTTGGCCGGGGCCAGTATAGGCGACGAGGAGCTTCGAGTAAAACGTTTGCGTGCGGTTGAAGGAGGGGCGGGCGCGATGCGGGGATTCCGGCAAGTAAAAAGCCCAGCCGCGAGGGCTGGGCTCTGTTGAGAGGTATTGCGATCGGCTAAGGAGTCACAACCTGGATCGCGTGGTTTCCGTGCGGCACGCTGACGAGTGCTGTGGGGTGCTGGAAGGTTGGATAAGGCGTCTGCTCCGATGGCGTGAGCTGACCCGTATTCGGATTGAGGAAGAATCCCGAGGCTGAGTTGCCGAGGTAGTTCGCAGTAAAGACGAACCGTCCGAGCGCGGGGTCGACGGCGATGGAGACCGGCTGCGTATCGGTGGAGTTGATCTGGCTGCCGGTGGAGTTGATGGCCTGCGATGGAATGCCGGTGGCCAGATCGATTGCGTAAGCGGTCACGCTGGAGTCGAGTCCATTGCTTACGTAAAGGTACTTGGCTCGCGGATCGATGGCGATGGCGGTGGGCTGGGCGCCGGTGCGGTAGGGACCGCTGATCATGTAGTTCAGCACGTCGCCCGAGTAAATGGTGTAGCCGATCAACTGGTTGGAAGCGTAGTCGGTGACGTAGACGAAACGGTTGGTCTGGTCGGCAACAATGCCGGAGGGCTTGACGCCGGCCTGATACGGGCTGGCGGCCGCAGGAGTGAGAACGCCGCCGCTGCCGATGCCGAAGCCGAAGAGCCAGCCGGGATGCGCGGTGCTGGTGGTCACGCCGCCGGGATTGTAGGAGGACTTGTCGTAAACGATAGCGTAGACAGCGCCGTTGTTCACGAGCGTGGTTACACCGGTGGGAACCACCTGATCGCCCGTGTTGCCGGGGATGGTGAGCGCCACCTGGGCCACCAGATTGCCGATGGCGCCTGAAGAGAGCGCATATTCCGACAGCGTGGCTGTGGTGTCCCCGGAGACTACGTACAGATAGGTGCCCGCCTGATTGACGGCGACCGAGGCGGGAGGGCCGGCCAGGGTGACTTTGTCCTTCTGCGTGAGCACGCCATTGGTGGCGATGGCGAAGTGAACCACCGTGTTGTTATCGGAGTTGGCTACGTAAAGATTGGCGTAGTCGGCGGTGGTTGCCATGGCGACGGGACTGGTGCCGCCGGCGTCGACCGCGGGAGGGCCATTGCGCAGCGCACCCGATTGGGAATCCACGGCGAAGGTCTGGATCTGACCGCCGGCGCTCGGAGAGGAAGAGGCCAGGAAGACAAAGTCGATGGTGACGAGCTGGCAGGCCGTCAACAGGGAAGATACGGCGAGGGCGACGGCAGAGACCAGAAGAAGCTGGCTCAAGCTGCCCCAGCGCCGAACACCCTTCGCTGGGGACGCCGAAAATTTGCTGAACTTCATGCGATTCCTTCGGTTGTGGGCCCTTCCATGAACAAAGCCCGATGACTGCCGGTTAGGTTTTCCCCATTGTAAAAGGGCACAATGGGGGCTTGCTAGTGTTGGCTCGGCTTCGCGCCGCCGCTACTTGGAGACGACGGCATGGGATACCGCTGCAACCGCCGTGGGGTTGATGTTGGCCCTGAACGGCGAAAACTGTGAATTCAAGAGTGTTCCATCGGTGGCATTGATCTGGAAACCGGTGACGGTATTGCCCAGGAAGTTGGCAGTGTAAAGGTACTGGTTCAGCGCGGGATCGATGCCGATGGCAACGGGCTGCGTATCGGTTGCGTAGACCGCAAAGCGGGTGAGGGCTCCATGGTTCACCGTGTACCCGCTCACCGTGGAATCCTGGCCGTTGGCAACGTAAGCAAACTTGCCGGTTTGATCGATGACGATGGAGGTGGGATTGCCGCCGGTAGCGAATGGGCTTCCACTCACCGGAGTCAGGCCCCCGGCGCCTGCGGAATAGGCAAGCACGGTGTCGCTCGCCGCATCGGTAACGTAAACGTAGCCCCCCTGCGCATCGCTGGCGATGCTCGAGGGGTGGACGCCGGCCGGCATCGGCACGCCACCATTGAGCGGAGTCAGAGTGCCGTTGGCGATGGCGAACCCGAAGATGTATCCGGTGTTGGCCGTGGTGTCAAAGGCAGCGACGTACACGTTGGCGCCGGTGGGATCTCCTGCGACGGCGGTAGGAACGATCACATCCTGAGGGCTGGCGGGAACGATCAGCGGCCAGTAGTTGACGCCGAGCGCCGAGTTTTCCGCCGGAGCGCCCAGCACATCCTTGGCGCCGATCGGGTACATTGCGATTGACCCTGAGCACGGCGAAGCGGGAGAGCAGGAAGGCAGCGGCTGGTAGGTGTCGGCGACGATCAGGTTGGGTCCCGCCGTTCCGATCGCGAGCGGAAATATTCCGGGCGTGTTGGTGGTCACCTGAGGATAGAGCTTGCCATCGATGCCGATTGCGAATTGAACGATGGTGTTGTCGTCGTGGTTGACCACGTAAAGGTTGAGTTGGTCTGGCGCCGCGACTTCCGCCACGGGATTACGGCCGCCGGAAGGAAACGGAGAGGCGGGAATCTGGCGCATGCGGCCGGATTGCGAGTTGACTTCAAAGACGTCGATCTCGCCGTAGTTGTCCGGTCCCGCGGCTTTGGCAGTCGAGACGTAGACAAAATCCGCCGTGAGCGTGCCGTTGATCTGTTCGCAGGCGGAGAGCAGGCCGGCCACGGCCAGGCTCGCCGCAGCGGCGAGGACCAATTGGCCCGGTTTGTTGAACTTCATGAGCATCGTTTGTCCGGTTCGCAAAACGTGGTTGAAAGAATGACGTCCGCCTTGAACTCCTGGAACTGCGGGGCACGGTGCCGGCCGGGAATGGTGCGGGCGCGAGTGCGCCCGCGTGCCATCGCCGCCTAGCTGGTTCTGCCGTTGATGAGGCAATACGTTGCAGGGCCGGCCAGAGTGTAAGAGAGATTGGCTCGGCCAGGCAGCGGCCGGAGCACTCCCGAGTTCTGGTCGATGGTGAGACCCGTTACGGACGAACTGTTGAAGTTCGCGGTGTAGAAGAACTGATTGGACGGGTCCTCAACCAGGCACTGCGGACCGGCGCCGGTTCCAAACGGGCTTCCCGACATGGTGACGAGCTGCTTTGTCTGCGGGTCGATGACGTATCCGGCAATGCCGCTCTGTGCGTTCAGCGTGCTTGAATTGTCCCCGGTGTTTGCCACGTAGACCCATTTGGAGCCGTTGCTTCCGGCGGCCTGCAAGACGAACAGCGGATTGGACAGGGTGGGATCGTCCGGCACGGCGCCGCCCGTCTGCTGCTGCAACGCGCCGCCGGAGCCGATGGAGAAGGGCAGGATCTGGCTCGGCGAGGTGATGCTGTTCACGGTGACCGGCTCGTTGTCCAGAACGTAAATGAAGGCGCCGGCGTACTGAATGGCGGTGCCCTGATGAATGCCGAGGGGCTGGGCGCCGTTCTGGCTGATCGTCAACTGGCCGTTGGTGTAGGTGTAGGGGAACACAACGTCGCCGTTGGCCGGAGTTCCGCTGAGGGTCAGGATGTAGTTGCCGGCGAAGACCACGTCAATGGGGTCGGGCGGAACCGGGAAGTAAGGCAGCGGCTGTCCGCTGGCCGAGGTCACCTGCGAGTTGAGGAGCACACTCAGGCGGCCCGTGCTGGGATCGATCTTGAAGACCGTGATGTCACCGCAGCGGGTGTACTGAGGGCCAAGAGCCAGCGCGCAGGTGCTGGGATCGGGCGCATCGTGATCAAGCACGAACAGGAATGCACCCTGCGAGTCGGCGAAGACGCGGAAGGGATTGTTGCCCTCGCTGAAGAACGTCTCCTGCTGCGTGAGAAAGCCGTTGCCGCCCACCGTGAACTGCACGATGTTGGAGTTCTTGCAGGGAGAAGTGGCGGAGGTGCAATTGCTGCCGCCGGATGCGTCGGTTCCCTGGTTGAGCACGTAGACGAATCTGGACCCTGTAAGCAGGACGGCCCGGTTGGGATTGGCTCCCCCTGAAGCAATCGGCATGCCGTTGATCGGCGTAAGATAGCCCGTATTGTGATCGATCCTGAAGCCGCTGAGGACGCCCTGTCCTGTGGTTCCGGCGGTCTGGGTTCCGGTCACGTACAAATATCCGACGGTATAACTCTGAACGCAAGACGTTACGCTGAGAACGGCGCCGACCGAGAGGGCGCCAATCAGAAGGGCCTTGCCGAAATTCCTAAACTTCATGCGATTCCTTCATCCTGGGCAGGCGTACGCCTCCAGGTGGGTGCGTTCCGCAGCAGAGCTGGGTTGGGATGGGTCCCTGCTGAATTGTAAAAGCCAAGGGCAGCTTGTGCCTAGTTCTCGAGCTGTCCACGAAAAAACCCAGTATTTCCGCAGCCAGATCCTGGCAGTTCATGACGGCTCCGCTCGCAGGCGAGTGGAGATGGAAGACATGCGAAGTTGTCGCTTGGACGTTCGGCGGCCGCCGAATGTCAACAATTGTTTCGCTGGGCGGAATCCGATCAATAAGCCTGGAACTGATCGAGCGGCAGACGCACCCGGAAGCAGGTCCAGCCATCCTCAGAGCGAACGCCGAGGTGCCCCCGATGCTTGCGGACGGCGCGCATGGCATAGTCGAGGCCGAGCCCCAGGCCCTGGCCCGGCGGCTTGGTGGTGAAGAACGGCTCGAAGATGCGGTCCTGCAACTCCGGAGGTATGCCCCGGCCGGTATCCCAGATTTCGACGAGGAGCAGTTCGCCTTCGCGGCGAACGTTAAGCTTGAGCGTGCCGGGGCCGCCCTGCATAGCTTCAATGGCATTTTCGATGAGGGCCATCCAGACCTGGTTCAGTTCGGCTGCATAGGCGCTGATGCAGGGCACGCCGGGCTCGTAATTGCGCTCCACCTTGATGCGTTTCATGCGCGACTTGAGCATCTGCACGGTGGCATCGAGGCCGGCCGGCACGTCCACTTCAGTGATGGGAGCGCGGTCCATGTTGGAGTAGGTTTGCACGGCGCTGATGAGGTCGAAGATGCGCGCGGTGGAGGTGATGAGCGTCTCCACGGAGCGGGTGGCGCGCAGATATCGCGCGAAGTACTGCAGGGTGACGCAGGTGCCTTTCTCTTCGAGAAGGCGATTGAGGGAGTCCAGGTCTGCCACAGTCACCCCGTGCTCGGCAAGCTCGGGAGCCACGTCCCAGGGGTTGTCGCACGGCAGGGCAATCAGCCACTTGCGCAGCTCTTCTTCGCGCTGGATGAGGTCGCTTGCGCTGGACGCGGCGGGCCGCGGGGCGCGTTCCAGCACTGCCTGCTCCCAGGCCTCGACGCGGTGGATCTGTTCCTCGGTCAGGCAGAGGTTCACCAGCTTGAAACGGTTCTGGCGATTCTGGCGCAGTTCGCCGAGGATGCTCGATGCGGCGCGCTGCGCAGCGGAGGCGGGATTGTTGAGTTCGTGCGCGAGATTGCCGGCCAGCTTGCCGAGCGCGGTGAGTTTTTCCGCCTGCTGCTCGATGCGCGTGACCTCGCGTACCCGGTCGAGCAGAGTGGAGACGCAGCGCTGCGCCATGGACGGGATCGCCTGGAGCATCTCCGGAAACAGCGATTTGTGAATCAGCAACGCCCACACAGGCGTGATCGCCACGCCCTGGCCGCCGAAGTTTTTCATCCGCGAGAAGGGAAGCAGGCCGGTCATCTGGCCGGTGCGCCCGATCATGAGGGCCATGGGGCCGCCGTGCTGGCGCTGGACGTGGATTTCGCCCTTGAGGATGAGCACCATGCGATCAGCGGGCGTGTTCTCTTCAAACAATACGTCGCCGGGATTCGCGACCAACTCTTCACCGTGGCCGGCAAGCCACATGCGGTCTTCAAATGGGAGACTCTGCAGCGGCGTGATGCGCTCGATAGCGGCGGCGATCTCTTCAGACGTGGAGCGCTGGGCGGGCGGGGAAGCGGCAAAGGAAAGCATAGGGCGACCTCCGGGAGCGCACTCTAAGAATACCGGATCGGTTTGCGCTTTCCGTGAAGTGCCGAAGTTGAATCCAGCGCCTTACACGCCTTTGGGCCGCATGGCGTGTTGCTCTACGTAGATCAAGTCCGAATTGGGTTGCGGCAGGTACGTGTGGGCGATCGAATCGTGCACCGAAGGAGGAGTACTGTTGCCGCCAGCGGACAGCGCGCCAGCGATGTGATCCGCACCAAATGTCATGGATGTGTTCAGCACCATTGGGGTCAGGTTTACGGTCTGGGTTATCGAGCGGCTAATTGTCACTGGAAAACTCCACTGAGCCAGGGACGGGTTCTTGAATGCCTCGCCCAGCGCGTTTCCCGCCACGTCGCCAACGCCAGAAAGCACAGCGCTCGCTCCCGCTGACTGGAGCGCCTGGGCGGCCGATTTTCCATCGATGGTGGCCTTCGCGAACTCCGATATGCCGCTTAACGTCGACCCGATCACTACGAGCATTCCTTTGGCCGCGGATGCACCCACGGCTCCTTCTGCGATGGCATCTTTTCCGACGCCGATGATGCTGGTCGTGAAATCGAAAGTGGTCTCTATCGCTCCTTCGGCGATGGCGTCCTGGGTGGACCCACCCGACATCTTCTTGTCCTGAAAGGTGAACGTTCCCTTCATCAGCGATGCGCCGCCCACCGCCGCCACCATGGCTCCGCCGCTCAAAGCGGTAGCGCCGATCATGACGAAATCCGCCGAAGCATCGCGGATGCCCTTGGTGACCGCCATGGCGGTATCGACATTCCTGTTGACGCGGTTCACGGCCGCATTGGTTTGAGCGGAGGCAGACTGCTGCATGTTGCGGAACTTGTTGTTGTATTCGATGGTCTGGTGGCGATAGCTCACCAGCGACTCGAACGCGCGCTGGCCCGACTGAGAGATTTGGGGAATCAGTTGGGCCATGATTCCATCCGATGCGGATTTCACCTCGCCCTGAATCCCGTTGAAGTTGGTCTGGACCGTCGTGATGGTCAGAGGGAAGAACATTCCCAAAGGGCCCATCTGCTGCGGATCGGAGCTAAGATGCGACCGCGAATAGACGGCGCGCGCTCGCGCATAGGACCAGATGATGCGCTTGATGCCGTCTGTATCGACCAGCCAGGTTTTTCCTCCGCTGTCCTTGTAGATCACAAAAGACATGAGTCTTCTCCTTTCGAAGAGCCCAAGACCAGTTATCCGATGGATTTGTGCACAAGCGTAGTTCCACTGCGGCAGGGTGTCAACGGCTGTTCTTGTCCTGCGGATAAAAAAATCACGCGCAGGGGGCCGTGTCCGGATGCCCCTGCGCGTGATTGGACGGGTTGGCCTCAGATGGCCCTAGCGGGTCTTCGCTACCTCTTCCACGGTGACCGGATCGAGGAAAGGCATGCTGGCGCGCAGCTTTTTGCCGACGATCTCGATGGGGTGCTTGGCTTCGGCATCGCGGAAGGCCTGGAACTCCTTGCGGCCGGAGTTCTGGTCGGCGAGGAAGCGCTTGGCGAAGGTGCCATCCTGGATGTCCTTGAGGATGTCGCGCATGGCCTGCTTGCTGGAGTCGTTGATGACGCGCGGGCCGCTGACGTAGTCGCCCCACTCCGCCGTGTCGCTGATGGAGTAGCGCATGTAGGCGAGGCCGCCGCGATAGATGAGATCGACGATCAGCTTGAGCTCGTGCAGCACTTCAAAGTACGCGCTCTCCGGCTGGTAGCCGGCTTCGACGAGGGTCTCATAGCCAGCCTTGATGAGCGCGCTGACACCGCCGCAGAGAACCGCCTGCTCGCCGAAGAGATCGGTTTCGGTCTCTTCCTTGAAGGTGGTCTCGAGCACGCCTGCACGGGTGCAGCCGATGCCCTTGAGGTAGCTGAGCGTGAGCGCGTGGGCGGTGCCGGTCGCATCCTGGTGGATGGCGATGAGGCCGGGTACGCCGCCGCCCTCGGTGAAGACCTCGCGCACGCGATGGCCGGGAGCCTTGGGCGCCGCCATGCCCACGTCAATTCCCGGCGCAGGCGAGATGGTTTTGAAGTGGATGTTGAAGCCGTGCGCGAAGAGCAGCAGCTTGCCGTCGGCCAGGTTGGGCGCAATCTCTTCGTTGTAGAGCTTGGCCGCGGTCTGGTCGGGAACCAGCACCATCACCACGTCGGCCCACGCCGTGACTTCAGGCACGGTGCCGACTTCCAGGCCGGCCTTGCGCGCCTTCTCAATGGACTTGGAGTTCGCGGCCAGGCCGACCTTTACATGAACGCCGGAGTCCTTAAGGTTGAGAGCATGCGCATGCCCCTGCGAGCCGTAGCCGATGATGGCTACCTTCTTGGCCTGGATGAGGGAAAGATCTGCATCGTGATCGTAGTAAGTCGTCGCCATTCTGTTCGCTTCTTCCTTTGCTGTTGCGTTGATGTCTCGGCCGCAGGCCTGCTCTTTGTGACCCCTGACCCCTGAAATCTGTCTTATTCCGGCTCCACTACCGCGGCTTCTTCCGCCGGCGAAGTCTTCTCTTCCGGCTCCTCTTCCGACGCGCCCATGGCTTTGAGCACGCGGCTGGTGTGGTGGCCGCGGCGCATGGTCATCTTGCCGCTGCGGCAGACCTCCAGAATTTTATTGTCGCTCTCATTGAGGACCTGGATCAGTCCTTCGATCTTGCTTTCCACGCCGGTCATCTCGATCATCAGCGACTCCGGCGCAAGGTCGACGATGCGCGCGCGGAAGACTTCGACGAGTTCGAAGATGCGGGAACGCGTGTCTTTTGTCGCCGCAACTTTGATGAGCGCAAGCTCGCGCGTAACAGACGGCGCGCCGGCGATGTCGTCGACATCGAGCACGTTTTCGAGCTTGAACATGCTGGCGCGAATGCGATGGCCGGCTTCCGCAGAAGCCTCGCAGACCAGCGTGAGGCGCGAGATGCCGGAGCGCTCGCTGCGGCCCACGGTGAGCGAGATGATGTTCAGGTTCAAACGGCGAAACAGCGAAGCCACGCGCGTGAGCACGCCCGGCTTGTCTTCCACGTATGAGACGAATGTGTGCAGCATAAATCAGCTCCTAGCTTCTAGCCTCTAGCTGCTAGCTAACTCTCCCAAACCCATTCGAATGCCCGCGGCACCGAATCCAAGCTAGGAGCTGGAAGCTAGCAGCTAGGAGCTGTCTTACAAGTCTTCCGGTCTCTCCACCAGCGGATTGCTTCCCGGCCGGCGGATCATCTCGTGCAATGCGTTGCCTGCGGGAATCATCGGGTACACCGAGTCTTCTTTTTCCACCAGGAAGTTGAGCAGGAATGCGCCTTTGTGCGCGCGGGCTTCTGCAACTGCCGAATCAACGTCAGCGCGCGTGCGCACGGCGCGGCCGGCGATGCCGTGCGCGTCGGCCAGCTTGACGAAGTCGGGGCTGACCAGCGGCGTGGACTGGTAATTACGCTCGTAGAAAAATTCCTGCCACTGCCGCACCATGCCGAGGTAGCCGTTGTTGATGATGGCGATGTTGACCTTGATCTGTTCCTGCGCGATGGTGGCAAGTTCCGGTGACGTCATCTGGAAACCGCCGTCGCCGGCGATGACCCACACCTCCTTGTCGGGGCTGCCGATCTTGGCGCCAATGGCCGCAGGCAGTGCGAAACCCATGGTGCCCAGGCCGCCCGAAGTGATGAGCGTGCGCGGATGCTCGTGGTGGAAGTACTGCGCCTCCCACATCTGGTGCTGGCCCACGTCGGTGACGACGATGGCGTTGCCGCCGGTGATGCGCCACAGGTCGTGCATCACGTGCGCGGCGTAAAGGTGGCCGGAGTCGGGCAGGTTCTTGATGTCGCGCACGGAGACTGCGCCCTTGCTTTCTTCGATGGTCTTGAGCCACTTTGCTCCGTTGCGCGCCGCGGTGCCGGAACCGATGCGCGGCAGAAGTTGCTCGAGCACCTCGCGGAGATCGCCGACCAGCGCGACATCGACCTTGATGTTCTTGTTGATCTCCGACGGATCAACTTCAATGTGAATCTTCTTTGCGTTGACCGCGTAGGTGCTGGGCGTTCCGATCACGCGATCGTCGAAGCGCATGCCGCAGGCGATGAGCAGGTCGGCTTCCTGAATCGCGTGGTTGACCCATGCTTCGCCGTGCATGCCCATCATGCCGAGATTGAGCGGGTGCGAGGCAGGGAAGCCGCCGAGGCCGAGCAGTGTGAGCGCCACCGGAATCTGCGCGCGTTCAGCGAGGGTGCGAAGCTGCTCCATTGCGCCCGACTGCAGCACGCCATGACCGGCAAGGATCACGGGGCGCTTGGCGTTGCGAATCAGGCTTGCGGCTTCCGCAAGTCCGCTGTCTTCCACCTTGAGCATGGGGTGGGGACGATAGGGCGCGGGCTTGGCCGCTTCGAAATCGAAGAGCGCCGTGGCCTGCTGCGCGTCCTTGGTGATGTCGACGAGCACCGGACCGGGGCGTCCGGATTTGGCGATTTGAAATGCCTGGCGCAGTGCCGGCGCAAGATCCTCCGCCTTGCTCACCAGGAAATTGTGCTTCGTGACCGGAAGCGTGACGCCGGTGATGTCCACTTCCTGAAAGGCATCGGTGCCCAGGACTTTGCTCGAAACCTGGCCGGTGATGCAGACCATCGGAATGGAGTCGAGCATGGCCGTGGCAATGCCGGTGACCAGGTTTGTGGCGCCGGGCCCGCTGGTTGCCACTGCTACGCCGACCTTGCCGGTTGCGCGCGCATAGCCGTCGGCCATGTGCGCGGCGCCCTGCTCGTGGCGGACGAGAATATGGCGGATAGGAAACTTGCGCAGCGCGTCGTACGCGGGAAGAATTGCGCCGCCCGGATAGCCGAAGACGTCCGTTACGCCTTCGCCTACCAGAGTTGCCCAAAGAATCTCCGCGCCCGTTAACCGCGTGGGCGTGTTGGTGTGACCGTTGGGGGAAGGCGTATTGGCGTTCGTGTCCATGGTGGCTCTCCTTTACCAGGGTTCAGGTTTTAGGTGTCAGGTGTCAGGAATAGCAGCCTAACGTTTCGGCCCGCTGAAACCTGACACCTGATCCCTGACATCTGCACTACGTTGTTGCTCCCTTTGCCGCCGACTGCACGCGATCCACGTACTTGCGGAAGACGCCCTTCGGCCAGCGCAGCGCCGGCGGTGTAAAGCCCTTCAGCCGCGCCGCAATCTCTTCGTCGCTCAACTCTACGTCGAGGCGACGATTCTTGATGTCGAAATGGATGATGTCGCCCTCGCGGACGGCTGCGATGGGGCCGCCGACAAAGGCCTCGGGTGCGACGTGGCCCGCAGTCATGCCGCGCGTGGCGCCGCTAAAGCGGCCGTCGGTAAGGAGCGCGACGGTGGAGCTCAGGTTTGGATGGCCGCTGACGGCAGCGGTCACCTGCAGCATCTCGCGCATGCCGGGGCCTCCCTTGGGGCCTTCGTAGCGGATGACGAGCACATCGCCGGGCTTGATCTTGTCCGACTGCACGGCCGCGAAACAATCTTCTTCGCAATCGAAGACGCGCGCAGGCCCGCGATGCTCGTAGCGGTCGGCGGCGGCGATCTTCATCACGCAGCCTTCGGGGGCGAGATTGCCCTTGAGGATCACGAGGCCGCCGTTCGGCTTCAGCGGCTTGTCGAACGTGTGGATGACGACCTGGCCCGGTGTCTCCACGGCCTGTGCCGCTTCTTCAGCAAGAGTCTTGCCACTGATGGTCAGCGTTGATCCGTCGGCGTGGCCGGCGTCGATGAGACGCTTGGCGAGAAGGCGCGATCCGCCCGCAGCCTGGAAGTCCGACGCAACGTATTTGCCGCCGGGCGTGAGGTCGCAGATGAAGGGAGTCTTCTTCGAGATGGCATCGAAGTCGTCGATGGATAACTCGATGCCCATCTCCTTGGCGATTGCGAGGAGATGGAGCACCGCGTTGGTGGAGCCGCCGCTGGCCGCTACGCTGGCGATGGTGTTTTCGAGCGCCTTGCGCGTGATGATCTGCGAAGGGCGGCGATTGGCGCGTACGGCGTCCATGAGGATGCGCCCTGCTTCGCGCGTTGCGGCGTACTTGTCTTTGGCGGTGGCGGGGACGCCGGAGAGCTGGATGGGCGAGATGCCGAGGATCTCTCCGCTCATGGCCATGGTGTTGGCGGTGAACTGGCCGCCGCATGCGCCCGCGCCGGGGCAGGCCGCGGCTTCCAGCGCTTCCAGGCCGGCGTCGTCGATCTTGCCGGCGGCATGCGAGCCGATGCCTTCGAAGACGTTCTGAATCGTGATGTCGACACCGTTGAGTTTGCCGGGGGCGATCGATCCGCCGTAGAGCATCATGCCGGGGATGTCGAGGCGGCAGAGCGCCATGATGATGCCGGGCATGTTTTTGTCGCAGCCGCCGATGCCGACGAGGCCATCGAACAAATTGCCGCGAGCGACGAGCTCGATGGAGTCGGCGATGACCTCGCGCGAGACGAGTGATGCCTTCATGCCCTGCGTGCCCATGGTGATGCCGTCGGAGATGGTGATGGTGTTGAATTCCATCGGCGTACCGCCCGCTTCGCGGATGCCTTCCTTGAGCGCTTCGGCCACTTCGCGCAGGTGCACGTTGCAGGTGCCGATCTCAGTCCAGGTGTTGGCGATGCCGATGATGGGCTTGTGCAGGTCGTCCTTCTTAAAGCCGGCGCCACGCAGATACGAACGCGCGGCGGCGCGGCTGGGACCTTCGGTGAGGGGAACGCTATTACGCTTGCCTTCGACAGTCATTGGCTCTCTTCGTTCGCTAGCTTTTAGCCTTTAGCTGCTAGCTCCTAGCTGGTTCGTGTTGCTGCCAATCTTCGCAATGTCTTACGTACGACTTCGATTGCTTCCGGTCGTTCCAGCTAGAAGCTAGAAGCTAGAAGCTAGGAGCTAAAAGCTGCCTTACTTCGGTTGCAGCCACGTGGCTGCGTTGTGCTGCGCTTCGAATTTGTCGAGTTCAGCAGCGTGGCGCAGCGTGAGGCCGATATCATCCAGCCCTTCGAGCAGGCAGAACTTGCGAAACGCATCAATCTCGAAGCTCGCCTTGAATCCGCTGTCGTCCATTACGGTTTGATCCTGGAGCGACACGGTGAGCTTGTAGCCCGGAATCGTCTTTGCATTCTGCAGGAGCTTCTCCACGTCTTCTTCGCTCAGCCGTACCAGCACGATGCCGTTTTTGCCGGCGTTCGAGAAGAAGATGTCGGCAAAGGTTGGCGCGATCACGCAGCGGAAGCCGAAGTCGCTGAGGGCCCATGCGGCGTGCTCGCGGCTCGATCCGCAACCGAAGTTCTTGCCGGCGACGAGAATCTGCGCGCCCTTGTAGCGCGGATCGTTAATCACGAAGTCCTTGATGGGCTCGCCCTCCGGCGTCTGCCGCCAGTCGAAGAAGAGGAAGTCGCCGTAGCCGGTGCGCTCAATGCGCTTCAAAAACTGCTTGGGGATGATCTGGTCGGTGTCGACGTTGGTGCGGTCGAGCGGCGCGACGGTCGATGTGAGAGTCTTGAACGGTTCCATTAGGCCGTCACCTCCTCATGAACTTCCCAGTTGCGAATGTCAACAAAGTGTCCGGCGATTGCCGCGGCGGCCGCCATCTCCGGCGACACAAGATGCGTGCGCCCGCCGCGTCCCTGGCGGCCTTCGAAGTTGCGATTGCTCGTGGAGGCGCAGCGTTCGCCCGGCGAAAGAATGTCGGGGTTCATGCCGAGGCACATGCTGCAGCCCGGCTCGCGCCAGTCGAATCCAGCTTCCTTGAAGACCTTGTCCAGGCCTTCCTGCTCCGCCTGCGCCTTCACCTGCTGCGAGCCCGGCACCACCATCGCATTCACATGCGATGAAACCTTGTGCCCGGCGGCAATCTTTGCCGCTGCGCGGAGATCTTCGATGCGTCCGTTGGTGCAGGAGCCGATGAAGACGCGATCGATCTTCACATCTTCAAACCTGGTGCCGGCCTTCAGATCCATGTACTCGAGGGCGCGCTCGAACGACTTGCGATCCAACTCGTTCTCCACCTTCGCCGGGTCGGGCACCGCGGCCGTGACCGGCGCAACCATGCCGGGGCTGGTGCCCCAGCTTACGTAGGGAACCAGCGTGGCCGCGTCGATGGTCAGCTCGCGATCGAACTTCGCGCCTGCATCGGTGGGCAGCTTGCTCCACTCGGCAACAGCTTTGTCCCACGCTTCGCCCTTCGGCGAGAAGCGGCGGCCCTTGAGATAGGTAAACGTCGTCTCATCGGGAGCGATCATGCCGGCGCGCGCGCCAGCCTCGATGCTCATGTTGCAGATCGTCATGCGGCCTTCCATCGAGAGCGAGCGGATGGCCGAGCCCGCGTACTCGATCACGCAGCCGGTCGCGCCGTCGGTGCCGATTTTGCCGATGATGGCGAGGATGATGTCCTTTGCCGTGACGCCCTGCGGCAGCTTGCCCTCCACGTTGATGCGGAAGGTCTGCGGCTTGGACTGCGGCAGCGTCTGCGTGGCCAGCACGTGCTCCACTTCGCTGGTGCCGATCCCGAAGGCGAGAGCGCCGAATGCGCCGTGCGTGGAGGTGTGCGAGTCGCCGCAGACGATCGTCATGCCCGGCTTGGTGATGCCCATCTCCGGCCCGATCACGTGCACAATGCCTTGCTCGCGCGAGTTCACGTCGTAGAGCTCGACGCCGAAGTCTTTGCAGTTTTGGCGCAGCGTGGCGATCTGCTTGGCGGCGATCTGATCGACGATGTTCAGCCGGCCTTCAACGGTGGTGGGCACATTGTGGTCCACGGTTGCGACGGTGCGGTCGGGGCGGCGCACCTTGCGTCCGGCGAGGCGCAGGCCTTCAAACGCCTGCGGGGAAGTGACCTCGTGGACAAGCTGCAGGTCGATGTAGAGCAGCGTGGGCTCGCCTTTGGGCTCTGCCACCACGTGCTGCTCCCAGACCTTTTCGAAGAGTGTTTTGGGTGTATTGCTCATTGAGTTCCTCAAGCCATCAGCTTTCAGCTTTTTGGCCGTCAGCTTTGGCGTTGCACCACGGGCGGATTCGCCCATCTCGGTTTGATCTTCTGTTCAGCTCCAGCAAGCAGAACTAAAAGCTGAGAGCTGACGGCTGAAAGCTGTCGTGTTCTACGCGTGCGTCAATACCTGCCGCAGAGTCTGGCGCACCTTCGCCCCAACCTCGCTCGTCGACAGAACCTTAAAGCCATGATCCGCGCCACGCACCAGGTCCGGCGTGCGGTAGCCTTCTTCAAGGAGTTGACGGATCGCTGTCTCGATCGCCGCGGCTTCACTTTTCAAGCCCGCCGTGTGGCGCAGGATCAGCGCGGCTGTCATGATTGCGCCGCAGGGGTTGGCGATGCCTTTGCCCGCAATATCGGGCGCCGAACCGTGAATCGGTTCGTAAAGATTCACCTTGCCCCCAATGGTCGCCGAGGGCAACATTCCCAGGGACCCGGTAATGACACCCGACTCGTCGGACAGAATGTCACCGAAGAGGTTCTCGGTCAGCACCACGTCGAACGTCCGAGGGCGATTCATCAGGTGCATCGCCATCGCATCCACGTACTGGTGTTCCAACTCCACATCCGGATATTGCTTTGCCACGTCGATGACTGTTGCGCGCCACAATTGCGAAACCTCAAGCACGTTCGCCTTATCCACGGAGCAGAGCTTCTTCCGGCGTCCCTGCGCCAGTTTGAAGGCCACGTGGGCCACACGCTCCACCTCCGCGCGCGTGTAGATCATCGTGTTGAACGCGACGCCGGTCTCCCGGTTCCACTCCCGCGGCTTGCCAAAGTAGGCGCCGCCGAGCAGTTCGCGCACGAAGAGAATGTCCGCGCCGTCGATGATCTCGGGACGCAACGGCGAGTTGGCTGTGAGTTCCTTAAACGAGAAGCAGGGCCGCAGGTTGGCGAATCCGCCAAGTTCCGCGCGAATCTTCAGCAGGCCGGCTTCGGGCCGCTTGTCGGGGGGAAGGGAATTGAACTCGTTGCCGCCCACCGCGCCCAGCAGCACCGCATCGCTGGCCAGCGCTTCCTTCAGGGTTTCATCGGGCAGCGGGGTTCCGTCCTGCACAATGGCCACGCCGCCGATGCGGCGCTCAGTAAATGTGAACTCGTGCCCGCCCGCTGCGGCCACATCCTTCAGCACGGCTACGGCCTCGTTGGTCACTTCCGGGCCAATGCCATCGCCTGCGACAACCAGGATCTTCAGCTTCATTCTTCTCCCATACAAGCAGGGTTCAGGGTTCAGGTGTCAGGGTTCAAAGACCGGACATCTCCGGCCCGAAAGATCAGTCCACTCCCGCCAATGGACGATGGCGGTTTTCGCGAATGTTGTCTGGCAGGATCCCGATCAGATCCTGGTCGTAGATGTTCTTCTTGCGGTCGGCCAGCGCGGCAAACCGGTAGTACACCTGCTGCAATTCTTCGTTGTTGACCGCAAAGCCCAACTGCTCCAGCCGGTGCCGCAGCGCCGCGCGGCCCGAGTGTTTGCCGAGCACCAGGTTGGTGTGCGACACGCCTACGAGCGAGGGCGTCATGATCTCGTAGCAGAGCGGATTGGCCAGCATGCCGTGCTGGTGAATGCCCGACTCGTGCGCGAAGGCGTTGGCGCCCACAATCGCCTTATTGGGCGACGGCTTGAAGGTGATGATGTTGCCCAGCACCTGGCTTGTGGGATAAAGCTGATCGAGCTTGATCGCGGTGTCCACGCCATATTTGTCGGCGCGAACGTAAAGCGCGGCGGCGATCTCTTCCAGGGCCGCGTTGCCCGCGCGCTCGCCGATGCCGTTGATGGTGCACTCCACCTGCCGCGCGCCCGCCTCAATGGCCGCCAGCGAATTGGCCACAGCGAGGCCCAGGTCGTCATGGCAGTGCGACGAAAGAATGATGCCCTGCGCATCGACGGCGGGAATCGCCTCGCGCACATCGCGGAACATGCGGCCGTACTCATCGGGCGTGGTGTAGCCCACGGTGTCCGGCATATTAATGGTGGTGGCGCCGGCCTCGATGGCTATGCGCACCATCTCGATGAGGAACTGGCGGTCGGAGCGGGTCGCGTCTTCGGGCGAGAACTCCACGTCGTCGACGAGCGAACGAGCCAGCTTGACCGACTCGGCGACGCGATCCAGCGCCTCCTGCCGGCCGATCTTCAGCTTGTACTCCAGGTGCAGGTCGCTCGATGCAAGGAAGACGTGAATGCGGGGGCGCTCCGCGAACTGAATGGCGCGCGCCGCCATCTCAATGTCTTCCTTCTTGGCGCGGGCCAGGGAGGCGATCTTCGGCTTGCGAATGGCCTGGGTGATGGTGGAGATCGCGGCGAAGTCGCCTTCCGAAGCCATCGCAAATCCAGCCTCGATGATGTCAACGCCCAGGTCTTCCAGGGCATGCGCCATGGTGAGCTTTTCCTGGGTGGTCATGCTGCAGCCGGGCGATTGCTCGCCGTCGCGCAACGTGGTGTCGAAGAATGCTACGTGCTTGGTGGTCATAGGTTATGCCCCGGGGGAGGCGTGTTCGAACACGTCTAGTTTCTCTCAGCCGGGCCATATAAGGCAAAGTTATTCTTCTTGGGTTGTCGATTAGGATAGCTTATAGGGAGTAGGGAGTAGGGAGTAGGGAGTAGGGAGTAGGGAGTAGGGAGCAGGGAGTAGAAAGCAGCCGCTCTGCCAATCGCCAATCAGCGGCGGTGTCTTCTAATCCGTACTCCCTATTTCCGACTGCCTGCGCTCCGAAGGAGCGCAATGGATCTTAGCCAGCTTGAAACGTTTCTTGCCGTTGCGGAGGAGCGCAGCTTCTCGCGGGCGGCGGCGCGGCTGCATCGCACCCAGCCCGCGGTGAGCCAGGTCATCCGCAAGCTGGAGGAGTCGATTGGGGAGGTGCTCTTCGACCGCGCCGCCCGCGACGGCTCCCTCACCGCAGCGGGAATCTTGCTGCGCGACTACGCACTGCGGCTGATGGCCCTGCGGCGCGAGGCGGAGGCGGCTCTGGGCGAACTGAAGAGCCTGGAGCGCGGCCGCCTGCACATTGCCGCCAACGAGTACACCTCGATGTATCTGCTGCCGGCCATGGATGCGTTCCGGCGCGAGTATCCGCATATTACGGTGACGGTGCAGCGCACGTTGGCCTCGCGCATCCCCGACGAGCTCAACCTGCGCAGCTTTGAGCTGGGGGTTACGTCGTACCGGCTCGATCCGGCGCTGTTCCGCAGCATCGCCGTGTATGCCGACCGGCTGGCGCTGATTGTGAGCCCCGGACACCCGCTCGCCGGCCGGGAGCATGTTTCCATCAGCGAGCTTGGAAATGAGGACTTCATCGCCCACAATGTGGCATCGCCGCTCCGGCGCCGCGTAATTGAGACCTTCCATCGCTACCGCACGCCGCTGAACATGGGCATCGAGCTGCCGACGATTGAGGCGATCAAGCGATTTGTGGCCATGGGAAACGGCGTGGCCCTGGTGCCGTACCTCACCGTGGCGCGCGAACTCGAAACCGGCGAGCTGGTTGCCGTGCCCGTGGACGAGCTGGAGATGCGCCGCGTGCTGCGGCTGGCGCACCGGCGGCACGGCACGCTCTCGTATGCTGCAAAGGCGTTTCTGCAGACGGTACGCGGGCTCGCCCGCCGCAACGGTCCACCCTTTTATTACCAGGTGGAAAAGAGCGGCTGAGGCGGCGCGGAGCCTGCACGCTTTTCCTCAGTGCGTGCGCTTTTGTACTATTCAAAGGAAGACACCGTTTAGCATCGTGTGCGTCTAAGGTGTAGATCATCCGCGTCGCGGCGTTCGGCCCACTTCGGCATTTACAATGCTGAGAGCGGGGCCCGCCGTGCACCGGGGCGCCGGAATGACAAGCTCGTTGCCAGCCGGGACGGTTGTGCAGTGGTGAGGTTCAGGACCGAATGAAGAAGATCGTCGTTGTACTTTTCCTGCTGGCCGTGTGTGTGGCCGCGGGCCGCGCTCAGGAAAGCCGACAGGATATCAGCATCAGCGGCGTCGGTTTGTTTGAGCCATTTATCGCCAGCTCCACCGATGTGCAGGTCCACTCCAACGGCGCACTCGGCGGGCTCGCCAGCTATCGCTTTATGCTGACTCCGAACAGCGCCCTGGAGATGAACTACGGCATCACCTACCAGAACAAGTTGCACTACATCGTCGGGAATACGATTGACGCGGTCGTTTTGACACGCACCCAGGAAATCTCGGGTGCCTATGTCCGCAGCTTTGTCTACAAGAAGTTCAACCCATTTGTTGAAGCCGGCCCCGCGGCGTTGATCTTTCTTCCCATTTACAACTCGCATACTCAGATTCTTGGGTTGAAACAACAAACCGAGATTGCGGGGCTCTTCGGAGCTGGAATTGCCTACGAGATCAGCCCCAGCTTCGACATTCGCGCCGAGTATCGCGGACTGATCACGCAGGTGCCCAACTTCGGCCAGGGTTCAGGCGCATTTATTAACCTGAGCACAAAGCGCTGGTATCAGCCGTGGATCAGCGAACCCGCCATCGGTATTGCGTACCACTTCTAACAGGGAACAGGGATCAGGGAACAGCAAGGGGATGGGCTTAGCCCATCCCCTTGCCGGTTTTGGGACGATAGTGCGGCGCAAAGCAATCGTTTCACAGGCGCGCTGGTTCTGCCCTTGATCCCTGGCCCTTGATCCCTGCTTCTACGCCGCCTGCCGTTGCGCCATGCGGTTTACAGTCTTGGCGATCTGGGTGAGCTTCTTGTCGGCGTTGCCTTCTTCGTCCAGGGTCTCCTGCAGCAGCTTTGAGATCTCGTGCTGGCCCATCAGGTCGGCCAGGGTGCGCACCGTGCCGTAGGCGGCCATCTCGTAGTGCTCCACACGCTGCGCGGCAGAGATCATGGCGGCGTCGCGGAGTTCGCCTTCCTCGGTTTCCTTCATCCCCTCTTCGCCCTCTTCCAGCAGGCCCTTCATTCCCTTGCAGGTTTTGGCGCTGGCGCGCTGGCCCACCATCTCGAAGACGCGCTCCAGGCGTTCGATCTGGTGCCGCGTCTCCTCCAGATGGGTCTGAAAGGCGTCGCGCAATTCGTCGGATGTCGCCGCCTTGGCCATCTTGGGCAGCGCCCGGGTGATCTGCTTTTCGGCGGAATAGAGATCCTTTAGCTCGTTGATGAACAGCTTGTCCACACTGTCGATCTTCATGGCAGTCCTCCACTGCGTTGATGTTCGCGACGTGTGATGCAGGCACCCGGCGGCCCTGTTGCCGCCCGGTTGCGACCGGGGGCGCTCAGGCTACCTGCGCAATCGCTTCGGCATCTACTCCGGCGATGATCAGGAAGCTGAAGTCGGGAGAGTACCGCATCTACAGCCGCAAGAAGGATGCCGCAACCGGCAAGCGCCGGAATCTGGGCACGTTTGCCACGCGCGAGAAGGCGCAGCAGCACGAGCGGGAGATTCAGTACTTTAAGAAACACTGAACCGCAGGAAACGAGGGACGAAGTCGCCAAGTGGCAAAGTGACCGAGTGACCAGGTGATCCTGCGGATGCGCTCAGGATTGCGAGGGAGCAGGAGGACGGACGGTGTTGGTGGAGTCCGGAAAGGCGATGCATGGCTGGATCGGGTGAGGTTCCGCGGCGGAAGTTCGGCAAGGCGGATGTTGAGGTCTCCGCGCTCGCGCTCGGCGGGCATCACCTGGGCGCTGCCGCCAGCGAGAAGATCGCCGTCGAGATCGTGCATCGCGCCATCGATGCCGGGGTGACGTTCTTCGACAACTGCTGGGAATACAACATGGGCAAGTCAGAGGACTGGCTGGGCAAGGGCATCAAGGGCCGGCGCGACAAGGTCTTCGTGATGACCAAGGTGTGCACCCACGGCCGCGACGGCAAGCTGGCCATGCAGATGCTGGAGCAGAGTTTGCGGCGGCTGCAGACGGACCACCTGGATCTGTGGCAGGTTCACGGCGTCGTCTTCCAGAATGATCCCGAACTGTTCATCCGCCCCGGCGGCGCGGCCGAGGCGTTGAGCAAGGCAAAGAAGGACGGCAAGGTGCGCTATGTGGGGTTCACCGGCCACAAGGATCCCGATGTGCACCTGGCCATGCTGAACACCGGCTTTCCGTTCGACGCCGTGCAGATGCCGCTGAATCCCTTCGACGCGAACTTCTTCAGCTTCGAAAAGAAGGTTCTGCCGGTGCTCAATCAGAAGGGCATCGCCCCGCTGGGTATGAAACCCATCAGCGGCCACGGCGATCCGGTGCAGAGCGGAGTTTTTACCGCTGAGGAGTTGCTGCGCTATGCCATGTCGCTGCCGGTGGCGACGACGATCACCGGCGTGGAGAAGCTGGACATCCTGGAGCAGAACCTGAAGGTGGCCCAGGGGTTCACGCCTTTGTCCGATGCCGAGATGCAGGCGATGCGGGAACGCGCAAAGCCCTACGCCGGGGATGGGCGCTTCGAGCTGTACAAGACTTCGCTGAAGTTCGATAACCCTGAGGCGCGGATGGCGCACGGCTTCCCGCTGGATATGAAACAGGTTGAAGTGCGGCAGATGGTGTACAGCACGCAGAACACCGGCCGGCCCTATCCCCAGGTGACGAACTCACCCGGGGTGGACTGATTCTTTACCTTCGAAGGACGGGGCATGAGCAACTCTCCGGATCGGAACAAAGGCGCCTGGAGCGATGCGGTGCTCTCGGCGGGGCAAGAGGGGCGGCTGGCGGGCCAACCGGTATCGCGCAGGCGCTTTTTGCATGGAAGCGCTCTGGCGGGAGCTGCGATGGTGGTGCCGGATGCTGCATTGCCGGGCGGCGCGCACGCAACCGCTGCAATGGCAGGCGCTGCCGCCATCGCGAGCGCGCAGGCGGTTGATCCCCACTGGCACGAGACGAGCGGCCACGCGACCAACCCGATTGTGCCGAACTTCAAAGGAGAATACGGCGGACCGGTTCCCGACTTTCAGGCGCCAAGGCGTCCGATGGGGAAGACCGGCCTGCAGGTTTCCATCCTGGGTGTGGGCGGCTATCACCTGGGGACCGTCTCCGGGCAGGACGAAGTGAACAACATGGTTGCGAAGGCCCTGGACCACGGCATTAACTTCTTCGACAACGCATGGGAGTATCACAAGGGGCTCAGCGAAGAGCGCGTCGGCATTGCGCTCAAAGGCAAGCGCGATCAGGCCATTGTGATGACCAAGGTGTGCACGCACGGACGCAAGAAAGATGTGGCGATGCGGCAGCTTGAAGAATCGCTGAAGCGGCTGCAGACGGATCATCTGGACGTGTGGCAGGTGCACGAGGTGATTTACTACAACGATCCCGAGAAGGCCTATGAACAGGACGGAGTGCTCGAAGCGCTGGCCGCCGCCAAACAGCAGGGCAAGGTGCGCTTCGTCGGCTTTACCGGACATAAAAATCCGTCGATTCACCTGGACATGCTGAAGCGCGGGTTCGCGTTCGACACGGTACAGATGCCGATCAATCCCTTCGATCCGAGCTATCGCTCCTTTGAGCGCGAGGTGCTGCCGCTGGCCGTGAGCAAGGGCATGGCGGTGTTCTCGATGAAGAGCATGGGCGGATCGGGCGAGCCGATTGTCCACGGCGCGCTCACGCCCACGGAGGCGCTGAGTTACGCCATGAGCGTGCCGGGCGTATCGACGACGATCTCGGGGATGGATTCGATGGAGGTGCTCGATCAGAACCTGATGATCCTGCACAGCTTCAAGCCGCTGGCCGAAGCCGAGATGAATGCCTTGCGCGCGCATTGCGAGCAGTTCAACGACGGCCGCTATGAGCTGTTCAAGAGCACGATGAAGTACGACGGTGAAATTGGCCGCGAGCAGCATCATTTTCCGACGACGGAAGAGCTGCCGGCGTAAGAGCAGGGAACAAGGGCGCAAGGGAACGAGGGAACGGGGCGATGAATCGGAGTGGGAATCCGCGAGCGGCGAAGAAAGCTCATTCCGGCAAGCGTTGGGTGAAGGACGTGACGACGGATTCGACGCATCCCCGCGAGGGGCTGTTCAACAAGAGCGCGGCCACGATCGCGCGCGAGCTTGCGTCGAAGGAAGTGTCGCCGAAAGGGCCGGGTTCGGGAATGCGGATGCTGACTTACTACATCAATCGCGGCGGCAAGAACCTGAGCGCGTCACGCCGGAAGGAACTGGAGAAGGCGAAGGAACTGCTGTCGCGCAAGGTGAAGGCGGCGCACGACAAGGCAAAGAGCTGATCGGAGCGCGAATCTAAAGAGCAAAGGAGGGCGCATGCCGGAGAAGAGCACGATCAGGAAGGCCAAGCAGGACCTGCGGGAAGGGAAGTCGCCTACGACCGCGGCGGGCGAGTTTGTTCACCAGGAGATTGAGCATGTGCGCGAGGGCAAGCACGGTGCGCGTTCGCCCAAGCAGGCCATTGCCATCGGCCTGAGCGAGGCGCGGCGCGCGGGAATTCCGGTAAAGCCGCCGTCGCGAGGTAAGACGAGCGAGGCCACGCGGCACAAGGCCGAGCGCGACTACGAGAAGGGTCAGCAGAATCCCGAGACCGGCGAGAAGCACAACCGGCGCAGCACGGCCCGGCAGAAAGCGCTCAAACGCGAGCCGAAATCCACGGCCAGCCATGCGGCGTTATCGCGGCAGGCAAAGAGCGCCGCAAAGAAGCGAAAAAGCAGGCAGTAGGGAGTAGCAAGCAGGGGACGCGGGCCTTCCGGGGAAGGCCGGTAGGCGCTCTCAGGCGGAGCCGAAGCTATGCCCGTGGCGTTCGCGCCCGAGAAACGCCATGAACGAAGCAACCACAAACACGGTCAGCGCGGTCAGCGCCATGGCTGTGGCGTAGCTGGTGCGCCCTGCGAACAGCGCCTCCAGGTATCCCACGGAGCCGGCGAGTACGCCGCCCGTCTGATACGCGAAGCCGGGCAGCAGCGCGCGAACGGAGTCCGGCGACAGTTCGGAGAGATGTGCCGGAATCACGCCCCACGCGCCCTGCACCATGAACTGCATCAGAAACGCGCCGGCCACGAGCAGCGTCACGTTGGGCGCATAGGCCCACACCGGAATGAGCAACGCCCCCAGGATGAACGCCGTGATGATGGCGCGGCGCCGGCCTTGCTTATCGGAGAGGTATCCGAAGACCAGCCCGCCGACAATCGCTCCCAGGGCGGAGATGCCGGTGATGACTGCGCGGCGTTCGGGCGTCATGTGCCACTGCCGCTGCAGGAACGTCGGGTACATATCCTGCGTGCCGTGCGAGGCGAACATCATGGCCGTCATAAACACGAGCAGATACAGGAAGAGCTTCCAGTGTGAGAGGATCTCGCGATATTGCTCTGCCCACGAGACACGCTTGCGCGCGGTCTGCTGCCACACGGTGGATTCTTTCACGTGGCGCAGGATGTACCAGACCAGTGGAAGCGCCGGAAGGCTGCTCAGGATAAACAGCCAGCGCCAGCCCAGGCGATCGAAGAGAAAGAAGTACAGAACTGCGGCGAGCACGTTGCCGGCGGCGTAGCCCTCCTGCAGCAGGCCGGAGAGGACCCCGCGGCGGTGCCGGGCGGCGCCCTCCATGGCCAGCGATGCGCCCACGCCCCAGGTGCCGCCCATCACGATTCCGAACGCCGCGCGCACCACAAGCAGCCAGGTGTAGCTGGGAACCAGGCCCGTGACGATGCCGGCCACGGCGTAGGCGGCCATGTTGATCATGAGCGGCTTGCGGCGGCCGTAGCGATCGGCGAGCAGGCCGAAGAGGAATCCTCCAACCGGCCGGAAGATGAGCGTCATGGTGAAGGCGAGCGCGATCTCGGCGTCGCTCTTGTGGAACTCATGCGCCATCGCCGTCAGGCAAAAGGTGACGAGGAAAAAATCGAACGCATCCAACAGCCAGCCGGAGAAGCCGGCGACGATGGCGCCTGGATTTGTCTGCGACGATGCGCTGGACGCTTCGTTCTCGCGCTCGGACATTGCCTGAAATCTCCCTCGGACCGCCGCTCTTCACGCTATCAAAGCCGGACGCGGCTGGAGAAATCCGCTGCAGCGTTTCACGGGAGCGGTTTCGATCACACTCGAACCTCCCAGGCCACCTCCGCAAAGGTACTTACATCTAAGTTCCCGGTCGCGCTTGCAGACCTGCGCCATTTTTGCGACGTTTTTGCTCGCTCTTATCTCCGGACTCTTTCTCCGGACCCGGTCGTCTCCGTGGCGATCAACGGCTTTCCTCGCCCTTTCCTCGTTGAAAGATCCATTGCTTTTCAGAGTCGATCCTTGTCGTCGGTTGCAGGCGCGCAATCAACAAGGAGAAACGATGATGTACCTTCCGCAATTCCGGGCCAGAGAAGCAAACAACATGATTCGCGCGGCCATCGCGATCGCGCTGGCACTCATACTGGCTCCCTGGGCGCATGCGCAATTCCGCGCCTCCATTCAGGGCACCGTCACCGATATGCAAAACGGGGTCATTCCCGGCGCCAAGCTCACGCTCACCAACGTGGACACGAACGAAACGCAGAACAGAACCACCAATGGCGAGGGTGTCTACAACTTCAATGCGCTGCCGCCAGCGCACTATACGCTCACGGTGGAGGCCCCGGGATTTCAAAAGAAGATTCTGCAGAACGTGCAGATTATTCCGGAGCAGGCCAACTCCATCAACGTGAAGCTGGCCGTCGCGACGGTGTCCACCTCGGTGACGGTGAATGCCCAAAACACTCCGCTGATGGATACGGCGACGCCGAATATCGGCGCCACCATCAGCTCCAACGAGATACAGCACATGCCTTCGTTCGGCCGTGACGTCTTCCAGTTGACGGCGCTCACGCCGGGCACCACGGGCGACCAGTCCCAGGCCGCGGGCGGCGGCACCTTCAGCCTGCCCGGCACGCAGGGTCCGGGTGGGCCCGGCCCAAACACCGGCATCTTCGCCACGGAGAACGGGCCGCAGGCGCTCGGCAACGGGCAGCAATATGAAGATAACAGCATCTCGATCGACGGCATTAGCACCGTCAGCGCGGTCTGGGGCGGAACGTCGGTAGTTACGCCTTCTGAGGAATCGGTCGACAGCGTGCGCGTGGTGTCAAACGACTACAGCGCGGAAAACGGCCGGTTCTCCGGCGCGCAGATCCAGGTCACCTCCAAGAGCGGCACCAACACCATCCACGGCAGTGCGTTCTTCCAGGCCTGGCGCCCGGGCTTGAATGCCTATCAACGCTACAACGGACCGGGCTCGCTGAGCGCCGGTACTGCGGCGCAGCGCGGCCTTCTGAAGGACACCCAGCGATTCAACCAGATGGGCGGCAGCATTGGCGGCCCCATCTGGAAAAATCACGTCTTCGCGTTCTTCTCATATGAAACCGAGCGCAACAACTCTAACGTGACGAACACCGGATGGTATGAGACGAAGGCCTTCGACGGCTTGGGACCCTCCGGCAGCATCGCATCGAAGTACCTTACTTTCCCCGGCGCTCCGGTGAACGCTATCGGAACCATCAACGTGACGTGCGGTGAGATTGGCCTGACGGAAGGCACCAACTGCCTGACTGTTCCCGGTCAGGGCCTGAACATCGGCTCGCCGCTGCATTCGGCCCTGGGTACGCAGGATCCGACCTGGACCAGCCCGACCAATCCCGGCGTGGGTGGCGGCCTGGTTCCGGGCGTGGCCGACATCGGCGACTTCACCACATCGAATCCCACCAACGTGGTGAATCAGCAGTTCAATGGGCGGCTCGATGCGGATGTGACCGGCCGCGATCACCTGACCTTCGCAATTTACTGGGTACCGGTGGATCAGACTTTCTACAACGGCCCGGTGCGACCCTATGACCTGTGGCATCACTCGGCCATCAACAATGCCTTTTCCGGCATCTGGAACCACGTCTTCTCGCCGACACTGCTGAATGAGGCTCGCGCCAATGCGGCAGGCTGGCGCTGGAATGAAATTACCTCCAACCCCCAGGCGCCGTTCGGCTTGCCTCAGGACAGTATCGGCACCATCGGAACTGTATCCAGCTTCTCCTATTTCGGCGCGCCTGGCCCCAGCAACTTCGATCAGTGGACCTATGGTTATCGCGACATTCTCACCAAGATCTTGAACCGCCACTCGTTCAAGTTTGGCGGCGAACTCACTCGCCTCTATTACCTCGATATCCAGCCTTATGCCGCGCGGCCCAGCTTCAGCTTCTTCAACATCTGGGACTTCCTGAATGATGCGCCGCGGTCGGAGTCCGGCACCTTCGATCCGCACACCGGCATCCCCACTGCGGCGCGCCAGGATAACCGCCAGAATATCTGGGGCGCGTTTGTGCAGGACGACTGGAAAGTCACCCCGAACCTTACGTTGAATATGGGCTTGCGCTACAGCTATTTCGGCTCCATCACATCCAAGGAAAACAACCTCTACTCTGTCCGCTTTGGCAGCGGCGCCGATCTGCTGACCGGAATGTATGTGCGCAAGGGCGCGAGCCAGTGGACTCCGCAGAACTTGAACTTCGGGCCGCAGTTCGGGTTTGCCTGGACGCCCGGCATCTATAACCAGCGCGTTGTCCTGCGCGGCGGGTTCGGCCTCAACTACAACCAGAATGAAATCGCCATCTCCGCACAGTCGTACTTCAACCCAGGGCTGGAAGTTCAGCCAAACTTCAGCATGAGCACGCCGAGTTCGCCCAATCCCGGCATTGTGTACAACGTGCCGAGCGACGTGCATTCCCTCTACGGTTATCCGCCCAACCCCAACACCATTGTGACGTTTGGCTCGAACGGATTGCCGACCAACGGACAGGTCAGTGTGAATGCGTTCCGCACCAACATGCCGACGATGTACACCGAGCACTACTCGCTCGATGCACAAACCGATCTGGGCGCCCAGTTCGTGCTGACCGTGGGCTACCAGGGCAGCGTTACGCGGCACACTTACTTCCACTACGATGAGAACGCCGTGGCCTCAGTGCGGGGCATTCCGCTCAACCCGCAGGTCAACAGCGTGAATTACTGGGACAACATCGGGCATGGCAGCTACAACGCCTTTCTCGGCGAACTAAAACACCAGTTTGCGCACCAGTTCATGATGGACGCGCAACTGACCTGGGGCCGCTCCATGGACACCAGTTCGGCGCCCTACTCCATGCAGGACTATCCCTACAATCCCAGCCTCAACTGGGGCCGCTCCGACTACGACATCCGCCGCCAGGAAAAGCTTGTCGCGATGTGGCAGCCGGTTTTCTGGCGCAGCAGCCATCAGTGGGCGGAGAAGCTCGCCGGCGGATGGTCGTTCAGCGGCATTCTGCAACTGCACACCGGCTTCCCCTGGACACCCGTGTACTACAGCACGGTGGGGAGCCTCTACTGCTCAACCTGCAACTACTACCAGGTGCTGCCCGCCGCGTATAACGGCCTGGGTGGAACCGACACCAGCAATGACGCCTACAAATCCGGACAGGGGGTGGGCGACGGCAAGAACAAAAACTTCCCGAACGGAGGACTGGCCTACTTTACTCCGCCCGCGCTCACTCCCGGCCCCGCGTTCCCGGCCACCGGAGGTGTTCCTCCGCAGGCTCCGGGCGTGCGCCGCAACTTCATCACCGGCCCCGGCTACCGCGACGTCGACATGACCGTGAGCAAGGTCTTCGGCATGCCCTACCTGAAGCGCGAAGGCGCCGGCATCGAGGTGCGCGCCGACGCGTTCAATGTGTTCAACCTCCTCAACTTCAATCCGGGTAGCGTAGTAGGCGACATCACCGCCAAGAACTTTGGCCAGGCACAAAGCGCGCTCGGTTCCCGTACCGTCACCATGCAGGCGCGGTTCCAGTTCTAAGACCGCGCGATCCGCTCATAACTCCGCGAGCAGCTCGCCAGTCGGGCTGCTCGCAATTCTTTTTCTCGTCGCCTCTGCCGTTCATCATCAGGAGATATCTATGAGTTCGCGTGCACTCGCTCGCATCTCTGCGCTGGTCCTTGCGTCTTGCTTCGTTGTTCCGCTCTCCGCCCAGCAGACCGTCACCATCGACGCCACCGCGCAGACCACGCCCTTTCCGCACTTCTGGGAGCAGATGTTCGGCTCCGGCCGCGCCATCCTCACCCTCCGCGAGAGCTATCGCAGCGATATGCGCGCGGTGAAGAAGGTCGCCGACTTCAACTACGTGCGCTTCCATGCCATCCTGCACGACGAGGTCGGCGTTTACAACGAGCAAAACTGCAAACCGGTTTACAACTTCGCCTATGTCGACCAGATCTATGACGGCCTTCTCAAGAATGGCGTGAAGCCGTTTGTCGAGATCAGCTTTATGCCGAAGAAGCTGGCGTTCAATCCCGACGACCTGCATCCCTTCTGGTACAAGCAGAACGTCTCGCCGCCCAAGAGCATGGAGCTGTGGGACGACCTCATCAAGCACTTCGCGCAGCACCTCGTGGACCGCTACGGCATCGACGAGGTCGCGACGTGGTACTTCGAAGTGTGGAATGAGCCGAACATCGACTTCTGGGGCGGCGTTCCCCGGCAGCGGTCGTACTTCGATCTCTATGCGCATACCGCGCGCGATCTGAAATCGGTAAACCCGCGGCTGCGCGTCGGTGGGCCGGCGACGGCGGCAGCGGCGTGGATTCCGGCGTTTCTGAAATTCACCTCGGAGAATCATGTGCCCGTGGACTTCGTCTCCACGCACGCCTATGCGGACGACCCGGTGCTGAGCCAATATCCCATGGACCAGCGCGTGTGCGCAGCGGTGGCGGATGTACACCGCCAGATTCAGCAGTCGAGCACCCCCAATCTGCCGTTCTTCCTGACCGAGTGGAATGTGCAGGGTATGCACGAGGCGCGCGATACCACATTTGTAGGCCCGGCGCTTGCCAACACCATCCGGCAATGCGACGGCAACGTGAACATGATGTCGTTCTGGACGTTCTCTGACGTCTTCGAGGAGGGCGGCCCAATCCCGAAGCCATTTGTCGGCATGTTCGGCCTGCGCGCCAAGGGCGGCATCAACAAGCCCAGCTACTACGCGTACGGGCTTCTGCATGAACTCGGCAACAAACGCATCCCGGTGAAGGGAGACGACGTGCTTGCAACGAGAACGAGCAATGGCGGCGTTGCAGTGGCAGCGTGGAACATCGTCGACCCGGACAAGCAGGGAAGTACGAAAACCATCAAGCTGGTCTTCCAGCATGCTCCCGCGAATGCCCGCGTCACCATTGAGCGCGTCGATCAGGATCACGGCAACGTGCTGCCGGACTACCGCAAGATGGGCAGCCCGGTGGATCCCACGCCGGCGCAGGTGGAGCAGCTCAATCGCGAAACCGCTCTTGCCGCGCCGCAGGAAGTAAAGCTCACCGGCGACACTTTGAATCTGACCCTTACGCCGAACGCGCTGGTGCTGGTCAAGATCGAAGGTCAGCGCTGACTCAGGCGACAGCCTTGGTCGCGGCGGGCCGCCGGATGGGATCGAACTCGCGCAGAGACGCCCTGAGCAGCGCCTTGCTCATGGGCGTCTCGTGCAGCAGCAGCTCCGCCGATTGGATCAGCGCGTTCGAGTGGAACCATTCCTGCACGATGTTTCCGCGCAGGCAATTCAGGATGGCGAGCAGCGACATTCCCTGGTGGTGTGCCATCCACTCGCGCACAACTTCGCCTTTGCGCGTGCCCTGCGTAAAGTCCACCGCTTCGTAGAATCCGTAGGCGCCGACCCAACCCTCCGCGGCCATGCGGCGCAGGTTGCGGATGGACTCCTCGGCATGAGCGCCCAGCGCCAGGAACGTGGAATAGGGCGAGATCACCGGGCCGGCAGTCGCTTCATCGAAGAGCGCGATATCGGGAATTCCGTAGGCCAGGTAGTGATAGTGGCCGGCATCGTCTTTGCGGGCTGAGCCGGACTCCGAGATCCCCCAGGGAATGCCCAGCCTGCGCGCAAAGCCTTGCTGCACCTGCACAGCCGCGTTGATTGCGCCCGCGAGTAGGGTACCCGGATAACTGCGCATCCAGAGCGCGGGCATCAGGTACTCAAACATCGTGCCCGTCCACGAGATGAGCGCGTATGTGCCGTACGCGGCGGTGTAGTCGCGCGACAGCTTGAACCAGCCCTGCTGCGGCATCTCTCCGCGCGCGATGGCGAGGAAACTGGCGATGCGCGCTTCGGAGGCGAGCATGTCGTACGAGGCGTCGTGAATGCTTCCCTTGTTCACGTCGTATCCGATGGAGAGAATCTGACGCCCCTTGTTGACCAGGAACCCGAACTCCGTCTCTTCAGCCAGAACCTCCGACCGGTGCGCAATGGCACGCAGAGAGGCGTCCAGATTCTTGAGGTTGCGGATCGCGGCCGGCAGATACGTGAGCAGCATGGCCGAAAGCGACTCACCCGGCTCGCGCACCTCGGTCGCCGGAGCGAGCTTGATCTGCAGCGCCTGCGCGAACTCGATCAGGTGGTCCAGCATCAACGATTCCGCATGTTCGGTGATGGCGAGGTTCGGCACATTGCGCAGGGGCGCGAAGTACGGTTGCAGCCACGGCATGTAATCGCGCACCAGCGCCAGAATGCCTTTGACTCGACGCTCGGTTTCGGCATACCACCACGGATGCACCTTCGGTTCCGGTGCGGAAAGCGCCTGCGAGAACGCCTGCTCCGCCGAATGCAGCCAGGTCAGCCACTCGCTGACGGATGCAGACTTGTCCGGCAGCTTCAGCTTCGCAACCGTTTGCGGAAGCTTTCCTTCCTTCTGCATCACTTCCCAGTGCACCCGCAGGCCCGCGAAAAGCTGGGGAGAGAGCAGGGGCTTCTTCAGTAACTCCCGCGTACCCGCGCGCAGAGTGTACAGCGAGGCGACAAAATTCCCGCTGTCCACCGACGACACAAAAGGATTCTTCTCGAGAGGCGTGCCGTTGTGGGTTTCATACCAGTTGTAAAGGTGGCCGCGGAGCTTGCGCAGCCTGCCGATCGAGGCCAGGCTGTTCGTGGTCATGCTCGCGTACTCCGGCACGGTGATGAACCCCAGTTCACAGGCTGCCTGCCGCGCATTCAGGAGCAGTCCGATATTTGTGGGCGAAACCCGCGCGGCTTCATGCAATCCCTCTTCCTCCACGTTATCGGGGATAAGGAAGCTGTGCCGCTCGGTGCCGAACTCGTGGAAGTAGCGCCAGATCTTCAGCGCCTGGCACGCGAGAAAACTCTGGTCGTTCTTGCTGAGCTGTTCCGCAACGCGCGGCGGCCGATTGAGCCACGCGGTCAAAACCGTGGACATGCACCACAGGAACAAGATCGGCGCGGCGATCAGGAAGGCGCTGGGGGAGTCGCCGAAGAAATAGACGATGACCGCGATAACGCTGGCCAGAAACGGCATGATGGCCAGGTAGCGATCCACGGGAGTGATCTTGCGCGTAGCCGACTCCGACTCCGCGGCCGTCTCCCACTCCAGCAGCTTTTCTCCGGTGATAAACCGCCGCACCAGCGAGCGAAATACCGCGTCGAAAACCAGCATTGCCTGGTGGGGAAGAAAGAAGAGGTTGAGGCAGGCCAGAAGGAACGCGTGGCCGGCGCCTAAGAGCACCTGGTGCACGGCCCCCTCACGCTCGCTCATCAGCGCGCGGCCCAGGCCAAAGGCTACCTGGACGATGGTGGGGAAGAAGAACAGCAGCAGCGGAACAATCGTCCAGTAGAGCGGCCCGCCGGGCAGCACCAGCCAGCCCGCCACGAACAGGATGAACGTGAACGGCTCCACCAGCGAGCGGCGCAGGTTGTCGAAGATCTTCCAGCGCGAGACGGTGGAGATGGGGTTCGGAACCTTGTGACGCGTCTCGTCGGGAACGTGACCGAAGATCCATTGCGCAATCTGCCAGTCGCCGCGCACCCAGCGGTGTTTGCGGCGCGTGTAGGCGCTGTAGTGCGAAGGATAATCGTCGATGACTTCGATGTCCGTAACCAGTCCGGCGCGCGCGTAGGAGCCTTCGATCAGGTCGTGGCTGAGAAGCGAGTTATGCGGGAACCGCCGGTTGAGCACGGCGTGCAGCGCTGCGACTTCATAGATGCCTTTGCCCGTGAAGATGCCTTCGCCGTAGAGGTCCTGGTAGGCGTCGGAGATGGCGCGCGTGTAGATATCGAAGCCGCTCTGGCCTGAGAACAGCGCAGCCAGCCTTGAACGCGTCGCCGAACTCACGCTCACTCCGACGCGCGGCTGCAGAATTCCATATCCCTCAGTGACGACGCGGCGCTGAGGATCGATGATGGCCTGATTCAGCGGATGCGCGAGGGCGCCGGCCAGACGTGCGGCCGAGCCGCGCGGAAGCTGCGTATCGGAGTCCAGCGTCAAGATGTAGCGAACCGTGCGGAGCAGATCCAGCCGGCCCGCCTTGATCGGAAAAGCGTCGTATTCGCCCACCAGAAGCTTGTTCAGGTCGAGCAGCTTTCCACGCTTGCGCTCCCAGCCCATCCACACACCCTGGCGCACATTAAAGATGCGGTGCCGATGGAGAAACAGGAATGTGCCCTTGCCAAGAGGAGCGTACTTGGCGTTCAGATCGTTGATGCGCTTGACCGCCAGTTCGACCAGCGGGTTCGTGTCGTTGGGATGCGGCTTGCTCACCGAATCCGGCAGATCGGTGAGCAGGGCGAAGTGCAGGTTGGCGTCGCGGTTGGCGAGATAGCGAACCTCCATCTCGTCCACCATCTCGTGCACCTGCTTTTCATTCAGCAGCAGGGTGGGGACTACGACGAGCGTGGTGAACTCCGCGGGAATCCGTTCGGAGAAGTCCAGCTTGGGCAGCGGCTCGGGGTCGAAGATCACGCTGACCGCGTTGTTGACCAGCTCCACCGCGCATTGCATGGTCGGCATGATCATCAGCAGGAACGTGATCGCGAGCGTGCCGAAGACGGCGTAGTTGGGAAGCAGAGGGAAGAGCGCCGCGGCTATAAAGACGATGGTGATGAGCTGAATGCCGGTGATGTAGAAGTCGTCGGAGTTGGCGCGGATGGCGGCGCGAATGCGGTCGGAGAGCGGAGGATGATAGCCGACTCGCGCGGCGAGCTGGGAAACGCCTTTGGAGACAAGATAGTAGCCGATGTGCGTGCAGCGCCGGCTCACCCGCACGTCCTGATAAGACCGTCTGGTCGCTTCGCGCGCCAGGTCGAGCGCGTGCTGCGCCACTTGCAACTCGGTGAAGTCGGAGTGCAGCGCCATCTTCGCCACGCGCCGGCGATAGAGTTCGCGGCTATCCGAATCCATGCGTGCGTACGTGCCGGTGGGGTCCTGGTGCAATACCGCGTCGAACGCGATCAGCGGCTCCAGAAGCGTCTTCCAGTCGGTGTTGGCAAGATTGCGCAACCCTGTAGTTTGGACCGGCAAAGCCGCGATGGCTGCGGCGTCTCCCCGCGAGGCCTGCTCCGCATTGTCGAGAATGGACTCGAGGAGAACGAATTGCAGGTAGCCCGGAAGATTCCACACTTCGTTGAGCGTAAGGGGATCGTGCTCCTGCAGCGCGCGCAGATACATCGCAAAGCTCGCACCGGAAGCCTTGCCGCCCAGGGCGTCCAGATACGACGCGCATAGGGTCACCAGCCGCGGCACCTCGCGCGGTCCCGGGTGGATGACGGGCAGCACTTCGTGCTTGCGAGGCTTGGCTGCAATCCCTCGCGAGGCCCCCCGCAAAAGCCGCTGACTGGCGCGCAACTGCAGCAACGCAGCAACCCCGGCGTCGGGAGCCGGCTCCGGCAGCCGCGCCAGTTCCAGCTCCAGCGCCCGAAGGCGCTGCCGTACCGACTGCACGTGCTTGAAATAGTCGCTGGCGCGCGCGGGTCGGATCACAACGTCCCACTTGGACGATGCGTGCGCTGCTGCCAGCAGGCGGTCGCTCTGCGCCGCCGTGAGTGTATCCTGATCGACCATGGTTGCGTTCTCAGTCATTCGGCCTCAACGGTAACTGGCTGCCTGCATCTCGAACATGGACGCATAGCGCCCGCCCAACGCCATCAGTTGAGCGTGATTTCCTTCTTCCACCAGCCGGCCGCCTTCCAGCACAACAATGCGATCCGCCATGCGGACGGTGGAGAACCGATGCGAGATGAGCAGCGCCATCTTGCCCTCGGTCAATTCCGCAAACCGCTGGAAGACCTCCATCTCGCTGCGCGCATCCAGCGCGGCGGTGGGCTCGTCCAGGATCAGCAGTTGTGCGTCCCGCAGATAGGCGCGAGCCAGCGCCAGCTTCTGCCACTCGCCGCCGGAGAGGTCTACCCCGCTTTCAAAACGGCGTCCCAGCATCTGGTCGTAGCCGCCCTGCAGCTTCGCGATCACACCCGCGGCCAGGCTCTTCTGCGCGGCGTACTCAATCTCACCCGGTGAGTGCGGCACTTCAATGCGGCCCACCGCGATGTTTTCGCGCGCCGTCATCTCGTAGCGCATGAAATCCTGGAAGATGACGCCCATCTCCTTGTGCAGATCGTCCAGGTCGTACTCGCGCAGGTCCACGCCGTCCAGCAGAATCTCGCCTTCCGTCGGGTCATAGAGGCGCGTAATCAGCTTGACGATCGTGGTCTTGCCCTGGCCGTTCTCGCCGATCAGCGCAATGCGCTCGCCGAGCCCGAGCGTGAAGTTGAAATCCTTCAACACCCGCCGCGTGGTGCCGGGATACGCGAACGACACATTGCGGAACTCGAAGCCCCGGCGGATAGGCCGTGGGGCCGGCAATCCGTTCACCTTCGACTCGACGCGCGGCTTCATCTCAAAGAACGCCAGCAGGTCGGTGAGGAACAGAGCCTGATCCGCCACACCCGACGCCGTCGAGAATGCCTGCTGGATGTTCGACATCGCCTGCATGATGGCGGTGGTGATCAGGGTGAGGTCGCCGATGCTGTATTGGCCCTTGATGGTGCGCCAGATGCTGACCGCGTACGCCGCGTAGTAGCCAAGTTGGCCGAGGATGGCGAGCAGCCCGCCCCAGAAAAGCCGGCGCCGGTTCAGCGCCACGTTCTGTTCGTAGATGGTCTGCGAGAGCCCGGTGAAGCGCTGCGTAAGGTAGTCGCTCAGGTTGAAAAGCTTGAGTTCCTTGGCGGCTTCCTTGCTTCCGCCCACCTGGCGCAGGTAGTCCATCTGGCGGCGCAGCGGCGTCTGGCGGAAGTTCTTCGCGTAGGTAAGGAATGCAAAATGACTCTCGCCGAGGAATGCGGGGATGATGCCCGCCACCAGCAGGAAGAGCAGGAACGGCGAATACTTGATCAGCACCGCGGAAAACGCCAGCGCCGTCACGCTCTGCTGAATCAGCCGGCCCATCTGCTGGATCATCGCCAGCCGGTCCGTGGCCTGCACTCGCGCGCGTTCCAGCCGATCGTAAAAGACCGGGTCTTCGTACACCGTGACGTCGAGCGCCGCGGCCTTGCGCATCACTTCCACGCTCACATGGTGCGTGTAGCGATCGGCCAGCAGGTTGTCGAAGTAATCCACCGAGCGCGCCAGAATGCCGGTGATGACGGCCAGAAGCATCTCTCCGATGACCAGCCACCAGAAGTGCTGAGGCAGCGGCCTGTGCAGGCGAATCTGGTTCACCCCGTCGATGATGAACCGGCCGATGATGCCGATCCCGACGGGCAGAAACGCCACCACGATGCGGATGGTGATGTTCCAGAAGACGACTGAGGGCCCCGATTCCCACACAAAGTGGAGAACCGGCGGCACGTTCTTGAGCGCGCGCAGTCGTTCACGCCAGGCTCCTTCGCTCTGCTTCTCGCGTTCAGGAGCGGTCTTGGTTGTATTCGTTTCGTTACCCGCCGAGGACATATCCCCCATTTCAAAGGCCCGCAAACCGCACGCAAGTGCAGCGAGTGGAGTGGCTGATGGAAACCAAGGAAGTAGCCAGGCCGCAGGGGTGGGTCGTCGCTGGAAATCTTCGCCGCCCCGCACTCCTCCGTGCGCGCAACTGCTCAGCAATGCTGCTGGCAGTTGTCTCTTGTGCCGAAGGAGTTGAATCTAACTTCAAACTTATTGTGCGAGGCCTTCTCGGGTCAAACCAGATGAGCCACTCACCCCTGACGTCCAATCGTGTTCCTGCTACTCTCCCTGGTTGTTGAATGAATCGCGCACAGCGCGAGTGAGATGCGAAACCTATCCCTTTATGCGATGCAGGTGGTATGTATCGCGTTGTGTAAGTGGTAGCGGACGCAGGACTCCGCGCCGGACAACCATGCCGCGACCGTCATGCCGCCGGGGATGGCGCCGGAGTGTCGGGCGCGAAGCCCGCCGCCGCCATGCCGCGCTGCGCTTCCTCGTTCTTCATGAACGTATCCCACACAAAACTGGAGCGCGCGTTCTCCGCCATCAGCATGGTGATGCCTGTGTCGATGCCCACCACGTCGGTGTCGTACCAGTTGGTGAGCGGGTTGAAGGCATCCACAAATCCGTAGCGGCACCACGCCTGCGGGTAATGATCGTGGATGGTGTGCAGCACCCGCATCGTCTCGGCAGGCAGAAAGGGAATGGAGCCACCAGCGGCGGCGGGCACCACCGTGCCATCGATCGGGCCCATGGCCGGCGGACCGCCCCACGCCACGTAACCCCGTTCCGAGTCCGACGCCGTGATACCCCACAGCGCATTCGAGTAGTCCGGGAACTGTTCGTTGAGCTCCACGCAAAAGCGCCGGTGCACATCCGTTGCAATGGTTGAATTGCGGAAGTAGTTGGTATAGCGGTCGTGCTTATTGCGAAAATCGAACCACGCCTGCGAATACTGGTGGATAAACAGCGGCGCAAAGGAGCCGATATAGCGAAGGCCGTCGTATTCGAAGATCGTCCGCTTCCAGGCAAACCAGGTGTCGCTCGACAGCGGATGCGACTTCGACCCCATGCCCAGCAGGTACATCATCATCAGCTCGCTATAGTAGTCCCAGCGCGAGTTGATGAATCCGAGTTCCGGCGTCCAGCCGTGGGAGAGCAGGCTGGTGTCTTCGCTGAGCCAGGACCAGTCCACGCGGTCGAAGATGGCGTGGGCCAGTTGCTGAATGTCCTTGTCGCTCTTGAAGTACGCCTTGCAGGTGAGCGCGCCGCACAGCAGGATCGCCGTATCAATGGATGAAACCTCCGAATCCCATAGCCGTTCGCCGGTATTGATGTTCGCAAAGTGATAGAAGAATCCCCGGTGTGTCGGCAGCTTGTGCCACAGGAACGAAAGCGTGGAGATCACCCGCAGGCGCGCGTCGGCATAACTGACGAAGCCGCGCATCTGCGCGATGCAGATGGCGGTCAGGCCGAAGCCCACCGACGCAATCGAGGCGGCAACGCTGGTATCCGGCGTGCGGACATTGCACCGGTCCTTGATCAAACCGGTCGTTGGATTGCCTTGCTCCCAGAAGAACAGGAAATTCGCCTTCTCCAGTTCGTTCAGAAAAGCATCGTCCTCGGATGTAAGGGTGCTGGGGGGCGGAAGCTGGGCAGGCTCGGAGGGCTCCGGCGCATGAGCCTCCACAGGCCCCGCGCCTCGCAGCAGTGCAGTCGCGCACACGGGCGCTCCCAGCGACACCCCAGCCAGCGCCTGCAAAAGTGTGCGCCGCGAAAGCAAGGGTGCAGCGATTCGCTTTTCCATCTCCTTTGGCGGCACTGCTCCGCTTGCCCGTTCATCCGGCTTCAAACCGATCTCTCCGTACCTGTATTCTCGGTTGGTTGGGCCATTGGTGTCCAAACACTTAGATGCAACTGCTGCAGGGCCAGTAGCGCGGGAACCAATTTCGGCTTGGAGTGCGTCCAATCTGTTGTAGACGCGTACGTTTGCAATGAACTCAAAGAAGATCATCGTATGGGCGGCTCTTGCCGTGGCGGCGGCCGGCATCATCACCCTGCTGTTTTTGCGTAACGGCCAGTGGCGCCCTCGCGTCATCGCCGTTCAGGGAGCGGTGATACGCCAGGACAAGGATCCCAACCGGCGCCTGCCGATCTCGGGAGCCACCGTCTCCGCTACCGATGGCGTCATGAAAGTAAGCGCGGTCTCCGACGCCTCGGGTTACTACCACTTCCAGATGCGCGAAAAGGCGTGGCCGGGCCAGACACTGCTCGTCTCCTTTGCGCGCGAGGGCTACAAGCCCCTCTCGCTTACCATCCCGGTGGATGTGAAGGGGACCACAAAGAAGCTCTATGTGGCGCGGATGGAGCCGGTTGCTGTCGCAGAAACAACTCCGGCGGGAAAAAAGCTATCGCCGGTTACGAATATCCGCATCCGCTACACGGTGAACGCCCAGGGAGAGCAGAACATCGCCAGCGCGGTTAAGACCTTCCAGGTGGTCAACCGGGGAAACATACCCTGCAATCATCAGGGTCCCTGCTCGCCGGATGGGTTATGGAAGGCGGCCACCGGCGCAGTCACGCTCGATGCCGGCCACGGCAATGAATTCCGCAACGTGCGTGCCTCCTGCATTGCCGGCCCCTGTCCCTTCACGCGCATCGACTCAAGCGGCTTCGAGCACGGAGGAGAAATCATCACCGCCAGCGCGCTCGATTGGTCCGACACCGCGACGTTCCTGGTGGAAGCCGAAGTGTTCCGTACCTCCATCAACTCCAGCGTGCGCGAATCTTATCCTGTGCTTTTCGGCCGGACCCTCAACTTCGTTCTGCCCGGCAGTGCCGAAGGTGTCAGCATCGAAGCCGATCTGGACGGCACGCCCATGGTCTTCCCCCTCGGTCCGGAGCTCTACCTGAGCTGGGCCACGTGCACCGCGCGCGGCAGCCGCGACAATACGAATTCCAGAGTCTATCGCTGCGAGCTGCGGCCCGATTACCGCTTCTAGCCGCGCCGTTCCGCGATGCGTTGTTGCATTACCATACATAGAGATGGAGAACGCATCGCAAAAGCCTGCGGTTGTGCTGCTGAGCGGGGGCCTCGACTCCGCCACCGTGCTGGCCATCGCCCGCGCCGAGGGCTTCGCCGCGCATGCCTTGTCGTTCTCTTACGGGCAGCGGCATAGCATCGAGCTTGAGGCGGCGCGCCGCGTCGCCGCATCGCTTGGGGCCGAGCAGCATCGCATCGCCTCCATTGACCTCCGCGTCTTCGGGGGATCCGCGCTCACCGCCGACATCGACGTGCCCAAGGATCGCGGCGCGGACGAGATGTCCCACGGCATCCCCATCACCTACGTCCCCGCGCGCAATACGATTTTTCTTTCCTTCGCGCTGGCCTGGGCTGAGGTGCTCGGCTCCAGCGACATCTTCATCGGCGTGAACGCGCTCGACTACAGCGGCTATCCCGACTGCCGCCCGGAGTTCATCCGCTCATTCGAAGCGATGGCCAATCTCGCCACCAAGGCCGGTGTAGAAGGCACGCAGCGGCTGAAGATTCACGTGCCGCTCATCAGCATGACCAAGGCGCAGATCATTCGCCGCGGCCTCGAGCTTGGCGTGGATTACGGCCTCACCAGCAGTTGCTACGATCCCGCGCCCGACGGCTCGCCCTGCGGCGGATGCGACTCTTGCGTGCTGCGCCGCAAAGGCTTCCGCGAAAACGGCATCGAGGATCCGCTGCGTTATCCAGCCTTGACCGGTCGGCCCGCGCAATGAGCTACGCCGTCAAAGAAATATTTTTCACGCTGCAGGGCGAGGGCGCACAGGCCGGCCGTGCCGCTGTCTTCTGCCGATTTGCGGGCTGCAACCTGTGGTCGGGCCGCGAGAACGACCGCGCCTCGGCTGTCTGCAAGTTTTGCGATACCGACTTTGTGGGAACCAATGGACCCGGGGGAGGGAAGTTCGACAGCGCCGACGCCCTTGCCGATGCCGTGGGCGCAACCTGGCACGGCGCCAGCGGCAGCGGCACTCGCTACGTGGTATGCACAGGCGGCGAGCCGCTTCTGCAACTCGATCCGCCGCTCATCGACGCGCTGCACGCACGCGGCTTTGAAATCGCCATCGAGACGAACGGCACGGTCCAGGCGCCTCCAGGCATCGACTGGATCTGCGTCAGCCCCAAGGCCGGCGCAAACCTCGTCCAGCTCTCCGGCAGCGAGCTTAAGCTCGTATTTCCGCAGCACGGCGCTGAACCGCAGGATTTCGAGAACCTGGCGTTCGAACATTTTTTTCTGCAGCCCATGGATGGCCCCGACGTCCACGCCAACACCTCGCTTGCCGTCGATTACTGCAAGGCGCATCCGCGCTGGCGCTTGAGCCTGCAAACGCATAAGCTGCTGGGTATCCCCTGAGGGAAGCAATGGAGATCTTCAAGGAATTCACCATCGAAGCCGCCCACTGGCTGCCCCATGTGCCGGAAGGTCACAAGTGCCGCCGCATGCACGGGCACAGCTTTCACATCCAGGTGTCGGTGAGCGGGCCTGTCGATCCGCATCTCGGCTGGGTGATGGACTTCGCCGATATCAAAGCCGCGTGGCGTCTCATCCACGACCAGCTCGATCACCGCTGCCTCAACGATGTGGCCGGCCTCGACAATCCCACCAGCGAAAACCTGGCGCGCTGGATCTGGACGCGCCTGGCGCCGCACCTCGTCGGCCTCAGCAAAGTGGCCGTCCGCGAAACCTGCACCAGCGGCTGCGTCTACACCGGCGAAGGCGCTGTCTCATAGAAGAGCACGGCCTAACTTCTCGCGGCGAACGGTAGAACTCCTTGGGCGAGCCAAAATGCGAAAGGGCACGGCTTCAGTCGTGCCGGAAACGCCACCAAAGGATCCGGGGCTTTAGCCCCTGCGGCCATAACCCCTCCGCACATGCGGCATAAGAAAAACCACTTCGACACGCGCGGCCGCCAGCCGCTAGCATCGGCTTCATGAGCGACTCCGGCGAAGTTCATCGCAACGTGCAGCAGCAATTTGGCGCCACCGCCGCGGCGTACACGCGCAGCGCCGGTCACGGCGACGCGACCGCGCTCGCATTCCTCGTCTCGCTAGCCCAGCCTCGGCCTACGGATTCGGTCCTCGACATCGCCACCGGCGCCGGCCACACCGCTCTGGCCTTTGCGCCGCACGTAGAGCGGGTCGTTGCCTACGACCTGACCCCCGCCATGCTGGCTGAGACTGCAAAGAGCGCCGCCCAGCGCGGCCTTGCGAACGTAACCACGCAGCAGGGTCCGGCCGAAGAGCTTCCATTCCCCGACGCATCGTTCGACATTGCCACGGTGCGGCTGGCGTCGCATCACTTCGCCGACAATGCCCGCGCGGTGCGCGAGATGGCCCGCGTGGTGCGCCCGGGCGGCAAGGTCATCGTCGTGGACAACTACGGCCCTGAAGACATCGCCCTCGACGATCAACTCCAGCACATCGAAAAGCTGCGCGATGCGAGCCACGTGCGCAGCTATCGCCTGAGCGTGTGGCGCGCAACCCTGCAGCAGGCCGGCCTGCACATCGAGCGCGAGATCACCGATCGCTACTCCGAGAGCCCGCGCGGCATGGAGTTCGACGATTGGGTGCGCCGCTCGAAGACGCCGCCGGATCGAGTGGCCGAGTTGCGCAAGCTGTTCCTCGACGCATCGCCGCAGCTTCGCGATCTGCTCACCATCGACGCCGAAGGCGCAGCAATCTGGTTTCGCCTGCCGCAGGTCACGTTCCTCGCGCGCAAATGATGCCAAATCGAGCCAGCGGCAAAGCGTATCCGAATTTGTGCGAGAATCCTCGCCGCGAGCTTGCGTGAGAATCCTCACCGCCCCAGCGGCAAAGCATCCCGGAGGGATGCAGGGATGTTAGCCCAGGATCGAGTCCGCCAAAGGCGGACGAAAATCCTGGGATTCGCCGCCAATAAAAACTGGAGCCCCGTAGGGGCGACGGAACCGCGCAACGATCATCGGGCCGCCGGATACACGCGTTCCTTCCATCCGCCCCCGCGCCCGGTGTAATGCCGCGCAGCGGACGCAATCGTGGCGCCGAGATAAAACAGCGCAATCGCCGGCAGCGCCAGTCCCCAAAATGGCGATCGCCTGTACCGCCGCAGCGTAGGCTGAAACGCCGTCGCACTCATCAGCCACGCAACTGCTCCAACCACGCGTGGCACTCCGTGCGCAAACATCGTCACCAGCGGCGCAGCGCAAAACACCAGACTCATGCCCGCGATGCATCCCAGCAGCAGCAACGGCGAATAACCAAGCTGCACGTACGCTGTTCGCGCGATCATGTTCCACACCTCGGGCCAGTTGCGATAGACCCGCGTGGAGACCGTGCCTTCAGCGTGCCCCAGCCAGATGCGGCCCCCGCTGTGCTTGATTTGTTTTGCCAGTGCGCAATCGTCGATGAGATTGTCGCGGATGCGCGAGACTCCGTCGATGCGATCGAGCGCGGCGCGCGCCACCAGCATGGTTCCACCCGCGGCGCCCGCCGTACGCTTGGTGGCATCGTTCACCCATGCGAACGGATACAGCATCTGAAAGAAGAACACGAACGCCGGAATCAGCGCGCGCTCCGCGGCCGTCGCGCAATGCAGCCGCACCATCTCGGAGACAAGCTCGTACCCGCCCGCCTCGGCCTGCGCCACCAGCGCCGCGATGTGTCCGGGCGCATGCACAATATCGGCGTCGGTTAGCAGCACATAATCCGCGGCCCTCGCCAGCGGATGGGAAAGCCCCTGATGGATGGCCCACAGTTTGCCGCTCCAGCCTGCAGGCAGCGGCTCGCCCTTCACGATGGTCAGACGTCCGCCTGATGCAAGCGCGGCGGCCAGATCGCCCGTGCCATCGCTACTGTTGTCGTCCACCAACACAATTGAGAGCGTGCCGCAGTAGTTCTGCGCAAGCAGAGAACCGACCGCGGCTTGAATAGACTCAGCCTCATCCCGCGCGGGCACCACAACCGCAACCGCGGCGTCGGCCTGTGCCGCAACCGGCGGAAGCACCGGCGAAGATCGCCAGAACCGGCCGTGAAACGCGAGCAGGTACACCCACGCGAGAAACGGCAGAATGGCGAGCGCAAGGATCATGGATTTCGTCTGCTGCGACGATGCCTACGGGTGGTCCGCCTGAGCAGCAGGACGGTGGGCGTGCGAGATCTTCTCGTAGAGATCCTGCTGCTGCTTGCGCTTCATGGTGCGCACCAGCGCGAACTCCGCATTCGCCTCGCTGCGCTTGCCCATCGCCATGTACAGCTTGCCCAGCCGCCAGTGGGGATCGGCATCCTGCGGATCCAGCTCGATGGCTCTGCGAAACTCCTTCAGCGCATCCTGGTTGCGTCCATCCTGCGCGTAAATAATGCCGAGATCGAGATGGATCAATTCGAGTTTGGGGTCCGTGACAACCGCCTTCTCCAGCTCCGCCTTGGCCTTCGGGTAGTCATTCAATTGCAAATAAATGTCGCCGAGATAGGCGCGGCACTCGCTGTGCTGCGGATCATTCGCCAGTTCCGCTTCAAACTCCTTCGCCGCCTCCGCGTACCGCTTTTGCGTCCACAGCATGTACCCGATGCCGAAGTGCACGTCGGGCTCCTTGGGATTGGCCTGCTCCGCGGCGCGGAACTGCGCCAGCGCCCCGGCGTTGTCGCCCATTTCATCCAGCGCTTCGCCGGCCAGCATATCGGCTTCGGCTGAGTCCGCATTCAGCGCCAGAATCTCCTTGTACACAGCCATCACGCATTTGGGCTGCTTGGACCACATGCAGCTATGCGCCAGCGCCAATCGCAACGGCAGGTTCTTCGGATCGGCAGCCGCGGCGGTTCGCAGATACGGAACAGCCTCCCCATATTGCGCCGCGCCATAATGCGCCATACCCAGCAAGGTATTCAGGCGAAGATCGCCTGGATGCCTGCGCAGTTCAATGGCAAACTCCTGCGCCGCTTCCTTGAAGTGGCTGGACTTGAAATAGGCAAGACCCAGATTCAGCCGCAGTGCGGGAATCGCCGGATCAATCGCGAGCGCCTTCCTGTAGTAGGAAATGGCCTGATCGTAGCGATCCTGCCGGGCTTCATCCAGGCCGATGTGCGCCAGCGCCTCGGCATTGCCCGGCTCCGTCTGCAGAATCGCCCGCCATGCCTGCTCTGCCTCGGCGTTCTTCCCCTGCTGCTCCAGCAGCAGCGCCCGCACACGTGGCGAAGTTTGCGCGGCGGCGACACTCGCCAGCAGAAACAAAACAATACAAAACCGCTTCAACACCGGCCTCCGCAGGGAATTCTATTGCATGCCGCACATCATCCGCGCGCCTCGGCTGCGCGTCACTTCCGGGGAATGTCCACGGCGCCGGTCAGGCTGGCCACCTTCTCTATGTGATGACTGCGGCACCAGGACTCCAACCCCTTCGCCAGCCGCTCCGTGGCGCGCGGATCGGCGTAGCTCGCTGTCCCCACCTGGACCGCGGTCGCGCCGGCCAGCATGAACTCCACCGCATCCTCCGGCGTCACAATTCCGCCCAGGCCGATCACAGGAATCGAAACCGCCTTCGCTGCCTCATAGACCATGCGCACCGCGATCGGCTTGATCGCCGGCCCGGACAGCCCGCCGGTAATGTTGGTCAGCCGCGGCTTGCGCGTCTCAACGTCGATGGACATGGCCAGGAACGTATTCACCAGGCTCACCGCGTCGGCCCCCGCGCCCTCGCACACCTTGGCCATCTCCGCAATGGAAGTCACATTGGGCGACAACTTCACAATGATCGGCCGCGTCGATACCGCCCGCGCGCGGCTCACCAGGTAGTCAAGCTGCCCGCAGTCCGCGCCGAAGGTCATGCCGCCCGCATGCACGTTCGGGCATGAAACGTTCACCTCATACGCCGCAATGCTGCCCACCTGGTTGAGCCGCTCGATCACGGCAATGTAGTCGGCCACCGTGTAGCCGAACACGTTCACGAACACCCTGCATTTGGGATAGCGGGCGAGCGGGGGCAGCTTCTTCTCGACGAACTCCTCCACGCCCACGTTCTGCAGCCCGATGGCGTTGAGCATGCCCGCCGCCGTTTGGATCAGCCGCGGCGATGCGTGCCCCTTGATGGGTTCGCGCGAGATGCCTTTGGTGACGAAGCCGCCGATGCGCTCGAGATCGACGATCTCTTCGAACTCGATGCCATAACCAAAGGTGCCGCTGGCGGCGATGACCGGGTTGACCAGCTCTATGCCGGCCACCGTCACTTTCATGTCAGGCTTCACACTCTTAGTTTAGTGGGTCAAAGACGGGAGGAGGAGCAGCAGCGCACTCTCAGAGGTCTTGGAGGAGTTCGAAGTATCGGTCGCGTGTCATGCCTGCGGTGCGCAGAAGATTCTTAATGATAAATACAGGGACTGCGCGATAGGCGGGAACAACGAGAGGGCGGGAGATTCCAGGCTTAATCAGGATGAGGTGATCGCCATGCTGCCGATCAAGATTGAATCCGTCTTTCTCAAAGATCGCAACCAGAGTCTTGTAATGGACGGGGTGGAGAGGAGGCATCAGGCAACACTGGCCTTTTGCCGATCTAACGCCACGAATTCAGGTGCTTCCCAGGCGGCTCCGGTGCGGCGATAGCCGGCTTCTTCGAGAACTGAAGTCAAAGTACCCATTGAAGCACAAGTTTCCAGAAACCCCTGCACGGCGTCTCGGATATTGCGGCGCGCTTCGTCATTGGTTGCGCCGCAACTGGAAACATCGAGTTCCGGCACATAGGCCACGTAAGTGCCGCCTTCCTTGAACGTATGCACCGTGTAGGCGATGTCCTGCATGCCGTCTACCTCGACTAGAAGAATACTACTGGTCAATCGAAAAACGGGCAGCCCAATCAGGCCGCCCGTTCCCTCGTTCCCTCGTTCCCTGTCTCTACGCGCTCACCGTCTCCTGCGCGCCCACGTTCACCGGCGTGAGCCAGCCAAAGCGATCCGGCTTCAACCCGTTCGCGATGCCGAAGAACTCGTCGGCGATCTTCTTTGTGATCTCGCCCGGCTTGCCGTCGCCGATCACGATGCGGTCGATCGAGCGGATCGGCGAAACCTCCGCCGCCGTCCCCGTAAAGAACACCTCGTCGGCGATGTAGAGCATCTCGCGCGGAATCGCCTGCTCGATCACGGTGAGCCCCAGGTGCCGCGCAATCGTCAGCACGCTGTCACGCGTAATGCCGGAGAGCGCCGAGTTCGACAGCGGCGGCGTGTAAATCACGCCATTGCGGACCACAAAGATGTTCTCGCCCGACCCCTCGCTGACCAGGCCGTTCACGTCTAGCCCAATGCCTTCCACGTAGCCGTTCGTCTCGGCTTCCATGCGGATGAGCTGCGAGTTCATGTAGTTCGCGCCGGCCTTGGCCAGTGCGGGCATCGTGTTCGGTGCCAGCCGGTTCCAGCTCGACACGCAAACGTCCGCCGCCTCGCCGCCGGCCACGTACTTGCCCCACGGATAATTCGCCACGTACACCTCGACCGGCGAGCCCTTGGGGTTCACGCCGATCTCGCCATAGCCCAGCAGCACGATGGGCCGGATATAGCACGGCGCAACGCCGTTTGCCTCAACCGTATCCACCACCGCCGCGCACAGCTCATCGAGCGAGTAGGGAATGTGCATCCGGTAGATCTTGCCCGAATCCAGCAGCCGCTGCATGTGCTCCGGCAGGCGGAACACCGCGGCGCCGTGCGGTTGGGTATAGCAGCGGATCCCCTCAAACACGCTGGATCCGTAGTGGACCACGTGGCTCATCACGTGAATCGTCGCCTGTTCCCAGGGAATGAGCTTGCCGTTATGCCAGATTTTTGAGGTCGGTTGAATGGGCATTGAACTGAATCCGCTCCTTCGGCCGCATACCGCCGCGGCTACCCCACAGGGTATCGCGGAGAGGGGACGACTGTCATTAAGGCAGGGGGGCACGGAACAGGTGTCAGGGAACCCGATGCTAACCGCCCCGGCAACTTATCTGCGACCACAATCGCACCGGCGCAGCTGGATCGGCCACAGCACCCGCGCCGAAGGCGCAGTACAGGTGAGCCCCGCGCCTTCCCGGGGTCCCCACGAACAGGTCTCCGTCCGTGGGGTGCTGAGGTTGGAGACAACGAGGAATCTCGAATGTGGAGCACCGAAGCGGCGGCTCGCAAGCAAACCGCGCCGGAGGCGCAGTGGTCATTAGCCCCGCGCTTCCCGGGATCCCCCGGACAGGTCTCCGTCCGTGGGGTGCTGAGGTTGGAGACAACGTGCAATCTCGAATCTGAGCACCGGGGCGGCGGCTCGCAAGCAAACCGCGCCGGGGGCGCAGTGTCCGTTAGCCCCGCGCTTCAGCGTGGGGAAAGCCGACCATAAAAATTGCCCGAGCCCCGTAGGGGCGGCGCATCCGTGCGACAACTCCGCGCGAACCGCAATCTTCGCACTAGCTCGACGTGCCCGTGCAGTTGGGGTGCCCGCACGTGCACATGATCTCCACCTTCTGCGCTACCCCTTCGCAGTGTGCACTGCAATATTTGGCATTCGCCGGTGGAACGCAGTTGCAAGCAGCATTGGCGCATTTCTTGGGAGCAGCAGCCATGATTCGCCTCCTGGGTGGGTCCGAACCGCTTTACGGTGACCATTTTGATGCCAATCCCGGAAAAAAGATAGTACGGCGGCAAATTACTTGCGGAATCGCGAAAGCAAATAAAAAACCACCGAGGCGATCACGCTCAGGAGAATGCAGGTCCCCAGCGGAAAATAGAACGACACATTCTTGCCGCGATAGGAGAAGTCGCCCGGCAGGCGTCCCAGCGGAAGACCGAACCGCCCGGCCAGCAGCAGAACCCCACCCACCGCCACCAGCAGAATCCCAATGCCGATCAATCCTTTGCCCAGTTCATTCATTGGCTCGCGCCCCGCGCGGCTAGAATACAGTGACCGGACCTCATCTGAACGCGGCCGAGTCCGCCCAGATCGTTGAAGGGTTCTCAGTCTTGAAAGTGCCCGACTTTACAGCTTGCTGAAGATCTCTCGAAGCCTGCTTTGTAAGAACGGCACGGCTTCAGCCGGGCCATAATGGACGCAAAATCAATGAGGGCTTTAGCCCCTGCTGCTTTTAGCCTCTTCAGCCCGCGAGGCATGGTTTCCTTGTTGTGATTTCCCCCGGCTTAGGCCGCACCCCTGGAGGAAAGCTTGTCGATCGCAGCACTCATCGCCGGCATCGCCTGCGTCTTTGCGGTGCTGCTGGATGCCTTTCAAACCATCATCCTGCCGCGCCGCGCCACCGGCCGCTTCCGCATCACGCGCATCTTTTACGTCGTCACCTGGCGGCCCTGGGTCTTCCTCTTCGGCGGCCTGCGCAATGCCCGCAAGCGCGAAACCGCCTTCAGCTTCTACGGCCCGCTTTCCCTCATCCTGCTGCTCGCCCTCTGGGCGGCGGCCATGCTGGTTGGCTTCGGCCTCATCTTCTACGGCATCGGCAGCCCCATCGCCGACGCGCATCACCACGCCGGCCTCTTCTCCGACTTCTTCGTCAGCGGAACCGCCATCTTCACCCTCGGCCCCGTCGACGCCAGCCCCGTCTCTGCCGCGGGCCGCTGGCTGATGGTCTTCGAAGCCGGCACCGGCTTCGGCTTCCTCGCCATCGTCATGGGCTACTTTCCCGTGCTCTACAGCGCGTTCTCGCGCCGCGAGGTCAGCATCGCCATGCTCGACGCGCGCGCCGGCTCACCGCCCACCGCAACCGAGCTCATGCGCCGCCACTCCCACGACGGCGCCGACGAAGCGCTCTCCGGCCTGCTCGTCGAGTGGGAGCGCTGGTCGGCGGAGCTGCTGGAAAGCCACATCTCCTTCCCGCTGCTCTGCTACTTCCGCTCCCAGCACACCAACCAGAGCTGGCTCTCCGCCCTCACCGCCATCCTCGACACATGCTCGCTGCTCATCGCCGGCGTGCGCGGCCACGAGGCCCGCCAGGCCCAACTCACCTTCGCCATGGCCCGCCACGCCATGGTCGATCTCTCCCAGATATTCCAGCTCAAGCCCCTCAACAACCTGCCCGACCGCCTGCCCACCGAGCGCTACGAGCAGATGTACGGCCTGCTCTGCCAGAGCGGCGTCAGCGTCTGCCGCGACAGCGAATCCGAGCAGCGCCTGCGCGAGATGCGCCGCCTCTACGAGCCCTACGCCGCCACCCTCAGCCGCTACTTCCATATGCCCATGCCGCCGTGGATCCCCGACCAATCGCACAAAGATAACTGGCTGGCTGTCTCCAAGGTTCGCGCCGGAGCGGAGGTCGCCAACCCCTCCAGCCCCACAGTCGAGCGCCTCATCCCCGGCGAAGGCCACTCCCACGGCATCGAGTCCCTCCACGACGACCACCACGAATTCTGACCGCACCAACCCACAAATGCTGGATGCCCCATCCATTGAGCGGCCAAGCCGCGCAATGGGTGGGGAAGCACGACGCCAAATCCTCCTTCGCTCAACGAGCCCCTCCCACATGCACTGTCATCCCGACCGGAGCGAAGCGCAGTGGAGGGATCTGCGGTTCCTCCGCGCGTTCGCCGTTGACCATGTCAACGGCGGCAGGCCATCCACCCACAACCCAAACCCGGCACACACTCACCGCACTGCCATCCAGAGCCGAAGGCGAATAATCCGCATTTGCCCTTCGTGGCATCGTGAAAATAACCGGCCAATCGCCCGCGACGCGATAACATTGTCACACCGTTTTTCATAATCAGAGAAACTATGTCCGGCGATTTAAGCAGCTATGAAGGGCAGAGTGGAGATGGCAAGGAGCCATCCCAGGAAGAGGGCTGCGGGACGAGTTCGTTCTCGCGCTGGCTTGCTTTAACAGTGATCCTGATGTTCCTTCTGATTTACCTGCCGTTTCCGAGCAATCCCTGGATCTGGTTTATTGCGATTGCCAGTTCCTATACTGTGGCCGTTTTTGGAATCGCCCTTCATTCAGCATTCGATTTCTCCGACGCAGATGATCTCTTCGGTGATTCCCGAGTTCCCAGATATGCGGCCAGGCTTCTGCTGCCGCATGCTGTGATGATGGTGCCAATGATGTTAGGAGCCTATCTCTGGCTCCACCTCGAACAGGCCCTGCCACACTGGGTCACCGTAGAAGGACGCAAGGGTTCACTCTGGGACCTCTGTGGACTCCTGTTGGTGCTCGTTGCATCAATCGTTGAGGGCACTTCATTGGGAAGCTGGATCAAGCGGCGATTGGCATCAGTCGAGAATTGAAAGCCCGAAGGGTAAAGTCATATTGGCCGCACCTGATACGTCGGAAAGCAACAACTCCGCCTCGAACTACTTAGCCGCGCCGCCTTCCACAACCTTCACGATCCGATCGGCGCTTACATTCGCCAGCGTCTGCACCAATCCGCTGGGCCACGTGATCACCACCTCCGTGGCCACCGTATCCGCACCCAATCCAAAGTGCACCGGCCCCAGACTGGACGAGGCATAGCACACGCTCGAAGTCTGCTGGTTATACTGCGTCCCGCTCGCCGTCACCACCTTGATGCGCGCGCCGATGCCGTCACGGTTGCTCTTCACGCCCTGCAGCGCAATGTCGAGCCAGTGGCCGGCGTGCGGGCTGCGGTTCATCCAGAGCTCGGCATTGGCGTCCATCGACGTCACAACCATATCGATCCGCCCATCGCCGTCGAAGTCCCCGAAGGCACAGCCCCGATGCCGCGCGGCCGTCGCGGCCACAAACCCCGCCTCCGCCGTCAGCGGCTGCCATCCGGAATCGTGACCCAGGTTGCGAAAAACCGTATTCGGCTGCCGTACTTCGGCCCCCGGAGGGTGCGTGGCAGCCACGTGCCCCCGCGACACAAACAGGTCCTTCCAGCCGTCGTTGTCGAAGTCGTAAAACGCCGCCCCAAAGCCCGCCATGTTCATGCTCTGGCGCTCGATCCCGCGCGGTCCCTGCAGCTCCTTGAAGTCGCCCTTCCCGGTGTTCTCGAACAGGGGAAACGTTTGCTTGTTCAGCGTGACAAACCCGATATCCGGCCAGCCATCGTTGTTGAAATCCCGGAAATCCAGTCCCATGCCGGAGATGAACGCGCCCTCTTCCGGCAGCGCCACGTTGGCCTGGAACGCGACCTCCTCAAACTTGTTGCCCAGGTTGTGAAACAGGAAGTTGTACTCCGAGTCGTTGGTCACAAACAGGTCGGGTTTGCCGTCATGGTCGTAGTCCGCCACGCCCACGCCCATTCCTTTGCCTACGTTCGCCCGAATGCCCCACTCCTTTGAAACATCCCGGAACGTCCCGTCCCCGTTGTTCAAGAAAAGTTCATCCGGCAGTCCCTTGTAGAAGCGCGGATGGCAGTACTCCGGCGTCTTCTCAATCACGCACAGCGGCTTCGTGTCGTAGGTCCACTGCAGGTAATTCACCACAAACAGATCCAGCAGCCCGTCGCCATTCACGTCCACCCAGGCCGCCGCCACTGACCACAGCGGGCCGTACTCCGCGTCGGCCCACCTGCCCAGGCCGGCCTTCTCGGTCACATCGGTAAAGGTGCCGTCCCCGTTGTTGTGGTAGAGAGTGTTCCCGTGTACCCCGGCGATGAACAGGTCCGGATGGCCGTCGTTGTCGTAGTCGCCCACCGCCACGCCGACGTCGAATCCGTGGCCTGCAACTCCGGCCTGTTCTGTTACGTCTGTAAAAGTGCCGTCGCCATTATTGCGAAAGAGCCGGTCCGAGTACTGCGGCCCCGTCTTCTTCATGCGCGACAGGTCCGCGCCGTTGGCGAAAAAGATGTCGGGCTTGCCGTCGCCGTTGTAGTCGAACACGGCCACGCCCCCCGCCATGGTCTCTGGCGCGTTGCGCGACTGGCTCTCGTTGCTGTCCAGACGGAAGGGCAGGCGCTGTAACTCGAACTGGATGGGCGCAGCCGGCCCTTGCGCAGGCAAAAGACCGCCCGCGAGATACAACGCGACTGCGACGCCCAGAACGGCGGTAGGGGAGCGAAATTTTGAATGCATAAAAACAGCAGATCGGGAGAACGCGTCATTGTACGGTCAAGCGCCTACCCTGCGATACAGAATTCTGTGGCCGCCGCACCTCCCGCGGTAATCGTTTTCGTACTAAAATTCCTCGACTGCGATTTTCACCTCCTCCGCGCGTCGTAAATCGCTTCATTACGGGGTTCCACCATGATTCAGCAGAAGCCCGCCGTGTTGTTCCCCCCCAAGAACACCGGCGCCCACGTACCTCTCCGTTCCGCCCTCCTCGCCGTCGTCGCCTCATTGCTGGCAGGTCCCGTGGCAATCCGAGCCCAGGCTTCTGCGCCCAATCCGCCTGCCGTGCAGCAACCTGCCCCGCAGCAGCCCGCAGCGCAGCAACCCGCCGAAGCCGGAGGGGAGAAATCCCAGGAGCCCGATATCCGCTCCAACGTCGACGAGGTTTCCGTCGACATGGTCGTCCGCAACAAGCGCCACAAACCGGTGCTCGACCTTCAGCCCACCGATCTCACCGTCACCGACAACGGCACCCCGGTCAAGCTCGACACGCTGCACCTGGTGCGCGGCGAGGCTGCGCACGGCCATCTCGTGGCGCTGGTCTTCGATCAGTTCGCCGGTCCTCTCGCCAAGCAGTGCCGAAACACCGCCGAAAAAGTTCTCAAAGTCCTTCCTACGCAGGGTTACTCCGTAGCCGTGCTCAACTTCGCCGGCCGTCTCCGGCTCATGCAGGACTATACCGCCGATCGCAAGGCCGTCGAAAACGCCATCCAGGTCGTGACAGCCAGCAATGCCACACAGCTAACCAGCACGCTGAGCGAACAGATCAGCATCACCACCGACAAGGCTGAGCCCGCGCGCGCGCAGCTGTCCAAGGCCGCGGAGACCAACCTGATCTCGGAAGCGCGGCGCGGCGTCAACACCCAGGGCCAGAACATAACCCCCGAAGAGCGCGCCCACGCCAAAATCCTGCTCGCCGCACTCGAAGATGGCCAGAAGATCATGCAGGATGAGCCGAACATGTATCACGATCTGGCCGGCCTGCTTGCCCTCATCAAGGCGCAGCAACAGGCCCCGGAACGCAAGGCCATCATCTACTTCACGAGGAACAAGACGATGGACACGACGGCCAAGGACCAGATCAAAGCGCTAGCGTCCGCTGCGGAGCGCGCCAACGTGAGCATCTACACCATCGATCTTGACGCCATGAATGAGGGCGGTGCCTCCGATTACTCGAATGCCAAATTTAACGCCCCCGCGCCTTACGATTCCGTGGGGCGCAATGAGAAAGATCCTTTGAATGGCAGGGTGGGCCCCCCCATGCAGCAACCGGGCGGAGCTCCCATCCAGGGTACTGTGAGCGTCGCGAGCGGCCCGGTTCCGATAGCCTCAGCCCCCAATTGGGGAACGCAGCAGGACATCGCCATGATGACGGATTTCACCCGCTTCTCCGGCGACTACGAGATGTTCGCGCACAAGCACAGCCCCATGGCAGACCTGGCCAAGCAGTCCGGCGGCATGTACATCGACATCCAGATGGGCCTCAAGCGGCAACTCAATGACATGGCCCAGGATCTCTCCACCTACTACGAGGCCACCTATGTGCCGCCCATAAAGGAGTACGACGGCAAGTATCACACCATCGGCGTCAAGACCGGTCGCAAAAACGTACTCATCGATTCCAAGAACGGTTACTACGCCATTCCGCCCGGCGCGGAAGCCGGCCTCCGCCCCTTTGAAGTTCCTCTGCTCAAGCTGCTCGACGACAAAACGCTGCCCAGCAACGTCGACTTCGACGCCAAAGTCCTCAGCTTCGGCGAGATGCCCGACGGCCCCATGAGCAGCATGGCCATTGAAGTTCCCCTCGACGCCATCAAGGTTCACAAGGATACCCATACCAACATCTACACGGCCCATGTGCAGATTGAGGCGCGCATCCACGACGCTCACGGCATGCAGATCGAGCGCATCGGCGAGGACCTCTCCAAGCGCGGCGCGTTGCCGGGACTCGATCGTGACAGCACGGCCAGCATCGCCGTTGCCCGCCACTTCACCTGCGCGCCCGGCCACTACATCATGGAGGTGGCGGTTTCCGACGTCCTCGGCGGCAAGATCGGCGCGCAGCGCATCGAGTTCGATGTTCCCGATCCCAACAAGGCTACCGCTCTCAGTGACATTGTCCTGGTGCGCAAAGTGGATAGCGTTCCCGCGCAGGACGAAGACCCCGTCGAGCCGCTGCGCTACGAGAACAGCAAGATCACGCCCAACATCATGGGCTCGCTGCCCGAGCATGCCAGGGGCGTGCAACTGTTCTTCATCCTTCACCCCGACGCCAACGCCAAGGATGACCCCACGCTGGAGATGCAGGTGCTTCACAACGGCACGCCTGGCCGGCGCACGCCCCTGCCTCTGCACCTGGGGCCGGCCGGCATGCCCGTGCCTTATCTCGCCAGCTTCGGCAACAAGCCTTTAGCGCCCGGCCGCTATGAGATTCGCGCCTACCTGAACCAGGACGGCAGAACCACCCTCCGCGAAGCTGAGTTCACGGTGGCAGGCAAAGAGGACCCCAATGCCGCTGCCCAGCCGGAGTACGCCGCCGGAGTCAGCGATGACAGCGCCGTGGTCGGCGAGCATCGCGCAGCCGGCCAGCTTGCCATCGTGCCCGTCACCACGGCCGTGCAGCCTCCCTCCGAGGCAGAAACCAAACAACTGCTCGACGACGCCCGCAAGACCGCGCTCGGCTACGGCGATTCTCTGCCCAACTTCCTCTGCCTCCAGGTCACCAACCGCTCGTTCGACACCACCGGCTACGGCCGCTGGAAGCTCCGCGACAGCCTCGTTGAAGTCCTCCGTTATCGCGATAAGCAGGAATCGCGCACGCTGCTCACGGTCAACGGCAGGAGCAGCACCGGCAGCCGCGCCGGGCTCAAGGGCTCCATCTCCACCGGCGAGTTCGGCGGCGTTCTGCGCGCCATCTTCAGCGACTCAGCCAAAGCCAATTTCAAGTGGAAGGAAACCGACTCCCTCAAGAACGGCACCGTCCAGGTCTTCGACTACACCGTGGACAAACAGAACTCCATGTTCACCGTGGTCGGCTCCAACAACGAGCAGATCTACGTCAGCTTCCGCGGTCAGGTGTTCATTGACAGCACCACCCACTCCGTTCGCCGCCTTACCCTGATCGCCGACAACCTGCCCAAGAACTTTCCCACCCACGCCACGCGCATCGACGTCGACTACGACTACGTCGCCATCAACGACCACGACTACCTCGTCCCCGTCAGCGCCGAGATGCGCCTTGTCCAGGGCAAGCACGAAGCCGTCCTCAACACCATGGAGTTCCGCGGATACCGCCGCTACGGCTCCAACATGAAGATCCTCGGCTACAAACCCGTCAACGATTAACCGTGGTAGGCCGGGGATTGATCCCCGACACAAATCTCTCCCAACAAGCCACGGCAGGCCGGGGATTTATCCCCGGCACAAATCTCTCCCAACAAGCCGTGGTAGGCCGGGGATTTATCCCCGGCACAAGTCTCTCCCAACGAGCCACGGTAGGCCGGGGATTCATCCCCGGCACAAATCTCTCCCAACAAGCCGTGGTAGGCCGGGGATTTATCCCCGGCACAAATCTCTCCCAACGAGCCACGGTAGGCCGGGGATTGATCCCCGGCACAAATCTCGCCCAACGAAGGGCGGGCTTTAGCCCCTGCGGTGGTCGCGGATGCCTCATCCTTTGCCCAGCCCCGGGGTCCCCAGCGACAGGTCCTCGTCGCTGGGGTGGATCCGAATCGTGAAAAGGGCCGGAGACCACCAATTCACGCGCTCCAAACCGTTCCATAAATCTTGCATTCACTCTGTCACTCTGCCACTCTGTCACTCTGTCACTCTGTCACTTTGCCACTCTGCCACTTTGCCACTCTGTCACTCTGTCACTTTGCCACTCTGCCACTCTGTCCCTCGTTTATCCTGAATCCATGCGGTACAGTCTGCCTCTGTTTCTCCTGCTTGGCCTCGGCGCGGCCGCGGCGCAGGCGCCTCAGGTCTCGCCCATCCAACAGGCCGACGCCTTCTTCCGCCAGGGAATCGCCGCCCAGCGGCAGCACAATCTCGCCGCCGCCATTGACGCCTACCGCAAAGCCCTCGCGCTCAATCCCAACCTCGTCGAAGCCCGCGCCAACCTCGGCGCCGCCCTCGCCGACTCCGGCGATCTCAACGCGGCCATCGTCGAAGACCAGAAGATCGTCACCGCCGCCCCGCACAACGTGGCCTTCCGCATGAACCTGGCTCTCGCCTACTACAAGAAAGGCGACTGGCAGAACGCCCGCACGCAGTTTGCCGCCGTCCACGACGCGCACCCGGCGGAACTCGCTCCCGCCATGCTGCTCGGCTACTCCGAGATCAAGCTCAACCACCCCGCCGAGGCCGCCGAGTTGCTCACGCCCCTCGAATCCGCCAACCAGAACAACCCGGACTTCCAGTATGTCCTCGGCTACGCGCAGATCCTCTCCGGCCACGAGGCAGCAGGCCTTCCGCGCATGGAGAAGATGGCCAAAGCCACCAACTCGCCCGATGCATGGCTCATCGCCGGCACCACCCGCCTCCACAATCGCCAGTTCCGCGAGGCGCGCGCCGATCTCGAAGCCGCCCTCGCCATCAACCCCAACATTCCCGGCCTCTACACCATGGTGGGCCAGGCCCGCGATGCGCTCGGCGACACCACCGGCGCGCTCCCCATGTTCCAGGACGCGCTCAAGCAGGATCCCCGCGACTTCTACGCCAACCTCTATCTGGGCACCATGCGCCTCAAGCAGCGCGACTTCGACAACGCGCGCCCCCTGCTTCAGCTCGCCCTGCAGCTTGAGCCCCAGAACCCCCAGGCCCGCCTGCAGATGGCCAAGCTCGACTCCATGACCGGCAAGCTCGACCAGGCAGCCGCCACGCTTGAAGAGCTGGAGAAGGCCGACCCCAACTGGATCGATCCCCACATCGAGCTCGCGCCCATCTACTACAAGCTCCACCGCCCTCAGGACGGCCAGCGCGAACGCGACATAGTCCAGCAGATCGAAGCCAAACAACAAAAAGCCGGCCCGCGGCCGCAATAACGCACAGGTTTCATTGCGGAAAGGTATGATATCGCCGGCGATGTGATATCATTGAATCGTGAGGCTGGTGATTGACACCGATGTGGTGGTAGCGGCCATGCGAAGCCCCACCGGTGCGTCCGCTGAATTGCTGCGCCGCGTCGACCGCGGAGATGCTGTAATGTTGCTGACGGTTGCGCTTGCGCTGGAGTACGAGGCCATCTGTACGCTCGCTGAGCATCGCCTGGCGTCCGGGCTCAGTGCAGAGGAAACCGCGATCTTCCTGGATGGCCTGATCGCAATGGCGGAGCCGGTAAAGGCGTTCTTCCGCTGGCGTCCGCAACTTCGCGATCCTGGCGACGAACTCGTGCTGGAGGCGGCCGTCAATGGGCAGGCCGACTGCATCGTCACGTTCAACGAGAGCCATCTGCGCGAAGCACGCCATTTCGGAGTTGAGGTCATTCGCCCCGGCGAAGCTCTGAGGAGGATCAAACCATGACGACCCGAGTCTCTACTTTTCCCCTGCGCCTTCCGGTGTCCATGAAAGCGGCCCTGGAAGAGATCAGCAAGCGCGACGGCACAAGCCTCAACCAGTTCCTGGTCGTCGCCGCGGCGGAGAAAATTGCGGCCATGGAGACGGAGCGCTTCTTCGCCGAGAGAAAAGACCGTGCGGATCGCAAGGCCTTCCGGCGCATCCTGGATCGCAAGGGCGGCCAGCCGCCGAGACCCGAAGACGCTATCGAATGATACCCGGCGAGAGTCTTCCGTGGATGGATCGCGTTCTCGCTTGCCGTCCACCCGCCCACGACGGCGGCATTTGCGTCTAGGTAGCCGACCACTCGGCAGCCAACGCAGTCCCGGGAACCAATGAACGGCGGGGGCAAGATTCATCTGCGAAATACGCCGATTACAAGTCCGATCAATGCGCCTACTGATCCGTGAATTGCGGCACCGATCGGAGCTAGGACTAAAAGCGATTCCGCCGGTGAAGGGTCAACCGTGATGGTTAAAACGCACGAAGGGCAGATGGTGTAGACGGTGAGCGGTGATAGATCTATTCCGGGTCGCAGCAGCGACAGGGCAGAGATAAGTGCGTAAGACGCGACAAAGAATCCGGCGAGCATCCTAAAAGGCAATCTAAGCCCACTGTCGCCTAACAACGGGCGCATCCAAGATGCCGGTGCTAATGCAATGGATAAGTTGACGATTCCAGCAATCAGTGATGTCCAAAGGATCGCGGTCCACGCATGCCGGTTCGCCGGAAAGAACAGGTCGAGACTACGATACGCACGCGAATTGAGGACCGAAAGTACACCGCACGTGAAGATCGCAACGCGATATCGACTTTCTTTTATTCGGAACACGACGCGATCATAATTAAAATCCCGATTCCAGGCGAGTCATCCCCTAGCTGGAAATCATCCCGAAACGAAATTGCACATCTTTCACTCTCAATGCTGCCGCCCTCCCATACATTCCTCCATTCAAACCACGGCCGCCCCCTCGTCACATTCCCCTGTGCCCGCGATCACATCGCATCCGCTCGCTTAGCCGCATAATCAACATCGTAGGACCCGCAGGAATGTTGTCCCTTCCCAATCCGAATCGCACAACCCCCACCCAAAACCCTTCCAAAAATGTTAACCAGAAAAATAATATGCGTTTTCAACTGCCCATAGGGGGTATGGGTATCAATCAAGATCAGCTATCCTGCTACCCAATCAGAAGTTAACCAAAGATAATCCAAAGAACAGCCCCAAAAACAGTGCAACAGAATGCACGCAAAACAGTGCAATCTAACCCGGCCTCCCAGCACAAGCCGCCCAGCCACCAACAGATTGTTATGAATAAGTAAACACCTGCGGCAACCTGCTTAGCCGGCTCCGTCACCTTCAGCACCTGATCCGCCTTCCCATCCGGCAGCCTCTGCACAACCCCGCTCGGCCGGCGAATCTCAAAGAAGCGAGTTCGCGGGGTGCCAAAAGCAAACGTCGAAACCCCGCGAACGAGAACAGGCAACCGGCGCGGCTAGTTCGCGCTGGTTCCCCAGAGAATGCCCCGGCCGGCCCCGGCGAAATATACCGTGCCGAAGGTACGCATGTCTCCGGCAATCGGCCCTATCCCGCCGTACTGGTGAACGTCGTCGTTGATCCTGATCCACGATGCGCCGCCATCCGTTGAGCGATACAGCCCCCATTGCGAATCGATTGTGCCAACAAGGAACAGGGTCAGCTTGGACGAACCAGGCGCGGCTTTCCCATAGCCCAGATATGTCGATTGCTGAACACCGCTAACCGTGGTCAGTTGTGGCGATGCAGCCGAGCCGGCGTTGGTATAAAGGCCGGTAGCGTTACCCCCCGCGGTGAACCATAGATCGCCCGGTGCGTCCGGCAGCGAGTACAGTGTCGGAGCGGTCTGAAACGAAGCCGCAATGGGCAGCCCCGTCTGGATCGTACTGAAGGTCGCGCCGCCATCCGTGCTCATAGTGAGAGTGCCTGTGCTGCCGCTGTAGCCGTAGTAGACGCCGGCCTTCGCCCGATCGCTTATCACCTGCGATTGCGCCCGTATCCCGGTCGAGGCGGTCCAGGTGTTACCGGCGTCCTTCGAGTACCACACCGATGCGGTGTCCTCCGTGGCCCACACCATCGACGAGCCATCGGCCGCAATCGCAATCGAGCCGCCGCCCTTGCTTCCGGTCGGCATTGCGGCAAACCCGCTCCAGGTCATGCCGCCATCGGTCGAGATCACGCCGAGCGGCTTCGCGCCATAGGTTCCATCGCTTACCCGCACCACCGTCGTCGGCGTGTTCTGTTCAAAATCCATCGACGTCGGCATCGCCGCCGGGTTCTTGAAATTCCCCTGCGCCGGAGAGACCGTCAGGTCCGTATGCGCGAAGCCATAAACGTCGCCGATTCCGCTCAAAAGGATGGTCTTCCCCGACGGTGGAGCGAGCAGGGTGAGCGTGGCCGTTTCCTCGATGCCCTCGTCCTCGAACTTCCAGTCGACCACGCCTGTGGAACTCGCGCTGGGATCTGCATTGGTCAAGTCATGGGTGATCCAGAGACCGCCGCCGAAGGTGTACATGGCGTGATCGGCATCGAACGGGTCGATGGCCAGACCGGTGTTCCAGTTGCCCGTCGTAACCGTCCCCGGCGCACCCACGTAGGGTGCGTTGGTGTTGTCATGCGTAGCCAGATTCGGTGAATGCGAGGACGGCAAACTCGGAATCTTCTGCGAGGAAACATCGCGCCAGGTTGCGCCATCGTCGGTCGAGCGATAGACGACGTCGCCGGTCGGCCAATACTGGTTCAGCGTGCCGACCATGATGTGTCCCGGATGGCTGGGATCGACCGCGACACTACAGTAGCCTTGTTCGTTCGAGGGACCGCCTGCATTCGGCGGCAGAGCGATCTGCGTCCATGTTCCGGAAGTCCAGTTCGAGCCCGGCGTGAACTTCCAGAGCTGGGCCACGCTTCCCGAGTCCGGACCCGCTGCATCGCCGTAAACAATGTAAATGGCGCCGTTCGGGCCGAGCTTTGCCTGCATGGGCGCCAATGGCGTGGAGGCTGTCGCGAACGACGGCTGTCCCGCAACGGCGGTCCAGGTGCTCGTAGTCGAGCCGCCGTTGGTGGTCACGTACAAAGCCTGCGAATTGCCGTTGACTCCCGTTCCGCCCACAGCGGCATAGATCACGGGAGTGGCGGAACCCGAAGAGCCGCTCGATTTGACTGGCAGCACCGAAACCACGCCCGGGGAAGTGGTGTCTCCCGTCGAGTCGGTCGGAACCGAAGTCACCACCGTCAGCCCAGCCATCTGGGTCCAGGTATTCCCCGAGTCCGTTGAAATCTGGATGCCGTTCTGGCGCGTCCCGAAGTACACGGTGCTGGGCAGGTTGGGATCCACTGCGATGCGATCTCCATCGCCGCGGGCGGGATTGTTCGAACCATTTTTGAAACTCAGCGGGATGGTCTTGAACGTGGCGCCCTGGTCGTCGGAGATCAGCATCTCTCCATTCCCGGCCCAGGAGTTGTCATACAAGCCCACCGCCACGTACAGCTTGTTCGGATCGGTCGGGTCCAGGCCGATCGCGTCGCCGCCGTTAAAGAAACCATTCGACAGCCAATCGAGCAGCGGCACCCAATGCGTGTCGTTCGGTCCCCAGCGGTAGATGCCCCCGATATCGGTCCGCGCGTACATCAGGCCCTGCTGCGTCGGGTGGAAATAGACTCCGGGAATATAGCCCCCGGCGAGAATCTTCACATTCGTGAACGAATACGACGGCGCTCCCGGCGGCGTCCCTCCTGTCACGCTGAGCGAAACTGTGCCACTGGCCGTTGTGAAATCGGCGGCATCGGTTGGCGTGAATGTAACCGAAAGCGTCTGCACTCCGCCAGTGTTCATCACCGTCCCGGCGGCAGGCGTGTAGGCAAGAGTGCCCGGCACGCTCACGCCTCCAAAGGAAGCCTTTGCGTCAAGCTGCGTGGTGGTCAGCGCTGTGCCAACGCTCACGGGCGACGGAGTAGCCCAGGAAATCGTGGGCGTAGCTTTGTTCACCGTGATCGTGTTCGTCGCCGTTCCTGACTGAACCTTGGGATCACTGGGCGTAAACGTCACCGAGAGTGTCTGCACCCCCGCGCCCAGCACCGTTCCCGCCGCCGGCGAATAGGCAAACGTGCCGGGATAGTTGGCCGTTGCATTCAACTGCGTTGAACTCAAGGCTGTCTCGTAGGGGATCGCCGCCGGAGCCGGCCAGGTGATCGTCGGCGCCGCCCCGGAAGAAGATGCTGAGCCGCCGCCTCCGCCGCCGCAACCGATAAGAAAAGCACTGAGAGTGATGGCAGAAGTCAGGCCAAGCCGAGCGAACATGGTCTCCGATCCCTTTCCGAATGGTCTTGAAGACAGCCAGTCTCGCAAGCAGCACACCCCTTGGCGGCCCTTCCGCAAGTCCACGTCTCCCGAACGCAACAGATTCTATTGAGAGGAGTGAGGCGCTGCCGACGTTAAACATGTACGGAATTGTTCATGCGGCATGGCGGCTCTAAGCTGCGGAGAATCAGCAGGTTGCTGAATGTTACACCGACTGCTGCACTCCCGGATTCCTGATCGCGCGTCTCTGTGATCCTGAGCGGAGGCTGCGCAGGCTCCGTACTGAAAGGATCTGCCGTCCTCCACAGGTTGCAATTGACCAGGTCAACGGCGGCACGCACGTTGGCGTGGCCGACCAGCTGTCCGCGAACTCCATTCCAGAACGGACCTCGCAGGATGGCGAACCGCGGAATGGGAGTGTCAGATGAGCCGGCGTTGAATTGCATGCGTGACGGCTTCAAGGCGGTTGTGCGTACGCAGCTTTCGGTTAATGTGGTGCAGATGATTGCGCAGAGTCTGAGGGCTGATGCCAAGATTCCTGGTGATACGCGGGGCATCCTCTCCTGCCGCAAACATGCGCAGAATTCCGAGTTCCTGAGCCGACAGCGGTGTGATAGGCGCTGCCTTGCTCGGCGCCTCATCCGTCGCACAGATTTCACGCGAGACAGCGGTGAGCTTGCGGAAAAGTTCCTCGCGATTCTTCTGCGCGCTGATGTCCCTGGCCATATGGACAAGGAGAGTTTTCTGCGTTCGCCGGTTCACATAGGGGACGGTCGAAATGTTGAACCACTTGCGCTCGCCTCCGCGCGTGACCACGTTCAAGTCGAAGTTCGGCATCGGCTTCGGCTTCAGAGTCTCCTGCAGGTCCTCACAGTGCCGCCGGCACACCTGCGTTCCCAGTGCGCCAACCCCGTGGAGGAGCCGGCAACATGTCTTCCCCAGCGCTTCCTCCTCGGAAAAGCCAAACTGGTCCACTGCTGCACGATTCCAAAAGCAAATCTCGCCATCTTCCCGTGAGGCGAAGATGCCATCCGGAGCACTCTCAAGAAACGCGAACAATTCTGCTTCAAGCATCGGGATCCCTATCCCTTCCAATCTCTCGACGTCTTCAGAATTGCAGGCATGCATCGAACGTTCAGTGACTTTTGTCGCTGGCTGCGCACTGGACGCATACGCGCGGTCCCCCGGCCGCCTACGGGTCTCGAACCAGCAGCGCTATTCGGGCCATGCGATGGTGAGTAGAAATGCGCTTTCTTCCATAGCTTCGACGTCGTGCTCCAGGCAACGCTCGAGGGTCAAGAGTTCGCCTGGATGAAGCTCCTCGGACCGTTCCTCAGGAAGATGGACAACGATCCTGCCCTGCAGGAGCTGAATTGAAATCGGCCCCTCGGCGCGATGATGGCTCATGTAGCTCCCCTGCTTCATGCGCACCAGCACGATGCGAAACTGGTCGTACTTGACCAGGGTTTCGGAACTGCGGCCAGACTCCCGCTGCCACGACGGATTCTGCTTCAGCTTTTCAAGCTCCGCTCCGATTCTGCATTTGATTACCTCATTCGCTAATTGGGGAAGACGGGTTAAGTTCTGCTGCTGACTTCTCAAGGAACACCTCCTCGCGGCCGGCGATGACATTTACGTCCTGGTAACCGGCTGATTCGAGCGTATGTCTCGGCATTGGACTTTGAAATGGTGCGTATGTCCCTTCCGAGAAACGGCCGTACCGCTTTCGTCGAGTAGAGATGCCGCGTTCGGTGCAAGCGTTCTTGTCTGCGGACCGAAATATCACTTCAGCAAGCCAGGTCCGGCGAGAACCGGGCGCCGTTGCAGTGCATGTTCGACGATCGCACCCGCATCGACAAGGCTTTCCGCAATGATGGGATCGGTCTTTTCGCCCCCGTGCCTGTGTTCTCAACCAGGGACATAAGTCATTTGAGGTAGTACAAACGAAACATTGTGCAAGGCGGAAGGCGGGCGTATTCCTGGTGCATCTCCATACCGATGCCGGCAAAACCCGGGCTCGGTATGAAGCAATCGCACATCAGGAGGTTTCCAAAATGCGGACTAAGCTGCAATTGAAGCGCGTATACGAGCAATCGTCTGAAGCAGACGGAGAGCGATTCTTGATCGAACGGCTGTGGCCTCGTGGAACGTCAAAGGCAGCATTGGCAGATACGCTGTGGTTGAAGGATGTAGCGCCCAGCGCCGAATTGCGGGTATGGTTTGGTCACGATCCGGAGCGCTGGGACGAGTTTCGCAGGCGGTACTTCATCGAACTCAAGAAGCATCGCGAGAACCTGTCTCCCATCCTTGAGGCGGCGCGCGAGGGCACGGTAACTCTTCTCTACAGCTCCCACGACCATGAACATAACAACGCCGTAGCGCTTCGCGAATTTCTCCAGCACGAACTCGTGCCGTGGGATCCGGCTCCCTGCCTCTGCCTGCAATAACGCAGGCTCTGCCACACCTCCGCGCGTCCGGGTCGGGGCACCGGAACGCGCGGGCCGGTTCATTCCTACTTTCTATTGGACGCCAGCAACGGTCCAGGCTTCACGATGACCGTTGCCTTCATGCCTCCGGTTTCGTGCACCGTACAGACGTACCGGTACACGCCCGGCCGGTCGAAGGTGTGATAATACGCGGAGCCCGGCTGCAGCAGTTGAGACCCGAACGGAGAACTCCCCGACGGGAAGGCAACATCCACGCGGCTGAGCGCCCTCGCCGGATCATCGACAACATTGTGGTAATACGTGGATGTGTTCTTCCACACCACCTGCTCTCCCGCGTTGATGGTGATGGTGGCAGGTATAAACGACATGGATCCCATCGCAACCACTCCTCCGATGGGGCCGGCGGGCGGCTCCAGCGCCTTTTGGATGTCGGCAATGGTGGTTTTCGGTGAGCAGTTCGGCAGGACGACATCGAGCGTGTCCACCACGTAGCTTGGCAAATGGGGATCTTCCACCGGAAGCACACTTCCAAAGTGACCGGTCACGTGCACCAGGCGCCCTGCATTCTCTGAAAACAACAGAGGTTGGGCTTCCACGCGATAAACCTTCTTGGAATGGAACACCTTGAGAATGGTCTCCCCATTGTTTACGTCGGTCAGGCATCCGATAAGACCGCCCAGAGATTTCAGGCTGAATGGTGGCGGGGCACTGGCCATCGAAGTCATTTCGTTCATGCCGGGCATGCCCGTTGCGGATTCGGGAACCGCAAGAGAGGCGGAGGAGATTTTGATGTGGTCTGCCTCAACCACGTCCGCCGGTGTCACGCCGCTTAACTGCCTTTCTCCCGCTGCAGGCGCCGCAGGTCCGGCATGCACTAACGCGGCATTCTCCGGCCCAGTCACCTGGAGAATGGCCATATCGCCTTTTTCCATTCGGGAAATCGCGTGATCCATCAGAGCAAACTGCCCGGGCGCTTCCGCCTTCAGCTCGAGGATTGCGGCGTCGCCCGGCGGTATCGTGGTCGTTTGAACTCCAGTGAGAGGCGGCGACTGCAGCGATCCAAACATGTAATCTCGCGTGAAGATCTCGCCCACCATATGCTCGGAAGCCGTGGAGTTTGGACCCGCATTCCCCAAATAGATCCGCACCGTCTCACCTTCTTTGGCCTGGAGAGGGTATTCCTTGGTGAGAGAGTCCACTGCGCCATTGAACACGTAATATTGCGGGTTCTCTGCCATCAGGTTCTCTGGGCTGAACTGCTGCAGACCAGACTTCCCTTTGGGAGACGCGGTGTAAAGTTCGCCCTGCATCAGATAGAACTCGTGGTCAACGTGTGGCAGACCACCGGCAGGCTCCACAAGAATCATGCCGTACATACCGTTCGCGATGTGCTGCGCGATCATCGGGCTGCCACAGTGATAGACAAACAGGCCAGGAGTAGTGGCTAAAAAGGAGAACGTCCTCGACTGCCCTGGCGCGACCTGCGTAAAGGCAGCTCCGCCCCCTGGGCCAATTGCGGCGTGAAAATCCACGGAATGGACCATCGTGCTGTCTTTCGGGTTCACCACTGTGACTTCGACCGTATCTCCTTGCCGAACGCGAATGAAGGGACCGGGCACCTTACCGTCAAACGTCCAGTAGCGGTAGGTCGTCCCACTTGCAGCGTCCAGTACACCCACCACTTCCTTCGAAGTGAGCGTCACTCTGATTACGGCGGGCGGCCGCTCACCAATCGGCGGCGGCAGATCCGACGGGTCGCGCACAATGTCGGCGGCTTTTAGCGACATCGCCGCATTGCCCGTATGCTTGGCTGCGACCTGGCCAGATCCATGGCCCAAACCGATCCCTAAGAGTGCAGTGAAACAGAGAGCCTGAATCACCCGAAATAGAATGGAAGAATTTTGATAACTGCTGAACCCCATGACGTGTCTCCTTTCGGCTGGAGCGCCTCGCCTTCGACTGCAGCCAATTTATGGTTGGCTCCGGTTAGTCCCGGTCTCAATGAATCATCTGTACTCATCCGCAAACGCTTGTCACAAGTGCGAACTCCGCGGCGGCTGAATCGATAGACTGTGTCTGCCGTACCATGGGTCTCCACAACGTCGCGGTACTATGCCCAGGAGTGCAGAAAAAGGAATGGAAAAATCCCGCTTGTCTATCGCAATGCCCGATGCGCCTTTGCCTGTTGCACTGCCGGATGGCTGGACCGCTGCCAATCAGGGCAATCCTTTGTCCCTGATTGGGCCGGAAGGGGATTTGATGTTGGCGTTCATGGCCTGCCCCGCAGCAGCTGACGTCGAGGAGTTATTCAGCCTTGCTTGGCGGCGGGTGAAAGCTGATTTCGATCTTCCCGTGAAACAGAAAGTGGAGATGCCCACTACGGATGGCTGGGACAAAGCGGTTCAGGTCATCTACAGCACGTTGGAGAGTGAGAGCCGCATCGCGATTGCCATCGCCCGCACGCTGGGCGAGCGCGCATATGTGACTCTCATCGATGGAACGAAAGCTGCCTTTAGCCGGCGTATGGCGCAGATCGCCGAGCTGAATGATGCCTGGAAACCTGCCGGATTAAAGGAGCCGAGCGTTGCGGGTGTTACGCCGAAGTCCTTTGGAGAAGACGAACGCAAGGCGATGAACAGCTTTGTGGACTGGGCCATGCGCCAGCTAGGGATCCCCGGCGTCGCCGTCGCACTGGTGCAGGATGACCGCACCGTGTATGCGGAGGGGTTTGGCGTCACCAGGGCCGGAACGAGCGACGCGGTGACACCGCAAACGCGTTTCATGATCGGATCGTCGACCAAGCCGCTGACCACCCTCATGATGGCCCGCCTTGTCGATATGGGCCGCTTTGCCTGGACAACACCCGTCACCGAGGTGTTGCCTGGCTTCGCTCTTGCGGATGCTGAAATGACGCAGAGGATTGAGATGCGGCATACGGTGTGCGCTTGCACTGGAATGCCCCGCAGGGATCTCGATCTCATCTTTCGATTTCGCGGAGTTCGTCCGGAAGATCGTATTACTGAGATGAAGCAGATGCGCCCCACAACCGGCTTCGGCGAGACCTTCCAGTATTCGAACTATCTTGTAGCCGCCGGCGGATATGCCGCGGCGCACAGCTATGCCCCAGATTCTGCGTTGGGCGACGCATACGAGCGATCCATGCAGCACCTTGTCTTTGAACCTTTGGGCATGGAGCAAAGTTCCGTCCGCGGCATCGACTCGCAGCTCGATGCTGCGCCCCACGGACGCACCCTCGACGGCGCCTGTGTGCCCATCGATCCGGTGCTCGAACAGTTCGCCGATTCGATGGCTCCGTCTGGCTCCGTTTGGTCCACCGTTCTGGACATGGCCCAATATGTAAGCTGCGAACTTCGCAATGGATTGAACAAACGTGGGGAACAGGTCGCTTCCGCGGACAATCTTCTGGCGCGCCGCCGCTCCGCGATCAGGATCGACGGCAAGAGTAGCTACGGTTTGGGGCTGATACTAACGGAACAGCAGGGCCTGGCACAGGTAACGCACGGGGGCAACACGCTGGGCTTCTCTGCGGACATGGCGTTTTTCCCTGAGCATGGGATCGGCATGGTCGTGCTCACCAACCTCCGTGCCGCCAATTTGTTTTTGTCCGCGATAGGACAGAAGCTGATCGAGATTCTCTTCGGGGCGCAGGAGAAGGCGGAAGCGTTGGTCACCAGCGCGAAGAAGGTGCTCGACGATTCAATCGCATCCATTCGCCAGCGAGTCAAAACGGAGCCCGAGGCCACTGCCTGGATTCAGGATTACCTCGGTGAATATGTCTCGGAGGAGTTAGGAGCCGCGTCCATTTCGCAGCAGGGAGACGGCTTCCGTATCGCATTTGAATCCTGGTGGAGCGAACTTGGCTCGGAGGAGCAGTCGGATAAGAGCCGGCATATTGTTCTCACGAGCGCGCCCTTCCAGGGATCTGTCAAACTCCAGGTCACTCACGATCCAGATGTATTGTTGCTTGATGGCGGTCAAACGCAGTACAGATTCGTCCGCCGCCCGCAAGGGAGCGCCTGAGCAATCCGGCCGCGCCGCCGCCCCGCGCCGAACCACCAGCCGATTGTCAGGAATCAGGACACCCGCCGCCTACTTCGCCGGCTCCGTCACCTTCAGCACCTGGTCCGCCTTCACATCCGTAAGCGTCTGCACAATCCCGCTCGGCCAGCGAATCTCCACCGTCTGCGCCACCGTCTCCGCCCCCAGCCCAAAGTGCACCGGCCCCAGCGTCGACGACGCGTAGCACACGCTCGACGTCTGATGGTTATACTGCGCGCCCGCCTTCGTCACCACCTTGATCCGCGCGCCAATCCCGTCGCGATTCGACTTCGTTCCCGTCAGTGCAATGTTCAGCCAATGCCCCGCGTGCGGACTGCGGTTCATCCAAAGCTCCGCCGGCTTGTCCAGGCTGCTCACCACCAGGTCCATGCGCCCGTCGCCGTCAAAGTCCGCATACCCGCAGCCGCGATGCCGCGCCGCCGTCGCCTCCGTGAATCCCGCCTCCGCCGTGTACGCCGCCCATTTCCCGCTCGGCCCCAGGTTGCGGAACACCGTATTCGGCTCGTCGAAGTGCGAGCCCGGCGGCCACACCGCCGTCACATGCCCGCGGCTCACAAAGAAATCCTTCCACCCATCGTTATCCAGATCGACAAACACCGGCCCAAACCCGGCCTTGTCGATGCTCTCCTTGCGCATGCCGCTCGGTGACGTCACCTCGCGAAAGTCGCCCTTGCCCGTGTTCAGATAAATGGGGAAAGTCTGGTTCTTCAGCGCCACGTAGCCGATGTCCGGCCAGCCGTCGTTGTTGATGTCGCGGAAGTCCGCGCCCATCCCGGAGATGAACGCGCCGTCTTCGGCCAGCGACAGGTTCGTCTGGAACGCGACCTCTTCAAACTTGTTGCCGAGATTGTGGAACAGGAAGTTGTACTCGGAGTCGTTCGTGACAAAGATGTCGGGCTTGCCGTCGTTATCGTAGTCGGCCATGGCTCCGCCCATGCCCTTGCCGATCTGATTCCGCAGACCCCACTCCTTCGACACATCCTTGAACGTCCCGTTCCCCTGGTTGAGAAAGAGCTGGTCCGGCAGACCCTTGTACCAGCGCGGATGGCAGTATTCGCCGATCCCTTCCACCGGGCACTTCGGCTTATCCGAGTACTCCCACTGCAGGTAATTCACCACGAACAGATCCAGCAGCCCGTCGTTGTTCACATCCACCCACACCGCGGTGATGGCCCACATAGGCCCGAACTCCGGATCGTTCCACTTGTCGAGGCCCGCCTTCTTCGTCACGTCGCTAAACGTGCCGTCGCCGTTGTTGTGGTACAGCGTGCTGCCGTGCACGCCGGCCACAAACAAATCCGGATGCCCGTCGTTGTCGTAGTCGCCCACAGCCACGCCCGTGTCGAACCCCGTGCCCTCCAGCCCCGCCTGCTTCGTCACATCGGTAAAATGCCCGTGGCAATCGCCTTTGAAAAGCCTGTTGTCGTACTTCGGCGACGACTTCTTCAGCGTAGCGATATCCGCGCCGTTGGTGAAGAAGATGTCCGCGCAGCCGTCGCCGTTGTAGTCGAACACCGCCACGCCTCCGGCCATCGTCTCCGGCACATTGCGCGCGGGCGTCTGGTCGCTCTCCAACTGGAAGGGCAGGCGCGTGAGTTCAAATTGGATGGGAGAAGCGGCCGGTTGTTGCGCAGGCGCGGCCTCTGCCGCCATCAAGCTCACCAGCAGGGCAGGGAAGAGCAATCTGAAAAAGAGGACCGGGCGCATCGTTGAAGGGGCCAAGCTGGATTGTACTATCGCCTCCTCTCCGCTTCCCACCCGCGCATGATCTATCCTGTCTGCAATGCGATCCGCTCTTCTTCTATGCTTTCTCCCCGGCCTGTGGCTCATGGCGCAGAAGCCCGCGCCGAACGCAGCCGATCCGGCCCGCGATCTTGCGCAGGCCGCGCAGGCCGCCCAGCAGAGAGGCGATCTGCGCACCGCCATCGAGGACTACCAGAAGGCGCTCGAACTGCACCCTGAGAGCATTCCCCTGCGCGTGGAACTGGCTTCCGCGCTCATCGCTTCCGGCCAACTCGATGCGGCCCTCGATCAGGACACGCAGATTCTCAAGGCCGATCCCGCAAATCTCGCCGCTCAAATCAACGCCGCCACCGTCTACTTTCGCCAGGGCGACGTGAACCGTGCGCGCTACATGTTCGAGCTGATCCATAAGGCCCATCCTGACAACCTGAATGCCGCCATCGGCCTCGGCTACGTCTACATCAAGATGCTGCGCTACGATCAGGCAGCCGCGCTGCTTGCGCCGCTCGCCGGCGCACACCCCGGCAATCTCGATCTCGAGTACGTGCTGGCCTACGCGCAGATTCAGAGCGGAGACGACGCCGATGGCGTGCCGCGCATGGAGAAGGTGGCGCAGGCGCGCCACGATGCAGCCGCGTGGATGATCGCCGCGAGCACGCTCTTTGCGAAACGAAAGTTTGCCCAGGCGCGCGACGACGCCGAGCAGGCCATCGCGCTCAATCCGCAAACTCCCGGCGCTCAGGCCCTCGCCGGGCAGGCTCGCTATGCGCTCGGCGACATTGACAAGGCGATCCCCGAGTTCCAGGCCGCCCTGCGCCAGAATCCCCGCGACTTCACCGCCAATCTCTACCTCGGCATCATCCGCTCCAGGCAGCGCGACTTCGCCACCGCGCGCCCTCTGCTCGAACTGGCCGTCGAGCTGATCCCCGACCATCCGCTCGCCCGCCTTGAACTCGCCAAGGTCAACGCCATGACCGGCCACGAGAACGATGCGGTGAAAGAACTCGAGACGCTCGAAAAGCAGACCCCGCAGTGGATCGACCCCCACATCGAACTCGCCACCCTCTACTACAAGTTGCACCGCCCCGCCGACGGCCAGCGCGAACGCGACATCGTAGCGCAGCTACAGGCCAAGCAACAGCAAGCCGGCCCAAAGCAGTAGAAGCTGGGAACAGGCAGTAGGGAGTAGGCAGCAGGGAGGAGACAGTAGGGAACAGGGCATGGGAGCAGCTATTCCTTGCGCCGGAGGCGCAAGGTTCGTTAGCCCCGCGCTTCAGCGTGGGGGAAAGCCCCCCAAGAATGAACCGGAGTCCCGTAGGGACGGCGCTGTAAATGCAACCCCCGCGCAAAACAAAGGCGCGGCCTTAAGCCGCGCCCTACTCCCTACTCCCTGCCTTCAACACACCAGCCGCTGCCGCGTCAGCTTGATCCCATCCAGCCGGCCCAATAACGTCACCGCAATCCGCGCCGGGTCGAACAGCCGCTGCGCCATCGCCTGCACCTGTTCGCCCTGCACCGCGTCAATCCGCGCAATGATCTCATCCGCGCTGAAAAACTGCCCGAAGTAGATCTCCTGCCGCGCCAGGTTGGCCATGCGCGAGTTCGAGCTCTCCAGCCCCATCAGGATGTTCCCCTTCAGCTGGTCCTTCGCCCGCGTCAGTTCTTCGTCGGGCAGCGGGTCGTCTTTCAGCTTCTTGAACTCCGCCATGATCAGGTCGATGCACTCCAGCGCCTTGCCCGCCGACGTGCCCGCGTACACGCACAGCGTGCCCGTGTCGCGGTAAGGGCTCAGGTCGGAGTACACCGAATACGCCATGCCGCGCTCTTCCCGAATCGTCTGGAACAGCCGCGAACTCATGCCGCCGCCCAGCACCGTATTCAGAATCAGCGTCGCAAAGCGGTTCTCGTCGGTGATGGGCGGCGAAGGCACGCCCAGGCAAATCTGCACCTGCTCCAGCGCCTTCTTGTTCTTCAGCAAAATGCGCGCGCTCGACTCCGGCGCCGGCAACTCCACCAGCGGCGACCCGCCCTGCAGCCCCGCGAACTTCTCCGCCAGCATCTCCACAAAGCGGTCGTGCTCCAGATTGCCTGCCGCCGAGAACACCATATTGCCCGCGTGGAACCGTCCCGCGTGGTAGTCCTGCAGCTTGGGCTGGTCCAGCCGCGTCACCGTGGCCGTGGTGCCCAGAATCGGCTTGCCCAGCGGATGATCCTTCCAGAAGTTCTGCGTGAACAGCTCGTGCACCAGCACATCCGGATTGTCTTCGTCGATCTTGATCTCTTCCAGAATCACGCCGCGCTCGCGCTCAATGTCATTGGAGGCGAAGATCGGGTTCAGCACCAGGTCCGCCAGCACATCCAGCGCAATCGGCACGTGGTCGGCCAGCGACTTCACGTTGAAGCAGATCGTCTCTTTTCCCGTGAATGCGTCGAGATTGCCGCCGATCGAATCCATCTCGCGGGCAATCGACTGGGACGTGCGGTTCCGTGTCCCCTTGAACACCATGTGTTCCACAAAGTGGGAAATGCCATTGGTTTCGGCGGCCTCGCCGCGCGATCCCGATTTAATCCATACCCCCATGGCCACCGAGCGCAGATGATCCATGCGTTCAGTCAGAACGATCAGGCCGTTGGGGAGAACGGTACGCCGAAGATTGCGTTCAATTGTCATTCGCTTCCTGTTTGATTCAATTCTAGGCCAGAGGGCTCTGGAAAGCGGGTGGAACCGGAGTCACGCTCAAATCGCGGTTGCTGGCTTTGATGTAGCTGGATCGAGGCGGGCTGCATGCCCGCGGCGAAATGCTCTATGCTGACAACGGCGTGGCGGAAAAAGATCCTCAAATCGTCTCAATCGCAGGTGCGGAGCGAACTTCGGCCGAGCCGCTCTTCGGCCTGGATCGCGACGCCCTGGCCTTGCGAATCAAGAACTTGGGTGAGCCAGCCTACCGCGCAAACCAGCTTGCAAATGCCCTCTACCGCCAGCGAATTAGCGGCATCGAGGAGCTTACCACGTTTCCGCTCGCGCTGCGCGAGCAGATTTCGGCCGCTGGCTGGCAGGTCGGCCGTCCCCGCATCGTGCAGGTCTTCACCTCCAGCGATGGAACCGAACGCTACCTGGTCCAGGGCCAGCCGCCGTATTCCGATACCGTGGAAACCGTCTGGATGCCCGAAGGCGACGAAGGCGAGGCGGGCGACGGCTCCGAGGACGACTCAGGCCGCGCCTGGAACCGCGCCACCATCTGCGTCTCCAGCCAGGTCGGCTGCGCCGTCAACTGCCAGTTCTGCCTTACCGCGCGGCTCGGCTTGCAGCGTAACCTCTCCGCCGGAGAGATCGCCGGCCAGGTGGTCTCGGTCCTCACTCGCCACAAGATTGAGGTCGGCCGCGACCGCCTCAACCTGGTCTTCATGGGCATGGGCGAGCCCTTTCTCAACTACGACAACTTCATGGCTGCGGTCCGGCTCCTCGTCCGCGAAGTAGGCCTCAGTCCGCAGCGCATGACCGTCTCCACCTCCGGCATCGTTCCCGGTATCGAGCGCTTCGCATTGGAGCCGCCTGAACTCCGCCCCAAACTCGCCATCAGCCTCAACGCGCCCAACAACGCCATTCGTGCTGAGGTCATGCCCATCAACCGAAAGTGGCCCATCGAAGCGGTCGTCGACGCCGTCCGCCAGGTACGTCTTCGCCCACGCGAACGCATCACCTTCGAGTACGTGTTGCTCGGCGGCGTCACGGATCAGCCCGGCCATGCGCGCGAGGTCGCCCGGCTCGTGCGCCGCACGGGTCTGCCTGCAAAGGTGAATCTGATTGCGTGGAATCCCGGTCCGGACGTGCCCTACACGACACCCCAATCCGGCGCCGTCGAAGCATTCCGGCGGGCACTCATCGATCAGGGAATCGCCGCGTATCTGCGCCGCCCGCGCGGCCGCGACATCTATGCCGCCTGCGGGCAGCTCAAGCGCACCGTGGAGAGATAATCGGCACTCTTAAACTGCCCGCGTCCTGCGTCCGGGGAGCCGCACCTATCTAGTTGGAGAACATGCGATGCTTGCCGCTGGCGCGAAGGTCCATGCCCAGCACATCCGCACATTCCTTTAGAAGCTGTAATGGTCCTCCGCTGCAGGCGAGCTTGCGCCCAATGGCGGGATCGTGATCCTTGGTCCCTGGGCCCAGCAGCGAGAGCAATGTCGGTTTCGGACGCTGATCGCTCACCATCTCCGCCACCTGTTGACGCTCTGAATCGGTAAGCGTGTCGCACAGAACGATCAGATCGAAATCGTTCTTGGAGAGAATGGATCCGGCCTCCGAAACTCTGCCGGCCGTCTGCACTTCGAAATAGGTACCGAGTATAAGTTGCCGCGTCTGCAAAAGCATTCGATCGCGGCTCACTACCAGAATCTGCGAATGAGTATGCATAACCTTCTCGTCGTCTGTTGAACCAAGGAGATGTGGAGAAGCGCAGACGTTCGCGCCAATGCAGAAACAAGAAAGCAATAAGAAATCGAATTCACTAGCCGCCTGGGGCATTTTCTCCAACGTATGGGAACTCGCCACGCCCCGCGGCCTCTTTCGTACACCATGAAGGTAAGCAAGTTAAGTGGGAGGCGGTACTAGGAGATGCCCTAGGCGGGGTAACTGAAACGCGCCAAAGCTTCGCTCGGTCAAAATGTATGTTTAGGCAACCTTTTACAATCCCCAGGGCCATGGGAGCGGCCCGCCAGGCATAGGGCGTTGCTACCGGCGCAATGCCGCCTTTGCGCGTCCCAGCGCCAGCAAGGCGCCGGTCACGCGTCCGGCGGCATGGCGTACTCTGGCCCCTTCGCTGACGAAGTCGCCCGTCACGCACCGCACGCCCATGGCCTCAATGCGCGCAATATCCGCCTCGATGGGCGAGGCGTTCTGGGCTGCATAGCGAGTCAGTGTATCCGCGCTGAAGCTGCCCGTATTCACGATCGCGTAGTCGAAGATCGGCGCCCGGGTGTGCTCGTAGATGCGCTCGATGTGCTGCGAAGCGCTGAGTCCCAGGCTCTCGTTGGCCTGCGTCATCAGGTTGCACACATACACGCGAAGCCCGCTCGCATTTGCCAGTGCCGCCGGCATCTCCTGCACCAGCAGGTTGGTGATGAGCGATGTGTACAGCGATCCCGGACCAACCGTGATCAGGTCGGCTGCCTGAATCGCTTCAAGCGTCTCAGGGAGCGCTGCCGCGTTGGGCGGCTCCAGCATCAGTTCCTCGATGCGAAGGTGGCTCGCGGTGATGTTGGTTTCGCCCCGCACCAGTGAACCGTCATCCATGCGCGCCACCAGCCTCGTATCCGTTGTCGTTGCCGGATAGATCTTGCCCCGCGTTGCCAGCACCTTTGAGGCGAACTGAATCGCGTGCCCAAAGTCTCCTGTGATCTCCGTGAGCGCTGCCAGAAACAGATTGCCGAAGTTGTGGCCCTTGAGTCCGGCCCCGGACGCAAACCGGTACTCGAACAGCTTCGCAAGCAGGTCTTCCTCTTCGCTAAGGGCAACCATGCAGTTGCGCAGATCGCCCGGAGGCAGCATGTTGAAGTCTTTGCGCAGGCGTCCCGATGAGCCGCCGTCGTCGGTCACGGTGACCACCGCGGCCAGCTCCGAAATCTCCCCCGAAGATGTGCCGCGATCCGGGGTCGTGGCCACATGCCGGCACAGGCCGCGCAGCAATGTGGAGAGCCCGGTCCCGCCTCCGATCGCTACAACGCGCATGGGATTCCCCTCTTCCCGAGGGCCGTTCAGCCGATAGGTGTCCTTAACCAAGGATGTCCCCGATGTATGGCTCCGCAGACTCAGACACAGAGAGCGGCGCGAAGATGGGCCCGCTCAGGGAATCTCCGGATAGAGCAACTCTGTGAATCGTGGATCGTCAACCATGTTTTGAAAATCGTTATCGGAACGCGCCTGCAGCCGATTGCGCGGGTTCAGCTCGATTGCCCGCGCCAGGTTGGTCAGGCACTCCTGCGAGCGCCCCGTTATGCTGTCCAGCACCGCCAGCCCATATAGAGCGTAATCCGCTTCGGGCCGCTCCGACAGAACGCTGTCCAGATGCTCACGCGCATCCTCATAGTCCCCGCCGTTCATCTGGGCGATCGCAAAGTCGAATCGCTCCTCGGGAGAGGCGAACTTCAAGGCCTCCGGTTCGAGCTGCCGCTGGCACGTCGTGATATACATCCGGCAGCGCTCCGCAATCTCCGGCGGTGCCGTGGCCAGCAACTTCTCCAGCGCCCCAAGTGCCTTATCGTACTTGCCCTGCTGCACAAGCTGCACGGCTGTCTGGTATTGCTGAAATGCTGCTCCGTTGTTCGCGCGCGCCGGGGCCTTTGCCGCATCCGGTGCACTCTTCTTGCGGCGGACCGCCGCGCTCTTGGTCTCTTGCATCATTCAGTCTCTACCCCGAGCCGCCAAATCAAGGCATACGCAGCAGATAAACTACGCCAGCCCACCGGATTTTGCCGCTCAGGCCATCTTTATACCCATATCGCCTCCATCCGTCAATGGCAGCGCCCGTTCAGGGACGCTGCGCGGAGTAGATGGCCGGGTTAAGCAGTGGGTCGTTATACATCTTAAGCTGCCGGTATAGCTTGAAGCGCCGCCGGCCCTCCAGCGTCTCGCGCCACAGCTCATTCAGGCACACGGCCAGATCGGCGCGCTGCTCTTCCAGAATCAGGAGCCGCGCCAGGTTTCGCTCCCTGTGCTCCGCTCCCACCTCCCGGCGCTCGGCTTCCTGCCGCGTATGGTAGATCTTCAGCGCCAGAATGGACAGGCGGTCCACCATCAACCCCGGCGACTCCGAGTGCAGAGGAGCATCCATCCGCGGCAGTCCAAGATCCTTCAGGTGCTCCAGCAGCATCTCGTCCACCTCTTCGGCCAGGTCGTTGCGCCGCTGGTTGGTCGCGTCGATGCGCCGCTTCACATCGGCCAGCTCCGCGTCGCTCGCGTCGGGCCGTCGCGCTTCATCCTCAATGTGCCAAAGCTCAAAGTTCGCCTGGTGCTGCCGCTCCACCAGTGCGTAAAACTCGCTCTCCGCCGCGGTCTCCCTGCCGCCGCCGCCGTGCCACGCTTCCACACAAGAATCCTGCAGTTCTACGATCGCGCTGCCCGTTAACATTCCCAACCTTTGCCGTGTTCCTTTCCATGGTAGAACTATTTAGGCTGTATCGGCACTGAGGGATCGTCCCGTCCGTACAACCTGAACCCCGCGGTTTCGCTCCGGCACTGCGCCGGAATGGCCGACTTCGTATTCCAGCGCCCGATGGAGAGCGCATCCATGAACTTGAATGAGCAATACGATATCGTCTACTGGCCTGAAACCTACTATGCATTTGTCGAGAAGGTCGGGCCCTTTCAAGCCGTGGCTCCCGCCGCTTGGCAGGCCGCGCACGGCCTCGCACCGGATCTCAATAAAAACAACCGCGTCACCGGATACATCACCCTCTACAGGGTTCCGCAGCAGGTCTATCGTGCCGGTTTCGCGTTGGAGGCTCCGCCTACCAATTTGCCCGCCGGACTCCGTTACGAGCCGTTCCCCGGCGGCAAGTACGCCAAATTCACCCTCACCGGACCCTATTCGGATCTTCCGCAGGCAAGTTCGCGTGTCTTCGAAATCATCGAGCAGCAGGACCTTCCCACGCGCGACGATTTCTACATTGAGAGCTACGTGAACGATCCCCGCACCACCCCGGAGTCCGAACTGATCACGGACATCCTCGTGCCAATCCGGTAGGCCTCCCTTCGGAGGAGTGCCGGTCTCCCTGTCGGATGCGGTAAGGGACTTCCGACTGGCGCGCGGTCCCTGGCGCTAGCCCCGGCCGGCCTGTTCGCCCTCCAAGCACTCGGGATCGGCGGTCCTCATCTCCGTCTGTTCCGAAGACGAACCCCGCGCCCGTCCCGCGCCAAGTCCCGGCTGCCACTCCGGCAGCGCATCCAGCAGCGCCAGCGTTGCCGGATGCTTCGCCTGCTCGGCAAGGTGGGCCGTCGCCACTACCTCCGCGATTTGCCCCCCGCTCAGCACTGCCAGACGCGTGCACAGCGTCGCCGCGGCCAGCAGATCGTGCGAAATAAACAGGACCGCCGTTCCATCCGTCTCGTTGATGCGCCGCAGCAGCTTCAACAACTGAGCCTGGGTCACGGTATCCAGCGCGCTCGTGGGCTCATCGGCAATCAGCAGCGCAGGCCGGTGCAGCAGTGCCATCGCAATCAGCACCCGTTGGGCCTGCCCCGTGCTGATCTGCCCGGGAAACCGCCCCAGGAATTCGCCGTCCCCGGGCAGATCCACGGCGTTCAGCCTCCGAATCGCCTCGGCACGTCCCTGCTTCCAGTCTTCGCGGCTGTGCGCGCTCCACGCCGCCCGAAAATGCCCGCCCAGGGTAAGCCGCGGGTTGAGCGCCGTATGCGGACTCGGCGGCACCAGCGCCACCCGCGCGCCCAGCACCCCGCGCAGCTCGCGCGGCCGCATCTCCAGCAGGTTGCGGCCTTCCAGGCGAACCGATCCCTGGGCAAAGCCGCCCGTGTGCGGCAGCAGTCCCATGATCGCCATGGCCAGCGTGCTCTTGCCGCTGCCGCTCATCCCCGCAAGCCCCAGCGTCTCGCCCGGCTCAAGATCGAACTGAATCCCCTGCAGGATCTCGCGCTTGCCATATCCGGCGCAGAAGTCGGCCTGCAGCAGAGGCGTCATGGAGTTACTCCCAGCTCCTCGATATTCCACCACGGCGGCGCAAGAACCGAAAGCTTGAGTCCCGTCACCCGCGGCGAAACCGCGCTCACCCGGTTCCGATAGACAAGCGGAATGATCGGCTGCTCGTCGGCCACAATCTGCTGAACCCGATCGAACGCGCGCTTGCGTACGGCGAACTCCGTCGATCCATTCAGGACCGACCACTGCCGGTCGAGCTCCGCCTCCCAGGGCGTCGCCGGTGTCTTCTCGCTCGGGTTCCACGTGTGGGTCGGCGATGAACTGCGCCACACATCGCGCGTCGCCTCCGGTGTCGGCGTCAGGTTCGTCGTGCCCAGCAGGCATGCGTCATAATCGAAACTCGAAGTGAGCCGCTCGATCAGCGACGGAAAATCCAGCTTGACCAGCGTCACGTGCATGCCGATCTTTGCAAGATCCTGCTGGATCAGCGCCAGCATGCGCGCCCGCGGCTCATTGCCCGCGTTGGTCACCAGAGAGAACTCCACCGCGTGCCCCTGCGGATCCATCAGCGTTCCGTTTTGCAGCTTCCAACCCGCCTGTTGTAATTGCCGCAGCGCTGCCCCGGGATCGTATGCCGGCGCGCGCAGATTCTTATTCCGCCAGGCTCCCCCGGATGGGGCATAAAAGCCGTCCGCAGGCGTGGCATGCCCGTCGAACGCGATGCGGGCAAGATCGGCGCGATGGATCGCCTCCGACACCGCCACCCGGAAGACGCGATTCTGAAACCAGGCGCGCTTGTAGCCCGGCATGGGCGAGCGCGGCGACTGGTTGAACCACATCTCCTCGAACTCCAGAGATGGCCCCAGATCGTGGATCAGACCCGGCGCGCGCCGCGAAATTCCCGCCACGTCTGCCGCTGGAACTGGATCCACAAACTGGTACTGCCCGCGGATCAGGCGCATCATCTCCTGCTCGCGGTTCGCCAGAATATCCAGATGGATGGAAGACACTCGTGGATAGCCGCCGCGCCAGAAGTGCGCGTTGCGCGCCAGCTCCACAAACTGCCCCTGCGCGTACCGCGCCACAAAGAACGGCCCCGCCGTCACGCGCTCGTCCTCGCCGCGTCCGCCGGGCTCGATCGAAATCTCGTCGAAGGCCCAGTCCGGAGAATCGATGCGCGACGGTGCGTGCACAACCACCGTCTCCCGGTCGGGTGCGGCCACCGTCGTCCCCGTCGGAAAGAGCGATGCCTTGGGCGAACTCGCCTTTGCATCCAGAATGTGCCGCAGCGTGGCCACCACATCCGCCGAGGTGAGCGGCGCGCCATTGGAGAACGCCAGTCCGGGGCGCAGACGGAATCTCACCGTTCGCCCATCTTTTGAAACGTCCCAGCTCTGCGCAAGCTGCGGAACCGCGTTCAACGTCAGCCGGTCGACGCGCAGCAGCGTGCCGCCCGTAAGCACACGCACAGTCTCTGAGGCTTCGTCTCCCACCATCGCCGGGTCGAATGTTTTTGGATCGTAATGAATTGCCCAGGCAAGCTGTCCGCGCTGCGCGCCCCCGTGTGCAGCCGCGATCAGCAGAATCAACCCAACCGAAACATTAAGATAGAGCCGTCTCAAGGCGTTCTCCTCGATCCTTCACTTCCCGCGCGGTCTGCTCCCGCGCTTCGCCACGCTCCGAACGATCCAATCCAGCCAGTTCCAGCAGCACAAGCACGAAGACCAGCAATGCCGCGGGCAAATACCGCCAGGCGCTTCCGCCGCGCAGGTACGATTGCGCCAGCTCCGACAGCATGCCGCCCCAGCTCGCCAGCGGATCCGGTACACCCAGTCCCAGGACTCCCAGGTTTGCCTCCGCCACCACAAAAGCCGGAAGCGTTAGCAGAAAATGGGCCACCAGCAGCGGGCGAAGCTGCACCAGCATGTGCCGCCCAAAGATGGTGCGCGGTGGAATCCCCGAGGCATAGCAGTAGCGCATCCATGCACTCGACCGATGGCGTTGAATCTCCGCCGCGATGGTCCGCACCATCAGCGGCCAGTTCAAAATCGCAATCACCCCGAATGTGAGCACCGCCGTCGTTCCCGGATGCAGATCCAGCGGCAGCGACGCTCGCACCAGCATCAGAAGAAAGAGCCCGGGCACGGCCAGCAGGGAATCGCTCAAGAGATACACCACGGTGCTGTACGGCCGGCGCAGGTACGCGGCCAGCAGCGCAACCCCCGCCGCAATCCCGGTCGCCACCAGCGCCGCCCCCGCGGCAAGTGACATGCACAGTACCAGCGCCTCGGCGTTGCGCTCCAGCCGGTCGCGCCCCAGGTCGTCCGTTCCCGCGGGATGCGCGCGGCTTGCCGGTGCGTCGATCTCATTGCGCTCCTGCACCGCGCTGCCCTTGCCGCGCCAGAGAATCAGCAGGGAACCGGCCAGCAGCAGCAGCAGCAGAATTCGCGCAATCCATCTCATCCGGCCACCTCGTACTGCGCTTCCCGCAACCGCTCGCCCGGCTCGAAGACATCCCCGATGATCGCCGCCAGCGCTACCGCAATCGCAAAGATCAGTGTGGTCGCGGCAATCACCGGCAGATCCCGGTTGAGAGCCGAGGTCAGCGCGAGCTGCGCGATGCCGGGTACATCAAACACCGCTTCAACGGGAATCAGCGCTCCGAGCGCCAGCACCAGCGAGGTCCCAAATACCGCGGCGAGTTCGTGCATAGCATTCGGCAGCAGATGCGTGCGCAGAATCGACGCGGTGCTCTGACCCGTCGCGCGCGCATAAAGCACGTGTCCGGCCGATAGATGAGCATCCAGCAGAACGCGCAGGAAACGGTAGACGCGCGGCGCGGTGAAGGCCGCAATCACCAGAACCGCGGTTCCGTAGCCGCTGGCAAGGGAAAGGGAAGCGAGTGCTCCGGAGGGAATCGCCACCAGAACAATCACAACAACTCCCAGCACGCGCTCCGTGACACCCGTAACACCGAACGGGCTGAACAGCCCAATCGCCACGGCCAGCGCCGCCACCAGCCAGCCATACCCCAATCCGCCCGCAAGCAGCCGCAGCGTAACCGGCCAGCGCGACGCAATCAATTCGCGAACCGGAACCTGGTAGTAACGGGATTCGCCCAGTCGTCCCTCGAGAAGCGCAAGATCCTCACGTAAGGCCGCCCGGAATGGACTTTCGGCGTGGGCTTCTGCCGCCGCCATCTGCGCCTGCGCCTGCTCCGCAAGGCGAGGATCGAGAGCATTGGGGTCGGCAAAGTAACCTGGCGCCAATCGCACCATCAGTACCGTAGCCCCTTCGATTAACAGCAGAAGCGCCAGCGGGCGCAGCAGACTCAGCAGCAGCAGTTTCACGACACCATGACCATCTGTAAACGGCGATGGCGTTCGATGCGCCCCCGTTTATCGTGGTACATTCTTTGATCGGCCACCGCCGCAAGATCCGCGAGGGTTTTTCCATCCTCGCCCAGAAATGCCGTTCCCAGGCTGGCACCGATGGAGCGTCCCAAAAGGCTCTTGGATCCGGCTTCAATCGCTGCCATGATGGCGCCGCTGACTTCTTCCACTCGCTTGCGATCCGCGCCCGATACCAAAGCGATGAACTCGTCGCCTCCCAGTCGCGCCACCAGCCCGTCCGGCCCGCAGGCGTCTACAAAAGTAGCGGCAACCATGCGCAGAAGCTCGTCTCCGGCCGGATGGCCGTCGGTGTCATTCACTGACTTGAAATCATTCAGATCGCAGGCCAGCAGCGCCACTGCAGCTTCCGGCTCGCTCAGCTTGCGTTCCGCCTCCAGCAGGAATCCGCGCGCATTCAAAACGCCGGTAAGAAAATCGGTGACGGCCTCCGACTCCACCCGCTTGAAGTTCAGCGAATTCTCAATGGCGCGCGCCGCTTTGTGAATGATGGCCTGCATAATCCGCAGATGATCGCGCGTGAAAGCATCCGGAAGCAGCGAATACAGCGCCAGCACGCCGAAAACCTCCCCAGCGTCAGCCCCCTCTGCTGCCTCCACCGGAACTGCAAGGGCCGACCGCAGCGCCGTCGTCTGAACTCCCGGCTCAACGCTGGGGTTGCCGTTGAGAATCGACTTGCGGGTGTGCGCCACCCAGCCGCTCAGACCCTCGCCCATGGGAACTAACTGACGGCCGAACCGGACCTGGGGATCGCCCTTCACGAAACTCGGCATCAGTTGTTCACCCTGCACCAGGTGCATCACCAGAAGGTGGTGAGGCACCAGCTTGCGCAACTGGTCCGCAAGCACCGCCATGGTTTCGTCCAGCGAGAGCGAATTGCCCAGCGTCTGCCCAAGCTGGAAAAGAACCTGCGCTTCCTGGCCGGCCGCCGCAATACGCGCCAGCGCGCCCGTTGAACCAGCGGAGAGCGGCTTCTCTCCCTCTTGTTCGAAACCGGCTGCGGGGGCTTCTCCGCGCAGCACCTGGAAGCTGGTTTTGAGCCCTTCCATCCGCGCGCCTTCCACCTTGGCCTTCGCTTCCAGATCGTGATACCGCCTCTCCAGCACGTCCACCACCGCCGGATCGAACCGCTTCCCGGCCTGTTCCTTCACGTAAGTCATGGCTTCGGCCAGGGGAAGAGCAGGGCGGTACGGCCGGTCGGACGTCAGAGCATCGAAGCAGTCCACCACCGACAGAATCCGCGCTCCAATCGGAATCTGATCGCGGATCAAACCGTCGGGATACCCCTGCCCGTCCCAGCGCTCATGGTGCGAGCGCACAATCGGCACCACCGGATACGAGAACCCGACGCGCGACAAAATGTCCGCCCCCACAATCGGGTGAATCTTCATCTTCTCGAACTCTTCCGGGGTCAGCTTGCCGGGCTTGGTCAGAATGTGTTCGGGGATGGCGAGCTTGCCGATGTCGTGCAGCAGAGATCCGGCCTGAAGAGCCTGCATCTCGGCCTCCGACAGGCGAAGTTCGCGCCCAATCTCCTCCACGTACACTCGCACCCTGCACAAGTGCTCGTGGGTGTTCTCGTCCTTGGCTTCGATGGCCATCGCCAGCGCCTCAATCGTGCGCAGATGAACCGATGCCATCTCCTCCAGGTGCGTTTTGCGCTCTTCCTGCCGCTTCACATACAAACTGACCGAGTGATAGCAGGCCCACACCACGGGGAAGAGCAGCAGTCCGCTCATCCAGCCGGAGTGCTCCGAGATCAGCGAAACCGCAGCCGCCATGAAGGCGGCGAAAAGATAATACGGAGCAGTCGCCTGGAACGTTTCGCGCAGAAGATCGAACACGCGATTGCCGGTTGCCCAGCCGATCATCTGCGTCACAAGAAGAATGTTCACCAGCGCGTACGCCACAATGGCAGCGGCTACCGCGGGCGGAATCTCGTTCACCGTCTTCAGCACCAGCGTGTAAGCCCACCACGCCAGCACCGTCGAAAATATGCTGTTCGAAACGTTGAAGAGAACCTGCTGGAACGTAAAACGGGTGTTGGGGCGCGTGCATTGCAGATATACGGATACGGTCGCGATCAGCAACGCCTGCAGAGGCGAGCCGTCGATGATCGTCAGCAGGATGAACGGCAGGTTGATCGAGATCGTGCTGTCCCCGCCCGGCATGCGCACGCGCAGGCCCGACGCCAGGATGACCATCCCCAGGTAAACACTGAAATGGACCCAGTCATGAAACGGCAGGCGAATTGAAAACACGACAGAACCCACCGCGGCCGCGGCCACCAGCCCCAGCAGCGAATTCATCTTCCATTGCGTTTTCAAATCCATACGGCATTCCTGTCGGGGCACGCGGGCCGGGGATGTGGGCCCTAGATAAAAAAAACAAACGGCGAGATGAATTACATTATCTCGCCGTTCGGTCATGTTCAACTGAAAAAGTTCGTGCCGCGCATCAGCTTTGGCCATATCTCAGCGGGGCAACGTCACGCGCCCCGCCTGCCAGATTCGCTCCAGACGTTCGATAGGCTACTGCTCGTAAGGAACGGACGAGCCCCAAAGAACCGTCGATCCCCAAAGCACCGTTTGGCCCTGGTCCGTACCCGATCCCCACAGAACTGTCTGACCCTGCGTCGTTCCAGAACCCCACAGAACCGTCTGACCCTGCGTCGTTCCTGAACCCCACAGTACCGTCTGTCCCGAAGTCGTTCCGGAACCCCACAGAACCGTCTGCCCGTAAGGCGTACCGGATCCCCAAAGCACTGTCTGAGCATGGCTAGAGCCTGAGCCCCACAGAACTGTCTGTCCGGCGCTGCTCCCCGATCCCCACAGAACGGTCTGGCTCTGCGTTCCGTTCGAACCCCAAAGGACCGTGCTTCCGCCCGGGGTGCTCGATCCCCAAAGAACCGTCGAACCCCACAACACGGTCGCTGCCTCAGGAGAACCGGATCCCCAAAGCACCGTCTGCCCGTTGACGTTCACAGAGCCCCAGAGCACCGTAAACGAGCTCGGATCGGACGATCCCCACAGCACCGTCGAACCCCACAGTACCGTCTGGCTGGTCGGCTGCCCGGTGAAGGCCTGAGCCCCATATACCTGGGTCGAACCCCACAGCACCGTCGAACCCAGCAGGGAATTGGCGTCGAACTGCAGGAACGTGCCGCCAGTGCCCGGATCGTAAATTGCCACAGGGCTAAGCGCGTCGCCCGAAGGCCAGGAGGTCTTCGACCCGGCAAGCTGCATCGCCGCGTCCAGATCCAGATAACCGGCGCCAACCGTGAATACGTCGTAGTTGGCCTTGTAGGTCACCCCGTCGGCAACCACCGTCGACGTCGCCGGAAACTCGCTCTTGTTCGCCGACTCCATCAGGATGGCTTTGGCCTGTGCGGGGCTCAGATTCGGATGTGCCTCGAACAGATCCGCCGCCGCGCCCGATGTCACCGCAGCCGACATGCTTGTGCCGCTCAACGGCATGTAATCGTGCGATGCCTGGGTTGAGCTGCCGTTGGTCACGTAGTCGCTCAGGTACGTGGTCCACGTATCCTCGCTCGCCAAAGTGGTAAACGGCTTCTTGATGCTGGGAACCAGATTGCCGGGAGCCACCAGATCCGGCTTCGAAATGTGGTCTACGAACGACGGCCCCTTCGAGCTGTAGCTGGCGATTGTGTCGTCGTTGATGCCCGGCGTGCTGTTGGTCTTCATCGCACCCACCGTCAACACGTACGGATCGTTCCCCGGCGCCTCGATCGTCCCATAGCCCTCGGGGCTCATGTTCAGATCGCGCCCCGCGTTCCCGGCGGCAGCCACCACCAGAATGCCCGCGCGCGTCGCGTCTTCCGCGGCCTGGCACAGCGGATCGTCCTTGTAGCTCTCGAAGATCGGACGGCCCAGCGACAAGTTGATCACGCGGATGTTGAAGACGTCCTTGAGCATGATCGCCGTGTCAATTGCGGCAATCACCGAGGAATCCGTGCCCTCGCCGTTCTTGTTGAGAACCTTCAAGCTCACGATATTCGCGCCGGGAGCAATTCCCTTAAAGGTCCGAAAATCGCGCGGTCCGCTGGAATCCGCGCCGTTACCGGCAATCAGACCCGCAACGAACGTCCCGTGGCCGTATCCATCGTGCGTCGACCAATCATCGGGAACAAAGCTCATGCTGAAGACCACGTGCGAACCATTCCGTCCGCCCAGCTCGTCATCGTGCGCGGCCACGCCGCTGTCGATGACCGCCACGCCCACTCCGTTTCCGTAATAGCCCTGCGCCCAGACAGCCGGCGCATTGATCGGCTCGGAGGTGTACTCGGCAGTCGTTCCAGTCAACACGCGGTCGACGCTCACATAGCTCACGTTCGGATCCGCTGCCAAAGCACTCAGCTGCGAGCCCGGCACGTTCGCCGCAACGAAGGGCAGAGCGCTGAATGAATGCGTGACTGTGCCGTTATGCGCCGCAATCCCCGCCAGGCTGTTGGCGCCCGGCAGGTGGCGATATCGGATCAGAACATTCACCGTGGGGGATGGTGCCGCAGCTTCGGCATCGGGCGAGAGCTTGGGATTGTGAGCAGCCGCAGCAACAAAGGGCTGCAGAAGCGACAAGCATGCTGTCACCATGGCGCAACGAACGATCCCATTCATGGGAAGTGCTCCTTCAAAGCGACTGGTATACCTCTGAGAAAAATCAGAGGGTAAGATCAATACAGCAGAGTAACGAGTGTCACATTAGCACAGTTACCCGTGCAGGCAACACTAAAATTTGAATTTATTTAGGATTTGTGGGGGATAGGAATGCCCCAAAAGGGGTAGTTGCAGGTTACTTTGGGTTACTCCGAAGTTACCGTCCACCCCGGGGTTTGATCGCTGCAATCCTGCATGTGTGTCGCATTTCGGTATCCAAATCATTGATTTGGTGAGCTCGCTGGGATTCGAACCCAGGACCCACGCCTTAAAAGGGCGTTGCTCTACCAGCTGAGCTACGAGCTCATACCCACCACTACCTCAAAACTAACATAGCCCCGCTGTGCCGAGGTCTTATCGGCCCGGCGCCTCTTCCTTCGGCTCTCCGGTCCAATCGCACGCCACCTCACAGCCCGTCTGCGAGCTCTCCTGCGCCAACTCCAGCACCCGTGCAACACGCCAAGCCTCCGCAACGGTCGGTGCCGGCGCCGGCTTCCCCCGCAAGGCATCCCCCACAGCCATATAAAAGCGCCGATAGTCGCCGGCGATCGTTGCCTCGGGCTTGCTCACCATGCCGCCCTCGTTGTCCAGGCGCAACTCGCCCCAGGCATCGGCGGACTCCTCGCCCCAGTTGGGATCGCCAATGCGCGTGACCTTGTTCAGTGCGTTCTCCTGCGGATCGACACCGAATTTGCGGTAGTTGCCGCGTGTGCCGCGCACCACAAAGCGCGGTCCCGCCGGCGATGACAGGTTGTTGGCGCCCAACGTTACGCCAAAGCCCTCATACCGCAGTCGAATTGTGAATGCGTCGTTGGCGCCCTCGCCTTCGCGCTCGCGAGCAACCTCCGCACCCACTCCAAGCGGCCTGCCGAAGAGCACCAGCGCCTGGTCCACCAGATGCGTGCCCAGATCCAGCAGAACGCCGCCGCCCTGCTCTGGATCGTCTTTCCAGGGGCGGCGCGTCGCCCGCGGGTTCCAGCGATCCATCCGCGATTCCACGTGGACCAGCCGCCCCAGAGCGCCTTCCCGCAACAGATGCTGCACCGTGAGAAAGTCCCCATCCCAGCGGCGATTATGAAAAGGGAAGAGCCGGACCCCGCGTTCCTGTGCCAACCCCGCCAGTTCGGCGATCTCGCGCGACTCTGTCGCCATCGGCTTATCCACCACAGCATGCTTGCCGCCGGCGACCACCTGCCGCGCGGTTTCAAAATGCGTGCCGCTGGGCGTCGCGATGACAACCAGGTCCAGCGTCCTGTCGGCGAGCATCTCGTCCAGCGAGCGGCAGGTCGTGATTCCCGGATAGCGGCTCTCTGCTTCGTTCAAGTGCCGTTCGACCACCGCGGCAAAACGGAAGCCTTCAACGGAAGAGAGGAGCGGCGCATGAAATACCCTGCCTGCCATCCCGAAACCAACGATGCCAACACGAATCATGAGGTCAGAATAAGCGAGCCGGGCGGCGGCAAGCTCCTTCGCCTCCGCACTCACCAGCACCCGGCGTATATTGATCGTGGGAAGGTCCCATGAAGATCCTTCGTTCCGTAACCCGCAGGGGATTTACCGTGGGAACCGCCGGATGGTTCACCGTCACCAGCCCCACGCGGTGGTTTGCAGCCTCGCGCCTGCCGCGCGCCTCACGCTACCTCAGCGAGGAGTTCCAAACCATCCCCAGCGCCAGGACGGCCGAGCGCCCCATCTCTCACACAGGAAGCGGAGAAACGGCCGCGCCGCGCATTATGGCTCTGCAGCCACTGGAGCGCAGCCCGATGCGCCAGGTGCTGGCTGTGCTGACGGCAATCACTATCACCCTGGGGATGCTGTGCTGGATCGTGCTCGCGCGCTGATTGATGGGCTTCGCCCCGGACGGTGAGCGGTTCTGCCCCGGCCTATCCTTCCAGCTTGTACCGCGTCTCCGCCAGCCGGTACAGCCGCCGCCACACCAGCCGGTTCATCGTCACCACCATCAGCGAGATCAGGATCGTCGCGCCCAGAATGATGGAAAACTTCCCGTGATCTGTGGCCCAGCTGATCTCGGCGCCCAGCCCGACCGTCATCAGCGTCTGGTCCTTGATCCGCGCATATTCAGCCATCACCGACGCATTCCATGCGCCGCCTGACGCGGTCACCATCCCGGTAATCAGATAAGGAAAGATCCCCGGAAGAATCAGCCGCGTCCAGCGCTGCCAACGCGTGAAGCGATAGAGCGAGCTCACCTCTTTCAGGTCGGAAGGAATCGACATGGCGCCCGCGATCACGTTGAACAGGATGTACCACTGTGTTCCCAGCAGCATCAGCGCGATCGAACCCACGCCAAGTCCCCCGCCGATCTCCAGCAGTCCAATCAGAAGCACCGGGTAGAACGCCGACGCCGGTACAGACGCCATCACCTGCGCCAGCGGCTGCACCACGCGCGAGAGCCGTGGGTTCAGCCCGATCGCCACGCCCACCGGGATCGTCCACAGCGCGGAGATCAGCAGCGCGCCATTGACGCGCAAAAACGTCGCGACAGCGCCTTCCAGAAGCAGCCGCACATCGCCCCAGCGCAGCGAGCCCAGCAACACCGCCGCCTGCGCAATCGCCCACGCCCCGGCGATCATCGCCGCTACCACAACGGCCCAGAGGCCCACGGAACCGCGCTTTTGCCTGTCTTCATCACCCGCGGGCAGCTTGCGCCGTGCGGCGCTGCGCGCCAGGTGCTCGTAGACCGGTTCCTCCACGCGCGCCCAGATGCGCCCGGGAAGGGAAGCCAGCACTGCGGACCGGCGCAGCGCTTCCAGAATCGGGGAGGTCACCCGATCCGCGCTCTCCACCTGCTCAAATTTGAACTTGTCGCTCCACGCAATCAGCGGACGCCACAGAAGCTGATCGGTCGCCACCACGATCAGGACCACCACTCCAATCCCGAGCAGGAGCGAGTCCACGTCCCCTGAGTTGGCCGCCGACTGGATGTAGCTGCCCAGCCCCGGCAATTGGAAGTTGCGGTCGCCCATCGTGAACATCTCGCACAACATCAGGGCGAACCATCCCCCCGCCACCGACACAATCGAGTTCCACACCAGGCCGATCGCAGCGAACGGCATCTCCAGTTGCCAGAAGCGCTGCCAGGCGGAATACCGGTAGACGCGCGCCGCCTCCATCATCTCCCGCGGAATGGTCTTCAGAGACGAGTAATAGCTGAACGCCAGGTTCCATACCTGGCCCGTGAAGATCAGAAAGATCACGCCCATCTCGATCCCAAGCTGATGCCCCGGAATCAGCGCGATCATGGCCAGCACCACCGGCGGCAAAAAACTCAGCACCGGGATCGACTGCAAGATGTCCAGCACCGCCACCATGAAGCCTTCCAGCTTTGGCGTGTACGCAGCGATGTAACCGTACGTGATGGCGAAGATCAGGCTCAGCACGTAGGCAATCCCGATGCGCATCATGGAAAGAAAGGCGTAGCCGGGCAGCGCCTCAAGCGAGTGCGAGATCGGCACCACCGGCGCGGGCGCGCCCATCCAATAGCCCGCCGTGTGGATGATTCCGAAGAACAGCGCCAGCCCCAGCATCGCTACGCTCATGTCGATGACCAGCGGCCATGTGCGCACCGTTACCAGGGTCCGCGCCAGCGGATGCTGCGGCTTCATCGCATCTCCTCGGCTGGCTCTTCCTCCTGCCCGTCGGGAAGCACGAACCGGCGGCGTGCCGCGTCAAAGTCGAAGATCTCCGCATAGCGGCCCCACGTCACCGCCGTCTCAAGCTGCCGCAGCGACTCTTCCTCGCTGAATTGCTCGTCCAGCATGTCCAGAAAAAAGTCTTCCGGCACCGTGTGGTCGCTCTTCGTCTCCAGCGCGCGCCGAATCTGGCGCAGCAGCAGCACGTGCTCCAGCGCCGCGTCGCGAAACAGCTCCTTCTGGCGCAGAATTTCGGAGTTCGCGAATTCGATCCCGTGTTCGGTAATCGCCGCGTCGCCTTCTTCCACTTTCAGAAACCCGAGCAGTTGAGCCGCGTCCACAATCGGCAGCAGGTCGTCGATCTCGAAGGTCAGATCGTCCGCCAGCCGGTAGATATCGTCGCGCCCGCCCTTGTCGATCACCAGTTCCAGCAGCCCCGCCATGCCGCCCGGCCGTGCATGCGGCAGCATCTGGTAGTGCATCTGCCGCTGATCCCGCACCCGCCGCCCGCTCGCGTCAGGCGCCTGCGCGGGCGCTACATCGGGCCGCGTAAGCACGGTGTAGATGTAGTCCACCAGTTGCGTGAATGCCGTCGACTTGCGATCGCGCGGCTGCGCAAGCTGCACCTTGAAATCGGTGCGAATGTGGCCCGGGTTGCGGCCCAGCACGATGATGCGGTCCGCCAGCAGAACCGCTTCCTCAATGTTGTGCGTAACCAGAAAGACCGCCTTCGTCGGCATCGTCTTCTTCGCCCATAGCTCCAGCAGTTCGCTGCGCAGATTCTCGGCCGTCAGCACGTCCAGCGCCGAGAACGGCTCGTCCATGAAAAGAACTTCCGGCTCGACCACCAGGGCGCGCGCAAACCCCACGCGCTGGCGCATGCCGCCGGAAAGTTCTTTCGGATAAGCCGCCTCAAACCCGTCCAGTCCGACGGTATCGAGCATGCGCAGGCTGCGTGCCCGCCGCTCTTCCGGCGGCACCCCCCGGGCCTGCAGCGGCGCCTCCACGTTCTCCAGCACCGTCATCCACGGAAACAGCGCAAAACTCTGGAAGACGATCGATACGTTAATGTCGACCGCCGCCAGCGGCTTCTCATGCCAGTAAATCTGCCCCGCTGAAGGACGCGTCAGTCCCGTGAGCATGCGCAGAATGGTCGACTTGCCCGACCCGGACGGCCCCAGCAGCGCCAGAATTTCGCCGGGATAGATCTTCAGATCGGTTGCGGAGATGACCTGGATCCGGTTTTCGCTCGGCTGCGCGTAATACTTCTCTATTCCTTCGGCACGAATAATGGCTGCAGGCATCGTCGGCGGCGCCGCATTGCGGGCCGCGGCGGCGGTGAGTTCAGGGCTCTGGGCGCGCGGAATGGCCATTCCGGACTCCTGGTCATTGATAGCGGTATAGGTTTTCGGGGTTGCGATCGGATAAAATCGGAATTCCGGGTGGCGCAGGCCGGCCTTGCGGCCGCCCCACATCCTGAGCGTATCATTGGCAGTGGACGGGCGTGCGAAAACGCCTCAATTCTCTCCCTGGTCGCATTTTCCCCAGTATCTCGCGGCCATTCAGCGCATCAGAGTTCTTCAGGAGCCTATGTCCGACACCACAAATAAGCCAAAAGTCCTTGTTGCCGACGATGAGCGTGTGATTGCTGACACGTTGGCCATGATCCTGAATCAGAGCGGATTCCAGGCACGCGCCGTTTACTCCGGCGAAAAGGCCCTGGAACTTGCTCCAACCTTCCAGCCCGACATGTTGATCTCCGACGTCATCATGGCCGACCTTAACGGAATCGATGCCGCCATCCAGATCCGGGCGCTGCTCCCATCCGTCAAGGTTCTCCTGTTTTCGGGTCAGGCTGCCACCGCTGACCTGCTGGAACGTGCTCATGCGCGAGGCTACGACTTCGAAATCCTCGCCAAGCCCGTGCACCCCCAGGATCTGTTGAACAAGCTGCGCGGTGGAATCCACTGAGCACTCCCTCACGCCCGCGGTTTTGCGGGTTGTGGTAGAGTTCTACACTCAGAACCTTGCTCGGCGTTAGCGGCCGGGCAAACAAAATTTGCCGGAAACACAGGCGCGATTAGACGGAACGCCGATCTGTCGCATCTGCACTGTCTTTCCGAAACTGGGCTTTGAATACTCTCATGTCTGAACACTCTCCCAAGCCAAAGGTTCTCATCGCCGACGACGAGAAGGTAATCGCCGACACGCTCGCCCTCATCCTCAACCATGGGGGCTTTGACGCGCGTGCCGTCTACACCTGCCAGAAAGCCCTCGAAATCGCGCCCGCGTTTCAGCCGGACCTGCTCATCTCCGATGTGCTGATGGCCGACGTGAACGGCGTGGAAGCAGCCATCAAAATTCGCGATATCGTCCCGCGGATTCGCGTCTTCCTGCTCTCCGGCCAGGCCGTCTCAGCCGAACTGCTGGCCAAAGCCAAGGCCAGCGAGCTGGGCTTCGAAGTCCTGGTGAAACCCGTGCACCCCAGAGACCTGCTCGCAAAACTCAAGAGCGCAGCGTAACCAGGCTCAGATTTGCAGGGACGAAGATCTCACGACATCCAATTGCTGCACTGGGCTTCTCGCGTCCAGCCGTTTGCCTTTTTCTCCAGGATTATCGTGCCGCCGTTGCCGCATAACGAGCCGCAGATGAAGCCGTAGAACACTACGGCGTGGGTATGGGTTTTGTCGAATCGAATCTCGCTTAGCCAAGTCCGGCCATGGGCGAAGCCGTTCTTCACCGCATCGTCAACGGACGCACCGTTTGCGATCGCTCTCCCCGGATCGTTCTGTTCCACCTCCTTCCGCTGTTTCTCCGGGTCGACAAGCCGAATGCGGCCAGAGCCGAGTTGCGATAAGTCCTCAGTGCGGAAGCGATGAATCAGGCCGGGATTGTCCGGCTCCATGTCCATGCCCTTCAGACAGTCCCGAGAATCAAACGCGCCGCCGGTGGGGAAGGGGTCGGTCACGGCCTGCAGTCGGACGGTCGATTCTCCGTCATCCATCCAGCCATGCAGTACGGCCTTGTAAACAGCCAGTTGCTCGGAAGTCAGCGGATCGGGGCTTACCTTGGGCTTGGGCTCGGCCGATTGCGCAGTTACGAACTGGGAAATCGAGAGTGAACAGAGCACCGCGAACATGATCGGGAGTCTTTGGAAATGGATCATGCATCCTCCCCGGAGGTGAGCATTTACTTTCCTTAGACACCGAGAAGGGGAAAACCGGATTGTCGCGTCAGTGGCTATGCGTGCTGCGCTGGTCTGCTGCTGAACAGCTAGGCGCTTTGAATGATCCTGAATGAGAAATGCTCCGCCTCCTCAGACTTCCCTCCGCCCCTCCATCGCCCGCGTCATCGTAACCTCGTCGGCGTATTCAATGTCGCTGCCGGCCGGGACCCCCGTCGCAATGCGCGTAACCTTCACCCTGAATGCATGCAGCGCGCCGGCGAGCCATGTCGCCGTTGCTTCGCCTTCCAGCGTGGGGCTGGTCGCCAGAATCACCTCGTCAACCTCCCCGCGCTCGGCCCGCGCCAGCAGCGTGCGTGCACGCAGTTGATCCGGTCCCACGCCATGCAGCGGAGACAGCGTCCCGTGCAGCACGTGATACACCCCGCCATAGCCGCGCGTGCGCTCGATGGCTCCGATACTCGTCGGCTCCTCCACCACGCACACCACCCGCTGATTCCGCGTCGGGCTCGCGCAGTAGACGCAGGGATCCACGTCGGTGATGTTGTTGCAGACCGAGCATAGCCGCAGATTGGCCTTGAGACCACGCACCGCCTCGGCCAGCGCTTCGGCATCCTCATCGCTCCCGCGCAGGATGTGAAACGCGAACCGTTGCGCGCTCTTCGTGCCCACGCCGGGCAGCTTTTTCAGTTCTTCAATCAGCCGCGCCATCGGCTCCGCAAATCGCGACAAGTCCAGACCCCCAAGGTCATTTATCGCATCGGGGACCAGCGGCCTTCAAATGCCTCGGCGTCACTCATTCGCGGCGTATCGCCGCAACCGGATCCATCGCCGCGGCACGCCGTGCTGGCAGCCAGCAAGCGATGAGGCCGACCAACACCAGAACCGTTGCGACGCCGATAAACACTGCCGGGTCGGTCGGCGATACTCCGATAGGCAGGTTGGCCATCAGCCGCGCGGCAGGAAACGCCGCGGCCAGTCCCAGCGCAAGCCCTAGTCCAATCTGCCACAGCCCCCGGCGAATCACCAGCAGCATGATGTTGCGCAGGCTGGCGCCGAGCGCAATGCGGATACCGATCTCCTGCGTGCGCTGGTTGGTGGCCTGCGCCAGCACCGCATAGATACCCACCGCGGCCATCAGCAAGGCAATCAGAGCGAATCCGATAAAAATCTTGCTGAACAGGCGCAGATACCACGTCTGGTGCTCGACGGCCTGGTTGAGCAGGTAGACCTCCCGCAACGGCAGATCCTCATCGAGGCTCGCCACGGCATCTCGAACTTCCGCGATGGGATTGGTGGTCGATTCCACGACCAGCGAAATGCCGCCCCAGTCCTCCTGCTGCGTAGGAACAAAAAACAGAGGCTTTGGGTCCTGCTCCGTCAAATCCTGTTCGAGATTGGCTGTCACCCCAACCACGGTTATCCAGTCGCCGGGCTTGCCTTGATCGTCAAAGACACGAAAGCGCCTGCCGATGGCTTGCTGACTCGGCCAGAACCGGTTCGCAAATCCGCGAGTGACAATAGCGGCGCGATGATTCGGTGAACCGTCCGCGGAATTGAAATCCCGGCCAAGAAGCAGCGGAAGCCGGATCGTCTTGAAATAACCGGGAGACGCCGTGACATAAGCCCCCATCGGCCGATGCGCCGCATCGGTCGCGCGCTCGCCGTCAATTTCGATTGGGTTTTCCGCGGATCCCAGCCCCGGTGGGTTGGAAACGAGTGCAGCGTTGGTGACGCCGGGAAGGGCACGCAAACGCGGCAAAAGCTGATCGTAAAAACGCTGGCGGGCCGGAATTCCGCCATAGCGCTGATCGGGGAGTTGAAGGCGTGCGACCATGAGCTGGCGCTGAGGAACGGCCTTGTTCGATTCCAGCGTATTGAGCAGGCTATGCACGAATACTCCCGCGCCGGTCAAAAGCACAATCGTAAGCGCTAGCTGAAACACAACCAGGATGGCCGCGAGATTTCCCCCGCGGGATCGAGCGATGCTGCGTGCGCCCTCCTGCAATGCCCGGTTTAGGTCAGGCCGCGAAGAGCGCAGTGCCGGCGCAATTCCGAAGAGCACCCCGGAGACAATGCAGAGCCCGGCAAAATATCCGAACACCGAATAATCCATCGTGAACTGTATCCAGTAGGGTCGCTGAACATTCGAAGTCGCCAGATCAAACCACCGAACCCCAAAAGTGGCGAGGCCGAGGCCGACCCCGCCTCCCAGTATGCTGAGCACAACGCTTTCGATAAGCAGTTGGCGTATCACCCGCCACCGCGACGCCCCGAGAGCGGCTCGAATAGACATCTCCCTCTGGCGGGCAATGGCCCGGCTCAGCATCATGTTGGCGACGTTGGCGCAGGCGATCAAAAGCACGAACCCAACCGAGGCAAGCATCAGGTAAAACACCGCCTCGATACTGCCGCCGTTATACCGCTCATTGAACGTTTGGGCGAACGCCGTGACGTCCCGGTCCGCTTCCGGATAATGCGTGGCAAGGCGCCGCGCAACAGCGCCGAGTTCGGCCTGCGCGGTTGAAATCCGAACGCCGCGCCGCAGAAGCCCGAATACCTGCAGGTCATCGTCGTCGCGCTTCAGGTCGTTTGCAGTGGGAACGAGAGGCATCCACAGCTCCACCGTCGTGGGGAACATGAATCCCTTCGGCATTACTCCGATGATGGTGGCAGGCTTCTCATTTACGCGAACCTGGCGTCCGATCGCGGATCGCGAACCAGCGTACCGGTTCTGCCAGACGTCGTACCCTAAGATGACCACCGGAGCAGCGCCGGAATTTGCATCCGACGCAAGGAAATTGCGCCCCAGCATCGGCTGCATGTGCAGCATGGAAAACACGCCGGTGGTGACGCGTTCCATATGGTAGGCCTGCGGCGGGTTCCCCGGTTCTCCCAGAACCCCTTCCTGGTCTGCGGCGCCTTCGATGGCTGCAAATGAATGGGTCTGGGCACGGTAGTCAAGCAGATCGGGATAAGAGATCCGCGCGTCGCTGCGGGCTGGGCTCCAATTGACGATCGCCACCAGGCGCGCGCCGCCGGGAACGGGCACCGGCTTGAACAGTGCCGCATTGATGATCGTGAAGACCATCGTGTTCAGCCCGATTCCAAGTGCGAGCGTGACCACAACTGCGGCAGAGAACCACACATGGCTGCGAATCATGCGCACGGCAAAGCGTAGATCGTGGAACACCGTCGCTATGCTCGTGCCGCCGCTCGCCTCCTGGCACGCCTCCGTGTACCGCACGCGTGCGCCGAATTCGATGCGCGCCCGTCGTTCGGCCTCCGCTCGCGGCATTCCTCCGGACTCGAGATCATCCGCACGCAGTGCGATATGCGCACTCAGCTCCTCGCGCATATCGTCGGCGAGGGCAGACGGCCGAAAGATCCGGAGGGCATAGGCGCGCAGGGAACTGTACAGGCTCATAGTTCCTCCGCGCGGGCGGCGAGCGCCGCGGCCATCGCCGTCGCAAGCCGGTTCCAGTCGTCAATCTCGGCGCGCAGCCGCTTGCGCCCCGGCGCGGTCAACTCGTAAAACTTGGCGCGCCGATTATTCTCGCTCGTACCCCAGCTCGCTTTGAGCAGCCCTTGCCGCACCAGACGAAAGAGTGCTGGATAAAGCGCGCCCTGCTCGATCAACAGCGCCGAACCCGAGATCTGCGCAATCCGCAGCAGAATGCCGTAACCATGCAAGGGCCCCAGCGAAACAGCCTTCAGAATCAGAAGGTCGAGCGTGCCGGGAAGGATCTGCGCTTGTTCATCCATGCCACTACCCCTCAATTGCTTAGGAGAGTACCGCTACTCTCCTAAGCTGTCAAGGGGAGCGTCCATCCCCTTTGGGGATCGAGCAGGATGCCTTGCGTGTTAGCCGTTTGCGCTGCCCATCTGCCGCCGCGCCGCCAGCGCGATGGGAGGTCCCACGCACACCACGTGGATGGCCATCCCGATCAGTGTCAGCTTCCACGAGAATGCGCCGCCGTGATACCTGGAGAGCGGCAGAACCACCAGTTGCATGAACCAGTAGACGGCCAGCCCGTACAGCGGTCCGGCCAGGGCTGCTCGGCGCAGCAGGATGGGCAACAGGTGGCTTGCGGCAACGTACACCGCGGCGGCTCCCCAGGAGATGACGAATTCGAGAACCAGGCCCAGGGCCGCGCCTGCCGAGCCCGCCGAAAAGGCTCGCGCGCCCACCAGTCCGGAGGCGATGCCCTGCAAAATCTGCAGCGGCGCCGCGCCCATCGCGCCGTAAATCAGCAGCGCAGCCGCAAGATCCAGTACGCCGCAGATGAGGCCGCCCAGAAAGATGGCGCGCGCGGCGGGGTGCGCCGGAGCTGCGGGGCTGACTACCTGCGTAGGAAGCGGCATGCGAATGCTCCTCCAGTGTGAATTGCATTCTACGCCGCGGCTATGCACGCACCTACATGTTTCACGCTCCGGCGCGCCATCGCTTAGAAGTCAATATGCCCGCGCGCCGAGCCCACCCACGCCGGTCCGCGATCGCGGTTGTATCCCGGATCGTCGATATGCTGCACGTCAACCGCGTAAAACAGCCCGCGCCATGCGTGCCAGTTGTAGTAGCTCTCCACGATGTTTTCGCGGCCGTAGTTGAGCCGCCCATCTCCGAGCAGGAATCCCAGCCCACCGTACTTCAGGTAATTCTGGTGGTCCTTCTTGATGGCGTTCGACACCATTGCGATGCCGAATTTATCGTTGGCCCGATGGAAGCGGCGCATCGCGTAGTCGCCGCCCAATTCCACGGTCTGGTCGACTTCGGTGTAGGCAAAGGACTCATGCTGGCCCTCGTTCCAGCCGAAGCGGCCGAAGACGCGCATGTTTTCCGTCAACTCCTGCATGGTGTTGTAGCCGAATCCGTATTTGAGAGCGCCAAAGTGCTCGTGCGCGGTAATCGTGGGAGTTTTGTCGATGCCGGCGAGGTAAGCCTGCACGGCTTCGCGATACACGCCCATATGCGCGTTGTTGCCGTAGACGAGGATGCGCGTGGTGCCCTGGCGCCGCGGAATCCAGCTATGGCGCAGCTCGAACTCGCCGTTCTGAGCGTGAGCGCGGCTCAAGGCCCAGTCGAGATCGATGCCGTTGGCGACGACGGGCATGGCGAAGAGGCCATAGCGCAGGCTCCACGCCTTGTCGTCATACTCCGTCATCGCGCCCACCGTGTAGCCGCGGGTGTCGGCAGCGTAGTCCCACGCGCCGTTGTTGTCCACGGTCCAGTTCATGAACTGCAGATGGCTGTCGGAGCCAACGTCGTTGAAATCGAAGAAATCCGGCAGCGTGAACCTGCCCAGGCGGAACTCCACCCGGCGCTCCGGCACCTCCGTCGCCAACGCAAAAAAATTCGGATCCTGCGCCGTGGTCTTGCCCGTCAGCCCAATGACTTGATGAATCTCGTAACGGCCCAGGTAGGGCGCCGCCCCCAGGTTCGGATTGCGAACCACGTCGAGATTCGTGAAGCCCGCCAGGCCAAGCGCCTCGCTCAATCCCCGTCCTCCCGCCGATTCAATGTCGAGGATCAGGTCCGTGTTGTAGCGGACCGAGCGGGTCGGCCGCACCGCCGTGTACAGCGTCTCCACCATCGACGTCTTGTACTCGGCGGAGTTGCGGAAGCTGTTCGGCCCCTGGTACGGCGAGTGGAAGGGAAGCCGCCCCTGATAGATCACGTTCGCCTGGCCGGAGATCCAGTAGCGGGCCCCTTCAGGATGCGGAAACATCGTCACGACAGACGCGGCTTCCTCCGGCGCCGCCTTGTGCACGTTCGTCTGCTCGTCGGCAACCTGCAGAGGACGCACTCCAGCCGCCGCATCCATCTGCGCGATCTGCGGCTGCGGCGCGGAGGGAAGCTCCGCCGCAGGCGTGCATTGCGCAACCAGGATGGTGACAGGACACAACAGGCCGAGCACGCCCGCCATCCGGATCACCCTCTGGATACCATTGAAAATGCTAGCCATGAGGGCAGTTCCTTTCGTGCTCGGCGCATGCCGGAGGTATGATGGGGGAAACAGGTATTGGATACCCCCACTCCCTATATACCATACCGGGGGAGGGTATATCAATCCGAGGGAGAGCCATGGGTCACCACGAACGGGAAACCATCAAGATGGTGCAGCGCGTCCGCAAACTGCGGGGACAACTGGATGCCATCGAGCGCTCGCTGACGTCGGACGGCGACTGCGGCGACCAACTCATGCTTCTGGCCGCCGTCCGTGGCGGCGTCAACGCGCTGATGGGCGAAGTATTGGAAACGCACATCCGCTTTCACCTGACAGACGGCGCCAAGGAACAGATTGCCCCGGAACTGGCCGAAGATCTGATCGACCTGGTGCGCGCCTATTTGAAGTAGCGCCGATTGGCGCTACTTCGATGCTAGAGCGCGGGGCGTCGAATGAGTGTGAACGCCGCGTTGCACGCCAGCGTTTCCTTTCATCGGAGTCCCAAACTCCCGCGCGCATAAAGTCCGTGGCAGGCAGGCGGCGTCATGCTCGCGCTGATGAATAACGGCGCGGCAGAAACGCCAGAATCATTTCTAAAGCTCGAATGCGCAACAGAGTAGATTGTGCAATTAGGCGTTCGCAGGAACCCGCATCGCCTCAAGCGCGCTCTTCAGGTCCGCGCCCAGCGTGTGCTGCATCTCATCGTTCAGCTTCGTGCTTTTGCTGGTCAGATAGAAGACGTCGATCGCCGTCTCGCCTTCCGTATCGATGAGCGCAACCTCGATATTGCAATCATGTGTGCTCAGCACCAGCGCAATCTGCCGCAGCAGGCCGGGCACGTCCTGCGCAATCACCTGCAGCAGTGTGGAGTGGCTCGACGAGAGCGAGTCGAAGCTGAGCCGCGTCGGCACTTCTACCTTCATGTTGCCGGCGTGGTTCATGTGCCGGCGCGAGTCGAGCAGTTGTTCCACAGGTACTCTCTGCGCCACCACATCGTGCAGGTATTCGATGAACCGGCCCTTCTCGCTCGGATTCAGTTCCAGCGTGCGGAAGACATCGGAGAACTGAAAGCTGTCGACGATGACGCCGGAGTCGTTGGAGAACGCGCCGGCCTTCACAATATTCATGCCCCAGGCGGCCAGCGCGCCCGCCACATCGGCGAACAGATGGCTTCGGTCCCGCGTCACGATCGTGAGATCGAAGAGCTGTCGCAGCGGCCGCAGTTCGAGCTGAACCGGGTCCTCGTCGAGCTTGGCGGCAAGCTGAAAGTGATTGCGGATATGCTCCGGAAGCCGTGTCTGCAGATAGCGTTGCGGCAGCCCTTCCAGAAACTGACCCAGCGCATCGTACTGCGACGCCGGCACCATGGCGCGTAGCCGATTCAGCAGCGTGGGATCGATGGCCGCGTGGTAGCGAATCTCGTCCACGCTGCGGTCCATGTAATTGGCCGTCGCCATATAGAGCTGATACAAGTTCTCGGCCTTCCACGGCGTCAGCGCATCCGGATTCACAGCTTTGATGTCCGCATACGTCAGCAGCGTGAGCATCTTCAGCAGCGTGGGGTTGCCGATCTTGTCCGCGAACTGCCGCACATTTTCCGGGTCGAAGATGTCGCGGCGCAGCGCGTTCGACATCTCCAGGTGCTGCTTGATCAGCCGGATCACGATCTCGCGCTCTTCCGCATCGAAGTCCAGCCGCGCCATAAAGCTGTCGGCCAGTTCCACGCTTCCGCCGGTGTGCTCCGTATCGCGGCGCGCCTTGCCCGTGTCGTGCAGCAGCAGTGCGAGCAGGAACAGGTCCAGCCGATCGATCTCCGGCAATAACTGCCCCAGCCGCTGCTCGTAGTCGCGCGTCGGTTGGCGCAGGCTATGCACGTTATCGATAGTCAGGAAGGTATGTTCATCGACGGTGTAGCGGTGATAGCTGTCGCGAATCACCAGCGCGTCGATGCCGTGGAACTCCGGCAGCAGCATCTCCAGCACGCCCAGTGCGTGCATGGTGCGCAGCGCGTGCGCGGCATGCGGCCCCAGCAGCACTTCCCGCAGCGCGTTCCACAGATACGGTCCTTCGGGCACGTGGATGGCGAGGGCGGGGATGGCGTCGGTGATGCGGTCTTCGGCGGCCTGGGAGAGCGTGTAGCCGTGCGTCGCCATCAGCGAAAAGATGCGGAGGATTGCGGTGGCATCGCCAAACTGCGCGCCGGGAAGGATATCGATGCGCCCCTGGTCAAGCACGAAATCGGTCCCCGCAATCGGGGTGCGCCGTCGCCGGAACTGCCGGTAGAAGCTCACCGGCGCGGGCAGGTTCTCCATCAGCAGCGCCGCGCGCCGATAGATGACACGCGCGTGGCGATAGTAAGTGCGCATCCAGTAGGCGGGATCGGCCGTGCCGCGCGTCTCCAGCCCGATAGAGTTCGCCGCCGCCTCATCCTGCGATTGCCAGTCGAGAGTGTTATCGTCGCGCCCGTGGCGGAAGTGAAGAAAGCAGCGCGCCGACGCCAGAAAATCGAATGCGGCCTCGGCGTCTCCGCGAGCGCTCTGAAAGACTCCGCCGCGCAGCCGCGGCCACTCGCGCGTCTCCTTCAGATGAAAGAGCAGCGCGAACCACGCCGCCAGGTGATAGTCGCGCAGGCCGCCGGGACCGTCCTTGAGGTTCGGCTCCAGGTGGAAGATCGTATTCCCGTACTTGGCGTGGCGCGCGCGGGCAATCTCGCCCAGCTTCTGCGCAATCGCGTTCCACTCGCTCAGCACCAGGCCGGGAAGCACCGTCTGGTGCAACTGCTGGTAAAGAGGGAACTGGCCGGCAAGGAAGCGCCGGTCGAGCGTGGCCAGCGTGAACTCCAGGTTATCGGGATCGAACTTGCCCGCCTCTTTCAGCGTCCGCGAAGCGGGGCTGGCGCGCAGGCCAACGTCCCACATCCCCTGGATAATGGCGCGCACTCCGTCCTTGGCCTGCATCTCCGTCTTGTCGTCCGCAAACGCGAACAGTACATCGATGTCGGAGTACGGAAAGAGATCTTTGCGGCCGTAACCGCCCAGCGCCAGCAGCGAGACGTTCTGCCCCGGATTCCCTGCAAAGACCCGCCGCCACATCTCGATCAGGATGCGGTCCACCACGGCCGAGCGCCGGCGGATTGCCGCGGTGCCGTCTCCCGTGCGCTCGTACGTCTGGCGCACAAGGGCCATCTCCCGCAGATACTGCTCCCGTAGATCGTCGACGACGAGGGCGGCTGTGTTCATGAGTAGGAAGAGCGTGATGCCGAGGCTACAGATGTTCTTCCAGCATAAGCGATTTATGAGAGGAAGGTGAACGCGGCATCTCAGCAACCGAACAAGGCGCGCATAACGGTTCGGAGGCGGTCGCAAAGTGTAGCACCTCGTGCTACACTTCGCGTATCATATTGAGGCCCGGAGCAAGGCGCGGGTTTTCAAAACGGCATGGTTTTCAAGGGCGGCGCGCAAGGCGCTGATCGGCGACCCGGAGTTGTGTGCCGCGATTCGCGAGGTCATGCTTGGGCAGGCAGACAATCTCGGCGGAGGCGTCTATAAGAAACGGCTGGGGAAGAATCTGTATCGGTCGATCTTGGTCGCGAAGGGCGGGCGATATTTCGTTTTCGCATATCTGTTCGCGAAGAAGGATCGAGCCAACATTCGGAAGGATGAGCTTGAGGAATTCCGCGCATTGGCAGACCTATACGCCCGAAAGTCCGATGCCGACATAGAGCAGGAACTCAAACTCGAAGAGCTGCAGGAGATTCGTCATGAAGAACAACCGTCAATATAAAAGCGATGCCTTCGAGGCGATTCACAGCGCGGTATCGGGAATGTATCGTGCCGGCACGATTGATAAAGCTACCATGCGCAGATTCGATGCATCGTGCATCGCTGTGCCGGCCCCGATGGAGCCTAAACGCATCAAGCGCATCCGCGAGCGCCAGAAAGTCAGCCAACCCGTCTTCGCACGCCACCTCAATACCAGCGAGTCAACAGTGGAGAAGTGGGAGTCGGGCGCGAAGCGGCCCAGCGGGATGGCGCTCAAGCTGCTGAGCATCGTGGAAAAGCATGGGCTCAACATCCTGACGTAGTCTTGCCGTCAGCACATTGAGCCCGCGATCAGGATCGATTTGCGCCTACAGCGCCGTCTCGCCGCGCTCGTCGTTGCGGATGCGGATGGCGTCGTCCACGCGGCTGATGAAGATCTTGCCATCGCCGATGCGCCCGGTGCGCGCCGCTCCGGTGATCGCCTGGATGGCCTTTTCCTTCATCTCGTCCGGCACCACCATCTCGATCTTCACCTTGGGCAGAAGATCCACCGTGTACTCGCGGCCGCGATAAAACTCCGTGTGTCCCTTCTGGCGGCCGTGACCGCGCGCCTCCAGAATCGTCATCCCTTCAATGCCTGCCTCCAGCAGCGCATCCTTTACTGCGTCCAGCTTCGAAGGCTGGAGTACTGCTTCGATCTTCACCATGAGTATTGCCTCGGTTGTCAGCGTATCAGGCCAAGCGGGATTTTCGTCCAGCCCGGCGCAAGGTTTCCGTAAGGGCGGTATCAGGAATTGAAATCGTAGCCTTCTTCGCCGTGTTGCGAGAGATCCAGACCTGCGTTCTCCTCCTCGGGCGAGACCCGCAGTCCGATGATCTTGTCCACCAGAAACAGCAGCACGATCGTCCCGATTGCCGAGATCGTGCAGGCGATGGCCACGCCGGCGGCCTGATTGAAGATCTGCATCCAGTGGCCGTCCATCCACCCGGTCGGCAGTGCGTTTCCGGCGGCATCCGTGCCGAACGCCGGGTTAATCGCCTTGGCCGCAAAGATGCCCGTTAGAAGCGCACCCAACGTTCCGCCCGCTCCATGCACGCCAAAGGCATCCAGCGAGTCGTCGTAGCCGAACCGCGCCTTGACCTGGAAGACCATGAAGAAGCAGAACAGGCCCGCGAGAAATCCGATGGCCAGCGCCGACATGGGCTGCACATAGCCCGATGCGGGCGTGATCGCCACCAACCCCGCCACCGCACCGGAGATCGCACCCAGCGCCGTCGGCTTGCCGTTGTGGATCCACTCCGCAATCGTCCATCCCAGCGCCGCCGCCGCCGCCGCAAAGTGCGTATTGATAAAGGCGCTCGTCGCCAGGGGCCCGGAGTTCAGCGCGCTGCCCGCATTAAACCCGAACCAGCCCACCCACAGCAGACATGCACCGATAAAGCTCAGCACCATCGAGTGCGGCGGCATCGCCGTCTTCGGATACCCGATGCGCTTGCCGAGATACAGCGCCGTCACCAGCGCGGAGACGCCCGACGTGATGTGAACCACCGTGCCGCCCGCAAAATCGAGGCTCGGCACGTGCCCGCCGGTAGCGTTCAGCAGTCCCCCCACACCCCACACCATGTGTGCCATCGGGCTGTAAACGATCAGCGACCACAGCGAAAGAAACAGCGCCATCGCGCTGAACTTCATGCGCTCGGCAAACGCGCCGGTAATCAACGCCGGCGTGATGATGGCGAACATGAGCTGGTAAACCATGTAGGTCTGCGCCGGAATCGTCGGCGCGTAGACTGACGGCGTCAGCCCCACGCCGCGCAGAAACACATGCTCAAATCCGCCGATAAAGAAGTTGCCTTTGCCAAACGCCAGCGAGTAACCGACCAAGGCCCAGAGGATCGTGACCAGCCCCATCATCGCGAAGCTCTGCATCATGGTGCCCAGGATGTTCTTCTTGCGCACCAGGCCGCCGTAGAAGAGTGCCAGCCCCGGCCCCGTCATCAGCAGCACCAGCGCCGCCGACACCAGCATCCACGCGTTGTCGCCGGACATCTGCGCGTTCTGGACCGCCTGCTGCAACGCGGCGATCTGCGCCTGCGTCGCCGGTTGAGCCGCGGCAGACTGCGCCCCGCACACCGCCGGTGCGGCCAAAAGCACAGGCGCGGCGGCATACATCATTCGCTTCATAAAGCCCAGACGCATGAAAGATTCACTCCTCGATCGTTGCAATGCCATCCCCGCCTTGTAACTGCTGCCTGTGCCTGCGCAGTCTTCCGCGTTCGCCTGTGGAATACGCCTCTGAAACAGGCTCCGCGAAGACCATGCTGGCTGAATTGTCTTGGGACGCGAGCATAGGCGCCCGTGGATGAGCGTGCTTTCCTTCAAATATGGCAGGTCGGGCATAAGGATGACGTGAAGAAACGCGGAACCCCTCTGGAATCCTCATGCCGGATATGTTTGTCGCGCCCCCGCCTCGGCCCGCTTTTCGCAACTCCACTGCATCGGCGAAGATGGATGCCATGCCGCGAGCTCTTCCATCAACTCCGACACTCTCGGGAATCCTCCGCCTTCTCTTCGCCTGCACCCTGATCCTCTGCACCGGCCCCGTGCACGCCGCTCCCTCGCCTACCTGCAAAAAGGTGGTGCTCAAAGGTGAAGTGAATGCCGGCCGTACATGGAGTGCCCCTATCGGCCAGGGCTGGGTCTTTCGCGTGCAGCCCATTCAACCTCGCTCCGCCGGCTACTCCGGCTGGGACCTCGTCGTCGATCGCGTGCCCCCCGCCGGATTTCCCGACGCCCTCTACCTCGCCACGCCGCCTTACGGCTCCATCAACGAACGCGAGATCGGCACCACCTTCGGCCTGCGCGCCCAGGACGCCATCGGCTGGAATCCCCGAAGCTTCCGCTTCATCCTCGATCCCGACGCACTCCACCTCGCCCAGTCGCTCTATCTGCAACTCCAGAAGCACGGCGCATTCTCCCACTCCACGCCCGGAGATCAGGACGACGCCATCGCCATGTCTCACCTCATCGACCTGCAGAAGCACGCGGCCACCGGCGAGTTCCGCATCGAAGATGCGCGCATCATCCCCGGCGCCGCCGACCCCGCCCCGTTTGCCCAGGCATGGTCGGACGCGTCGGTGAATGTGCCCCACACCGTCGATCCATCCGGACCCGCATCCGGCACGCCCCGCGGTTCGCTCGACTGGATTCGCTTCTCCGTCACCCTCTGGCTTCCGCAAAGCTGGAATCTGCCCCCCGGAGTCACCGCAAAATCAGCCGCATGCCCATGAGCCAGAGCGGGGACACGGATGTGAGTTCCGGCACAATGCGCCATGCCCGACGAAGGTTTATCATGAATACATGGCGGAAAAGCAAGAGCGAGATCGTTACCTGTTTGGAAACCTGGAGAGCAGCGCGCTCAACCGCGCCAAGGTAGAAGCGGCAAACTACGACCTGCAGCCGCCGGAAGGCGTCATCCTCACCTCGCTCGACTACGCCGTCAACTGGATTCGCAAGAACTCCGTGTGGCCCATGACCTTCGGCCTGGCCTGCTGCGCCATCGAGATGATGTCCATGGGCGCCTCGCGCTTTGACATCGCCCGCTTCGGCGCCGAAGTCTTCCGGCCCTCCCCTCGCCAGTCGGACCTGATGGTGATCGCCGGCCGCGTCTCGCAGAAGATGGCGCCCGTCATCCGCCGCCTCTACGACCAGATGCCCGAGCCCAAGTGGGTCATCTCCATGGGCGCGTGCGCAACCTCAGGCGGCGTCTTCAACAACTATGCGCTGGTCCAGGGCGTCAATCAGATCATTCCCGTCGACGTCTACGTGCCGGGATGCCCGCCCCGTCCGGAGCAGCTCATCTACGCCATCACGCTGCTGCAGGAAAAGATTCAGCGCGAGCCCAACAGCCTAAAGCGCACGTTAAACCTCAGCTAGTTTCTCCGTCTTCGAGATTCGCAAAAAGAGCTTGTCATCCTGAGCGCAGCGAAGGATCTGCATCTTCTGCTCGCAGCCTCCATTCATTCGTCGAGCACCCACCTCTATGTTCCCGCAGAGCCGCGCCGGAGGCGCAGAGTTTGTTAGCCCCGCGCTTCAGCGTGGGGAATGCGTAACCAGATAAGTTCGGAAGTCCCGGAGGGACGGCGCAAGGAGTCTCGGGCATCTACAGTCCTGTGCAAAGAGCGACCGCCGCCAGAGCTACGCCCCTTCCGCAATGCATTGCTTGAAGTAGTCCAACGTCAGCCGGATCCCTGTCTCCAGATCGATCTTCGGCTCCCACCCCAGCAGCTCCCGCGCCTTCGTGATATCCGGCCGCCGCTGCGTCGGATCATCTTCCGGCAGTTCGCGGAATCCAATCGGGCTCTTCGACCCCGTCACCCGCAGCACCGCGTGCGCGCACTCCAGAATCGTCCATTCATGCGGATTCCCAAGATTTACCGGCAGGTGTTCTTCTGCCTTCGCCAGCCTCAGAATCCCATCGATCAGATCGGACACATAGCAGAAGCTCCGCGTCTGGCTTCCATCGCCAAACACGGTCAGCTCATCGCCCTTCAGCGCCTGCGTCACCAGGCTTGAGATCACGCGCCCGTCCGCCGGATGCAGACGCGGACCATAGGTGTTGAAGATCCGCACCAGCCGCGTATCCACGCCCCGCGAGCGGTGAAACGCCATCACCAGAGCTTCGGAGAAGCGCTTCGACTCGTCGTACATCGAGCGCGGTCCGATGGGGTTCACATTGCCCCAATAGCTTTCCTTCTGCGGATGCACCAGCGGATCGCCATAGCACTCTGAGGTCGAAGCATGCAGAAACTTCGCTCCGTACCTGTGCGCGATCTCCAGCAGGTTGCGCGTTCCCTGCGAGCCCACCATCAGCGTCTCGATGGCGAGCCGCTGGTATGCGGGCGGGCTCGCCGGAGACGCAAAGTTGAAGACATACTCCACCGCGCCGGGATCGAACGCTTCGCAGATATCCTGCCGAATGTACTCGAAACGAGGCTCGTTGCGCAGATGTTCCAGATTCCGCGGTGTGCCGGTGGAGAGATTGTCCACTCCAACTACGCGATGACCTTCACTCAGCAGCGCATCCGTCAAATGCGATCCCAGAAATCCCGCCGCCCCGCTTACCAACACCCGCATTTTGCTCAATCGATTCCTCGACTCGTATCTCTAGGCGTCAACATCAACCGCCTCGATCAATATACGATTCGACTATTGCAGCGGGCTAGAGTGCTGCGGCGAGGCGGGCGCCTCCGATGGCACGGCGAGAGCCTGGTAGCTGTTGAAGAGAAACAGACCGCCGAGAACCAGAATCCATACCCACAGCGCCAGGCGCAATGGCCGCCGCGGAACGCGCGTGCTCGCAAGCGTGCCCAGCATCGCCCCCAGCGCGCCGCCCGCAATGAGTTGCAGCAGCAGGGAAGTGTCCGCGCCCCGCGCAAACCAGTGCGCTCCGCTGCCCAGCAGCGACACCAGGAACCCGAACGCGATGTCCGTTCCCACCACCTGCGCCGGTTCCAGCGGCGTCAGGCTTAGCAGCGCGGCGCTACCCAGTGCGCCCGCTCCCGCCGACGAGAAACCCACCTCCGCGCCAACCGGAAGCATGACCCACGCAAGCCACCGGCTTCGGTCGCGCACGTGCTCGTTCTTCTTCATCGGACGGAAGGAAAACAGAAGCTGCCAACTCGCTGTCAGCACCAGGATCACTCCCAGCATGCCATTGAGCATGTTCTGCCCTCCCGCCGTAACCATGTGACTGAGCAGCAGCGAACCAATCAGAACGCCCGGCGCGCCGCCCAGCAGCATGTACCCCAGCGTCCTCCACGCAACATTGCGCCGCGCAATCTGCGCCGGCACCAGCAGCATCTTCACTGCCGCGGCAAACGTGAGCCCGATTCCGACCGCAACAGGCGCCGGCACTCCCAGGAACAGTATGAGAACAGGCACCGTGATGGTGCCCGCCCCAACGCCCGTGAGCGCGATAAACAGCGCGATCAGAAATCCGATGATGTATGGCATCAACTACCCTTTAGCTCACGTTCCCGAACCAGCGCCCACGGCCCACGGTCCACGACCCACGGTTCCCGACGCACGGTTCCCGATCCCAGCGAACTACGAACTGGAAGCCGTATTCGGAGCCGCCTCTATGTGAATGCCGCATTCCACCTTGCGCCCCGCCCAGCGGCCCGAGCGCGGATCGTTCGGATCCACAGGCAGCGACGTGCACGGCTCGCATCCAATCGAACTGTACCCCCGGTCATAGAGAGAGAGCCGTTCAATGCCCAGCTGCTCGCAGGCGTACCACACGTCGCGCGTGGTCCATTCCGCCAGCGGCGCCAGCTTCAGCACCTGCTTGCCGCCCGGCAGTGTGAACATCGCGGACTCTTCCAGCGCCGCGCGCGTCTTTGCCTGCTCGCGGCGCATGCCCGTGATCCACACGCGATAATTGGCAACCGCCTTGAACAGCGGCTCCACCTTGCGCAGCTTGCAGCACTGGTCCGGCGCCATCTGGTAAAGCAGCCCGTGCTCCGCCTCCTGTTCCGCAACGGTCTTCGCAGGCAGCAGGTTGATCAGGTTCAGATTCCACTCGCGCGCAATGCGATCGCGATACTCGTACGTCTCCTTGAAGTGGTAGCCGGTATCGAGAAACAGGATCGGAAGATTCGCATCCAGTTCCAGCGCAAGCTTGGTCAGCAGCACATCCTCCGCCTGAAAGCTGCACGTCAGGCACACATCGCCGCGCCCCGTTATCTCGGCGGCCAGGGCGTCGCGTACCGCGTCGATCTTTTCGGTGACCTGCTCTGTGATCTCCAGTGTGCTCATTACAGGTTGGCTCCCTCCGCGGAGATAAAGATTCCGGTATCGTGCAACAGTTGGTGAACGGCGGAAAGCGCATGCATCGCCGCGCTTGCGTCCGCGGTCGTTTCGCGCCCCTCGGCACGCGCATGAAGGGTTGCGCTCTCTCGCGTGCGCGCAACCAGCGAAAGAACGCCGGATGCTGCGTGCAGCTTTAATGCGGCGTTGAGCAGCGCGCGATTGCCTGCAAACGGCTCACCATCCGGTGCAATGCGCACCGTCACCGCGCCCGCCGCGAACAGCGAGCGCTCGATTGCATCGATGAGTTTGGCGGGTCCGGTGAGTTCGAGTGCGCCGCCGCGATGCCCCCAGCGCGCCTCCCGCTCGCCCGCGGAAACCGCGCCCCACGCTGCGGCATCGGTTTCGGAATCAGCCTCGCCCGGCGCCCCCGCGGAGATCACCATGCCCGCCGCAACCGTGGCGTTTGTCCCTGCGTCAATCAGAATGAACGCGCCCGTCCCGCGATTGTTGCGGTAGATATCGAGCGCGATGGGGCGCAGCAAATTGATATTCAGCACGCCGATGCCGTTCATCTCCAGCGTGCTCGCCGCCTCGTGCGCGAGCGTCGCCACATCCGTTCGATACTCCACGTCCGAAACAAACGCGGGAACCGTGTGGCTGGTGTGTTTGAGCAGGTAGCGCTTGTTCGTGTCCAGCGCCCGCTGGTCCATCCACACCACATGCGCCGCAAACTGATTGCTGAGCCGCGCCGGCTCTTCGGCAGCAGTAATCAGATCGCCGCGGCTGATGTCGAGTTCCCGATCCAGCACCAGCGTCACCGAAAGTGGCGCGGCGGCTTCCTCGAGATCGCCGTCCCAGGTCACGATGCGCTCCACAATCGCGCTTCGCCCTGATGGCAGCACCGTGATGCCTTGTCCGCGACGCACCTTTCCCGACGCGATCTTCCCCGCGTACCCGCGAAAGCTGTGATCGGGCCGCAGCACACGCTGCACGGGGAAACGCAGCGCGGCGTCGTGCGTCTCCTGGCTTGATGGCAGCGATTCCAGCACCTCCAGCAGCGAGGGGCCCCGATACCACCCCATCTTCGTGGATCGATGCACCACATTGTCCCCGGCCAGCGCACTCACCGGAACAAAGAGCGCATCCACCGTCGTGCCGGTATCCTCTGCGATCTGCGCCAGAACAATGCGGAAGTCGTTCTCGATCGAGCGGAACCTCGCCTCGTCGTACCCCACCATGTCCATCTTGTTCACGGCGACGACAAGCGACCGCACGCGCAGCAGCGATGCGATGTACGCATGCCGCCGCGACTGCACCAGCACGCCCTTGCTCGCATCGATCAGCACCACCGTTGCATCCGCCGTCGACGCGCCCGTCGCCATATTGCGCGTGTACTGCTCGTGGCCCGGCGTGTCCGCAATGATGAACTTGCGCCGCGCCGTCGAGAAGTAGCGGTAGGCCACGTCAATCGTGATGCCTTGCTCGCGCTCGGCGCGCAACCCGTCCGTCAGCAGCGCGAAATCGATCTGCCCCGGCGCAGTCGTTCCTTTGCCCTCGATCGACCGCACCTGGTCCTCATACACCGACTGCGTGTCATACAGCAGCCGTCCGATCAGCGTCGACTTGCCGTCGTCCACGCTGCCTGCCGTTGAAAACCGCAGCAGGTCCTTCTCGCGCTCCTGCGCAAGAAACTCCCCAATCTCAAATCTTCTATCTTGTAGCTCCGCTGAAACTCCCAATCTAACCCCCGATTCGTTCCTACTCCCTACTCCCTACTCCCTACTCCCTCGTTCCCTTGTTCAGAAGTACCCTTCCCGCTTCTTGATCTCCATTGAACCTTCCTGGTCGTGGTCGATCACGCGATTGGCGCGCTCCGATGATCGGAACGAAATCAGTTCGGCGATGATGTCCGGAATCGTCTCCGCATCCGACCGGATCGCTCCCGTGCAGGGGCTGCACCCCAGTGAACGCAGCCGGCACTTCACCATCTGCGGCTTCTCTCCGGGGAGTGCCATGAACTCCTGCTCAATGGGCAGCAGCACATCGCCGCGCACATACATCGGCCGCTCCTTGGCAAAGTACAGATCGACGACGGGAATGTTCTCCTCGTGGATGTACTGCCACACATCCATCTCCGTCCAGTTCGAGAGTGGAAACACGCGGATGCTCTCGCCGGGATGCACGCGCGCGTTGTACAAATTCCACAGCTCCGGCCGCTGATTCTTCGGGTCCCACTGTCCCGCGCTATCGCGGAAAGAGTAGATGCGCTCCTTCGCGCGCGACTTTTCTTCATCGCGCCGCGCGCCGCCGAATGCCGCGTCAAAGTTGTAATGCCGCAATCCATCGAGCAGCGCCTGCGTCTTCAGCAATCCGCAGCAGCGCTTCGTATCCAGCTTGATGGGATTGGTGCCCACGGCAATCGCCGGCTCGTTCCGCCACACCAGCAGCTCCGCTCCCACCTCCCGCGCCATCGCATCGCGAAACGCAATCATCTCGCGAAACTTGAACCCCGTATCAATATGCAGCAGCGGGAAGGGAATCGGCCCCGGATAAAACGCCTTCTGCGCCAGGCGCAGCATCACCGAGGAATCCTTGCCGATGGAGTACAGCATCACCGGCCGCTCGAACTCCGATGCGACCTCGCGCAGAATATGAATGCTCTCCGCCTCAAGCAGTTGAAGATGGCTGAACCGCGCCGCCCGCGAACTGGGGCGCGATGAGGATACCTGGACTTCGTTTTCAGCAACCGGCATGCAGACCTCATGGAGTTGGGGTGTGCTGGGAGCCGGGATGACGCAACACAAGCCCGGCTTGTCAGCTACGGGTGTGTCGTCGGATCAGATGTAAAGGAGATCGAAGACTAGCGGGGACACCCGTCGAAGATGTTCGACAGGCGACAACAAGTGCGGCTTTGAGAAGCGCGATGCATGTGCACGCTCATAGTATCAAAGATTGAACGAGAGTCAAAATCGTCGCAGAAAATTCGCCCGCGGAATCATTCGCTATTTCCAGCCGGATGGTTCCCCGCCTGTGCCTGATAGCGCGCAAGGTTCGCGCGCAGTGAGTTGGCAAGCTCGTCGTCGTTGTGCGCAATCGCCTCATCCAGTGCGCGCTGCGCCGTCGCAATCGCCTGCTGGTACTTGCCTGTCTCCGAATACATCGCCGCCAGCATCTGCAGAATCGCCGGCTCCTTGCCACCGGTAATCGCCGCCGCCGCCTCCAACTGCGGCAGCGCATCTGCGAACCCGTTGCTCGCCGCAAACGCGCGGCCCAGGTTGTAGCGGCACTCCGCACATTGCGGTGCGAGACTCACGGCGCGCTGCAACTCCGCAATCGCTTCGTCGAGCTTTCCTTCGCGCGCCAGCACCACGCCGTAAACGTTGTGCCCATCGGCGTTCTTCGGAGCCAGTTCGATCCCTTGCTGCAACTCCGCAACCGCCTGCTCGCGATGCCCGCCCATCACCTCCAACACGTGGCCCATGTTGATGTGCGCCGCGCCATTGTCGGGATTCAGTTGCAGCGCCTTCGCAATATGCGCCATCGCCTCGTCGAACCGTCCCGACTCAGCCAGCGCGCTGCCCAGGTTGTTCTGCGTCTGCGAGCTGTCCGGATTGATCGCAATTGATTTGGTGTACGCCTCGATGGCCTCCTGCGGGCGTCCCGTCGCCGCCAGCGCCACCCCGATGTTGTTCCACGGCCGCGCATCCGTCGGATCCTTCGCTGCCGCAATCTTCCACGCCGGCACCGCCTCCGCGTACTTGCGCTCATCCTGCAACTGCTGCGCCGCGTCGAACTCCCGATAAAAATCGATCGCCGGCGTCTCGATATGGTCCAACTCGCCCGGCCCAATGTTCAGGAACTCCGGAATGTTCACCGCTCGATTCGCAGCCGTCGCATTCTCCACAACGACCGGAGGACTCGCATGTCCCTCATCGTCAATGTGCGTCAGATACAGATGCGTGTACAACGACGGGCTCTTCGACGAGAACGCCAGCCACTTCCCATTCGGCGACCACGTATGCCACGAGTTCATCACTGGCAGGTTCGACTCCAGCGGCCGCGCCACCCCGCCTTCGAACGGCACAATGTACAGCTTGCTGTCCGGCCGCATCAGCAGGCCATTCTTGCACTGCACAAACACAATCCACTTGCCATCCGGCGAAACCTTGGGGAAGTTGTTGCTCATCCCGTTCTCGCTCGCGCCCACAATCCGCTCCGGCGTGCCTCCTTTGCCGCCGTTGAACGGTATGCGATAAAGATCGTATTGCACCTGCGTCTCGTTGGGATCGTTCGCATACAGCGACCGCTTGTACCCCGCCGGATATGGATCGCGCGCCGTCGCCCGCGAGTACACGATGTATTTCCCGTCCGGGCTCCAGAACGCCGACGTCTGCACGTAGTTCGGATCATCCGCGCCGTGCAGCGGTTGCAGCTTCTTCGTCTGCTTGCTGTACCACGCCAGCACGCCGCGCGTGGGATAGAACACTTGCCCGAATCCATAATCGGGATAGAAGCCGTTGTAGAGCCGGTCGAGCACGCGCACGCCATGCGCATACGGCACGTCAATCGAATTCACCACGTAATTGCCGTCCGGCGACACCTGGCTCATAAACCCGAAGCGCTTTTGCGAACCCTCTTCTGAAAACGCGCTCCAGCGAATCAGATATTCGTTGCTGATCGTCGAAACCTTCTTCAGCGGCACCAGCGCGTAAAGCCCCTTGTCGTTCGCCGGCCCGTCCACATCGATGCCCATCTCCTTGCCATCGCGCGAAAACGAGTGGCAGTTGCCGCAGGTCGGCAGGTTCGTCATCATCACCTTGCTGTGCGGCTCGTTGATATAGCGCAGCTCCCACTTGATCTTCGGCAGCACAGAATCCGGCAGCGGCTTGATCACCCCGCGCTGCTCTGTCTCCACAGCCGGCGGAATCAGAGGCACGTCGCGGTAGAAGATCGGCGCGCCCACCGGGTCCTTCGATGTAATGAACGTGCTCTCCGCCTGCGACACCGCCTTATGATCCTTTTGCGAACGATAGCCGCGAATCAGCACCGTCGCCGGCCGCTCCACGGAGCGCTTCTTCATCTCTTCCCAGGTCTTTTCATCCGGCCGCCACGTGTGCATCTGCTTCTGCGGCTCGTCCAGCTCCGGCGGCACATAGCCGCTCAGCGTCGTGTCCAGCGGGCCGACCTGCAGCTTCGGTCCATCGGACCAGGTTGAGATCGCCTTGCCCTCCGCGAATTCAATCTCGATGCGCCACACCTTCGCTGCCGCATTGTTGTCGCGCCACGCAAACTGCGGCGGGATAATGTCCGGCGGGTAGATCGTCTTGTTTGCCGGCACGTCAATCAGAATGTTGTTCGGCGCTGCCGATGCCGGCGCAAACATCGCGGACGCAATCTTGAAGTAGTCCGGGATCGGCCGCGTGTCCGGTGCCTGGTTTTGCGCTCCTCCAAAGGCCAGCACGTCGCCGCTGACCCACGTGGCCGCTGCCGCAACCACCAGCCCGAACGCCATCAACGCTCGCTTCATCCCGATTCTCCTGCAATGGAAGGGAAGCCCGCGCTCGTTCGCGTGCAACGAACGGCGGAAGCGCCTCCGAGGAGAAGAATTGCTGGTCAGAGATAGAGATGGCTGTGATCCAGCTCACGTTTGCCCGCGTTCGAGCCGCCCATCCCTTCGTCCGGCAATCTGGCAAGGCGGGCGACGTCGGCACGCAAACGCGGGTCAACCCCCTAACCTGTGGAAAACTCCCGTAACTCCAATCCCATCAACGAAAAATATTTCTAAAATTGTTGCGTATTAATTATTTCAACCTGCCAAACTTGAATCATAAGCACAAATTCCAAACCTTCCACCCTCGGTTCAAGCTCCGATCCAGGGTGCCCCATCCATTGAGCGGCAACGCCGCGCAATGGGTGGGACAGCACCAACCCCAACCGTCCCTTGCCAGCTTCCGCACGCAACAACGGGTGCCCCGGCGCCAGCCGCTGAGCAGAGTCGAAGGGCGCAGCGGTCAGCAGCCCACCTTCCGCGTGGGGGTTCGTTTCCAAACCACCGCTTGCGCCGAAGGGCGCAAAGGTCAGCAGCCCCGCGCTTCAGCGTGGGGTTCGCAGTCCATCCAATTGCCCAGCCCCGACGTCAACCGGATACAGTGAAGGACAACCGGTGAACCACAAACTCTCTCTTCGCAATCTCCCCGGCCTCACCGCCAGGGAGGGCTTTCTGCCGCATCCTTGGGATCGGGCCAACGGAGTCCGCACCAGCGGCCTCATCGTCGGCCGTCATCTCAAGTCCGGCCATACCCACGATCGCCACATCACCGCCTACTACGCCGTCGCCCCGTCCGTCTTCCACGGCCTGCTCCGCCGCTGGCAGCGCACACGCCCCGCCGGCGCAATCGAGTCCACCACCTTCATCGACATCGGCGCCGGCATGGGCCGCGCCGTCCTGCTCGCTGCCGAACTCCCATTCCGCCAGGTCATCGGCATCGAACTGCATCCATCGCTCGCTCGCCGCGCCCGTTCCAACGCCGCTCAGTGGCGCAAATCCGGCCGCGCGTCCGCCCCCATGCGCATCGTCAACGCTGACGCCCTCGACTTCGCCCTGCCGCCCGGTCCCTGCGTCGCGTTCCTCTTCAACCCCTTTGGGGCCGCGGTCATGCGCCGCTGGCTGTCCGCCGCGGCAAAGGTATTCCAGTCTCGCCCCGGCGAGCTGGACATTCTCTATGTGAACAATGAACAGGAGGGTGAATTCGAACGGGTCCGCCACCGGGGATTCGTGCGGCTGTTCCTTGGCCGCATCAACCGCTCCCGCGCCGACGCCAAAGCGGACCACCTGATTCTCAACAACCAGCCCGACGGCGAATACGCCTCCGCCAACTACGAGGACTGCAGCATCTGGCGCTGGCAAGGAAGATCGTGAACCTGCTCCGGGAGGGTCGGAGATTCTGCGAATGGCGCGAATCAGAGACTATGAATCGCGCCCGCGCAAAGGGATCGAATTTGCCGGTCGCTTTTGCCTTCACAATGGATTCCGCGCCGGAGGCGCAACGTTCGTTAGCCCCGCGCTTCAGCGTGGGGTAAGCGCACCCAAAAGAATCCCCGGAGTCCCGTAGGGACGGCGCCTGACATTGCACCGGGCCGGCGAAACCCTAGCCCCCAGTCCCTGCCTTCACAAACTCCGCCTTCCCGCCAGGCTCCAGCGTGATCAGCAGCGTGCCTTGAAAGCCTTGCTTCAGCTCCGGTCCGCTGGACTGAAACTGCTTATCGCCAACGCCGTTGTACTGCACCTTCACGTTGCCGCTGTCCTGCACCTGGATCTTGTAATGCTTCGAAGCCCCGGCGGCAATGCTGTCGAATCCAAAGCTCGCGCTGGGATAATCCACCTCCAGCAATCGCACCTCGGAACCGGTGTTGTTGACTACCGTAACCTCCACGTGCGGCGACTTGCAGGCGGCCAGCGCCATCAGGGCTGATCCAACCAAGGCAACGGCAAATCGGGAGACAAGTCGCTTCATTCCGTTTCGGCCTTTCCAGGTTGCTGGCCGGCGCGCTTCTCAAGCCGGTCCAGCCGCTTCATCAGCTCCGGCAGCCGCTGAAAGATCGCCACAGCGCGCAGCCACAGCCGGTTGTCGAACCCCGGCGAACCGGAGATCATCTTGCCCGCGGGAATGTCGTGCGACACCCCCGACTGCGCCGTCAGGATCACGCCATCGCCCAGCGTGCAGTGCCCGGCCACGCCGGTCTGCCCGGCAAGAATGGCGTTCTTGCCCACAACCGAGGACCCGGCCAGACCCGTCTGCGCGCAGAGCAGGGTATTGTCGCCCACCCTCGATCCGTGGCCGACCTGCACCAGGTTGTCGATCTTGACCCCGGCGCCGATCTCCGTCGCCCCCACGGTCGCGCGGTCCACGCAGGCGTTGGCCTGCACATCCACCCGGTCGCCCAGGCGCACCGGACCCGACTGGGGAATCTTCTCCCACTCGCCGCGCTCGTTCTTTGAAAATCCAAACCCGTCCGCGCCCACAATGGCGCCGTTCTCCAGCGTCACGTGATCGCCCAGCACGCAGCCCTCGCGAACCACGGCGTGGGCGTGGGCAAAAAAGTGGCTGCCCACCGCGACGCCGGGGTACAGAACCACGTGCGGCAGGATCGTCGCGTGCGGGCCGACCTTTACGCCTGGCCCAATCACCGCATACGCTCCCACGTGCGCCCCCGCGCCGATCTCGGCCGTCGGGTCGATCACCGCAGTCGGGTGAATCCCGGGAGCGTAAGCCGGCGGCTGGTAGAACAGGCCCAGCGCCCGCGAGAACGCATGGTAAGGATTCTTGATCCGCAGGGTAGCGGTTGCGATCTCCGGGAACTCGGGCTCCACCAGCACGGCGGCGGCCTGCGTTGTCCTGGCAAGGCCCGCATATTTGGGATTGGCGACGAAGGTGATCTCGGTAGGCCCGGCCTCCTCAATCCCTTTCACACCTGTCACTTCGCGCGATGCGTCGCCGCGCAGTTCCGCGCCCAGCTTCGTTGCCAGTTCGCCGAGGTTCACGTTGGCATTGTAAAGGATTGTTGAGGCAAGCCTACTCCGGCGGGAACAGCTCCGGCTGCGGGCCCAGGCCCGGCCGGTGCTTCGTCGCGCCAATCAGGCTCACCACCTGCAGCGCCTGAATCGCCAGCCGCGGCACAAAGATCTTCTGCGTGTTCGACCGCATATCGGGCGGCGTCAGATACAGCCCGGCCCCTTCAATCAGCGTGCGATCGTTGGCCGCCAGCCCCTCCAACTCGTCCCCATCCTGCAGCGTCATGCGCAGCCAGATCCCCTTCGTGCGTGGCCGCACCGTGAACCGCTTGTGGAGCAGCCTCTCGGGATTGGCCTGATCGGCAGGCGAAGCAGGGAAGTCGCGGACATAGCAGACCCACTTCACACCTCCCCACGGCAGGTGAAGAACCTTGCCGGACTGGTCCAGCAGCTCCAGCTCCGCTGCGGCGGGCAGCAGCGGGGGAGCGTACGCAGCCACCCAGTCGCGCGAGAACTTGCGCACAATCACCGGCTTGCGCTGCGACGCCATCGCTCTGGATTGTCGCACGCGCCGGGGTCGCGGGTTGATCCGGTTGGCGCAGCAGGTACTTCTTTTGCAACAAATTGTGTGCCCGCGCAGTCTACTCCAACAACCGTCCCGCTCCGGGAACCGCGGAATGGGAATGAACCACCTGCAGTGCAAAACTCGTCTGGCAAAGCTGCGCAAGTTGTGATAAGGTACAGCTTTGCAACCTGTGCCGCCCGCGCGTAAGGGCAACCGCATCAGGCACTTGGACGCGAAGCGGGGGAACGGAATGCCTGACTACATCTACCTCCTCGAAAACCGGCTCTCTGCCGACCAGCAGAACGCACTCCGGCAACTGCGGGAAGTGGCCCGCGAAGCCGAGATGATCCTGTTCCTGACCGGCGACGCAGTGCGCGACCTGACCAGCGGCCACGCCGTGCGCGAACTGGAAGTAGCGGTTCAGGGAAATGCGCTCAAGCTCAAGAAAGCAATACAGAAAGTCGGCGGAAAACTATGGGGCGAAGATGAGACCTCCCGCTCGCTCTACCTGTGCTTTCCGGGCACCGTTCGGGTCGACCTGATCAGCACGCATCGCATTGAGTACAAGAAGCTGGGCCAGCCCATCTACCACGCGGCCGGCATCCAGGAGGATCTGCGCCGGCGGGACTTCACCATGAACGCCATGGCGATCTCCCTCAATGAAGGCTCCTACGGGCTGCTGATGGATCCGCTGAACGGAGTGGCCGATATTGAAGCGCGAACCATCCGGCTGGTTTCAAATTACGGGTTCATCGAGGATCCGTCGCTCCTCATCCGCGCCGTGCGCTATCGTGCCCGGCTCAGCTGGGAACTGGATCCGCGCACCCAATCCCGCTATGACAACGCCCGCGAAGAGGATACGATTCAGTACCTTACGGCACACGCCAAGAGCAGGGAACTGGAGCAGATCGGCCACGAGGACGAAGGCCTGAAGGTCCTCCAGGCCCTTGAAGCCGAGGGCTGGATGAAGATCCTTTGCCCGGCCTGGACCTCATCCAAGGCGGACGTTTCCAAGCTCAATGCCCTGCACGACTTGTCGGTGGAGTTGCTCATGCAGGGCGTGCACGCCGATATCTCTGCGGCGCAGATGCAGTTGCTGACCGCCAAGATGGCGCCCAAGGATCTGAACAGCCTGAAGAAGTCGCTGCTGCGTCCCGGCTTTGTGGAGGAGTGGAATAACCTCGATCATCTGGCCGCAGGATTTGCCAAGGTACTCACGGCGAAAGAAAATCAGACCCCCTCGGTGATGTTCAAGCTTTTCACGAGCTATGATCCGGAAGCGGTTCTCTGGCTTGGATTTACGACGAAGGATGCTGGGATCAAGCAGCGCTACAACAACTTCCTCAAGGTGTGGCCGGAGATGCGGCAGCAGATCCCCTATGCGCTGATGGTAGAGATGCGCATTCGGCCGGAGCTGCCCAACTACAACGACATTGTGCACGCCATCTTCCTGCAGCTCATCGACGGCAAGCTGACCACGCCGGAGGAGATGCGGGCGTTCCTGGAGCCGTACTCGCCTCCCGCTCCACCCCCTCAGGTCAGCATCAAGCGCCCGCGAGCCAAGCGCGCGTCCGGACCCAAGGTCAAGGAGCCTGTGGACGAGGACGAGGAGGAGTCCGGCGGCGAAGAGGACTTGGACGACATGGGCGACGACGACGAGGATGGCATGGGCTTGCCCAAGCTCGATCTGGAGTCCGAAGACGAGGAAGAAGAGGAAGAGGACGAAGCGGCTGACGAGGACGAGGGAGAGCCTGCTCCCGCGAAGCGAGGCAAGGCTGCGGCCAAGGTAGCCAAGCCAGCGCCCGCTGCGCCTCCCGCCAAATCCGCGCCTCCCGCCAAGGTGGCGGCTCCGGCCAAAGCCCCTGCTCCGGCGACGCCCAAGCCCGCGCCCGTTCCGGCGCAGGCCGCCAAGGCGGCTCCGACCCCGAAGGCTACCCCGGCGAAACCTGCCCCTGCCAAGGCGACTCCGGCAAAGCCCGTGGCCAAGCCGCCGGTGAAGGTTGCGACGCATGCTGCACATCCGCCCGCCAAAAAGGCTCCGGCGAAGGCGGCAGCCAAGGCTCCGGTGAAGAAGGCTGCGCTCAAGCCGGCGGCCAAGCCCGCTCACAAATCCGTGCCCAAGGCCGCAAAGAAGAGCGCGCCCAAGGCAAAGCCCGCGAAGCCGGCGCCCCGGCCTGCGCCGAAGGCCAAGCCGCATAAACAGGCCAAGCCGGCCAAGCCGGTCGCAAAGAAGCTTGTCGCAAAGAAGCCGGCTGCCAAGCCAGCGAAGAAGCGGTAGACGGATCCTCCGCACGTTCCCCCTTCTTCGGGCGGAGCGGCGGTAATCCTCACTCCCGCGGGCGTTTATTTGTACTGAAGGTGAATGGTGATGCTCGTCTCAGGGCACGTCACGTGTACCCGGGCCGCCTGAAACGGCGGGGCGCTCAGCAGAACCCTTGGGTTATTGGCGAAGCCAAACCCTTCTTTGGGGATTCCCAGGAAATTGCGATCCAGCTTGTGGTTGCTGTTCTCGTCGTGAATGGCCACCACCGCGTAATTGCCGGGCGGAAGGTCCGCCCAGACCGCTGTAGCGGTGCGGGTCGCCTTGTCGATAGGCGCGGGGCCGTGGTGCAGGGCCTTGTCCATGTTCTCCGGCCAGCCATCCGGCGAGTTGAACAGGGCCGTCCCCAGGTTGCCTTTGGTGTTGCGGAAGCCGTCGACGTGGATGCGCAGCGTGCAGCCATGCGTGGCCGATTGGGCCAGCACGGCTGCGGGGAATGCGGCGCCCAGGAGAACTGCCTGGGCGCAGATGCTGCGGATCATCTTCATTGAGGTGGAAGGTTGCTGGACATACTCCAGCTATCGCTCAGACTGTGGGAACACAGGAGCGGTACCAGGATTCGACTTCCAGTTGGGTTGCACTCCAGCGCGGGAGTTCAGTACCGTGCCCGCGCGCCGCCGCCGCTGCTGCCCTTGCGTGCCGCGTAGCAATCGCGGCAGTACACCGGCCTGTCACCGCGCGGTTCAAACGGAACGGTCGTTGGCTGGCCGCAGCCCGAGCAGATCACGGGAGTGCCCTGCGACGAAGACGAGCGGTAACCGCCGCCGCCTCCACCCTGGTCATTCTTTTTTGCCATGCGACAGGGCTTACAGCGCTTGGGAGTAGAGTAACCGCGTTCCTGGAAAAACGCCTGATCGGCAGCGGTGAAGGTGAACTCCTGCCCGCAATCGCTGCAAGTGATTTGAATGTCGCTAGCCATGGATCTCCTCGTGCATATGTAATGCTCACTGTACCATCTTTCGGGTTGGTTTCCGTCATCTGGCCCAGTGAAATTTCAAAGACGGAAGGGCGGGCGGCGCAATTCACCCGGTCCATCGGATCGCTAAAGCGATTCTCCCGGCGAGGAGTGGTGCGGCCGGGGTAAGCCAGGGGTCTTAGCGACCTTCGTAACTACTCTGACTCTTGACATCCGTTGGTGGGCGGGCGGATAGTCTCTGCCGTCGCCAAATCGGGCGCAGCAAGCTCGCGAGGCGCCGCAATCACTCAAGGACCGGCCGTCGCAGAACACACTTCAGCCCACTGAAGGAGACAATCCATGAGGAAACTCACCCGCGCACTCGCGCTTGCGATCCCGTGCGTCTTCGCAGGCCTCCCGCTTCACCGCCGGGATTCCAAATAGGCCGATGCTGGCGCCGAATTATCCCAACTGGTTTTTGGAAGTTTCGTTGCCGGCGGGAAAGACGGTGTAGTTCAAGTTCATCGATATCCAGGCGAATGAAAATGTGGTGTGGGAGGGCGGTTCAAAACACACCTACACGGTGCCCACCAGCGGCACAGGGTATGTGAACGTGAACTGGCAATATGAGTGCATGGTGCGCAGTCCTCGCCGACACGTCGGCGAGGGAGCACCTTCCGTCCTGAAAGGTTGGCTGGCAGTAGTAAAAGCTTTCGGCAGAAGTTTACTTTTCAAGTAGTAGGCCGTCAGTATAAGCTGACGCCCAGACTTGTACTCTCGGTGTGCAGTCCAGAAAGTTGCGGACGGCCGCGGGGCCGGGCTGCTGAACCACAACGCGGAACCCCTTTCCGCCCGAACATCCCAGCGAGGTCAATCATGAAGAACGTCAATGCATTGCTTCTCACGGCAGCACTGTCGGGCCTGATCGGTGGCACCACGGTGGCCGCACAAGCGATTCACTCCGCCAATACCAGCGGCACGACCACGGTCTCGGCAAATGCCGGCGTCCTGTACGTGGGCGCTCACAAACTGCCCAAGCACTCCTGCAAGGGCAAGAACGATTGCAAGGGCCAGGGCGGCTGCAAGAGCAGCGACAACGGCTGCAAGGGCAAGAACAGCTGCAAGGGCAAGGGCGGCTGCGCCACCGACGGCTCCAAGATGCCGAAGGCAATCTAAGAAACAGGGGTCAGGTGTCAGGTTTCAGGTGTCAGGGAGAGACCAGCTTGCATCCGTGCATGGCGGTTCCGTCCCCTGATGCAGGCTGCCCATCATGCTTCCAAATGGTGAAACTGAAGCTGAGAGATGGCGCGACCGCCTGACACCTGGCACCTGAACCCTGAACCCTGCCTTTATGCCCAATCGCTTCAATGCGTACTCGAATCACGGTGTCGGAATCGGCTTGCGCATTCCGCACTACCAGCACATCTTTTCGAAAAAGCCGGTTGTCGACTGGTTCGAGATCATCAGCGAAAACTTCATGGTGGACGGCGGGCGCGCGCAGGCCAATCTCGATCGCATCCTCGAGCAGTACCGCGTGGTCCAGCATGGCGTGTCCATGTACTTCGGCTCCGTGACGGAGCCCGACCCCGAGCATCTCAAGCGACTGAAGACGCTGGTGCGCCGGACGAACACGCCGTGGCTGACCGATCATCTCTGCTGGGGATCGGTGGATGGAACTTACACGCACGATCTGCTTCCGCTGCCCTATACATGGGAAGCCGTGGAGCGGACGGCCGAACGCGTGCGCAACGTGCAGGACTTTCTGGAGATTCCGGTGGCCGTGGAGAACGTGAGCAGCTATGCGGCGTTCACCGCCAGCGAGATGTCGGAGTGGGAGTTTTTGACCGAGGTGGTGGAGCGCGCCGATTGCGGCATTCTGCTCGATGTGAATAACATCTACGTCTCCGCCATGAACCACGAGTTCGACCCGATGGAATACGTGAACACAGTGCCCGCCGAGCGAGTGGCGCAGATCCATATCGCCGGGCACTCGAAGTACGAGAAATACATTCTCGACACGCACGACCATCCGGTGATCGATCCCGTTTGGAAGCTCTACGCGCGCGCCATCGAGCGCTGCGGCCCCACGCCCACATTGCTGGAGTGGGACGACCACATCCCCAGTTTCGAAGAGGTGCATGCCGAAGCGAAGAAGGCTGAGCGCTTTCTGCGCACACCGGCGGAAGCGCTGGCGGGAGCGGGGCAATGAGCGGATCGAACATGAGCCTCGCGGAGATTCAGCGCGCCATGGCCGCAGCCGTAATGATGCCCCTGACCGCGGACGAGGATATGCGGTCGCATGCGCCCGACGGCCGCAGCATGGAAGACGTGGCGGCATCTTTCGTTGCGGGGAACAGCCGCCTGACGCCCTTCGAGCGCCTGGAGATCTACAACCGGCAGTACTGGTTGCGCCTTCTGGGTGCGATGGGGGAGGACTTCCCGGTGCTCCGCGCGGTGGTGGGCGAGCGGCGGTTTGAGGCGTTGCTGGTGGCCTATCTTACGAAGCATCCGAGCCGGTCGTTTTCGCTGCGCAATTTAGGATCGAAGCTTCCGCAGTGGCTTGCCGCTCATCCCGAGCATACGGGAAGGCGTGCCGCGCTCGCGGTGGATGTGGCGAAGATCGAGTGGGCCTTTGTGGAGGCGTTCGACAACGAGAGCCGCACGCCGCTCACGCTCGACCAGATCGCCACTCTCGATGCGAATGCGCGTTTGGGCCTGCAACCACACGTGCAACTGATGGAGCTCGAGTATCCCGTGGATAACCTGGTGATTGCGCTGCACAGCCGCGAGAAGCGGCAGACGAGCGAAGCCGGCGTCACCAGCGAAGACGGCGATGAGCTGGTGGATGTGCGGCTGCCGAAGATTCGGCGGCGGCCCACGTGGATTGCGGCACATCGCGTGGAGAACGACGTGTACTACCGGCGTCTCGATCGCGAGGAGTATGCAGTGCTTCGCGGGCTGCGCGACGCCCAGCCGCTGGGGGCAGCAATTGATTCGGCATTTGCCGCGAGCCATTGGCCGCTGGCGAGGCGAGCCGCGGCGGTGCAGCAATGGTTCGCGGGATGGGCCGAACTTGGCTGGATCACTGCACCCGACCTGGAGCCGCTGCTCGGAAACTAAAAAGCAGGAAAGGCAAGACATGCAAGCGAACGCTTCCTGGATACGCTCGGCCTACGCGCGCGCTACGGCGCTGCTCAACACGCTGCAAAGCCCGCTGTTGCTCGCCATCCGGCTCTACTGGGGCTGGCAGTTCGCAGTGGATGGCTGGGGCAAACTCACGCATCTTGCCAAGGTGACGGACTACTTCACTACGCTCAATCTGCCCGCGCCGCATTTCACTGCGATTGTGGTTGCGCTGGTTGAGTTCCTCGGCGGAATCCTGCTTGCGATCGGGCTCGGGACGCGCCTCGTGTCGCTGATTCTCTTCGTCAACATGACGGTGGCTTTCCTGGCGGCGGAGAGCGACGCGTTTTTCAGCTTTTTGTCGAACCCGGACAAATTTCAGGGAGCGGACGCCTATAACTATTGGTTTGCGGCTCTGTTGATCCTGATTCTCGGACCGGGGAGCCTCGCGCTCGACCGGTTCATCGCGGGCAAGGGAAGCGCTGGTAGAGAGACCCGTGAATCGATCCGCGCTTAACGCAGGCTGTCTGCCGTCACAGTGCATTCATCGTTTGCGCATGTATGCTCGGCTTCTAATACCGAGAAGCCATGCGCATTGCATACATCCTGAACACGCTGGAGACCGGCGGCGCGGAGCGGCAGGTGCTTGCGCTCGCGGAGCAGATGCGCTCGCGCGGGCACGCGGTGCGGATGCTGGTGTTGCGCGCCCACGCCGCGCATCACCTTCAGACGCCTCTCGACGTGGTTTACCTGCGGATGCGGCGCGACCCTTTCCGTGCAGCGCTCGGATTTGCGCGCGCCGTCCGCCTGCTGCGTGAGTTCTGTCCGGACGTGGTGCATGGCAATCAGTTCCACGGAAATATGCTGGCACGCCTGCTCCACGTGGCAATGCCGAGCGTGCCGGTGATCTCCGCGATTCACAACGTGTATGAAGGCGGGCGCGTTCGTATGCTGGCGTATCGCGTGTCGGATCGGCTGTCGGCGCGGAATGTTGCCGTCTGCGCTGCCGCGGCGGAACGGTTTGCAGCGATCTGCGCAGCCTCGCAGAAGAGGATGCAGGTGATCGTGAATGGCATCGATGTTACGGCATTCTCTCCCGATGCAACGCGCCGGCAGCGAATGCGCGCGGAGTTGGAGGCCGGCGACAACTTTGTGTGGCTGGCCGCATGCCGCATCGCCCCCGCAAAGGACATCCCCAATCTGCTACGAGCCTTCGCAATCGTCAGAAAGAGCGAACCCCGCGCGCAGTTGTGGATTGCCGGTGAAGGCAGAACATCCTACGTGAGAGCACTTCAACGGCTGGGTTCGGAACTCGACATTGCGCCGGCGGTGCGCTGGCTCGGACTGCGAAGCGATGTGGCTGCTCTGCTCGATGCGGCCGACGGCTTCGTGCTCTCCTCCGCGTGGGAGGGCATGCCGCTGGCGCTCGCCGAGGCCATGGCCATGGCAAAGCCGTTAGTCGCTACCGACGTGGGCGGCGTGCGCGAGTTGGCCGGTGAGTGCGTTAGTTTGATCAGCCCCCAAGACTCAGGTGCGCTCGCCGGAGCCATGTTGACGACGATGCGCATGAACACAGCCAAGAGGTCTGACGCAGGCAGCCAGGCTCGTAGGCGCGTGGAAGAGCATTTCAATCTGAATACCAACGCATTGCAGTGGGAGCGATGCTACATGGAGACCGCCCCGCGAGGATAATCGGCGCAAAAGCAAGGGCCGGAGCGAAGTGCCCCGGCCCTTCGTGTTGATGCCCCTCTCAGAACGAGAAGATGGCTTGGACAAAGACACGCCGCGATGCTGCTCCGGAACTGTAGATGCCGCTCGCCAGCGTGTTGGACTGGAGAAAGCGATACGTTCCGAGCGTGCCGTTAGGGCCGCCATAGTTGATGTCGTTGAACAGGTTCAGAGCCTGTGCCGTCAGTGTCAGGTTGTACTTGCGGTTGACACCGCCGCCGAACATACCACGCATGGCTCCCGGTCCACCGCCAAGTCCACCCGGTCCCAGGCTGCCTCCTGGAGGTCCGCCGTGTCCGTGCGGTCCGCCGCCATGCCATCCTCCGCCGCTGGGTCCCCCCATCTCAGGGCCGAAGCCGAACCCGCGGCTGATGCGCAGATTTACCGCCACGGAAGCCGGGCCTACGCCGAGGTTTGCAGGAATCAGTTGTTCGCCTGGCAACGCGGCAATGTCCAACACGCCCCATGGAGTGTCGTAACGATCCTGGGCTGGAGTGCTGGCCGTGGCATAGGTGGGCCGCTGGTTATAGAAGTTGTTCAGCGGATCGGATGGCAGAGTGACGTTGAACGGCTTGCCGGATTGCGCGATAAGGAATGGATTAAAGCGCAGTTGCCATGGGCCCGTGTAGCTCGCCATCGTAAAAATTTGGTTCCGCGAGTTGAAGGTCGCCGGACCATAGTCCTGGCTGATGTTATAGGCGTTCGAGGCATTGGATCCCGCGCCGCCATCGCTGTTGGCATATGCCAGCGTGTAGAAGCCAACCACGCTCAGGTTCTTTGTCAATGTGGCGTTTACGCTGGTGATGAGTTGGTTCTCTTTGAAGATTGCCTCCGGGGTGTACTGATAGATATAACCGCCTGTGGGATCGATTGGATAATTATTGATCGCAGGATCGAACTGATTGGCATTCACAGTGACCAATTGGTGCGGCCCCATGGAACGCAGGTAGGTCAGGGTGGCAGTAGTAGTTTTCGTGAGCTGTCGCTCGAGGCTCGCGCCGAACTGTGTCGTGTAAGGCGACCGATAGCTCGGATCAATCGAGTACCGGACCGGCGAAGACTGGGAACTGCTCGAACCCGGGCCGCTGCTGCAACCGGTCATGTCGATCGCGTCGAGCGAAGTGGCGCTCGTGGAGCACACCGGGTTGTTCAGCACGATCTTGTTCTGTTCCTGCAAGTGCTTGATCGTAAGCAGATGGCCGGTGCTGAACCGGTCGTAGAATGTACCAACCCCGGCGCGCAGAACGGTCTTCGCTTGCTTTCCCTTGCCCCCGTCCAGCGCATACGCCAGGCTTACGCGCGGCGCCCAGTCACTGTGATCGGCTACGTGGTTTTGTGCTTCAAAGCGCAGGCCTGCGGAGAAAGTGAACCGCGGGCTGACCTTCCAGTCGTCCTGCGCGAAAAGCGCAATATCGAACCGGTTTACCGACGTTGCACTGGGGCCGTAGGTGTAGCTCAGCGTAACGGGACCATAGCCCTGCGCAACCAGGGAGTTGAAGGATTGCCCGCTCGCCAACCCATTCGCCATGTTCAGATAAACCTGATCAGGAGTAAGCTTTGCGGCACCCTTCGCGGTCTGGACAGTCGCGGTCGCGAAGCGGAACGTGCCGTTATAGTTGTTCGTTGTGTTGTCCGCCAACAAGTAGTCGCGCATGCGCGTTCCCAACTCGATGGAGTGCGGGCCGTGGTTAATCGTCGTGATGTTCCACAGTTCGAGGCGCGTCTGGTGGCTGCGGTCGAGCTGTCCCGGCGCACCACCATAGGTAAAATCGCCCTCCGCCTGGATGGTGCGCATCGTGGAGTCGGGATACTGATTATCGTTGGAGCGATCGTATTGGAAGCGCGTCTCGTTCACGATGTGATCGCTTATGACGAACGCATCACTCGCCTGCACAGTGTGATCCGTGTCGTTCGCATGCGTTGACGCGGTGGGAAACGATCCCGCGTTCAGGTCGCCGGTCTCGTTTTCCGCCCAGAATCCGTAGCGCAGGGTCAATGTATTTCTTGAGCCGAGCTGCAAATCCACGCGCGCCGAGGCATTGGTTCGTATACGGGTGTTCGGCAGGCTCACGCCATAGTCCGGCGTCGATACGAAGGTGCCTGAACTATCGGGCAGCACAGCTACCGGGATCAACCATGCGTTCACGTTGCCGATGTGACGCCGATCGGCGCTCAGAAAGAATGACGCGTGCTTGTTGATGGGCCCGCTGAGCGTGCCGTTGAACATGTAGCTGTAGTACGACGGCAGCGTCTGAACAAACGGATTTCCAGTATTGAACGATTTGTCATTGCCCATGGAGAAGAAGTGTCCATGGAGCTTGTCGGTGCCCGGCTTGGTGAAAATTTCGATGCGGCCGTATCCCAGCTTGTCGTACTCCGCGGAGAAGGGATTCGAATTAATCCTGATCTCGCGGATCGCCGATTTTGGCGGAAGTTGTCCCCCTGAAAACCCGTCGATATAGATTTGGCCGCCGTTCGGTCCTGCTGCAGGACCGGCCAGCGCCTGCAGTTCGCTCTGCAGTTCATCGGGATCATCCGACAGCGCATCCAGGTCCTTACCCTTGAGGGTGATGGCATTCACGTTCCCGCCGGCTTCCACATTTACGTGCGGCGCGTCTTCCGTGACCACCACGTTCTGCTGTTCCACCTGGATGGCCATGGTGATATCGATGCGCTTCGATTGCCCGGATGCAACTTCAATCGGAGTCGATTGGAACGGAGCAAACCCGTTGAACTCAGCCCGCACGCGGTACGCCCCCGGGGCTAGGCCGCGCACTTCATATGCGCCGGTGGAATCCGCAGTAGTCGATGCAACCACCTTTCCGGATGCATTGATTACCGTGATCTTCGCGCCCGGGATGAGCGCGCCCGTGGGGTCGGCGATATGGCCGTGGAGCACAGCGGTCGCTGCCGGGGCCGCGGCCGTTTGGCCGGTCAGATCGTTCTCCGGTGCGGCCGGACCCTGCGCCCATGCTGCCGTCGCGCAAAGGAAAGCGGCTGCCAACAAGCTATGGATGAGGCAATGAATTCGTAAGTACACGTGTCCCTCTTCGTTCCGTTTGGTACAGTGAATCGGCCTGTGGTTAAGAAATTCCTATTGCGGGCCCGCCGCTGCTTCGGCCCCGCCGCCGCCCATGCTCCAGTTCGAGAGCAGGTCAGTGGCTTCCGGCGCCTCCAGCAGGGGTTCGACGCCGGCGAGGAGAGTAATCGCGTTGACGTCAGTCGTGCCGTCGGTGGCCACCACCATCACGGCGTCACCCTTTTTCAGATCCGGCAATTTGATGCTCGGCGCAAAGGCCAATACTCGCGACAGGTCGTTGCCGCCGGGGCCGGCTGTGCCTCCGGGGTTCTGGCCCATCGACCAGCGCGCCCCGGCTGAACCAGCCGCCGGACCGTGGGGCGCAGTGCCACGCGCCGGAAAGGTCCCCTTGAGCCGCATCGCAATCATCTGTGCCATCCGCTCCGGCAGCCGCCGCATCTGCACATCGGGCTGAATATGGACTGTGACGGGCTTCTTGGATGCGAGGTCTTTCACTACGATCTTGTTGGCCGAGGGATCGACCGCCAGCACGAGCCCGGCAACGTTGCGGAATGTTCCGGAGACGACCTGGTCGGCGGTCAATTGTGAACGGTCTGCGCTGTAGGTTCCGCGCGCGCGAAGCTGGTCACCGGGCTTGATCGCATTCAGAGGCGCGGGCTTGGCGTCGGCAAAATTCACCGAGTCTGGGGCGTAGCGCAACAGCCCCGTCGATTTGGTCAGCTCTACCTTCACAGTGCGGAGGCTTGGCCCAGCGCCCGTGGTAACGGTGATGGCGCCGGCGGCCGGATCGATCGTTTTCACCAGCCCCGCGACCCCCTGCTGCCACGCCTCTCGTTGTTTCTGCTGCTGCTCGGCAACAGCGGAGTGCTTCATCGCAATAATCAGGTTCGCCTGCGGCGGATTGGCTGTCGTATCCAGCCGGACCAGGACGCGATCGTTCACAGCAAGATCCGAGAGTTGAATCGCTGTTGCGGCCGCCAGACTCTGTCCCGGTTCGAGGCGCTTGACTGCCGCACCCTCGGGAACCGTAAGCTGCTGCGTCTGACCCGCGTCGGTCTTCAGCGTAAGAGCGTTGCCGTTGATGGCGGTAATCGTTCCGATCAGCCGCGTGGGCGCCTGTGCCATCGTCATGCCGCCGGCGAGCAAGAACAACGCGCCCATTACCACCAGGCTTGCGAACCGCGGCAATTTTGCTGAGTACTTCATCTCTTCTCCGGTATTCCGGTTGCAATCGAGCAGGTAAAAACTGAACTCCATTCGGGTAGACGAAACACTTCGCCAAAAGGTTGAGGGATGCGAGGCGGCTTTCTTTTCTGGGGGTTGCACAGATGTGTGCGGCGTCACGGCGGGCGAGATGTGCCTGTCAGTTCGAGTTTGAGCGCGCGCTAAATGTACGTGATCTGGCCCAGAAGCACGGGCCGCTGCGCACCTGTTGCCGAGGGGACGTTTCCCGGCAGCCGATGCCACGTGTACCAGGCCAGCAGCGCAAACGCTGCCGCTTCCTTCGCTTCCACCGGCAACCCAAAATCGTCACTGGAAGCAAGATGGCATCCGAGCGGCTCCAGCTGCCGCGCCAGCATTGCCATCAGCGTGCCATTGCGTGCGCCGCCCCCGGAAGCAATGTAGTCCACGGGCTGCGTTCCCATCAGCGGCTGTACGAATCGGCCGTAGCTGGATGCGATGGTTTGCGCCGTGAGGGCTGTCGCCGTAGCCAGCGCATCTTCCGGCTTGGGGCTGCGCTTGCGGCACGACGCAGCGAAGCGCGCCGCGTATTCGCGTCCGAACTGCTCGCGTCCCGCACTCTTCGGCGGTTGCAACGAGTAATACGGATTCTGCAACTCGGCCTGCAGCACCGGCTCGATCACTGTGCCGCGGGCGGCGATCGAGCCGTTGCGATCGAACTTCTTGCCGAAGAGATCGGCGGCCAGTGCGTCAATCAGCATGTTGCCCGGGCCGGTGTCGAACGCAACGGCGAATTCCGGCTTCGCCCCCGGAGGTATGGCAGTCAGATTCGCGATGCCGCCGATGTTCTGCAGCACGCGGCCACGCCTGGGATGCGCGAAGAGCACGTAGTCGAGCAGGGGAACGAGCGGAGCGCCCTGGCCGCCGGCCGCCATGTCGGCGGGGCGAAAGTTGGAGACGACCGGCACTTGCAGCTCCTGCGCGATGAGTGCGGGCTCGCCCGCCTGCCACGTGCACGCGAAGTTCTCGCCCGCATAACGCTCGCCGTTGCCCTGGTGGTAGAGCGTCTGGCCGTGGCATCCGACGAGATCGATTTGCATGCGATGTTTTTTGGCGGTGGTGCGCACGGCCTCCGCGTAGGCGAGACCCAGACGCCAGTTGAGCCGCGCCAGCTCCGCCGTACTTGTGTTCGCCGCGTTCATGGCGGCCAGTACCGCCCGCCGCAGCGGCGCAGGGTAGGGAAATGCTTCGTGGGCCAGCAGCGTCAGGGCTGGCTTGCTCCGCCCGGGGGCGATGCGCACGAGGGCCACGTCGACCCCGTCGGCGGAGGTGCCGCTCATGACGCCGGCCACAATCATCGCTTTCGGCTTCATGCGGTCTCCACCGGCGTTGCGTTTCGCGCCGGCTGATCGGCTTCGCCCACCATCGAGTTCACCGTCTGTCGGAAGCGAAGGATCCGCCCGCGCAGCACCTCGAATTGCCTCTCCGTGAGCGCCCGCGGCACTCCTGATGCGAACATCCGCGCACGTTTCCGCGCCGTATCCTTTGCGCGAGCTTCCAGGATCTTTCGAAACGCCGCCGAGCGTTCCGCTTCTGACAGAATGGCCTCGTAGGCGCGCAGTATCAGCTCAGGGCTGTGGCAGATTTCCAGAGTGTCCATGCCGGCGCGAATCGCTGCGATGGCCGCGTCTTCGATGGACATGAACTTGAGAATGCCGCCCATCTCCAGATCGTCGGAGAAAATGAGGCCGCGATAGCCGATCCGGCCGCGCAGCGTTTTCGTGATCCAGAAGGGCGACGCGGTAGCCGGAACATCTTTGCCGGGCGTGAGCGGATAGGCTGCGTGACTCACCATGACCATCGGCAGCTCGGTGCGGAGTTCGCGATAGGGGGCAAGGTCCTCGCGCCAGAGATCGCGCCAGGGGCGCGCAATCCGTGGGGTGTCGATGTGCGAGTCGTTGACGCCGCCGCCGAGGCCGGGAAAATGCTTGCCGCATCCCGCGACGCCTTCACTCGCCAACCCGGCAAGAAACTCTCGTGCAAATGCGATGACATCCTCGGCAGTTACTCCCGCGGCGCGCGAGCCCATCACGCCGTTCGACTCCGGCAGTGCAAGATCGAGAACCGGCGCCAGCGTCACGTTGAAGCCGAAGGCCTTGATGCCGCGCGCGGTGAGCACGCCGTGTTCGTATGCGAGCGAGGGTGCGGATCTTGGAGAGGCTTTCGCAGCGCGGCTCGGGGCTGCGGAGGTTTTGCGATGCGCCGCGGCTACGTTCTCTGGCGCGGGCATGTGCGCGAGTGCGTGACGCAGCCGATCCACCGTGCCGCCTTCGACATCAACGCAGCGAAACGCATGCGGCGCGCAGAGAGATGCGGCATCTGCCAGCAGAGCGCGCGTCTGGGCCGCATCGGAGATGTTGCGGCGGAAGAGGATCACCCCGCCGGGCCGCACGGTCTTCAGCCATGCACGCTCTAGACCACTGAGGGCAAGGCCTTCCAGGCCCACGACCAGCAGGTTTCCCGCCGAGTGCCGTAGCGAAGAGGTGTTCACGCCTTCTCCTTCAACTCCTGCTGCAGCTCTTCCAGCAGGTTGAGCGCCTGCAGCGGCGTCAGCGCGTTCACGTCAACGGCTTCCAGGCGATCCACAATGCGCTGCGAGAGCGGCGTGAAGATGGTGAGCTGCATCGGCTCCGGCGCCGTTTCCACCTGCACGCTCTGTCGTTCCTGCTTTTCATGTTGCTTCAGGATGCGCCGCGCGCGTTCGATGACGGCGGCAGGCAGGCCGGCAAGCTTGGCCACGTCGATGCCGTAGCTCTTGCTGGCCGGCCCCGGCTCAATCGTGTGCAGAAACACGATACCGCTCGCAGCCTCTTTGACGCCGACGCGCAGATTGCGCACGCGCGGCAGTTTTTCCGCCAGCATCGTTAACTCGTGATAATGCGTAGCGAAGAGCGTGCGCGCGCCAATTTCCGCATGGAGATACTCCACCGTAGCCCACGCAAGCGAAAGCCCATCGAACGTGGCCGTACCCCGTCCCATCTCATCGAGGAGAATCAATGACCGCCGCGATGCGGTATTCAGAATCGTCGCCGTCTCCGTCATCTCCACCATAAAGGTGGATCGCCCGCGGGCCACGTTGTCGCTTGCGCCGATACGCGTATAAATGCGATCCGCAAGCCCCAGGCGCAGACTGTCCGCCGGAACAAAGCATCCCATCTGCGCCATCAGAACCAGCATCGCGGCGGTGCGCAGATAAGTACTTTTGCCGCCCATGTTGGGACCGGTGATCAGCAGCAGAGTCGGGCCCTCTTCTCCTGACGTGAGAAAGAGATCGTTGGCGATGAAACGGCCCTCGCGCGTGTCTTCGAGCCACTGCTCGATGACGGGATGGCGCGCGGCGACGGCCTCCAGCACAGGCTCGCCGCAGAGTTGCGGGCGCGCATAGCGGCGCAGCGCGGCGAGATGCGCAAAGCAGGCAAGCATGTCGGCTTCGGCCACGGCTGCCGAGGCACGGCGGATGCGGCTCGCGGCATCGAGAACGAAGCGGCGCAGCTCGGCAAAGATCCGCTTCTCAATCTCAATGCCGCGGTCGTGCGCGGTGAGGATCTTGACTTCGTACTCTTTCAACTCCGGCGTTGTGAAGCGTTCCGCGTTGACGAGCGTCTGCTTGCGCTCGTAGTCGGCGGGAACGAGAGTGAGATTGGCCTTGGTGATCTCGATGTAGTAACCGAAGACCGAGTTGTAGCGCACCTTGAGAGAGCCGATGCCCGTGCGCTGCCGTTCGCGGTCTTCAATGGCGGCGATAGACTGGCGGCCGGTGGAGGAAATAGTGCGAAGGTCGTCGAGCTCTGCGTCTACTCCGGGAGCGACCGCGCCGCCGTCGGCCATGGTGAGGGGTGGCTCAGCCACCACGGTGGCGGCGATACGCGCTGTCACATCGTCGAGGGCATCGAGACGAGCATTGATCTTCTGCCACAGCGGCGCGTTCAGCGCGGCGAGAGAAGTCTTGATGCCGGGCAGACGGGCAAGGCTTACGGCCAGCGCGCGCACGTCGCGGGGCCCGGCCGAGTCAAGCGAGATGCGCGCCAGCAGGCGTTCGAGGTCGAGCACGCCGTCGAGCGCGCGCCGCAACTCCTCGCGCCGCATCAGGTCGCCGTGGGCTTCAGCCACGGCTTGATAGCGCGACTCAATCTGCGCCGCGTCCACAAGCGGCCGCAGAATCGTCGCGCGCAACAGGCGCTTGCCCATGGGCGTGAGGCATGCGTCGAGGGTGCGGAAGAGCGTCGCGCGATCATCCTGCCCGGCAAACAACGGCTCCACCAGTTCCAGGTTGCGCACCGTAACCTGATCAAGTTCGAGCGCCGTGGAGTGCTCCTGAAACTTGAGCGAGTCAATGTGCAGCGCTTCGTTCTTTTGCGTGGTGCGTACGTAATGCAGCACGGCCCCGGCCGCGATGGCGGCGCAGTCGTGTCCGACCAGTCCGAAGCCTTCCAGCGAGTGGACCTTGAGCTGGCGCTCGACGAGTGGAACGGCGAAGTCGTGCGTCCAGACCCAGTCTTCCACGCGGGTGCGCGCGGCGAGGCGGTCGAGGGCTGCTGGACTTTCGGCACTGTGCGGCAGCAGAACCTCGCTTGCACCGGCGGACAGAATGGCATCGATGGCCTGCTGTTGCGCGGCGGGGCCGGAGAACTCGGCGCTGCGGAAGTCGCCGGTGGAGACGTCGAGCAGCGCGATGGCGTGAACGGGCGGGCTGGGCTTCTTGTCTACCTGAAAGTACGCGGCGAGAAAGTTGTTCTGCTCCTGGCCAAGCGCCGCGTCCAGCGCCGTCCCGGGTGACAGTACCCGCGTCACCTCGCGGCGCACAATCTTTTTGGTGAGCTTGGGGTCCTCCATCTGGTCGCAGATGGCGATGCGAAATCCGCGGCGGAGGAGGCGCGTGAGATACCCTTCGACGGAGTGGTACGGAACGCCGCACATGGGCACCTGGCGTTCCTTGTCGCGCGCCGTCAACGTGAGCTGCAATTCACGGCTCGCCGTTACCGCATCGTCGTAGAAGAGCTCATAGAAGTCGCCCATGCGGAAGAACAGCAGGGCGTCGGGATTCTCCTGCTTGGCGGCGGTCCACTGCCGCATGAAAGGCGTCAGTTCGGCCGGCTTCGTCGTCGCCGGAGCCGCAGTCGTCATCTCCTCGGCCACAACGGAGGGAAGCTCGCCGGTTTGGGAATCCTGGGGGGGCACGATTGACTCCAGATTATCGCGGCTGCAGGTGCTATGGGAGGCGAGAGACGGGGGTCGCGTTGTGGACAAACCGGGACGAAACTCCGGTTGCGGCGGCAATCGCGTTGGGCCGCCTTATACTCGAAGCGATGCCGACGAAGAAAGCCACGAAAAAACAATCCGCCGCCGCAACCAAACCGCTAAAGGCTGATCCTCGGAGGAAAGCCTCACCGGCCAAAAAGCCGGCTGCGAAGACGGCGCCGCGCAAGGGCGACCTCGCCCCCGAACGCATCGTCGCCATCCTCAAGGGGCTGGACGAAGCCTACCCCAACGCCGAGTGCGCCCTGACGCATCGCACCCCGTGGGAACTGCTGGTGGCCACCATCCTTTCGGCGCAGTGCACAGACGCGCGGGTGAACATGGTCACCCCGGAGCTGTTCAAGCGTTTCCCCACGCCCGCCGCGATGGCGAAGGCGAGTTTGCCGGATCTAGAAAACATCATCCGCACCACCGGCTTCTTCCGCAACAAGGCGAAGTCGATCAAGGGCGCCGCCCAGGCCGTGAGTGAACGCTTCGGCGGCAAGGTGCCGCAGACGCTGGACGAACTCATTACTGTTCCCGGAGCTGCGCGCAAGACAGCCAATGTCGTGCTCGGCGTCAGTTTCAAAAAGGCGGAAGGCGTGGTGGTGGATACGCACGTGTTTCGCATCTCGCGGCGGCTGGACCTGACCCATGCCGAGACGGCGGAGAAAGTCGAGCAGGACCTGATGCGCGTCCTTCCGCCGGACCGGTGGATCAGCTACTCGCACCAGATCATCCATCACGGACGCAAGGTATGCGTGGCGCGCGGTCCCAAGTGCAAGGACTGCACTCTGGAGACGCTGTGCCACTCCAGCGATAAGACTTGGTGGAGTTGAGTGAGCCGGAGTTAGCCGTGGCCGTCCGAGGTTCCTCGGTTCATCTTCGCCCGAAATAGCCCTGAACCGCAGCAATCAACCCCGGCACATCGTGCGGCTCCGCCTCCGCCGCCGGTTCCCATCCGTGCTCGCGCAGGGTCTGGCTCGTCACAGGCCCGATTGAAATCGCCGGAACCTTCAGCGGGAAGGGAACTCCGGCATTGCGCGCCGCCAGCGCAAGATGCGTGACGGTGGAGGAACTGGTGAAGGTCGCCGCATCCACGGGCCGCTCCAGCGCGCGCTTCAACAGCTCCGGGGCGCGGGCGGGCAGCGTGTTGCGGTAGGCCTCGGCGACGTCAACGGTTGCGCCCATGGCGTGCAGCGCCTCGGGAATCACGTCGCGCGCCACCGCCGCACGCGCCAGCAGGATCCGCTTGCCCTTGACGTTCTCAGGGAAGTGCTCAATGAGGCTCTCCGCCACGTACTTTTCCGGCTGATAATCCACGTGCAGGCCGGCGTTGCGCAGCGCGTCGGCCGTAGCCTCGCCCACCGCTGCAATCTTCGGGGGCTCCGCTGCGGGCAGAGGCGTCAGCAGGTGATAGGCACGCTTGGCCACGGCCTTTACGGCATTGGTGCTGGTGAAGATGAGCCAGTCATAGCCCTTCAGATCGTGCAGCGCATTATCGAGCGCCTCGTAGCTCTCCGGCGGCCCAATCTCCAGCGCCGGCACCTCCACCGGCTCTGCGCCCAGTGCGCGCAATCCTTCAGAGAGTTTTCCGGCTTGTTGTGCAGCACGCGTAACAAGAATGCGCCGCCCGGCGAGCGTGAGAGACATGAGCTAGGTTCTCCGAAGAATGGGAGTTGCTTCTTTGTAGCACGCGCCGCGGCCATATTCAGTGAACCGCGCTGCCGGGTCAGCCAGAGTCAATCACCGCTTGCGGGAATGGGGGACTCCTGATGCAGAAGAGCCAGCGCGCCGGATTCCAGCAGCTTTCGCGCAACCAGCCTTCCCAGTGTTTCTGCGTCGCAATGCTGCCTCGGTGCGGTCTCCTGTACTCGAATCGCGCGGCCAGTCTCCGGATCGGCGACCACTCCGAAGACTTCCACCAGCTGCACGCGCTCGTGTTCCATGCGGCAATGAACCCCGATAGGAACCTGGCACCCGCCGCCCAGTGCGGCCAGCGCGGCTCTCTCCGTACGCACGGCGAAGCGCGTCGGCTCGTGATCGAGGAATGCGAGCGCTGCAATCGTCTTCGAATCATCGTTACGCGTCTCAATGCCTAAAGCGCCCTGTCCCGCGGCGGGACAAAATTGCTTCGGGTCCATGCGCTCGCGAATCCATTCCGTCTTCTCCAAGCGATCAAGACCGGCAGCAGCGAGCAGAATTGCATCCACCTGGCCTTCGCCGAGCTTGCGCAGCCGCGTGTCCACGTTGCCGCGAAACTCCACCGCTTCGATATCGGGCCGCAGAGCCTTCAATTGCGCGCGTCGCCGCTGGCTGCTGGTGCCCACCACCGCGCCTTGAGGCAGGGCTGCGAGATTGGCATACTTCGCCGACACCAGTACGTCGCGCGCGTCCACCCGTTTGGGCGTCGCGGCAAGCGCAAAACCCTCCGGCAGCTCCGTCGGCAAATCTTTGAGCGAATGCACCGCCAGGTCGACGCGACCCTCGGCCAGCGCCTCTTCAATCTCCTTAGTGAACATGCCCTTCGAGCCCACCTGTGCAAAGGTGACCTCCTGCAGGCGATCGCCGGTTGTCTTGATGATCTCGATCTCGACAGTGTGACCGGCGTCGCGCAGTAGCGCGGCGATATGGTTTGCCTGCCACAGGGCGAGCTGTGATCCGCGGCTTCCGATGCGAAGATTCATCGCCGGCCCCCCACTCTGATTTCGTTCACCTGGTCGACCTCCGGCGCACGCGCGCCCGTAATGGAATGGGGATCCGATGTAGTTTCGCCGTGCGTGTCAGGCTGAGCCGCGGTGGGCAGCGACCACGCCTCGCAGAGCGCTTCCATGCGGGTTCCGTCGTTGTCGCGCGCCGCCTGCTTCAGCGCCTGCATGGGCGGATGCAAAAACTTGTTTACAAGGCCACGGGTGAGCGCCTCGATGGCGGCCGCCTGTTCCGGCGTGAGCGAGCCCAGGCGCGCGTGGATCTTCCGAATCTCCGCGAGGCGTAGTTCCTCGGCCTGTTTCTGCAGGGCGACGATTGCGGGCGCTGCGTTGACGCTGCGCTGGCGCTCGTGGAAGCGCTCGACCTCGCCGGCCACGATCAGCTCGGCATCGGTGGCGACGCTCTTGCGCTCCTGCATGTGCGCGGCGGCCACGGTCTGCAGGTCGTCGATGTCGTACACGAACAAGCCTTCCAGCTTGTTCATGGCCGGCTCCACGTCGCGCGGCACGGCGATGTCGATGAAGAACATGGGCCGGTTCTTGCGCTTGTGCAGGAAAGCCTGGCCGTGCTCGCGGCGGAAGATGTGGTTGGGCGCGCCGGTCGAGGTGATTACGATATCCGCCTCGGCGGCGGTCTCATAGATCTGCTCGAACGGCACCACGCGGCCCTTGAAGGGCTGGGCCATCTTCTGCGCGCGCTCCATAGTCCGGTTCGTCACCAGGATGGTGCCCGCGCCCTGCTGGACCAGATGGCGCGCCGCCAATTCGCTCATCTTGCCGGCGCCGACCAGAAATACGGTGCGGCCCTGCAGCGATCCGAAGATCTTCCGCGCCAGCTCGACGGCCACGGACGCAATCGAAACGGAGCTCGATCCGATCTCCGTCTCGGTGCGAACTTTTTTTGCCGCGGCGAATGCGCCCTGCAGCAGGTGATCGAGATGACCGCCGACCGTGCCGGCCGTACGGGCGACCGCATAGGCTTCCTTCACCTGGCCCAGAATCTGCGGTTCGCCGACGACCATGGAATCGAGACTGGCCGCCACGCGGAAGAGATGCCGCACGGCGTTGCGATCGCGATGCTGGTAGACGTGATCCGCAAGGAGGGCGGGATCGAGCCCGAACTGGTTGCACAGGAATCCGGTGAGATCTACCTCGGCCGAATCGAGCGCCGTAATGAGTTCCACGCGGTTGCAGGTGGAGACGATCATGCACTCGGTGACGCCGGGAAGGGCGGCGAGGGCGCGGGTCACGTCCGGCAACTGCTCGCGGCCGATGGCGATGCGCTCGCGCAGTTCGATGGGCGCGGTCTTGTGGTTCACGCCAAGCACGGTCAGCGTCATGGGGCACCGAACCTGTGCACCTGGCTGAACAGGTTAGCTGCCCACACGGCCAGCATCACCAGAAACACGGCGCCGGAGAGATAGGCGGCTTTGCGGCCGCGCAGGCCCGCCGTACTGCGCACAAACAGCAGCAGCACGTAGACGGCCCACATCACAAACGAAGCGATAACCTTGGGATCGCGGAAGTACGCCGCGCCCAGCACGGTTTCCTGCGCCAGCACGGAGCCGATGACCAGGCCCACCGTCATGCACGGGAATCCAAACAGCAGCGTGGCGTGGGCGACACGCTCCAGCGTGTCCAGCGGCGGCAGCCACTCCAGCGGCGCCCACCAGGAGTCCTCGCCCGGCTTGAGCTTGGTCTTGATGCGCCGCTCCTGAACAAGGTAGAGCGCGGAAGCCAGAAGGCTGAATCCCAGGGCGGCATAGGCCGCCAGCAGGGCCACAATGTGCGCGATCAGCCAGCTCGTTCGCACGCCTTCCGACGGAAAGACATACTTGCTGTAACCGAGCGCCGGCACAAACACGATGAAGAAGGTAATGGGCAGCGCAAACACGCCCAGCGAAACGGCCTTATAGAGCCACCAGACCAGGAAGAACAGGGCCGCGACCACCAGCCCCAGCAGCGACTCCGTCTCGCGCACGCCCACCGGCATCCAGCGATGCGCCAGTGCCAGCATCTCGACTACCGAGACGAAGTGGAAGAAGACAGCCAGACCGCCCAGGTGCACGCAGATGCTGCGCCAACGCTCCCGGTCCAGAAGCACGGCGGGAAAGACAGCGATACTCGCCCCCGCGTACAGAACCGCCGCCACTCTGAGCCAAAGCAAAACCATTCTGTTGTTTACGTTACGACGTAACCCTCCAGTATACCTGTGACATAAATCACCATGGGGGCCGGCAAGGATCCTGAAATCGAGAGAGGCGCAGGTGATTTAGATCGCAACCGTTTGCCACTGGCGCTATAGATTCGATACAACGGTTGCTGCGGCGGCGGAAACGTTTTCAACGCGAACGCGCGACCCGGAAGCAAGACGCCCGCCGCGGAGGACGATCGCGTTGCACACAAGCCCTGTCATTCCCGCTTCGGACGACCGCCGCGAAGGCCGCCACGCGCCGCTCGTCCCCGCCGGCCGCATGCTGCCCTTCGTGCTGGTCACGGCCCTGTTCTTCCTGTGGGCCATTCCTAACAATTTCAACGACATCCTGATCCGGCAGTTCATGAAGTCGTTCCAGATCAACCGGCTTGAGGCTGGCCTGGTCCAGTTCGCCTTCTATCTTGGCTATTTCTTTCTGGCCTATCCGGCGGGCGAACTCATGCGGCGCTTCGGCTACAAGGCGGGCCTGATTGTCGGCCTCTGCCTCTACGGCGCCGGCTGCATCCTCTTTTATCCAGCCGCCCACGTGGGTCAGTACTGGTTCTTCCTCACCGCGCTGTTCATCATCGCCAGCGGCCTGGCGTTTTTGGAGACGGGCGCGAGCCCCTTCATCATTCAGCTAGGCGACCCCGAGACCGCCGCGCAGCGCGTCAACCTGTCGCAGGCCTTCAATCCGCTGGGCAGCATCACGGCGGTGCTCATCGGCAGCCGGTTCATCTTCTCGGGCATCGAGCTCAAACCCACGCAGGTGGCCGCGCTCCAGGCCGCCCACCGCTACCACGACTACCTCAAATCCGAAACGCTGCGCGTGGTTACGCCTTACCTGGTGCTGGGTAGCCTGGTGCTTCTGTGGGCTGTGCTGCTGGCGCGCACCGAGTTCCCGCACACCGGCCTCGACTACTCCCGCAACACCCTCGAACACGACACCTCAAAGCCGCTGTGGCAGCGCAAGCATTTCGTATTCGCAGTCGTAGCCCAGTTCCTTTATGTCGGTGCGCAGGTGGGCGCGTGGAGCTGGCAAATCCCCTACGTCCAGACCTACACCGGCCTCGGCGAGCGCAAGGCGGGATACCTGCTCAGCGCCGCGCTGGTCGCATTCACTGTGGGCCGATTCTTTTCGACATGGCTGCTGCGCCACATTCGTGCCTCGCGGCTGCTGGGAGTCTTCGCCGTTGCCAACGCAATCATCTGCGCGGCGGCGGTGCTGAGGCCGGGCTGGTTCGGCGTGGGCTGCCTGCTGGCCGTCAGCTTCCTCATGTCCATGATGTATCCCACCATCTTCGCCTTGGGCGTGAAGGGACTGGGCACGCGCACCAAAACCGGCAGCGGCATTATCGTCATGTCGATTGTGGGCGGCGCGGCGATTCCATTGATCATGGGCCGCCTGGGAGACGTTACGGGAATTGCTATCTCCTATGCCGTTCCCGCTGTCTGCTTCGTCGGCGTAGCGCTGTACGCACTGCTTGCCGCCGACCCCGAGCCGGAGGAACTGGCCGCCGATCCGCACGTGGCGCTGGGATAGCCGGGCAGCAAGTTAGCGAGTCGGCAAGTCAGCGCGTTCAAGAATCGCCGGTGTCGCCGCGGCTCTGCTCACAAGACTCGGGGCCTGCTGCAGAGTTCATGGCAGCTGAATAGGGCTGACTTGCTGACTTGCTACTCTGCAATCACCGGATTCGTCAGCGACCCCAGCCCCTGCACCGTCACCGTCACCGTCTCGCCCGGCTTGAGCCAGCGCTTCGGCGTGCGTCCCAGCCCCACGCCCGGCGGCGTTCCCGTCGAAACAATGTCTCCCGGCAGCAGCGGCGTAATCGACGAGATGTACTCGATCAGATCGGGAATCTTGAACACCAACTCGCGCGTGCTCGATTGCTGCAACCGCTCGCCGTCAATCGTCAGCGAAATCTCCAACGCATGTGGATCGGCGATCTCGTCCGCCGTCACAATGCTCGGCCCCAGCGGGCAGAACGTGGGGAAGCTCTTCGACAGCGTCCACTGCGAGCTGGCAAACTGCACGTCGCGCGCGCTCACGTCGTTCACAATCGTGTAGCCGAAGACGTGCTCCCGCCACGCCGCGCCGGAGATACGGTACCCGCCCTTGCCGATCACGAACGCGAACTCAGCCTCGTAGTCGGGTTGCGTGGAGTTGCGCGGCAGCACAATGTTCTCGCCCGGCCCGATGATCGAAGGCGTCAGCTTAAAGAACACCACCGGCGTCGTCGGCAGCTCCATGCCCGACTCAATCGCGTGGTCGCGATAATTCAAACCAATCGCAAACACCCGCGGGGGGTTGGCGAGCGGCGCGTGCAGCTTCACCTGGTCCAGCGCGTACGTTTGCGTCGGTTCAACCGACTTCGGCGCCCTCTCGATGAAATCCAGCGCGCTCGCATATCCAAGCGATCCAAGATCCGCGATTTGCTTTTTGTCTTCCAGCAGCAAACCAGGCTGAATGGCGCTGCCGCCGATGGAATACGAAACCAGTTTCATGAAATCACTCCCAATCGATCATGCCTAGCTCTTTGTTCGTAATGCTTGGAACCGCTTCCAATGGTAGAGAGCGAGGACTAGAGGTACAGCCAACAGCGGAATCTTCCACCACGCGAACTGGGCAATTGTCCAAATGACGCCGAACAAAAATCCGCAACTGTAGATGACGGCGAGACCGCTAATGGTCGGTGGCCGGTCCCGCCGAATCCAATTTAGTCGGTATAAATTAGCAAGGAGAAAAAGCGGAACAAAAACGATCAGGACCGGCCAACGGCGCGGTGAATCCACAATCAGCCACGCCACAAACAAGCTGAATATCAAGTCAACAACGATCAGTTGGAAGACTCGATACGCCCGGCTCGTGCGGATACTGGCCGCCATCACGCCGCCGTCCACCCGCCGTCAATCGCCATCGCCGCGCCGGTGATGAACGCCGCTTCATCCGACGCCAGGTACCGCACCATCGACGCCACCTCTTCCGGTTGTCCCAGGCGGCCAATCGGTTGCCGCGCCCGAAGCTCCACTCGAATCTCTTCCTTATTGTCCTTGTGGAACTTTTCGAGATAGCCCTCGACAAACGGCGTTTCCACGGTCCCCGGGCAAATCGCATTCACGCGCAGAGTCTTGGGGTACTCAACCGCCAGTTGCCGCGTCATGGCCAGCACCGCGCCCTTGCTGGTGCAATACGCAAAGCGCTGCTTGATGCCCACCTGTGCCGCCACCGAGCAGATGTTGACGATCGTTCCCACCGCGGAAGCGTTTTCATGCGCGCCCAACAAGAGCGGCAGAAACCCGCGCGTGACCAGGTACACCGAGCGCACGTTCACATTCATCAGCCGGTCGAAGTCCGCAGGCTCCGTGGCCTCAATCGATCCCACGTGACCAATGCCCGCGTTGTTCACCAGAATGTCGAGGCGCGCAATCTGCTTCATGGCCGCGGCAACCGACTCCTCGTTCGTCACGTCGAGATGTATCGCTTTGGCCGATCCCACCTTTGCCGCAAGCGCCTCGGCGGCGGCCAGATTGATGTCCGCGATCCAGACGAACGCTCCGGCGCGGACCAATTCTTTTGCCGTGGCTTCGCCGATACCGCTGGCGCCGCCCGTAACCAAAGCGTGCCGCCCCGAGAGCATGAACGGCCGTGCAAATGCTTCAGATGTGCTCATCAGAACCGTATATCCTTGCGTTCAATCTCGTCTTGCGCTTCTTCCAGAATAGCCTCTGTGGGCTCGCTCGATCCCAGTGCGCAGGCCATCACCGTATCGAGGAGCGAGGCAAATGCAGACATTTTTTCGCCCTGCGGCAGTTGCCGCGCTCCCAGCGAGATGCGCTCGATCTCCCGGTATGCGGGAATCTCAGCCTGCAGTGCCGCGTTGCGCCAGCTTGAGAGCCGCACCGCCACTGCGCCGTGCCGCGTGATGCCCAGGTCCCTCTCCGGCGACGCCACAAACCGCAGAAACTCCCACGCCAGATCCTTGTTGCGCGATCCCGAACCCATCGCCAGCGGCCAGAACACCGAAAGCGAAACCGGCTCCGTGCCTGGCGCTGCCGGTATCGGCGCAATCGCCACCTTGCCCGCGAGCGGCGATCCTGGCCTGCCCGCGCGTGCCGCGAACCCGAACCAGTTAGCCATCATCGCCACCTCGCCGGCCATAAACGCGTCCCCGGACTGGGTTGAGTCGAGCTGCGGCGAGCGCGGATGACACGCTCCCGCGTCGCGCACAATCGTGCGATAAAACTCGACCGCCTCCCGCGCCTCGGCCGTGTTGAGCTGCGGCCGTCCGTTCCGGGCAACCAGCTCTCCACCGCGCGACCACACCTGCAGCGCGAAGTCGTACACGGTGTTGTGGCCGTCGGGAAATCCCGCAAAGACCGTGCCGTACAAGCCTGCCGCTGGATCGGTGAAGAATCGCGCCGTCTGGTGAAACTCCTCCCACGTGCGTGGTGGCGTCAACTCACGGCCAAACTCCTCTCTAAAAATGCGCCTCCGTCCCGAATCATGAAAAAGATCGGAGCGATACACAAGGCACTCCGGCCCATCGTGCCAGGGGATCGATGAGAGCGTGCCGTTCACGATCACCGGTTCCACGAGAGACCGTGCCCAGCCATCCGGCCAGTCCTGCAGCGGCGTGCGCGCATGCCATGGATGCAGATCTTCGACAGCCCCTGCGGCGCACGCTTCGGCCAGCCAATCCGTCACCAGCAGGGCAAGGTCGAATTCACCATCGCGCAGGCCGCCTTCCACAATTGCGCGCTGGTGCAACTCGTGGATTCCCACGGAAACAAGCTCCACGCCAACGCCCGCGTGCGCAGCCTCAAACAGCCGCGCTTCCTCGGCCATTGCATTTTCAAAGTCCGCATAGTTGCGCAGCGCAATCCGCAGAGTCGCCATAACTTCCCATTTTCGGCTCGATCGCGTCGGAGGCGGAACCTTCAGCGCAATCGACACATCGTAGGGTAAAGATGAATCATACTGAAGTGGCCTCGGCTGAAAGGAGACGCACTTTGCCGCTGTTGCAGGAGGATCGTCTATTTCCGGCAGAGGAGCGCACCCGCTCCATTGCGCGCACGCTCTATCAGCAGATTCGCGACCTCCCCATCATCAGCCCGCATGGCCACACGCAGGCTCGCTGGTTCGCGCGCAACGAGCCGTTTCCTGATCCGGTCAAGCTCTTCGTCCAGCCCGATCACTACGTCTTCCGCATGCTCTACAGCCAGGGCATCACGCTGGAAGAGTTGGAGATTGGCGAAGACGAGATCGAGGAGCCGCGCGAGGTGTGGCGCATCTTTGCGCGCAACTATCATCTGTTTCGCGGCACACCCACACGCCTTTGGCTCGACTACGCCTTTCAGCAACTCTTCGGCCTCACCGAACGCCTGAGCGAGAAGACCGCCGACCACTACTACGACGCAATTGCCGCGAAACTCGCGACTCCGGAGTTCCTGCCGCGCGCGCTCTACGAGCGATTCAACATCGAGGTGCTGGCCACCACCGATTCGCCCCTCGACAACCTGGAAGACCACGAGGCCATCCGTGATTCCGGCTGGAAGGGCAGAGTCCTCCCCACGTTCCGGCCCGACCCCGTCGTCGATCCGCAGTTTCCGGGGTTCGTCGATCACATCGCCGCACTCGGCACGCTTACCGGCTACGACACCTTCACCTGGCGCGGTTATCTCGCCGCCCTGCAGCAGCGCCGGGCTTACTTCAAGCGCATGGGCGCCACCGCCACCGATCACGGCCACCCCACCGCGCTGACAGAAGACCTGAGCGAGACCAGTGCATCGACGCTCTTCGAGCAGGTGATCAAAGGCACGGCCTACGCCGCCGATCTCGAGATCTTCCGCGGGCAGATGCTCACCGAGATGGCGCGCATGAGCCTGGACGACGGCCTGGTGATGCAGATTCACCCCGGCAGCGTGCGCAATCACAACTCACAGCTCTATCAGCGCTACGGCCGCGACATGGGCGCGGACATCCCCGCGCCGACGAACTATGTCGAAGCCCTGCGCCCGCTGCTCAATCGCTTCGGCAACGAGCCCGACCTCACCATCATCGTCTTCACACTCGATGAAGCCACGTACAGCAGGGAACTGGCGCCGCTCGCCGGACACTATCCCTGCCTGCGCCTCGGGCCGCCGTGGTGGTTCCACGACAGCCCCGAAGGCATGCGCCGCTTCCGCGAACTCGTAACGGAAACCGCCGGCTTCTACAACACCGTGGGGTTCAACGACGACACGCGCGCCTTCCTGTCCATCCCAGCGCGCCACGACCTAGCCCGCCGCTCCGACGCTTCATTCTTGGCGCGTCTAGTAGCCGAAGGCCGCCTTGAGATGGATGAAGCCGAAGAGTTGGCGCAGGACCTGACGGTGAACCTGGTGAAGAAGGCGTATCGGCTGTGAATCAGCGATGGAGCAATAGAGCGATTGAGCGACAGAAAAAACACTGGGTGCCCCATCCATTCCGCGGCTTCATCGCGGAATGGGTGGGATAGCACGATCCCTCATGCGCCCCGAAACTTCCGAAACACTTCCAGATACATCTTCGCCGCTTCTGTGATAACTTCCGGCCGCCCTTCATCCACCGCCGCCAGGTTCACCAGGTCGCTGCCCACACCCAGCGCGCGCGCGCCCGCCTTCAAAAAATCCTCAGCCGTCTTGACCGTCACACCGCCCGTCGGAATCAGCTTCAGGAACGGAAACGGCGCCAGCAGCGCCTTCAGATACGGCGCGCCGCCCATCGCCGAGCAGGGAAAGATCTTCACATAGTCCGCACCCAGACGATGCGCCGCAATCACCTCGGTAGGCGTGAGCGCGCCGGGCACAGAGAGCTTGCCCGCTGCCTTCGTCGCCTGCACCACGTCGGGATGCAGGCTCGGGCTCACGACAAACTCCGCCCCCGCCTCGATCGTCGCCTCGGCGTCTTTGCCGGTCGTCACCGTGCCCGAACCCAATAGAAGCTTCGCGCCGTACTTGGCCTTCAACTCCCGCAATACGTCCACAGCGCCCGGCACCGTCATCGTGACTTCCACCACGGTCACCCCGCCGGCAATCATGGCATCCACAACCGCCATGGCCTGGGTGGCATTCTTCGCGCGCAGTACGGGAATCAATCCCACGCGTTCAATCGTTGCTGCAGTACTCTCAGACATCATTTCCTCTGTTCTCTAAAACCTGACACCTGACACCTGTCACCTGGCAATCCGCGCGCCGCCGCCCTTCATCGCGCGCTCCACTTCGGCCAGCGTTGCCATGCTCGTATCGCCCGGCGTCGTCATGGCCAGCGCGCCGTGCGCCACGCCGCACTTCACCGCGTATTCGAATCCCTTGCCGGCGAGGAACCCATAGATCAGCCCGGACGCAAAGCTGTCGCCGCCGCCCACGCGATCGAAGATCTCCACATCGCGCTGCGGCACGTGCACAATCTCATCCTTGTAAAGCGCAATGGCGCCCCATGCATTGCGCGTGGCGGTATGCGCGGTGCGCAGCGTGCTTGCCACCAGCTTCAGGTTGGGATACGCCGCCGCCACTTCGCGCAGCATCTCCTCGTACGCCGGAATCGACAAATCCGCGAAGTCCTCGCCTACGCCCTTGGGGTGCACGCCGAGCATCGCCGAAAAATCTTCTTCGTTGCCCAGCAGCAGGTCGACCTTGCGCACCAGCTCGCGATTCACCTCCTGCGCCTTGGCCTTGCCGCCAATCGACTTCCACAGCGAGTCGCGATAGTTCAGGTCGTAGGAGATCGGCGTGCCCGCCGCGCGCGCGGCATCCATCGCCTCCGCGGCTACATCTGCCGTCGATTCCGACAGCGCCGCGAAGATGCCGCCCGTGTGCAGCCAGCGCGATCCATTCTTTGCGCCGAAGATGGTGGACCAATCGAAATCGCCGCGCTTCACCTGGCTGATGGCGGTGTGGCCGCGATCGGAGCATCCCGCCGCGGCGCGCATGCCGAATCCGCGCTCGGTAAAGTTCAGTCCGTTGCGCACCGTGCGTCCCACGCCGTCGTAGGAGACCCACTTGAGCAGCGAAAGATCCACTCCGCCCTGCAGCATCAGGTCTTCAACCAACCGCCCCACCGGGTTGTCGGCCAGCGCGGTAGCGATGGCCGTGCGCAGCCCAAAGCAGCGCCGCAGCCCGCGTGCCACGTTGTATTCGCCGCCACCCTCCCACGCCGTGAAATGCCGCGTGGTGGCAATGCGCCCCTCGCCGGGGTCGAGGCGGAGCATAACTTCGCCGAGAGATAAACAATCCCAGCGGCGCGAAGAATCGGGAATTACAAGCTCTTGCATGGTGTCCTTCAACCTGGGTTTGCCCGCGTGTCTCGCAGGCAGAGATGTTCGCGGCGCAACAGCGCGCGGCTGAATCGGCTTACGATGATACATTGCCGAAGGACCGCAACCCGCTGCATGACGATGCACGGTCCGATCCTGTAAAGTTACGTGGTCGGACCACTACCGAGGAGAAGAATACATGAGTCGCAGCCTGTTTGATCTGAGCGGACGCGTGGCCGTCGTGCTGGGCGGTACAACGGGCCTCGGACACGCAATTTCCGTGGGCCTTGCCGAAGCCGGCGCTACCGTCGTCGCCAGCTCGCGCCGCATGGAGCAGGTGACCGCCGTCGCCGCGGAGATCGAATCCCTTGGCCGCAAGACACTCCGCCTCACCAGCGACGTGATGGATCGCGCCAGTGTGCAGGCGCTGCACGATGCGGTGCTCAAGGAATTTGGAAACGTGCATATCCTGGTGAACGCCGCCGGCGTCACGCACAAATCGTGGACACTCGATGAGAGCGAAGACGAGTGGCAGCGCGTCATCGATACCAACCTGACCGGCACGCTGCGCGCCTGCCAGATCTTCGGCAAGACCATGGAGAAGGCTGGCTACGGGCGCATCATCAACGTGGCCTCGCTCACCACCTTCGTAGGCTTCAGCCAGGTTGCCGCGTACGCCGCAAGCAAGGCCGGCGTGGCGGGATTCACCCGCGTGCTGGCGATCGAACTGGCGAAGAAGGGTGTGACCGTGAATGCCATCGCTCCGGGCGTGTTTCCAACGCCGCTCAATCGCAGCCTCATCTCGGGCACGCCACGCGGCGAAGAACTGGTGATGCGCACACCCATGGGCCGCTTCGGAGAAGCAAAGGAACTCGCCGGCACCGCCGTGTATCTTGCATCGGACGCGTCGGCCTTCGTCACCGGCCAGGTGATCGCCGTCGACGGCGGTTTCCTCGCCAGCGGCGTGAATCAATAGGCCGCAAACGAGGAGATGATGAAACCTGCTCCAGCATCGCAAAAGCCCGGCCGCGCCGTAGGCGCACGGTTCGTTAGCCCCGCGCTTCAGCGTGCGGAAGCGGGATTTCTCCTCCGGCGCCGAAGTCCCGGAGGGACGGTGCAAGAACGGTCCCGTGAAACAAATGGGATTGCCCTAACCAACGAAGGAACGATGCATTTCGCAGACCAAATCATGCTCTGAGGGAGCAACGGCCGTGAAGATTACCAACGCAACCGTCAACATCACCTCGCCGGGCCGCAACTTCGTCACGCTCAAAATCGAAACGGACGAAGGCATCTACGGCCTGGGCGACGGCACGCTCAACGGCCGCGAACTCGCCGTCGCCAGCTACCTCACCGATCACGTCATCCCCTGCCTCATCGGCCGCGATCCCTTCCAGACGGAAGACATCTGGCAGTATCTCTACCGCGGGCCCTACTGGCGACGCGGCCCCATCACCATGACGGCCATCGCCGCCGTCGACATGGCGCTCTGGGACATCAAAGGCAAGGCGCTCAACACGCCGGTCTACAACCTGCTCGGAGGCAAAAGCCGCGACGGCGTGCTCGTCTACTGCCACGCCTTTGGTAAAGACATCGACGCCGCGCTCGAAGACGTCGCCCGTCACAAGGAGATGGGCTACAAAGCCATCCGCGTGCAGAGCGGCGTTGCCGGCCTGAAAGCGACTTATGGCGTCGCGAAGGGAAGCGGCCGCTACGAGCCCGCGGAGCGCGGTCTGCCGAGCGAGTACGAGTGGGAGACCGAGCCTTACCTGCGCTCCGTGCCCAAGCTCTTCGCCAATGTTCGCGAGACCTTCGGCGAAGACCTCTATTTGTTGCACGACTGCCACCACCGGCTTACGCCGATTGAAGCCGGCCGCCTGGGCAAAGAGCTCGAGCCCTTCCACCTGTTCTGGATCGAAGACCCCACACCCGCCGAGTTGCAGGAAGGCTTCAAGGTCATCCGCGAGCACACCACAACGCCGCTCGCCGTCGGCGAAGTCTTCAACTCGCTCTGGGACGCGCATGACCTGATCCGCAATCAGTGGATCGACTACATCCGCGCGACGGTCGTCCATGCGGGGGGCCTCACCCACCTCAAAAAGTTCGCCGATTTCGCATCGCTGTATCACGTCAAGACCGGCTGCCACGGCGCTACCGATCTTTCGCCCGTGTGCATGGCCGCCGCACTGCACTTCGATACGGCGATTCACAACTTCGGCATTCAGGAACACATGCCGCACACGGACGAGACCGACGCGACCTTCCCGCACAGCTACACCTTCAAGGACGGCTACATGTATCCGGGCGACGCGCCGGGCCTCGGCGTCGATCTCGACGAGAAGCTCGCGGCGAAATACCCGTACCAGCGCGCGTATCTCCCCGTGAACCGCAAGCTCGACGGCACGCTGACAGACTGGTAAAGCAGAGAACAGAGATCAGGGCGAACCGAGGAATTCTGGATTGGCGAACATAGCGAGAGGGACCGAAAAACAAATCGAAGTAGCGAATGAACCCCCTGCGCTCCAGGGCCGATGGACCATCTGCGCCATGCTGTTCGTGGCCACCACCATCAACTACGTCGATCGCCAGGTCCTCTCCATCCTCAAGCCCGCGCTCAACGGCCAAATCCTCCATCTCCATCCGTTCTTCCACGGTTGGCACGCGACGGAGATGTCGATCAACCTGACCGATCAGGCCTATGGCGACATCCTCGCCGCATTTCAGATCGCCTATGCGCTTGGTGTCGTCTTTGCCGGGCGGCTGATCGATCGCCTCGGGTGCCGCAAGGGCTATCCCATCGTTACCGGCCTCTGGAGCCTCGCCGCGATGGGGCACGCGCTCGTCCAGACGGTGATGGGCTTCAGCATCGCGCGCTTCCTGCTCGGCCTGGGCGAGAGCGGCAACTTTCCCGCCGCAATCAAGGCCACAGCCGAGTGGTTCCCGCCCCGCGAGCGCGCCCTCGCCACCGGCATCTTCAACTCCGGCGCGGGCGTCGGCGCCATCCTTGCGCCGCTCGCCGTTCCGTGGGTCGCCATTCACTTCGGATGGCGCGCCTCGTTCCTGATGACCGGCATCTTCAGCGCCATCTGGATCGTCTGGTGGAGCATCCGCTACCGCACGCCGCACGTGAGCACCGATGCAATCGCGGCCGCCGCCAGGCCAGGCGAGCGCGCTGACTGGGAAGCCCTGGCCACGGCGCCGCCCGCAAGCAAAGTGGCGTGGTGGCATCTACTGCGCTACCGCCAGGCCTGGGGATTCATGATCGGCAAGTTCCTCACCGATCCCGTTTGGTGGTTTTTCCTCTTCTGGCTGCCGCAGTACTTCAACTCGCGCTTCGGCGTGAACCTGCTGCACCTCGGGCCGCCGCTCGTGACTGTCTACGTCATCTCCACCGTTGGCAGCATCTACGGCGGCTGGCTGCCCAAGGGCTACCTCAGGTTCGGCATGGACCTGAAGCGCGCGCGGCTTGCCGCCATGCTCACGTGCGCGGTGCTGGTGGTGCCCATCGTCACCGCCGGCTCGCTGCACTCGGAGTGGCTCGCTGTGGGCCTGCTATCGCTGGCCGCCGCCGCGCACCAGGGATGGTCCGCCAACATCTTCACCACGTCTTCCGATATGTTCCCCTCCGAACACGTCGCCACCGTGGTCAGCTTTGGTCAGGTCGCCGGCGCACTCGGCGGAGCCATCTTCCAGCCAGTCGCGGGACACATTCTGCAGCTTACGCACAGTTACGTGCCGCTGTTCGTCTTCTCCGGCTGCGCATACCTCCTCGCGCTGGTGCTGCTGCGCATCCTCGCTCCCGGCCTGAAGCCTGCAAAACTCGCTGCGTAGAGATACGCTGTCATTCCAACCGCAGCGAGGAATCCGCAGTGGTCCTCCCACTCCCTACCTGAGAGCAGGTTGGGAGATCACGACCAAACTCTCTTCCTTCCACTTGACGCGACCCCCCGTGCCGCTGAACACTTCACCTGATCCCTGATCCTTGGAGTCACAATGTCGACCAACAAACTTCGCATGGGCATGGTGGGTGGCGGCCCCGGCGCCTTCATCGGCCCCGTCCACCGCATCGCCGCAGAACTCGACGGCTGCATTGAGCTCGTCGCCGGCGCATTCTCCTCGTCGCCGGAAAGATCCCGGCAGGCCGGCGCATCCTATCGCATCGATCCCGACCGCGCCTACGCCTCGTATTCCGAGATGTTCGCGCAAGAGAAGCAGCGCCCCGACGGCATCGACTTCGTCGTCATCGCCACGCCCAACAATACGCATCTGCCCATCGCCAAAGCCGCGCTTGAGGCCGGAATCCCGGTCGTCAGCGACAAGCCCGCCACAGCCACCTACGACGAGGCACTCGAACTAGAGCGCATCGTCCACTCCGCCGGCTTGCCCTACGCCCTCACCCACACCTACGCCGGCTATCCGCTCGTCCGCGAGGCCCGCGCCATCTGCGCCAGCGGCGAGCTCGGCGAGATCCGCAAGATCGCCGTCGAGTATCTGCAGGGCTGGCTCAGCGCGCCCCTCGAACAGACCGGCATGAAGCAGGCCGAGTGGCGCGTCGATCCCGCGGTCAGCGGCCCCGGCGGCTGCATAGGCGACATCGGCACCCACGCCTTCCACCTCGCCGAATACATCAGCGGCCTCGACGTCACAGCACTCCACGCCACGCTGCGCTCCGTCGTGCCGAGCCGTCGCGTCGATGACGACTGCACCGCGCTGCTCAAGATGAGCAACGGAGCGCAGGGCGTGCTCATGGCTTCGCAGATCGCCACGGGCGAGGGAAACGGCCTGCGCATCCGCATCTACGGCCAGAACGCGTCGCTGCACTGGCAGCAGGAGACGCCCAACACGCTGACGATCCGGCGCAACGGCGGCCCCGACGAGACTCGCCACGCCGGCACGCACTATCTCGGCGCCGATGCGATCCGCGCCACGCGCCTGCCCGGCGGCCACCCCGAGGGCTACCTTGAAGCCTTCGCTGTCCTTTATCGCGAGTTCGCGCAGTGGCTGGAAGCATGGCGTGCTGACAAAGCAGCCGCGCCGCCCATGCTCCCCGGGATTCGCGCCGGGGTGCGCGGCATGCAGTTTATTCAGCGAGCCATCGAGAGCAACGGGCGCGACGGCTGGGTTGAGTTTTGAACTTACGGCAATCGCGTCAGCCGCTCCTGGGTTGCCTTGATCTTTGTTCTAAAAATATGGTGAATCGGTACAATTTCCGATACAATTCCCGCTATCGAATTGGGTGAACAGTTTGTCAAAACACCAATTCAACAGGGAAAAACCGCTTAAGCCAGCGATCTCCTTGTGGCTCCCCTTGTAAGCGAACCAAAGAGCCGGGCCCTCCCCAAGCCGGCCACTCGCCTGCAAGCTACAGGCAGTTCCCTTTGTTTCCCCTTTTCCTTTTAAGAAAAGAACATAGTCAGGTGCGTTTCGAACGGCTGCATACCAGGCCGGCCGCTCGCGCGCACCTCGAATCCGCTAAGCGAACAAAAATCGCACAGGCGCAGGCCTGCGCACCGCTGTAGTTTTTTGGAGGTCGGAATGAAAGGCATGACGCGCAGTAGATTGTGCTGGATGTTTGGATTTGCGCTGTCTCTGGCACTCGTGTTCGGCGGGCATCCAGCCGCTGCACAATCGTCGACAGGCACGCTGCAGGGAACCGTGACCGATCCGTCGGGCGCAGTGGTTCCCGGCGCAACGGTCACCATCACCAGCACCGCAACGGGGCTCAAGCACACGCTGAAGACGGACTCGTCCGGCAACTACCAACTCCCCGCGCTTCCGCCCGGCACCTACAACATTGAGGTTGCAGCCTCCGGATTCGCCACATCGCGCCTCACTGGCGCAGTCCTTCCGGTCGGCTCCACGGTGACCAACAACATCAAGCTCAGCGTCTCCGGCGCGCAGCAGACTGTCAGCGTCACGGCCGCCGCGCCGGTCGTCGACCAAACCGGCATCTCGGTGGGGCAGGTCATCGATCAGCAGACGGTTCAGCAGGCTCCGCTGAACGGGCGGCATTTTGTCGACCTTGGAGCACTGATACCCGGCTCCGTCGCAGCGCCAGCGAATGGCTTTCTCACCCAGCCCATCCGCGGGCAGGGGGCACTGTCCTTCGATACCGCCGGCCAGCGCGAAGACACCGTCAACTTCATGATCAACGGCATCAACCTGAACGACATGGTGCAGAATCAGATCACGTTTCAGCCGGAACTGAACACGGTGCAGGAGTTCAAGGCCGACAACTCCACCTTCTCCGCCGAGTACGGGCGTAACTCCGGCGCCATCGTCAACATCGCCACGCGCAGCGGCACCAACAAATTACACGGCGAAGCGTACAACTACCTGCGCAACCAGTTCTTCGACGCGCGCAACTTCTTCAATCGCCAGTACACCACCACGGGCGTGCATATTCGCCAGTCGCAGTTCATCCGCAATCAGTTTGGCGGCGACGCCGGCGGTCCCCTCTGGCGCGATCACACCTTCATCTTCGGCAGCTATGAAGGGCTACGTCAGCGGCAGGGCGAGGCCGTCAACACCCAGGTTCCCGCAGCCGGTTCCGTCGGCGCCGACTCGACCATCCAGAAACTTCTGGCTCTTCTGCCCGCGCCCAACTCCGGCGGCAACGTCTATGTCAGCTCCGCAAGCGCCATCGCCACCATTGACCAGGGCACGCTCGACGTCTCCCAGCAATTCGGAACAAACGACCGCCTGCACGGCTTCTACGCCATTCAACAGGATTCGCGCAACGAGCCGCTCGCTCCCACGGTCGCCGATAACATCCCCGGTTATGGTGATACGCGTCCGGCGCGCCGCCAGTTGATCACCCTGGTCGAGACGCACATCTTCAACTCCAACATGGTGAACGAAGCGCGCATCGGGGCGAACCGCATCCACATCACCTTTACGCCGTCGTTCGTCGCCAATCCCGCCACCTTCGGCATCAGCAACGGCATCAGCTCATCCATCGGCCTGCCCCAGATCTCCATCGCCGGCGCGGCCACCTTTGGCGGACCTGCCGGCGAGCCGCAAGGCCGCGGCGATACGCTCGGCGTAGTCTCCGACACGTTTAGCTGGCTTAACGGCAATCACTCGTTCAAGTTCGGCGGTGAGTTCCGCCGCTTCATCAACGACAACTTCGCCAGCGATACCGGCAGCTTCAGCTTCAACAACATGAGTGATTTTCTCAACGACCACGTTGCCGCATTCAGCGTGACCCCCGGCAATCGCCCCAGCCGTATTTCCACCAGCGCCATGGGCCTGTTCGCCACCGACTCGTGGAAGGTGATGCCGCGTGTCACCGTCGAGCTCGGCTTCCGTTACGAGTGGAACGGCACGCCGGTCGAGGCGGAGAATCGCTTCGTCTCGTACTTGCCCAATCAAAACATTCTCCAGGCGGTCGGCACCCCGGGCTACAAGACGATCTATCCGCAGAGCCATGATTTCGAGCCGCGTCTCGGCTTTGCGTGGGACCTGTTCGGCAAAGGCAACAGCGTACTCCACGCAGGCTACGGAATTCTCTACAACCAGCCGGAGACCAATCTTGTCAGCGGCCTCAGCACCAACCCGCCGTTCGCCGTGCCCGTATCGCTCAACGTCAAGCCAAGCTCGGCTTTGACCATGCAGAACGCCTTTGCGCAGGCACAGGCATCCAAGGTCATTTCGCCGAATGCCGTCGCTCCCAACTTTGCCAACCCGCAGATCCAGACATGGAATGTGCAGATTGAGCAGCGCCTCAGTGACACCGTCGGCCTGAAGATCGGCTACATGGGTTCCAAGGGTTCCCATCTGCAAATGACCCTCAACGTCAACCAGCCCAACGGCGGCGTTCGTCCGTTCCCCACGCTCAGTACCTCCAGCGCCATCGATCCCGGCATCGGACTCACCAACATCCTGCAGGCTTCCAGCGTCAGCATCAGCAACTACAACGCCGGCTTCGTCTCCATCAACAAAGCCATGGGCCACAGCGTTCAGTTTCAGGCCTCTTACACCTGGAGCAAGTCGCTCGATTACAACTCCTACAGCTTCATCTCCCCCTCGCAGCTTCCCCAGGACAGCGGGAATCCCGCGGGCGATTATGGGCCGTCGGACTTCGATACCCGCCATCACTTCTCCGTCAGCGGCGTCTTCGATCTGCCCTATCACCAGAACCGCCTCGTCGACGGATGGGAACTCTCCACCATTACCGTGCTGCAGAGCGGCGATCCCTTTACCGTGGTAACAACCCTGCCGAACGACGGCGTCATTGGCAAGACCCGCCCCAACATCCTGGGACATGTGCCCACGCACATCACCATCGCCTCCAACGGCAACATCCAGTACATCCCGCAAGCTACCTGCAACGCTCCATCCGCGGGCTGCCTGTTCTCCAGCCCGGGCGCCGGCTTCGGCAACGAGTCGCGCAACTCCATCTACTACCCCGGCCTCGAGGACATGGATATCGGCCTGCAGAAGGGGACGAAGATCTCTGAGCGGTATGAGTTCGTCCTGCGCACCGACGCATTCAACCTCCTCAACCACGCCAACTTCGGCCAGCCGATTGGAACCATCGGAGCCGGCACCTTCGGCCAGATCACCTCAACCCGATTCCCCATCGGCGACTTCGGATCGTCGCGCCAGTTGCAGGTGTCGGCCAAGCTGACCTTCTAACGTCGCCATCGGTACTCCCAGGTCTCCCGCCGCTGGAGACCTGGGAACCGGTGCTGCAACCCTCTGCCTCGAACTCCTGTCCGTCCACGCCCTGCTATTCGCCGCAGTACAATCACATCGACAGCAGATTGGCCACCGGCAACGTGCTGTGAATCCCAAACATCGATACCTGCCCGATCGAAAGCGGAGCTTTCGCCATGAAGACCATCAAAGGTCCTGCAATCTTCCTTGCCCAATTCGCCGGCGATCAGCCGCCCTATAACTCGCTCGCGTCGATGGCCCAGTGGGCCGCTGACTTTGGTTACGTCGGCATCCAGATTCCCTCCTGGGACGCGCGCCTCTTCGACCTGAAGCGCGCTGCGGAGAGCCAGACCTACTGCGACGAGATTCGCGGCGCCGCGCGCGAAGCAGGCGTGGAGATCACCGAGCTTTCCACGCATCTGCAAGGGCAGCTCGTCGCCAGCCATCCGGCCTACGACACGCTCCTCGAAGGCTTTGCGCCCGCGGGTCTGAGCGTGCAGGAGCGCCAGACGTGGGCCGTGCAGCAGTTGCATTACGCCGCGCGCGCCAGCCGCAATCTGGGACTGACGGCGCATGCCACCTTCTCCGGCGCGCTGGCTTGGCCGTTCGTGTATCCCTGGCCGCAGCGCCCTTCGGGACTCATTGAGGAAGCGTTCGCGGAACTCGGCCGCCGCTGGCTGCCCATCCTCAACGCATTCGACGAGGCCGGCGTGGATGCCTGCTTCGAGCTGCACCCCGGCGAAGACCTGCACGACGGCGTGACGTTCGAGCGCTTCCTCGATGCGGTCGACAACCATCGCCGCGCCAACATTCTGTACGACCCTAGCCACATGGTGCTGCAGCAGCTCGACTATCTCGAATTTCTCGACATCTATCACGAGCGCGTGCGCGCATTTCACGTCAAAGACGCCGAATTCAATCCCACCGGCCGCTGCGGCGTCTACGGCGGTTATCAGCCGTGGATCGATCGCGCCGGCCGTTTCCGCTCGCTCGGCGATGGCGAGATCGACTTCGGCCAGATCTTCTCGAAACTCGCCCAGTACGACTATCCCGGTTGGGCCGTCGTCGAGTGGGAGTGCTGCATCAAGCACCCCGAAGACGGCGCGGCCGAAGGCGCGTCGTTTGTGCAGGAGCACATCATTCGCGTGACCGAGAAGGCGTTCGATGACTTCGCCGGCGGTGGCACAGATGCGCAACGCAACCGCCGCATTCTGGGACTCGACTGACCGCACTCCCAACGTAGAGCCTGTCATCCTGAGCGGAGCGCAGCGGAGTCGAAAGCTTGCCCTGAGCGAAGATCGCGAATGCGATTGGAGTCGAACGGGGATCTGCGGTTCCTCCGCGCGTCGAATCAACGAATCTGGGTGCCCCATCCATTTCGCGGCCTCATCGCGAAATGGGTGGGAAACCACCGAACCCGGCCCAGCAGTTCACCGCCTCCGCATCGGCGCCTTCTTCGCCACCGTCGTCAGCTTGCCGGTGATGTTGTACAGCCGCCGCTCCACCGGCGACGACAGCACCAGGCTGGTGATCGGAGTTCCGTAGGGCAAGAGCGCTTCGATCAGCGCCTCCAGATCCATCATGCTCGTGGTCGTCACCTTCAGCAGCAGATCGTCGCCGCCGGTAAGGTGATGGCACTCGCGCACCTCTTCGAGTGTCTGCACAAATTCAAGCAGGCGATGATAGTGCTGTCCGTTGCAGCTCATGCGGATGAACGCCATCACTTCCAGCCCCATCGCCTCGCGATCGATGTCGACCGTGTAGCCGTGCACAATGCCGACCTCTTCCATCTGTCGCAGGCGCTCGGCCGTAGCGGTAGGGGAGAGCCCGACGCGGCGGCCCAGCTCCGCAATACTCAAGCGCGCGTTGGCCTGCAGCTCCTGCAGAAGCTTTCGCCCATAGCTGTCCATCAGTGCCGTGGAATCCATTGCCATAACAGCACAGCATAGTGGATCAGGCCATGTGCCGCGAAGCGCGGCGCGGAATTCGGCTGTACCGGGCCGCGACCGGCAGCCTAGCATCGGGGAGGGAAGTTGCAAGGTGACAAAGTGACAAAGTGGCAAAGGCTCATTGTCACTGTGTCACTCTGTCACTTTGCCACTCGCAACTTGGAAATGCCTATGAACGAACTCATGCTGAACGGCCAGCCCTTGCGCCTGGCGGAGATTGAAGCGGTCGCGACGCACGGCTGTCCGGTGGAAGTCGCGCCGGAAGCGCGCGCGCGCATGGCCGCAAGCCGCAGCCTGATCGAGCAGATCGTCGCTGCCGGTCAGACCGTCTACGGCGTCAACACCGGCTTCGGCAAACTCGCCGACGTGCACATCGCCGACGACCGACTGGCGCAGTTGCAGACCAACCTGGTGCGCAGTCACGCCGGTGGCGTGGGCCAACCGCTCAGCGAGCCGGAAGCCCGTGCCATGCTGCTGTTGCGGGCAAATGTTCTGGCCAAGGGCTTCAGCGGCACGCGCGCCGAGGTCATCGACCTGCTTGTGGGCATGCTGAACTCGGGCGTGCATCCGGTGATCCCGGAGAAGGGTTCGGTGGGGGCCAGCGGCGATCTCGCGCCGCTCGCGCACCTCGCGCTGGTGGTCATCGGAGAAGGTGAGGCCTTCTACAAGGGCGAGCGCATGGCCGGTGGAAAAGCGTTGCGGTTTGCCGAACTGAGGCCGGTGCAGTTGGCCGCCAAAGAGGGCCTGGCGCTGCTCAACGGCACGCAGGCCATGGTTGCCGTCGGCGGACTCGCCGTCGCCCGCGCGCAGCGGCTGGTTCGGCTCGCCGATGTGGCGGGCGCCATGAGCCTGGACGCGCTGCTCGGCACGCCGGTGGCGTTCGACGATCGCATTCAGCAGGCGCGGCCGCATGCCGGGCAGATCGCCGCAGCCGCGCACCTGCGCGCGCTGATGCAGGGCTCGGAGATTCGCGAGTCGCACCGCGAGCACTGTTCGCGCGTGCAGGATGCCTACTGCCTGCGCTGCATGCCGCAGGTGCACGGCGCGGTGCGCGGCGCGCTGGATCATGTGGCGGGCGTGCTGGAGACGGAAGCAGGGTCGGCGACGGACAATCCGCTGATTTTCCCGGAAGGCAATGGCGGAGCGGTTATCTCGGGCGGGAATTTTCATGGCGCGCCGTTGAGTTATGCGCTCGACTATGCGGCCATTGTGCTCACCGATCTGGCCGGCATCACGGAGCGCCGCGTCGATCGGCTGCTCAATCCCGACATCAACGAAGGCCTCCCGGCGTTCCTATCGCCCGATCCAGGCCTGTCTTCGGGCTTCATGATGGCGCAGATTGTCGCCGCCGCGCTCATCAACGAGTGCCAGGTGCTGGCGCATCCGTCATCAACCGGCAGCATACCGACAGACGGCGGCAAGGAAGATCACGTATCGATGGGCATGACCGGCGCGCTCAAGCTGCGCCAGATTGTCGAGAACGTGGAGCGCATCGTGGCCATCGAGCTGATGTGCGCCGCGCAGGCCGTCGAGTGCCGTCGTCCGCTCAAATCAAGCGCCGCGCTGGAGGGAGTAGTGGCGGCCGTGCGCAGCGTGGTTCCGCGCCTGGAGCAGGACCGCGTCCTCAGCGGGGACGTGGAGGCGCTCGCCGCGGCGGTGCGGGAAGGGAAGTTCGACGCATGGTGCGACGGCGCGTTTTGATGCGGCAAAACCGGTTTTGCCGTTATCACGTCATTTTGTGACGGTGAAACCGGACCTCTCGGCTCGCGGAAACCGCCCGAGCCTCTCCGCGCTACGATAAGACGAAGATGCAGGGGGTAAGCCGTGAAGCTCTATCGCACCAAGAGCGGTTGCATTGTGGAAGAACGCGAGCAGTTCTACCGAGTGAACGGCAAGACCTGGGACCAGATGCTCGCGCTCGACGATCTGGAGGGCTATCTGCGCGCGCAGATCGACGAAAGCGCGTCGCACAGCCAGTTCAAAGCCATCGAGGTACAGGCGCCGATCGTTGGCCAGGAGGTGTGGGCCGCGGGCGTGACCTACTACCGGAGCCGCGGCGCGCGCATGGAGGAGGCGAAGGATGCCGGCGGAGGCAGCTTCTACGACCGCGTGTACACGGCGGAGCGGCCGGAGCTGTTCTTCAAATCCACGGCCAGCCGCACGGTGGGCACAGGCGGCAAGGTGCGGATTCGCAAGGATGCGAAGTGGAGCGTACCAGAGCCGGAGCTGACGCTGCTGATCAATCCGCACGGAAAGATTGTCGGCTACACCATCGGCAACGACATGAGCTCGCGCGACATCGAGGGCGAGAATCCGCTCTACCTGCCGCAGGCCAAGGTATACGACGGAAGCTGCGCGCTGGGCCCGGCGATCCTGCTGCGCCAGGAGCCGCTGCCGAAGACAACCGAGATTATGCTGGAGATCGACCGTGGCGAACGCTGCATCTTTGCCGGGTGCGTGAAGCTCAGCGAACTGAAGCGCGATCCGAAGCAACTGGTGGAATATCTGTTCCGCGACAATTCGTTTCCGAACGGCGTGTTTCTGATGACCGGCACCGGCATCGTACCGCCCAGTGACTTCACGCTGCACAGCGGCGACCGTATCCGCATCACGATTGATCCGATCGGCACGCTGGAAAATGAAGTGGCGTAAAGCAGGGAACGAGGGAACAGGGAATAGGGGGCCAAGGGAACAGGGGAACGCGGAACCATGGTTGGTCCGGCACCGCTTTCATACGTGCTTTGTGAAAGGGCACGACTTTAGTCGTGCCGAAGGTGCCCCAAAAAGAATTTTGAGGGCTTTAGCCCCTGAGGGAATTCGTCGGTTCATGAGATCGCTTCCAGGAGGAGCCTCACGGCTCGGTGGCCAGAAACGTGTCCACCTCGTCGCGGCTCGGCAGCGACGCCTGTGCGCCGCGCCGCGTAACGGAAAGTGCCGCCGCCGCGCAGGCAAATCGCGCCGCCGACCACGGATCGAGCCCTTCCATCAATCCCACCGCAAACGCGCCGTTGAAGCAGTCGCCCGCCGCCACCGTGTCGACGGCGTCCGCCGGAAATGCGCTCACCCACTGCGCCCGCTCGCGCGTAGCCACATACGCGCCTTCCGCCCCGCGCTTCAGCACGACGCCGCGGATGCCTCGATCGAGCAACTCGCCAGCGATGTGTTCCGGATCGCCGGAGCCGCCGTCGTAGTACTCGGCTTCGCTCTCGTTGGGCGTGAACCACGCAATCTGCGGAAAAACCTCATCGGGAAGCGGCGCGGCGGGCGCCGGGTCAAGAATCACCGGCACGCCTGCGGCGGCGCAGAGCTCGATGGTATAGAGGGTGGTGTCGAGCGGCAGTTCGAGCTGGCACAGCACCATGCCCGCGGAACCGATGAGACTGGCGTAGCGGTCGATCTGTGCGCGATCCACGCCGCCGTTCGAGCCCGGCACAATCACAATGCTGTTGCGGCCGCTCTGTTCAAGAAAGATGTGCGCCAGGCCAGATGAGCCCGCAGTGCGCTCCATGGCGTCAATGTCCACGCCGGATTGTGCCAGTGTGTCGAGCAGCGGCGGGGCGTAGCTGTCTTCGCCGACTTTGCCCACCATGTGCACGGGATAGCCAAGGCGCGCAGCGGTCACGGCCTGGTTAGCGCCCTTACCGCCCGGGGTTGTGCTGAAGCTGGTGCCGATGATGGTCTCGCCGACGCCGGGGATGTGCGGCGTTGTTGTGACCATGTCCATGCTGATGCTGCCGACGATGACGATGGGCTTGCGGACTTCGTTCATGATCCTCCGGGATCAGTGCAGTGGTGCGATAGCAATGGAGCCCAGGCCGAGGAGAAAGAAGACAAACATCAGCGCGAGAAGCGCTCTGGCAATGCGGGGCGAACCGGCAAATTCGCGCCACACAAAGACGCCCCAGCACGCCGAGATCATGGTTGCGCCCTGCCCAATGGAATAGCTTACCGCAGGGCCGATGTTCACGTGCGCCTGCGAAGCAACGAAATTAGCTACACCGCCCACGCACCAGATGAATCCGCCAAACAGGCCGGCGATGTGCCAGGCGATCGGCGCGCGGCCGTAGTCTGCGCCGGACACGGGCGGCTTGCCGTCCAGCGGCTTCTTCATCAGCAGCCAGTTCACCGGGATGTTTGAAACAAGTATGCCCAGCGCAAAGAAGAATGCGACCGCGTAAGGGCCGAGCGGCTGCGCGGTGGGCAAATCGGCAAACGGGGCCATGGCCCGCGCCACCAGCGGATAGAAGCTGCCCATCAGAAGGCCGGCCACCAGCGACAACACGATGCCGCGCGCGGTGGCGGCCCGCGCGCTGGATTCGCGTTTGCGGTAGGCGGCCGCGTCAAACAGGATGGCGACGGTCACAAGCGCGACTCCGCCAAAGAGCAGCGTGGGATTGGCCGCCGGATGGACGATGTAACTGGACACCGCACCGACGATCAGCGCCAGGCCGATCCCGATCGGAAACGCCACGGCGAGGCCCGCGATGTCGATCGCCGCCACCAGCAGCAGATTCGCAACGTTGAAGATGACGCCGCCGGCGAGCGCATACAGAACGGCTCGCAACGATGCATTCAGAACGTCTGGGAGGAATGCCGATCCGGTGTGGCCCATGCTGCCCGCGGTGAATCCCAGCACCAGAGTGCCCAGCACCAGGCCAAACACGTAATCCCAGTAGAAGAGTTGAAAGCGATAGCGCGGGCAAAGCTTGAGCGTGTTGGCCCAAGAACCCCAGCAGAGCATGCTCAGGATCATCAGAAACAAAGCGGCATGGTAGGTTGCTGGAAGAAACATGGGGCCCCCGGAACTGGATTTCAGATGGAAATGGAACGATAGCGTGCGAGGGCAACGACGGGCAAGAGCACAGGTGTCAGGTGCCAGAACGAACCGTGGACTAGCGGCCAGGATGCTGGCTGCGGACTACCCATCTTGAGGCCAGCCCCCTGTCACCTGAAACCTGACACCTGCTCCCTGAAACCTGTCACCTGCTCCCTGAAACCTGACCCCTGCCCTAGTGCGGCCTGCCCGGCAGCACGAAGTGCTCCGCGCAGCGCGGCTCGTAGTTATCGCCGGCCATGATGATCGGGCTGTCGTAGGGGGCGGGTTTCCCGTCGATGAGACGCTGCGGATAGAGAGCGCGCGCACCGCAGGAGCAGTACGCCACAAGCTCGGTGATGTTGCCGGCGTAGGTGCGCACCAGCCAGGAGAGATCGAGCATTTCGCCGAAGGGCAGCCCGCGAAAGTCGAGTTCGAGGCCGGAGACCATCACGTCGTGGCCGGACTCAAGCAGGCGCTTCGTGAAGAGAAACAGGTCGGCGACGAACTGGCCCTCGTCAATGGCGATGCACTCCACACGCTTGCCGATGGCCTGCTCGGTCGCCTTCAGGATAGGCAGCGCGGCCCACGGATCGTTGGAAGGGAACTGCACCGCCTCCATGCGGCCGCAGCCGTTCTGATTGCGGCTTTCCACCACGCCGGCGGGGGCCTTCGTATCCGCGCACGGCTTGAGCAGCAGCACGTACTGTTTGGCGTATTGCCGGCGGATCTCGATACGGCGCAGCAGCTCGGCGGTCTTGTTGCTTCGCATCGGTCCGACGATCATTTCCAGCTTGCCGGGCATGGGATTCACCACGTGTGTTTCAACCGTTTCCAAATGGAGTCTCGGTTGCAAGATAGCACATGGGCTGAAGCCGGGGTGTTAGTAACAGGGCAGAAACATGCGCCGTTGCTGACCAGCGCAGATGCGAATTCAATGGGAGGCTCTCTCAATTTCTTCGGTCACAACTGCGAGAAGTGCCGGCAGCGCGGCGTGAACCGTTTCCCAAACTCGTACCGGCGCCACTTCAGCGTAGTCATGGCGATAGACATTTCCCGCACCGGCAATATTCTTCCATGGTAGAGAGGGATGCCGGTCCTTCAGGTCCTGGGGCAGACGACGGGAGGCTTCCGAGATAACCTCCAGACAGCGAATGACTGCCAGCGTGGTACGGACATCATTCCGGAAACCGTCAATGTTCAAATCCGCAACGAATTGTTGCGCGAATTGAATGTACCGCTGCATATCCTCGAGCAGGTCCAAGGTGTCAGAACGCATAGAGCGCGTCCTGTTCGACAGACGCGATCAGGCGGGGTTTGAGTCCCTCGCGATCGATCACATCGACTGGGCCGCCGATGAGAGCGCCGATCTCCTCCCTCACACCAACCAGGTCGTAGACGGTAATGCGTGCACCAGGGTCGAACTCAACCAGAATGTCGGTGTCGCTGTCGGTTCGCTGGTCGCCGCGGGCGCGAGAGCCAAACAGCGCGATGTGAACCACACCACGGGATCGTAGTGCGTGCTCGTGTTGACGCAGGCGCTCAAGTATCTCCTGGCGTCCCATCGTGCTCGGCTCCTCTCCTCCTCAGCATAGCCCGGTTTCCATCCCCCTGCCATCAAGCAATCGTCAGGAACGGCAACCGGGTCTGAGCCTGAGAAGCTACTTCGCCGCCTTCACCGCCTCCGTAAGCGCCGGCACCACCTCAAACAGATCGCCGACGATGCCGTAATCCGCCACCTCGAAGATGGGCGCCTCGGGGTCCTTGTTAATCGCCACAATGCACTGCGAGCCCTTCATGCCCACCAGGTGCTGAATCGCCCCGGAGATGCCGACGGCGAGATACAGCTTCGGCGAAACCGTCTGCCCCGAGCTGCCCACTTGCCGCTCCATCGGCAGCCAGCCGTTGTCGCAGATCGGCCGCGACGCCGCCATCTCCGCGCCCAGCGCATCGGCCAGCTCCTGCACCAGCGGCAAATTGTCTGCCTCCTTGATGCCGCGGCCCACGCTCACGATGAGCGGCGCGGAGCCAAGGTCGACGGTTTGCGCCGTGCCGCGGAAGGGCTCGCCGGGCTTGGTGCGCACGGCTGCCGGATCGATGTGGCTGCTGGTGGTCACGATCTCCGCGTTGCCTTCGCTCACGCGGTCCGCGCGGAATGCGCCCGCCTGCACCGAAAGAAAGCATGGACCATTGCCCTGGTGCCGATACGTGCCGACCAGTCGCCCCTGCATCAGTTGCCGCTGAAAAACAGGTCCAGCGCCGATGCCCACAACGTCGCTGATGAGCACCTGGCCCATCCGTGCCGCGAGCGCAGGCGCAAAGTCGCGCACTTGGTAAGTGTGCGGAAAGACCACGAAGTCAGGCTGCTCGGACTTGCAGAACTCGTGCAGCGCGATGGTGTAGGCGTCGGACGTGTAGTGGATCAACAGCCCATTATCGATGCGCGCTACCTTGGCGACAGCCTTTCCCGCGGCTTCCTTGGCAAGGGCGTCGGTGTTGTGGCCAATCACCGCTGCGTTGAGCGGCTTGTTCGTAAGCTCGGCCAGCATCTGTCCTGCGGCCAGCGCTTCCCAGCTAATGCGGCTCACATGGCCGTCCCGCTCTTCCAGAATTACCCAAACGCCGCTCATAGCACCCTCGCTTCGAACTTCAGTTTCTCCACCAGCGTTGCGGCGGCGGTCTTGGCGTCGCCCTCGATCATCTGCGTCGACTTCTGCTTCTGCGGCATCGTGATGCCTTCCAGCGCTACCGCGGGTGGCGTTTTGGACGAGAGTTCAGTCGCAGCAATGACCTTCATCTCCTTCGTTTTCGCCTTCTTGATGCCCATCAGCGTGGCGTAGCGCAGCTTGGTGCCGCCCGACTGAATGGTGAGCGCCGCGGGTAGCGGCATCTCGATCTCCTGGAACCATCCGGCTTCGAGCTCGCGCTTCACCTTGATGCCCGCGTCCGTCTTCTCCACGTGCAGAATCAGCGTGGCATGCGGCACGCCGAGCAGCTCGGCCACAATCACGCCGGTCTGCCCATAGCCCAGATCGTCCGACTGCAACCCGGTCAGCACCAGATCAGGGCTCTCCGCACGCATGGCGTCGGCCAGCAGCCGTGCCACGCCCAGCGCATCGCGCTCCGCCAGATCGTTCGCGTCAATATGGATGGCGCGATCGGCGCCTTTCGCGAGTGCCTCGCGAATCGTGGTGCCCACGCGTTCCGGTCCGGCGCTCACAACGATCACCTCGCCGCCGTGCTTCTCTTTGAGCTGCAGCGCCTCTTCCAGCGCGTACGCGTCACTCTCGTTCATGGCGTACTGCAGGTCAGACTCTTCGATCCACTTGCCGGAAGAGTCGATGCGCACCTGCGCATCCCGCTCCGGCACTTGTTTGATTGCGACGATGATTTTCATAGGGTTCTCACAGTTCGGTTTGCGTCGTCCCTACGGGACTGGTGCATTTTCATTCCGGAATTCCCCACGCTGAATCGCGGGGCTAACGAACTCTGCGTCCTTCGACTTCGCTCAGGACAGGCTCTACGGCGCGGTGTTTTGCCGCTCGGGCAAATTGCGAGCGATGAGCTGGGCCACGTCGAGCAGTTGCGGCGCCGTCCCGTCCATCTCCCCCAGCGCATCCCGAAACATCGTGTTGCAGAACGGGCACGCCGTCGCCACCGTCTGTGCCCCGGTAGCCACAAGCTCCTTCGCCCGCGTATGGCTCACGCGCTCGCCCGTCTCTTCGCCCAGAAACGCCAGGCCGCCGCCCGCTCCGCAGCAGAAGCTGCGCTCGCGATGCCGCGGCGCCTCCACCAGCGTGCCGGTAATCTGCACCAGCTCGCGCGGCTCATCGTACACATCGCGATACCGACCCAGATAGCACGGATCGTGATACACAGTCGTTTCGCCGCTGGCTTGTTTTGGCAGGCGATCCGCGTAGCGCGCCATGAACTCGGTATGATGCTCGATCTCCGGCGGCGTGCCGTACGCCTTCCAGTCCTCCTGAATCGTCCGCACGCAGTGCGGGCAGATCGCCACAATCTTCTTCACCTTGTTCTGCGCCAGGTTCTTCAGGTTCTCTTCGGCCAGCGTCTGGAAGACAAGATCATTCCCCAGCCGCCGCACCGGATCGCCGGTGCACTTCTCCTTCTTCAGCACGCCATAGCTCGCACCCAGGTAGTTCATCACCTGCGCAAACGCCGTCACAATCTCGCGGCCCTTGGGATCGTACCCGCCCATGCAGCCCAGCCAGAGACAGTATTCCTGGGTCCCGTCGAAGATGGGGAAGGCTTGTTTCTGGATGAACTTGTCGCGTTCGAGGGCGCCGATGCCGAGCGCGTTGGAGCCGCGCTCAAGCTGGTTGAAGAGCTTCGCGCCGTAGTCGTCCTCCCACGTGCCTGTATTCACCGCGCCGCGCCGCAGCCCAACCATGATCGGCAGATGTTCGATGCCCACCGGGCACTGGAACTCGCACGCGCCGCAGGTGGTGCACTGGAAAACCGCCTTCTGCGAGACGTGCGCCGGCGAATCGCCATCGAGAATGGCATCCTCGCTCTTCGGTCCGAACGCGTTGAGATAGCCGCGCAGGCCCAGGATCACTTCCTTCGGGTTCAGCTCCTTGCCGGTGTTCGTCGCCGGGCAGTGCTCGCTGCACCGCCCGCACTCCACGCACGAGTACGCCTGCAGGCTCACCAACTTGGTCAGGTCCTTGCCCGCCACCAGCCCAAAATCCTCGTCTCCCACCAGTGGTGGAATCTTGCTGAATCCGCCACGCGACAGAAACACCGTCGCCGGACTGATCACCAGGTGTAGATGCTTCGTATGCGGAATCACCGGCAAAAACGCCAGCAGCGTCAGCGTGTGCACCCACCACAGCACGCGCGCCGCGGTCGTTCCGTCCGTGGTAAAGAACGCCGCCAGGTACGTCACCATCAGCAGAAAGATAAGCCCGGCGATAAAGCCCGACTCAAACGACACCTTCTTGCCCAGCCACCGCGGCCGCACAAAGAACCGCCGCACAAACAGCCCGAAGATGCCCACCGCGCAGGTGATGGCGAACGCCGCGGCAAAGTAGAAGTAGAACCGCCCGCCCCAACTCGCCGGATTCAGGAATCCGCCGCCGAACCCCACCGCAAAGTGGTTCAGCGTGACGACGGCAAAGGCGCAGAACGCCCAAAACACAAAGGCATGCGCCAGACCAGGCAGCGGCCGCTGCTTGATCACCTTGGACTGGAACATCACCTCGGAGACGAAGTCCCAAATGCGCCTGCCCACCGGCGCCAGCCTGAAGTCGGGGTCGCTGCGCGAGGCCAGAATGCGCTGCAAAATGGGGCCAAACCGCCGCCAGAACAGCGCGAGGGATACGACAATGAGCAGCGAAAGGAGGATTTTCTCGGCGGATGAGAAGTGCTGCGGCTCTGCCAGCGTGGCGTACAGCGAGGTCATAAGCGAACCCCACCTAAGATACACGACCGGGGGGACTGCCCGTCCAGAGACTCGCCGTCCAGGCAATTGCGCCTTCGGCGCGCGCTACGCTACGTCCCGTCGATTCGTGAGTCAGGATGAAAAAAGGCTTGCGGTCCATTTGGAACCGCAAGCCTTCGTTGGAACAGGCAGCAGAGAAGCAAAACCGGTAAAGCAGCAATATGTGCCGGAGTACGGGTTGACCTCCGGCGATCTGCACTCGTAATCGGAGCCAGGGATGAAGGGCACTCCCCCGAACGCCTCCAGGACCGGCTCAATTGATTAACGAATGCTAAAGAGACTTTCTCACGGGTCAAATGGGAGTGCTGTGATCTATATCACTCGATCTGGCGGTCGATCATCTTTTCCCGGACAACCACTCGGGACACCCTCGGCGCCGCCTATCGCCCTGCCGCGCGGGAGCTTACCGCAGTGCTCGCAGGGCTTGTTGCCGCTCGGATCCCAAAATGGCACAAGTGTGATGAGCCTCACGAACAATCTAGCCCCCATCGGAGCACACTCGGGAAAAATCCCCCCAATGCTGCGTGCGAGACGTGTTTACCCACGGCGTTGGGGTGCTGTTTTGGGAAACCGAGGTTCGTGGGCTTGGCCGAAGCACCCGTGCTCGAGCAGATCTACGCAGACGCGGCGCCCCCCAGCCGGTTCGATTCTTCGGCCTCACTCCGAGGCCTGGGGAGAACCCTGCGCCGCCGCTGGCGCACCGCTGCTGCCGTGCAGGGAGTGCTTCTAACCACTTGTCTTATCTATTGGTTGGCAGCGCCGCGGCAATATGAATCCCGTGCACAACTGGCGCTGCGCCTGGCTCCCGCCTCCGCCCTGCATTTCGACGGAAACGAAGGCGCATACTCCGGCGCGCTGGCCTCCGGGCAGGTGCAGTTGGAGACCCAGGCCAACGTGCTGCGCAGCGACGAACTGGCGTGGCAGGTGATTCTCGGGCAGAAACTCTACGGCCAGCCGGCGTTCGCAGGCGATTTTGCGTCGCGCTTTCCCGGCTTCAATCCCGCGGCGCCCCGGCCTGAGGCGCAGGCATGGCTGCTCGACCGTTTTCAAAGCCGGGTGCAGGTGCGGACCATTCCCCGGACGCTCATTCTTGAGGTGCGCTTTCGCTGCGGCGATGCCTCCCTCTCAGCCCAGGTGGTTACAACCCTCCTGCGCGCCTATGCCGAGCGCCAGGCCCAGGACCGCGTCGCGGCCACCGCGCAATCCGTCGGGTGGATGCAGAGCCAGCTCACCGGTTTAAAGGCCAGTTCCGATCGCGCGCAAGACCGCCTGCTGCAGTTTCAGAAGCAACACGGCCTGCTCATCCCGCCGGAGTCCCTGGCGAGCGGCGGCAGCGATGCGGCGCAGCACCTGCCGGCTTTCACTGAGGTCGACGAACTGGGCAGGGAACTGGTGGCGGCCAGTTCCGAGCGCATTCTTCGCGAAGCCGAGTATCGCGCCGCATTGGATGGCGACCCCGAGCTGATTCTGGCATCCGATCCCAAACTGCAGGGGGAGAGCGGAAACCTGACCACGGCGGAGTTCCGGCAGCTTCGCGGGCGGCAGAGCGATCTGCAGCAGGAACAGGCGCAACTGAGCCTCGAGCATGGCCCGAACTTCCCCCGCGTGCAGGAGATCCGCAAGCAGTTGCAGGATGTGCAATCGCAATTGCAGGTCCAGGATGCGCGCTTACGAGCCGAGTTCAAGGCGGCGTGGCAGACCGCGGCGGCCCGCGAGCAGCTCGTGCGTAGTCAACTGCAGGCGCAGACCGGCGCGGGTCAGGGCGCGAACGATGCTCTCTCCCGCTATGAGGCCATGCGACAGGAGGCCGACGCCAGCCACGCACTTTACCTCCGCATGCGCGAAAAGGTGGAGGAGGCGGAAGTGGCCGCGCCGGAGCAATCGTCACCGCTCGAAGTCATCGATCCGCCCAGGGTGGCCGCGAAACCCGTCTCGCCCAACGCGCCGCTCGACTTCGGGATTGCGCTGTTCGTGGGATTTTGGATGGCGCTGGGAGGCGTGTTGATCATGGATCTGCTTCAACCCTCCGCAAAGCTCTTCACGGTGCTGCTAAGCATTGCGGGGCTGGGTGCGTGTATGGCGCGCGCCCAGGCGCCCACACCCAGCACCTCGGGGCTGCCCACCGGCGTTGCCACAATCCCCGGCCGCGCCGATGCCAAGGCGCCCGCCAACCCCAATTCCGACCCGCGCGTGTGGACGGGACAGGGCGCGCCCGGTCCCATAGCCTCCGGGCTCGCCGCAAACCTCGCCGGAGCGCTGCCCGGCCCCATCGTTCCCGGCGACATGCTCGACGTCTCCGAGTTCCACACGCCCGAATTTCACTCCAGCGTTCGCGTCGCAGCCTCGGGCGCCGTGGAACTCCCCATGATCGGCGAAGTAAAGGTTCAGGGATTGGATGAAGCGGCCGCCGCAAAAGCCATTGCCACCGCCCTGCTCAATAGAGGCGTCCTGCTCCATCCGCAGGTTTCCGTGCTGATCACGGTTTCCATCGGCCAGGATGTCACCATCCTCGGCGAAGTTGCGCGGCCCGGCATCTATCCCTTCGGCCCGCACCATCGCCTCCTCGACGTCATCTCCGCCGCATCGGGACTCACGCCCGCGGCGGGCGCGCTCGTCGCCATCTACCATCGCGACTCGCCCGAGACGCCACAGGTGGTGGCGCTGGCGGAAGGCGGCGCAGCGCCGGCGCCGGAGCGCAATCCCGAACTATTGCCCGGCGACATGATCCGCGTGAGTCGCACCGGCCTTGTCTACGTGGTGGGCGACGTGCTCCGCCCCGGCGGCTTTGCCATGGAGCCCGGCGAATCCATGACGGTGCTGCGGGCGCTCTCCCTGGCATGGGGCCCCAGCATGAATGCCGCGCTCAAACACGCCGTTCTCATTCGCGAGCGCGACGGCGGCCGCAGCGTAACCACGCTCAACCTCAGACGCATCCTCCAGGGCCGCGATCCCGATCTGCCCATCCAGGAACACGACATCGTCTACGTGCCGGATTCCGCCGCCAAAAGCCTGTGGAATCGCACCATGGAATCGGTTGTGCAATCCACCGCCGGCGTCAGCATTTACGCCGCCATGGTCTACTCGCAGAGGTTTTAGCCGCCATGCGCCGCCTTGCCTGGATGCTGCTGCTGCTCTTTGCGTTTGCCATTCCATGGGAGTACTCGCTCGATCTCGGCGCGCCCTGGGGAAACATCGCCCGCCTCGCCGGACTTGCCCTGCTTGCTGTCATGCTTCCCGCCGTTCTGCAGACCGGCCGCATCCGCCCGCCGGCGCCGTTTCACATTGCCGTGCTGCTCTGGCTCCTCTGGCTCTGCTGTTCGGCGTTGTGGAGCATCGTGGCCAGCACCACCGTCGCGCATCTGCCCGGATACTTCGAAGAGGCGATGATCGCCTGGTTTCTCTGGGAATTGGTCGAGTCGGATGCAGACCTGGCTTCTGTGTTGCGCGCTTACGTCGCGGGCGCGGCGGTTCTCGCCTTCCTCACCTTGGCCAGCTTTCTGTGGCCGCAGTCGCCGGACCTGGTGCGCTTCGTTCCCGCCGGCCAGGATCCCAACGACGTCGCGCGCTATCTCGTGCTCGGTCTGCCTCTCGCCGCATGGCTGCTGAATGAGGCGGAAGCCCGCTGGCAGCGCGTGGCTCTCGGTTCGCTCATGGCGCTCACCACCGTTGCCGTTCTGCTCACCGCATCGCGCGGGGGATTTCTTGCCTGTGCTATCTCCCTCATCGGCTGCGGCGTTGTGTTGTGGCGCAGGCACCTGCGTATTGTGCTCGCCGGCCTGCTCATGGCTCCGGCCGCGGTGCTGGCTGTCTGGCTGGCTGCGCCGCATGACACGCTGCTGCGCCTCGCCGGCATCCCCGCTCAGCTCATGGCCGGCGATCTCAATCAGCGATGGGAGATATGGACAGCCGGCTGGAGGGCCTTTGCGCGCGCGCCGCTGCTGGGATCGGGAGCCGGATCCTTTGTGTGGGCCGCGCGCCTCGCCCCTTCGGACACCGCCCACAACACCGCGCTCGCCATCGCCGCGGAAGGTGGCTTGATTGCGCTTACGCTCGTCTTCACCATCCTCGTCTTGTGTTTCGCCGCGCTGCGCCGCGCGCGCCTGCCGTTGCGCCTGTCGTTGGGAACGGCCCTCGCGGCATGGATGTCTTTGTCGCTTGTCTCCACCCTGCAGGAAAACCGCACCACATGGCTTCTGCTGGGTCTGATCGTGGTTGCCGGCCGCCTCGGCCGCCCCTCTGCGGTCGTTCTCGCCGGCGAGCGCGTCGGCAGAATTCTGCCGGAGCCGGCGGAGGGCTGAAGTGAGCGACTCCGCGCATCCTCTGCCCTGGCCGCGCATCGCGCCTCGCCCACGCGTGGCACAGGCCGTGCTCTCGCTTGGCGCGGCCGGGCTCGCGGTCAAATTCGCCGCCTGGACCCGGGAGATGGTCCTCGCCGGCTTCTTCGGGCGTTCCGATGCGATGGACGCATTCCTTGCTGCGCTGCTGATTCCGAATCTGCTCGTCAACCTGCTCGGCGAATCCATGAACCAGGCGCTGATTCCTACGCTTGTTCGCGTGCGCCTGCAGCAGGGGCGCGCCCGCGCGCAGGATCTGCTGTCCAGCTCGATGACCCTGGTGGTTGCCGGCGTAGCGGCGGCTGCGTTGTTGATGGCGCTGCTGGCCCACCTGGCGTTTCCGTTGTTGGCGTCCGGCTTCTCTCCAGCCAAGTTGGCGCTCTCCGTCCACCTGTTCTACGTGCTTGTGCCCATGGTGCTCTTCAGCGCCATCGCCGGCAATTGCGCCGCTGTGCTCAATTCCACTGAGTCATTTGCGGTCCCCGCGCTGGCTGCCCTCATCGTTCCGGCCACCACCATCCTGGTCGTGCTGGCGCTGCATTCTCCGCTGGGAATCTGGTCGGTGGCGTTGGGCTGCGTGGCCGGAACCGCGTTCCATGCGGGCACAATGGCCGCCGCCATGCCCGCCAGCGGCTACGTGTTGCGGCTCCGATGGCAGCGCGCGTCGCCCGATCTCCGGGAGGTACTGCGCCAGTACGGCGCGGTCTTCCTCAGTTCCATCGTCGCGTCCGCCGGCCTGCTGGTGGACCAGGCCATGGCGGCCATGCTGCCCGCCGGAAGCATCTCCGCGCTGGTGTATGGCGGACGGTTCGTCAGCGTAATCGTCTCGCTCCTGGGCGGCGCCATCTCAGCCGCTCTGGTGCCCTATCTCTCCGCGATGGTGGCTCGCCGTGACTGGCCAGCCTGCCGCGCCGCACTGCGTCGCTGGCCGCGCATCGCCGCCCTCGTCTCCGTGCCGCTCGCCGTGGTGGCAATCGCGGGCGCATCCGGCATCGTTCGCCTCACGCTGCAGCGCGGCGCGTTTGGCGCGGGCGACACCGCTGCGGTCGCACGGGTGCTCGCCATGTACGCCATTCAGATCCCGTTCTACGTGGTCAGCCGCATCTTCTACCGCTTTGTCCTCGCCATGCGCCGCGCCGACCTCGTCCTCGCCTGCGGCACAATCAACCTGGCGCTCGATGTCGTTCTCAACATCCTGCTGATGCGCACCATGGGCGCGGCCGGTATCGCGCTGGCCACATCGCTCTGGTCCGTCACCACCTGCGCGCTCTTTGCGTTCTGGGCACATCGCCTGCTGGCGCGAGCTGAAACAGACGGAGCACCTTCGGCGGATGAGGTGCGCGCATGACTCGCCTCATCCAGCCCGCTCAATATCTGCTCCGCGTCGACGACCTCTGCCCGACGGTGCATGCGGAGCGCTGGCGGCGCGTGCGTGAACTAATGGGCGAATGCGGCATCCAGCCGATCCTGGCGGTTGTACCCGACAATCGCGATCCCGGACTGCAGCTTTCCACGCCCGACCCCGGCTTCTGGGAATCGTTGCGCTCGCTGCAGGCCGGGGGAGCGGCCATCGCTCTCCACGGATTGCATCATGTCTGTTCCAGCCGCCGTGCGGGAATCCTTCCGTTGAGCGCCAGCGGGGAATTTGCCGGCCTGCCCTACGCCGTGCAGCAGCGCCGCATTCGCGACGGCGTCGCCCTTCTGCGCGGGCACGGCCTGGAACCGCGCCTGTGGGTTGCGCCGCGCCACAACTTCGACCGCCACACGCTGCGGGCTCTGCGCGAACAGGGAATATTCCATCTCTCCGACGGCCTGATGCGGCGGCCCTTCCAACGCGGCGGCGTCGTCTGGATTCCGCAGCAACTGTGGTGGCCCGCCCAGAAGCGGCACGGGCTGTGGACGCTCTGCATCCATCCCAACTCGTTATCCGTGCAAAGCTTTGCTGGCCTGCGACACTTCCTGCGCAATAACGCCGGACAATTCACGTGCTTCCAGCGTGTCGTCCGCGAGTTCACTCCATCTCCGCCGCGCTGGCCGGAGCTGGTGCGGGAGCGAGCGGAGATTCTGCGCCTCCGCCTTCGATCGGCAGTAGTGCGATACGTCGCGCCCAGTGCGTCGCCTGCATTCGATGCAACAGCAGATTCCGATAGACTGCTTCCCACTGATCCAGGATCTTCGTAAGGCTGAACGCGCTCTGCGCATGCGCCTGAGCTCGCGCGCCCATCGCAGCGCGATCCTCCTCCCGCATGCGCTCGATGTGTTGCATGGCCGCCGCCAGCGCGGCAGCATCGCCGGGAGTACAGAGGTATCCCGTCTTCCCCTCCACAATCGCGTCGCGGCTGCCCGCCACATCGGTGGCAACGGCAGGCAATCCGCACGCCGCGGCTTCCAGCAGAACCAGCGGCAGCCCCTCCCAGCGCGATGCCAGCGCGACGCCATCGGCAGCCTGCATCCATGGCAACAGGTCCTGAACGAATCCCAGAAACTGCACGCGCTCCGTCAGCTCCAACGCGGCGGCCTGCTCGCGTAGCGCCTGCTCCAGCGGCCCGCTGCCTGCAATGTAGAGCCGCGACGACGGCGGCAGCAGGGCCATGGCATCGAGCAGTGCCGCAGGATTCTTCACCGCTTCAAGCCGTCCCGCGGCGAGCCACACAAAGCCATCGCCCACTCCAAGCTCTGCGCGCATGCGCGCCCGCGCCTCTGCGTCGGGCTTCCAGCGATCCACGTCGATCCCGTTCGGCAGTACCAGCGACTTTGCCGCAGAGATGAGCCCATCCCCAATCCACGCCCGCGCCGCGCTGCCGCTCACCGCAGTGCTGCAATCGCTCAGAAATCGGCTGATGCGGAATCCGAGCCGCTGCCCGCCCGCTGCCGTGCGTGAAGTGTGAACGGTATCCACCACCACCGGAACCGCTGCGGCGAGCCGCGACCATCGCGCCAGAAAGATCGCATGGGGCAGGTGTGCGTGAACCACATCGGGCCGGTTCGTCCGCAGCCAGCCATGCATCCGCCACCAGCCCCGGGGGTCCCCGAGGCCCTTGCGCATGCGCAGGCTGACGAAATCCACACCCATCGCCCTCAGCGCCTCGCGTGCCGCGCCGCCGTCTCCTGTCAGCACGATGGTTGTGACGGTCCAGCCGCGCCGCGACAATCCGGCTGCCAGCGCGATCACCTGCCGCTCCGCGCCGCCAATGCGGTCGAGCCCCGGAATCACAAATGCGATGTGGCTCATGGCGCCGCCCTCGTGACGGAGCGGATCAGATCATCATAGCCCGCGATCGCGTGGTCCCAGGCGAAAGCTTCTGTCCACGCATGCGCCAAACGCTCCCCCGGCGCAAGCGCTCCCAACGCTTCCGTCAGGCTTGCCGCGAGCGCGGCGGCAGAGATGTCCTTCGCGATCCACGCGCCCGGCTGGCAGCCGAGCAGCGCGGGCACGCCGCCACGCGCCGGCGTTGCGACGATGGGCAGGCCGGCTGCCGCGGCCTCAAGCAGTGCGTTGGGCAGTGCATCCTCGCGCGACGACAGGACGAAAGCAGTGGCGCCCGCAAACCATCGCTCCGGGTCCGCGACTTCGCCCGTGAACTGCACGCGGCCGGCGATGCCAAGTTCCGCCGCAAGCGCCGCCAACTTGCCCCTCTGCGGACCTTCGCCCACAATCGCAAGCTGCGCGCCAGGGACCTGGGATGCAACTTCCGCAAACGCATCGAGCAGCAGATCGAATCCTTTGCGCGGCTCAAGCCGTCCAATCGCCAGCAGATTTGGCCCCGGCCCACGCCACAACACCCGTCCGCGCTCCGCACACGCTTCGACCCTCGCCGCAATCGGATTTGGCAGCACGCGCAACCGCTTCGCGTCGCCAACCTCGCCGGCCAGCTCGTCGCGCATGGACCCGCTCTGGCAGATCACGGCGTCAGCCCTTGCGTGTAACAACCGAAATACCCGTCGCCGCAGCCATGAGAGCTGTTCAGGGTGAACCCCTCCATCGTTGCGGACCAGAACGCGCGTCCCACGCGGAAATACCGGCCGCAATGCCAGCACCACAACATTCAGGTGCGCCATGTTGGAGAGGATCACCTGCGGCCGAAGCCGTCGCGCCAGCCTGAGCAAATCCCACGCCCCGCCGCGCGTGCGCCGGGCCGCCAGCCAATGCATCGTAATCCCATCCAGGGTTATGCCGCCCGGCTCGCCCGTAATCACGGCGAGGTGCACATCGTACCCGCGCTCCGCCAATCCCCGCGCAACACGCATGCTCACACGCGCCGCCCCGCCCGCGTTCAGGCGCGGTATCACCAGCAGCACTCTGATTCTCTCAGCCATAGCCGGAAGCTTGAAGGTAGTGCGCTCGAGTCCACATTGGACGTGATCGCGCTCACAAACGCTACCGTCTCGAATTGATACAGTTCATTAGTTTCCTCTCACAAATTTCTCCCCCGGGGAAACAAGGACGGCGCACATGGGGGACCTCCAGGCGCGCTTATTCGCCCCTGCGCTCAACCGCCGCCAGGGCGAGCAGCCGCTGATTGTGGTAGGGATCACGCATTCACAGACTTGCCTGGTGCTGCGCGGCCGCCTGCGGGCGCTGCGCGAAGCCGGCTTTCGCGTCGCTCTCCTCTGCAGCCCCGGCCCCCTGCTGGACCGCACCGCAGCCGAAGAGGGCGTGGACGCCATTCCCATCCCCATACGGCGCAGCTTCTCTCCCTTTTCTGATCTCCTTTCGCTTGCCCGAATCTGCGTCACCCTCTTTCGTCTCAGGCCGGCGATTACCGAGTTCAGCACGCCCAAAGCCGGCCTCCTGGGCAGCATTGCGGCGCTGCTCTGCGGCGTGCCGCAGCGCGTTTACCTCATGCGCGGGCTGCGGCTCGAGACGGCTTCCGGATGGAAACGCTCAATCCTGAGAATGGGTGAGCATCTGTCGGCCGCCTGCAGCCACGTTGTCCTCTGCAACAGCCGGAGTCTTCGCCGTCAGATCATTGCGTTCGGGCTGGCGCCTGCGGACAAGGTGCAGGTGCTTGGCCAGGGCAGCAGCAACGGCGTCGATGTCGAGCACTTCACGCCCGGAGCGGGCCACCTGAAGGCGGCGTGTTCCATTCCTGCGGATGCTCCGGTGATCGGCTTTGCCGGGAGGCTCACCCGCGACAAAGGAATTCCCGAACTGCTCGAGGCATTCGAAAGCATCCTGCGCACGGTTCCCAGGGCGCGGCTCCTGCTGGTCGGCTGGTTCGACGAGTCGGACGATGCGCTCAGCCCGGACCTGCGCGCGCACATCGAACAACACAGTCGCATCGTGCACACCGGTTTCGTGCAAGACACTGCCGCCTGGTATCGAGCGATGGACCTGATGGTGCTGCCGACCTGGCGCGAGGGCTTTCCGAACGCCGTGCTCGAAGCCGCGGCCAGTGGCGTGCCCGTCATCACCACGCACGCCACCGGCGCACGCGATTCGGTGCTGCCCGAAGTCACCGGGCTGCTGGTTCCGCCCGGCGATCCCAACGCAATCGCCGACGCTGTGTTAACGTTGCTGGCTGACCCCGGCCGCCGCCGCCGCATGGGATCGACAGCCCGCGAGTGGGTAAGCGAGTGCTTCCCGCGGGAACAGGTGCAAGCCCGCGCCGTGGCGCTCTACCGGCACATGGTCGCCGATCAAGCGCCCGCCATTGCGCGCGTCTTTGCTACGGATGGATTTGCGGCGGATTGAGTTCCAGCTCTGGAATCGATCCGGGAACCCGCAGCGTGTGTGCCGCTGCCTGCGCTGCCTGCAGCACCTGGTTCGGCGCAATGCCCAGCCACAGCGTTCCGCCTGCCGCAAACATCACTGCCGCAATCACCGCTACTCCCACCTGGGGTAGCTGCAAGCGTCCTTGTTCGCCCTCTTCAGGCCGCTGCGCCGCCACCAGCGCCAGGCGCAGGTAATACGCCGCGGCCACGCCGGAGTTGAGCAGGCCGATGATCGCCAGCGCGATCGCGCCGCCGCCCACAGCCGCCGAGAACGCGTAGAACTTGCCGAAGAACCCGCCGGTGAAGGGAATCCCGATCAGCGAAATCAGGAAGAAGATCAGCAGGATGCCCACGAGCGGCGAGCGATACAGCAGCCCCCGATAATCGCTGATGAACGGCCGCTGCTCGTCGTATCCGCTCACCAGCGTGACCACCGCAAACGCACCCACGTTCATCGCCGCATAGGCCGCAATATAGAACGCCGCCGCCGCAATGCCGCTCGTGCCAAAGCCGGCGAACGCGGCCAGCAGGTAACCGGCATGCGCAATCGCGGAGTAGGCCAGCATGCGCTTCACGTTCTGCTGCCGCAACGCCGCCAGGTTGCCGATGGTCATCGATGCAATGGCCACCGCCCACAGCAGCGGCGTCCAAATCTCGCGCAGGCTGGGCAGCATCTCGTAGGTCACGCGCAGCAGCAGCGCAAACACCGCCGCCTTGGGCGCCGTCGACAGCAGAGCCACCACCGGCGAGGGCGCGCCCTCATAAACGTCCGGCGTCCACACATGGAACGGAGCAGCCGACACCTTGAACAGCATGCCGATCATCATCAGCACCAGCGCCAGCACCAGCATGCCGTGGTTCTGCGCAACCGGTGCAATGCGCGCGATGGCGTACACCTGCGTGGTGCCCGTTGCGCCGAAGATCATGGCGATGCCGTAGAGCAAAAACGCCGTGGCAAACGACCCCAGCAGGAAATACTTAATCGCCGCTTCCGGCCCCTGACCCGTCTGCTTGCGATAACCCGCCAGCACATACGTCGAGATCGACGAGATCTCCAGCGCAACAAAGACAACCAGCAGTTCCACCGCGCCGGTCAGCAGGCACATGCCCACCGCGCCAAAGATCATCAGCGCGTAGTACTCGCCCTGGTGATGGCTGTCGGCGGGCAGCGTGTCCAGCGCCAGCAGCAGCGCCACTCCCACAATGCCGCAGATGAGCACGTGAAAGAAGACGGTAAACGGGCTCGTCTCCACGGTGCCGAAGAACCCGGTGCCGGTGCCCAGGTTGAGCTGCCAGATGCTGCTGAGCATTGCAACCGCCGCGCCCAGCGCAGCGAGTCTGCCCAGCGAACGCCGCCCCCAGCCCTCCGGCAGGCTGGCGTCAATCAGCATAATCAGAATGCCCGTGATCGTGAGAACAATCTCGGGAAGAATGCGGTACATGTCAGCCGTGCTCATCGCGCCACCTCCTGCACGGCGACGATGCGCGTCAACGGTGACTCAGCCTGCTGGACGGTCGGATGTTTCACGGCACTCTCGATTGTGGGCAGCCAAAGGTTGGGAGCAACGCCCATCACCAGCATGAGCACGGCGAGCGGCGCAACGGCCACCCAATCCGTCCACCGCAGATCGGCTGCCGGCTGGCTCAGTGTCATCTGGCTCTGCGGGCCGTAGAAGATGCGCTGCACCATCCACAACAGGTACGAAGCGCCAAGGATAATCGTCACCGTCGCGGCAATCGCCCAGCCCTTGCTCACGCCGTTGAACGTGCTCGACAGAATCAGGAACTCGCCTACGAATCCATTCAGGATGGGCAGCCCCGCCATCGCCAGCACCGTAATCACAAAGAAGGTCGACGTGCGCGGCAGCTTCGCCGCCACGCCTCCGTACTGCGCAATCTGGCTCGACTTGTAGCGCGTATCCAGCACGCCCAGCAGCACAAACAGCGCGCCTTCGATCACGCCCTCGTTGATGATCTGATAAATCGCTCCGCTGCGCCCGGTGAACGTCAGTCCGTAGATACCGAGCGTCGTCAGGCTGAAGTGGCTCAGCATCGCGTAGGCAATCAGCCGCCAGAAGTCGCGCTGCACCAGCGCCAGGCACGCGCCATACAGAATGCCGATTACGCAGATCGCGATCAGCACCGGCGCCACCTGCTGCGCCTGCACATGAAACAGGCCGACGTGGAAACGGAGCAGGGAATAGAGGCCCAGCTTGCCCGCAACGATCATTCCCAGCGCCACCGGCGCCTCGTTGATCGCATCGGCGAGCCAGCCGTGAATCGGGAAGAGTGGCACCTTCACCGCGAACGCAACCAGGAACGCCAGCGCCACCCAGAACAGCGGGCCTGCCGGCACCGCACCGGATGCAATCAGCACATGCAGTTCCGTGAAGTTGAATGTGCCGGTGCGCGCATAGAGCCACAGAATCGCCACCAGCAGCGGCGCCGACGGAATGAACGCGAACAGGAAGAACTTCGTCGCTGCCTTCGCGCCTTCCTTGCGGCCGTACATCGCGATCAGGATCGCCATCGGCACCAGCGACAGCTCCCAGAACCCGTAGTACACCATCAGGTCCAGCGCCACGAACACGCCGAACATCGCCGTCTGCTGCACCATGAACAGCGAGTAGTAGACCTTCTGCCGCGTCTTGATCGCGTTCCAGCTTGCCAGCACGCCCACCGGCCCCAGCAGCCCGGTCAGCACCACCAGCCACAGGCTCAGCCCATCCACGCCCACGTGGTAAAAGATCGCGGGACTGGTGATCCACGGCTTGTTGATCTCGAACTGAAAGCCCGGCTGGCCAAGGATGAAGTGCGCCGGCAGATGAAGCGTAAGCCCGAAGCTCACCAGCGACGTCAACAGCGCAAGCCACGCTGAAAGCTTGCCGCGGTCCGGCAGAATCGCGATGAGCAGCGCGCCGGCAATCGGTACCAGCAGAATCCAGGTGAGAATGGTTTGATTGATCTCGTTCATCTTCCCACCACCGCCAGGGCAAGATTCATATTTGTCAGCAGCACAATCACCAGGATGACCGCGGCGCCCGTCGCCAGCCACGCCGCATACGATCGGATGTTGCCCGATTGCCACCGCTGGAAGATCGCTCCGCAGAAGTTCATCGTGCCGGCCAGCACCCACGCCAGCCCGCCCAGAATCGCGAACTCGACAACCCACTCCAGGACGAACCGCGAGATCGCCAGCAGCGGCTTGACGACGAGCACGCCGTAGATCTCATCCACCCAATACTTGTGAAACACCAGGCTATACGCGCCGCCCGCAGCCGCCAGCGGCTCCTCGCCCTTGTTGTCGCGATACAGCCGATGCGCGAGGAACCACCCGATCGCCGCCACCGCGACGGCCAGCGCGCTCAGGCCCCACTCCAGGCTGCTGCTGCCCGCCTCCACCGTCTTCTTGCCCAGCACCGGCGAAAGAAACTCGCCGAACCGCCCCGCGCCCATCCATCCACCGCCAACCGAAAGCAGCGCCAGAATCACCAGCGGCCCCAGCATCGACCAGGGACTCTCGTGCGGGTGCGCATCGTGGCTGCGCGTCTCACCCAGGAAGGTGAGGTACCACAGCCGGAACATGTAGAACGCGGTCAGCAGCGCAGTCACCAGGCCGACGAACCACAGCACCTTGCCGCCCGTGCCCTGCATGAACGCCGCCATCAGGATTGCGTCCTTTGAAAAGAAACCCGCAAACGGGAAGATGCCACAGATGGCGAACACCGCCGCGGTCATCGTCCAGAACGTGACGGGCATCTTCTTGCGCAGGCCGCCCATCTTGCGCATGTCCTGCTCGCCGCCCATGCCGTGAATCACCGAGCCCGCCGCGAGGAACAGCAGCGCCTTGAAGAACGCGTGCGTCATCAGGTGGAAGATGCCCGCCGAGTAGGCCGCCACGCCGCACGCCAGGAACATGTAGCCAAGCTGCGAGATCGTCGAGTAGGCCAGCACCCGCTTGATGTCGTTCTGCACCATGCCCATCGTCGCCGCAAAGAACGCCGTGGCCGCGCCGACAATTGCCACCACGCCGAGTGCATACGGCGAGCGGTCGTACAGCGCATGCGTCCGGCAAATCATGTACACGCCGGCCGTCACCATCGTGGCCGCGTGGATCAGCGCGGAGACCGGCGTCGGGCCCTCCATCGCATCGGGCAACCATATATAGAGCGGTAGCTGCGCGCTCTTGCCCGTCGCACCCAGCAGCAGGCACAGGCAGATCGCCGTGATCACGCCGCCTGTCCATGCGGGTTGCGCGGCCAGCGCCGCTCCAATCTGCCCAAAGTCCAGCGTGCCGAATGTACCCAGCAGCAGGAAGATCCCAATCAGGAATCCGAAGTCGCCGATGCGGTTGACGATGAACGCCTTCTTGCCCGCATCCGCCGCGCTCGGCTTGCCGTACCAGAAGCCGATCAGCAGGTACGACGCCAGGCCCACGCCCTCCCATCCCACAAACATGAGCAGCGCGTTGCCGGCCAGCACCAGCGTCGTCATGAAGAACAGGAACAGGTTCAGGTAGCTGAAGTAGCGCCAGTAGGCCGCGTCCTCATGCATGTAGCCAACGCTGTACACATGAATCAGGAAGCCCACGCCCGTGACCACCAGCAGCATCACAAGCGAGAGCTGATCGAGCACAAAGCTGAAATCCACATGCAGCGTGCCGACGCTGATCCACGAGCCCAGGCCTTCCGCATACGGCGCCGACAGGCCCCCATGCAGAGCAAACGCCGCATTCACCACCAGCGCAAACGACGCCAGCGGAGCCAGCAGCGCCACCGTACTCACCAGCGCCTTGGGCAGCCGCGCGCCGAAGATGCCGTTGATCAAAAATCCGGCAAACGGCAGCAGCGGAATCAGCCAGAGATATAAATGTCCGTTCATAGTTTCATCAGGTCGATTCGGTCGACGGCCAGCGTTGCGCGCGCGCGGAAGATAGCAATAATGATGGCCAGTCCCACAGCCGCTTCCGCAGCGGCCACAACCATCACGAAAAAGACGAAGATCTGTCCCTGCACCTTGTGCCACATATGCGCAAAGGTCACAAAGGAAAGATTGACGCCGTTGAGCATCAGCTCAATCGACATGAACACGGTGATCACGTTGCGCTTGATCAGGAACCCCACCATGCCCAGGCAGAACAGCGCAGCGCTCAGCAGCAGATACCACGTAGTCGGGATCACTTGCTCACCTTCCGATCTCCGCTTCCTGAGCGGGCCAGCGCCACTGCGCCCAGAATCGCAATCAGGATCAGCACCGACGTCACCTCAAACGGCAGCAGCAGTTCGTGGAAGACCACGCGGCTCAGCTCCTCGGTGGAGGTGATCCCATCGCTCAGCGAGATCGACCCCACCCCCTGCGCCTTCAGAATCACGGTCGCAAACACCGCAAGCAGTACGGCGACGGCCGGGAAACCGAGCACCGCGGCAGCGCGGCTCCCAAGCGTGCGCTCTTCGCGGCCGGCGTTCAGCAGCATCACCACGAAGACGAACAGCACCATGATGGCCCCGGCGTACACGATGATCTGCGCCGCGGCCAGAAACTCCGCGCCCAGCAGCAGGTAGAGGACCGCCAGCGAGCTCATCACCACCACCAGCGACAGCGCGCTGTTGATGGGATGCCGCTGCACGAGGAGGTTGATCGCTCCCGCGAGGCACAGTCCGGCAAACACGATGAAGAGAATCAGGTGCATCGTACCGTCATTTCATCCGGCTTTTCCAAGCCTCTGCCCGTTTGCTCTTCCACCATTCCTGGGTGCCCCAGGTCTCGATTCTGAGACCTGGGATACCACCGAGCCGAAGAAGAGCACGGTCACAGACCCAGCCGGGTCCGGAGGTTATTGCTTGTAGGCCAGCCACAGGCTGGTGCCCACAATGTTCAAAATGGCCAGCGGCAACAAGAACCGCCACCCAAAACTCATCAGCTGATCGTAGCGGAAACGCGGCAGCGTGCCGCGCACCCACACGTAGAGAAACAGGAAACTGAAAACCTTGAGCACAAACCAGAAGATCGGCAGAATGATCGCCGCGATGCCGCTATGCGCCGTGTCGCCAAACGGGCTCGTCCATCCGCCCAGAAACAGCAGCGTCGCCACGCAGCCCACCGTGATCATGTTGGCGTACTCCGCCATAAAGAACATGGCGAACTTCATCGAGCTGTACTCGGTGTGGTAGCCGGCGGTGAGTTCGCTCTCCGCCTCCGGCAGGTCGAACGGCGCGCGGTTCGTCTCCGCGTACGCCGCCATCAGGTAGATGAAGAAAGCGACGAACTGCAAGCCGCCAAACAGGTTCCAGCTCAGCAATCCGTGCGTCGCCTGCGATTCAACAATCGTGCGCAGATTCAGCGAGCCCGCCCGCATCACCACGCCCACCAGCGCCAGCCCCAGCGCCAGTTCATAGCTGATAAGCTGCGCCGAAGACCGCAGCGAGCCCAGCAGGGAATACTTGTTGTTCGACGACCAACCCGCCAGCGCAATCCCATACACGCCGATCGAGGTGATGCCGAGAATCACCAGCAGGCCGATGTTGATGTCGGAAATCTGGAACCAGTGGAAGCCGTCGCTCTGCACGCTCGGCGAGCCGAACGGCACAACCGCAATCGAGGTCAGCGCGCAGCCCAGCGAAAGAATCGGCGCCAGCAGATAAACGGGACGATACACCGACGTCGGAATAATGTCTTCCTTCAGAAAGTTCTTCGCGCCGTCCACCAGCGGCTGCAGCAGCCCGAACGGGCCCACGCGGCTGGGTCCCCAGCGATTCTGGATGCGCCCCACCAGCTTGCGCTCAAGCAGCACCGTGTACGCCACGCCCATCAACAAAATGACCGTGACCACGATGATCTTGAGGATGCTCCACAATACAAACTGCAGAATCGTCACTTGCCCCTAACCTCTCTGCCTCAACCCCTGAAAATCTGTCATCCTGAGCGAAGTCCGCTTGAGCGGACGAAGCCGAAGGATCCGCGGTTCCTCCGTGCGCGAAAACCGCGCCGCGCACCTACACCGCCGCCGGCGTCTCCTTCTGCTCCGCCTGATACTTGCCCAGTTCCACCATGTACTTGCTGTAGCGTCCCAGCGTGCCGGATGAAAACAGTCCGTCCTCCGATGGAACCACGAGGTCCGGACGCCCGGCGGTGAGCGCCGACACGGGCACAAATCCCGCCTCGGCGTGAGTGTCGTTTCCAGCAAACAAATTCAGCCGGTCCAGCTTGTACGCGGGCACCAGCCGCTCAATCTCATCCAGCACAGCCAGCGGATCGAACGGGCTCAGCCGCGGCTCCAGCCCATGCGAAGCAAGCCACACTGCATGCCGGTCCGCCTCGCCCGACTGCGCACCGCGCGTCTGCCCCAGGTCGGCGCGCACGCCGCGCGTGCTGAACGGCACCAGCGCCTTCACATCCGCATCCATGCTCGCAGCCAGCCGCACAATGATCTCGAAATCCGTCCGTACGCCCGGCCGATCCGCCGCCTTCTTCGCAAGCTGAATATCGCCGAACGTGTTCGTGACCGTGCCGCTCTTTTCGTAGAGACTCGCCGCAGGGAACACCACGTCCGCCATCGCCGCCGTCTCCGTCAGAAACAGATCCTGCACAATCAGGAACGTGCCCTTCAGCGCCTCGCGTGAAACTCCGCCCTGCGCCGCCGGATTCGCTCCAACAACATAGAGCGCTCCGAGCTGTCCCTGCCGCGCCGCCTCCAGCATCTCCGGCTGCGTCTTGCCGTGCGTAGCCGGCATGCCCGGATACTCCTGCGCAAACGCGCCGCGCGCATTCACCGGCACATAACCCGGCAGCAGATCCGGCAGCAAGCCCATGTCCGCCGCGCCGCGCGAATTCGAGTGATCGCCGAGATACGCAAAGCGCATCTTGCCGCGCTTCAGTCCCCACTGCACAAACTGCGCAATTTGCTCGCCGCGGTACTCCTGCCCGAAGACGACCAGCAACGACTCCTCGCCGTTCACCGCCTTCGCAAACTCTGACTCAGTCTGATCCAGCAGCGTAGTCAGGTCGCGATACCCGCTCAGCGGCACGCCCTGCGTCACCTTCGCCTGCCGCTCCAGCTTGATGTCGCGATGATTCGCAATGTACAGCCGAGCGCGATTGAGCCGCACGTTGCTGCGAATCTGCCACGCCAGCAGCGGATGCTCGTTCGTCGGGTCGCCGCCGATCAGCAGAATCGCCGGCGCCGTGCCCGCATCGCGCATGCTGGCCGTCTTCGCTTCGTGTCCGGCCATGGCCCGCGCAAATGCCGCATAATCCGCGGTGCGATGATGATCGATATTGTTCGTGCGCAGCACCGTGCGCGCAAACTTCTGCAGCAGATAATTCTCTTCGTTCGTCGTGCGGTTCGATCCGATCACGCCGATCGCCTCGCCGCCGCGGCTGTCGCGCACGTCCTTCAGCTTCGCCGCGGCAACGCCCAACGCGTGCTCCCACGTCGCAGCCTCAAGCTTGCCCGCCGCATTGCGCACCAGCGGCTTGGTCAGCCGCTCCGCGCTGTCCACAAAGTCGAATCCGAACCGGCCCTTCGCGCACAGGAAATCGCCGTTGATGCCGCTCTTGTCGCGATTGTCGGCGCGGATAATGTCCGCACCCTCGTGCGACTGCCGCACCCCCAGCGTCACCTTGCATCCGTCCGCGCAGTGCGTGCACACCGTCGAAACGTGATTCATCTCCCACGGCCGCGTCTTGTAGCGATAGGCGCCGCTCGTCAGCGCGCCCACCGGGCACACGTCGATGCACATGCCGCACTCTTCGCAATCCAGATGCGCCGGCTGCCCATCGTGCTCGGGGCCATTCGGCGCAATCACCGCCGTCACGCCGCGGTTCTGGATACCCAGCGCCCACACGTCCATGCCTTCGCCGCACATGCGCACGCAGCGGTAGCAGAGAATGCAGCGCGGCCTGTCGAAGAACACCTGCGGCGACCACTGCTGTTCTTCGCGGTGGCGCTTCGCATCCACCATCAGGCTGGTGCCCGCGCCGTACTTGAATGTCATGTCCTGCAGTTCGCACTCGCCGCCCGCATCGCACACCGGGCAATCCAGCGGATGATTCCCGAGCAGCAACTCGATCGTCGCCTTGCGCGCCTGCGTAATCTCCGGCGAATCCGTGATGAAGACCTGTCCCTCGGCAACCGTCGTGGTGCACGCGGTCTGCAGCTTCGGCACCTTCTCCTGGCGCACCACGCACATGCGGCACGCCGCCTGCAGGCTCAGCCCGGGGTAGTAGCAGAACGCGGGAATCTCGATGCCCGCCTTGCGGCATGCTTCGATCAGCAGCGTACCCGCCGGCGCCGTCAGCTTCTTTCCATCGACTGTGAACGTTACGTCAGCCATTCCTGTCCTTAAGCGGCCTGGTCAGTCTTCGCAGTTTCAAAAACAGCATTCGCGGGCACACTCACCTCAATATGCTGAACAACGAAATACTCCACGTCTGCGAAATCTTGGGGTTTGAATTCAACGTTGATTGTCTTGGGTTCGGGAATCGGCTCTCCGTACTCGGCCAATCCCTGGAAGTGCAGTTCGAGCGCTTCGCGCATCATCGCGCGCATCTCCTCAAGCGTGTCACCTGCGGAAATGCAACCCGGCACGTCTGGCGCATGTCCAGAGAAATTGCTGCCAGTGCATTTACCGAAAACAACCAGATAATTCTTGGTCATTTCAACCTCGCCTGCTTGAGAATACTCTCGACGTTAATCTTCGACAGGTCCTTGCTGCCGTGATACGGAACAGTTACTAAGCCGGGCTTTACATCGTGCCTGAATTGCATGTGACTCCCGGTCTGGCGAATGAACTTCCAACCATCTTTCTCAATCAGCTTGATGATCTCTCGAGCTTTCAACCAACCCATCCTCACTTGCCGATGCGGAGGGGAAGATCCGATCTCGGTTCATCATGTTCTCAGCCTTTGCACTCTGGCGCGCCTCACACCACCGCCATCTCCACATGCTTCGCAAACGGGCACGGCTTCCCGTTCAAATGTTCTTCAAACTCTTTCCTGAACTTCTTCACAAACCCCAGCGTCGGCATCGCCGCAGCATCGCCCAGCGGGCAGAACGTCCGCCCCATCATGTTCTCGGCCAGGTAGCGGATATTGTCGATGTCCTTCTCCGTCCCAAATCCCGCATGGAACCGCGTCAGCGACTTCTTCAGCCAATCCGTTCCTTCGCGGCAGGGAATGCACCAGCCGCAGCTCTCGTGCTGATAGAAGCTGATCGTCCGCAGCGCAAACTCCACAATGCAGGTCTGGTCGTCGATCACCACCACGCCGCCCGAGCCCAGCATCGATCCCGCCTTGCCCACCTGGTCGAAGTCCATCCCCAGGTTCTCAATCTCTTCCGGCAGCAGCACCGGCGTCGACGACCCGCCCGGCACAACGGCTTTCAGGCCGCGCCCGCCGCGCACCCCGCCGCCGACTTCATAAATCATCTTCTTCAGGTTGTAGCCCATGGGCAGCTCGTACACGCCCGGCCGCGCCACATGCCCGCTCAATCCGAATAGCCGCGTTCCACCGTTGCGCTCCGTGCCCACGGCGGCGTAAGCGGCCGCGCCCATCGCAATCACATGCGGAACCGTCGCAATCGTCTCGGCGTTGTTGATCACCGTCGGTCCGCCATACAAACCCACCACGGCAGGGAAGGGAGGCTTGATGCGCGGCACGCCACGCTTACCTTCGAGCGACTCCATCAGCGCCGACTCTTCGCCGACCTCATATGCGCCCGCGCCGGTCTGCGTAATCACCTGAAACTCGGTATCCGATCCGAAGATGTTCTTGCCCAGAAAGCCCTTCGCGTACGCATCCGCAACGGCCTTCTCCATAATCTCGATCAGGTAGCGATACTCGCCGCGCAGATAGATGAAGCCCGTCTTCGCGCCAATCGCGAGGCCGGCAATGATCGTGCCTTCAATCACCGAATGCGGATCGTGCAAAAAGATCAGGTGGTCCTTGCACGTGCCCGGCTCGCTCTCGTCGCCGTTGACGAGGACGTACTTGGGCTTGGCGCTCTGCTTGGGCACAAACGACCACTTCAGCCCCGTCGGAAATCCCGCGCCGCCGCGCCCGCGCAGATTGCTGGCCTTCATCTCGTTGATGATCCAGTCCGGTCCCTGCTCCAGGCACTTCTTCGCCGCTTCGTACCCGCCCAGCTCAATGTACTTGTCGATGTTCGCCGCGCCCATGCCGAACCGGCGCGTCACAATCTTCACTTCATCGGGATGCGACACCAGCCTAGGCATTTTTTCCCTCGCTTTGGGCTCGCTTCCTGTACTCAGCGAGGATTCCCGGCACGCTCTCCGGCGTCAGCTCGTCGTGGAAGTCGTAGTTCACCTGGATCGCCGGCGCCCAGCAGCACGCGCCAATGCATTCCACCTCTTCCAGCGAGAACACGCCATCGTTCGTGACGCCCTTATGCCCCACGTGCAGCTCATCCTGGAAGCGCTCAAACAACTCATACGCCCCGCGCAGCATGCAGCTGATGTTCGTGCACACCTGGATGTTGAACTTGCCCGCCGGCTTGAACCGCAGCATCGAGTAGTAGCTGGCCACGTTGCGCACATCGAGCTGCGTCAGCGACAGACGGTCCGCAATCTCAGCAATCGCCGCGTCGCTCAAATACCCAATCTCGTCCTGCGCGTACAGCAGCATCGGCACCAGCGCCGAGCGCTTCACCGGATACTTCTCCACCAGCGCATCGAAGCGGCCGGCGAGCTTCGGCGAAAAGACGCTCATCGTCTCCGCACTCATGCCATCAACTCCCGGGCGGTTCCACCACCAACCTTGGGTGCCCCATCCAATCTCGCAGCTTCATAGCGCGATTGGGTGGGAATCGCAATGGGCCGGATACCCAAAGCGCTGTCATCCTGAGCGGAGCAGAACGCGCCTTTTGCGATCTGCGGAGTCGAAGGACCTGCGGTTGTTTTTCTCTCCGCACTCATGCCATCAACTCCCGGGCCCATGCCTCAGCCACCATATCCATCTCTTCCTCGCGTTCACCGCTGATCGGTGGGTTCTCCCGGTCCAGATCTTGAAACCATGGATCTGAGATCCTCAACCGTCCGGCTTCCGTCAATTCCATTACTCCCCTGCATCCGTCTTCGCGCTTCCAGCCAATCCAGGCCCCGTCGCGCTGCAGGTCCAGCCACTTGTCTCCGTGGCGCACCGTAATTCGTTGCTCGCCCAACTCCACCGTAGCCTGGCGATCTCCATTCAGCCCATGCGCCGCGGTGTAACTGCGGAGCAGGGAAGCCAGCGATACCCACAACTCAATCCAAACCTGCTCGCCAGCCACGTTCATCATCTCCGTACCCCATAGCTGACTTGCTAACTCGCTGACCTGCTGACTCGCTATCGGTCAATCTCCCCCAGCACAATGTCAATCGATCCCACGACCGCTACTACGTCCGCGATCAGCCGCCCCTTGCACATCGTCTCCAGCGCCTGCAAATCCGCATACGAGGGATACCGCAGGTGCACGCGATACGGCTTCGCCGTTCCATCCGACACCACGTAGTAGCCCACCTGCCCGTGCCCCGACTCGATCGACTGATACACCTCGCCGGCCGGCACCGCAAAACCCTCCGTCACAATCTTGAAGTGGTGAATCAGCGCTTCCATCTGCGTCTTCATCACTTCGCGATCCGGCATCAGAATCTTCGGCGCATCCGCCTTGATCGGTCCCTCCGGCATGCCGTCCAGCGCCTGCTGAATAATCTTCACGCTCTCGCGCATCTCCAGCAGCCGGCACTCATACCGCGCCCAGCAGTCGCCCGCCGTCGCCACCGGCACCTTGAACTGGAACTTCTCGTAGCTCGAGTACGGCATGTCGCGCCGCACATCGAAGTCGATGCCCGACCCGCGCATCACCGGTCCGGTGCACGCCAGCGCCACCGCATCCTCCGGCGACAGATAGCCCACGCCCTTCAGCCTGTTCACAAAGATCGGATTGCCGGTCAGCAGGTTGCTGTACTCGTCGATCTTCTCCGGAAACGTCTTGATGAACCGCTGCACGCGCGGCAGAAAATCCAGCGGCGGCTCCAGCGCCAGCCCGCCAATGCGGATGTAGCTGGTCATCATGCGCTGCCCGCTCACCATCTCGAAGATGCGCAGAATCTCTTCGCGCTCGCGGAAGGTGTACAGGAAAACCGTCAGCGCGCCAATGTCCATGGCGTGCGTGCCCAGCCAGATCAGGTGCGAGTTGATGCGCGTCAGCTCCGACAGCAGCACGCGCAGCCACTGCGCCTTCGCCGGAATCTCCAGCTCCAGCAGCTTCTCCACCGCCAGCGAGTAGGCCAGGTTGTTATTCATCGGCCCCAGGTAATCCACGCGGTCGGTCAGCGGAACCACCTGCTGGTAGAACTTCGCCTCGCAGGTCTTCTCAATGCCCGTGTGCAGATACCCAATCTCCGGATACAGACGCACCACGATCTCGCCGTCGATCTCCAGCACCAGCCGCAGCACGCCGTGCGTTGAGGGATGCTGCGGGCCCATGTTCAGCACCATGTGCTGATCGCGCGCGCCCTCGGCCGTGGGCGCCTGCAAAATAGGTGTGCCTACATCGGGAAGGGTCGGCATCAGCGGTATCCCTCCACCGGGTAATCCTTGCGCAGCGGATGTCCCACCCACTCGTCCGGCATCATGATCCGCCTCAAATTCGGGTGCCCCTCAAAACGAATCCCAAACAAATCGAATACTTCGCGCTCGTAATAATTCGCTCCCGGCCACACCGGGCAAACCGAATCCACCGTCGGGTCCGCCTCGTCCACCACCACCCGCAGCCGGATCACTTCCTTATATCTGTGCGAGCAGGCGTGGTACACCACCTGGAACCGCGGTACGCTCGGATACCAGTCCACCGCCGTCACATCCTGGAAGGCGTTGTATCCGGCGGCCAGCAGCGTCGCTACGGCCTCGCGAATAAATGCTTTGTCGATGGTCAGCGTCAGCTCGCCGCGATCGAACCGCGCATCGGTGAGCGCGGCTTCATTCCACGTGAGGATCGCCTTCAAAGCCGGGTGCTCCGGCATAGCTTCCAGAACCGCGGCTTTGTCTTGCAAGGTGGGCTTTGGGTCAGCCATTTAAAGGTCCGCCTTGTCCAGGCTCCAATCGAGGATGCCCTTGCGCACGATGTAGTACAGGCCGACGGCGACGAATCCGAGATACACCACCATCTCCCAGAAACCAAACAGATGCGATCCGGTGATGGCGGGAAGCTTGCGGTAGATCACCGCCCACGGCATCATGAACACCGCTTCCACGTCGAACAGGATGAACAGCATCGCCACCATGTAGAAGCGAACGCTGAAGCGGCCGCGCGCATCGCCCACCGGGGTGATGCCGCACTCATACGCTGCCAGTTTGACCTTGCTGTTGCGGTGCCGGCCGATGAACCACGATGCGGCCACCATGCCCAGGCCCATGCCGAATGCCACCACGATCTGCATCAGCAAAGGCAGGTACTGCCAGTGATAGGGAATCATTCCTGCGCCCCAAAAAGTTGAAAGGCCAAAGTTGATGCCCGCCGCGGGTGCACAGCTCTTCCCATTGCGTCAGGCCGCTCCTTTGAGCTTAGGTTCTCAAAATGCTCTCGTCAAGGCAGATAACCCAACCTTCCCACATCTCAATGCAAACGCTTCACATCGCCGCCGCGCATCACGATCCATCCCCGCGAAATCGTCGCCCCATTTCGCCGTGCCAGCCCTCGCCCACGCTCCACAATCCTCCGCACAACTTCCAGTGAAGCCCCGGGCCAATACTGTGGAATTTGAGGATGCACCATCCACAGTACCGCGCCAACCCCCGCTCACTCACGTGAGCTACGTCACAGCATTTCCTCATCCGCACACGGTTAACCGGAACTCCTCAGCGAACCACACGGTGATAATCTGCCTCCGTGCGTCCGGTCCACTCGCGTCTCATCCCGCTCCTCTTCTTCGCTCTCGCAACCCTGCCGGGCCTCAGCCAGAGCACCACCTTCGCTCCCACCCTCACCTTTCCGCAGTTCGCCCACAGCGGTCCCACGCACATCATTGCCTATGGCGACAGCCGCTTCACCGATCCCGCCGTCACCACCGGCACCAATCCGCGCGTCCGCGCATGGCTCGCCGCGCACATCGGCGAGGCCCATCCCCAGGTTCTGTTATTGACGGGCGATACCCCCTACACCGGCGCCAAGGCAAGCGACTGGAAAGACTTTCACCACGAGTCAGCGCCCTGGCGCAAAGCTCATATCCTCGTGCTTCCCACCATCGGCAATCACGAGATCTACGGCGGCATTCGCCGCGGAATCGCCAATTACATGGCCGCCTTCCCGCAGCTCGCCGGCCACCGCTACTACTCCGCGCTGCTCGGCAACGTCGAAGTCATCTCGCTCGACTGCAACCTGCCCGCATCCGGCTCGGCCGCGCAGGTGCGCTGGTTCGCCGGCCAGCTCGACCACCTGCCTGCGCAGGTCGACTTCCTGCTCATCCTCTACCACACTCCCTGGATGAACGATCGCCAGACCCAGGTCTTCCTCGATCTGCCTTCGAAAGATGCGCTGCAGCTCCGAGGCATCCTTGAGCAGCGCATCCCCCGCATCCGCGCGCGCGTCGTCGTCTTCAACGGTCACATCCATAACTACGAGCGCTTCGAGCGCTCGGGCGCGGAATTCGTCGTTACCGGCGGCGGCGGCGCGCAGCCCTACCCGCTGCTCTATCGCGGCAAAGCCGACCTCTATCGCGATCCCGCCTTTCCCGTCTATCACTACGTCGACATCCAGATCGCCAACCGCCAGCTCCATGCCACCATGTGGAAGATCGCCGATCCTGAGGCAGCCAACTTCACCGTCGAGGCCAAGGATCAATTCACGCTGACGGCGCCCCCGCCGGCAAAACCGCCTGCCACGCCGTGAACATCGCCTTGCGCCGCTCCTCTTTGGCTTCGGCCCGCGATGGCTGAGCCGGAACTGCACGCCGGCGCTCTGGTCGAGGGCGAAGTCCTGGTAGGCCAGGCCGGGCGGCAGCCCCCCGCAAGGGCACGGATTCATCCGTGCCATCAACGCCCCAGAATGAATCCTGGCCTTTAGGCCCTGCGGGATGGTTTCCCTCCCAATCTCCACGTCCTCAAGCCACTGCCTCCGCAGCCCCCCACAACCACGCGAATGTGTCCCCAATGGAGACTCGGGGAGATCACACCCACCTGTGATCGCCGCCACAGCCAGGCGCCGCTCGCCGGGCCACAATGAATCATGCAGTTCCAAAGGGAATCCTGTGTCTTCCCCGGCAATGCCTCACCCGGCGCAAAGAATTCTCTGCTGAAATGTTAACCAGAAAAATAATAGTTCTTTTCAACTACCCATAGGGGGTATTGGTATAGTGGAAATTCAATAAGCCGCTCTTTCAATGCAAGTTATCCGGGGAATCAAGCAAGACAGGCCCATCGCGAATGCACTGCAACCGGTGCTTTCTTCACGCCCCAAGAAGGTGCGGGCAAGGACCACAGAATCCGCCGGGTTACAGAACAGTAAACACCTACTGCCCCGTCACCAGCACCGCAAACAGCAGAATCCACGCCGCGCCCATCGCGTGCCAGTACCACGACGTCACGTCCACCGCGATCTGCCGCTGCTCCACCCGCTTGAACAGGCTCAGCGCCGTCAGACACACCACCAGCGCCAGCACTCCCAACACCAGGTGAGCCGCATGCAGCCCCGTCACCAGGTAGAAGAAGTAGCTCGCCGGCGTGCTGTGCCAGCGGTCCAGCGAGAACCCCTGCGCCGTAAGCTGCTTCCACGCCAGGAATTGCCCGGTCAGGAACATCCCTCCCAGCACCAGCGTCGCGCCAATCCATGGCAGCGCCCGCCGCAGCGCCGGCCGGCCCAGGCCCAGCCACTCTTCCAGCACGTCGATCTCGCGGAAGATATTGCGCCGCGCAAACTCCATGGTGATGCTGCTCAGAAGAAGAACTGCGGTATTCAGATAAAGAATGGGAGGAAGCGCAATCGGATGCCAGTCGCCGATCATCTCGTGGCTGCGCGGATCCAGGTGCATGCCGGCCTGCCGCGCAAAGAACAGCACCACCAGCGCCGCAAAGAACATCATGTCCCCGGAAAGCGCGAACATGACAAAGAACCGCACGCGTTGCAGCCGTTCGCGCGGTCCCTTTCGAGGGTGTTGCCAGTCGTCGTCGCCGCCGCCTCCACCGCCGCCGGTCGGGCGACGATCTACGGGCGGTTTGCCGCCGATTCCTGGTTCTTTCTTTTCGACCTCCGCGGGGGCGCGGGTGAAAGCGATGGGCATCTTTGGCCTCTAGCTGTGTGAGAGGGGTCCCACGCTAGCTTGGACGCTAGGAGCATGACATGAGATGGTCGCTTGCACAAGAGAAGCTTTGTTCGCCATGTGAAAACGATCAGCCCGCGTGCGAGCGGCTCTTCTTCACCGCTTCTACAAACAATTGATGGATGCGCCGGTCTGCCGAAAGTTCCGGATGAAATGTCGCCGCCATCAGCCTCCCCTGCCGCACCAGAACCGGGAATCCGTCGCGCCGCGCCAGCACCTCAACCTCCGGCCCTGTCTCCACAATCCGCGGCGCGCGAATGAAAACCATCTCCAGCGGCTCGCCCGGCAGCTCGGTCTCCGCTGTGTGAATACTCGATTCGTTCTGCCGCCCGTATGCATTGCGCTCCACTACGGCGTCCAGTGCGCCCAGGCTGCGCTGGTGCGGATGCCGCACCTCGCGCGCCAACAGGATTGCACCGGCGCACGTGCCGAACACCGGCCGCGTCCCGGCAAACTCCTTCAGCTTGTCGAAGAAGTGACGCCTCTCCAGGAACTTCAGCATGGTGGTCGATTCGCCCCCAGGCAAAATCAACCCATCCAGCCCGTCCAGCTCCTCGGGATTGCGCACCTCCACCGGCTCCGCGCCGGCCTCGCGCAGCGCCTCCGCATGCAACGCAAAGTTGCCCTGAATGGCCAGCACGCCAATGCGGGGATGGGCTTTGCTTTGAGTCTCTTCGGTCCTTCGATCCTTCACTGCCTGCTTCAAACCCGCTCCAATCGTGTGCCGCAAGATCTACCTCTAGGATACGAAATCCGGTGACGGGTGCCCCGCATCTCCCGCATATTGGAGAGGTGCAAACAGCGGCTGCCCGACACCGCAGAGCATTCCTCCAGCACAAACCTGTCATCCTGAGCGGAGTCCGCCGCCGGCGGACGCAGTCGAAGGATCTGCGGTTCCTCCGCGCGTCCGCCGTTGACCAAGTCAACGGCGGCAGATACTTCCGAGACGCCGACGCTTCAGCCCGAAACAGCGCAATGGCCAAACGCAGTTGGAGTGCTATAAACGAAGCCGTAAACAAACTCCATTTTTCAAAATTGCTTCTGAGGCATGTCAGATGAAAATGAACCTGCTCATCGCGCTCACCTTGGTCGGTCTGGTTTCTGAATGTGCCAAAGCCCAAGTCTGTGTAAGCCACTTGAACGTTCCGAAATATCCTGCTGTTGCGTGGGCAGCGCAACAGAGCGGAGTTGTTGACCTGAAGCTCAAAATCGGAAGGGCAGGCCAGGTACTTAGCGTTGAAGGAAAGGGCGTATCACCCCAATTGGTCGAAATGGCGAAGGCGAACGTCAGGTCTTGGGTATTCTGCGCTCCCGATCACGGCGGAAACAGCACCGTGCACCTTCGATATGACTATCGCCTGAAGGGCGCTCGAGTTTACGCACGGCCCAATCCTAAAATAGTCATCGATCTAGGGGAGGGAACGGTCGTAATCACGCTGCCACCGCCGGAACCGCAACCTTGATCGGATCTCCTAATTGCGGTTTCGATCGAAGACCCCGCCATCGAGAATTGCCCAACTCTCGCCTACCTGAAGCTGGCCGCGAAATGAAAAACCGGGAACGCCAAGCGTTCCCGGTCCCAATACCAGCCGCAACCGCCAGAGCGAGCTGAAGGTTCACCGTTCTGCCGTCTGGCGAGAGCGACACCGGAACAAGGTCGAAGGCAAGTACTACTTGGCCTGATCTCGTTTTCCGCACAGAACCGAGTAAGATTTTCGTATTCAGGAAGGTGCCCAGCTCGCCGGAGCTTCTGGCCCGAGGTGAGGCGGAGGTGGAGCGCTTCCGGGACGCTCGGCTGTAGCAAAGAGGCGGCTGCACAGTACTTGATAACGGAAATTATCACATATACGCACGGGTTACCTATGCTCAGAAGGGCTCCTTCGAAACACCCCGCGCCTTAGAAGACCAGCACGCCTTCGGGATGGCAGAAGGTACTTGCACTGGGCGCCCCGCCCGACCCCCCGCAATGCATGGCCGCGGACTTCATATCGGCTGCGCCCAGAATGATCGTTGGATTCATGAGGCTGGTGAACGGTGGAGTAAAGATGAGGACGCGGCTCATCCCATCCGCCACGATCAGATTCCCGGAAGGATCAAAGTTAAAATCCCCGAGCCCGAGTTGTCCAGGCTGGGTTGGCCCAAGGACGACTGAGGGGGACATTCCGCTTTTGAACGGAGGTACGAACTCGACTATTCCACCGTCCCCTGTTAGTGCCCAGAGATTTCCACTTGCGTCGAACTTTGCCGGGCTCAGGCCGCAATACATTGGGCTAATGGCCGATGTGGCGCTTGGGCATTGGTAACCCTGCGCCCACGGGGTAGGCGAGTTCATACCCACGGATGCCGGATAACCGAGCTCCAGAGTGGCCGCCATCCCATTGGAAAATGGTGGAACGAATTCGAGGATGCGGCCGTTTCCGCCATCGGACACCCAGAGGTTTCCGCTCCGGTCAAAAGCAACAGCTCCCGGGGTGCACAACACGGTTGCATTCGCTGTATCGGTATGCGAGCCTGGCTGTCCCGCATCTTCGCCGCCATCGCAGTCTCCCGTTGCATTCAGGTCTGCGTGCCCAATCACGAGGCTCGGGCTCATGCCTTGCTGGATGGGAGGGGCATATTCCAGCACCCGGCCCTTTCCCGTATCGGCGATCCAGATATTCCCCTCCGGGTCTACCGTTACCCCCAGGGGATTGTCGAGGTTGTTATCCGCTGTAACGTTGTCAGACGTAAAATCTGACTGGCCTAACTCGAGGCTGGCATTCATACCGTTCGCGAAAGGCGGCGAAAAGCGCATCACCCGTTCTGCGTCCCAATCAGCCGCATACAGGTTACGTTCTGCGTCCATGCCCAACCCCATAGGGCGGTTGAGGGAATTGGCGGCGATGGAAGACGAGGTTGGCTCACTAGTGAACCCGGGCTGACCCAGAACGATGCTCGCGCTCATGCCCGTATAGAGAGGTGACTTGAAAATGAGAATGCGGCCGTTGCCGCTATCGGCCACCGCTACGCTGGTTTGCACGGCCGGCCCGGAATCGCCTGCGACGAACAGCCCTACCGTAGCAGTAACGGAGTTGTAGTCGGCTGTATCAAACGGCGTAAACACAGCCGAAAGCGTATGGGAGCCAGGGGCCAGTACTGTGCCCACAGCGGGCGTATAGACAAACGTCCCCACCACATTAGCCGTGGCATCGAGCTGCGTGGAACTCAGCGGCGTGTTCTCGGTGACGGCCGCCGGCTGCGTCCATGTGATAACGGGGTTCGACTTGCCAGGGGTGGGGCCGGGGTTCGTTGGAGGAACGTTGTACCGGTAGGACGCGCAGGAGGTGAGGCAGAACGCCGACAGCAGGGCCGCCATCATCCGAAGAGCGCTCATTTTCGTAATTCCCCTCTTGTTGGATGTCAAATTTGCAAAAAGAGTTTGCGGTCATGACATGTCAGCACGGATAGTCCGAGAAATCACTAAAAAAATGAAAAACCGGGAACGCTTCAGCGTCCCCGGTCTAAATAGAACCCACAACCGCCAGCGCGAGCGAACAGCGAGCCGCCGCCTAAACGGCAAGTTCACCAGCCGCGCGTCTGCAGTAACTCCTTTTCCTCGATTGCCGCTGCTGCCAGACCCTTCATGGTTCCCGTGACCTGCTCGCTGACTTCGGCAAGAACCTTGGGATCGTTGTAGTGGGTGGTGGCGATCACGATGGCCTTGGCGCGCGACACAGCTTCTTCGCGCTCCTTTTGGTTGTGCTCCACGTCGAGCGGCGTGGCGCGCTCCTTCATAAAGATGCCGGAGCCGACAAAGACGGCCTCCGCGCCCAACTGCATCATCAGCGCCGCGTCGGCCGGCGTCGCAATGCCGCCCGCCGAGAAGTTCGGCACCGGCAGCTTGCCCGTCTGCGCCACCATCCGGATCAGCTCATAGGGCGCCTGGTGCTCCTTGGCGGCGGCGTACAGCTCCTGCTCGCTCAGCACGGTAAGCGCCTTCATCTCCTTCACAATCTGGCGCATGTGCTGCACCGCGTGCACCACGTCACCCGTGCCCGCCTCGCCCTTGGTGCGGATCATCGCCGCGCCCTCAGCAATCCGCCGCAGCGCCTCGCCCAGGTTCCGCGCCCCGCACACAAACGGAGTCGTAAACGCATGCTTGTCGATGTGGTGCACCTCGTCGGCGGGCGTCAGCACCTCGCTCTCGTCGATGAAGTCCACGCCGATCTCCTGCAGAATCTGCGCCTCGGCAAAGTGCCCGATCCGCGCCTTCGCCATCACCGGAATGGAAACCGCCGCCATGATCTCGCGGATGAGCTTGGGATTCGCCATGCGCGCCACGCCGCCCTCCGCGCGAATCATCGCCGGAACGCGCTCCAGCGCCATCACGGAAGAGGCCCCCGCCTCCTCGGCAATGCGGGCCTGCTCCACGTTCATCACGTCCATGATGACGCCGCCCTTCAGCATCTCCGCCAGGCCCACCTTCAGGCGCAGGCTCGTACCGCTAACATTCTTGTTTCCATTCAGTTCTGACATGTTTTTCAACCTCTGCCGCCGAGATTCAAGGCGCACTCAACCGGCTTCGGCAGCGCATGGAGTGGCACCTATCAGTGTAACAGCCAACCACGTTGCGCCGGACGCACGGATGAGGCCGTTCTAATCCTCGTGTCTCGCTTCTGGTCAGCGCTGTGCTCCATCGTCCCCGCATGGCAACTGCAGTTCTGAACTCCGAAGCACGGGCGAGCAATGGGCCGGCTGCGCCGCCTTCCACAGCCCTGCAGCCCGTACCCGGCGCAGCCTTGGCCGCGTCCGATCCGGCAGCAAACAGCGACGAAGATGCACTGACCAACTCCGCAGCCGCGCTGCTGCCGGTGGAGGTTGAGGTGGGCGTGCCGGTGCGCGAGTTCCGCGTGCGCCATCTGCTCGCGCTCGTGCCCGGGCAAGTCATCGAGTCGCAGTGGAGCCATGTGGAAGACGTGCCGCTCGGCGCCGGCAAGGTGCAGCTCGCCTGGAGCGAGTTCGAGGTACTCGACGCGAAGATGGCGGTTCGCCTCACCCGCCTCGCGTGAAGCAGGGACTTGGAACTCAGGAGCTATGGTTTGGGCGGTGGATGCATGAGGGTTGATCGAATGGAAATGAAACAGCGGCAGATTGGCGGCCTGGCAGGATGGATTCTCGCGCGCATTCGCCGCACACCCAGGTCTGCCGCGCGTCTCATCCTGCACGAGCGCATTACCGTCGGCCCGCGGCAGCACCTCGCGCTCGTCGAAGCCGACGGGCGCCGCTTTCTCATCGCCACCGGCGCCGATGGGGCGCCCAGTTTCCTGGCCCTCGATGCAAACTGGCTGGGACGCAAGAGCATCCGCCGGAGGGTCTCGTGGTAGCCGTCTGGGCGGCGCGCACGGCTTCGGCCACCGGCCCGCTGTTGCCCGATCTGAACTCCAGGCTTCGCGCCGCCGACTCCACGCCGTGGACCATCCTCTTTGTCCTCACCATCATCACGCTGCTGCCCGCCATCCTCATGGCCATGACGCCGCTGGTGCGCCTCACCGTGGTCTTTCATTTCCTGCGCCAGGCGCTGGGCACGCAGACTGCGCCCTCCAATCCCACGCTGCTCGGCCTGGCGCTGATGATGACCTGGTTTCTGATGACGCCGGTGCTCACCCAGGTGGATCAACAGGCAGTGGAGCCCTATCGCTCCGGACAGATCACCGGCCTTGAAGCCATCGACCGCGGCGCGCAGCCGGTCAAGCACTTCATGCTGCGCTACGCGCGCGAGAAGGATCTCGCCCTGTTCACCGCGGCCGGGCAGATTCCGCGTCCGAACAAGCCTGACGACCTGCCCATGCGCGTGGTGATCCCGGCCTACGTGCTCTCCGAACTCAAGGCCGGCTTCGCCATCGGTGCGGTGCTGTTTCTGCCGTTTCTGCTCATCGACATCGTCACGGCGTCCATCACCACCTCCATCGGCATGTTCCAGTTGCCGCCGGTGGTGGTCTCCACGCCGCTCAAGATTCTGCTCTTCGTCATGGTGGATGGCTGGAACCTGCTCGCCAACTCCCTGCTGAAGAGCTTTTAAGGAGGCATGCATGACGCCCGATATGGTCTCCGAGCTTCTGCGCCAGCTCATGCGCGAAGCCATGATCGTCTCCGGCCCCGTGCTCATCGCGGCAGCGCTGCTGAGCTTCGTTCTGAGTCTCGGCCAAACACTCACGAGCCTCCAGGACCAGTCGCTCACCACGGTGCCGCGCCTGCTCGCCGTCGCGCTGATCTTGCTCGTCGGCATGCCCTGGTTCCTCGGCCGCATCACCGACTACACCCGCATGCTGCTGATGGACTTGCACCGCTATCTCGGCTAACCCGTGAACCGTGCACCGTGGAACGTGAGTCGAGATCGATCCACGAACCACCGCCCACGGCCCACGACCCACGGCCCACGAACCAAGAACTGTGAACTCCCGTGTCCGACTGGCCCACATTTCTCGCCGCCATGACCCTCGCCCTCATGCGCCTGAGCGGCATGGTGCTCTTTGCTCCGTTCTTCTCCTCGAACGCGCTGCCCGCCCGCACCAAGGCCGTCTTCGTTCTCACCGTCGCCTATCTGCTCGCCCCGCTCATCGCCACGCTGCCCCACGCGCACCCGGACATTACCTTCAGCGCCATCCTCGGCGAACTCGCCGTGGGCCTCGTCTACGGCCTCGCCCTCGCGCTGCTCAGCGAGATGCTGCTCTTCGCCGGCCAGATTGCCGGCCTGCAGTTCAGCTTCTCGCTCGTCAATCTGATGGACCCCTCTTCATCCATCGAAACCCCGCTGCTCGGCGAACTCTTTCAGATCATGGGCACTCTCATCGTCATCGCCGCCGGTCTCGATCGCATTCTTCTCGCCTCCGTGGTGCGCAGCTTTCGCGCCGTGCCGCTCGGCGCCTACGCCTTGCCCCCCGCGGCCGGCATGGCAATTGTGCGTGCTGCAGGCGGCATCTTCCTCGCCGCGGTGGAACTGGCCGCGCCCATCCTCGCCGCCACCATGCTGGTTGAAATCGCCATTGCGCTGCTCGGCAAACTCAGCCCTCAGCTTCCCGTCATGTCGCTCACGGTTCCGCTCAAAACGCTCACCGGCTTCGTCCTGCTCGCTGGCTCGCTCGCTCTTTGGCCGCGCTTTATTGAGGCGCGCTTCGCCGGCCTCCTCGACTTCGCCCAGCAACTGCTCACCGGCCCGGCTGCGGCCGCGCGCGTGGGAGGCTGACCATGCCCGGCGACCGCACCGAACAGGCAACTCCGCATCGCCGCGAAAAGGCGCGCAAGGACGGCGACATCCTCCACAGCCGGGAACTCACCGCGGCTGCCGGCACTTTGGCCGGCGTTCTTGCCCTTGGCATTCTCGGCTCCAGCGTGATGCTCGCCTGGCGCGGTGTCTTCGCCGGATTCCTCGATCTCGGCCAGCCCGCGCACTGGGAACTCAGCCAGATCGCATCCACCATGCTCGCCCTGCGCCACCTCTCCCTCGCCGTGCTGGGACCCGTGGCCTTGATCATGGCCGTGGTGGCGGCGGCCGCGCTGCTCACCGGCGTGGTGCAGACCGGCGGCGTCAGCTTTCACACCTCAGCCGTCGCATTCAAGCTTGAGCGCGTCAACCCCCTCGCCAACGCAAAGAATCTCTTCTCCCTGCGTGCCGCCGCGCGCCTCGGCAAATCGCTGCTCCCCGCCGCTTTGCTCGCCATCTTCGCCGTGCAGCGCATCGCGCGGCAGATGACGATGCCGCCCTTCTCCACCGCGCGCCTCGACGCGCTCTCCTCCGACGTCTTCGGCCTTCTGCAGGCCGCCGCGTGGCTGCTCTTCGCCTGGGCCGCCGTCGACTACCTCGTCGAGTGGCAGAGCCGCGAGTCGCGCCTGCGCATGAGCAAGCAGGACCTGCGCGACGAACTCAAGGAAACCGAAGGCTCGCCGCAGATTCGCAGCCGCATCCGCGGCCTGCAGCGGCAGATGCGCCGCCGCCGCGTGAAAGCCGATGTGAGCCGCGCCGCCGTGGTGCTCACCAATCCCACACACTACGCCGTCGCGCTCGGCTTCGACTTCGCCACCATGGAGACGCCCAAGGTTCTCGCCAAGGGCCGCAACCTGCTCGCCGAAGAGATCAAGGCCGAGGCGCGCTGGGCCGGCGTGCCCATCGTGGAGAATCCGCCGCTGGCGCGCTCGCTCTATCGCTCCGTCGAAGTCGGCCAGCCCATTCCCGTCGATCTCTACGCCGCCGTCGCCGCCATCCTCGCCTTTCTCTATCGCCAGCGCGTGGAAGCTGAAGTCCGCGAACGCCGCGCCGCGGCCCGCGCTGATTCCACGCCGCTACGAGGTACCCCATGAGCACCACCGCCATCGCACCGCCGCCGTTCGCCGCCGCGTCCATCCTGCAGCGCATCCGCGAATACGCCCTGCCGCTCGCCGCCATCAGCGTCATCTTCGTCATGCTGGTGCCGCTGCCCGCCGCCGGTCTCGACCTGCTGCTGGCCATGTCCATGGCGGCGTCGATCATCGTCTTCCTCTCCGCCGTGCAGATTCGCCGCGCCGTCGAGCTCAGCGTCTTTCCCACGCTGCTGCTCCTGCTCACGCTCTTCCGGCTCTCGCTCAACATCGCCTCCAGCCGCCGCATTCTTCTGCACGGGCAGGAGGGCACCACCGCCGCCGGCAAAGTCATCGAGGCCTTCGGCCAGTTCGTCGTCGGCGGCAACTACGTCGTCGGCTTCGTCCTCTTTCTCGCCCTCATCGCCATTCAGTTTCTCGTCGTCTCCCACGGCGCGGTGCGCACTGCGGAAGTCACCGCGCGCTTCACCCTCGACGCCCTCCCCGGCAAGCAGATGGCCATCGACGCCGACATGAACGCCGGCCTGATCGACGAGGCCGAAGCCCGCCGCCGCCGTCAGGCCATCGCGCGCGAGGCCGAGTTCTACGGCGCCATGGACGGCGCGGCGCGCTTCAATCAACGCGACTCGCTGGCCACCATCCTCATCACCGCCATCAACATCATCGCCGGCCTGCTCATCGGCACCCTGCAGCAGGGCATCGACCTCAGCGAAGCCGTCCGCACCTACACCGTCCTCACCGTAGGCGACGGCCTCGTCACCATGATTCCTTCGCTGCTGGTGTCAGTGGCCGGCGGCATCACGCTCACCCGCGCCAACTCCGCCGGCATGCTGGGCGGCGAGATCCGCCAGCAACTTCTCGCGCGTCCCGCCACGCTCTACCTGGCCAGCCTCGTCTGCGCCGCCATGTGCCTCATTCCCGGCCTGCCCAAGATCGCATTTCTCCTCGTATCCGCCGCGCTCTTCGTCGGCGGCCGCCGCCTGAGCCAGGCCGCTGCGCCCGTAGCGGAACCCGCGCCCATCGACAAGAAGAAGGCGGAGCAGGCGCAGGGCGCGGAGATGGCCGGACTGCTCAAGCTCGAAGACCTGACCCTCGAGATCGGCTTCCAGCTCATTCCGCTGGTCGACGAGAAACAAGGCGGCCAGTTGCTCAACCGCATCCGCAACCTGCGCCGCCACCTGGCCGGCGAGCTTGGATTCCTCATTCCACCCGTGCACATCTCCGACAACCTCCGCCTCAAGCCGCGCGAGTATCTCTTCTCCCTGCGCGGCCTCGAGATTGGCCGCTGGCAAACCGAAGGCGCGCAGTTGCTCGCCGTCTCCGGCGATCCCAACCGCCGTCCGCTCAGCGGCAAGGAGACGCGCGAGCCGGCCTTCGGCGTTCCCGCCACCTGGATCGTGCCTCAGCTCGAAGAGCAGGCCATCGCCGCCGGCTACTCCGTTGTCGATCCCTCCACCGTCATCACCACCCACCTCGGCGAGCTCATCCGCCGCCACGCCTGGGAACTACTCAGCCGCGCAGAGATCAAGCGCCTGCTCGACTCGCTCAACGACTCGCACCCCAAGCTGATGGAAGAGCTGGTTCCCAAGCTGCTCACCCTCGGCGAAGTGGGCCGCGTCCTCGAGCAGCTTCTGCGCGAGCGCGTCTCCATCCGCGATCTGGGCCGCGTCCTTGAGGCGCTGCTGGAAACCGCTCCACGCGATAAAAGCCTGGAAGGCCTGGTGGAGGCCGCGCGGCAGGCGCTGGGCCGCCGCCTGGTGCAGCCCCTCCTCGACGGCGACGGGCAACTGCCGGTTCTCCTTCTCGAACCCGCCCTGGAAGATGAGATTCTCGCCACCGTCTCGCCGGAACGCTCCCCGCGCCTGCCCACGGCCGCGGCCACTCCGGCCACGCCGCTGGTGCGCCGCCTCGCCGATTCTTTGAAGTCCCTCATCGGCTCCGCATCCGCGGCGGCATCTCCCGTGCTCCTCTGTCCCAGTCCAGCCCGATACCACGTGCGGCGCTGGCTGGAACCGCTGTTCCCGCGCCTGACAGTGGTTTCGGCGGCCGAGGTTCCACCCGAGGTGCGGCTGCGCACTGTGGGCATGCTTCGCTAGGGACGGCAGCGGGAGATTTCAAAGACGGCGCGGTAAAAGGCCTGGGATAGGGAGTGGTGGAGATGGGCACAGTTGCAGCAACGCAGACGCCGGCGGCGCGGCTTACAGCCTCGCTCGGCTATCCACCCGAGGGCAATGGCCGGGCGCTGACTCCGGAGCAGGAGCGGGTGCTGCTCGAGCACTTGCCGGTGGTTCGCTTTCTGGCGCGGCGCATCCATGAGCGCCTGCCGCAGCATATCGATATTGAAGATTTGGTCTCCGCCGGCATCGTCGGCCTGATGGATGCCTTCGCCAAGTTCGATCCTGCCAAGAAGGTTCAGTTCCGCAGTTATGCTCAGTTCCGCATCCGCGGCGCCATCCTCGACAGCCTCCGCACCCTCGACTGGAGTCCGCGCGAGCTGCGCCGCAAGGGCCGCGCCGTCGAAGAGGCGATCCGCGCCCTGACCGCGCGCATGGGGCGCGCACCCTCGGAGAGCGAAGTAGCCGCGGAGATGGCCATCTCGCTGGATGACTACCAGCTCCTGCTGGGCGATTTGAAAGGCCTGGAGATCGGCACCCTGCACGCCGAGCGCAACGAGGATTCCGGCGAGGAAGAACTCGCCTATGTTCCCGGGCGTCCCGATGAGGATCCGCTCTTTCGCTGCCTGCGGGGCGAACTCGAAGAGCGTCTCGGGGAGGCGATCGCCAACCTTCCCGATCGCGAGCGGCTGGTGATGACCCTCTATTACTACGAAGAGATGACGATGCGCGAGATCGGTCTCGCCCTCGGCGTCGTCGAATCGCGGGTGTCGCAGATGCATGCCTCCGCGGTTGTGCACCTGCGCGCCGCCTTGCGCGATCTGGGCGCCGGCGGAATTTTGCGCAAACTCAAGCAGCCGCGCAGCACCAGTGCGGCGAAGGCCAGGGGATAAGCGATGGACAAGATCCTCAAGCAGGACGAGATCGATGCGCTGTTCGCGGTGGCGCGTTCCCCGGCGTCGGCGCGTCCGGAGAGCTCGCGCGTCACACCGTACAATTTTTCCTCTGCGGGCCAGATCTCGAACGAACAGCTTCGCGCCATCAGCATGCTCAACGATCTGTTCGCCCGCAACCTGACGCACAACCTGGCCGCCTCGCTGCGTTCCAAGTTTCAGGTAAACCTCGTTTCCGCCGAACAGATTCCGTTTCACGAGTTCCTGTTGCGCATCGCCGAGATCAGCTACGTCGCCTCGGTGCGCCTGCAGCCTCTGGGCGCGGTCTCGGTGCTGCATCTGGAAATGTCCCTCGTGCCGCCCATCATCGACCTGCTTCTCGGCGGCGAAGGCAAGGAAGGTCCGCTGCGCGAGTTGACCGACATCGAGGAATCGATTCTCGGCAGCGTGGTGGAGATCATCTGCCGCGAGTTGACCGCCGCATGGCAACCGGTTTCGCTCAACTTCTGCTTCGAGCGCCGCGAGATGCAGACCCAGGTGCCGCGCATCATGTCCATGCACGAGAAGACGCTCTGCCTCAGCTTCGAGATCCGCATGCCGCAGAGCTCCGGCCTGCTCAACCTCGCCTTTCCCGCGGTCGTCGCCAACACCATCCTGCGCCGCCTCACCTCCGACTGGTCGCGCATGCGCCGCCACTCGGCCGATACGCGCAAGCGCATGGAGGAGCTGGTGCGCACCATTCGCTTCGGGGGCTCGCTGCAGCTTCCCAGCGTGCGCGTGCCGGCCCGGCAGGTGGAGGCGCTCGAACCCGGCATGATTCTGCCCCTCGACCTTCCCGCCACGGCTCTGCCGCTGTGGTGCGTGGGCGGCGAGATCATGGCGACTGCGCAGCCGGTCCGCCACGGCGCGCATCGCGGTGCGCATCTTGAAACCCGCTTGCCCTCGTGGAGCGCGCAATGAACTTTCTCGAATCGTGGATCAAGACAGCTTCCGCGCTCTTCCCGCAGGCCCTCGCCGGAGAACCGGATTTCCACGAGGCCGCGCCCGCTGCGCCCGACTCCGCGTCCGTCTGCATCTCCGCCCGCGTCGGCGGAGACCTTACAGGACACTTTCTCGTCCTGCTTCCTCCGGAGTTATTGGAAGCGCCGCTGTTGGGCGAGACCGGCGGCTCCAAGGCTGCATGGATTGAGATTCTGCGCGAAACTGCCGAGGCGGCGGCGGCCGATCTGCTCACCACCGCCGGCCAGAAATGCTTCATTGAGGCGGTCGAGGAGGAAGCCGCACTTCCCGAGGTCATCTCTCGCGCCTTTGAAATTCGCGCCGCGGAACACAACTGGATCCTCCAGGTCAGCGACCAGGTGCGCGCGGTTCCAATTGCAGAGGCCGCACTCCCTCAATCCGGCACGGCGACGGCGCAGGACGATTCCGGCGTGCCGTCCGACCGGCCCGGCATTCAGCTCCTTCTCGATGTCGAACTCGAAGCCACGCTGCGCTTCGGTTGCCGCGAACTCCAACTCGGCGAAATCCTCGGCCTCGGCCCCGGCGACGTGGTGCAGCTCGATCGCCACATCTCCGACCCCGTCGATCTCATCGTCGGCGACAAGATCGTTGCCCACGGCGAAGTGGTGCTGGTGAACGGCAACTTCGGCCTGCGCGTCACCGATGTCGCCGCGCCGCGCGAGCGCCTGGAGAGCATCCGATGCCTCTTCTGATCCGCCGCGCGCCGGATTGGCAGGATGTGCCTGTCCCCATCGAATCCCCGCCCCTGTGGCCCGGGCAGACCGCGCCGAATCGTCCCCGCCTGTTCGAGTCCTGCGGGAATCCGCAGTGCAGTTCCGGCTGGCTGCACCTGTGGCGCAGCCGCTCCACGCCGGTCTTCGAAGGCAAATGGAACTGCTCCGCGGAGTGCACCGCCGAGCGCGTGCGTGCCGCCGTGCGGCGCGAACTCAGCGGCCGCGGCACAACCCACGAACGCTATCGCCACCGCCTGCCCCTGGGCCTGCTCATGCTGGAGCAGGGCTGGATCACCGAAAAGCAGTTGCGCTCCGCGGTCGAAAATCAGCGCGCTCACGGCGCCGGCCGCATCGGTCAGTGGCTCATCGCGCGCGAGGGCGTTGCCGAGCAGATGGTGACGCGTGCGCTCGGCCTGCAGTGGAGCTGCCCCGTTCTGCCGCTCGCCGCGCACGACCCCAACGCGCTAGCCCCCCTGCTGCCGCGCTTCTTCGTCGACGCCTTCGGCGCTCTGCCCTTGCGCCTCGCCGGAACCAGGGTGCTCTATCTCGGCTTTGAAGATCGCCTCGACCCGATCCTCGCCCTGGGTCTCGAGCGCATCTCCGGTCTGCGCGTGGAGGCCGGCATCGTGGCAACTTCGCAGTTTGCGCCCGCTCACGCCCGCATGCTGGAATCGGCATTTCCGCAGGTGGAACTGATGGAAGCCGCATCCGAGCCGGTGCTGGTCCGCGCCCTGGCGCGGCGCATCGAGCAGATCCGCCCCGTGGAATCGCGCCTGGCCCGCGTGCACGACTGTCTCTGGCTGCGCCTGTGGACCGCGCCGCAGACCGGCCCCATCGCCCCGGCCGCGTCGGTTCGCGACGTCATCTGCACCCTCGCCTCTGTTTGAATCTCTTTCGAATCCCGCCGCCTGCTGCCACTCCCACCTTCGCGGGTTGCCGCCGCGCGCCGGATCGCCGGCGTGAGTTTTTGCTGATCTGTCCGCGCCCTCTGTGCCGATTCGCTACGTGTTTGTGATGGGCCTCTAATCCTGCTCCGCCACATTTCGGTCACCTGGCTGCAACTCCCCGGCGCAAAGGAGGAGCGGTATGGACAGCGGATACTACGCGGCGATGAGCGGGCTGGTGGCGCGCACGCAGGCACTGGACACCGCCGCCTCCAACCTGGCCAACGCGCAGACTCCCGGTTATCGCGCCGAGCGCGAATACTTTCGTTCTGTGCTGCTCGGCCCCGAGGCCCTCGATTCGCAGCTTGGCCGCACGGTCAACAACTTCGGCGTGCTGGGCGGCGACTCTCTGAACCTGCGCCAAGGACCGCTGCAGCAGACCGGCAATCCCCTCGATCTCGCTCTCGAGGGCGACGGCTTCTTTCAGATTCAGACCGCCAACGGCGCGCGCTTCACCCGCGACGGCAGCTTTCACCGCTCGCCGGCGGGCATGATGGTCACCGATAAGAACGAGCCCGTTTTGTCCAGCGCCGGCCAGCCCATTCCCATTCCGCCCGGCCAAGTCTCCGTCGGAGCCAACGGCGTGATCTCCGTGGCCGGCGGTGCGGTGGCGACGGTCGGTGTCTTTACCTTTGCTCCCGGCGTGCAGCTTATTCCGGAGGGCGCGAATCGCTACGTCGCTCCGGCTTCGGCAAAGCCTGCGGTTTCCACAAACACCGCCGTGCACCAGGGCGCTCTGGAATCCGCCAATGAAGATGTCGTGCAGGGCAGCCTGGACCTGCTGATGATGCAGCGTCAGGCCGAGATGATGCAGAAGGCCCTCACCGTCTTCCACACCGAGTTCAACCGCATTGCCACCGAGGATTTGCCCAAGGTGTAGGACGAGGGGCGAGGCAACAGGGGCTAGGGAATAAGGAACAGGGAACAGAGAACAGGCAACAGGCAATACGTAAATCAGCGGACCACGAACCACGGGACCACGAACCACGAACTGAGAACCATGAACCGATCACTGACCGCTGACACCTGACACCTGACACCTGACACCCGACACCTGAAACCTGACACCCGAAACCTGAAACCTGACACCCGAAACCTGAAACCTGCGAACTGGAGGAACCCATGATTCGAGCCTTGTACACCGCGGCCAGCGGCATGAGCGCGCAGCAGATGAATCTCGACACCATCGCCAACAACCTGGCCAACTCCTCCACCACCGGCTTCCGGCAACTGCGCCTGCAGTTTCAGGACATGGTCTACCAGAACCTGGTCACGCCCGGCGCCGCGCAGAGCCAGTCCACCGTCTCCGCCGGCCTGCAGATCGGGCTTGGCACGCGCTCGGCGGCCACCGAGGTCATCAACACGCAGGGCTCGCTCAATGAGACCGACAACCCGCTCGACGTAGCCATCGAAGGCGCGGGCTTCTTCCAGGTGCAGCGGCCCGACGGCACCATCGCCTACACGCGCGCGGGGCAGTTCCACCTCAACAACCAGGGCACCATCGTCACCACCGACGGCGATCCGCTGATTCCGACCATCACCATTCCGCCCAATGCGACCTCCGTCACCATCACGCAGTACGGCGTGGTGAACGCCACGCTGCCCGGCCAGCAGAATCCATCGCAGCTTGGCCAGATTCAGCTCGCGACCTTCCCCAACCCCGGGGGCCTCGAAAACATGGGCGGCAACCTGCTCACCGCCACGCTCACCTCCGGCGACGCGGTGCTCGGCAACCCCGGCGGCAGCGAGGGTCTCGGCACCCTCCAGCAGGGCTATCTCGAAAACTCCAACGTCGACGTGGTCACCGAGTTTGTGCAGATGGTGCTGGCGCAGCGCGCCTACGAATCCAACTCCAAGGTCATCAAGGCCGCCGACGACATGTACTCGCAAGTGAACAACATGACGCATTAAAGCAGGGACCAAGGGAGCAAGCGAACGCGGGAACAAAGGACATGGGCCGGTGGCCGAACCGGGTGGTAGGGCTGGGCTTTAGCCCAGCCAACAATGCGCAACCAGACGTCGGGGCTTTAGCCCCTGAGGCATGGGTTTTCGGTCTGCTAAAGACCAGGGGACCAAGTTCGAGAGACTATGCACCGAGTGGCGATCAGATACGCAATGACATGCACGGCCGCCGCGATCTTGCTGCTGCCGTTCGCCGCCGTCGCCCAAACTGCCAACGAACCTGCCACCGCCGCGCCCATCCGCGAGATCGACGACCCCAACTCCGGCGCGCGCTGGCTGCTCTATGCCTCGCCAGACGGCGGACCCGGCCGGCTCATCCTCGCCACGATCGCGCCGGATGTCCATCGCGAGAAGGGAAGCATCGCGCCCATCCTCCCCCAGCCCGTAATTCGCGCCGGCGACCGCGTCGTCCTCGAAGAACACACCGCCGTGGTCGATGCGCGTCTCGATGCAGTTGCGCTCGGCCCCGCTGCTCCCGGCGGCGCGCTGCGCGTGCGGCTGTCCATCGGCGGCCGAGTCATTCCTGCCGTTGCGCTCGCCCCCGGCCATGCGGAGATCGGCCCGCAACAGGAGCCGCAGCCATGAACACGCGCCGCACCTTCCTCGTCCTCACCGCCATGCTCTTCACCGCGCTGTTCGTCTTTGCCGCGGGAAAGAAGGCCAAGCCCGCCGAGCCCGGAAAGCTCACCCCTCCTGAAGCCTCGCTGCGCGCCTACATTGATCGCGTCCGTGCCCAGCAGGCCGCCGAAGTACGCACGCCCGGTTCCCTGTGGACTTCCAACGGTCAACTCGTTCGCCTCGGCACCGACGTCAAGGCCTACCGTCTGCACGACGTAGTCTCCATCGTGGTCACGGAGAGCCTTGCGGCTTCGACCGACGGCCAGGTCAAGAACTCGCGCGCCTCCAGCGCAAACTCCAACGTTGCCGCGCTCTTCGGCGCGCTCAAGCCGGGCAACGCCCTGCAGAACCTGGTATCGCAGACATCCGCCTCCGGCCTCACCGCGCAGGGCCAGAGCACCACCAACTCCAGCCTCATTACCACCTTCGGCGCGGAGGTCGTCGATGTGCTCCCCAACGGACTGCTTGTCGTGCAGGCCACGCGCCAGCTCACCTTCTCGCAGCAGACCCAGCTCATCCGCCTGCGCGGCCTCGTGCGGCCTGAGGATGTGAGCGCGCAGAATCAGGTCCTCTCCACGGCGATGACCGACCTCGAACTCGAAGTTACGGGCAAAGGCATCGTCAACGATTCCACGTACCGCCAGAACCCCCTGGTGCGATTCCTCGAAAGATTGGTGGTGTTCTGAGATGGCCCTCGGAGCAGTAAGAACCCTTCGCATAGGTGCGGATGCGCGCCGGCGCCTCCGGTTCTGGGCGCTGCTGGCTCTGGCCCTCGCGTGGCTGGCGGTTGCCCTCTTCGCCGAGGACGCCCCGCAGCCGCGGCAGGCGCGCCTGAAAGACGTGGCCTCCATTGAAGGCATTCGCGACAACCAGCTTGTCGGCTACGGCCTTGTCGTTGGCCTGCGCGGCACCGGCGACAGCTCGCAGACCGTCTTTCCGGCGCAGACCCTCGTCTCGGCGCTGGAAAAGATGGGCGTGACCGTGCCGCAGACCGGCACCATGAGCGCCATGAACATGCAGGTAAAAAATATGGCCGCCGTGTTCGTCGTCGCCACACTCCCGCCCTTCAGCAGCCCCGGATTCAAAGTCGACGTAACGGTGTCATCCGCCGGGGATGCGCGTTCGCTCGAAGGCGGCATCCTGCTCATGACCCCGCTCTACGGCCCCGACGGCCAGGTCTATGCCCAGGCGCAGGGAGCGCTGGTGCTGGGCGGATATGTCGTGGCCGCCAATGGCAACTCCCAGCGCATGAATCATCCCACCACGGCGCGCATCCCCAGCGGCGCGGTGGTCGAGCGCCCGGTCCCGTTCGAGCTCAAGCAGATGCAGACCCTCGGCGTGGTGCTCAACGACGCCGACTTCAGCACCGCCGAACGCGTCAGCGCCGCCATCAACAAAAAGCTCGGATCTCCCCGCGCCCATGCCATCGACAGCCGCCGCATCGAACTGGCCGTCGCACCCAGTGAGGATCGCGCCGCACTGCTCAGCTCCATCGAGGAGGTGCCCGTCGAGGTGACGCCGCGCGCCCGCGTCGTGGTCAACGAGCGCACCGGCACAGTCGTCATCGGAGGCACCGTTCGCCTCCTTCCGGTCTCCATCCTGCACGGCGGCCTCGCCGTCAACGTGATCTCGGAGCCGCTGGTCTCGCAGCCTAACCCGTTTTCGGGCGGCACCACCCAGGTGGTGCAGCAGACCACGGTCCAGGCGCAGGAGAAGCCCGTCAACCGCATCGATCTCAAGCAGGGCGCCACCGTGGAAGATCTTGTCCGCGAGCTGCAGCGCACCGGCGCCACCGCGCGAGACGTCATCTCGATTCTCCAGGCCATGAAGGAAGCCGGAGCGCTCGAAGCCGATCTGGAGGTAATCTAATGCAACCCCTGGGAGCTGTGGCCCCACACGTGCATCCGCCTCGTTGCCCGGAGCCGAAACTGGCCCGGGCTGCCCACGAGTTTGAAGGGCAGTTGATGAAGGAGCTTCTCAAGCCGCTCAACGCGGGCGGCGCATGGGGCGACGAGGACGACAATTCCGGTTCCGCGGGGGCGCTCGGCGATTTTGCCTCCGAAGCCCTCGGCCAGGCGCTGAGCCGCCAGGGCGGATTTGGAATCGCAGACCGGATCGTTGGCCGGCTGTCCCATTCCGGAACAGTGACCGGATCGGAAAGAGTAACCTCCAGTTTGCACCGGGATACCGCGATGAGATCTCTCCGATGACTAAAGTGATGGGAGCCTCCGCCGATAAGCGAGGCAGGGAGTAGAAGCCAATGGATATGCGCAGTGGATTGGACGGATTGAGATCGCTCCTCGGGGTGCCGCAGACCGCGACCCCTGCTGCCCCGGTACGGAACAGCGCTACTGCGGGAACCGCTGCCGCGTCGTCGGATCGCGCCACGCTGAGCCAGGCGGCCAGCCAGGCGTCGCAGATCGGGGACGACGTCCGCACCGAGAAGGTCGCTGCCATCCAGGCGGCGCTGGCCTCCGGAACCTACTCTGTGCCCGCAACGGCCGTGGCATCCAGCATGATCGATGCCATGCTTGCCGGCGCCCGCTAACGCGTTTTGGTTCTGATCTGCGGACGCCATGAACACCCACCTACAGAGGCGCGGCGCCGCCAGGCCGCCCATCGCACCCGGCCTTCGCCTGCTCGTGCAGCAGGCCTCGCGTGCGCTGGCGCATCTTGACGCCGATCGGCTGGAAGAGCTGGCGCGCACCTGCGCCGCCCTGCAGCGCGATCTGCGTATCGCCGATGCGGTAGAGCGGGCCGAGATTGCCCGCGAAGCCCGCCAGGCAGCCGGCGATATGGCCGTCTTTGCGCGCGTTCTCGATGCAACCCGTTCCAACCTCGAAGTGATGCGCCGTCTGCGCGACCTGCGCCAGGGCGCCATCGAGTACACGCTGCCCGGCGCCCAGGCGGAGAACCAGCATGGGATCGATTAGCTCCGCATTTGCGATCATCAAGGGCGCGCTCCAGGCCGACCAGTCCGCGCTCAGCATCGTGGCCGGCAACGTGGCCAACGCCAACACCCCCGGCTACACCCGCGAGACGCCGACCTGGCAGGAAAATTCGCCGGTCACCATCAACGGGGTCGCCTACGGCACCGGCGTCAGCGAAACCGGCGCGACCTCCATTCGCGATCGCGTCTTGCTCGAGCGCCTGGATCAGCAGCAGCAGCTTGCGTCGTCATCGTCCACCCGCCTTCAGGCACTCAATACCATCCAGGCCCTCTTCGCGCCCGATACAGGCTCAACCAGTTCCAAGGCCGGCGACATCGGCAGCGATCTCACCAGCTTCTTCAATTCCTTTTCCTCGCTCGAAGCCAATCCAACCAACAACGCCCTGCGCCAGCAGGTGCTCTCTACCGCCGCGGTCCTTGCCGGCGACGTCTCCAACGCCGCCATCGCCCTCAACGCCCAGCGCGCCGCGCTCGATCAGGAGGCGAACGGCGTTGCCACGCAGGTGAACGCGCTCACGTCCTCCATCGCACAGTTGAACCAGCAGATTCAATCCGTCTCGCCTAACGGCGATGCGGGCACGCTCGAAGATCAGCGCCAGCAGGATCTCAGCAAGCTCTCGCAGCTCATCGGCATCAATCAGATCACCACGGAAAGCAACGGCCTCACCGTCACCACGACATCCGGACAAACCCTCGTGGCGGGCGCAATCTCATTCTCCGTTACTTCGAGTGCCATGGCGGGCGTCACGCATTTCTTTGTCAACGGATCGGATATCACTTCGAATCCTCAAATCGGCGGAGAACTCGGCGGCTATCTCACCGCGCGCGACCAGGACATTCCCACGCTGCTCGGCCAGCTCGATCAGCTCGCCTTCGGCATCACCACCGAGGTGAATGCGCAGAACAAGGCGGGCGTCGATCTCTACGGCGATACCGGCGCAACCGGCGTCAACATCTTCGCGCAGACCACCACAACCGTCCCCGGCAGCGCGCAAAGCATGTCCGTCGCCATGACCGATCCCAACCAGATCGCGGCAGCCTCCGCCGGGCAGGGAAGCGGCGACAACAGCAACGCGGTGGCGCTCGCCGACCTCGGTACCCTCGCGAGTCCGCCGATTCTCTCGGGCCTCACGCTTCCTGACGGCACCATCCTCGCAGCCGGCCAAACGCTGCTCGGAAACCTCACACCCAGCAATTACTACTCCGGCATGGTCACAAGCCTCGGAGCCACCGTCTCCCAGGTGCAGACCGAGAACGCCGCGCAAAACGCCTCCGTCACTCAACTACAAACGCAGAACAATGCGCTCTCGCAGGTCAACCTCAACGATGAAGCCGCGGCCATGACCTCGCTGGAGCGCAGTTACCAGGCCGCCTCTGAGGTCTTCACCATGCTCGACACCCTCATAGCGGCGGCCATCAATCTGGGCGTCCAAACAGCCGTCACGTAACGGCAGAGCACGGCCAGTAGGGCACGGCCAGTAGGGCACGGCCAGTAGGCCACAGCTGGTACGGCACAGCTGACAGGGCACAGCTGACAGGGCACAGCTGACAGGGCACAGCTGGCAAGGCACAGCTGGCAAGGCACAGCTGGCAAGGCACAGCTGGCAGGGCACAGCTAACAGGGCACAGCTGGTAGGGCACGGCTGGTAGGGCACGGCTTTAGCCGTGCCAACTGCCGCGCCAACCCAAAACGGGGCTTTAGCCCCTGAAGCACTTCGGATCACCAGGCGCGGAGAACAAGAAATGCGAGTCGATCCCAGCTATGTCACCAACCTCGTCAGCGGCCTCGACCAGGCGCAGGCAAACCAGCAGCAGCTCTCGGCCCAGCTTTCGAGCGGCGTGCGCGTCACCTCGCTCAGCGACGATCCCATCGCCGCCGGCCAGAATGTCCTTCTTCTCAACCAGATTCAGCGGGACGACTCCTTCACTCAATCCGCGAACCTCGTCACCGGGCAGCTGCAGGTGGCCGACTCCGCGCTTGGTCAGGTGGTGATGCAGCTTACTCAGGCCATCTCGCTTGCCACCGGCGCCAGCAGCGGCACCATGAACGCGAGCGACCGCCAATCGGTCTCCAACCAGATCGCCGGCATCCGCGCCGAGGTCCTCACGCTGGCCAACAGCAGCTACCAGGGCCAGTACATCTTCGCCGGCGGCCAGGCCTCCAGCGCGCCCTTCACGCTCGATACATCCACTTCGCCCGCCACCGTCACCTACAACGGCGACACCAACGTGAACTATCTCGAAACCCCCAACGGGCAGAAAATCCAGCTCAACGTCCCCGGCAACCAGATCTTTACGGGCGCGGGCCGCGCCAACGTCTTCGCTGTCCTCAACAGTCTTGTGGCGGACTTTTCGACCAATGGAGATCCCGCCCAGGCAATCTCCGACACCACCGCTCTCAGCGACGCGATGAACTTTGTCTCCCAGCAGCGGGTAACAATCGACAACTCCATTACGCAGATCAACTCCGCATCCACCGCCGTCCAGAGCCAGCAGATGCAGCTCTCCGCCTCGCAAACCACCCTCATGCAGGCCGATGTCGCCCACGTGGCCACGCAGCTTTCCTTGAGTGAGACGCAGCAGTCGGCGCTCGAATCGGTGATCGCGCAACTCGCCGCCGGCAGCCTCTTTGACAAACTGCACTGATCCCGCTTCGTGAACCGGCATCTCTATGTAGCGCCGGTCTCCTGACCGGCTGTAGCGGGGGTCTCCAGACCCCCGGCTTCTTTGTTCAATCGCTCGGCTGTTGTACTCTCGTGCGGGGAGTGACGATGCGATTTGCCTGCTGCATTCTTTCCATCCTGGTCCTGCTCGCGCTTGGCTCGACTTCTCTTGCACAGGACCGTCCCGAGGTCCGCATTGAGAACGGCACGTCGCAGTTTCTGCTGAACGGCAAGCAGTTCCTCATGCTCGCCGGCGAGCTCGGCAACTCCTCCTCCGGCACCGCCGCGCAGGCGGACGCCATCCTGCCACGCCTCGCGAAGCTTCACTTCAATACCGTCCTCATGCCGGTTGCCTGGGATCAGATCGAGCCCGCCGAGGGCCAGTTCGACTTCTCCATCCCCGACCACTGGATCGACGTCGCCCGCCATCAGCATCTCCATCTCGTCTTTCTCTGGTTTGGAAGCTGGAAGAACGCCTTCTCCGAATACGCGCCCCAATGGGTGCTCGCCGATACGCATCGCTTCCCGCGCGCCTTCTCCGCCGACGGCGCTCCTCTCGAGATTCTCTCGCCGCTCGGCGAGGAGATCATGCGCGCCGACAGCCGCGCCTTCGCCGCGCTCATGCGCCATCTGCGCGCCACCGACTCCACCCAGCAAACTGTGCTCATGATCCAGGTGGAAAATGAGATCGGCGTCCTTGGGCTCGGCGGCCGCGACCGCTCCAACGCCGCCAACCGCCTCTTCGCGCAGCCCGTGCCGGCTCCCCTCCTGGCGTACATTCGATCGCATCGCACACAGCTCACTCCGGAGATCGCCGCGCAGTTCAATCCAGCTGGCAACAACTGGCACTCCGTCTTTGGCGATGCCGCCGACGAGATCTTCATGGCGTGGCATTACGCCCAATTCGTCAATCAGGTCGCCGCGGCCGGCAAAAAAGAATATGCGCTGCCCATGTACATGAACGCCCAGCTTCCCGCCCCGTTCGAGCGCGCCGGCGATTATCCGAGCGGTGGTCCCTATCCCTCCATGCAGCCCGTCTACCGCGCTGCCGCCCCCGCCCTCGACTTTTTTGCGCCGGATATCTACTGGCCCGACTTCGAGCAATGGATCGAGCGTTACCAGCGCCAGGGCAATCCGGTCTTTGTGCCGGAGGCGCGGCTCGACGTTGCGCCGTTCAACGCGCTCTACACCTTCGGGCAGGCACGCGGCTTCGGTTTCTCGCCGTTCGCCGTCGACTCGCTGCCTGCAACGCTCGACGCAACGCAGCCCGGCCCCGCACTGTCCGACGAATACCAACTCCTCGATCAGCTTCAGCCGCTTCTCATCGCCGCGCAGCAAAACAATGCAACCCGCGCCCTTGTCCTCCACGAACTCAGCATGCGTCCGTCTCAGACCGTCTCGCTCGGCGGCTACCTCTTTCGCGCCAGCCTTGCGCGCACATGGCCCGCGCGCTCTCTCGCCGAAAAGGACGGCGCGATGCTCGTGATGGAAACTGGACCCAATGAGTTCTACATCCTCGGCGCCGGCCTTACCGTCGACTTCCAGCGCGACCCCGACACGGACAACCAGGCCGCCGGCATCGCCGCCATCGATCGTCTCGCCTTCGTCAACGGCAACTGGATTGCGCAGGAGCGGCTCAACGGCGATCAGAGCAACCAGGGCCGCCAGCTCCTCATGGCTGCCCATGCATTCCATGTCTACCGCGTGCGCCTCTACACCTACTCACGCGAGCAGGCGGCCGCTCCCTGAAGTGTGCAGGCCGGTGGCGCCCCGGTGCCCGACCCTTCCAATCAACGGCGAGGGTGCCACCGGTTCCTCGCACTTGGGAACGGGGACAAGGCGAATCCCGCTCGTCCGCCCCACATGTCTCGCGCCGGAGGCGCAGCGTTCGTTAGCCCCGCGCTGTAGCGTGGGGAAAGCTAACATCGCGCCCTAGGCGCGGCGGTCAGTAGCCCCGCGCTTGAGGCGTGGGGAAAGCCGCCCAAAGGAAATGCCGCAGCCCCGTAGGGGCGATGGAAATGAGGGAATAGGTTCAAGAGCCGCCGTTCACGCGCTCTCGCTCTAAACCGCCACAATCGCTCTCGTTATACTTGGGTCAGGGATCCGCTTTGTTCGCATCGCTTCGATTCTTGTGGAACGCCACGCGCGGCTCACGCCTGAGACCGTGGCGCAGCCCCTATCTCCGCTGGCGCATCGAGACCTACTCCGGCCAGTGGGCAGAGAATCTCACCTTCGTCTCGATCTGCGCATTCATGTGGGCGGAGCGCTGGGAGTTGCTCCGGTTCCTCGCATGGACCGGCAGCGTGGAGCGCGAAGCGCGCCGCCGCCCATAAACAGGTCCCAGTTCGCTCGCACCTGAATCCTGTTCGCGAAGTTCCTCGAGATTCCCGGTCTCAGAATCGCGGCCCGGGGCCCAGATCATTCTGATGACGAGATGCAAGATTCACTCTCCCCTCAATGCCTGCATAGGATGAATCGAAGCCGCGCGGAATGCCGGCAGCGTGGATGCGGCGACCGCCAGCGCCATCACGCCTAGTGCCGCGATGGTGAGCACCAGCGGATCGAACGGGCTCACGCCGAACAGCATCGATTTCAGCAGACTGGAGGCCGCCGCCGCGCCGCATAATCCGATCACGCAGCCGATCACGCCGAGCTTCGCGCCCGACTTCAGCACGAGTTGGATAATCGCCCCCCGCTGCGATCCCAGCGCCATCCGAATCGCCATCTCCTGCGTGCGCGAGGCCACGCTGAAAGCGATCACGCTGTAAATGCCGAGGATCGCCAGCAGCACCGCCGCCAGCGCAAAACTGCCGATCAACACCGTATTGAACCGGCGCGGCGCTTCACTCTGCGACACCGCCTGTTGCATCGTCTCCACCTGCGTGAGCGGCAGCAGGGGATCGAGCGACCGCACCGTGGCGCGCAGCGCATTCTCCATCTGCTCCGGCGGCAGAACCGACCGCAACACGATGTACCCGCCGTTGCCATCCAGATCCGTGGGCGAAGCGAGCGATCCTGCATCGTCCAGCCCCTGCGGCTCCGGCTCGTAATACTGCTCCGTCGACGGCTGATCGGGCGAGTTCAGCTTCACGTCATCCACTTCGCCCACCACCGTCATCCACGGCGTCTGCATCTGCTGCGTGCCGATGCGCATGCGCTTGCCCACCGGATCCTGCCCGGGCCAGAAGTGCTGCGCCATCTTGTGATTCACAATCACCACCAGCGGCGCTCCATGCCGGTCCGCTTCCGTAAAGAAGCGCCCATGCAGCAGCGGCACACCAAGCGCCTGGAACGGGTTCCCCAGAACCTCCGACACCGTGGCCAGGTTCAAGTCCGCGCCCTTCGGCGCAACGTACCCTTCCACCACGAAGGTCTGATTGTTGTTCACGCCGTTGGCCGGCAGTTGCGTGGTAATGCCCACCTGCGTCACGCCCGGTAACTGCCCCAGCCGCGCCAGCAGCTCGCGATTGAACTCGTCGATCTGCGTCTGCTTGGAATACTGCTGGTGCGGCAGGCCATACGCCGCTGTCGTCACGTGTTCCGGCTGGAAGCCGAGATTCACCTGCCGCATCTTCTCAAAGCTGCGCAGCAGCAGGCACGAGGCCGTCAGCAACATCAGCGCAATCGCAATCTCCGTCACCACCAGCGTGGAACGCAGGCGCGCATGCCCGCCGCTCTCCGATCCGCTCCGTCCGCCTTCCTTCAAATTGGCGTTCACATTCGTCCGCAGCGACGCAAACGCCGGCGCCAGCGAACAGATCACGCCGGTAAGAATGCCGAGCACCAGCGCGAATCCCACCACCGGCCAATTGAGTCCGATCTCGCTCACGCGCGGCAACGTCTCCGGCAGCAGGCTCTTGCCCACGCGCAGCGCCACCGCCGCCAGCATCAGTCCCAGCACGCCTCCGCTCACGCTCAACACCAGGCTCTCCAGCAGCGCCTGCCGCAGCAGTGCCGAAGCGCGCGCCCCCAGCGCCAGCCGCACGGCCACTTCCCGCTGTCTGCGGATAGCCCGCACCAGCATCAGCCCAGCCAGGTTCACGCACGCAATCAGCAGCACCACGGCCACTGCCAGAAACAGCGTTCGCAGCAGCGCCCGCGTGTCTCTTACGGTGTCTTCCTGCAGCGGCCGCACCACCGCGCTGATATGCAGGGTGGCAATCATCGCCGGATAGCCGCGCATGATCGCCTGCGCCACCGTCTCCGCGTCGCCCTGCGCCTGCTGCTCGCTCCACCCCGGCTTCAGCCGGCCCACCATCTGGTAGCTCCAGTTGGCGGCCGCCGTCGGCGTCAGCTCGTCCGGCCGGAAACTCATCGGCGTCCACATCTCCGTGCGATTGAGCTGGCCCGCAACCAGCGGGAACTCGAATCCCCGCGGCATTACGCCAATCACCTCATACGGCTTGCGATCCAGCAGAACCGTCTTGCCCAGCACCTGCGGGTCGCGATGGAATCGGTTCACCCACGCGGCATAACTCAGCACCACCACCTGCTGATGATGCTCGTCCTCCTCCGCCGTGAACACGCGGCCCAGTTGCGGCTGCACCGCCAGCGCGCCGAACACGCCCGCCGTCATCCGCGCACCGTTCACCTGCGCCGGTTCGCCATTCCCTGAGAGTTCGTATTGCGTGTTCTGGTAGCCGCCCAGCGCCGTAAAGCCGTGCGTGTCGCGCGTGTACTGCTGGATGTCCGGCACCGTCACGCCAACGCCTTCGAACTTCACGCCCTCCAGCTTGTCTCCCAGCACCATCAACCGGTTCGAGTCCGGGAAGGGAAGCGGCCGCAGCAGCACCGCATCCACAATCGAAAAGATCGCCGTCGTCGCGCCAATGCCGAAGGCCAGCATCAGCACGGCAGTGATGGCAAAGCCGGGCGACTTCGCAAGTTGCCGCATCACATAACGCAAATCGAAAACGATCTTCTGCAAACTTCACCTCATGCACACCGGATCGCGGAATACACTGCACTTGCTGTGCCACCGCATTCACGCGGCGCCCATCGCAAAATCAGGCAAATACGCGCCATTTGCCCGTTTCGACAGCTTCCACCCCGTCCGAAAATGCCGCTCACTGTTCGATAGCGGACACATCGGGCGAAGACGTGCGCCCCTTCATGTGGTGCATCAATCCGGGTGATTCGAGCTTGTGTCCCGCGGCAACTCCACGTAGACAAGGCCGAACTGGGTTTGTCCGCCGGTGTGCGAATCGATTCCGACGATGCGGAACTTGTGCGGCGTTCCGGCCCGGAGTTCCACATCGTCCGACGAATTGCCGTTTACATTCAGGTGCCCTTGCTCGCCTTGGCCGCTATCGCAGGTCAACCCGCTAGTCGTGCGCTGCAGCCTTCCCACGGGCTTGCCGTGATCGCATTCCAGCACCTCGCCATAGCGGGAGAGCGGCTTGCGATAAAAATCGAGAACCTTGTTGCCTGCGTCGCCGGTCGCGTACTTCGCGACCAGAAGCCGGAAGTGCACATCGCCGAAGCTGAAGCCAAGGTCGGCCGTGGGGTCGCTCTCGTGTGCATCCTTGAACAGCTTCGCGCCGGGATAAGCCGGCAGCCCAATGTCCGCGGCACTGATCTTGCCGTGCGCGTGAAGCTCAATGCCCGAATCCTGCGCCCGCGCCGTTGTGCCCATCGCAAGCGATCCGAGTCCAAAAGAAACAATGGCGACAAAGCAGGGAACCATTCGATTGCTAAATGTCATGCGTAACCTCTGCCCGGAAAGTACGAAGCCTGCGCGGGCGCAGTTCCCCGCGGACTTGCAATTCCGAAATCATCCATCGCCTATCATGGTTCTGGAGCCTTCTCCGGGATGAGACTTAAACCCAACTTGCTCGGCGCGTGTCTTGCCATCCTGCTGAGCCCCTCTTTCGTCGCGGCACAGCAGCAGCCGGCGCAGATGCCGCCCGCCGAGCCGCCCCTCCCCATGCCCGGCTCGCAATCCAGTCAGCCCACGCTGCGCATCACCACGCAGGAAGTCCTCGTCCCCACCCTCGTCGAGAAGAAGGACGGCGATGTGGTCTACGGCCTGAAGGCCGGCGACTTCGTGCTCGACGACAACGGCGTACCGCAGAAGATTCGCGTGCAGGAGGAGATGGACACCGCCCCGGTCGCGCTCGTCATCGCCGTCGAGCAGGGCCGCATGAGCCCGCTCGAGTTCGACAAGATCGCCAAACTCGGCCCGCTGCTCCAAACGTTTCTCTTCAACCCGCGCAGCACCGCCGCAGTCGTGGGCTTCGATTCCATTCCGCACCTGCTCCAGGACTTCACGCACTCGCAGGAAGATGTCAGCCACGCGCTCGCAACCATTCAGCCCGGCGACGGCGGCGACGCGATCCTCGACACGCTCAGCTACGGCGTCGATCTGCTGCAGATGCAGCCCAAGTCGTATCGCCGCGTCCTTCTGCTCATCAGCGAGTCACGCGACCACGGCAGCAAACACACCAAAATCGCCGGTCTCATCCGCAAAATCGGCCAGTCCGACGTGCTCGTGCTCACGGTTTCGTTCTCGCCGTTCACCGCGCAGTTCATCCACGACGCCAAGGACTCGGGCGAGAACCGCACGCTCGATATGGTCTCCGCGCTGGTGGCGCTCATTCAGGCGTTCAAAAAGAATGTAACTAAGGAAGTGGCGCTCATGAGCGGCGGCGAGTACACCACCTTCGTCTCCGACCAGAAGTTTGAGAAGCGCGTAGTGGAGGCGGCCAAGCACGCCCGCAATCGCTATCTCATCACCTTCAGCCCGTCCAACCCCGCGCCAGGGCTGCACGCCATTCGCGTCCACTTGGCGCAGGACTACAGCGACGTCCGCGTAGTGGCCCGCGCCAACTATTGGATAGGCCCCGAAGCCGACCTCGGCGGAACCGACTAGAACCGGCTGCATAGATCGGGTTTTGAAAGGGCGCGGTGGGAGCCCTCGGGCAAGCCGCGCCGCAGGGAGCGCACAAAAAGCGCGGCTTCAGCCTCCTCAGGAAAGTTCCCTGGTGAGAGCAATCGGCCATCCGCCCGCCAGCATTCCTTCGTCAGGGCTTCAGTATCCCACCCAATCAGAAAAGCCGCAGCTGGATTCGGAACTTGAGGCAGAACATGCCGGGAAGCCTGCATCTCAGCTTCCGTGTCGGGAGTACCGGATGCTCAGGTCTTTTCATTCCTTTCTTTTTTTGCTTGCATGTGCACTCGGGATGTACCTCATGGCCGGGTGCGGCGCTACATTAGGCAACAACAGCACGGGCTCGGGCAGCGGCCCCGTCATTGGGGGATCACCCAGCAATGCCAGTCCGGGATGCGGCGGAACGGAATCGGGATATAACAACCAAAACGGACTCGGCATCTGGTTGCAATCCCCCGCGCCCGGCGCGAATCCGAGCAACGTCACTGTCAATGCAACCGCATACGACAGCGCTACCATTCAGCAGTGGACGGTTTGCCTCGACGGTCAAGCTGTATACCAGACCAATACCGCTGAAACTTCCATCTCCCGCTCCATCACGATTCCCAACGGCCAGCATCTTCTGTGGGCAAGCGCCACGGACTCCAATTCCAACTACAACCGGTCCGAAATCAGACTGATCCAGGTTGCTACCCCACCGCCCAGCGCCCCTACGATGCCCACTCCGCCCTCAAACGCAACGGTGCTAAGCGAGATGCAGAACGATCAGGCCAACTGGAGCATCTGCAGCCAATGCGCGGCCGGCACAAACGTAACGAAGAACTATACGCTGACCTTCGATCAGAGCCAGCCCTCCCTGAGCGGCAGCAGCCTTGAGATGTACGCCGGCGGCCCGCGCTGGAGCAACGTCCTGTTCAAGGACATCATGATGGGTACAAATCACAATACCCATTTCTTGTGGGACTTCTGGGTCTACCACGACCCCGCTGTCGAAAACCACTTCTGGTCCTCGGAACTCGACTTCTATGTGGTTCTATCCGGCAATGAATATATGATCGGCAGCCAGTGCGACTTTGGAGATGGCTACTGGTCCACCTGGGACAGCAACGGCAATCGCTGGGTCCTGAACGGAATCCCGTGTCCCCACTGGACGCCCGGCTGGCACCACGTCCAGGAGTACGACGAGCTAGTCAACAATGGCACGCAGTATCGCTACGACACGATCGTCTTCGATGGCACTCCCTACGCCCTCAATCAAACCTGGAACACCAACAGCACCACCTGGCAAGATCAGACCGGACTCCAGTTCCAACTCGATCAGGATCCCACCGGCACTCCACTGCACGAATGGGCTGACAAAGTGACGCTGACGGAGTGGTGAGGCGGTCATCTGCACGAGTTTACTCGTGCAGAAAACGTAAATCGGGAACCATGATATCCCCAAAACAATGGGTGCCCCGGGTCCCTCGCACTTGGGGACCCGGGATACCTCTGACCCACCCTGGCCCCAACCCCGTTGCCCCCATCCACGGCGCGGCAAAGGCCGCCTGCGCCGTTCAGCTCACCGCCCGCCTTGCAGTTCACTCCCCGCTTTGTAACAACGGCACGAGTTTACTCGTGCCGAAGACGGCCCCAAGACATTCGGGGCTTTAGCCCCTGCCAACTATTGGCTAGGCCGCGGAGGCGATCCGGGCGAGACGGATTAGGCTTTTGCGGTGGCGAGATCCCTGCCTAATCAATCAAAGAGACCATTCGAAACATGCGCACGCGGATGGTAACAGCGGCAGACCATTGAAAAGGTCCGGCGAGCAAGACATGGCACCGTCATCCGCCTGCGCTCTAGCGTTCTTCCTTCATCACACCACCCCGTATCCGCCATCACATACACCGCCCCCGCACCGGAGCTACCTTCAAAACACCTGAGTTCCCCAGGTAAGGGGTTGGTGTCTGCCAAAGCCACTCCCGCAAAACTCAAAAAAGGGACCCCACCCCCTATGCTTCGCGCTCTCTTCGCCTTCCAGATACCTGCCAACTCACGCCCACTACCTCCGCACACCCTTGGTCTTTCTCGTTCCCTCGTTCCCTGCCTTCTCGTTCCGCATTTGGGAGAGCGTTCGCATGAGCGTCGCACGGCGCTGGCACGTGACCGGTATCACTGATCGGCAACGCATCGCCGGTTTGAGATTGGAGCGCAATACTCAGGAGGACCTTTCGTGAATCGTTTCCGCGCCGGTATGCTCGGCTTTGCTCTTCTTGCTTTTTTCTTTTTAGCTACTGCCGTACAGCCTGCCTTTGCTCAGCAGGAACAACCCACGCACATCCACCATCGGCTGATTCCAGCCGGCGATACCTGTGCCACCTGCCACAAGGCGATCTATGACCAGTGGAAGGCCAGCCCGCATGGCACCAATGGCCTGGAATGCAACGTATGCCATGGCGAAACCACGGCAGCGGATTTCGCCGGCAAGCCGGGGTTGGGTTCATGCGAAACCTGCCACTCCGATCAGGTGGCACAGGTCAAATCCGATCCATTTATGAAAGGCAAAACCTGTGTGAACTGCCATCAGGCACACATCTTCGTGGAGCACAAGAAGGCGCCCACGGCAGGCCAGTAACAATTAACAATATGGTGGCCCCATAGGCCAGGAACAGCATTCTCCAGGCGCGGCCTGCAGGCTGCGCTTGGAGAACTCCGCACGCCGCGCACCGCCATCCACTTCGCACACAGATTCAGTCTCTTCTCGGAGCAGAAGCAGCCGAATGTCGTCGCCGAGTTGAACAGTTCATCAGTCCGAAGATCGAGCGGCAGCAGGGGTGAGAGCGTAAGCACGGACATTGTGCCGCACAAAGTGTGGCATAATGTCTCTATGGCAGATGCTGCAATCCATCCCGTTTCTCCACCGCCCTTTGAATATGGCTGGCGCGAGGTTGAGCGCGGAGTGCCGCTGTCCGCTCTTCAGGAGTTCTCCGCGTATTCGGGCATCGCCTTAAAGGACCTGCTCGAGGTGGTCATTCCGGCTCGAACCCTGAAACACCGGCGGGAACGGAAGGAACCGCTGAATCTGGATGAGTCCGACCGGTTGGCGCGGGTGGCGCGGATGTACGAACTCGCGGTGAAGGTCTACGGTGACCGGACCGACGGAAGAGACTGGCTTCTGAATCCGAAGGATCGCTTTGGCGGCAGATCGCCGCTCAGCTTGTTGCGGACCGAAGCCGGGCAGCATGCGGTTGAAGAGTTCCTTTACCAGATTGATGAAGGAGTGTTTGCGTAAGCCAGGCAAACCACCCGTCTGCGGCACAAACAATGTCGACTCTGTGGCGGATCAGCAATCATCTTGATTTGCGTGGCTTGGGCGGCACGCATTTCGCATCCCGCTGGACCACTCTGGGCCGACGAGTTGTGTTCATGGCCGAGAGCCCGGCCGGAGCCCTTCTGGAAGTTCTGGTACACCTGAACGAGCGCGAAGATCGACTTCCGCGCACCTTTGCGCTTCTCGAAATCGACGCCCCGGATGAGCTGGCAAGCCGGGATCTCATGCCGCTGGCCGGCGTCCATTGGAGAGACCGTACGGACGTGACGCAGAAACTTGGCGACGAGTGGCTGGCTTCACTTGAAAGCCCGCTGGCTCGCGTTCCTTCTGCAATTGTTCCCCGCACATGGAATCTGCTGCTGAACCCGCTGCACCGTGACGCGGAGAAGCTGCGGATTGTCTCGGTCATCCGCGAGCGATTCGACACGCGCCTGTTCACCGGCGGACCGCGTTGATCGCACAGGGTTTCTGATCTGGTTCCCGGGGGCGGCGAGGTTTCCAATACGAGGCATTTCTGTTAATCTCAATCCAGACACTTGAGAAGTGGACTGAGAACGTAAGAGGAGTAACACACGCCGTGCTGGCGACTGCTAAGAAAACTGACCTGATTCAACGCTTCCGCACTCACGATTCGGACACCGGTTCCCCCGAGGTTCAGATTGCAATTCTGAGTGAGCGGATTGGCGAACTCACGGAGCACTTCAAAACGCACAAGAAGGATCACGCATCGCGTCGTGGCCTTTTGATGCTGGTGAGCAAGCGCCGCCGCCTGCTGGATTACCTCAAAACGCACGACACTGACCGCTACCGCGGCGTGATCGGCAAGCTGGGAATCCGCAAGTAGTCACTTCCAGAAAGCCCGCATTTGATCCGGAAGCGCCCAGACCGCAGGTTGGTCATGGCCCCAGCTTCAAACAGCCCCCGGGGCCAACGTGTACCTGGCAATGATTCCAGGCAGCCAGGGCTCGCGCAGAGGTGTCGTCTCTGCCGGGCCCGGCGCACTGGAGCCGAGCAGCCTCTCCTTGCCTTGCTGCCTGAGCCGGCGCCTTCCTTCCAAGTTTCCCAAGCGACTAAAAACCGAAAGAGGACTCTATGTCTACCAAGCATGAAGTAGCCGTCGAGCTTGCCGGCGGACGCCGTCTCACGTTTGAGACCGGGCGCATCGCCAAGCAGGCCTCCGGTGCGGCCCTTGTGAGCACAGGCGAAACCGTTGTCCTGGCCACTGCAGTTTCATCCCCCGATCCCCGCGAGGGCATCGACTTTTTCCCGCTCACGGTCGACTACCGCGAGTACACGTACGCCGGCGGGCGCATTCCCGGCGGCTTCATCAAGCGTGAAGGCCGGCCCAGCGAGAAGGAAATTCTGACGGCCCGGCAGATCGACCGCCCCATCCGGCCGCTGTTCCCCGATGGCTTCCGCAACGAGACCCAGGTCATCGCGCTGGTGTTTTCGGCGGACAAGGAGAACGATCCCGACGTGGTCGCCATCAACGCCGCTGCGGCCGCGCTCGCGCTCTCTGACATTCCGTTCAGCGCTACGGTGGGCGCCGTGCGCGTGGGCCGCGTCGAAGGCGAGCTGGTGATTAACCCCACCTACTCCGAGCGCCTCGTGAGCACGCTCAACATCATGGTTGTCGGCCACAAGGACGGCATCGTGATGATCGAAGCCGGCGCCAAGGAAGAGACCGAAGAGGTGGTGCTCAGCGCCATCGAATTCGCGCACAGCGAGATCAAGAAGATCGTTGCCGCGATCGATGAGCTGGTCGCCAAGGCCGGCAAGAAGAAGAAGGAATTCGCCGCGCCCCAGATCGACGAAGCCTACTACAACGAGCTCAAGAGCAAGATTGGCGATCGTCTCAAGGACGCCCTCGACACCAAGGCTCACGGCAAAACCGAGAGCTACGGGCTGATCAAGCAGATCAAGGACGAACTCGCCGCCGAGATTCCCGCGGACGATACCACGGGAGCAAAGAAGAAGCTCGGCACCTACTACGAATTGATGCGCGAGCGACTCTTCCGCGAGCAGGTGACGAAGGAGCGTATCCGTCCCGACCGCCGCGCATTCGACGAGATTCGCGCCATCAGTATCGAGACCGGCGTGCTTCCCCGCACCCACGGTTCGGCGCTGTTCACACGTGGCGAAACGCAGGCGCTGGTTACGGCGACGCTGGGCACGCCCGACGAAGCGCAGCGCATGGAGAGCTATGAGGGCGAGATGAAGAAGCCCTTCATGCTCCACTACAACTTCCCGCCGTTCAGCGTGGGCGAGACGGGACGCATGACCGGCGTAGGTCGCCGCGAAGTGGGCCACGGCGCACTGGCCGAGCGCGCCATCACCGCCGTACTGCCCTCGCCGAACGAGTACGCCATCCGCATCGTGTCGGACATTCTGGAGTCGAACGGATCGTCCTCGATGGCGTCGGTCTGCGGCGCCAGCCTGGCGCTGTTTGACGCGGGCGTGAAGTTGAAGGGCGCGGTCGCCGGCGTGGCGATGGGTCTCGTGAAGGAAGGCGATGACTACGCCATCCTGACGGACATCGCGGGCGCCGAAGACCACTACGGCGACATGGACTTCAAGGTTGCCGGAACGCGCACGGGCATTACCGCGCTGCAGATGGACATCAAGATCGGCGGCCTTACGCGGCAGATCCTGCAGGAAGCGATGGATCAGGCGCGCCGTGGGCGCATCTTCCTGCTGGACAAGATGGACGCCGAGCTGAACGGCCCGCGCACGGAGCGTTCGAAGTACGCGCCGCGCATTGAGACCGTGCAGATTCCGGTGGACAAGATCCGCGACCTGATCGGCAAGGGTGGTGCCACCATTCGCGGCCTCGTGGAGCAGACCGGCGCCAAGATCGACGTCGACGACTCCGGCAAGGTTAGCGTGGCATCCAGCGACGCCGAAGGCTTGGCCAAGGCGCTGGCGATGATCAACGACATCACCGCCGTGCCGGAAGTGGGCAAGGTCTACCTCGGCAAGGTTGTTCGTCTCGCGGAGTTCGGCGCGTTTGTCGAGCTCTTCCCGGGCACCGATGGCCTGCTGCATATCTCTGAGATCGCCGAGCACCGCGTGAAGGAAGTGAAGGACGAGCTGCGCGAAGGCGATCAGGTGATGGTGAAGGTCCTGGCCATCGAGGGCAATCGCATCAAGCTCAGCCGCAAAGCGCTCATCAAGGAGCAGCGCGCCAAGCTGGCCCAGGCCAACGGCGGTGAAGCTCCGGCCGAGGGAGAGGGTGGCGAGGAAGCGCCCGCGCGGCGCGAGCCTCGTGAACCGCGCGAACCGCGTCAGCCCCGTGCGGAGCAGCCTCGTCACGAATTCGACGAGCGCCAGCCGAAGTCGAATCAAAGCACGATTCTCATCGAAGGCGGCGACGACTTCGACGAGGAAGAGGGCGAGGAGTTCGACGAGGAGAACGAGCCCAACTTCAACCGCGTCGATGGCGCGCCTGCACCAGGCGGCCAGCCGAGCGGCGGACGTCCGCAGGGTGGCGGAGGCGCCAACAATAATCGTCGCCGGCGTCGCCGTCGCGGCGGTCCGCCCCGCCAGGGTGGCGGCGGTGGCCATCACCAGGGATAACCACAAAACATCAACGATGAAGGCCCGGAGCGCAATCTCCGGGCCTTCGTCGTTCATGCAGTTTTTGCTCTGCTACTGTGCGCGCGGATGAGTCCGGTCGTAGACCTGTTCGAGCTGCGCTGTGGTGAGCTGCGTGTAGCGCTGCGTGGTTGACAGCCGCTCGTGTCCGAGCAGCTCCTGGATGGCGCGCAGATCGGCGCCTTCCTCCAGCAGATGCGTGCCGAACGCGTGACGCAGCGTATGCGGATGCACGTCGGAGGGCAGCCCGCGCAGAATGGCGACTCGCTTCACGATGCGGCCCACGCTCCGCGTTGTGAGCCGGGCTTCGCCGCCTGCTTTCTCCATGCCGCGCAACTGCAGGTTCACGAAGACCGCGGGCGTTGTGCGTCCGGGCGCGGCTGCCGCCAGCCGCCCATCGCGTTCCGCCAGATACGCGCGCAAGGCCTGGGCGGCGGCATCGCCGAGAGGAACGTAGCGTTGCTTCTGCCCCTTGCCGCGAACAAGGATGGCATCGTTGGCCCAATGGATGTCGCTTAGATTCAGCGCGGTCAACTCGGCGTTGCGCATGCCGCAGCCATACAGCAATTCCAGAATGGCGCGATCGCGCGCGGGCCAACTCGCGGCATCTTCGCTGACGGAATCCACCACGCGGTTCATCTGCTCGATGGATGGAACACGCGGCAGATGCTTCGGCAACTTGGGTGTGGACACGAGCGCGGCCACGTTCTGCTGTACATGGCCCGTGCGCGCCAGCCACTTGAACCAGCTACGAATCGCGGCAAGCGCGCGTGCAGCCGATGCCTTTGACAGCTTGCGCTCGTATAACGAGCCCAGATACGCGCGGATAGTGGTGTGCTCGATCTTGTCCGGCGCGTAGTCTGGCCCCAGATCCTTCGCCAGGAATGCCGCGAATTCGTGCAACTCACGTGCATAGGCGCGCAGCGTGTGCGCCGAAGCATTGCGCTCGTTGGCCAGCACCGTGAGGTACGCCGACACCAGTTCACCGATCCGGCCCGTCGCCGTGTGATGCTGGTCGTTCGGCGAGGCTTCCATTAGGCGCTCTCCTCAATCGGCTCCGCTGAAGCATCCTCTGCAGCGGTTTCGACCGCCTGCATACGCTTCGAGCGGGGATGGAAATCGCGATGCACCGCCTTCAACCGGTTTAGCGCCAGGTGTGTATAGACCTGCGTAGTGGAGATGTCCGCGTGGCCAAGCAGAACCTGCACGCTGCGCAGATCGGCGCCGCCCTCCACCATGTGTGTTGCGCAACTGTGCCGCAGCATATGCGGGCTGGCGCCGCCGCTTGCCATCTTCACCAGGTGCCAAACCCAGTTGCGCGTCAGCGGCATGCCGCGCAACGAGAGAAACAGCCGCGCTGGATCCGGGCGCTTATCCCCGCCACGCGCGCTGCGAATCCGCGCCAGGTGCGGGCGTCCTTCGCGCAAATAGCTTTCAATCGCATTCACAGCCGCGCGCCCCAGGGGCACGATGCGTTCCTTGTCGCCCTTGCCGCGCACCTGCACGCGCCCTGCATCAAGGGCGAGATCGCTGACAGCGAGACCGGTAAGTTCTGAAACGCGCAATCCGCCGGCATAGAGCAGTTCAAGAATGGCTGCATCGCGCAACGCCGTTGCGCGCGCCTGCGGATGTGTCGCGGCGAGCGTAGCCCGCTCCAGCATCTCCGTAACCTCGGGCTCCGCCAGCGACTTCGGCAGAACCTTCCAGGTCTTCGGCGACTCGATGTTGACGGTGGGATCGTGGTGAATGCGCCGGTCGAGCAACAGCCACTTATAGAAACCGCGCAGGCAGCTCAGCTTGCGCGCCGCCGATCTCGAATCGATGCCGTGCGTGCGCAGATGCTCGAGAAACGCGGCCACGTCCTGTTGAGTGCCACTGACCAGAACGCCATGGCGCGTCTCCAGAAACTCCGCAAACGTCCTTAGATCGCTAAGGTAGGCCTCGCACGTGAGCGGCCGTAAACCTTTCTCCACACGCAGAAACGTCTGATAGTCGCTGAGGAGCGGAAGATTGGCTTTCGCGTTCACATCCCGATTATCGAGGCAAGTTTCAGCAAACGGCAGTGAGGCGCGCACTGTTGAATCTCCTTGGTCAAGGAATCAAGGAGGTCAATAAGGCGCGCCGGGAGTTCGGCTCGGACTTATTCGCTGCGCTCTTTGGGGCCGGTCAGGGTCTGGTGCTTCTCCGGCTTGCTGATACCGCCGAATTCTCTCAGCACGTTGAGGCCGAAGCTCACGCCTTCCTTCACGCCCCAACGTTCCATTGTTTTGGGAAACGTGATGCTGCTCTCCGGAGAGTAGGCATTGCTGAGAGCGGTAGCCATGCCAAAACCCAGAACGCTGGAGTAGTTTGGCTCTTCGCGGCCAGTGTCGCTAAAGGCAACGAACTCACTGCGGAAGGCCCACCAGACCCGCGATTTGATCGAACCGGCGCCCTTGCGGAAGTAACGGGGGTCTTGGTGCAGCAGTGTTGGGAGCAGTGCGTCGGTAAACAAGAAGGTCGAAGAAAGGTTCGCTGCGTTGTAGCCGACGAGCTGCCCGAAGGCGGCGCCGCCCGACCCGTAGTTAGGTCCGTAGCTTGCGAATTTGTCATAGGAAGCGAACATCAGGGCTTCAATGGGAAGCGAAGGATCGACGGTCTTGCGGTACGCCATTTCAAACTTCTGGCGCGTACGGAGGGGAGCGACGGGAATTGTGGGGTCCTGAATGGTCTCATAGCCGGGAAAAAGCAGCAGCACGCGGCTATGCGGCAAGGGCGCTTCGGGGAGCGACGGCTCGATGGGAGCCTGCGCAACAACCTGCGATTTGACGGCGAGAAAGAAGACGAGCAGGCAGAAAAAAGAGGGAGCAAGTCTGCGTAACACAAGGAACCTTTCATTCATTTGATGCAGAGCTTAGGGGAAGCCAAAGAGGAAAGCGGGCAAAACAAACTGAAGTCTATGATTAGACGCCGCTTGAGCGCAGCGGGTAGCACAACTATTTCCCTGCAAAGCGGAATTCAATTGTGGCGGCGCCGTTCTGCAAAATTGCGGCGAACTACAGATGAACCTTATGTCATCTGCGCGGCGCTGGATGTGCTGTGTCGCGCTGCGGCGCGCCGGAGTGTGCCGTGCTTCGCAGCAATGCCTGGATGCGTCCGTGGATGGATTCCAGATTGGATTCGCCCTGAAACACCGCCTGCACCACGCCTTGGCGGTCGATTAAAAAATTTACCGGCAGGCCCAGGATTCCGCCATACAGTTGCGCCAGTTGGGTATCGCCCATGATCACGGGATAACTCACATGCTTCCGCTGCACCAAACGCGCCACCGGCCCCGCGTCGTCGTCCATTGAAATGGCTAGCACCTCAAAGCCGCGCGGTCCAAGCGTGCGCTGCCACTCCAGGAACTTTGGAATCTCTGTCTGGCACGGCGCGCACCATGTTGCCCAGAACGTGAGCAGAACCACCTTGCCCCGGTAGGAGCGGAGATCGATGGAACGGTGTTGGAGATCGTTGCGCGTAAACTGGGGCGCGGCCTTGTGAAGCAGCGCCTGGGGGCTCGCGTCGGCGCGTCCCGCAAAAGCGAGCGCAACTGCCGCCACGCAGATCAGCATGCGGAGCAATGCTCGCACGTTACTGCCGCTCCGTGGGATAGCCCTTCGCAACCCAGTCATCGCCGAAGTTGTGCGCCAGGTAGAGCACCTTCACGTTCGTGTAGCCCAGATCGTGCAGGTGTTTCCATGCTGGACCCACATTCGGGCAGCGGTCCCACGGGCAGCAGCCGCAATAGAGCACGATGAGCTTGCCCTTCGGCATGTGCGCCACGGCTTTTTGCAGCAGGTCCAAACCCTGCTCGCTGGATCCCGGTCCGGCATAGGTTGAACCGGAAATATGCGCCTCCGAGAAGAAAAGACGCGAGCCCACCTGAAACATTGCGGGCGCCTTCTTCGCATCCAGCAACTGTTTCAAAGCCTGGGGCTGCATGAGATCGGCGGATGGGATGATCTCCGCGTGGATCGTCGGTGAGTACTGTGCATGCGCCAGCCCTCCCGAAACAAAAACGAGTGCAAACAAGGCGGTAAGGAGCGGCAAAATCTTTCGCATAAGAGCGCCCTCGATGAACGAATCCAATATCCAAAGGATAAAGCACGTGGCCGAGCGCGCGCATGCACTCTTAACACAGCGTCCGTGCAAAACTGCGCCTATTCGGCGAGAATTGAATCGAGACAAATTTCAGGATTGATCGATAAGTGATGATGACACCATTGCAGGCGGCCGAATACACGGCTGGGGAATTGAAGAAGAAGGTTTTGGAACTGGAGCCGGCAGTCGCTGTGTTCGATTGCGACGGTACGCTATGGGACGGCGACGCCGGGCTTGGCTTTTTGAACTGGTCGCTGGAGCAGGGAATTGTCTCCCGGTCCACTAGCGCGTGGATCGACGCGCGCCATCGCGCCTATCGCGCCGGAGAGGTCAGCGAGGTGAAAATCTGCGGCGAGATGGTGCAGATCTACGCCGGCTTGCGTGACGCCGAATTGCGTCAGACCGCCGCCCGCTACGTGCGTGAGTTCGTGACGCCGCGCATCTTTCCGGAGATTGCCGATCTGGTCGCCGCGCTTCGTGAGCGTGGTACACAACTCTGGGCCGTCAGTTCGACAAACAAATGGATCATCGTCGAGGCCCTCCGCAGCTTTTCGATTCCAGAGGAACGCGTGTGCGCAGCCGAAGTTGCAATCGTGGATGGCGTTGTCACAGAGACACTCATCGACGTGCCCACGGACGAAGGCAAGGCGGCGACGCTGGTCCGCATCGGCCTGCAACGCCCCGACGCGGTGTTCGGCAATTCCATTCACGATCTCGCCATGTTGGAGATGGCCGCGCAGCCCTTTCCAATCAATCCAACGCCAGGGTTACTGGAAGCCGCTGCGCAGCGAGGCTGGACCTGTTTCCGCCCCGCCGGAGCGACAACCGCGCTCAATGACGTGACGGGGAATTGAACTTTCCCGGCTAGCTGGCGCCTTTGCGGTGCAGGTATCCAATGAGATAAGGGCTGCATTTTCAATTCCTTTCACCCGCATAGGCGCCCGGCTACACTAGATGGGTGGAGCATCAGGAGCAGGACCCGCGACCAAAACCCGCCGGCCCCGCGCTGCGATTCGTCGCGGCGGCCCTTATGATTCGCGGCGGTGAGATTCTGATCTGCCAGCGGCGCGCCGACCAACCCATGGCGCTGCAATGGGAGTTTCCCGGAGGCAAGATCGAGCCGGGTGAAAGCGCGGAGCAGGCGCTGGCGCGCGAACTCGACGAAGAGCTTGGAATTCGAGCCACAATCGGCCCGCTTGTTACGCGCATCCGTCACAATTACCGGCACGGCGGCGCCGTCGACCTCCAGTTTTTTGTCGTACGCCAATTCTCCGGCGAAATCGATAACCGGATCTTCGCGCAGGTGCTGTGGGCACCGCTCGAAAAGCTTCCGGAGTACGACTTCCTGCCCGCCGACCGCGGACTGATTCGCGATTTGGCGGCGGGCAAGTTACTCTAAACCGATCTCAAATCGCCTTTCTTATTTCTTATTGGATCGATGCTCCCGGTGCTGTTCGCCTCGGTTCTGCAGACTGGTGGCATTGTCCGCGCCGACGTCGGTGTGCGGATCGGAGCTGGTGTCGCCTGGCAGGCGTGTCTTCAGCGGCTCCACACGCTGCCCGGTGGTGGATGTCACGGTTCCATTCAGCGGATCCGAGCCCGCCCACGTCTTTGGGCTGGCGCTGATGTCATTCCCGCCGCGTGAGATCAGTCCGGCCTCTGGTGCCAGAGCTCGGCTGGGATTCTCGTTGTATTCGGGATCGGACTCCAGCGTCTTGCCGACATGCCGAACCGCGGGAATCTGCGAAGACTGATCTGCGTGCTCCATTTCGGATTGACTGTTCTGGGACTTGTCTTGTTTCGCTTTGTTGGCCATGGCATTTCCTTCCTCCGAGTCGGAAGCCGCGCCGATTCGGGAAGTTGCTTGCGCCGCAGGCTCAACGCACAAGCTGCATTGCCACGCGAAAGCATCTTGCCCGGTCGCCAGTCCATCCCAATTCCACGGGAGGGAGCCATGCCAGACGAGAAACCCCCGCAGCAATCCCATGCACGCGAGCCGAAAGGCTTTACAACCTATACCAGCGGGCCTGCCAGCGAATACGCGCGCGAACAGGGCTGGGACACCAATGAGGAGCAGCGCGCGCAACGCCCCGCCGGAAAGCAGCCTTACGACGGTGGACGCGATTACGACTACGGGGCGCGCGATTTTGGTGACACGGCCGAAGACACCAGCAGCGCCCAGCCGCACCAGGACGTGCGTAAGGCCGCCGAAAAGTTGAAGAAGGGATCTTGATTTATTGGCCGGGCATGAGCAGCATCGCCACGGTGAGGCCGATCACGATGATGCTGGTGCCCCAGGCAATCACATTCCAAACGTGCGTGTTCCGGTGCTTGCCCATCAGGTCTTGCCGGTTGATCAGGATCAGCATGAGGATGATGACCACCGGAAGCAGCACCCCGTTCAGCACCTGCGACCACACCGCGAACTTAATGAGGCGGGAATCGGGAAGAAGCAGAACCGTGACGGCGCCGCCCACGATCAGCAGCGTGTAGAGCCAGTAGAAGAACGGAGCCTCTTTGAAGCTCTTGTCCACACCCGATTCGACACCAAGGCCTTCGCAAACCGTATACGCGGTGGAGAGCGGCAGGATGGAAGCTGCGAAGATGGATGCGTTAAAGAGCCCGAATGCGAACAGGAGGAAGGCATAGTCGCCGGCCAGGGGGCGCATGGCCTCGGCGGCATCGGCGGGCACGGCCAGGTCCTGCATGCCGTGCACGTAGAGCGTGGCGGCGCAGGCCACAATGATGAACCAGGCGACGAGATCGGTGAAGAAACTGCCCACGATCACGTCCAGCCGCGATGCCGGGTAATCCTTCACCCGGATGCCCTTTTCTACGACCGAGGATTGCAGGTAAAACTGCATCCAGGGCGCGATGGTGGTGCCGATGATCCCGACAGCGTCGTAGATGTAGTCTTTGCCTCGCCAGATGTCGCGGCCCGGCATTTTTACGGTAGCTAACAGGGCATCGTGCCAGCTGGGCTGCGACAAAACGCCCGCAAATATATAGGCGATATACACCAGGGATGCGAGCAGAAAGACCTTTTCCGTGCTCTTGTAATTGCCCCGCACCACCAGCAGCCAAACCAGCCCCGCGCATAAGGGCACGCTGATGAACTTGGTCACATGAAACAGGTGCAGGGATCCGGCGATGCCAATGAACTCGGTGACGACGTTCGTGTAGTTGACCACCACTAGCAGCAGCATCAGCACTACCGTCAGGCGCAGACCAAACTCTTCGCGGATGAGGTCGCTGAGCCCCTTGCCGGTCACCACACCCATACGGGCGCACATCTCCTGCACCACGATCAGCGCAATCGTGGTGGGGATCATCATCCAGAGCAGGCCATAACCGTGTTTGGCGCCGGCGAGAGAGTAGGTAAGGATGCCGCCGGAATCGTTATCCACGTTGGCTGTAATGAAGCCCGGGCCGAGCACGGCCAGAAACAGCAGTATCCGGGTTCGCCAACGCTTCCACATGCTCGCGGCTTCCTAAGGTGGGTTCATTCTGTTGCCTTTTTGACCATAACAGCAATGGGCAGAAACCTGGAAACCCCTCCTTCGTATTGACAATCTCGCAATGCCGCAGCAAAAAGAACCGATCTCGGGACATTTATCTAAAGCGAGTGTTCTCGTAAACTGAGGGACATCGCCAAAGGAGCAAATTATGCGATTGCCTGTACGAGCATTTCTCATTCCGGCCGTTCTCCTCGCCGTCTTGCCTCTAACGGCGCAAAAGAGCTCCGACTGCGCGGGGCGCCGCAGCATCAGCGTGACCGGTAGCGCCACCATCTCCGTCGATGCCGATCTCGCCATCGTCCACGTAGGCTACAAGTTCTACGCGCCCGATGCCAACACCGCCTACGCCAACGCCACGCAGGCCTCGAATGCGATCGTGACGGCGTTAACCGGCCTCGGCATTCCCAAGACCGATATCGAAAGCTCCGAGCAGTCACTGCAGCATACGCCGCTCTTCGAACTACAGCAGGATCCCGCCAATCGCGCCCAGCGGGAGTTCACAATCACGCAGAGCTGGACGGTGGACGTTGCCCCCGAACAGGCCGGCAAAACTCTGAACGCCGCCATCCGAGCTGGCGCCAACGATAGCGGAACAATTGAGTGGAGGGTGCGTGACACCGCTCCGCTGGAGGCCGAAGCGGCGGCAAAGGCGATCCAGAATGCCCACGCCATAGCCCAAAAGATGGCCGCCAGCTCCGGCGTGCGGCTGGGGAACCTTCTCACCGCATCCGAAGGCCAGTCCACGCCTATCTTCCCGCGCCCCATGATGATGGCCATGGCCAAGACCGCCGAGCAGCCGGCCATGGCCATCAACGCGCGCAAGGTGCAGGTGAGCATGACCGTGAGCGCGGTGTACGAGATTGAATAGTTCCGAGCGGAGATCCGGATGGCCTAGCCCTACGAGGAGCAGAGCATGACTCTCAGGCCCGTGAATTCGGACGAGGCGGAGTACCTTCTGCGCTTTGCATCGCCGCCCGCCCCATAAATCCCACCGCCGGGTCCCCGGGGTTTCGCTGTTGAGACGGAACCATGGAACCGTTCTCATTACAAAGGGCATCGCCCATCGTGTATAACCACCATGGATGCCCTTCAATAATCCCATTCCCGAGCACCGGCAGCCGAAAAGGGACTCCGGCGGCCTGGCTACACTGGTCCAGGCGGAAAAGCTGATGCAGATCGCCATCCTGCTGCCATCGTCGGCATTCGTCGGCTGGCTGGGCGGCGCGTGGCTTGACAAGCATCTGCACCAGACCTGGATCAGCCTGGCGGGCGCGGCCTTTGGCGGCATCTCCGGCCTTGTCTACGTCGTCCGTCTCGTGCTCACCTCAGGGAAGGACGCCGGAAAGCCCAGCAGCCAGCTATGATCGAGCCCGCCGAAAATCACGGGACCAGCCCCATCGCCAGGCTGACCGACGCCGCCTTGGATGCCATGTTCAGGCGCGCCATGCGCATTACCATAGTTTTGGGCGCAATTCCCGCCGTCATTCTGTGGATCGCCTCCGGGTGGCGTAACGCCGCCATGCTCGCCGTGGGCGCGGCCATCTCCGCTGCCAGCATCCTGGAGTGGCAGCGGCTCATCCGGCTCTTCAACGCGCGCATGGACCGGCAGAAGAACCCCCGCGGCGCTGTTACCGTTATCGCGTTCTTTCTGCTGCGGTTGTTGATATTCGCGGGGGCCATCTATGGTAGCCTTAAGTGTTTCAGGGGATCTGTCGTAGCGCTGCTGTGCGGCCTGAGTCTGGCCATTATCGCGGTGGCGTTTGAGGCCCTTCGACTACTCCGGGATTAGCTCCCGATATTTGAAAGATACGAGATGGTTCACGCATTCTGGATCACCCGTCTGCTCAACTACCTGTTTGGTGCAGCCGCGACCGCGCTTTTGAATGCGGTGGGCGTTCACACCGCGCACCCCGGCGCGCCGTTCGACAACACGTATTCGCTCGAGGTGCTGGTGGCCTCCTGCCTCATCCTGTTCTTCATCGTCGTGCGGCTTTCGCTCTCGGTGGAGGAGCCCGGCTTTGTCCAAAACCTCGCCGAGATCATCAACGACTTCACGGCAGACCAGGGATCGCAGATTATCGGGCACGGGCATCAGCGCTTCCAGGCCTTCACCACCTGCGTCTTCATCTTCATTCTCGGCAACAATCTGTTGGGCTTGATTCCCGGGATCGTTACGCCTACCAGCGCCCCGGTTGTACCGCTGGGCATCGCGCTTTGCACGTTCATCTACTACCACTTCTACGGTTTCAAAGAGCAGGGCCTGGTCGGCTACATGAAGCACTTTGCGGGACCGATCTGGTGGATTGCTTGGCTGCTGTTCCCGATCGAAATCATCTCGCACTTCGCGCGCATCATGTCGCTCACCATCCGTCTTTTTGCGAACATGTTCGCCAGCGACTTGGTCACGCTCGTCTTCTTTTCGCTTATTCCGGTCGCGGTTCCGGCCATCTTCCTGGGACTGCACGCATTCGTTTCGCTCATTCAGGCCTACGTGTTCATGCTGCTGTCGATGATTTACCTCAGCGTGGCCGTGGCGCACGAGCACTGAGTTCCTTCTGGCACGGGGCTACTCCAAAGCCAGTAAAGATTCTGCCGGAGAGCGCTTCCGCTCCGGATCAACAGAGGGCCGCAAGCGTGAGGATGCCAGCACGGTGAGCGTCAACCACCCACTGGCGGCCAATTTCAAGGGAAGCTGGAGAACTATGCGGAAACTTCAATATGTGTTCATGGCGCTGGCGGCGCTTTTGCTCGCCACGCCGGCCTTTGCGCAGACCGGCGCTGCCGGCGCGCCCATCAACCTGGTGCCGATCGGCGCCGGCATCGGCATGGCCATCGCGGCCGGCCTCTGCGGTCTGGGACAGGGCAAGGCGACGGCATCGGCCACTGAAGCTCTGGCGCGCAACCCCGGCGCTCGGGCGGGCATTCAGCTCCTGCTGGTGCTCGGCCTGGCCTTCATCGAGTCGCTGACGCTGTTCACTCTGGTCATCGTCTTCGCGGTGGTCAAGTAGCTCAACCGAATCAAGCAGCAGGGAAGAGGCCCCGCCGTGGCGGGGCCTCTTCTTTTTGAGAGTGCCGGGAGGACCCGGAGATTGGAGCGGACGGAAAGTCACCGGACAAAAGATGCAAGGAGAGGATCCCTAGCGTAGGTGCAAGTGAACAAAGGCGGCTGCACACGGGACCACCATCATGCCTGTTTTCCCATCCTGTAGCTTGTGAAGTTCATTTGGGCTTGCGGAAGGAGCTTGGCGTGCGATTTTTGATCGGTGCGGCTATCGGGTTTGCAGTGGGTGTTCTCATCGCTCCATCGGCCGGCAGCGTTACCCGAGCGCGGATAAAGGAACGAATCGACTCGAAGGCTCGCGCGAAGGCGAGGGAGATCGGCGCGCGAGCCGGCGAGATGGCGTACGAGGAATTGAAGAGCAAGGTGTAGCTTGCCGGCGAAGGTGCCTGTTCGGGCTGAAGCGCCGCAAGTTATTGGGGTACGGATCGAGCAGGTTCGGCATCGCGTCGCGGCGCCACCGAACGATTGTATCTGTTGGGGACTTGGGTGCGAGGTGGGTAAGTTACCGAGGGCCAGTGCTGCTCCGGAACCCACTTGCCCTGCGCCTGCGTGACGCCGACCATGGCGCCGCAGACCTGGCAGGGATAGACAGCCCACTGTTCTCGATCTCTGTTTTTGGTTAGAACCTCTTGCAGATCATCACTCAATTGGCCGTTGCACGGCTTTGCTGGAATCGGCATCATTCTCCTGTTCTATGGATTAGATGCGCCCGAGGCGGCTTTCGTAGCATGTGGTCGAACCACGTGGCTACTTCGATGATGCTCAAAGAGTTTCGCGAACCGCCCAGAGTGCGCTTGTTTACCGCACGGACGAAGCACTTTCACAAACGGATGTGGTTGCTTGTCGTCCGGATGACCATTGCTTGGATAGTGCCAGACCGGATACTCTGACTCCGTGTCGCGGCGCATCTTCCAACTTTTCGCATGCGTGGTTCTGCTGTTCGCGACGCTTACACCTCTTGCGAATTGCTTCGACACCTGGGATAAGGGGCCTGCGGCTGCTCCGGCCAATGATACGGAACTTCGTGTAACAGCGCTTTTCGTGGGCGCCGGATTTGTTCTGGTGCTGCCGAAGCTGGTGCGCCCGCTTGTGATGGCTGCGAGCCGTGCAGGATGGGCGCCGCGAAATGCAGTGTCATCGCTGCAAGATTTCTCGTTGGACAGGAGCAGCCCCGCGCCCACCGCAAGCCCTCCTGCTGTTCCGCTCCGAATTTGATCAAGCTTCTGTGACTCCCGCTGGCAGCGATAGCTCCGGCGCGCTTTGCCGCGCCCTGCTCTCTCTCCTCACTGTCGCGCACAACATCACAGAAGCGAGGTTCTATGCGTCCCCGCCGGTTTGCCGAGTGTGTTCGGCTCTTCATTCTGCTTTCATTTCTCATCATCTTCAGAGTTGTTTGTTTGCAGGCACAGGCTGGTCTCACGGAGGGAAGTGTCTCCGGCACGGTGACAGATTCCACGGGAGCCGTGATTCCGGGAGCGCGTGTTGCGCTGTCTGCCCAGGATGAATCTACTACGCGGGCGACCGTCACCGGCGTGGACGGAGCGTTTTCGCTGGTCGGCGTTGCCAGCGGTGCGTGGCAGGTGCGAGTGTCCGCTGCCGGATTCCGCAGTTACGAGAACCAGAGCGTCGCGGTTGCGGTGGGGCGGGACACGCGCCTCGACGTGGCCCTTGTGCCGGCGCAGGCGGCGGAACAGGTTACGGTACATTCGCAAAGCACCGCTCTCGATACATCGCAGACTTCTCCGGTGACCAACATCGATCGCGATCGGATTGAGGAGCTTCCCATTCCGACGCGCAATTACCTGAGCTTCACGTTGCTTTCACCGGTAGTGGCGGCGCAGAATCCGGCGATCTCACAACAAGCGCTTGGGTCTGAAGCCGGTGGATTCAGTTCGGGAGGCCTGCGGCCATCAAGCAATGCTCTTTACATAGACGGCACCGACGACAACGACGAATACACCGGGTTGAGCAGGACCCAGCTTTCGCCGGAGGCCATCAGCGATTTTCAAATCGTGAACCACGGCTACACTGCTGAAGCAGGCGGTTCGGCGGGCGGATCCGTGGAGGTGGAGACGCGCGCGGGCGCCAATCTTCAGCATGGCGACGCGTTTCTGTTCGTGCAGAACGGAGCGATGAATGGAACGCCCGCTCTGGAACTCGCCCCCCACAAGCCGGATGAAAGTGCGCTGCGGGCGGGGCTCTCCACGGGCGGCGCTCTTCGCAAGGGCCGTTTGTTCTACTACGCCGCAGGGGAACAGGAACTGGCGCGCGGCGAAGAAGCCAGCGACTTTACGGCGGCGACCGCTGCGGCGATCGATGCAGCGCTCGAATATGCGGGGCCTCTGCGCGGATTCCGCCTGCAGCAGGGGTTCTTTCCCACCACGAATGAAGAGACAGAACTCTCCGGGCGCTTCGACCTGCAGGGCGCCGACAACAGCCTGATGCTGCGCTACGCGCTGACGAACAACCGCTCGGTCAACGATGCTTTTGGCACCGATGATTTGACCGATCTCTCCGCGCGCGGCTCGGCGTTTTACGACGACAACAGCATCAACGGCTATTGGACGCATTCGTTTTCACCGCAGTGGCTCAATCTGCTGAGCTACGAGGTTTCGCAGCGCCGCGTCGATTTGCGCACGGGCTCTGTCGACGGGCCTGGCATCGTGATTCCGGGCATCGCGCATTTCGGAACGCCGTTCAGCGGTAACAACCGCCGCTACGAGACCCACGCCGATTTTGGCGAGAGCATGGTGCGGCACCGCGGAACGCATCTGATGGAGGCGGGATTTACGGCGATGCACGTTGGACTGCGCGCCGCCGACCGTGAAGGCTTTCAGGGACTGTATGTGTTCCCGAGCATCGCAAATCTCGCTGTCGCGAATCCTGACTTCTACATCCAGAGCTTTGGCGACCCCGACACGAACTTCACTGAGACACGATGGGCGGCGTGGGCACAGGATCATTGGACGCCGCGGCGCAGCCTTGCGCTGGATTACGGGCTGCGGTACGAGGACAACCGCGTTCCCGGTCTTCCGCAGCATCCGCTGAATTTCAGCCCGCGCTTTGGGTTTGCATGGTCGGCGCGGAGAAATCTGGTCGTGCGTGGAGGGGCAGGCATCTTCTTCGACCGGTATTTGCTCGGCACCGTGAATCGCGTGAAAGAGTTCAACGGAAGGAGCGCCGAACAACAGGTTGCAGAAGGCGCGGCTGTACGCTCGCTCTATCAGGCGGGAAGTTGGTACGCACGTCCGCATGCGGGGATCGCGCCCAGCATCTGGCAGGCGCAACCCAATCTGGCGAATCCCTACGCGGAGACGGCTTCGTTCGATGTTGAGCGTGAATTTCCGTCGCAGTGGACCGTGAGCGCGGAGTATCGGTTCGTGCATGGGGTCAAAATGGGGCGCACCATCAATGCCAATCTGCTGCCTCCGGTCACGCTCACATCGGCCAACGCCGGGGGCCTGGGCGTCGAGAACCCAACGGCACAGCAGATCGGGCGGGCGGTTTTTCTGCTGCAGCGCCTGAATCCTGTATGGGACGCGATCAACCAATTCCAGACGGAGGCCAATTCGAATTACAACGGAGCAACCCTAACCGTGAACCGCCAATTCACGGAGGAGTTCGAGATGATGGCCGGCTATACCTATGCGAAGACGATCGATGATGCTTCCTACGACACGGAGCAGCCACAGAATCCATACGATCTGCGTGCAGAGCGCGCCTTGTCACTCGAGGACCAGCGGCAGCGCCTAGTGATGAGCGGGTTGTGGGTGGTCGGCCCCGATCTCGACGATCCACAGGACGTTGCGAAGGCCAGGCCGAAGGCATTTCAGCGGGTCGTATACGGTCTGGAGTTCGCGCCCATTCTGGAGGCGGACAGCGGTTTCCGGGACAACGCGCTGACGGGCACCGATTCGAATCTGGAGCATGTGTATCCGTTCGCGGCGCGTCCACTGGGGTATGGGCGGAATGCCCTGCGCACCCCGGCGCAGGTACATTTCGATTTTCGCGTGCTCAGGATGGTTCCGATCGGCCGGGGCCATCTCGACATTGTTGCGGAATCGTTCAATCTGCTGAACCGGCAGAACATGGATCAGCTCGATCCCGACTTTGGTCAAAGCCTTGCCGCGGCGCAGCAGTTCGGATTGCCCATTCACGAGGCGGGTGCGCGGCGCGTGCAGTTCTCGCTCGATTTCGAGTACTGACGACGAGGCACGGGGACAATCTGCGAATGGAAGGGGATGTGCCTCCGTTCGCAGACACCCGGTTCGAGCACATGAAGAATCGGTCATGCCAGATGGCGGAACGGCCGTCGGCCGTCGGGGTGGGAACTACCTCGGCGCGGGCTGGGAAGATATTACGCCCGTCCGTCTCGACAAGTTTCCAGATAAGGGCAGAGCGGCGCTGAGATGTGGAGATTTGAGCGCTGGCGCCTGGCGATGCCAATTCCTTCAGCATAGAGAAAAATTTGCACGATGCCTGTAGTTATTACAGGGTTGCCCAGCGTAAGGAAATATTTGGGCAAAATTGCCAATTAATCGTTGCGGTCGTGGCGAAGCTATGCAACGATGCTTTCAAACACTTACGAGTTGCCTGTAGCTATGTCTTCCGTTTGGACTGGGAATTATTGCAGCGCTTAGATCGGGTCAATAGACATCCGCTGTAATGAACGCCAGTTCCTCCGGGGATTAGTCGCAGACTGTCCGGCAGCGAGTGATATTCCACCGCGCTGAACTGTTATTAGAGGTTGCTGAGTAGTTCGACCTGGCGTTGTGTGCCTCTCAGAACAGCCCATTCACAACTGAAGCTGTCTCTGGTCCCTCATGGCAAGCGAGGACCGAGGTTCGTTCAAACGCATCTGCCTGCACCCCCAAAAGGATATTTATGAAAAACTTCGGGTTTTTATCAGTGCTGTTGTGCTCTGTCTCTGTCTTCACCGTGCCCGCCATGGCGAGCGTCACCGTAAACAGCCCTTCCAGCGGAGAGCAGGTTACCTCCCCGATCAAGCTCTCTGCCATCGCCATCAACTGTGGTTCCAAGAACGTCGTCGCCATGGGCTACTCGTTCGATAGCAGCTCCGACACCACCGTCATCAAAGGCCAGTCGATCAATGAGTCTATCGACGCTCCCGCCGGCCCCCACACGCTGAAAGTGAAGGCATGGGGGCCCGGCATCGTCTGCGTTCAGGATGTAGCCATCAACGTGACGCCCGGCGGATCTGGCGGCTCGGTTGGCCCTGGCTCCGGCGCTCCGGCCCCGGTTGCGCCCAGTGCTTCCGGCACCCTCACCATAACCAGCCCTTCGAACGGAGAGCAGGTTGGCACTTCGTTCAACGTCTCGGCCTCGGCCAATACGTGTAAGTCCCAGAATGTCGGTGCGATGGGCTACTCGCTCGATAGCAGCTCCAGCACGACGATCATCCATGGCCAGACCATCAATGCGTCCATGGACTCTCCCTCCGGGCAACACACTCTTCACGTCAAGGCCTGGGGGCCCGGCGTGGTGTGTGTGCAGGATGTGGCGATCAACGTCGGGTCCCGCAGTTCGAGCAGCTCCGGGACCATCGGCGGTTCGAGTGGATCCGGAAGCACAGGGAACTCCGGCACGACCGGTGGTGCAGGTGGATCAGGTTCCGGCAGCTCTGTAATTCCTTCCGATGCGACATCGGTGACGAATCTCGATACCATGTCGGGCTGGACTGCCAGGCATGACAACGGAGGCCCCGGTTCGTCGAGCGGGGCGACGAACATCGTCAGCTCGCCGTCTGTCAGCGGCTCCGCGCGGCAGTTCAATACCTCTTTCTCCAGCAGCGGCGATGTGCGTTACTCACTGAGCTTTGCGGACGACACTTCTTCTCAAAACTTCTTCTACGACACGTGGGTCTATGTGAACAGCTCAGCCAGCTCGATTGGCAATCTCGAGTTCGACATCAACCAGACCATGGGGGATGGCAAGACGGTGATGTTCGGCATCATCTGTGATGGCTACACCAATACGTGGTCATACACCGTGAATACCGGCAGTCCGTCGTCGCCGCGGCCCAGGCACATCGGCAAAAGCGGCACCCACTGCAATGTCCGCAGCTGGTCGCAGAACACGTGGCACCATCTGCAGGCGTATTATTCGCATGACTCTTCCGGCAACATCACCTATCACTCGGTGTGGCTTGACGGAGTCGAATCCCAGATTAACGCGAAGGTTCCCGGAAGCTACGCGCTCGGCTGGGGGCCGGTGATCAATACGCAGTTCCAGGTGGACGGCCTCGGTTCGAACCACAACACTGTGTATCTCGCGAATCTCGGCGTCTATCGCTGGTAAGAACGGTGCCGGCCTCGTTCGCGGAGGCTTCTCAGAGGAATAGCAGTCTCCGCCCGGGCTTCTCGAATCAGCTTCGGGCGGAGACGATTTTGTTTATCTTTAGCTGGTTGCGCGCACCTGTCTGCCGGCTTTGCGGACATTGCCGCGGGCATCGCGCAGTAACCGCGCCGCCTGTGCTCGCGAGACCTTAGACTTCAGCATCACCAGCGCCACGGAAAGGTCCATGTTGGCGCGTTCCAATGCCTGCTGGGCCGTTTCACGATCGACTTCCGCAAGGGTTTCGAGTATGAAGAGCCCGCGCTCCCTGAGCTTTCTGTTTTTCAGGCGCATGTTGATCATCAGGTTGCTGTACACGTAGCCGAGTTTTGCCATGGCGGCCGTGCTGATCATGTTGCAGATCATCTTCTGCGCTGTTCCCGCCTTGAGCCTGGAGGATCCAGTGAGAACCTCGGGGCCGACATCGACTTCAATGGAAATCTGCGCTGCGCTTGCAAGGTCAGATCCGCCGTTACAGGCCACCGCGATGGTGGCCGCACCTTTGGATCGGGCGTGCTTAAGAGCACCGATGGTATAGGGCGTGTACCCGCTGGCTGCGATACCCACCACAACATCCTTCTTTCCGACCTTGCGGGCAGCGATGTCGATACGTCCCTGATCCGCGGAGTCTTCACTTGATTCGGTAGCACGGACCAGCGCTTTCTCTCCGCCAGCGATTACACACTGAACGGTGCTCGGTGGGATGCCGAAGGTAGGCGCGCATTCCGAAGCGTCCAGTGCGCCGATGCGTCCACTGGTCCCGGCGCCGACGTAAAACAACCGGCCGCCCGAGCCCAGGCGTTCGACCACCACCTCAACCGCGCGGGCGACCTGCGGGAGCACTCGGCGGATGGCCCGCGGCACGAGTGAGTCTTCTCGATTCATGGTGGTGACAATCTCGAGTGCGCTCATCTCATCGAGGTTTTCGGTCTTAGGATTGCGGCGTTCCGTCTTCAGGTCCTTCAATTGCATTTCACTTCCTCGCGGCTAAGCTCGCGGTGTGGTTCCGGCATGAGGCGGCTGGCTCCATAGCCGAATAGAAAGGTGGTGAGGCTGCCCAGCACGACATACCAGGTAAATGGCACCCTGGTCCCCAGCCACAGATAAACATTCAATGCAAAACCCAGTACCATTCCCACCATGACCCCGGCCTGCGAGGCTCTGCGCGTGAGCACGCCGAGAAGGAAAGCGCCGAGCAGCGCACCGTACGCTACCGATGCGATGGCAAGGCCCACTTCGATCACTCTGCCACCGCGACGCGCCAGCAGCGCCAACCCGAAGAGTACCAGAGCCCAAACGACCATGGCGGCGCGCGAGACGGTCACGCGACGCTGCTCAGAGGAAGTTGGAAACAGGCGAACATAAAAGTCGACGATGCTGGTGGAAGAGAGCGAATTCAATGCGGCGCTCAGGTTCGACATGGCCGCAGCCAGAATAGCCGCAACGAGCAACCCGCTGATGATGTGCGGCATGTGCGAAACCACAAACATGGGAAAGATGATGTCACTACGCGTGAAGGCGGCGTGGGCTGGAGACAGCCGGTAAAAGGCGTAGAGCATCGCGCCAATCATGAGGAACAACGAGAACTGAAAGAGTATGGCCACCCCGCTCACCAGTAGAGCGGCCTTGGCTTGGCCCTCGCTGCGCGCCGAGAGTAGCCGCTGCACGATGAGCTGATCGGTACCGTGGCTGGCGCAGGTCAGGAACGTGCCGCCAATCAGTCCCGACCAGAACGTGTAAGTCGAGGTGAAGTTGAAAGAAAAGTCGAATATGCGGAATTTACCGGCGCCCGCGGCGAGGGAATGGACAGTCTGCCAACCGCCGGGGACGAGGTGCAGAATGGTGAAGAAGCCCACGAGGGTGCCTGCCACGTAGACCGACTGCTGCAGAACGTCGGTCCAGATAGCCGCGGCGATGCCGCCCTCAAAGGTGTAGATCAACGTAAGCGCGGTGACGATGGCGATAGCGCAAATGTCGCGCTGAAAATCGGAGAGACCGGCGAACACTCCGCCGAGTGCGACGCGCACGACGATGGCGACCGCGAAAACCCGCACTCCCTCAGCTGCTGCGCGCGTGACAAGAAACATTCCGGCGGTCAGGGTTCGCATGCGCTGGCCAAACCGGCGCTCCATGAGCTGGTACGCGGTGACGAGCTGGCCCTGAAAATAACGCGGGATGAAGACGAAGCTGACCACGACCCGGCCGATGATATAGCCGAAGACCAGCTGCAAAAACCGGAAGTCCTGGTCATAGGCCATGCCGGGAATGCTGATGACGGTGAGCGTACTGGTCTCCGCGGCGACGATGGAGAGTGAGATGGCCCACCAGGGAATCACGTTCCCGGCGAGAAAGTAATTGCGGATGGTTTGCTGCTTACGGCGAAAGCGCAGGCCGAAGAGTGTAACCCCGGCAAGATATGCAACGATGACACCCAGATCCAGAGCATTCAGTCCCATCGCGCACGTCCCTCACACTCAACTGTGACTAGTTTAGCCGGTGCACACATGGACACTGCGACGTACATAAATATGCCGACGAGAGGTAAGGAGGGGTGCCACTGTGAACAGTCCCTCCTCTGGTAAGACTTAAAGCGGCGAGACAGCAGCGGATCCGACCGGCGATGGCTAACCACTGCTCGGATCCAGCTGCCGCCGCACCGCAGGTCTCTAGAATGTGAATTTGCCTGCAAATTGCATGATACGGGCATCGCGATAGCCGAGCACCTCGCCGAAAAGTCCGGACGTAGCGCTGCTGCTGATCGAGTTCACGTTGGTATGGTTTAGGGCGTTGTATCCCTCGGCGCGGAACTGGAAGTTGACGTGCTCCCAGATCCGGAAGTTGCGGTAGATGCCGAGGTCAAGCGTATTGAAGCCTGGTCCTTGGATGGTTCCACGCTTCGCCGTGCCCGGAATGGGACTATCAGGAGCGGGCGCCGCAAATGCGCTCGTGTCGAACCAGGGATGTGCACTCGAGGCATACGCCTTGTTGTGGATTCTCGCGCTTCGACCGGCGTTTGGGTTGCCAATCTGGTTTGGCCGGAGCCCTGTGAAGGTTGGGCCCAGAATCAGGAGTCCTGCGTTGTCCGTCATGGTGCCGCCGTTGTGGGCGTTGTTGTACGCACCCACCACGCCTCCGGGAAGGTTGTAGACGACTGGCAGGCCGCCGCTGGCGGAAACCGTGTAGGGCAGGCCTGAGTCAGCGGAGTAGATTGCAGAGATTTCCCAGCCGCCCAGGGCACGTCCCTTCAGGCCCTGCTGATCGCGGAAAAACGGTTCCTGGAATACGCCATCGAGGGTCAGAATCTGATTGCGATCCAGGGAGGCGCGACCATAGTCGCCATTGATGTTGTAGATGTTCTGAATGAACCCGGAATAGTCTGCCGGAGCATTCGTGAGAGCCTTGGACCAAGTGTAATTTGCGTCCACGTAGGTGCCACCGGAGAAGTGCTTGGTGGCCTTGAACTGCAGTGAATTGTAGTTCGAGCTGAAGATGGATGCCATGCTGTCGATCGCACCATAGCCGAGATAGGGCACGATCTGGTTCAGTACGCGATCGCAGGCCGAAGTCAGCATGGCTGGCTGGCCATTTACGACGCAGCCCTTGTTGGCTGTCCTAGGATCAACCACGCCCATCCACGAACCCGGCTTCGGCTCGTTGATATTCATTCCACCCAGAAGATTCGTTCCGTGGTCGCCGAAGTAGCCGACGTCAAAGATGAACGTCGGACTGATCTGCTGCTGAATGTCGAGCGAGTACTGTTGGACGTACGGAGTCTGGTAATTCAGGGGAACGGCCTGGATGCGTCCCGGCAACGATGAGCGAGCCGTCAGGGCTCCGCCGGTCGGGTTGTCGAACGACGTTTGGCTCACGGAATAAGTGGCCACCGCGGGAGGATTGCCGAAGACGGTGGTCTCGTAGTAGCTGACTTCGGCATCATCATAAGCCCATCCGTAACCGCCGCGCAGAGCGGTTTTGCCGTTGCCGAATACATCGAGAGCGAAACCAAGGCGCGGAGCGAAGTTCGTTTTTTGGGCCGCTCCCACCTTGTTCCCGTAGGGAGAAGCCTGGTTGTTGTTGGTAGCCTTGGGGCCGTTGAAGATCAGCCCATTGAGGTAGTTGATGCCGTTGTAATCGGCATTCCCGTTGGGAGATGTGGATTGGCCGGCGTTACTGCCTGTCTGGTTGCAGGTGCCGGTGAAGCACATCAATCCGGTATTGGAAATGGTGGGCGCTTTCGACGCACTATACGTCGCGGGATCGAAGTTGCTCAACAGGCCGTTGGCGTCCCACGGTTGCCCGTAATACGAGTAGCGAACTCCCAAATTCAACGTAAGGCGCGGCCTGATCTTCCAGTTGTCCTGGAAGTATCCCTCGTACAGGGCTGACTTGATATCGGTGATGGGGTCCTTGGACAGCTGACTGAATCCTCCGTTCGCGTTGCCGGTAAGGAAATTCGCAAAGGCCTGCGCCTCATTGGCGCCGGGATTCGTGTTCTTGGGCACATTCGAGAATCCGGCATCGTTGCCGAATCCAAATGTGCCCTGTGTTCCCGATGTGTTGTTCTCGAGCTTCTGATAGTGGTTGTAGGAAAAACCCGAGATGAGGGTGTGAGTGTGCAGCGTCTTTGTGATGTCTCCGAAGGCCTGGTGATTTGTGCCATGGTCGATGTAGGCAACACTGCCGTTCAGCGTTGTGAGACCGCTGGCGGAGATGTTCGGTATGAGCCCCACGGTGTTTGCAAAGGGAAGGTTGGCCTTGACATCGGGCGACTGCGCTGAACTCAGGAATCCGGAAGGCGTGCTTATGACGTTTCCGTTTGAAAACGCATAACCGAAGCTCATGAGCAGTGTCGGGCTGAAGATGTAGGTCCCGTGAACGAGATGCTGGGTTCCGGGATTCGATACCGACGTTGTATTTGCGCCGGCAATATAGACGGTCGTGAACTGGCCCTGGGGCAGCAATTCAGGAAACGTGTCGTGCATGTATCGGTAGAAGATCGTCAGCTTCTGGCCGACCTGCTGATCGATGCGGACCACCGAGTCCAGGTTATTGAACGTGTCCTTGAAGTTTGTGAGGATCGTGTGCGGATCCAGGTTGTGAGCCAGGTCGTATTGGACATCTGGGACGGGAATCTTGCTGTACACATCCTTCAGGTACTGTTGGGCGGTGGGAGAAAGATTGGTGACCTGCGTGCCGGTTGCGGTGCAAGTGTTGATCTGGGTCGCTGGGTCGGTTGTGTACGCGGTACACACGGTCACCGCGCCGGTCGTCCAGGCGCCGCCAATTTCCTCGCCCGATTGGCTGAAGTCTCCGTTGCGCTCCGAAGCCTGCGGAACGGTGGCTGAGGCCGCGGACAACGTATTGATGATGCGCTGCCATTCCTCAGATACAAAGAAGAAGCTCTTGTTCTTGCCGTCATAGAGCTTGGGAATGTAAACCGGTCCGCCAAGAGAGAACCCGAAGATATTGTAGCGATAGGGCTGAATCTTATTGTCAAGGAAATTGTTAAGGTAGCCGTTCGCATCGAAGGTGTCGTTGCGCAGGTACTCGTAGGCGCTGCCATGAACGGAATTTGATCCGGACTTGGTAACCACGTCGATTTGCCCGGAGGCGTTGCGGCCGAACTGTGCGCTGTACTGGCCGCGCAGAGTCTTGAATTCGGCGATGGCGTCGGGGCTTGGGTAGGTGTACAGGGTGAGATTCGCGCCGCGATCCACGTTGTCGGCGCCGTCGATCGTCCAGTTATTGGTCGTATTACGGCCACCATTGATGGAGAAATTAACAACGCTCGATGCGCCGCTTAGGCCTGCCGGGCCGCGGGTCAGATCATCGGTGGCGCCACCGTAGGCAACGCCGGGCTGGAGGTTCAGCAGTGTCTCGTAGTTGCGAGTGACCAGCGGCATCTCGTTCATCTGCTCGGAATTGATGAGGCCCTCAGAGGAGGCGTTTTCAAGATTGATCTGAGCTTCCGCCGCGGTCACAATGACAGACTCGGCGGCGCTGCCGACGGCGAGAGATCGATTCACCGTGAGCGCGTCGTTAGCATGGAGCACCAGCCCAGTGACAGTATTCCTCGTAAAGCCTTGATGTGAGATGGTCACTTTATAGACGCCCAGCGGCAAAGCTTCCGCGGTGTAGAAGCCGGCGGAGTTCGTGGTGAGTGTACGAATGTCCTGTCCGCGATCTGTATTCGTCACCGTCACCGTTGCGCCCATAACTACGGCGCCGGTGGCGTCGGTTACGGTTCCACTAATGCTTCCGGAGACGGCGCTCTGGCCACATATGCGGCTGACCGTGCACGCCAGCGCGATGATTGCCAATGGAGCAAAGAGACGTTTTGCAAACTTGCATGACATAGTGGTCAAATGCCTCCTCAAATTTCTTCCTTTGCGGATGGTCCGTGTTGTTCCGGGCCTGCTCTCCCGGGATAAAGTCCTAGGCTCTCCGGATCGAGAGACTGCAGAGTTCCGCTCGCAGTTCAGGCAACTGCCCACGCATTGGTGTGCTACGTGGTGGAATCTGTAGTGAAAAACAGAACGTAGCGCCACTTGGGAGCATGTGTCAAGAGAAATCAATTTGGAGTCATTTAGTCTTCTAGAAGAGTGTAAGACCGGTCGTCAGTACGGCCTGAGGAAGGTTAGGTTCCAGGCGCGGGAAATGCTTGACAGAAGTTACGGTGCGGATGTACGAAGGGTGCTGTGAGTACAAATTCAACTCCCCAGATGCAGCCGCTCCTGCGCCAGAGCGGCGTGCCCCTGTACTACCAGATCCAGCAGCGGCTGATCAGCCAAATCCATTCCGGAGAGTTCCGGCCGGGCGAGCCTATCCCGTCATTGCAGGAGATTGCCGCGAGGTTGGGCGTAAGCCAGATGACGGCGCGCCAGGCCATCCGCGCCCTGTGCGACATGGGCCTGATGTACAGCAAGCAAGGCAAGGGCACGTTCGTTTCGGGAATGAAGCATGAGCGGAATTTCCGGCAGGTGCTCTCGTTCAGCGAAGAGATGCGGGCGCGCGGATCGGCACCGAGTTCGCGAGTGCTCTCCTTCCGAGCTCAGCCCGGCACGCGCGAGGTGCGGACGGCGCTCGAGATCAAGCCAGGCCAAAAAGTGCTGCAACTGCGGCGCGTCCGGTACGCCGATGGGCAGCCGATGGGAATCGAGTGCAGCAGCTTGCCGCAGCATCTATGCCCAGATCTGTTGCAGACATTCGATGCATCGGGATCGCTTTACGAGAAGCTGGCGGAACGGTACGGAGTTCAGATGGCGGTCACCGACGAGGTGGTGGAGGTGGGCCGAGCAACCGCCGCTGACGCGAAGCTCCTGAAGATCGCGCCCCGCAGTCCGGTATTTCTGTTTACCAGAACCTGTTACGGCGAAAATGGCCGGCCCCTGGAGTTCGTGAAATCAGTTTACCGAGGCGACCGCTACAAGATCGTGCAGAGACTGACGCGGGCAAAGCAGGACGTGCTGCCTGCTCCGCTGGATGCGGGCGGCTCCCACCGCAGGGTTCGTTCGCGCGGCCGGAAGTGATTCGCGGCGGCTACTTTGCCGGCGGGTAGGCGTGAAGCTGCGGGCCAACCGAATTGGAAAAGCTGAGTCCCTCGTTTCGATCCGCATCGATTGTCCAGAACATGGCGCCGAGAAATCCCCTGTAGCCGCCCGGGTTCCGCAGTTTGTACCGCGACCCAGGCGGGGTCTGACCTGCGATGATCATGTCCATGGACTGTTGCACGACCTTTGGCGTCGTCGCACCCACCAGAAAACCAGTCGCGACTTTCTTTGGCCCAAGCGCAGGGAAGAACTGTGAGGGATTGCGTCCGACTGCGAAGCCATGGAGCAACAACTCCGTCATCGCGGCGTGGTAGTCTGCTGAGCCGAGCTGGTAGATCTCGCCGTCCAGCCCTTCCAGGGGTGGCGTGTTGTAGTCCTGTGCATCCACGAAGGAGAGGATGTCGCGAATACCCCAGAGGATGGGCAGATAGGAGCCGAACTGGCCTCCGTAACTTGCGTAGCCGGCCGGAAGCTGCGTGCCCTCGGGAACCAGGCTGATCATGAAATGCGGGCCGAAGCGTTCACTCAACTGGCGAAGTCCGGCAATCAGGTTAACGATGGAAGGCGTCGTGGGATGCCGGAAGTCTGTGTCGCCGGGGTCAAGCACCAGCGACGGCGTTTCAAAATCCAGATCGATCCCGTCGAATCCGAACTCGCTGACGATGTGGCTTACCGACGAGACGAAATTGGGGATGCTGCTCCGGTCGTTGAGCGTGAAGACCTGACCTCCGCCTCCCAGCGATACCATCACCTTCTTGCCGTGGCTCTTCAGGTATCGAATGTCGTCCTTGAGTTGAGCAAGATCGATCTCCGGCTGGCGTGGAGCGCGTATGCGCAGGGCGAGAGTGCCCTCGGGCGCCGTATGGTCGGGGACCGCAAAAGCAACGATCGCAATATCCCATTGCGGCGAGACGTCGCGCAATCGAAAGACGGAATTGAGGGGACCGTGCGAAGTCCAATATCCGATGAGTTTATGTCCGTTATTCGGAGCACTGAGCGGAATCGGCACTACGGCCGGTGGCGCGGGTGGACGGTCTGCCGTGGCGGCTCTTGAAAAGATGGGGCATGGTTCGGCGGGTGTCGCAAGCGCACGCGCTTCCGGAAAGCTGAATGCGCTGCCCAAGCCGTCGCCGGAGCTGAGATACCAGCGGAGCAGAGCCACATTCGCGAGATGCCACGTGCTCCCGCTTGAGGCCACCGGCCAGGATTTCGCCTCAGGCAGATTGCTCCGGGGATTGGTATCGGTTGGATCGAGCAGCGTGTAGGCGGCACCTATACCGCTACCCCCGCATCCACCTCCCGCCGGACGCAGCCATGGCGGGAAGACATTCCCCGTGGACGTGCGCATTCCTTTGCGGAAGACCGGATGGAAGAGCGGATCGTGCAACGGGTCCATCGCGAATTCACCAAGTTGCTCGGTCAGAGGCTGCACATCTTGATCCGCGACAATCGCTGGCGCGGCGTGGAGATAAGACGCGAGGATGAACGAGTTCCCGGTGGCCGTGTCGACGCCGTGCGTTCCCCACGAGCAGCAGACGGTGGCGTCGCCGAATGTGTAATAGGCAGTGTTGTGGGTGACTGCGATGACTAGCTCGCCATCGAGCTTCGGAACCTGCTTGAAGATCTCGCGCTGCACAAATTCGGCATCCGCCATGCCAAGGTGGGTCCCGGTGCGCTTTGAGCTGAGAACATAGCCGTAGCCCGCTGGAATAGTGATCTTGACCGGCCGGACCTGGCGTTTCGCCAGGAGCGTGTGCCAATGCGTGGCCTTGGGAAAGTTGGCGCGGAGAAGGGCATCGGCATATTGCGTTTTGCCGGAAGCGCCGAAGGGAACTTGCGAGATAACCGGCGAGCGCAGAATGGAGCGCACATCGGCACCAGCATCGAGCACATAGGGTTGGCCGTATTTTGTTCCGGCTTCAAAAGAGAGAGCAACCGGAACCAAAACCACTGGAATAGTCGTGACGCCGCCCTGCGCCGGATCGCGCCCGACTAGAGTGTAAGTGCCTTGCGTCCCGCTGTATTGAAAGGTGGGCACCGTGCCTTGTGCAGTGATTGAAGCGGCGCAGAAAGCGCAAAGAATCGCGACGCAAAAAAAGGCTCTGCGAATCATTCGAGGTTGCCTCCGTAGGGGCGCGGCGCCGCATTATGCGTGGGATGCGAGAGAGAGCCCGAGTCCGGGACCGTTAGGCAGCACCAGTTTTCCCTTATCAACCATCACGCCGCGATACGGATCGTTTGCCAGCAGCAGATTGCCATCGAGATCGACGTAATCAACGAGCGGCGACAGGTGCGCAGCAGCCGTAATCGAACAGGAACTTGAGACCATGCACCCGAGCATGATCTTTAGATTCACCGCGCGCGCGATCTGGATCCAGCGCCTCGCTTCCAGAAGGCCGCCCGACTTGTCCAGCTTCACGTTGATGCCATCATAGTACTCGGTAAGCTTAGGAATCATGGATGCTTCTGTGCACGCTTCATCCGCGAAGATGGGCAGATGCACCTTACTGCGCACGTACTTCGTCTCTTCGAGCATGTGCGCGGGCATGGGCTGTTCCACGTACTCCACGCCCTGCGTTTCGAGCCAGTTGATTTTGCGGATCGCCTCCTCCTTGTCGGTCCAGCCTTCGTTGGCATCCACGCGGATCGGCTTCTTCGTCACGCTGCGCACTGCGGCTATCGTCGCTTCGTCCGTGTCCAGACCAACCTTGATCTTGAGCACCGGAAAATCCTTGGCCTCCAGTGTTTTCTGCCGCGTGATCTCCGGAGTGTCTATCCCAATGGAAAAATCCGTGATGGGGGCGTCAGCGGGATCCAGGCCGAAAAATCGATAGAGCGGTACGTCGAGCTTCTTGCCGAGCCAGTCAAAGAATGCGATATCGACTGCTGCCATGGCGGCGCGCTGATGATCGCCGAGTGCCTTGCGAATGCGAGCAAGCGATTTGTCGTACATCCAGGGATCGCTCGCGGCAATCTCGCCGGCAATGGCGTCGATGGCCTGTTTCGCCTGCTCCGGGTATTCCTTGTAGCGGATGATCGGGGCGCCTTCGCCGAGGCCAGTGATTCCATCTCGCACATACTGCACGCGCACCGTATCGCGATACGTGCTCGACGACATCGTGGTGGTCCAGGTGTGCCGCAGCATCAGGTGCATCAGGCTGCAGTTGACATGTGCAGAACCGGAGGCTGCCGCCGGCGCGGCCGCCGAAGCATCGAGCTGAGCGAGAGCGGCAACGCCGGCGGCCCCGGCAAGTTTCAGACAATCTCTGCGACTGATCATTTGATCCTCCGTGCCGCCACCAGCAAATGTGTCCAGGGCTGATCGTCGAGGCGGCTGATCTGCACTCCGGGGTGATCGTGCGTTGTGTCGTGGATAAACTCGCCGTTGCCGATGTACATTCCGGTGTGCGTGATGTGAGCGGCGCTGGAGCCAAAATACAGCAGGTCTCCAGGCTGCAGGGCCTCGCGCTTCACGGGCGCTACGCCACTCCAGGCGGCCTGAACATCCGCATCGCGCGGCATCTCGATGCCCCGCTGGCGGACCAGCATTTGCGTAAAACCGGAGCAGTCGAAGCCGAAGCTGGAAACGCCGCCCCAGGTATAGGTAATGCCTAGGAAGCGCCGCGCCAGCGCAACTGTCTCGGGGATACTGAGCGTCGTGTAGCCGGTACTCACGTCGCCGCGTTGCACCCAGGCGGTTCGGCCGTCCAAGAGTGCGACTTGGATCCAGCGGCCATTTGCAATGTGCTGGCCAGATATGGCTTCAATCCGCGCCTCCCAGGGTAGCCGCAGCAGTGGTGCATGCTTCGTTACATCGGCCTCGCGGTAGACATTCGCGCTGAGAGCCGTGACATGCAGGATTTGCGCATTGGAAGCATAGGGGCTGCCTGAAACGAGAGGACCTACGTCGGCAGCCTGAACCCAGCCGGTGTAATCGTCCGCAGTGCGGATCTGGTACCACTCGCCGCGTTTCTCCAGCAACCGAACGCCAGTTCCATAGAGCGCTTGCGAGACAACATCGCTATCAGCCGAGGGCCCGCGGAACATATTTGCGACCGGCACGCCGACCACGAGATTTGCGTCGGGAATGGATTTCTGCGCGGCTGACGGCGCAGTCGCGACAATCAACAACCCCACGATCGAGAGACAGGTGAAGATTCTGTGGACGGCAATGGCGAAAGAGGATTTCATCGCGTTCGAATCATACGTGAATGTTCGGGTTCTTTGCATCGGCATTTCGCTACGATACTCCCGCGATGAAGCGTGGCCAGCGGATGCGGCATCAATATCGCAGAGCGATTCATTAGAGCGCACTCGCAAAAGCATTTCTGCATCCGCGCCGCGAAAATCTGCTTCCTGCCGAGTCTGCTAGAAGTCTAGTATATTTCCGTAGCACTCGAAAACCAGTTGGAATCCAAACGCACGGACCCTGGGCGGACGGGTCTCGATGAGTCCCTCCGCAGGGGGGTATTCTGGCTGGTGATCCCGCCTGGGCTGCGGGTGCGCGAGGTAATCACGATGCGTCGTCTTCTTTCTGTGTGGTTGTTGATTTGCATGCTTTCGGGCGCGGCCGTTGCGCAAAGCCGCTTTAGCGCCATCAATTCCATCGTGAACCAGGGGATTGCCGACCACAAGCTTCCCGGCGCCGTCGTGATCGTTGGACACAACGGGCAGGTCGTCTTTCGGCGCGCATACGGCATGCGTTCACTGGAACCCGTGCGCGAGAAGATGACGCTGGGCACCATCTTCGACATGGCATCGCTGACCAAGCCGCTGATGACCGCGACGGCCGTGATGCAGCTTTACCAGGAAGGCAAGATTGACGTCGACGAGCCGTTGGCGAAGTATCTGCCGGAGTTCGCCGCAAACGGTAAGGGCGGCATCACCATTCGCAACTTGCTGACACACTACTCCGGCCTGCCGCCGGATCTCCCCCTCGCGGACCCGTGGAAGGGCAAGCAGACGGCTTACGATCTCGCTTTCGCCATTGCGCCGGTGCGCCCGCCGGGAGTGCGCTTCCAATACAGCGACATCAACTTCATTGTGCTGGGTGCACTGGTGGAGCACATCTCCGGCATGTCGCTCGATCAGTACGCGCTTACGCACATCATCCAGCCCATGGGCCTCGCGCACACCCGTTATCTACCGCCCACCGCCTGGATTCCGCGCATCGCACCTACGCAGTGGGAGCACGGCGCTTCGGCTTCAGGGGTGCCGGGTTCAAAGACGTTTCCTGGTGATGTGATGCTCCGCGGCGTGGTGCACGATCCTACTTCGCGGCGCATGGGCGGCGTCGCAGGGCATGCGGGGCTATTCAGCGATGCCGACGATCTCGCGATCTACGCCCAGAACCTGCTCGACCGGCTGGCGGGAAGACCGAGCAAATTTCCGCTTTCCCGCTTGGTGCTGCAGAAGATGGTGACCCCGGAGCAACCGGCTACTGGAACTGCATTGCGTGGATTCGGCTGGGACATCGACACGCCGTTTTCGTCCAACCGTGGCACTTTGTTTCCGGTTGGCTCTTTCGGACACACCGGATTCACCGGCACCTCGCTCTGGATCGATCCGGTCAGCAATACGTATGTCATTGTCCTCGCCAACGCCGTGCATCCCAACGGCCCCACGGGAATCACAACGCTCCGCAGCAAGATCGCCAATGTAGCAGCGGCAGCCGTTGGAGTGCACGTGGATGGCGGCGCGCTGGCGGCGCATCTCACCGGGTACAACGAGTCGCTCAGCGGCATGCGGCATCGCGCGGCGCGCAATGCTCAGGTCGAAACCGGCATCGACGTGCTGGAGCAGGACCATTTCGCCGCGCTGGCGGCGCTGGCGCATACGCACGGCAAGCAGCTTCGGCTCGGCCTGCTCACCAATCCCAACGGAGTGGACGCGAATGGCCGGCGCACCATCGACGTGCTGTTTCGAGATGCGGCTGCGGCAGTTCCGGGCCTGGCGCTCACCACGCTCTTCAGCCCGGAGCACGGCATCAGCGGAACCTACGACAAACCTGGAGTGCCCAACTCAACCGACGCCGCCACAGGCCTTCCAGTGATCAGCCTCTATGGCGCAACAGCCGCGGAACGGCGTCCATCGCTCGACACGCTGCGCGGGCTGGATGCGGTAGTGATCGACCTGCAAGATGTGGGGGTGCGGTACTACACCTACGAGGCCGTTGTTCGATATTTCCTTGAAGCTGCGGCCAAGACCGGAACGATGATCGTCGTGCTCGATCGCCCCAATCCTCTCAACGGAGCCTTTGTGCAAGGGCCGCTCTCAGAAATAGGCTCGGAGAGCTACGTCAATTCCATGCCCATCCCCGTGCGCCACGGCCTGACTCTGGGCGAGTTGGCGCGCTACGACAACCAGCAGCTCAAGCTGGGTGCGCATTTAACCGTGGTGGCCATGAAGGGCTGGCTGCGCGGCGATTGGTATGACTCAACCGACCTGCCCTGGGTGAATCCATCACCCAATCTGCACGACTTGGAAGAGACGACGATCTACCCGGCGCTGGGACTCATTGAGGGCACCAACGTCTCCGTGGGGCGCGGTACTGACACTCCATTCGAGCAGTTCGGTGCGCCGTGGATATCGGCACGCGCCTTGGCGCAGTACCTCAATCGGCGTGACCTTCCCGGTGTGCGATTCTATCCAACAACGTTTACGCCATTGAAGCCGTATCCGTACGCGGGGCAGGAGTGTCATGGCATCCGGATTCTCGTCACGGACCGCAACGTACTGGACGCGCCGGAACTTGGCGTGGAGATCGCCGGTGCGCTGCACCGCTTCTACCGCGAACAATTCAAGCTGGAAAAGATGCACACGCTGCTCGTAAACCGCGCGGTGCTCGATGCGCTCGAAGCAGGCGACGATCCCGAGCAGATTGCGGAAGGATGGCGCGCAGACCTGCAGAAATTCGAGCAGCAGCGAAAGAGCGCCTTGTTGTATCCGCAGTGATGGTGAGCTGCGTGCCCGTTCTTGAAGGCTGTCAAATCTCGGATCTGGCGCGTTTAGCGGTGCGCTGTGCTTTGGCCGCGAGCCTGAAGCAATTCAATGCCTTGGCGATAATTGAGCCCGAAAGGCACGGGGGCGAAGTCACTCTCGTCTTCGGTGGTCTCGAAGGTGCGCGTGCGGATGACGACACGCGCGCTCATCTTCATCTGGAATCGAACGATGCGCCACACTCCGGCGCCCACATCGGCCTGTTCGATTGAAATCCAGCCGCCTCGGTAGAGTCGACCGAGTATGCCCCAGCCGAAGTCCACATCATCGCGCAGTCGTCCGTCCAGCCTCACCACGCGTAAGCCCACGGGGTCAATCCATATCTCGCCGGCGAGCGCCGTGAGGGCCTGCGTCTCAAGATCGGGCGGATTGAACGCCGGATTCGGCTTAAAGTCGAAGCGCACCAGTGTGGAGGCACCGTGTAAGACTTGCCCCGCGTACTGGTAGATGAAAGCCGCCGGAAGCGCGCGCAGAACCTTGAGCGCGCGTGCGGTGTCCTGTACCTGCGCCTGCTGGCGGTGGCGCTGCTTGCCCGGATTCGCGAAAAGGTCCCGCAACCGCGTCTCTTCTTTTTGTTGTTGCGCGCGGTCCAGGGGGCGGTCGTTGACGGCGACCAGCATGGCGATGGTGCCGTCGCGGGTCTCCACCATCTCCTTCGTTGTGGTGAGACGCGGGCTCCATTTGCGCAAGCGAAAGCGCATGGGATGTTCGGTGTTCTGCGCGGCAGCCAGTTCATTGGCGAGAGCTCGGCGCACCAGAGCGGCGTCCGGGGTCGGAGTCTGCAGCGGGTTCTGCCCCAGGGCAAAAGGTGCCACGGCCAGGGAGAGCGGGATCAGCCGAAGAAGAGTTCGCACTCGTTTTGAGCCAACTTCCGTTTGATTTACCTGACTGCCTGATGATTGGACGCTGCCGGCGTGCGGTGAGGTGCAGGTTTGAACCGGGGCGGCTGTGTTGAGTATAGTTCGGGCATGGCGGGCCGGGGCACCTGCGCACCACCCCCGTCCGTACAGGCTACACTGTACGCAGCATCTGCACTCCTGCTCCGGAAGGAATTTGACCATGGCGGTTGAAAACAACAACTCTGCGCGAATCGGCAAGACTGTGGTGATCCGCGGCGAAGTCAAGGGCGGCGAGGATCTCACCATCGACGGCCGCGTTGAAGGCACCATTCAACTTACGGAGCACCGGCTCACCATTGGGCCGAATGCCGACGTCGCCGCCGACATTACGGCTCGCGACGTGCTGGCGCTGGGCAAGGTGAAGGGAAACATTACCGCGAGCGGTCGTGTGGAACTACGCGCTGGCGCCGCGGTGGAGGGCGATGTCCGCGCACTGCGGCTTGCCATTGAGGATAACGCTGTGCTGCGGGGCAAGGTGGATCTTACGCAGGGCGCGGGAAAGCCCGCGGAGACTGCTCCCGGGACTCCGGCTGTTTAACCTAGTGCGCTCCGGCCGCTCGTGCCGGAAAGGTTCGATCCGTGTTTAGGCGTTGGCTCGATAAGAAGCAGGCAGATTCGGAGGCGGCTCCTCCGCAGGGGCTCACAGGGCCGCGTGTCCCGCGATACTCCGGGGCGTGGATGACGCTGCGCAAGCGGCTGCAGGCCGAACCGGGCCTGCGTGTGCTCGATACCGGCTACACTTCGCCCAGCAATATCAATTACCTCACCAGCCTTGGCCACAGCGTCTATATGGCCGACCTTGTCCACGACGCCAATAGCGGCGAGTGGCAGAAGGGAAGCGACGAGGAAGGCAACGCCATCTGGGACGTCGATGGATTTCTCGATGCCACCCTGAACTTCTCCGGCCGACTCTTCGATGTGGTGCTGCTATGGACGGCGCTGGACTACCTGCCCGAGCCCTTTGTCGAACCTGCAGTCAAAAGGCTATATGACTCCATGAATCCGGGTGGCGCGGTGCTGGCATTCTTCCACACCAAAATGCAGGGCGAGGAGACAGTGCACTGCCGATTTCATGTGATGCCGGCCGACGAAGTGGAAGTACAGCTTGCGGAGCCATTTCCGATTCAGAGAACCTTCACCAACCGCAGCATCGAACGGTTATTTACCGGCTGGGCCGGACACCGCCAGTTTCTGGCGCGCGACGCGCTGTCGGAAGTGCTGATGACCCGGTGATTCGGGGGAACGGAGTCTACTGCGGTAGAATCCTGCGCAGGACGCTGGGGCCTCATGCCATTCCTCTTTCGGACGCAACGGACTACTTTCTTATTGCTTGTGGTAACTGCCGTTGTGAGCTGCGGCGGGCTCTGCGGTTGCGCGGGTACGGTCACAGAACCGAAGACGCCATCACCCCTGCCAACCTCGCTGACGATCTCCCAGCAGCCGCAGGACCAGGCCGTCCCGATCGGCCGCCCCGCGACGTTCTCGGTGAACGCGTACGGAGGTACGGGCACACTCACGTACCAGTGGAGGCGGAACGGGAGTCCGGTTGCCGGCGCCACAGCGGCCACTTACAGCACGCCCGATATCCTAGCGAGCGATGATGGCGCGTTGTTCGATGTGGTAGTTAGCGATAGTTCGACGTCGCAAACGAGCAACAGCGCAAAACTGACGGCAGGGCCGCGCGCACCCTTGCGAGGCGATCTGCGCTATTTGCTTGCGGAGCAGTTGAGCGGCCCGGGCGTGAACGATGTCATTCCTCCGAGAGGCTCAAATCAACTGATTCAAACGCCGAATGCAGTTCCCACGCCCCTCACCATGGGGTGGTGCGCACCCGCGGACGGATGTGGGTGGGATTTCTACGGCTTCAGCTTGCCTACCGGAGTCACAGGGCTGAACATGGTGGCGGACCTTGGCTATTACCCGATGCAGGGATCGGTTGCAGCGGACGTGCAGCAGATTGCGGCGCCGAACGTGGTCATCATGTCGCTGGATGTAGAAACACTGATGAACCAGTGGGCAGCAGCATGGGTGCAGACCACGCGGGGGGCTGGGTTCGATTACCGACTGGAACCGGTCCCGATGGGGTCGAACCTGCAATCGGATCTTCAGGCGACGGTGGCTGCGGACGGAGCGCAGAGCCGCATCGTGACTGCCGTGACATTCGACGATGCCGACCAGCTTGCCTATGTTCTCTCGTATGGCTGGACCGGCGACACGAATACCGTCTACGAAGCTGAGGTTGAGACCGTGCCGTTTAGCGGCGTCAAGGATGCGGGATTCAAAGTTGCCAAGGACGGTTACTTCATAAGCGCGTTTGGCGGAAACGACGCGGACGGCTACATGATCGTGGGCATGCGGGTCCAGGGGGATGCTATGCCGCGGCCCATAGGCGACGGGACTTCTATACCAACGAACCACGATTCGGCTTACTGGACCCCGGTGGTGGCGCATCAAGCAAATCTCAGTCTCGTAGAGCAGTAACCAGCGTGGGTGCGCGGGATTAGCGCTGCAATCCATCCCACGACCACTTCGGTATCGTCAGGCCCTCGGGCACATCGTCCGCCGAGCGTTGATAGCCTGACATCGTCGTACCTGTCGCCCAGGCAAAGTACTCGTACAGCGCTTTGCGCAGAGCAGGCTCGCTGTCGAATCCCACGTCGCTCAGCGCTTGATCGAAACAGGCGATGGCCCGCTGATTCATCTCCTCGTGCTCCCCGTTGCCGCTGTGGACCTTCACTACAGAGGTCTCATTGCCGTAACGCTGGGAGTAACTGGCTGGGCCGCCCAGGGCCTCGGCCCAGTAGGCTGCCAGCCTCTCAGTGTGATCGCTATTGAATCCGTGACTGAACGCATGGCTGACGATCTCATCGTCCATCACGCGTTCATGCCAGGCGGCGGCGAGCCGCTGCAGTCCGTCCATTCCACCGGCCGCTTCATAAAGCGTGCGCATGGTACTCATCATTGCCAACCTTCCTCTCGCGTGCAATCAAAACGCAGCCCGCCCATCGTCAGGCTCTCGTTCCAAGCACCATGTAAGTGCCGCACGCCTACATGTCGCCTCTAACCCGCAAACGGCAGCCATGGCTGCAACTCGAGGGTCTGGCCCAGCGTCTCGCGCGCCGGCGGCATCTCCTCGTAGCGGCGCCCTAGTTTATGCTCGCGGCAGATGGCATCCACCAACCCGGCCACTCGCTTGCGGTACTCCGTGGACACGAATGCCTGCTCGCCGTAGCGGCGCTTGTAGGCGGGCAGTTGTTCTGGAAAATTCTCTTCGACAAACTTGAAGAAGGTTGGCAGCGAGCACGGCTTGAGAAACAGCGCGCCCGCTGCAAAGAACATTGCGTCCGCCTCCGCCGCGGCTTTGGCGACGGCATCAATGGATCGGCGTGAATCGGTAATGCCGGGCATCAGCGGCGAGCACAGCACTCCCGCGCGCAAACCCGCCTCGCGCAGCTTTGCCAGCGTGCGAATCCGCAGATCGGGGCGGGGAGCGCGTGGTTCCAGCAACCGCGCGAGCTTGGCATTCATGGTAGTCACGGTGTGGTGCACGGTGAGGTGGTGCCGAACAGCAATCTCTTTCAGCAGGTCAATATCCCGCGCGATCAGCGTGGACTTTGTCACTATACCGAGCGACAGGCCGCTGGTGGACGCGAAGACCTCAAGGATCGAGCGGGTAAGGCGCTGGTTTCGCTCGATCGGCTGATAGGGATCGGTGGCCGTGCCCAGCGCGATCTCCGTTCCCGGCTTTAGCCGCGCAAGCTCCTGGCGCAGTAGCCAGGGGGCATTCTGCTTGAAGTAGATTGTGTGCTCGAAGTCCTCCGGCGTGCGCTCGAGGAACTCGTGGGTGTAACGGGCATAGCAGTAGCGGCAGGCAAATTCGCATCCCCGGTAGGGGTTGATGGAATGCGAGAAGGGCATGCCGCGCTTCGAAGTGGACTTGCTCACAATGGAGCGAACCGGCAGCGGTCGATATTCCGTTTGGCAGCCTTCGCCCTCCAGCGGGGCGGTTGCGGCGGCGCGGGCAAGGGGGGCATGGCGGTGTGGGTCCGAGCCGGAAAGCAGGATGGGGAAGAGGGTGGCGTGATTCGCCATATATTCGCCTCATTGCCCACACTACGCTTGCACAATGTCGCCGTCAAGAGTGATTCTTTGAGAGCAACCGGGGGCGCGGAGCTCCCTTAACGGTTTGATCGAAATCGCCTTCCCTGCGGCACGGCTGGAGCCATACTCCTCAAACTGACGGCGCCACCCGCTCTCGCCGCCAAAACCAAATCTCCATCGGAGGAAACGCAATCATGTCAGCAGAGAAGCCTGTCCGAATTACCTGGCTTGGCCACGCAACTGTGCTCATCCAGACAGCCGCCACCACGCTCCTGATTGATCCATTTATCGAGCAGAATCCCAAGTACCCAAAAAACTTCGAACTGCCGCAGAAGATCGACTATGTCTTGCTTACCCATGGCCACTTCGATCACGTGGCGGATGCCGCGCCAGTGGCGAAGAAGCATGGCGCGACCATTGTGGCCATTTACGAACTTGCCGATTACATGGCGAAACAGGGCGTGAAGCAGACGATCGGCATGAACAAAGGGGGAACGGTGCAGGTGGGCGATGTAGCTGCGTCCATGGTGGACGCGAAACACTCCTCCGGATTGCAGGACAAGGATGGCACCCACTATGTGGGCGAAGCGGCAGGCTATGTTCTGAAGCCGCAGCATGGGCCGGTGATGTATCACTCCGGCGACACCACAGTCTTCGGAGATATGCGCTTAATCGGAGAGATCTACAAACCCGAAGTAGCGATGCTGCCGATCGGCGGGCACTTTACCATGGGTCCCAGCGAGGCCGCAGTGGCAGCGAGCTTTCTGGGTGCAAAAGTTGTTTTGCCGTTGCACTTTGGAACCTTTCCGCCGCTCACGGGGACGCCGGCGGAACTGGCCAAACTGGTCGCACCGGGTGTGCAGGTCGCGCAGTGGCATCCGGGTGAGTCGTTCTAGCTACGATTTCAAACAAAAGTGAACGGGCGTGGCAGCTTCGGCCACGCCCGTTCACTTGCAACCAAAACTCTACTTGCCCTGTGTGGCCTTTCGATGTTCAGCCCAGCGCCGCTTCACGGCTTCGGCAATACGCCGGCGTCCCTCGGGCGTGAGTCGCCGCTTCTTGCGCGGTTTTGCCTGCGCGGCAGTCGAACTGCTAACTTTGTTGGGCGCTCGGCCGCCAGCCAGCAGGGCTCGCGCCTGCTGCAACAGTGCTATTTCTCGATCGATCTGGGCAAGGATTTCAGATATTCCCACACTTCCTCCTGTATTTCCATGAAGCCACTTCCGGTCGTGTGTTCACCGGTTGAATATCTCGCTCATGGATTTATTCACAACGATACGCACATTTGTAGAGAATTGACAAACAAAATGGGACACAAGGTTACCATTGATGCCTTCCCGGTAACTTGGTGTCCTATTCGTGACCGCGGAGTTAGAGCACAATTGAAATTGCGCTGGTGATCAATTAGTGACTAGTGGGAGCGCGCCCTGATTCGTCGGAGGAACTCGGTGGAAGCGCACCTTGCCTGGGTCCGTGCAGCGCGCGCTCGGCGTTCAGCTCGGAATTATGCGCGGCACGATAGGTACGTAGATCGCGCAGGATTTCGTCCTTTTCGCGGGCATACTGGCCGGCAAGCCGCGTCAACGCATAAGTGATGATGTCACTGTGGTGCAGGTCAGAGGCCAGCGGATCGCGGCGCATGTTGAGCCACAGCCGATGAACGAGTTGCACGTCGTCGGCGCTCAGGGCGGGCGCATGCGGGCCGATGTAGAAGACCTTGGCCTGGCCGTTGACCGGATCGACAACGTAGAAGTTGAACTGGCGCTTTGGCTCCGGCAGCGCCTCCCACGCTTGTCCGAGATGGAACGCCTGGTCTTCGGCGGTCATCTTGGTCGAAAGCCCGGAGACGATCGAATCCACTTCCAATGAATTTGCGCTCTGCGCCAATGCGGCGAAGATGTCGCCGGCGGGAACGACGAGCAGGGAAACCGTCTTGCCGAAGCTTTCGGCAACCGAGATGGCCTTGGTGAAGAGCATCTGCTCGTGCTCGCTGAAGCTTTGATCTTCGGCGCTTAAAAACTCGGGACCGCCTGCGCCCAGGATGCGAGCGCTGAGCACCACGACGTCCTGCTCATCGCTGGAGTGACGTGCCAAAGCCCACTTGAGTGCAAAGGGATTGGCTGGGTCGCGCATGGTCACCATTACGCCGCCGGGGCGGATCGCAATGGATTCGCGGCTGATGGTGTCCTGGTGCTCAAGTTGAAAATGGTCCTTCATCTGCCGTGCGGTGAGCGCATGTCTCTTCAAATTCACGCGTTCCGAGATGGTGAACAGGATGAAGAACGCCGCGGCGAACGCGATGCCGCTAACGGTCGCGACGGACTTGGTGAACAGGTTCACCACAGCAGTGGTCAAGAGCACAAGGAACACAGAGATCAGGCCGATGGGAATCTCTGTTTTGCCGATTCGGATGTTCGGCGGAACCTTCCAGCCGCGTTCTCCCTTGTATTGCCAGCGCAGAACAAGGATGGCCAGAGAGTTGAATGTAAATGACCATATGACGCCGAACGCGTACGCTTCGCCCAGGGTGATGATGTTTCCGGCAGTCACGATGATGGTGAACATCTGCATGCCGAAGACGAGATTCACGATGCGATAGCTGGTGCCGTACCGGCTATGCGGTTTGCGGAACCAGTCGGTCAGCACGCCGTCTTCCGCCACCCGCATCAGCACGCCGGTCGAGCCGATCATTGACGTGTTGATCGCGCCGGAAAGAATGATAAAGCCGACGATAACCACGAAGATGCGGAAGCCGATGCGCAGCATCTGCGGGCCCACCATGTACATGGCGAGGCCTGCGATCAGGTTGTCCTGATAGATGTGGGTGCGCTGCCAGTCGGGTATCAGCATCGAGGCAAGCAGCGTGGCGCCGCCTGTAAAGATGAGACTGTAGATTGCGATGACTATCGCCGCGCGCTTCAGGTTCTTGAGTTTGGGATGCTCGATCTCGCGATTGACCTGGGCCAGCGTCTCCTCGCCGGACATGGCGAGGATGGAGTGGCCGAAGGCCATAATGATGCCGAAGAGGCCGAACAAGGGCAGCAGGTGGGTGCCTTTGAGGAAACCAAGTGCATCCCGGCTGAAGTGGAGATTGGCGACCGTTGGCGCTGGAGGTAGATGCACGCCGCGCATCATCACCGAGTAGATGCCCCAGACCATGAGAATGACCACCATGACGGTGGTGATCTGCATGACACGGAGGGCCTTGTCGCTCGACTCCTCGATGCCCTTGATGTTCTGCCACCAGTAATAAATGGTGACGATTGCGGCGAATCCCGCCGAAGTCAAGTTCACATTGAGCTGAAATGCGTGACCGTGCGCGTCGAGCAGGTTGGGAGGAAGCCAGCCATGCGCTGCGCCGACGACCAGTAACTCGTTCAGCAATCCCGTAATGTATTGGCCCGCCGATACGCCGGAAATCGGTCCCGTGAGGATATAGTCGAACATCAGCGCGGAGACGCTGATCTTGGCAAATGCCCCGCCCAGTGCCTCCTTTACGACGCGGTAGACCCCGCCGCGCGTGAACATTGAGCAGCTCTCGACGTACACCGCGCGCACCGCGAAGCTGAACAGCATGATGGCGAGGATGAACCACGGGGCGGAGGCGCCAATGGCCTGCTCGGCGATGCCACCGGCGTAAAACGCCGAAGAGCCAAGGTCATTCAGGACGATGGCGGCAGCGCGCCAAAAGGAGATGAACGTGAGCATCACCGAGGATGCCACGATGAGGCGGATGCGTCCGGAAGGGGGAGCTACGGTCGTTCGGGAGGATGCCATCACTAAATTGCCGGCGATGACGCCGGCGGCTTACGATCCTTGGGCTGTATTTGCGCTTTCCGCGTTCGCCCTTGGCTGAGTCTAGAGCCGTTCCGCGCCCGAGTCAATAACGACGGCGTAAAGGATTTGGATTTTGGGGGATAAAAACCGACTTTAGTCCTCCCCAAAAAGCTCCCGGGCATCTTCAACAAAGCTGATGACGACGACGATGGCCGATCCAGCCAGGCCGGCGAAGAACAGCACTTCCAGGGTGCGCATTCCGAGAATTGCAAACGACATGTGGAGATTGTAGCTCGAAACTGGGGTTCAATTGTCAGGTTTTGGGCATCCTGGTCATACTGGACCGCAATCCTCGAACCCCGGATGCCCAAAACCTGCAGCGCACTATGACGAACGGACGCCGGTTCTCAGCCTGCCACCGCTTCTTCCATCTCCGATGCCGTAATTCGGCTCACCCGCTCAATGCACGCGCCTATGCCGCGCAGCTTCTCCTCGATCCGCTCATATCCCCGATCCATGTGGTACACACGGTCCAGCACCGACGTGCCATCTGCTACCAGGGCCGCAAGCACCAGGCTTGCCGAGGCGCGCAGATCCGAGCACATCACGCTGGCGGCTGACAGCTTTGCCCGCCCGCGCACCGTGGCCGTGCGCCCATCCACTTTAATGTTTGCGCCCATGCGCACCAGCTCCTGCACGTGCATAAAGCGGTTCTCAAAGATGTTCTCCTTGATCATGCTTACGCCATCGGCCTGCGTGGCCAAGGCCATGTACTGCGCCTGCATGTCGGTGGGGAAGCCCGGATATTCCTCCGTGGAAATATCGGCGGCGCGGAGTTCGCCCGTCCCGCGAACGCGCACCGCATCATCCGCCACAATCTCCAGCGCTGCGCCGCACTCCTGCAGCTTGGCGACGACGGCGCCCAGGTGATCGGGCTTGCAATGAGTCACAGTAACGTCCCCGCCGGTCACCGCGCCGGCGATCAGGAATGTCCCCGCCTCAATGCGATCCGGAAAGATGCTGTGCCGCGCGCCATGCAGGCTCTTTACGCCTTCCACGCGAATCCTCGCTGTTCCCGCGCCCTCGATCTTCGCCCCCATCGCTGTCAGCAGGGCGGCCAGGTCTGCCACCTCCGGCTCGCGCGCGCAGTTCTCCATCAATGTCTCGCCCTCGGCCAGGGCCGCTGCCATCAGCAGGTCTTCCGTGCCCGTGACAGTGATCTTGTCGAAGACGATGTGCGCACCCTTCAGCCGCTCTGCGCGAGCCTCAATGTAACCATGTTGCTGCGTGATCGTGGCACCCATCTTCTCCAGTCCCTTCAGGTGCAGGTCGATCGGCCTTCCCCCGATCGCGCATCCCCCGGGCATGGCCACCCGCGCCAGCCCGGTTCGCGCCACCAGCGGGCCCAGCACCAGCGAGCTTGCCCTCATCGTCTTCACGATCTCGTACTTCGCAACCGGGTCAATGTTCTCGGCAAAGCGAATCCACGTGCGCCGGTTGCGCCCGTCGTCGGCGATCTCTACCTCCGCACCCATCGATGCCAGCAGCCGCCGCTCCGTATCGATATCGCGCACCTGGGGGATGTTCTCCAGGACCACCTGATCCGCCGTTAGAATTGCCGCCGCCATGCAGGGCAGCGCGGAGTTCTTCGCGCCCGACACCCGAATCGATCCCTGCAGCGGCACTCCACCCGTCACGAGAAACTTGTCCATCGAGCTCTGCTGTCTCCTCAGTAAAGTCTACCGGCCAGTGCTGATCCCCGTTATGTGATTCCTGATCAGGAAGCAAACGGCGATTCTCCCGTCCCCGCCGGTGCCGCCACAATGCAGGCTGCCTGACACCTCAAGGATGGGTGCTCCGCCGTTCGCGCCGAATCATCTTTCGATTCCTCGAGGGGAGGGGTATAGAGTATGGCAGTTCTGCAGAGAGACGATCCTCAAATTGCGCGCCGCGAAGCTGGCGCTTCCTAGCGACTACACCCGCGCGAGGTTGACAGGTGAGTCAGTTGACAACCCCTGAAGACTCGGCGCAACGGCAATCCAGGCAGAAGGCCCCAAGCGCGATGCTCCGGGCCTTCTGCTCCCTTGTTATTGCGGCTGGGTAGGCATGCCGGGGGGAGCGATCGGTGTGCTCCCGGCGCCTCCACCAGGACCGCTGCCCGGGCCAACTCCGGGACCGCCTGTAGGTCCAATACCGGGTCCGCTACCGGGTCCCACTCCAGGTGCGCCGGGAAGCCCGCCAGCTGCTCCGGCATTGCCGCCCTGCATCATCTGCTGATCCATCATGGGGCTGTAGGTGAACTCCCACTCGTTGTATTTGTTCTTCTTCTTGTAAGTGAGAATCGACTTCTTCGGGCTGGCCGGCTCAAAGCCGATGATGCCGCCTCCGCCAAACTGCTGTCCGTTCAGGGGCGTGCCATTGGCATCGGTTGTTCCCGTGGAACCGCTCGCGCCGGTGGAACCCTGATCGCCGGTCTGGCCGGGACCCGGCGTGCCGGGGCCGGCTGCGCCGCCCATCAGACCGCCCGTGGGGGAAGACGTGCCTGGGCCCTGAGATCCGGAGAAGAGGCCCCCGCCCGGAGTGGTTGCGCCGGGATAGCCGTTGCCGCCGCTCGGACCCGTGCCCGCGATCACGGCTCCGCCGGTCCCATCGAGGGGCTGCCCGAAGAAGCCGTAGGCAATCGGCTGCTTATTCTGGCCGAAGTAGATGGGCTTCCAGTCGTCCTTGCCGGTGATGGGGTCCTTGTAGCGCTTGCGCAGGAATCGGATGTCATTGGTCTTCACCAGCGCTTCAACGTTCGGCGGATAGGCGTTGAACTTGCGGTAGTAGAGCTGGATGGCGCGGATGTACTGCTTGCCGCGCTCCATGGTCTCTACCTCGCGATCGCGCTGGATGCTGGCCGCGATTCTGGGCGCGGCAACGGTCATGGCGATGACGAATAGGACCAGCATGATGAGTACTGCAAGCAGGACGTAGCCGTCTTCGCCGGGTTTGCGGCGATCACGGGGGGGCCGGATTGTGGATATGCGGTTCATTGAATCAACAAGGTCCTGAGCCGTTGCAATCGTACTTCGATATCTATCGGCCTACGAGGCCTGCGCTGCTCGTGCGACGCTCCCCCGGGATCTGATTCTGGGCAAACTTCCGGCATCCCTCCGGGAGGCCTTTCAACCCGCACGTGTCCGCGACCGTGCTCTTTCTAAACTTCTACCTTCTTGGACGCAGCTCACTGCGCACTGATAGGCAGGGTTTGCGTATTGTTGTACGCCAGGTCTGTTACCTGGATGCTCACCGGCGTAATCGCGTCCACCTTGTAACGATGATCGACCACCTGGCCGAGGGTAGCCATGAAGATGTCATCCCCGTGCACCAGGAAGGCCTTGATTGCTTTGCTCTTGTTCTGCGAGTAGCCGAAGTATTTCAGGTCGATTGGCGGAGGCTGCGGCGGCCCCTGTACGTGGGGGACGCTCACGCTGGCGGTGGTGTTGCGCGGGCTCTTGATGGGCGCGGGAATGTTCACCGGCGCGGAGTCGGCGGAGAAGATGTTGCGCCCCGTACCGGAGTACTCGACATCCTCGCTCTGGGCTAGCTTGGCCAGGTGCAGCGTAGGGTCTATTCCATTGTTATTCGTCATGCGCTCGGCTTCGCCGGCATTCGCGGGAACTGCCTGACTCCCAGGATGAATGGTTTCTCCAGGAGGAGCAGCGGCAGCCGGCGGAAGCTTCGGCGTCGGAGGACCAGCAAACATGCCATGCAACTGCCAAATGGCCAGCGGAACGATGACGGCGAGCAGCGCGATGAGGAGGTAGACCTGGCGCTTGTTTTCCGTGCCCGTCTTCATGGCTGCTCCTTCTTTCCGGTGGTATCTTCAGCCTGCTGGGGAAGGCCGCTGGCCGCTGCGTCGGCGGGGCGCAGCCACGTGGAGAGCTGCAACCGCAGGTTGACCAGGCCGCCCTGCTGCCCGGTCAGGTTCATGCCGCGAATCGCAAAGAAGATCTTACTGCGCTCCAGGGAATTGATGAATTGCATGATCTGGGAGTACTGGCCGCTGACGCCGGCGTCGATGGCGATCTCGGTCAGATTATTCTCAGGCGGGCGCTGCGCGTATTGCGCACGCGTGAGCCGCACGCCCGACTTCACCTCCAGGTCGCCGAGTTGGGTCGCGATCTGCGAATAGTTGGCCGGAATGCGCTTGTCATAGAAGGTCTTGATCTGCGCGCGGGATTTTTCCACGCGCTTGTCGAGGCCGCGCAACGGAGCGGTCTGCAGTTCCAGGGTCTTCAACTGCACCTGCCGGGTCTGCATGGCTTCCATGCTGCCGGCGCTGGTGGCGCGCCAGTCGAGCGCAAAGCGCGTGCCCAGCACAATCACCACGATGAGCAGCAGGCCGAAGCCAAACCAATGCCAGGTCAGTGGAGAGGCCAGCCGCTCGCGCCAATCGGTTTGCGTCTTTTCCGTCATCGCGGCACTCCTGGGTGGGGCTTCGGCTGTTTGGTCTGGCGGTTGGATCGCGGCGTGTACGGCGGGCGACGCAAACCCGGCCCGGCGTGGAACCGTTCATTGCGCGGCGCGTTCTCGTCGGTGGTCTTCGCGGATTCGGCGCGCTTCTTTTGTGCGTGGCGCTCTTCGGCGGTGGCGGGGTTGTAGTCGGCCAGCACGTCGAAGTTGACGCGGTTGCTGGCACTCACCGGCTCCAGCGCGGCGTTGGGGGTGTTGCTGCTTTCAGCAGTTTCGCCGATGATGCGGGGCTGCAGGAAGCGGTGCGAGTGTTCGAGGTTCTGCACCAGCTCGACGGCCTTGTCGCGCGGCCCCAGGACGCGCATGCGAACGGAGATCTGGCCGGTCTTCTTGTCTACCACGGGCTCGAGAGTGGTGACCTGTACGCCGCCGGGCAGCACGGTCTCGAGATCTTCCATCGCGAGCGTCCAGGAGAAGGCTTTGGCGTCGATCAGCTTGTTCAGGGTTTCGGATCGCTGCAGCACCTCCGCATTCTGCGGCTGCTGCATCATGGCTGTATAACCGCTCCGCTCCTGGTTGACCTTGGCGATCGCCGTGTCGAGCGTGTGCTCGCGAGCACGGGCGGCATCGGCCTTGCGCTGCAGCGAGTGGAGGCCGAAGCCGAGAGCGATCGCGACTACGGCGAGCGCTGCCATGCCGATGCGCAGTTGCTTGATGGCGGGGCCGATGTCGGCGAAGGGCCGGGATGCCAGATTGATGGTGATCCGCATCAGGCCACCCCCGCCAATGCGCCGGTGACTCCGGCAAAGCCCACCGGGCCCAGCGGTGTGACAGCACCCGTGGCTGGCGCAGGCGCAATCTCCACCACGTCCAGATCGGTATCGCCCACCGCGCGGGCAAATTCGCTCACATCGACAGCGCCTGTGTAATTGAGCCGGCGAGCGGGCGCGCCGAGCTTGTCTTCGTAGTAGGCTGCCGCCACGGCTACGCTGCGCTGCACTTCGGCTACACGAGCGACGGCGCTATCAGGCAGCTCTACGGTGCGGAAGAGCAGCAGATCCTCGCCGCTGGTAATCGAGGTGGTGAGCGACGTGCTGCTCAGGTTGGCGGTGAGCAGCGGCTCCATGGATTCTTCCGAGGAGAGCGCGGCAAGGCTGGAAGGGAGCACCGCGCCGGGCTCATAGCCGGCCGCGCGCACGGCCGCTTCGTACTCCGCGAGGATGGGGCCGGGCATGATGGTGGCGAGCACTCGTACCACGTCGGGATTGCCGTTCTGCGGCAGTCGCTGATAGCTCACTGCCGCAGGCTCCACTTCGAACGGCACCATCTTGCGCAGGCGGAAGCGCAGAACGGGAAGAGCTTCGGCAGGCTTTTCGGGAAGCGTGTCGAAATCCAGCACAAAGACGCGCGCCGTCGTATCCGGCACGATGAGCGTGATGGCGTGGCTGCGGGGGGATGTGGCGTCGATCGCGGTACGCAGCGCCTCGGTTACGGCTTCGGGGGCCCGCAGATTGGCTTCCGCGATTCCAGGTACGAGCGCGCCCGCGGGCAGCGCCGCAAAGGCATACACGGGCGCCTGGCCAGCGCCGGACAGGGCGGCGGCCAGCACGCCTTCCGGTGCAAGCTCGACGGCCGTGCGAGGGCGGCGAGCTTGCGCGTGGGTTCCCGGTTTCAATTTCTTCGAAAAGTCCACTATCGGGATGCCTCGATGAAGGTGACTTTGTTGATCTCTTTGAGCGTGGTGGCGCCCTTGCGTACCCGGTCGAGCGCCGACTCGCGCAGAAACGACATACCTTCCTTCTGTGCCAGCTTGCGCACCTCGGAGGTGGGCTTCTTTTCAAGGATCAGTTCGCGGATTGGATCGGTCAAGTCGAGCAGCTCGTGAATGGCGGTTCGACCGCGGTAGCCGGTGCCGCCGCACTCCATGCAGCCGCCACCTTCGCGGAACTCGAAGTCGCGCCACTCGGCCGGGTCGAGCCCCGAGGAGAGGAGCGTGTCGTTGTTGTAACGCACGGTGCGGGCGCAGTACTCGCAGATGGTGCGCACCAGGCGCTGCGCCAGGATGCAGTTGAGCGCGGAGACAAAGTTGTAGGCCTCGACGCCCATGTTCAGAAAGCGGCCCAGCACGTCGACGACGTTGTTGGCGTGGACCGTGGTGAAGACCAGGTGGCCGGTGAGCGCGGAATTGATGGCGATCTGTGCCGTCTCCTGGTCGCGGATTTCGCCGACGAGGATTTTGTCGGGATCGTGACGCAGGATGGAGCGCAGCCCGCGGGCGAAGGTGAGGCCCTTCTTTTCGTTTACCGGAATCTGGGTGATGCCGCGAATCTGGTATTCGACCGGGTCCTCGATGGTGATGATCTTGTCTTCGTCGCTCTTGATCTCATTGAGTGCGGCGTAGAGTGTCGTAGTTTTGCCGGAGCCGGTGGGGCCGGTGACCAGCACCATGCCGTAGGGCTCGCGGATGTAGCGGCGGAACCGGCGGAGGTCGGACTCCGCAAAGCCGACGACATCCAGAGTCAGATTGCGGAACTTTTCGCTCATCGACTCCTTGTCGAGTACGCGGAGCACCGCGTTTTCGCCGTGCACGGTGGGCATGATGGAGACGCGGAAATCGATGAGCCGGCCCTTGTAGCGCACGCGGAAACGGCCGTCCTGCGGGACGCGGCGCTCGGCGATGTCGAGCTCGGACATGATCTTGATACGCGAGAGGATGGTCTGGTGATGCTCGCGCGCGATGGGCGCCATGGCCATCTGCAGCACGCCATCAATGCGGTACTTGACGATGACGGAGTCGTCCAGCGTCTCGATGTGAATGTCGGATGCGCGGCGCTCGAGGGCGGTGAAGATGGTGGTATCGACGAGCCGGATGATGGGGCTGATGTCTTCTTCGCGCGTCAGCTTCTCGATGGAGATGTTCTCGTCGCTGTTGTCTTCGCTGCTGACCACGTCGAAGGTCAGGCCCTCGCTGGCTTCGTCGAGCACGCGCTGCGACTGCTCGGTTTTCTTGAGCAGGTCGGTGATCTGCGAGAGCGTGGCCACGCGCGCAACGATGCGCTGGCCGAGGAGGCCGGCGATCTCGTCGAGCACCATGAGCTGCGATGGGTCGGAGACGGCGATGACCAGTTCTCCGTCTTTCTGCTCAATGGGCACGAAGTTGTAGCGGAACATCAGTTCCACCGGCACGGTGCGCAGCAACTCGTGCTGGATTTTGAAGTTCTTTAAGTCGACGAACTCCGCGCGATAGCGCCTGGCGAGCGACTCGGCGCGGGCGCGCTCGTCGTAGCCGTTTTGCAGGGGAACCGAGAGTGTTGTCGTGTCAGACATGAAATTAATTACCTCTTAAACGCCATGGGGCGCCTGGCCCATCGAGAAGATCGGCAGATACAGCGAAATGAGTATGATGACCACCACGACGCCCATAAAGATCAGGATGATGGGCTCGATCAATGCGAGTGCGGCGGCAAGCGCGGTGGCGACGTCTTCCTCGAAGAACTCGGCGACGGAATTGAGCATGGCAGGGAGCGCGCCGGTCTGCTCGCCCACCTGGATCATCTCGCATGCGAGGGCGGGGAACGCACCGGTGCGGGCGAGCGAGTCGGCCAGGGACTTGCCTTCGCGCACCGAGACGATGGACGTGGTAACCGCTTTGGCAATGCGGCGCGAGGAGATGGATCGCGCCGCGGTTTCGAGGGAGGGAACCAGCGGCAGGCCGCCGGAGAGCAGCGTGGAGAGCGTGCGCGAAAAGAGCGCCACCTGGTACATCTTCCAGATCTTGCCGAGGATCGGCGCGTTCATGCGCACCGAGTCGAGCGCGTCGCGGCCGCGTTCGGTGATCATGTACCGCCAGAGCGCGATTGCGACAACCGCCAACGCGCCGAACAGGTAGAGGATATTGCGCTGAAGCCACTTGCCGAAGTGCAGCAGGTAGAGCGTGAGCGCGGGAAGATTGGTTCCAAGCTGGTTGAACAGGTCGGCGAAGCGCGGGATGACGAACGTAAACATGAACGTCATGAGCGAGATCACCAGCACCACCAGAACGCTGGGATAGATGAGCGATGTGACCAGCTTTTTGCGGAAGGTGAGCGAGATGCGCTGGAAGTTGACGTAGCGCTCCAGCACCTCCTGCAGGTTGCCGGAACGCTCGCCCGCCAGCAGAGTGGTGGTGTACATGGGCGGGAAGCCGCTCTGCGCCTCGAAGGCGGCCGACAGCGCCTCGCCGGTTTTGACGCGGTTCCCCACGTCCTCAAGCTGAGCGGAGAAGTGCGCGTTCTTCTGGATCTTTCCCAGCATTTGGAGCGAGCCGAGGATGGGCAGGCCGGCGCGAATCAGCGTGAGGAACTGCTGGTTGAAGATTAGGAACGGCTCCAGCTTGACCTTGCGCCGCGATTTGCCGCCGCCGCGCGCCTTCACGGAAAAGACGTGGTAGCCGGCGTGCACGAAACGGCTACGCAGCTCTTCGGCCGTGGCGGCGCTCTGCACCTGCTCCTGCACGCGCCCGCGCTCGTCCGCAACTTTAATGACAAATTCTGCCATGCACTCCCAGGGCCGGGACGGACCAGCCGAGTCCCGTTTGGCCACTAACTCCCTTGGATTCAGGGTAACAGCGCTCCAGAAGAATAGACGCGCACCCGGCCCGGAGCGTTCGCGCAGCTAACCAACTTGGATGCAGCCCGGTGCTCTGCGCAAGACAGGGTTGCTGACTAGTACCCGTTAGCTGTCAGCCACTGTTCCGTGAGTTCAAATTCCGGCTTCTTGCGCTGCTCCAACTGCGTATACGCCAGCTTCACCAGCACATCAGCCTCGATATTCACCGGCGCGCCGGGCCGGAGCGCGTGTAGGTTGGTGCGCCAATAGGTCAGCGGCAAAATGGCCACCTTCACGATCGCACCATCGAAACCGGCGATCGTCAGGCTGATCCCTTCGATTGCTACAGATCCTTTATGGACCATCCACTTGCGCGTATTTTTCGGAACTTTTACTTGAAGGGTCCAGTCGGTGGATTCGCGATCGAAGGCGGGATCGGATTCGGGCACCACAGGGTCGAGCGAGACCAGCTCGCCGGTACCGTCCACGTGCCCCTGGACTACATGGCCGCCCAGCGGGCTGCCGGCTGCGGTTGGCAGCTCCAGATTGACCTTAGCCCCAGGCTTAAGGGTGCCGAGAGAAGTTCGCTCCAAGGTCTCTTTTGCCAGGTCGGCGTGGAAGTAGGTCGGGTCAAGGTCCAGCGCCGTCAGGCACACGCCCGACACCGCCAGTGAATCGCCCTCCCGCAGCCGGGCCGCAATCCCAGGCGCCTCCACGGTGATGCGATGCACGCCCCCGCGCGGTTCGACACCGATCAGGGTGCCGGTCTGCTCAATGATGCCGGTGAACATAGCGATAGTTTAACGGGACCGGGGGCTCAGACGTTCATTGGACGCAGAATTGCATAAGCACAGAGCGAGGGTAGTGCGCCACGGAGCCCGCTGCACCGCGGCTCCCAGCGGCTGCCCTCCAAAGTCGCCGGCCCTGATGCGAATTCTTACCTGACCGCAGCTTTCTTCCTGTGGATGTGGTACACGAGGCCGCCGTCGTACATCATCTCGTCGATGCCGGGATCGTTGGGAACGATAAAACCGTTGGAGATGTGGAAGTCCGCAACGCCGGTCCGGAAACCCCAATTGCCGGCCACATGGAATTGTGCGCCGACCGCCTGTTGGAATGAGATGTTCTCATAGGATGCGTAGGGCGAGAATGCCTTGTGTGTAAAACCAATCACTCCGAATTTGACGACGTAATAGGGTTGGAATCGCGTTCCATCCCTCCAAAGCAGCCGGAATCCGAATGGAGAAATGCCCAGGCCGGGGGTGTTGAGATTCGCCGCGGACCCGGGATCGCCCCAGGTGTCGGCTTTGCTTGGCTGTCTGAGGATCACGAAGGGAAGGATCTCCATGGTGTAGTCCCATCGCGCCTTCATCAAATGACCCCAGATGTTCCGATCGTATTCAACGCCGCCGGCGTGCAGGTAGCTCCACCATGTGCCCGCCAGGACATGAAAGTGCCCGAAGGAACTGCGGCCTTCGAAGACAATGTCGGTTTCCGGAGGTGGTTTCTTTCCGCCGTCGGATCGGTGGATCGAAGCTGGATTGCCCAGCTTCGGGGTCCATACAAGGCCCGTGGAAAAGCGGCCCATGTATCGGGGCAATCCAGGGCTCCGGTATGGGACAGCGTCGGGGGCGCTCTTCACTAGATAGAGATTTGTGTGCTGCAGATCGCCTTCCACGCGAATGGCGAAGTGGCGGCTGATTGGGGTATCGACTCCTCCGCCGAGCAGATACGCAAAGGACGCAGTCCCGCCGGGCAATGCTTTCGGTCCCCAGTAGCGGGTGATGCCCACGTCCCCAAAGAGCGCATGTGCGAAGAGCCTCTCGCGCCCCACCATGCGACCGTCTTCGAAGCCGCCCAGGAAGAACTTGGCCTTCTGTGAAGCGCCGTCGTTATGGCCCGATTCTCCCGAGACATCGAACTTGAACCGGACGTTGTGCCAGATGCGGGCCGCAATGGCAGAATCCCATCCAAGCTGCGGAGCCCGCTGGCCCGGCACGCCGTTGAACGAATTCGAGAAATAGCTGAATCCGCCGTAGAGCTGAACTCGAGCGGAGTTCTGGGTCTGGCAGATCGACGTCAATGGCCAAAGGAATAGAGCAAGGTATACCTGATACCTTTTTCGAAGCCGCATTTTTATCCGTGTCAATCCGGGGAATAAATTCTTCCGTAAGTATCTCTCGGCAGGGCCGAATTGTGTCGCACAAAATTTTGGGAAGTGAATTTTGTGGGCTCGAGGGCAAAGCCCCTATGAGCCTTCTTGCGCTGCCAATCTGCTCTCAGGAGCGCGTTGGATGGAAGGGAGACTTGCCCTTGGTGCTTTCGGGCGCGCGATCAAGCCCACGGCCCCGGCTGGGGCTTCTCACTGTCCGCTCTTCCACGGGTCGCGCAGCAGCGAGGACAAACCGAGATCGTTGTCGTACCGCTCGACTTCAACGGCTTCCATCGGAATAGCATGGGCCAGGCCTTTGAATGCCGGCACTGCGTCGGAGCCCATGATCTGGGGGCTGACGAAGAGATGCACGCGATCCACAAAGCCTCCGGCGAGCAGGGCGGTGTTCAGCCGTGTCCCGGTTTCGGTGAGAAGCGTCAGCACTCCCTCGGCGCCGAGTTTGTCGAGCACAGCATCGAGCGAGACGCGCCCCGCCTCGGTTGGCAGCACTTCAATGCACACGCCGCGCGAGCGGAGCTGCTGGATGCGGCTTTCGTCGCTGGATACGGTAAAGATGACGACGTCGTTGTCAGCCGATGTGACGATCTTCGATTCGAGTGGCATGCGCAGCGCCGAATCCAAAATCACGCGCAGCAGGGGCCGGCGGCGGCGCAGGCCGCTGCGGTCTGTGAGGTGCGGATCGTCGCTGAGGACGGTATCGACGCCGGTGAGTACGGCGTCGGCCTGCCAGCGCAACGGTTGCACTGCGGCCCGCGCGGCCTCGCACGTAATCCAGTAGGGCTGCGGCGCAACGTGAACGCCGGCGGGCGGCGCAATGCGCCCGTCCAGCGTCATCGCCACCTTCATCAGCACAAACGGCCGCTGCGTCTGGATCCACTTTGCAAAGCCCTCATTCAGCCGCCGTGCTTCGGTTTCGCAGACGCCCAGCCTGGTCTCAATGCCCGCTGCACGCAGTGCATCCATGCCGTGCCCGGCCACCGTCGGGTTGGGATCGCCCGTCGCCGCCACTACGCGCTTTACGCCTGCATCGATCAGCGCCTGTGTGCATGGCCCGGTGCGGCCGGTGTGATTGCACGGCTCCAGCGTTACGTACGCCGTACCGCCGCGCAGCCGGTCGTGGTTGCCGTTGGCCAGGGCGTGCTGCCTGGCCTCTTTGAGCGCGACTACCTCGGCATGGTCCAGCAGGGCATATTCGTGCCAGCCCTCGCCGATCACCTGTCCCGCGCAGTCCAGAATCACGCATCCCACGGCCGGGTTCGGCGAGGTGACCCCGATCCCGCGCCGCGCCAGTTCCAGGGCGCGCTGCATCCAGTAGATGTCTTTTTCGTCAGCCGTCATGGTTCCGCGTCGTTGCAGAAAAAGTGTACATTCCGTGGGGCCTCGCGTGCGGCGCCACAAGATTCTTCGGCCGCTCAGGTATGGGCCACGGCCGCATAGCTTTTGTACTTCCACCTCTGCACCAGCGCGACGACCAGCATGCAGAGCGCGAAAGCGCGCAACGGATACAGCATGGCCACGTAGTCGGGGTGGGCGCCGGCGAGGTCGATCGCGACCGCAATCAGCGCGGCGACGGCATTCGTAGCCCACGTCGCGGCTGGTTCTGGCGCGCGTCCCGGTCTCCAGCGCCACAGACTTTCAATGGTCGGCGCATACGCTACCGTCATCACCACCTGAAAGCCGGCAAAGCCCACCCACGCAGTTCGTGTAATCATCCATGCGGCCACGCTCGCTGCGGAGATGGCAAGGCACAACTGCTCGTTGCGGCTAAAACGGATTCCCCGGTCGCGTTGTTCGAAGAAGAGGGCGATCAGAATGACAGTTACTACCACGGCATCGGTTACGTTGAGGGCTGCCCTGACCACGCTGTTATCGTGCGAGGAAAAGTAGATCACCAGGCTCATCAGCACACCGATCTCAAAGATCAACCACGTCGCGATCCGCGGATGACTCTGTTTGCGAATGAGCTTTGCCGAGTAGACGGCGCCCACGCCGGCATCGAGAATGGCCACAACGATTGCCGCGTAAGTCGATGCCGTCACCTCTGCCGTTACCTCCCATAAGACTCGGTCTTGCCCACAGAACGTGGAATACTGCAAGCGAGGCCCTGATGTCCAATACTGCTCCCGCCAACTTGCTCGATGCCGTTCTCGATTCCTGGGACCGCAACAACCGCATCGCAGCCAATTTGTTGCGCGCCATCCCGGCCGGGGGCATGAATGTGCGGGCGATGGAGACGAGTCCGTCTGTCGCGGAGATGTTCGCCCACATCATTTATGTGCGGTTGGTGTTCGTCGTTGAAGCTGCTCCGGAGGGGGCCGGCCGGGAAGACCCCGAGAAATGGCTGAACGTATCCGATCCAGAGCGACTAGCCCCAGGACTCGAAACCAGCGCCCGCTGCGTTCGCGACGCGGTGGAAGATCACCTTCGGTCCGGCAAGCCCTTGCAGCAGCACTACGATCACCCGCTCTTGTTTTTGCAGCACATGATCTGGCACGAGGGCTACCACCACGGCCAGATCAAGCTGGCTCTCAAAACCGCGGGTCTGGCCTTGGATGACGAGCAGATCGGTCCGCTCACCTGGGATATCTGGATTGAGAAGAACCCCCTTTAGTTAAGCCTGAATTCAAAGCCCTGTTCGCTGGCCGCTCTTTGATGTTGCAAGTGCAACATATCTATGTTGTCATAGCAGCTTAAGGGGGAGGCTCATGAGCGAGATTCTGAAAACGCTCTTTCATCGCAGGGCGGTCAAGGCGTTCGAGCCGGTGGAAATGCCGCAGGCAATCCGCGAGCAGATTCTCGACGCGGCACGCCACGCTCCATCCAGCTTCAATATGCAGCCGTACCGGTTCTTTTGGATTGAGTCGCGTTCGAGCAGGGAAGTGGCGGCGAAGCTCTGCATGGGCCAATCGCCCGCGCGGACTGCATCGGCACTAGTAGTGGCCGTGGCCGACGTGGGTTCGCTGGCCACCACTTCGCACTTGCAGGCGGAGTGGATGCGCAGGAGCGGTTTCAGCGAGGAGAAGGTTCGGGATTATGAACGGACGGCGACGATGGGCCGCATCCTGTTCATGCCGGGACCATTCGGTATCTTTGCCGCCGTCAAATGGGCGCTGTTTCGGCTGGTGCATGTGTGGAAGACGATGGGCATGCCGCCCCTTTTTCGAAACGACATATTCAAGTGGGCGGTGAAGAGCACATCGCTGGCGTGCGAGAATCTGATGATCGCCGCCGAGGCGCTGGGGCTGAACACCTGCCCCATGGAAGGGTTCGATGGCCGGCGGCTCTTGCGATTTCTCGGTCTATCGACGCGCCATCACGAGATTGTGATGGTGATCGCAATCGGAAAGAGGTCGCCGGATTATCGCGAACCGCCCCAGTGGCGCAGACCGCTGGAAAGCACGGTGACGGTACTATGAGCATCAGTCCTGAGAGCCAGATTCCCCAGGAGATCCTCGCCGATTCAGTTCTCGCGCATCTCGCCGGGGCCTATTTTTCCGTCGGTAAGCAGCTTGAACGAAAAACCGGTTGCTCGGCGACGCGCGGTTTCATCCTGAACGCACTGCGTAACGGCACGGTGCTGAACCAGAACCAGATCGCCACCACGCTCGGGTTCGATCGGACTGTGGTGCATCGATCCATCAAAGCTATGGTCCGGGAAGGACTCGTGTCAGAGAGCAACGCGCCGGCGGGCCGGGGAATCCACATCAAGTTGACAGCGAAGGGCCACGCATATCGTCGGCGCATCATTAAAGCCAGAATCGCGGCGGATGATGAGGTCCGGGGAAAGCTGACGGCGGAAGAGCAGGGAATGCTCGTCCGGCTTCTTAAACTGATTGCCGAATTGAAATTCTAAGATCTCCGAAGGTTTCTTCCGATCGGATGACGGCGGCAAGCATTGACCGCTGACTTCTGTTCTCACCCCAGCAGCGAATCCACGAAAGCTTCCGGCGAGAACTCCAGCAGGTCGGTCATCTTTTCGCCGATGCCGACGAAGCGCACCGGCAGGTTCAGCTCGCGGGCGATCGCTACGGCGATGCCGCCCTTTGCCGTGCCGTCCAGTTTGGTGAGGACGATGCCGGTTACGCCCGCAGCCTGCGTGAACAGCCGCGCCTGCTGCAATCCGTTCTGGCCGGTGGTGGCGTCCATCACCAGCAGAACCTCATGCGGAGCGTCGGGGACGATGCGCTTCGCCGTGCGGCGCATCTTTTCGAGCTCGTCCATCAGGCCGGTCTTGGTGTGCAGACGCCCGGCCGTATCCACGTAGAGATCGGAGATGTTGCGCGCCTTGGCGGCGGTCATGGCGTCAAACAGCACTGCCGCGGGGTCGCCGCCCTGCCGGGTCTTGATCATCTCCACGCCCGAGCGGCCCGCCCACACTTCGAGCTGCTCAATGGCCGCCGCGCGAAACGTATCCGCCGCGCACAGCAGTACGGTGCGTCCCTGGCCGCGGGACCACGCCGCCAGCTTGCCGCTGGTGGTGGTCTTGCCGGTGCCGTTTACGCCGACGAGGAAGGTGACTTTGGGCGGCGCAGCGGGTTCGGCGACGGGTTTCTGCGGAGCCTCCAGAATGGCCTTGATCTGCGCCTTCAGCAGGTCGCGCAGTTCGGCTCCGCCCTCGATGGCCTGCCGCTTGGCGCGCTCCCGCAGCGCATCCAGAATCTCGGTCGTGGTCTGCACGCCGATGTCGCTGGTGAGCAGTGCCGACTCCAACTCCTCCAGATCGCGCTCGTCCACCGTGCGCGTCATGGCCACGATGCCTTCGATCTTCTGGCTGAAGGATTCGCGGGTGCGCGTCACCGCCTGCCGCATGCGGCTGAAGAAGCCGGACTTCTGCTCCTCCGGTTCCGCTGGAGTCTTCGACTCGTTCGGCTCTTCGGGCTTCTCGGGTTCCTCGTTCAGGCTGCCAAACAGGCTGATAAACGACATACAGATTCAGTCTAGAGCATGGGCGACGCTGTCGCACCGGTGTCCCAACACGTCATCGCCGCCCGAGTCTTTTTCTTGAATGAAGGGTCCAAGGGGTTGAAGATGAGCTGAAGAATGCGGTAAATCTGGGGGCACATGCAGCGGCTTACTGTGATCCTGCTTGGTATGTGTCTGGGTGTCTGCTGTGGCGCAACGGCGCAGCAGGCCCTTGAGCCTTCTGCTTCTGGGCCTGTTTTTCATCTCGACAGCAGTCTGGTCCTTCTCGACGCCATCGTGGCCGATCACAAGACAGGCCGCATGGTAACCACCCTCACGCCAGAGGATTTCGCGCTCGAAGAAGATGGGGTCCCGCAGAAGATTCGTTACTTCAGCCAGGACAAGCTGCCGCTTTCCATAGTCTTCCTCTTCGACCTCACGCAGACTGTTCAGCCCCAGCTCAAGGAGTTAGGGGCTGGCGCGCTCGATGTGCTGGATCACCTGAAACCCGAAGATGAAGTGGCCATCATGGCCTTCGCATCGACGGCCCACATGCTACAACCCTTTACGAAAGACCGCACGCTCGCCGCCACCGCCATCCAGCGCGCCGCCACGATGAAGACCAATGCTGCGACATTCATCGACGAGGATGTCTACGAAGGCGCGCAAGCCGCCATGCAGGCAACAATTCCGGACAGCCGGCGTGTTCTCGTATTTTTTACCGACGGCACGGCGAACTACGTCAACAAGCTGACGAAGAAGATCTCAAGTAAGGAGCTTCCGGAACATTTGCACACACGCGCGGAAGCCCGCGATGCCTTGTTGCGCAATGGCCTGACCGTCGCGGCGCTGATAGACCGCAGCCCTGCGGACGACCTGATCATCGCAACGATGAATAGCAATCCGCTGATTCTTGCCTTGGGAGGCGGCGCGCGCCTGCACGACGTGGAGCACTTTGCTGCCGAGACGGGCGGTCCGGTGCTGCATGGCCATGGCCGCAAAGTGGCGGCCAACCTGGCTGCTCTCATCGAAGAGATCCGAGGACGCTACACCATCGGGTACGTGCCCTCCACGCGGCGCCCCGCCGGGACCTTCTGCCGGATCAGATTGAAGCTGACGCCGGAGGCCCTGACAGCGCACCCAGAGTTGAAGGACGGGCATTACCAGGTGCGCTCGCGGGCGGGGTATTACCGCTAACTATTTATCGGTTTTGGTTTGCATTTGCGGGGCCCCTTGACAGGAAAGTTGATATCAACGCACAATCTGGTCGTGTCGAATTCCGATGAAGGAGGCGTTTCGTTCCAGACAACGCTGCGGGTAAAGGATGCGTGCCTTTGTCTCCATGTGCAGCGCGCGGCCCGAGCCCTGGGCAGGCAGTTCGACGAGGCTTTCCGGCCGTTTGGGATTACGAACGGGCAGTTTTCGTTGCTGATGTCGCTCAACCGGCCGGAACCGCCGCCGATGGGCCCTGTGGCCGAGCTGCTCGCCATGGATCGCACCACGCTCACCGCCGCGTTGAAGCCGCTGGAGCGCCGAGGATTCGTCAAAATGATTCCCCATCCGCACGACCGCCGCAGCAAGCTGCTCATGCTCACCGCGACAGGGAAGCAGCTCCTCGCCAAAGCGATGCCGGTGTGGGAGAGCGAGCACGCCAAGCTCGACGAGTTGTTGCATGGCGATGCCGCAAGTTTGCGCAGGATGTTGAACGAGATTTTGTAGAAATTTTGTTGTTGCAAGAGCAGGGAATCGGGAAGAATTGCGGGACAGGTTTGGCGCGGGATATCCCCAGGGGCTGAAGCCCCTCCGCTGAATTGAGCCGTCGGTTGTCCGGCCTAAAGGCCGGACCCACCCAGCCGAACCTGTCGTGCGGGTCGCAGTGAATTGCAGCATTAACCAGGAGGTCAGGATGAGTTCCGTTCGTGTTCTCGTAGGCACGCGCAAGGGCGCGTTCATTCTGGAGTCAGACGGCAAGCGCGACAAGTGGAGCGTGAGCGGGCCGCACTTTGCCGGCTGGGAGATCTACCACATGAAGGGCTCATCCATGGACCCCAACCGCATCTATGCATCGCAGACCAGCGGCTGGTTCGGGCAGCTCATCCAGCGGTCCGATGACGGGGGCAAGTCGTGGCACCAGCCGGGCCTCAAACCCGGCGAGTCCGAGGCGCCGCCATCGTTCCCCAACAAGGCGCCCAATCGTTTTCTCTACGACACCTCGGCTGAAACCGGCAAGCCGCTCACCACGCACCAGTGGTACGACGGCACGCAGCATCCCTGGGAGTTCAAGCGGGTGTGGCACATCGAACCCTGCGTCAAGGACGGCAACACCGTCTTCGCCGGAATCGAAGACGCGGCTATCTTCCGCTCGAGCGACGGCGGCGAAAGCTGGCAGGAACTGCCCGGCCTGCGGGGGCACGGCACCGGTCCCCAGTGGCAGCCAGGCGCCGGCGGCATGTGCCTGCACACGGTCATCATCGACCCCAAGAATCCAGACCGCATGTACATCGCGATCTCCGCGGCGGGAGCATTCCGCACGGACGATGGCGGCAAGACGTGGAAGCCCATCAACAAGGGGCTGCGCTCGCCGTACATGCCCGATCAAGACGCCGAGGTGGGCCACTGCGTGCACCACATCGCCATGCATCCCGACAAGCCCGACACGCTCTTCATGCAGAAGCACTGGGACATCATGCGCAGCGACGACGCCGGCGACAACTGGCGCGAGGTGAGCGGCAACCTGCCCACGGACTTTGGCTTCGTCATCGACGTGAACTCGAACGAGCCCGAGACTCTCTACGTCGTCCCTATCAAGAGCGACTCCGAGCACTTTCCGATCGACGGCGCGCTGAAGGTGTTCCGCAGCAAGACCGGCGGCAACGAGTGGGAGCCGCTCACCCAAGGCCTGCCGCAGAAGGATTGCTACGTGAACGTGCTGCGTGACGCGATGGCAGTGGATAGGCTGGACAAGTGCGGTGTTTACTTCGGCACCACCGGCGGCCAGGTCTACGTGTCGCCCGATGGCGGCGACAACTGGCAGACGATTGTGCACGATCTGCCGGCGGTGCTGTCGGTGGAAGTCCAGACGCTGCCCTGACCGGCGGGAACTTGGGATCATCAACAGACCACGGGCCCCGAACGTGTCCTGAGCGAAGTCGAAGGATCCCGACTCTGAGGCCCGGCACAGCACGAAGCCCGTCAACGCAGAGGTACTCTTGGCAACTCATCCCATCCGCGTCTGCCTTCCTTTCCACCTGCGCAATCTGGCGCAGGTGGGAGATGAAGTGACAGTCGATGCCGCCGAACCCGTCTCCATCGCCACGGTACTCAACGCGCTGGAGGCGCGCTATCCCATGCTGCGCGGCACGATACGCGAGTACGAGACCGGCAAGCGCCGCGCCTTCCTGCGTTTCTTCGCCTGCGGCGAAGACCTTTCGCACGACCCGATGGACAAGCCGCTGCCCCAGGCGGTAGTGGACGGCCGCGAGCCGCTGCTGGTAATCGGCGCCATCGCGGGCGGATAGACGCCGAGATTCCATCCCCGTTCGGTGACTGCAATCACGACAGGAGAGACCGTGATACACAGTGTTGTGACTGACGGCACACTGTTGTGCCCTGAACCGGGCGTACCGTGGAGGGGTCGTTCCCCGAGGGCTCATGGAACCGGATGCGGTAGGAGGAGGTCGATCCGACGGGTTTTATCGGGACGGTGCCGCACCGGCTGCTCCACGGGCCGGGAGTGGTTATGGCCCGCGTGGTTCGTATTTTTCTTATAGCTATAGCAGCACTTGCAGTTGCTCCGCCGGAAGGCTTTGCCGAATCAGCGCGGGACGACACCGACAAACAGCTCGCCGCAATGCAGAAGCGCGCGGAGCAGGGGTACGTTGTCGATGCAATGAAGCTGGGCAAGGCCTACCTGACCGGCAACGGCGCTCCGCAGAATTTCGAAGAGTCCGCGAGGTGGTTCAAGCGGGCTGCCGGGCTGGGCAATCCCGAGGCCCAGAACATGCTTGGCTACTTTTACAGGCGTGGCATCGGAGTGAAGGTGGAGGACGAGCGCGCGCTTCACTGGTTTCAGATGGCTTCCGCCGGCGGGCTTCCGGCCGCCAAGGTGAATCTTGGCATCATGTATCTGCGCGGTGACGGCGTGCACCAGAGTTATTCCAGGGCGCGGGACTACTTCGAGCGTGCCGTGGAAAAGGGTTCAGGCCTGGGCGCCGCATATCTCGGCGACATGGAATTTCTGGGTCTCGGGTGTCCGCGGAATTCGGTGGCGGCGGAAAAGTGGTACGCCAGAGGCACAAAGCTGCGCGACCCAGTGGCGACCTACGATCTCGCCTACCTCTACTCCCTTGCGCCGGATCATGCGCACAACTTTACCAAGGCCATCCGTTTGCTCCGCAGCGCCATTCGCAGAGGCTTCGTCCCTGCCAAGCACGCGCTGGGGTTTCTCCTGCTCAACCACCCGGAGCTTGAGCCTGTGGGCGGAGACGCGCGGAAGCTCCTCGAAGAAGCGTCCAACGGCGGGGTATGGCGCGCCTCAGCCATTCTCGCGATCCTGGCGCGGGACGGGAGGAGCAAACCGGCCGGGCCAGCGGAGGCTTACTTCTACTTCCACCTCGCTGTACAGCAGGGGGGCGCCGAGGTTCGCGATCGTCTCCGGCCCGAGCTGAGCCGCCTGGCCGCCAAGCTCTCAAAAGAGGAGAGGGAATCTGCGGAAGATAGGGCTGAAGATTTGAACAGGCGGCAACAGGCTGTATTGGTTTACCAGGCCGATGATCAGGGCACCCGCGTGACGGTGAATGCCTCCGCGGCGCTCGACTCCGATCCGCCCGGCGAATGAGGGCTGGCAGGCGGCCCGTGGTAGCGGCGCTCGCCGCCCGTCTCACGTGCCGCAACGTTATGGGCTCCGTTACGTTCGAGACGTTGCTACGGGCCGCGGCGCTGGTATGCTATCCGCATATACTTCATTTTCTTCCCTATTGGTTCACTCGGAGGTTCCGCGCATGCCGGAGGCAGAAGCCAACGAGCGTATATTGCGCCGCATGTTTGACGAGGTCTGGAACGGCAAAAATGAGGCCGTCATCGACGAGATCGTCTCCCCGGACCTGCTCTGCTACGGCTTACCCGATCCCGATGCCATCGCCCGCGGCCCTGAAGGGCTGAAGCAGGTTCTGCGCGTTTTCTGCGGAGCTTTTCCTGATCTTCACATCACGATTGAAGACATGATTGCATCCGGCGATCGCGTGGCGGCGCGATGGCGATCGACTGCAACGCACCTGGGAGATCATCTCGGCTTTCCCGCCTCCGGCAAACCGGCGCCGCTCTCCGGCGCCACCATCTGCGTGCTGCGTGATGGCAAGATCAAGGAAGCCTGGAACCTGATGGACATGGGGCATTTGTTCGAAACGCTCCGCTCCAGCAACGGGCGCGGCTGCTAGGGCGAGATGGGTGAGGGCATCGGCCCCTCTCGCCGTCACCATCCGGCTCCCAACGCAACAAAGGCCCGGGAAATGCCCGAGCCGTTGCCTTGATTCTTTATGCAATCTAGCCGATGCGCATCTTTTTGGCCCAGGCCGGAGCGCCTACCGGCGCAAGCGCGCGCGCCCGTTTCCTTCGGGCGCTTCTGGATCCGCCGCGGCCGCCGTTCCTGTCTTTTCCGCTGCGGTGATTGGCGTCTCCCGCAGTTCCGTTCGATTGCGAACCCGGCTGATCCGGGGCGCCGGGGCCGGAGACGCTGAGTTCCAACTCGTACGCCTGACGGTAGTGTTCGAGTGCGCTTTCAGCAAGAGTGAGTTGCAGCCTGAAATCCTCAATCTCTTCATCGCTGAGGTGATGCGCGGTCAACCGCTCCTTAGCGGACCGGATGATGCCTTCCAGGTAGACAATGTGAGCCCGCAAAGAGTGTCGCATGGGTTGGGGAAATTTCTGTCAGCTTCAATCCTGCCAGCGAGTTCTTGTGAGCAAACAGTTGCGATGCCTCGATGGCCTTGTTCTCATCTATGTCGGATGCTGCTCAAAAAAGATGGGATGCCAGACGCCGCAGCGGCTCGCCGCTCTGCATCCAGTCGGTAACTCCGGAACTCTCTTGAAAGACGGGACTTCTGTTTGCAAACAACAACGGCCCGGGAATCCTCCCGAGCCGTTGCCGGTGATCTGTTGGGATTGGACTAAGGCCATCGCGCTGCCGCGAGTGCCAGTGACCCGGCTGGTACATCTCCATCCACCGGGGCAAACCTGGGGTCTGGGGCGCGATGCCCTAGGCCTCAGTCACCTCACGTAGGGTACTACTGCAACAATCAGATTTCATTCGCTGGATCAACCTCCTTTCCCGTGTAAGCACAGAGTATGCCGGGTACAAAGCAGCGTCAAGAGCCTCAGCCGGCCACGGGTGCTTCTTGTTTCATGCTGTGGTCCGACGGCTTGAGCCAACGCCCGCGCAGCGCCCGCTCGGCTGGGTTCGAGAAGAACCGCGCCACCCCCCAGCCCAGCGCCCACGATCCCGCAACTGCAGGAATGTACCAGAGCACGCCGTAGCGCGGAGCAGCGCCCCTGCCGTAGTAGACAGACAACATGGCCAGTACGACAAACATGTGGGTCAGATAGATCTCGTAGCTCAATCGCCCGAACGACTGCATCCAACCCGTTCCTGGAATTCTCCAGCCAGGCCGCTCCAGGCCCTTCCAGTGAAACGCCAGCACCAACCCGCCGCCTGCAACTGTGAGAAGCAGCAGCGTGCCCCAGCCCAGCCAATGCCAGAGTTGCTTTTCGAAGCCGAGCACTCCCACAACGCCGCACAGGCCTGCGATGAGCAGCACCTGCCTCATCCAGCGCGGCGGGCGCTGCAGATGCGCCGCGACCATCGCTGCCAGAACGCCGACCGCGATCGCGGACATTCCCGGCAGATATGCCTTTTCGCGCCAGATGGGATTGGTAATCGACTTCAGCGACCAGGGCTGCAGGGCAGGCAGCGCGACCAGCAGCGGCGCCTGGATGCGATCTTTGCGGAGCAGCAGGCAGGCCAGCGGAAAGCCAAGATAGAAGATCTCTTCAATGGACAGCGACCACAGGACATCCCAGTTGGGCGGCAGATAGCCTGTCTGCGCCTCGTACCAGTTGAGATGTAACCCGAGCGCGGAGAACACCGCTCCTGGCAGTGATTGTCCGGAGCGCTGAATGACGTATCCATGCACGCCGGCGTAATGCAGCAGGGAGAGCACGGCCACGAGCCCCAGCAACAAGGGAAGAATGCGTGCGGCGCGCCGCAAATAGAACTCCCGCGCATGGATGGTCCCGAGTCGCCCCCAGCGCACAATGGAATGCGAGGCGATCAGAAATCCCGAAATGACGAAGAAGAGATCGACGGCTTCCGATCCGTTGAAGTTCAGATCGCTGAGCAGCTGCGTGGGAAGATAAGAGGCCAGCACACCCTTGGCCAGCGGAATCCGCAAGCCAATATGGTTGAGCAGAACAAGAAAAATGGAAACGCCGCGCAGCAGATCAATGCCCGGGTTCCGTGGGAGAGAGCGTGCAGATTGTGCGGCCAAAATCTCTCTCCCGCCATGGATTGGCGCCCCTCGCGGGCGACCCGCGAATCTAGGTCAATGCGAGGTTCAGGTTGTCGATCGCTTCGTCGATCTCCTGATTGCTCTTGTAGCCCACCGTGACGGCGTCCACGCCGGCGTTCTGGAAGGCGAAACGCATCGCCTTCACGCGATCGTCGTGCTTGGTGAAGGTGCCGTCGCCCACCAGCTTCATGCTGACGACGCCCATGCCATCCTTCTTGACCTGCTTCACATGTTGCACAACCTCGGGCACCGACTGCGGACTGTTGCCGTCCCAGAACGAGGGTCCATCCATGCGCGTCCCGTTGTGGTTCATGCGAATCATGGCCACCTGCAGCCACTGGTTGCCCGGCATCAGGCGCAGCGCCGGCAATCCATGCACCGATGCGCCGCGCGAAAGAATCGCCTGCTTCGCCTGCATCCGGTCGATGCCGTCCTGCCAGCGCTTGGTCTCTTCCACCCAGGTTCCATCGTGCTGCCAGTGCAGCAGCATAATGTCGAAGTACTCGGTCTTCGATGTGCGCAGCATGTCTTCAAATCGCTTCTGCGGATCGACGCCGCGATCGGTCGTCACCTTGCTCATCAGCACGTAGCTGTCACGCGGATACGGCTTGAGCGCTTCGCCCAGCATGGCGGGGGTGGCGTAGGCCTCCGCGGTTTCAAAGAAGCGGATGCCGCGCTCGTAGCCGTAGGCAACCAGCTTGTTGAACTGCTGCTGGCCGAGCGCCGCCTGGATGTGGCCGTTGTTGCTGCCGGTGCCGAAGGCGAGGCGCGTCACGCGGACGTTCGACTTGCCCAGCGTGACCTTGTCGAGGGCCGTGCGCTTTTCCGCAAGCAGCGGGGGCGCCACGCTGGCAACCGCGCCTGCCGCAACCGTCGTCTTCAGAAAATCCCGTCGGGAGTAGCCGCTCATCATCGACCTCCGCAGCGGCCCAAAACTGGGCCATTTGCCGGAATGGTATCACGGCGCCGGTTCCCAGGCTTGAACCATGCGCCAATAATTCCCGTTGATTCCGCGGGAATGCTGTGGCACCATGAACCCGCCTCCCGTCTCACCAAGGATCATCGAATGAAAGCCAGCATTCTTCTGCGCAGTGCGTCCGTGCTTACCCTTGTTCACGCCGTCCTGCATACCATCGGCGGAGTCTTCGGCAAAACGCCGCCCGGTCCGGCGAGCGTGGCCGTGGCGGCGATGCGTGCGAACGAGTTTGTCTTCATGGGCGCGACGCGGACGTACTGGGATTTTCAGCGCGGGCTCGGTCTGGCGGTGACGATCTTTCTCACCATGGAAGCTCTTGTCTTTTGGGTGCTCGCCAGAGTGGTCACGCGCGAGGGGCGCGCACTGCGCCCGGTGCTGGCGATCTTCGCGCTCGGCTACATTGCCTTCGCCGTGGACTCGATGATGTACTTCTTCACCATGGCGGCGGTGATGGAACTGGCCATCGCGATTCTGCTGGTCTGGGCCGGGGCCGCGACCAGATCGGCGGCGTAACTTACCAGCTATGCAGCCATTCCTCGTCGCGGCCGATGCGCACCGGCGCGCGAAATAGCTCGCTGAGCCGCGCTTCGGTCAGCAACTCCGCGCGCGGGCCGTCCGCCACGATGCGGCCATCGCGCATCAGGATAATGCGCTCGATCTCCGGCAGAATATCGCCGAGATGATGGGTGACGAGGATAAGGCCCGTGCCTTCGGCGACGAGCCGCCGCAGCGTCTCACGCAACTCGCGCTGCGCGGCCAGATCCAGCGCGTTCGACGGCTCATCGAGCAGCAGTTGATGCGGACGGTGCACCAGGGCGCGCGCGATTACGATGCGCCGCTTTTCGCCCGCGGACATTTCGCCGACGAGCCGATCAGAAAGATGCAGCGCTTCCATTCGCGTGAGGGCTTCGACGGCGCGCTCGCGCATCTCCGGCGTGACGTGCAGGTTGGGCCACAGCGTGGATGCGGAGAAGAAGCCCGCCGTTACGGCGTCCAGACCTGTTGTCACCGCGGTGCGCTCGCCGGGCAGGTCTGTTCCCACTACGCCGAACTGCTTGCGAAGCTGCGTCAGGTCCCAGCGCTCGCGGCCAAAGATGCGCACGCGCATGTTCGGCGTGACGATGGGATAGATCTGGCAGGTCATCGTCAGGATGAGCGTGGATTTGCCACAGCCGTTCGGCCCCAGGATCGCCACGTGCTCGCCGGTGCGGATGCTCAGGTTCACCTGGTGCAGCACCGTACGCTCGCCGCGCGCCACGTTCACGTCCTGCATGTCGAGAAAATGCGGCGTTTCGTTTTGTGCTGTGCTGGGCGCGTTCTCCGCCATCCTGCCTCCGTTTGTTAGATTAAATTCTTGACCCCCAATTCCCGGCCGAGCGAGATGGAACGCCGGCGTTTTCCGGAGCACATGAGCGAGATTTCGCAGTTCGTCATTCCCAAGGGCTTCCGCTTTGGCGCGACTACAGCCGGGCTCAAGGCAAGCGGCCGTCCCGACTTTGCCGTGATCGTCGCCGATGCCCCGGCAAACGCCGCCGCTGCGTTTACCGCAAATCGCGTGAGCGCCGCACCGTTGCACATCGACAAGGAACATCTGCGCGCCACCGGTGGCCGTGTGCGCGTTGCGGCCATCAATGCGGGCAACGCCAACTGCGCGGTGGGCCAGGCGGGTCTTGACGCCGCCCGCGCGACGTGTGTCGCCGCGGCGCAGGCGTTCGGCTGCACGCCGGAAGAGGTCTTTCCATCTTCGACCGGCATCATCGGCGTGCCGCTGCCTGCGGAAAAGATCGTAGCCGTGTTGCCGCGCCTGGCCGCAGAGGTCGGTCCTGAATCCGATCACTTTCAGCAGGTGGCGCAGGCCATCATGACCACCGACACGGTGGACAAAACCGCCTTCGCGCGCGTGGAGATCGACGGCAGGGAAGTGCGCATCGCCGGCGTCTGCAAAGGCTCGGGCATGATTCACCCGCAGCTTGTGCCGCACGCTACGATGCTGGTCTATATCCTGACGGATGCCAGCGTGGAGGCCACCGTGCTGGATGGCTATCTGCGCAATTCGATCGAGCTGAGCTTTAATCGCATCTCGGTGGATGGGGACACGTCGACCAACGATACGGTTCTGCTGCTTGCCTCGGGTGCGAGCGGCGCGCAGGTCAGTGAAGGGAACGCCGCGTTCGCGCAGGGACTGCGGCAAGTATGCACGTCGCTGGCGAAGCAGATCGTGGCCGATGGCGAAGGCGTGTCGCATGTGGTGGAGTTGCGCATTCAGGGCGCCGCGAGCGATACCGACGCGTTGAAGGTGGCCAAGGCCATCGCGCACTCGCCGCTCGTGAAGACGGCCTGGGCGGGCTGCGATCCAAACTGGGGCAGGCTGATGGCGGCCATTGGCTATTCGGGCGCGGCGATCGATCCCGAGCGCATCGACATCTGGTTCGGCGAGCTGCCCATCTGCCGCAACGGCGGCCGCGCGGCGGAGTTCGACGAGACGGCGGCGCACGCTTACATCAAGCAGCCGGAGTTCTCTATCCGCATCGCGCTGCACCAGGGTAGCGGCGCGTGCACATTCTGGACGACCGATCTGACCACGCAGTACGTGCACATCAACGCGGATTATTCGACGTAGCGTGGTACTCTGAATTCCTTCGAACCGGCGCTCCCCTGGTTCTTCTTTTCAAGGAGACGAGGCATGTCCATGGAGGCCTGGGGAATGCTGTGCGCGGGAGTCGCCGCGCTTGTGGCTGGTCTGGTTCTGGTGCGGCCACGCTTTGGCGCGGTTGCCGGCGCGGGCAAGCTGGTTGTGCTGGGGCCGGTATTCGAAGCCGTGGCGCTGGCCATGTTTTCAGCCGAGCACTTTACCGCCGCGCATGATCTTGCACCGGCTGTTCCGCGATGGCTGCCCTGGCACCTGTTTTGGGTCTACTTCTTCGGCACGGCGCTGCTGGCGGCGGCAATCAGCCTGATCCTTTGGATTGGCGTGCGCTGGTCGGCGGCGCTGCTGACGTCGTTTTACCTGGTTATCGTTCTCACACTTGATGTGCCAGGCATTCCCGCGCTTCCGCATGACCGTTTCTTCTGGATCCTCACGGTGCGCGAGACCTCCTTTGCGGGCGGCGTGATGGTGCTGGCTGCGAGTGTGTGGGCGCGCCCCTTGTTTGAACGCCTCGGCCGCTGCATTGTGGCGCTGGTCATGATCTTCTACGCTGTCGAGCACTTTCTGCATCCGCATCACGTGCCGGGAGTGCCGCTCGAAAAGCTCATACCGGCGTGGTGGCCCGCCCCTGCGCTGCTCGCGTATGCCATCGGAATTGCGTTGCTAGTCTGCGGTATTGGGCTGCTGTTTCCGCGCTTCGCTCGCCTTGCCTCCGCCAGTTGCGGGCTGGTGCTTGTGCTTTTGACCGCCTTGTTTTATGTGCCTATCTTCATTTCGGAGATGCGCACGCCGCTGGCTGTGGAGGGGCTCAACTATATCGGCGACACCTTGCTGTTCGCGGCGACAGTGCTGCTGGCCGGATTTGGCGCCGACCTGGTTTCCGTTCGCAAGCCGGCTCGATTGCCGGTTGCGGCAATGCACGCCTGAAGGAAGACTTACTGGGCCGGCTGTTGCGCGGGCTGTTGCGGATAGGTGATCTCCACTGCCGCCCGCAACTGCTGGAAGAGGCGCACGTCGGGGCCGTTCAATCCGCCATCCAACTGCTGCGACCAGATCGGTCCTTTCATCTTGCCTTTGGCGTTGACGGTGTAAACGCGCAGCGTGTCCTGCTCGGCAATGTCATCGCCTCCCATGGCCGGCGTGCCCATGCTAGTATTGGCGCCGGGCGTCGGTGGCAGCGTTGGATTTCCAGGCGCGGTGGGCGGCGCCATGGGCTGCGGTCGCGGGCCCAGCCCCAGATGATCCGCATCGCCCACGGCATGTCCCTTGCGCACCACGATCACCAGGTCCGCCTTTTGCGCCGAATCCACCAGCGTGTAGCGGTTCCACTCCTTCAAGCCCGCCATCACCTGCTGGATGGCCATGCGGTCCGCTTCGCTCACGCCGGGCCGCGATGCTTCGCCGTCAGCCGATTGCACAAACACGGTGTGCGCTGTCTGGAATGCCGGAGGAACCGTGAGCTTTTTTCCGTGGCGGGCATATGCGGCTCCTGCGCCGGCGAGCGCCCCGAGGCAGAATAGGGCGAAGATGCGCGATTTCATTTCGATGACCTCCCGTTGCACTTGAGCAATCAGACCAAAGCAAAACGCAGGGAACTTGCGGTGGCGTCGAGATTAGCCCCCGATCCTGCCGTTGTCAATCGCAGTTTGGCCCCGGCCATTTACAATCGCAAACGTCGAGACTTCCTTCGGCATCCAGGTACAACAGAGTTCCCCGGCGCGTTGAAACGGCGCGCCCGCGGAGAAGTGCGAGTCAGCATTGATTTCGAAACCTGCATTGATGGCTTTATACCGTAACCTGTTGCGGCGCACGGCGCGCGCAATGCAAAACAAGGCGGAGATTTCGCGGTATCCAGCGGCTGAGGTGGCTATGGAGATGGACCTGCGGCAGGGGGACATGGTGCGCGTGGCGGTTGGCCGCACCAGCGGCCGGTCTTCTTCGCGTTCTGTTCCCACCACCTGCGACCTTGCGGACGTGCTCGGAGTGGCCGCGCTCAACATGGGCCGCAAGAACCATCAGGTCGCCGTGGTTTGGGCGGCCCAGGCGGATCGCGAAGCCTTGCGCGATGGGCTGGAGGCAGCCCGTGTGTGCAAGCTGCCTATCGTTTTTGTGACCGAAGTCGAGACCCGGGCGGCACGGCTGCTCAATCGCAAGGTTGCGCCGGGTGACGAGATGCCGCACGTCACGGTGGACGGCAACGATGTGATCGCTGCCTATCGCGTGGCGCATGAGGCCATCGATCGCGCACGCCGCGGCCGCGGTCCGTCGCTGATCGAGTGCGAAACGTACCGCGTGCAGGGGCAGCGTTCGGACGCCCATCTCGATCCGGTAGCAAACCTCGAGAGGTATCTTCACGCCAGGGGCGTGGACCTGCAGATGGCCCGGCGCAAACCGGCGGCGCGCAAGCGTTCCTGACGCCGCCGCTTAATTCGGGTATGGATCGCCGGGGTGGACGACGCGGATGAAGTGATCGGTGAATTGCGCGTGGCCGCCGGGCAAAGTCACCTTCGGCATGTGGCAGGTAACGCAGTTCGCCTTGGCGACGGGGCACTGCTTGTACATCGCAGGCGGCGCTTCGGTTGCGCTGGCCCGGAGGGCTCTGGGTTTTGCCGCGCCGTGGCAGGCCAGACACTTTGCGTCGTAAAACGCCGCATCGTGCGCGGGCTCCTGGTGCGGATCATGACAGGCGGTGCAACTGATGCGGCGATCGTTGCCGATGAAGCATTTGCTGAGCGCCAGCCGATAGGGCTGGAAGCGCACAAACGCAGGCCCGCGCCAGTGATTGCGGATGACCGTGTCCCACGTGCGATGGCACTGCCCGCAAAAATCGGACGTCTCCTGCGCGGTCATACGGCGCAGGTGCGGCGGCACTGTCTTGAAGTTATTTGCGAGCGCATCGGTCATGTGTTGCTGCGCGCCCTGGTGGCAACGCTCGCAGTTCAGGCCCGGCGTCAGCTTGTCGAGGGTGAGCTTCTCGTCCTGCAGCGCGTTGCTCCCGTGGCAGTCAAAGCACGTCCGCGTCTCCCATATCGGCAGCTTGCGTCCCATCGCCTCCGTGATGGTGTGCGGGGTAAGCCGTTCGTCCCCCGGTGTTGTGCCCAGCCCATCGCCCTTGCGGAAGTAGCTCACCAGGCTCTCGTAGTAATGACCGTCCTTCTCCAGCACCCACGTCTGCGAGTGCTGGCCGAAGTACCAGTTCACGGGGAGGGTTAGCGTCTGCTTGCCGTCGGTCACGCTGTAGGTGGTTTTGCCGTCCTTCGCCGTGGTTACGTGATAGGTGTATCCGTTCTGAGTGATGGTCAGGTCGGGATGATTCGCGAGCGCGGGATTCGAGCCCGCCAGTTCCATGGCGTGACGCATGGGCGCGGTGGCGTAGTGGCGCGCCACGCCCGCGTGGCAGGTTGCGCAGGTGGCCGCAGGTTTACTGGATTGCGCGTTCGCTCGCAGAAGACACGCCAATGCCAACAGCACCCATGCCGCTGCGATGAGAGACCTACTGCTGCGCCAGCTGCACGCACGCCATGCGCTCACGGTATGCCTCCTCGCGTTTGCCCTCGCGGGCGTAGATGGAGGCCAGTCCCATGTGCGCCTCCAGGTTGTTGGGATCGTTCTTGAGCACCTGGTTCAAGATGTCCGTCGCGTGTTGCACGTCGCCGGTCTCGGCCAGCGAGCGGCCCAGCGCGAGCTGCGCAAGTTCCATGTCCGGCTGCGCGGCCAGGACCCTCCGCGCCTCCGGAATTGCCTCAGAATAATGTCCGGCGATCATGAGGCTGAAGGCCAGCAGCGCGTGCGCGGAGATGTTGTCCGGTGCAATGGTCAGTTCCTTTTGGAACTGGTCGATGGCCAGTTCAGGATCGTGCGGAAAGAGCAGGAAGCCGTAATAGAGATGCAGATTCGGCGCGGTGGGGTATTGGTCGAAGAGCGCCTGAAACATTGCGTCGGCCTTCTGGCTCTCGCCCTTGAGCGAAACATAGCCAGCCTTGCCTGCCGCCTCAAACAGCGGCCGATCGCCTTCCGGCACATCCTTGATGAGCGACGAGAGGCGCATGCCCGCGAGGCCCAGCCCCACGTCCACATCGGGATCTTCGATGTTGTTCTTCGCCAGCGCCTTGTACTGATCCAGCGCGTCCTGGAAGCGGCCTGCGCGGGTGAGCAACTCGGCCAGATGCAGCCGCAGGATCTGCTCATTGCTTGGCTGGTTGGCGGCGCCATGGGCCACGCTCATCTCCAGGTCGCGCAGGGAGCCGTCGTAGTCGCCGGTTTCAAACTCGCACAAACCGCGCAAGGCCATGGCAGGAGCCGCGTGGGGAGCCAGCGCCAGCAGGTGGCTGAAGGCGTCAATCGCATCAGGATACTGGTTGGCGCTGTAGTGGATGACGCCGAGATACCACCAACCCTCTTGCCAGTCGGGGCGCGCCTGCACGGCCTGCGCGTAGAAGTCCAGCGCGGCGGGCAGATTGTGCTGGTCGCGGGCCGCAGCGGCGCGAGCGGCGAGATCGTCGAAGGAAGGCGACTGCGCGCGGGCAGCGACTGGGCCGCACAAGAGCACGAGGAGCAGGGAAGCGGCGAGCAGGCGCGCGCGGCTCCAGCGCGGCTGCGGAAAGGACAGGGCGCCTGGCAGCAGACAACACGAGATAGGCGCACGCCACATCGCCGGAAGGTTCCTGAGCAGGGAAGTTGGGGGTCGAGCTTCGAGAACCATGGTAACAGGGACCGGGGTGGAGTGGCAGGATGGCATAGCGGCAGAGGATGTGGGCGGTTTCACCGCCTAAGGGGCATTTGGAGGCTTCGAGTGTGCGTATAACTGCATGTTAAGTCAGTAAGATAGGGTGAATTTGGGGAAACGCGCGTACCGCGGCGCCTGGTCACAAGGGGGTGTCAGGATACCCATACCCCCTATGGGTAGATAAAAACAACCTATTATTTTTGTAGTAAACAGAAGAGTAACTGCAGAGTATACAGGGAAGGCTCGGGATCGGGTGTGCGGCGGTGCCGGCGGTGCGGGTTGGTTGGATGCGATGCATGCAAAATGCAGAGGGCCGGAGATGATCCGGCCCTCTCTGATTTCCTATCTAGAACCAGTATGGCATAAATCGCGGAAAAATACGCAAATGGTTGTGCAAACGACTATCCTTTGGAATCAAATACTTACAAATTATTTTTGCCGGAAGGGGCTTGACAAGCGAGCATAATGGACGAGAGGGTCGGCAACGCGTGCAAAACAATCGGTCAGGGCTGCGCATGAACGCAGCGAATTGGAATCGCCTGAGACGTTTCCCATCGGCATCCATCCGTATCCGCGGCGGGCGCTTCATGGCTTCGCGCTGGGAGGGATAACGAGATGCGGAAGGGATTTACCAGACATCCGCAGAGGGATGAACCCGCGACGCAGGTCAGGAACTACATTACGCCGAGCGGGCTGCAGCGCCTGAGAGACGAGCACCGGTTTCTGCTTACCAAGGATCGGCCGGCGGTGGCGGAGGTGGTGGCGTGGGCCGCCGGCAATGGCGATCGCAGCGAGAATGCAGACTACCAGTACGGCAAACGCCGGCTGCGGCAGATCGATGGGCGGATTCGCTTTTTGTCGAAACGCATTGAAGCCGCGGAGGTGGTGGACCCGGAGGCTCCGCGGTCGGCGCAGGCCCGGGCGAGGGTATTCTTTGGCGCCACGGTGCGCTATGCCAACGCGGCGGGCGCGGAGCGGGAGGTGAGCATCGTGGGCACCGACGAGGTGGATCTCAACCGGAACCACATCAGCTGGGTCTCGCCTCTGGGGCGCGCCCTGATGCGGTCGGTAGAGGGCGACACTGTGGTGCTGCATGCGCCGGGCGGTGTAGAAGAACTGACGGTGCTGGAAGTGCGCTACGAACGCATCGCCGTGGAACCGTTCCACGAGCCGCCTGGATCGGAAGCGCCCGCGAAGGGACGGTCTTGGCGGAGTTCCGCTGACGTGGAAGAGATGGATCGGTGAAGCCGCTGGAATGCCGCCTCTCATTCATCGGACGGTGAAGCTGTCCGATGAATGGAGACGGAAGACTTGTCTCGGGTCGGTTTTGAAGATGCTGCCGCGCGCTTAGCGATTGACGCCGGAGGCTTCGGCGAAGCCGGCTTGTTCGTCGGCGGGGATGGCCGGGGCCTGGGCGGGTGGGGTGAAGCTGGCGCCGCTGGCGTTGAGGGCGTTGGAGTAGTCGGGACCGAGGCCGAGGGACTTGAGGGCGCGCGAGTCGGGCATGAGGCGGGTTTGCCAGCCGTGGTCGGCCTGGTACTTCTGCATGGCGGCGACGGTGGTGGTGTCCCACTGGCCGTCGGCTTCGCCGTTCAGGTAATGGGCCTTGATGAGCGCCTGCTGGATCTGCGTGACGCGCTCGGGCTGGATGGCCTGCTGGCCGTGCAGAATGTGGCGGCGGCTGCGGCGGGTCGAGCGGGTGGTCCGGCCGTGCTTGAGCGCGGTACGGTGCGCGGCAGCGTGAGAGCTTTTCGTTTTGTGCGCGGCGGTGGCGGTGGTGTGGTGGGTTCGCTTGGCAAAGGCAGGACTTGCGGCCAGCGCTCCGGCAAGTAATACAGCGAGACTTGCTCGTACGAGATGCACGCTGAAGGTCCTCCGAGTGGATTGTTTGGGGCACAGAGCCCGCGATGTGTCTTGCCTAGTTCCGGCACGCAACCCACGTTCGGGGTCCCCAGGCGTGCCCTATTTATCCGATGCCGGAACGTTCGTCAAAGTTTAACCAAAACCCAAGAGGGTTGGCACAGGATTATTTTCCCACTTTTGGGCCATTGAGTCGAAGTGGGAGATTCCGGTGGGGGCGAACGGCCCTGCGCGGATTGCCGGGGGTGGGGCAGGGCAGGGATAAGTCCCTGCCCTGCTGGTGTTTACTGCAGCGTGCCGCCGACGTAGTTGATGCCCAGGTCGGGATGGCGCGGGTCCATAACCTCAAAGACCACGTCGTCGCCGCTCTTGAGCTTGCTGACCACGGCGTTGAACTGGTCGCGATTGCCGGTGGGCTGCTTGTTGATGCGGATGATGACCAGGCCCGGTTCGAGTCCCTGCAGGTCAGCAAACGAGCCTGGCCGCACGGACTGGACGATGACGCCGGGGTGATGGATACGGGTGACAACGTCCTGCGGCGCCTCGCGGACGAGGATGCCGAGCTTGCTTTCACCCGGGTTCTCGGTGTCGTCGGGAGCGTTCTGGGCTTGCTGATTCCCGAGGTTGGCGAAGACCTTGTCGCGGTCGCCCACGGTGACCGTGGCGGTCTGGTTCTTGCCGTCGCGGATGAAGCCGAGCTGCGCGGTGGTTCCGGGGCGGCGGTTGGCGATGTCGTTGACCAGGTCGTCGCCGTCCTTGATCTGGCGGCCGTCGATGCTGGTGATGATGTCGCCCGGCTTGAGGCCGGCCTTATCGGCGGGTCCGCCGGACTTGACGGAGTTGACGATGACGCCGTTCTTGAAGCCGTAGACGCGGTTGACCGCGCCGGAGAGGCCCTGGCGGAACTCGATGCCGATGGAGCCACGGACGACCTTGTGGCTGGGACCGATGAGGTCGTTGTAGACGCTGACCACGGTATTGGACGGCATGGCGAAGCCGATGCCCGCGTAACTGTTGGTCTGGGTGTAGATGGCGGTATTGACGCCGATGACTTCACCGTTCATGTCGAGCAGCGGGCCGCCGGAGTTGCCGGGGTTGATGGCGGCGTCGGTCTGGATGAAGTGCTGGAACTGGCCGCTGGCGCCAGGCTCAATGGTGCGGTTCTTGGCGGAGATGATGCCGGCGGTGACGGTTTGGGCGAGGGCAAAGGGGCTGCCGATGGCTTCGACCGAGTCGCCCACCTGCACGAGGTCACTGTTGCCCATTTTGACGGTGGGCAGGGGCTTATCGACGTCGATCTTGATGACAGCGATGTCGGTGGCCTTGTCGATGCCGATCACGCGTGCCGGGCGGCCGAGATCCTGGCTGTCGGGGTCGGTGGAGAGCTTGACGTAGATCTTGTCGGCCTTGTCGACGACGTGGTCGTTGGTGATGATGTAGCCCTTGGAGTCGACGATGAAGCCGGAGCCAAGGGATTCACGCACCTGGTTCTGGTCCTGATCGCCCTGGTCGGGCATCTGGCCGCCGAAAAAGCGGTTGAAGAAGTCCTGGAAGTTGTTCTGGCCGTCGCCGTCGTCGCCGTTCCCGCCGCCACCGTTGTCGTCGGGGTTCTGCTGCCCCGGAATCTGGTAGTGGCGCATGCGGCCGCGGGTGGAGGACTGCTTGGGCAGCGTCTGAGTATTGATGTTGACGACCGCCGGGCCAACGAGCTTCGCGATCTTGACGAAGTTGTTGGGGGCTACCGGCTGGTTGTCCACCTTCAGCGGCGTGGCATCGGCGCTGTCGTTCTTTCTCTCCTGCCCGCTTACGCCATGGGCGACAAACGAAGCGGCCACGACAGCGACAGACAGGGTGCCGAGAAGGATGAACATGGAGGCGAGACGGCGCGTGCGAAGCCGTTCGAATAGCGATTTCATGTATTTGCGAGACCTCGTCTGATCGTCAGCCGGTAGGCTGGTTCGTTCCTGGATCAACCCTCAGTATAGCCGTGCTACCCTGCGCCGGCTGTGATGCGCAATTGGAGCTGCCGCCCGGAGTCCGATTGGCTGGCTGCTTGGTGGCTTGCGCCGCGAATGCCACACCCGGGGCGAACAGGCTGGCCCTGTGGAAGATGCCGTCCGCCGCTCCTTATTAGACGTAAGATGCGCGTCATCAGGTCGGGGACGCATGGAAGGCAGGGAACAGGGAGTAGGCAGTAGGGAGTAGGGAGTAGGGAGTAGAAGGCGAGGGGGCGGGACATTGAGGACGTTGGGAAGCATGGAACAGAGGGAGAGTCATGGCTCCTTGCCCGCGTTCCATCGCCGGTGTCCTACTGCCTACTCGCTACTGCCTGCCATTTTCATCCTTCGTGGGCGGTGGCCATGTGGGGCTGGGGCACCAGCTCGGCGAGGGCGATGCCGGTGAGGATAAGCAAGGCGCCGGCGGTGGCGCGCAAGCCGAGGCGTTCGCCCAGGGCCACGTAGGAGGTGATCCATGCAAAGACCGGCTCAAGGGTGAGGATGAGCGCGGTGTGGGTCGGCGGCAGGATGGACTGCGCCCATGTCTGGATGGAGAACGCGGCCGCCGTGGCCAGAACCGCGGCAATGGCGAGGGCCAGGATGAGCCGCGGCGACCAGGTCATATGCGGATGTTCGAGGAAGGGAAGACTGACAGCCATGAACACCGCGCACCAGCCCACCTGGAGTAAGGCCAGTGGTTGAAAGCCGATCTTTGGGGAGACATGGCTGAGCACGAGGCAATGAAACGCGAAGCCGACGGCGCAGCCGAGCGTGAGAAGGTCGCCGATGTTGATGGATGAGAAGTCAGGCAGGAGACTCGCGCCGGACGGAGGAGCGGTGAGCAACACGATGCCGATGAATCCCAGGGCTGCGCCGGTGAAGGTGTTCCAGCGGGGCGAGCGCGCGCCGGGTGGGCGCAAGCCGGGCAGGGAAGAGAGGAGCGGAACGAGGACGACGACCAGGCCGGTGATGAATGCCGACTTTGAGGGCGTGGTGCGGGCAAGGCCGATGGTCTGGAATTGATAGCCCGCCGCCAGGCACAGGCCGACGAGCGCGCCGGAGGTGATGTGCCAGATGCGGAGGCCGCGCCACGCGCGATGATAGGCGACGGCCAGCACCGCGAAGGCAAGCGTCATGCGCACCAGATTGAAGGCGGCCGGCGTGGCATCGTGCAGGGCATCCTTGATGAGGACGAATGTCGATCCCCACACGGCAACCACGAAGAGCATGAGCAGATAGGCGCGGAGCTTCATCTGTTGGCATTATGGCAGGCATGCGCGGGCGAGGGACGCGAATGGTGAAACCACCTTTGTGCCAGATCGACCATCCAAGCCAGTAAGTTCGATCCTCCGCTTCTCAAGCAAATGTGAAACTACAATCGCTCGCTGGAGTTCCAGGAACTCTCCACTCGGAGCCTAAATTAGGAGCCCTAGACTATGCAGTTACCCCGGTTATCTATCTCCGTTGCCATGGTGTGCGCGCTGCTGGCAGTTTCGCAGTTACGCGCCAGCGATGAAAACCCTAAGGAAGACGCGGTGGAGCGCTCCACAGTGGCATTTGTCTACGTTTCGAGCATTCCCAAGGGGAGCAGCGTGCCGCAGGTGGTGGCGCTGGCGCTGGAGCAAGACGGGCGGCTGCATCCCGTGCCGGGTTCGCCATACCCCGAGGCGCTGGGCGCGATGGCGGTGAACGGCAGTAGCCTGATGGGCGCCGACTGGAATAAGGGTGACATCGATACCTACCGCATTGAATGGAACGGCTCGCTCACGCGGCTCGGCGCAACGGATTACGCCAAATACAACAATCCCGGGGGCACGGAATGCGGAGCGGCGGGACAATTGACCCTGGACCACACCGGCTCCGATCTCTACGTGCAGGAGTACAACGGCAGCAATGCTTGCGCGAATACGGTGATCGCCAGTTTCGGCGTGCCAAAGCCGGCAGGCGATCTGAACTATCTGGCCACCGATGTGACCGGAGTGTTCCCGGGCGTATGGGATGCGCCTTCGTTCATCGGAAACAACACACTGGCCTACGTCGCCGAGAACGACGCGTGCATGTACTGGTCGATCTACGGATTCCAGCGGAGCAGCAACGGCTCTTTGAACTCGTTCAACTTTAACTACAGTTTGCCGACGCCCGGACCGGGGTTCAGAACCTATATTCCGTACCTGACCGCGGCCGACCCCACAAATCACCTGGCAATGACGGTGGCGCCGGCGAACCCGCCGGGATGCACCGGCGGACCGCTGCAGCTTGCGACGTTTACCGTGGATGCGAAGGGAAATTTGACGACCACGAGCACCTATCAGAATATGCCGGTAACTCACATCGTAACTCCGTATGACTTGAAGATGTCTCCCTCCGGCATGCTGCTGGCCGTGGCCGGGCAGGAAGGACTGCAGGTGTTTCATTACAACGGCGCCAATCCGATTACGCACTACACGGCGCTGCTGACGAGCGATCCGGTCAACCAGATGTTCTGGGACAACGACAACCACCTCTACGCGATCAGCACCAAGACGGGGAAGCTGCGCGTTTATACGATTACTCCGACGAGCATGAAGGAGAATCCGGGATCGCCCTATAACATCAGCGCGCCGCAGTATCTGACGGTGCAGCCCTGGCCGCTGCCATGGGATAAGAATTAAGCGAACGTCATCGCCATTGAGGTCGACTGCGCAGGGCGCGGGAGGTGCTTTGATACACTTCCGCGCATGCGCATTTCGTTTTTGCTTGTTGCGGCTCTCTCCGTCTGTGCGGCTATAACTTCTGCCCAGTCAGGCCATGCTCATGCGGCGTCGCAGCGTGCTCGCACATCCAGGGCCGTGCCGGACCTTATCTTCTTCCATGGCGTAATCTACACCGGCGCGGGGATGGCCGAGGACAAGCCGCAGACGGTCGAAGCAATCGCCATTGGCGGCGGTAAGGTGATGGCGGTGGGCACGACGGACGAGGTCAAGCGCCTGGCCGGGCCGCATACGGAACTGCACGATCTGGATACAAGCAAGACCAGCAGTTTCATCTTTCCCGGATTCAATGATGCGCACACCCACCTGGGCGCCGCCGGCGAGACCAAGCTGAACCTGGATTTGACCGGCGTGCAGTCGCTCGATGCGATGCTTGCAGCGCTTGAGACTTATGCCGGAAAAATGCCGGCGGGTCACTGGATAACGGGCGGCAACTGGGACCAAACGCTGTGGTCGAAGAGGGTGCTGCCCACGCGGCAGGACCTGGACAAAGTGACCGGTGATCATCCGGCGTTTCTCGATCGCATCGACGGGCACATTGCGGTGGCGAACAGCGCTGCGCTGAAGGCCGCAGGCATAACAGCGGGCACACAACCGCCGCAGGGCGGCGCCATCGACCACGATGCGCACGGAGAGCCGACGGGGATTCTGCGCGAATCGGCGAAGGAACTGGTGACGAAGGTGATTCCGCCGCCGACCGAAGATGAACGGCGTCGCGGGCTGGAACTGGCAATTCAGGATGCGATCTCGCATGGCGTAACCAGCGTGCAGGATTTCAGTGACTGGCAGGACTTCCTGATCTACGAGCAGATGGAGAAGGAAGGGAAGCTCGCGGTGCGCATCGCGGAGTGGATCCCGTTCAAGGAACCGTTTGCCCTCGAGTTACAGCAGCGCGCGCATCACGACGCGAGCGATCCAATGCTCCATACCACCATGCTCAAGGGATTTATGGATGGTTCGCTGGGCTCGCGCACGGCGGCGATGAAGGCGCCGTATGCGGACGAGCCGGGGAACAGCGGGCTGCCGCAGTACACGCAGGATGAGTTGAATAAGATGGCTGCGGAGCGTGAGAAGGCCGGGTTCCAGCTTGGATTTCATGCGATCGGAGACAAGGCGACGGAGATGGCGCTGAATGCGTATGAGTATGCCTGCGAGCAAGACAGTCCGCACACCGGGCAGGGGCAGGCAAAGCGCTCGTGCTCGCATGCATACGCGCTCAAGCTCCGCAATCGCATTGAGCATGCGCAGGTGGTGGATCCGGCGGATATTCCGCGTTTCAAGGCGCTGGGGGTGATCGCGTCGATGCAGCCGAATCATCTGCTGACAGACATGAACTGGGCAGAGGCGCGGCTTGGTCCGCAGCGCGCGGCCTACTCCTACGCGTGGAAGGCGTTCTGGGACGCCGGTGTGCCGTTGGCATTTGGCACGGACTATCCGGTCGAGCCAATCACGCCATTCCGCGGACTCTATGCAGCCGTAACCCGCATGAACGAAGCCGGAACCAAAACCTACTATCCGCAGAACAAACTTAGCCGCGGCCAGGCGCTGTATGCGTACACGCAGGGCTCCGCTTACGCGCAATTTGAAGAGAAGCAGAAGGGAAAGCTTCTGCCCGGGTACGACGCCGATCTGATTGTTGTGGATCGCGATCTCTACAAGGTCGAGGCTCCCGCGTTGTTACATACCCGCGTACGGGCCAGCTATGTTGCCGGTCAACAGAAGTATCCCTTCCGCCAGGCCCAGCAGTAGGAAGATTTTCAAAAAAACAGTCGCACCAACTCCTGCGCGGCAGGCAGCATCTCAGCTACCGGGACGGATGTGTGTGTCGCGCCGATCCCTCTTTAGTTGAAACCAAAATAGATAGAAATAGGGGGCCCCCCGTGAAGAGATTTCCCTCCGTGTATTTCTTCCTGGCCTTGTGTTCCATTGCGGCGTTCTTTCCCATGAAGGCCGCTGCTTCCGTTCCCACCGTTTCCATCACCGCGCAGTCGCCGTCGATATCGGCGGGACAGTCCGACACCTTAACCGTGACGGAAACCAGCGCTGCGTCGATTCACGTGACCGGCTCGAACGGCACGTCGTACACCCTGCCGTATAACGGCGGAAGCATCACAGTGGCGCCAACCTCCACCACGACGTACACCGCAACCGCGACCAACTCGAGTGGGAGCGCGACGTCTCAGGTGACGGTGACGGTTGGTTCCGGCACGTCGACAACGCCCACCGTGTCGATTGCGGCGAGTTCCAGCACGATAACGGCTGGGGCCTCCGATACATTGACGGTCAGGGCATCGAATGCGTCCGGGGTCAGCGTATCCGGAAGCGATGGTTCAAGTTATACGCTTGCAGCTTCAGGGGGCACCATCACGGTAACTCCGAAGGCGAGCACCACTTACACGGCCACGGCGACGAGTTCCTCCGGCGCGACGGCTTCGGCGAAGGCCACGGTGACCGTAAGCACGAGCACAACCGGGGCGCCCACTGTCTCCATTACGGCCAGTTCCAGCAGTATCTCTTCCGGACAATCTGACACCCTCACAGTTACTGACGCCAAGGCGGCGTCAGTCAAAGTCACCGGGTCGAACGGCACTTCTTACAGCCTGCCTTACTCGGGCGGCTCGCTCACGGTCTCACCCACGTCCACCACTACATACACGGCGACGGCGACCAACTCGCACGGCAGCACCACGGCACAGGTCACCATCAACGTCGGCGCAGGGAACACCGCTCCTACCGTGTCGATCTCCGCTGCCAACAGCTCGATCAGCCAGGGAAGTTCCGATGCGCTCACGGTTACCGCCACCAACGCCACCAAGGTTTCCGTGGCGGGATCTGACGGAACCACGTATACGCTTGCCGCGAGCGGAGGCACCGTAACGGTTTCGCCCACGCAGACGACGACGTACACGGCGGAGGCCACCAACGCGGCGGGAACGATGGCGTCGGCCCAGACCACGGTTACCGTCAGTTCTTCTTCCGGAGCGGGACTGAACTCCATCCAGCATGTGATCTTTATGCTGCAGGAGAACCACACCTTCGATAACTACTTCGGGATGCTGAACCCGTATCGTCATTCCAACGGATGGGATGTGGGGGCGGACGGCAAGACGTACGACGTGGACGGTATCGACGATAAGCTGAACACCATCTCGAACGAGGACGACGAAGGCACGTTCTACAACCTGTATAAGTTCCGCAGCACGTGCATTGACGACGACTCGTCCGACTGGCTGGCGAGTTATGGCGATGTCAATCGCTATAACTTTGCCACTACGCGGCCCATCAAGATGGACGGCTTTGTGCATACGGCGGAGGGCTACGCGAAGAACTGTGTTTCTACTGGTAAGTGCGGCGGCCAGTACACCGACACCACCGGCGAACGCGCCATGGGCTACTACGATCAGGATTTCCTGAATTACTACTACTACATGGCGTCGCAGTTTGCGCTCGATGACCGGTGGTTCTCGCCGATTTCGAGCAAGAGCGTGCCCAATCGCATCGCCACCTTCTCCGGCGGCACCACGCAGGGACTGGCTTACGATCCGGGCAACGACGATCACGTCGGGCAGCTCAGCATCAACAACATCTTTGAAGAGTTGCAGAATGCCGGCGTGTCCTGGAAGATCTACTACACCACCGTTCAGGGTTCGTGTTTTGCAGGAACCACGTGCGGCACCGGCAGCTCGAATCTTCCCGACACCACGTTCCTCAACTTCTCCTACTCCTTCAACTTTGTGCGACTGATGCCGAGCACCGGGACGTGCCCGAGTCCGCTGCAGCCGTCGTCGGCGGTGGGGGACACATCAAACTCGTTCTGCATTGACACGAGGCATGTTGCGCCGCTCTCGCAGTACTACACGGACGTGAAGAACAACACGCTGCCGGCATTCGCGTTCATCGAGTCCGGGAGCGGGCGGAACGACGAACATCCGGGCTCGGAACAGTCGGTTTTGACGGGCCAGGCTGAGGTTGCGCAGGTCGTCAACGCGCTGATGACGAGCCCATCGTGGGGCAGCTCGGTGTTCTTCTTCAGCTACGACGAGGGCGGCGGCCCGTACGATCATGTTCCGCCGGTGCCGGGACACTCGAACGACTTTACGGATTCATCGCTGGGCACGATTCCGGACATCTCCTCGATTGCGGTGAACCCCGACAGCTATAACCCGTGCGTGCCCAGTGGCGGAACACCCACGCTGCACTGCGATGTGCGTCCGAATGCTCCGGGCGCGGTGAGCACCGACGCGCCTGCGCAGGAAGGGTTCAAAGCGCAACTGGGGTTCCGCGTGCCGAACATCGTGATTTCGCCGTTTACGCGCAAGCACTATGTTTCACACGCTCCGATGGACCACACCGCGATCATCAAGTTTGTGGAGAACCGTTTCCTCGGCAGCTCCGTGCACCTGACGGCGCGCGATGCGGCTCAGCCAAACCTGCTGGACTTCTTCGACTTCACGAACAAGCCGTGGTCCACGCCGCCAACGCCACCCACCCCGGCGTCGCCCACGTCGCTGGGCTACAATCCCTGCCTGCCGCAGGATATGGGGCCGTAAGCGGACGAGCGGATTATTGCTCCGCGGCCCAGTCGGCCATGGCAAGGATGAGCAGCAGGGCGCGGCGCAGACCAATCTCGCGATCTTTCGGCGCGTACCACTCAGCCAGAGTGTGCGCGCCGCCGCCTTCTCCGCCGGCACCCAGGGAGAGCGCGGGCACGCCGAGCGAGATGGGAATGTTGGCGTCCGTGGAGCCGAGCCGCGTTCCGGTCTTCAGCGCAAGATGCCGGTCGACGGCCTGCAGCGCCTCCAGAATCGGGGAATCATCCGGCAACTGCGCGGCGGGGCGATTGCCGATGCACTCGATAACGAATGTCAGCAGGCCGCGTTCGCGCATTCCGGCAGAGCGCGCCGCCGTGTTCCACATCTCCACGGCATCTTCCACGGCGCGATGCAATGCGACTTCAAGCCGCAGCAGTTCGTCGCCGCTGGTTGAACGGAAATCGATGCTGGCGGCGGCGCTCTCGGGAATCGAATTGACGCTGGTTCCACCGCGGATGGTGCCGAGGTTGAGCGTGGTGCGTGGTTCGTCGGGCAAGCGCGTGGTGGCCAGGGTTGCAAGAGCGGTTGCCAGCGCGGCGATGGGATTGACGGTGCCGGCGTCCGTAAAGCTGTGCCCGCCGGGTCCGTTGATCGTGACCTGATACCGGCGGCTGCCCAGCGCCTGCGTGACTGCGGAGTCGTCGCCGGCGCCGTCGAGCACAACGTGCGCGGCGATACGGCCGGCGAGCCCAGCTTCGCCATAGAGATGGCGCACGCCGCGCAGATCGCCTTCGCCTTCCTCGCCTACGTTGCCGACGAAGAGAAGCGGCACGGGCAGTTCCGCGCCGGCGATGAGAAGCGCCTTGGCGATGGCCAGCATTCCAATGACGCCGGCGGCGTTGTCGCAGGCGCCGGGAGCTTCAAGACGTTCGACTTTCGCGACCGTGCGGAAGACGGGCTGCAGGGGCGTACCCGCGGGAAAGACGGTGTCGAGATGCGCGGAGAGCACGACGATGGGGCCGGTGCTTTCGCGGTGCAGATGCGGCGCGGGCAGCCAGGCGCGCACGTTGCCGGCAGTATCGGTGGCGATGTCTGTGAGGCCGATTTCGCGGAATCGCGCCGTGAGCCACTCCGCGCGTGGGCCTTCGCCGAAGGGCGGAGCGGGAATTGCGCACAGCTCGATCTGCCAATCGAGCAGCACCTTGGGGTTTCCGTGAATCCACGCAAAGGCCGCGTGGACCCAGCGCTTTGCTGCCAGATTGGCGATGCGCGACAAGCTTTGAGCGCGAGAAGATAACGGCATGTTAGCTACTTCAGGGTAGCAGGGAAGCGGCCGATGCGAATGGGCGGCGGCAGTTCATGGGGAGGCGCCTGGTTCGCTGATTCAATCCATGTGGAGCCGCCAGAGCGTGTACGAGACGATCTCGTGGAGCACCGCTGCGTCTCTGGGAGAGCTGTCGGTGGTGACGACCGTCGCGCGCGGCGAGGTGAGGACATCGAGGCCGTCGGCGGTGCAGATGGCGTGGATGCGAAAGAGATGCGTGGCGTCGCTCACCACGATCAACCGATGCATTCCGTTGGCGCGCGCGATGACCGCCAGCCGCCGGGCGGACTGCGAGGTGCTGTAGCTGTGCGTCTCCGCGATCAGCGCCGACTCCGGCACTCCCGCGCCCATCAGGTAATTTCGCCCCACGCCGCCCTCGGAGTAGTGGTCGCCGCCATCGCCGCCCATGGTGATGATGAGCGGCGCCAGGCCGCGGTCGAAGAGTTCTTTCGCATGGTCCAGTCGGGCGCGATAGACAGGCGAAGGCTTTCCGGCGTACTCCGCCGCGCCAAACACCACGATGGCGTTGGCCGGCGCAGCCTCATCCATGGACGCATAATGATTGATCTGCACCACCACCCACCGCGCCCAGGCGCTCGCCGCCAGCAGCAACACGATGAATACCAGCAGCACCGCGCGCAGCCAGCGCCGTGGCTTGAGTTCGAGAGTGGAGCCGACCGTACTCATCTGGACTTTTTACCGCTGCAGGACCATCACAATTTCGTGCGTGGGAATCGCGCCCTCGCGCAGAATCATCCAGCGTCCGGGACCAAGCGAGAGATCCACGATGGTTGTCGGCTGCGAGCGACCCGTGGGGCCGCCATCCACGATCAATGGCAGGCGATCGCCAATCTGGTCGCGCACGCAGGCGGCATTGGTGCACTCAGAGGCGCCGTGCAGGTTCGCGGAAGTCGCCGTAATGGGCAGCCCGAACTTTTCGACTACCGCGCGTGGAATGGCTGCATCCGGGACGCGCAGCGCCACGTTGCCCGTGTAGGCCGTGGAGCGGAGCGGGAGCTTGGTTCCGGCGCGCACAATAATGGTGAGCGGACCCGGCCAGAAATGATCCGCAAGCTTGTCCAGCATGGGCTCAATGTCGCGGGCCAGCGTGTACGCCTGGGAGAGGTTCGAAATCAGCAAGGAGAGCGGCTTGTGTTTCTGGCGCTTTTTGAGCTGATAAATCTGCTCCACCGCGCGCAAATTCACGGGATCCACGGCGAGCCCGTAAAAGGTGTCGGTGGGCAGCGCCACCATGTCGCCCTTGCGCAGGCAGGAGACGATATAGTCGATGCGGTCTGGTTGAGGTTCGTCAGGATGAACGCGCAAAATTTCCGCAGACAATTAGGTCTACCTCAATTCCAGCAAGTGATGCCAAAGACGGAAACTATCACAGCGCTACTGTCGGCGCAAGTTGAGCGGCAAGGACTTAGCCGTTTTGCGGGTCGCCGGACCAGATAGAATCGCCAGAGACGGTGGCGATTCTATCGAGATGCCTGTTCGCATTGTACAGAGTAAGCAAAATGCCCGCCTGAAGTTGCTGCGGCGCGCGCTGACCCGGCCGGGCCGGGATGCCGAGGGCCTGGTCGGCATCGAAGGGCCGCACCTGCTGGAAGAGGCCCTGCGCGCGGGCATTCGCGTGCGCACAATCTTTGTGGCGACGGAGGGCAAGACGTTCGTCCCACCCGCGGGTTTTCCGCCCCTGCCTGCCGATGCGGACATTCTGCTCGTTCCGCCGAGCATCATGAACTCGGTGCTTGAGACGGAAACGCCGCAGGCGATTGCCGCGCTGGTGGAGATGCCCGACTGGACCTGGGCGCACGTGCTGCGCGGCCGCGGCTCGTGGGACCCCCTGGTGCTTGTACTGGCCGGCATGCAGGACCCGGGCAATCTGGGCACCACCCTGCGTTCGGCTGAAGCCTTCGGCGCCAGCGGCCTCATCGCTCTGCCCGGCACCGTGAACCACTGGAACCCGAAGGCCGTGCGCGCCTCTGCCGGCAGCATTTTTCGCGTGCCCGTGCTCACCGCCACACTGGATGAGTGCTTGACCAACCTGCGCAAATCCAGCATGCGCATCCTGACCACTACGGTGCAGGGAGCCGAACCCGCGGACATGATCAACCTCACGGGCCCGGTCGCGTTCATCATTGGCAACGAGGGGAGCGGTGTTTCAGACGAGGTGGCCGCACACGCCGACTCGCGCGTTACCATTCCGTGTCCCGGCCCAGTAGAGAGCCTGAACGCCGCGGTGGCTGCAAGCGTTCTGCTCTACGAGTCCTGCCGGCAACGCCAATCCGCCGCCGGCGGTCCCCACAGCCTGCGAGGAACCGGCCGATGAGCCTCTTCGACGGCGAGCCGGACAACGCACTTCCGTCTTCCAAAGCGCTGCTCCATGCAATGGCGCCGCTGGCGGAGCGGATGAGGCCGCGCACGCTTGACGACTACGTGGGCCAGGAGCATCTGCTGGGGCCGGGCAAGCCGCTGCGGGTGCAGATCGACCGCGACGATCCGGGTTCGATGATCTTCTGGGGTCCGCCCGGCGTGGGCAAGACGACGCTCGCCAAGATCATTGCCGAAACCACCAAGGCCAGCTTCATCGAGTTCTCCGCCGTGCTCAGCGGCATCAAGGAGATCAAGCAGGTGATGGCGGACGCCGCGCGCGCCGCCGAGATGCACTCGCGCACCATCCTGTTCATCGATGAGATTCACCGCTTCAACAAGGCGCAGCAGGATGCGTTTCTACCCTACGTGGAGCGGGGGACGATCCGGCTGATCGGCGCGACCACCGAGAATCCTTCGTTCGAAGTGATCTCCGCGTTGCTCTCGCGCTGCCGCGTCTATGTGCTCAAGCCGCTGAGCGAGGAACGCATCGCCGGGCTGCTGCGCAAGGCACTCGAAGACACGGAGCGCGGCCTGGGCGCGATGGGGCTGACGGCGGACGATGAAGCGCTGGAATTGATGGCGGGCTACTCCAGCGGCGACTGCCGGTCTGCGTATAACACGCTTGAAGTCGCGGCTCAGCTTGCGGCGGAGGGTACGAAGCACATCGATAACGCGGTAGCCACGGAAGCCGTGCAGCAGCGCGTGCTGACGTACGACAAGAGCGGGGAAGAGCACTACAACCTGATCTCGGCGTTGCACAAAAGCGTGCGCAACTCCGATCCCGACGCCGCGCTGTACTGGCTCGCTAGAATGTTCGCCGCCGGAGAAGACCCGATGTATTTAGCGCGTCGCGTGGTGCGGATGGCCGTGGAAGACATCGGCCTCGCGGCGCCGGAGGCGCTCAACCTGTGCCTGAGCGCGAAAGAAACGATGGATTTTCTTGGCTCGCCGGAGGGCGATCTGGCGCTGGCCGAAGCTGTCGTGTATCTGTGTCTGGCGCCCAAGTCGAATGCCGTCTACACGGCCTACGGCGCGGTGCAGCAGGAGATTGAACACACGCGGCAGGAGCCGGTGCCGCTGCACCTGCGCAACGCGCCGACGAAGCTGATGAAGGAACTCGGCTACGCGGCGGGCTACAAATACGCGCATGACGAAGAAGGCCGCGTCGCCGACATGGATTGCCTGCCCGACTCATTGAAGGGCCGCACGTACTATCACCCAACGCAGGAAGGCCGCGAAAAGCTGCTGGCACAGCGGATGGAAGAGATACGACGAATTCGGGCGGGCAAACGCGAGCGGGCCTGAATTGCCCAATTCACCCCGGGAATTCCCACGGATTTACGACTGATCGGGCAATTTCAGCGAAGTGCCTCACATTTCGCGTAGCCAGTGTGGCATGAGTAGCCAAAACGATTCCGGCAAGCATCGTGTCGCGTGCTTCGCCCGGACGGCCGCTGATTTTGCGAGCGGCAGCAATGTCCGCTGCATGGCGGGCCGCGTCTGCATCGAAGCCCAGGATGCGTTGCTGGATGACCTCTTCGAGCCAGCGCTCGAAGAAACTCATTAGAGTCTGCCGCCTCTTACCCGCCGGCATCGACTGTAGGCCGTAGCGTACCTCATAGACATTGATGGAAGTCGTCCAAAGGGAAGCGCCCGGCTGCCTGTCCATCCAACTCACCACCGCCACCGCAGGCTGCGGAAGCATGATTTCGGAGATGACATTGGTATCGAGGACAATCATGGCTCGAACTTTGGCACTTCAAGACGCATGCCGCGAATCTCCGGAATGGGCTCGTCAATCCAGACGCCACTGCCACTGAAGAGAGCCACCGACGCGGTTCCAAATCCGACCCCGGGCGTTCTCTCTTCATTTCGGAGGGTCTCGCGAAGAATTTCGCGCACCTCCGCCTCCATGCTGCGGCCATTGCGCTTTGCGCGGCGTTGCAGGCGGGTCTTGAGCGTAGTTTCGAGATTGCGCACCAGAATCTGCGTCACTCACCACCTCCACTGCTATCATGATAGCGCACTTCGCGCATCTGAGGCGGATGATGCGCTATCAACGCAGAACGAACTGTGCGGTGGTGCCGGATTGGTTGCGTTGCGGCAGGCTCTTGATCGCATCCACCACGATCCCCGGCGTCAGTGCCTCCGGCAGCAGCGTTGGGCCGCCCAGATGCGGCGGATAGAGTGCGTACGCGGGCACGCCATCGCGGCCGAGGCGCTGTAGCGCCGTGGTGATGGCATCGTCGTGCTGCGTCCAGTCGGCTTTGAGCAGCACCACATGCGCATCCTCAAAGGCCTGCATCACTTCGGGCTTGTCGAGCGCTACGCGTTCATTCACCTGGCAGCTCAGGCACCACTTCGCGGTGAAGTCGACGAAGACGGGATGTCCTTCGCTCTGCGCCTTCTTGACGGCATCTTCCGACCACGGCTGCCACGTTCCCGATGCGGCGACGGACACTGCCTTCGCCGGAATCGCCAGCGCATTGGCCGAATAGATTCCCAGCCCCACCACACACAGGATGAACAGCGCCGCCAGCACACCGGCCCAGCCCTTGCCCGGCCAGCGGCCGAGGAACCATCCGGCGATCGCCAGCAGTAGAAATGCGGCGAGCAGTGCGGCAAGCATCGTTGCGCCGTACGCCTGCGCCACCACCCATGCCAGCCAGATCACTGTGCCGAAGATCGGGATGGAGACCGCCTGGCGCAGAATCTCCATCCATGCGCCGGGGCGCGGTAGCAGACGTGTCCACGCCGGCTGGAAGGAGAGCGCAAGATAGGGCGCGGCAAGCCCCAGCGCAAGCAATGTGAACACCGCGAAGGTAACGGCTGCGGTCTGCGCCAGGGCATATCCGATGGCCGCGCCCATGAACGGCGCGGTGCACGGCGTGGCCACAATCACGGCCAACACGCCGGTGAAGAAGCTGCCGGCATAGCCGTGCTTCGCGGCCAGCGATCCGCCTTTGCTGGTCAGCGAAAGGCCAATCTCAAACTGGCCCGCAAGCGACAGCCCCAGGAAGAACAGCAGCCCCGCCATCAGGAATAAAAAGATCGGCGACTGGAACTGAAATCCCCAGCCCATCCGCTGGCCCGCCGACCGCAGTGCAATCAACACGCCCACCAGCACCCAAAAGGAAACGAGAATACCAAGCGTGTAGACCAGTCCGTGCGCGCGCAGTTTGTGCCGCTCTTCGCTGCTGGAGTTGACCAGCGCCAGCCCCTTCAGGAACAGCACCGGAAACACGCAGGGCATCAGGTTGAGGATGATGCCGCCGAGGAACGCCAGACCAAGGATGCGCGCGAGGCCGGAAGTATGAGCAGACGTATCGGTGTCAGCGGAGTTAGAAGTGTTCGCAACGACTATAGGCGGCGGCACCAACGTGCTTTGCGCAATGGACTTCACCGTAACCGGCGCGCCCTTCGGAATCGCAATCTCGTAGGCGCGATTGCCCGATAACTCGACGATGCCGCGCAACTCCTTCGGCTTCGCCGGCGGTGCGCTCGAATCTTTTTGTAAGTCAATGGTGGCGCCTTTGGCAGTCGGCGTGACCTTCTGCGGAGCAGGATTCGAGATCAGATCCGGATCTTCAGGAAAAAATGCAACATTCGTCTCGCGCTGTCCGGTGATCAGGGTGACTCGATAGCCCACCGCCGTTTGCGCGAATCCCGCCTTGAATCCTGCCGGAAGAGCCTGGGGTAGCCGTGCCGCCCAGCGCGCATACAACGAGGCATCCGGCTGCACCGCTGAAATCTGCGCGCCGGGCGCAACGATTGGTCGCGCGATCTCCAACTCGGCCTTACCGGGTATGCAGACTTCGCGGCACACCAGCCAGTTCACCTTGGCGTGCAACGTAGTATCGCCGGCCGGCGCATTCGCCGCCACGTTGATCTGAAACGGAAAGAGCGCCTCGTCATTGTAGCCGTAGTCCATCAGGGGCCCGACGGGAATGCGCTGCGGCGCGGGAAACTCCAGAGGTCCGGCGGTGATTCCCGACGCCAATGTCCACTGAATGCGCGGCGGCTCGCCGGCATCGCCCGCATTCTTCCAGTACACGTGCCAGCCCTGCTCCATCTTGAAGTAGAGCCCGGCGTTGTTTGGGCCTCCACGCACCAGCGCGGACGACGGCACCACAAGCTGCACATGCAGATGCGCCACGTCGGCGGAACTGGAGGCAGCGTGGCTGATGGAGCTTGCGAACAGTCCGGCGAGAAGGACGCAAATGACGCGAATGGCTTTCATTTCCCCTGCAATTCTTTCGAGCCGGGCGCCGACGTCGCGTGCTGCAGAACCAGGACAGCAGGCGCCCCAGTGGATGTCTGCCTCAAGACTAAAGGCCGCGGTTCCGGCCTGGAGTGGCAAAGGTCACTCCGCAACCCGCGCGCTCAGCATTCCGTCCAGGGCAGCATCACTCCATCTCGGCGTGCCGGCGATAAATGCAGTCGTTCTGCACGCACTTCACGCCCGCCGCTTCGGCCTTCGCCACGGATTCGGAGTGCGCTACTCCGTCCTGCAGCCAAAGGCTCCTGATGCCCAGCCGGATGACGTCGTCCACGATTGGCGGCACATTCTCTGACGCGCGAAATACGTTGACGAGATCGATGCCCTGCCCGTGTGCGGCCAGCGCCGCGGCCTGCGCAGAATCCAGATCGGGGTGGCAGGTCTCGCCGTTAATCGACTTCACCATGGGATTGACCGGAATCACGCGGTAGCCGTGCTTCGCGAGATATACACCGATGTGGTAGCTGGCGCGTGTGTCCTTGTCGCTCATGCCGACCACGGCAATCACCTTTGAATCGCTGAGCATGCTTTGGATTGTTTCGGGTTCGTTGCTCATTTCGTTTTTCAGTCCTCGGGCTTAAACATCCAGATCGTCATCGCCGCCGGCCGCAACTGCCGTGCCGCGCCGCTTCGCCAGAAGATATCCGCGCAGAAACGGCTCGAGATAACCGTCCAGCACCTTGTCCACATCGCCCACTTCCACCTTGGTGCGATGGTCCTTGGCCATGCGGTACGGCTGCAGCACGTACGACCGTATCTGCGAACCAAAGTTGATGTCAAGCTTGGCGTCTTCCAGCTTCTTGCTCTCGGCGCGCTTCTTCTCCAACTCGTACTCATAGAGCCGCGAGCGCAGCATCTTGAACGCCTTCTCGCGATTCTTGTGCTGCGAGCGCTCGTTCTGGCACTGCACCACAATGCCGGTCGGGTTATGCGTGATGCGCACCGCCGAGTCGGTCGTGTTCACATGCTGGCCGCCCTTGCCGCCGGAGCGATACGTGTCGATGCGCAGGTCTTCCTGCTTGATGTCCACCTGGATCGTCTCGTCGATTTCCGGCGAAACGTAGACCGACGCAAACGATGTATGCCGCCGCTTGGCTGAGTCGAACGGTGAGATGCGCACCAGCCGGTGCACGCCGCTTTCGCCCGCCAGCAGGCCAAAGGCATACTCGCCCATGATGGTGAACGTGGCCGACTTGATGCCTGCTTCGTCGCCCGCCTGGTAGTCGTTCATCTCGGTCTTAAAGCCCTGCTGCTCGGCCCAGCGCAGATACATGCGCAGCAGCATCTCCGCCCAGTCCTGGCTCTCGGTGCCGCCCGCGCCTGGATGGACGGTGACGATCGCATTCAGCGGATCGGCCTCGCCCGAAAGCATCGTCTTCGCTTCCAGTTCTTCCGCGAAGACGGACAGCGCCTTCACGTCGCGCTCCAGATCGGCGAGCACGTCCTCGCCCTCGCGGGCCAGCTCGAAGTATGCCTCGATGTCGCTGGTGCGGCGCACAAGCTCGTCGTCGTCGCGGATCAGCGCTTCAAGCCGCTTGCGGTCGCGCATGAGCGGCTGCGACGCGGCGGGATCGGACCACAACGCCGGATCGGCCAGCTTCTTTTCAATGTCGGTTAATTCCCTGCGGATGCGGGCAGGGTCAAAGATACTCCCGCAGGTCGCGCACCTGGTCGCGCACGGGAGCATAAGCGAATTCGAGATCCTGAAGGGACGCCATTGTGCTCTAAGACCTGACTTTGTGTAGCAAGTTGGCGAGTCGGCAAGTCAGCGAGTCAGCGGTTCTTTGCTGGTTCGGCGACTGAGACAACGCCTTCTTCAAGTATAGCGAACGGCAAGGCAAGCCGGCCTGCTGACCTGCTAACTCGCCGGTTCGCTGCCCCGCTTGTTCCCGGCCCACACCAGCACCGCCGCAGCCAGCAGCGCACAGCACCACGCGAACACATCCCCGTGCCGCGTGTAGAACGTAATGTCGTCGCGAAACCCGAACTGCGCGGGAAGCGCATCCACCGTATGCCGCGGTATGCTCTGCCGCACGCGGCCATATGGATCGATCGCGGCGGTGACGCCATTGTTTGTGTCGCGCAGCAGCCAGCGCCGGTTCTCGATCGCGCGCATGCGAGCCATGTTCAGGTGCTGCCATGGCGCGCTGGTATCTCCGTACCAACCGTCGTCGCTGATGTTCACCAGCACCTGCGCTCCGTTCAGCGCAAAGTGCCGCACCTCGTCTGCGAAAACGGCTTCATAGCAGATGAAGACGCCGCAGACGTGCATCTGGCCGTGCTCGTCGGGGATGCGGAAGACGCGGCGGCTGGTTCCGCGCGAGAAATCGGAGACCTTGCCGGTCAGCTTCTTCGCAAAGAAAAACAGGCTGCGATAAGGAATGTACTCGCCGAACGGGACGAGGTGAATCTTGTCGTAGCGGCCGATCCGCGAGCCGTCCGCGGCGAAGATCATCGCCGAGTTGTAGTCGAGCCAGCCTTCCTGCTGGCTGTAGTCCGTTCCGATGCCGCCCACCACGAGCGGTGTTCCGGTAGCGCGAGCCACGCCGGCCATCGCCTGCTGGAACCGCGGATCGCCCTCGACAAACGGCGAAGGCGCCTCCGGCCATGCCACCAGGTCGGGACGCGGAGCGGTCGCGGTGCAGGGAACTGCGCCCTTTGCCGCGCCCGTCTGTGGAATCCCCTCGATGTCGCTGCCGCAGGTCTTTTCGGCAAGCTGCGTGAACTGCGCGATGTGCTGGTTCCATTGCGCGCCGGGCCACGCGTTTTCGGCAGACACATCGAGATTGGGCTGCACAAGAACAGCCGTCGCGGACGTCTTGGCCGATGGGAGGTTGTGCACGCCATTGCTGAGATCGTAGAAACCGAACGCGATTGAAATCAGGTATAGGACCAGGACGATCGGTCGATTCTTCCTTCTTCCGTCCGCCATGAATAAAGCCCAAACGAGCAGCGCATTCGCGGCAAGAAGAACGAAGGTGATGCCGTATACGCCGGTCAAGGGCGCCAGGCCCGTTAACAAAACAGCATCCACCTGCGAATACCCAAGCTGATCCCACGGAACGCTGGTAATCCGCGCGCCCGCCAGATCGAGCGCCACCCACAGGAACGGCGCACACGCGAGCGCCCACGCCACGGCCAACCGCCGCCGCACCAACGCCAGTCCTAATCCAAACAGCCCGAAGTACCCGCCCAGCACCAGGCTGAACCCCGCCAGCATCAGCGCCGAAACAAACGGGGACAGCCCGCCGTGGATCAGCATGGTGTCGTAGATCCAGTAGCAGTTGCCTGCATACCACAGCACGCCGCACGCGTAGCCGAGCAGAAAGCCCATCCGCAGCGGCCGCGCGGCCGACTCCGCCGCCCGCAGCACCGCCCAGATCAGCGGCGCCAGCCCGAACCACGCAAAGATGGCACGCCACGGCGGCAGCGGCCCGGCCAGCGGGAACGGCAACTCCAGCAGCGCGGCCGAGAGAATGGCGGCTGCCCAAAACTTCCATGCAATGCGCGGCATACAGGGGCGAGTGTATCCCATCGGGGTGAACAGAACCGGAACAAAGAGAGACGCGCCGACAGGGGCCTGCGCTCATCACCTCTGCCACCCCATTCACTGTTGACCACGAATGAAGATTGTGTTCTAGCGCCAGCTAACCGCCAGATGCCAGCGCAGGTCTCGCTGCGCCGCCTTGCGCAGCACGCGTTCGTACTCGCGCAGCTCCGACAGCACCGGCGCGGTTTCCGAACCCAGGGCCGCCGGGAAGCTTACGAGGAACTCGAGCAGCGAGCAAACCGTGATGAGCCCGTCCGCGGCGCTGTACCACTGCGGCTGCGGCAAGTGGCGCGCCCAGTCGGGATTGCCCGCCCCCTGCTCCAGCAACAGAGCCATCGAATTCTCGTCGGCGGAGAAGAATTCCAGCAGCGGCGATACCTTGAGCCGCTCGGCCAGACGCTCCAGAGCGTCTTCATTGCGAGCCAGCGCGTGGCCGTTCACAAAAATATCGAACCCGGGGTCTTCGCCTTCGACCACTATATAAAGACTCGCAGCCATCGGCGGGAGTCTATCGAATCGCGACTCAAATTCCAACAAAAAACCATGCCGCAGTCACCGATGTATAACAGCGCGCCGGCCAACTCGAGACGACCTCATAGCCGGTATCTCCGGGATCGTGCATCGGGTATCATCGTTAGGAGCCCGCATGCCTTCCACGCCGCAAGACAATGCAGAATCGCACTTTGAGGGCGACTACCGGCCTTCCGGAAGCGCCAATCCACACGCCATGGTGGATCCGGGAAACGTGCGCGTGGAGACGGCCGACCTCACCTACCTGGTGCAGCTTGCCGACGCGCTGAATACCACCCTCGACCTGCAAACGCTTCTGGCTCGCACCTCGGAGCTGGTTCGCGCGGTCATCCCCTACCGCATCTTCGCCATCCTGTTGCTGAACGATCGCACGCACGAGCTGCGGATGCGATTCCAGATTGGCCACACGCCGGAAGTGGAACGCATGCGGATTCCCATCGGCAAAGGCATCGCGGGGCAGGTGGCGCTCACGCGCCAGCCGCTGCTGTATAACGACGTGTCCAAGGCGCCGGAGTACATTCCCGCCAATCCCGATGTGCGCTCCGAACTGGCTCTGCCGCTGATCGCCAAAAATCGCCTGATCGGCGTAATGGATATCGAGAGCGAGCAGCCGGATTATTTTCGCCCGGAGCATCTGCACCTGCTCACGCTCACCGCGTCGCGCATCGCGCAGGCGATTGAAAATGCGCGGCTGTATGCGCGCGTCTCGCGGCAGGCGCAGACGCTGACAGTGCTGAACGAGATCGCGACGGAGCTGGCGTCGATCCTGGACCTCGATCCGCTGCTCGAGCGCATCGGGCAGCTTTTGCGGCGGCTCATCGACTACCAGATGTTCTCCATCATGCTGCTGGACGACAAGGCCGAGGCGCTGATTACGCGCTACGCATGGCGGTTCGGGTATGCGCATGCGCCGCGGCGGCGGATTCCCATTACCAGCGGGCTTGTGGGCGCGGCCGTGCGCGAGTGGCGCGTGGTGAATGTGCCCGACGTGCGCAAGGATCCGCGCTATCTGGAGATGAATCCCGAGACGCGCTCGGAGATGATCGTGCCGCTGTTCTACAAGGGGCGCGTGATCGGGGTGCTCGACCTGGAGCACACGCGCACCGGCTTCTTCAATGAAGAGCACGAGCGCATGCTCACCACGCTGGCGGCACAGATCGCTATTGCAATCGAAAACGCGCGGCTCTACCAGGCGCTCAAGCGGCAGGAGCGGCAGCTTGAACGCGACATCACCATGGCGCGCGAGGTGCAGCTTCGCTTGCTGCCTCCCGCGGCGCCGGCGCATGAGCACGCCGATATGGCCGTGCGCTTTCTGCCCGCGCGCACCATCGGCGGCGACCTCTACGATTTTCTGGAATATGCGCCGCAGCAAACCGCAATCGTGCTGGGCGACGTGAGCGGCAAGGCGGCGCCGGCGGCCCTGTTTGCGGCGCTGGTGAGCGGCATCATGCGCTCCGCCGCGAGCCACGCGCTTGCTCCGGCCGCCATGCTCGGATCGCTCAACGACGCCATCCAGGAGCGCAGGCTCGATTCGCAGTACGTCACGATGCTGTTTGCGCTTTGGGACGACGAGAACCGCACGCTCACGGTGGCCAATTCGGGAGCCGTGCAGCCCATCCTGTGCCGCGGCGGGCAGTCCATGACGATTCGCGCCGAAGGCTTTCCGCTGGGCATGTTCGCGGATGTCTCATACGAGGAAATCTCGGTAGCCACGCAGCAGGGCGATGCGATCGTCTTTGTGTCCGACGGCATCCTCGACGCCGAAAACTCGCAGGGCGAGATGTACGGAGAGGAGCGGTTGGCCTCCGTTCTCTGTTCGCACCGCGACATGAGCGCAGCCGAAATCGCCGAAGGAATCCTCAGCGATGTGGCGCGCTTTCAGGGCGAGAAAGACCGCTTCGACGACGAGACGATCATTGTTCTCAGAGTGAAGTGACGCGGCCCGGAGTAGGCAACAGGGTGTAGAAAGCAGGCTTCATCCTCTCCGCTGTCCATCCAAGCCACGCTTGCACGCTCCGTTCTCTACTCCCTTGATAAACTCAAGCTAGCCCCTTTCTCGGAGTCTTCTTGCACACTGCCACACAGGAACGCATCATCCGCCCCGCGCGCAACATCATGGGAAGCCTTCGCCTGCCGGGCGACAAGTCCATCAGCCATCGCTACGGCATGCTCGCCGCCTTCGCCGAGGGCACATCGCGCTTTACGAACTTTTCTACCGGCGCGGATTGCGCTTCGACCCTGCGCTGCATGCAGCAGCTCGGCGCAGAGGTGCGGCGGCTTGAAGATGGCGCGGTGGAAGTAACGGGCGTTGCCGGCCGCGTGCGCCAGACCGATGCTCCGCTCGACTGCGGTAACTCCGGATCGAGCATGCGCATGATCTCCGGCCTCCTGGCCGCGCAGGAAGGCTGCTTCACGCTCATCGGCGACGAGTCGCTCTCGCGACGGCCCATGGAGCGCATTCGCAAGCCGCTCACCGAGATGGGCGCGCGTATCACGCTTACCGATGGCCATGCGCCGCTCACCGTGGAAGGCGCAACGCTGCACGCCATCGACTACACCACGCCGGTGCCCAGCGCGCAGGTAAAGACGTGCGTGCTGCTCGCCGGCCTGCAGACCGCCGGCGCCACAACGGTCCGGGAAGCCGTTCGCACGCGCGATCACAGCGAACTGGCATTGCGGGCGTTCGGCGCGGACCTGACGCGCACCGCCGATTCGGTCTCGATCACCGGCCCGCAGAAGCTGCATGCCATTGACGCGCATGTGCCGGGCGATATGTCTTCGGCCGCATTCTTCCTGTGCGCGGCGGCGCTCTTTCCCGGATCGGGGCTGGTGCTCGACTCGCTCGGCTTGAATCCCACACGCGCGGCCCTGCTCGACGTGCTCACCGCGCTGGGCGTCAACCTTGCCGTGCTCGATCTCGAAGAAAAGAACGCCGAACTTGTCGGCACTGTGCGCGTCTCCGGGCTGCCCGAGGGCCTCCGCTCCACCACTGTGAGCGGTGGGCTGGCCGCGCAGCTCATCGACGAACTGCCGGTGCTGGCCGCGATTGGCCCGTACACCAGCGGCGGCATCCGCATCCGCGACGCCAAGGAGCTGCGCGTGAAGGAGTCGGATCGCATCGCGCTGGTGGCAAAGAATCTGCGTGCCATGGGCGCGGAGGTTATCGAGTTTGAAGACGGGCTCGACGTGCCCGGCGGCCAGATGCTGCACGGGGCAACCATCGATTCCGGCGGCGATCATCGCATCGCTATGGCCTTCAGCGTGGCGGCATTACGCGCCGAAGGCGAGACGCTGATCCAGGGCGCGGAGTCGGTAGCCATCAGCTTCCCCGAGTTCTTCGATCTGCTGGATGCGGTGGCGGAGAGGTAAGCGCGTTATTTCTGAAAGCAGAAGAGGCCCGGCGCAATGCCGGGCCTCTTCATTTTCTGCCGCTCAATGCGAAGGCGGCGGTGTAGTGGGCGCGACTTCGGTGTTGCCCGCTGGCTTGATGCCGGGGATGACCGGTGTGCTCGACACGTTGCCCGTCGCTGCATCGGTCAGGTTGATGCCGTAATGCTGCAGCGTGGACGCGGTGATCTGGTAGAGCCCCGCGCGATCCTTCGCGTAGCTGGCCTCCGCATTGATCAAGTTGTACTCGGCGGTGGCCTGGTTACGTTCCTGCTGCAGAACATTGGCGGCGGTAGACGCGCCGAGGTGGAGCTTCTTCTCTTCGGCCTGCAGGCTCTCCTGCGCGTACTTAAGTGCGGCGCGCGAGGCCAGAACCTGGGCGCGGTCATTGGAGAGCGCAAACTGAGAGTTCACGACCTGCATGCGAATCTGTGTGTAAAGCTGCTCCAGCCGCAACTCAGCTTGGCGGTACTCGAGCAGGGAACGCGCCTGGTCGGCCTGCGCGGGGCGGTTGCGCAACGGAATGTTCAAAGTGAATCCAGCGCCTTTGTCCGGACCGGTGCTATTGAACAAATTCTGCAGCACGGTGCCGTACCCAATCGTTGGTACAAAGTTCGGCGGAGCGGGGGTCGGGCAGGGGATGCCGAACCCAAGACAAGCCGTGGGGCTTTGTTTGCCACCCAGGCCCGTCGCTCCGTAGAACCCGAAGACATCGAGAGTCGGAAGAAGGCCGTTCTTCGCCCCGCGCAGCGTAATCTCGTCGTTTTTGAGCTGCAGCACAGCCTGCTCGAGTTCGGGGCGCTGTTTGAACGCAGTCTGCACCAGGTTGTCTACCGGTTCAGTCTCCTCAGGCAGTTCGTCCACGCTCACGCGATCCGTCGGGATGATATCCGCCGCAACCAGCGCGGGATCGTTCAGGTTGCGCGCGATCGCCTGTTTCATCACAAGCTGCTGATACTTCAGCGTGCTCTGCGCGCTGATCAACGCCTGCTTATCGGTTGCAACAGTCGACTGAGCGTTTACGACATCCAGCGGCGCCACTGTGCCAATCTGCAACTGCTTCTGTGTGTCGCTTTGGAGCTGTGTGCTCTGTGCCAGGGCACGTTCCTTTGACTGCACGTCCTGGTACGCGCTCACCAGCCCCCAATAGATGTCCTCGACCTGGTTGGTCGTATACAGAATCTGCTGACGGAAGCTCGAGTCGGTGATCCGGCGATCGTTCAGCGCCTGATAGTAAAAGCGCTTGTTAATGAAGATCCCAAAGCCCTGCAGCAGGTGCTGCGTGAGAGTCGCTTTAAAGGTCGAGGTCAGGGTGGGGCTATAGAACGCGAAAGGCTGATCGCTGGTTACGCGGCTGTTCTGGAAGCCCACCTGCAATGCGGTGCCGGTGACGAACCCCTGGTTATAGGTGAAGTTGTATTGATCGGTGTTGGTCGTGATTGCCGACAAGCCGCCGGAAAACAGCACGTTCGACTGCGGTTGCTTGGCGCGCTCCAACTGGATGGTTCCCGCAACGCTTGGATCCAGGACTTCCGGCGCGGGTCCCGCGCCATTGGTGGAAAGCACCAGGCCAGAGGAACCGGAAGCAGCGCCGCCCGCACCCACCGTCGTTCCACCCGGGCCACCGCCAACCGCTGCGGCTGCCGCGGCGCCGCCCAGCGTATTCGCCACCACGCCCGAGTTCACGCCACGCAGCAGTGATCCGGCCTTCGCCCGCAGAATATCGGTGTCGGCGATGTCGAGGTTGTAGCGCGAGATTGCGATATCGTAGTTGTTCTCAATGGCGAGCGCGATAGCGTCGGACAGGCTGAGGTAGATCTTGCCGTCCTTCACCAGGTTGTCGAGCCGCACGGAATTTACGAAGCTCGCCGGCGGCACGTGCGTGGGCGCGTACATGTACTGCGGGTTGGGCAGCAGGTCGCCGTGGGGCTTGCTGAAGTTGCGCGCGGTATCCCGCAGCGAGAGCGGTTCGGTGGCTGTGGGTGTTGGCGCGGCCGGCAATGCCGACGAAGACTTCGTCTTGGGCGGCTCCGGCTTCGCCTGCTGCGCAAATCCCGAGGGCATGAGCGTAAGCAGCGTGAGCATAACCGCGGCGGTGGCGCGCAAATTCATGCCCACTCTACCCGGCACTGCGCGCGCGGTACTCTCCCGGCGCATCGACACACCTGGACCATACAATTGCATGATGTCTCTCCACGAGGCTAATAAGGCATGTGGGGTGCCATTCATCCAGACGTCCGGGAGACTGCCCCGGACGCAAATTTTTCTCTCCCCAGCGTCGACGCCCGCATCAGAGTCTCGCGCATCGCACTCCCGTACATACGCAGATGGGCGGCGAATCGTTCCGAACTTTCGCGCCCGTGGGTGAAAAGGCCGTAGAACCCTGAGTATATCCCACCGCGCGCGGGTCTTCGGCGCCCCGCGCGGGCTCGGGTACCCTGTTAAGAACGAGCCCGCACATGCACTCCGAAACTCCATCCGTCCGTCCCGAATCCGGCGATCAAAACTGGAAGCTGATCGTGGCCTACGACGGGACGGATTACCGCGGATGGCAGGTGCAGCCGGGCCAGCCCACCATCCAGGGCGAGTTGCAGGCCGCCCTCGGCCGCGTCACCGGCGAAGCCCCTCTACCGCAGGGCTCCGGCCGTACCGACGCGGGGGTCCACGCCCTCGCGCAGGTGGCGAGCGTTGCTCTCCGGGCCGCCATCCCGCCGGACAGTCTGCGCCGGGCGCTGAACCGCACCCTGCCGGAGGCGATCCGCGTGCTTGACGCAGGGCATGCGCCGGCCGATTTTCATGCCCGGCATTCGACTGTCGCCAAGACCTACGAATATCGCGTCTTCTGCGAGAACGTGCCCGGCGAGGCGCGGCGCACCTGTCCGCCGTTTCTGGCGCGCTACGTGTACTCCTACCCCTGGCCGCTGCGTGTGGATCAACTGCAGCACGCCGCGCAAGCATTTGTGGGCACCCATGATTTTGCGAGCTTTGCAGCCACCGAACCCGACGCGGCGGAGCGGGAGGACGCTGCGGCCGTCAATATGTCCGATCCGGACGGCGAGTTCGCGCTGCGCAAGACGAGCATCCGCACCATCTTCTCGTCCCAATGGCAAGAGCGCCCGACTGGCGATGGATTGCTCCTCATCTATCGCGTGCGCGGCAACGGGTTTCTGCACCACATGGTGCGGAATCTTGTGGGAACCATGCTGGACGTGGGCCGCGGCTATACGCCCGCCGACGCCATCGCGGCGATGATTGCGGCAAAGGCGCGCGCTGCCGCGGGACCAACCGCCCCCGCCCGCGGGCTGTTTTTGCATTCCGTGGAGTATCCGGACGCCATCGAACCCGCTTCCGATGCTGGATAGTTCAAGGGGCGTAGCTGGCCCTATTCAGTTCAGCAGGCGAGGATGCGTTGCAACTTTCAGAACCTGAACCGATACCGCAATTCGCCGCTCACCATGCGCGGATCGTTCCAGTGAAAGCCGCCGATGGTGATGGAGTTGTCGAGCAGAACGCGGTGATTGGTCACGTTCAACGCGCTGACCGAGAGCTTCCACCGTTCGCCGAAATTGTGACCGGCCGAGGCATCGAACGTTGTGTGCACCGGCAGATACTCGCCGTTGTAGGGGCCCACGCCCGTCCCGGCCAGCCCATTGGCAAACCCTGATCCGTAATACACGTTCGTGGCGAACCAGGTATGTTGCGGCAACTGGAGATTGAATCCGGTATTCAGCGTATTGCGCTGGTCGTGATCGAGCGGCGTATAGTCCGGGCCCAGGTTGCAGGCCGGATCGTTCGCATAGCTGCACGTAAAGCCGCCGGTCACAATTCCGCGCTGCTGCGCAACCTGGTTCGAATACGCCAGGTGGAATTGCCCGAATCGCGCCACGCGCGGCGACTGGATGGACAGTTCCCACGCGCGGATCAGCGCGCCCTGAATCCCGATGGGGAAGAACAGGTTGGATTCGCCGACGTTGGAGTGGTCCAGATAGTTGTTCACACGATTCCGAAATGTGTCCACGTCGAGCGTCCAGCCGCGCCATGGAATCTGCAATCCAAACTGGTGCTCCTCGTCGCTCTCGGAGTGCAGCGGAACAAATGCGTTCTGCCCGGATTGCCCATGCACCGCGTTCAGCAGCGCGCTGGAGACGGTGAGCACCGGCGCCGGTTGAAAGAACCGCCCGTAGAAACCGCGCAGCACCCAGCGCAGCCGGGGCATCAGCAAGGTCGCGCCAATGCGCGGCGAGACTGCGTTTTCGTTCCGGCCGGCGCGGTATTGTGAGAGCCGCACTCCGCCGATCAATCGCATGTAGGGACCCATACGCAGCGTGTCGGAGAGGTGCTCTTCGACGAGGCCGGCGTTCTGGGCCGCGCGGCTGGGCGCCACGCTTGCGCCTCCTCCGCTGTTGTCGATCAGCCCGTATAAATCTCGTTCCGTCTGCACAAACCAGTACAGGCCGCCGGAAAAGTTGTTAGGCCCTCGCTCACCGCGCGCGTCTGCCTGCATCCCTGCGTAGTTCGAACTCTGGTGCCACGTGGTTGCCACGGGCGTATCGGTGGGGCGCGCATCGTAGTTCGCCAGATTGAAGTGGTAGAACGGCGCAACCTCAAACAGCGCGCTGGGCGAAAGCGTATGCACCCAGTTCAGAATTGCAAACGAGTCGCGCTCCGTCTGCGCATCGCGCAGCCCATACGATGCATAGTATCCCGATGCCTGCTCCCAGTCGTTGGGATTCGGATCGTACGGGACCTGAAAATAATCCTGACGCATCTGCGCCGTCAGGCGGAGCTGATCGTCGGCTCCGCGATTGTGCAGCACGGAGACAAAGGCACTCTGCGAATTGGTGGCGTCATGCAGCACCTGTGCTACGGGCGTCTGCAGGCCGTAGTTCGAACGCGACCCTGTGCCGCTGGCGTACCACGCCGTCGAAGCATTGTGGTTGCCGAACGAGAGCTGCGCCTCGCCAAAATCAAAGTTGCCGCCGGTCAGGATCAACTCGCCCTGGCGGTCGTAGTCGAAGCCGTTGCGCGGCACCACGTCGAAGATGCCATAGGTGCGATCTCCCTCGTCGGCGCCGTAGCTGCCGCGCTGCGTCTCCACCTGGCTGATGTCTTTGGGGTCGATCTGCGGACCCACGTTCGACGCAATCTTGGTGTTGGGAATGGCGATGCCGTCGATGAGCCAGCTTGTCTGGTGGCCGCCGCGGACGTGCAGCATGTCGTGGGTCATATACGCGCCGGGGACATAATCGGTGATCATCTGCATGCCCAGCGTGCGGTCCGCGCCCGGCGTGTTCTCGATCTGCTGCCGGGTGATCAGCGTGGTGGGCGTGGCGGTCTCCTGTGCGGGCTCAGTCTCTCCGCCGGCGGACACCATTACGGTTTCGCTCTCTGACGCCACCTGAAGCGGTATGTGAAGCACCGGAGTTGTTCCCGAGACCAGTGTGATTCGTTCCGCCGATGTGGAGAATCCCGGCGCCGTTGCTGTCAGCGTGTAGTCGCCCAGTGGCGCTGCGGCAAACGTGAATTCTCCGCGGGTGTTGGTCACGGTCTGGAGATGAAACGCGGAGGCGGCCGCCTGAAGCGTTACCGTGGCGCCGGCGATGGGTCGATGCTGCGGATCGTGCACGATGCCGCGCACCGTCGCAAGATCTGTGGCGCGCGCCACTGTACAAACAACAAAGAGAACGAAGAAGACGTACAAACTGCGTATCAAGAAGAAGACCTCTGCAAACAGGCAAGAGCCGCCGCGCGCACGCACGGCAACTGGGGACGAGGCTTGTCTATGCGCGATTCAGCAGAGGGAACGGAGGGCCGCGGCTGCTCGGGGCGCTGGCAGATTCCACGAGTGCCAAAGCAACCGCACGCGGCGCGATGAGGCTGGCCGAGAGCCCCTGCGCATGGGTGAAGGCCGCCGGCGCAAACGCGGGAACCGTTGTGCGTGCGGCGCTGCCATACAGTGGACAGTGGTGCCGCGAAGAGAAGAAGTGACCGGGCGTTGCCTGCGCCGCTCCCATCCCGGCCATGGCGCAGTGGTGGGCGCCGCCGCGCCGGCAGCAGGCCGGCAAGCTCGCGTCCTGCGCGCCGGGCAGCAGCGCAAACACCGGCGGCAGCCAGAACAGTACAACGAGCGCGATGGCCAGCAGGCGACGCATCTACTTCGATGCTACACGCCGCGGCGGCCGCACTGGTGCGGGCCCTCGGCGGTCAAAGAGAATCGGGCGCGCGGACTCAGGTATCATCGGTTCATTGCAACAGCACTCATCCTGAAGGGAACTTCGTCGCCGTTGACCAATGCATCGACATCTCGCTCCAACCAAAAGCGGCCGCTGCGGATCGCTCTATTTGGCTTTGGAACCGTCGGCAGCTCCGTAGCGCGCATTCTGGCCGAATGCAAGCCGCCCGAACTGGAGCTTACTCACGTCTTCAATCGCAATGTCGCCCGTAAGAAGGTTGACTGGCTGGGCGCGAAGACCACGTGGAGCGAGGATGCCGGCGCAGTGCTCGCTTCCGATGTGGACGTAATTGTCGAACTTGCCGGCGGATTGGATCCCGCCGGGACCTGGGTGCGCAAAGCGCTGGAAGCAGGCAAGAGCGTCGTCACGGCGAACAAGAAGCTGATCGCATATCACGGCGTGGAACTCGAACGGCTTGCGCAGGCCAAGGGCGGACACCTGAAGTATGGCGCCGCCGTTGCGGGCGGTATCCCGGTCATCCCCGGCGTTGAGCAGGGACTCGCCGGCGATCGCATCGAGCGCATGCAGGGCATCCTCAACGGCACATGCAACTTCATCCTCAGCCGCATGGAAGAGGGCGCGGAGTACTCGAGCGTGCTGGCAACAGCACAGGCCAAGGGATATGCCGAGGCCGATCCCACCGAAGATGTGGGCGGCTTCGATGCGCGCGCCAAGCTCGCGATTCTGATGCGGCTCGCGCTGCGCGTGGATGTTCATCCCGATGAGATTCACCCGCGTGCGATTACGACCATCACGCCGGTCGACTTCAGCTATGCCCGCGATCTGGGCTGCACCATCCGCCAGGTGGCGCGCGCGGAGAGGACAAACGGCTCCGTCGCGGCCGCCGTCGGCCCCATGCTCGTGGACCGGCAGTCGCCGCTGGCGTGGTCGCGCGGCACGGAGAACATGGTTGTCTTCAGCGGCCACTACGGCGGCGATGTGGTCTTCTCCGGCCACGGCGCGGGCGGACATCCCACTGCCGTTGCGGTGGTGAGCGATCTGCTGGCGCTGGCGCATGGATCGCGGCGCGTGGAGATCCCTTCGCAGAAGGCGAAGGTCGGCGCAGAGTTCGAAGCGCCGCATTACATCCGGTTTCTCGTCAATGACCGGCCCGGTATCGTCGCCGAGATCACCGGCGCTTTGGCGCGGGAGCGCATCAACATCCGCGCCATTGTGCAACGCGCCGGCTATCCGCATAATGCGCTGCCGTTTGTTGTTACCGTGGAGCCGTGCAAGAGTTCGGCGCTGCAGCGCGCGCTGGCCGGCATGAGCGCCATGGATTGCCTGCTGGAGCCGCCGCTGGATTTGCAGATGCTTGAATAGGGCAGGGAATAGGAAATAGACACGAGACAGTACGAAGACGGGGGTCGAAGTGATCGACACAATTTATCGATGTGAGATTTGCGCGGAAGAGAGCGAGCATCCCGTGCGCTGGCTGGTGATCAACTGCGACAGCCAGCAACTGACCGTGCACAAGTGGAGCAAGGAAGCCGCCGATGCGCCGGGGGCGCGCCACTACTGCGGCGAAGCGCACGCGCAAGTGTACATCAGCCGGTGGTTCCAGGCGCAGTGCGGTTAACGCATCAACTTTTCGCCGGTCCCGTCGACTCCCGCACAACGAGTTCCGGTTCCACGACGATTTCGAATGGGAACGGCTTGGTCTTGTCGGCGATGCGATCCAGCAGCACCTGGGCGCCGCGCTTGCCCATCTCGCCCAGCGGCTGGCGCACGGTGGTTAACGAAGGCGTAGAGTAGGCCGCCGACAAAATGTCATCGAAGCCCACCACCGAAACATCGCCCGGTACGGAAAAACCCACATCCTTGAGCGCCCGAATGGCGCCGATGGCCGCAATATCGTTGAAGCAGAATACGGCCGTGAAGTCGCGATTCTTTTCGAGCAGCGCCTGCATTGGCTTGTAGCCGATCTCCGGCGCCATCGGATGCTGGCCAGTCTTCGTCGACCAGCCGGTCGCTTCAATGCGGATGACGTGCGCGGGGTCAATGCGCAGGCCAATCTCCCGCGCCACCTGCTGAATGCTCTCCCAGCGGTATTCGGCGTCGGGAATCGCCTTGGGACCGCGCATGAAGGCGATGCGGCGATGCCCAAGCTGGTAAAGGTGTTTCAGCGCCTGCTCCACCGCCGAGTGATGGTCCAGCACGATGTTCGTAACATTCTCTACCGGACTGTGCGCGGAGATGGCCACCACCGGCACCGGTACGTGAATCTCATCGGCAGGCGTGTTCAGCAGCAGGAAGCCGTCGACGGCGCGCTCCACCAGCATGCGCGGATACTGCTCGATCAGATCCTTCTTCCAGTCGTGGCAGGCGGTGAAGTAGAAGTAGTGCGCGGCGGTCAGCTCTTCCACCACGCCGCTCATTACGCGCGTGAAGTAGCCTTCGCTCAGGTCGGGCGCCAGCACGCCCACGCTCATGGAACGGCTCTGCCGCAGCGAGCGCGCAAAGTAGTTGGGCCGGTAGTTCAGGCGCTCCGCGGCATCCAGCACGCGCTGCCGCGTCTCCGGCGGAATGGACTTGGCCGAGGGCGAGTTGTTGAGCACCAGCGAGACGGTGGTCTGCGACAGGTCAAGGTGCTGGGCTAGCGTGCGCAGATTCACATGTCCCGGAGGAGTTGTACTCTTTCCCTTTACCATTCCTGAATTTGTAACACGCTTTACCCGCGGTGGAACAGCATTCCGATGCCTTTGCGGATTCCTGTCGGGAATGTCTGCCTACGGCGCGGAAATGTGGTTCAATCCTGGCCTGAGCACAAACGTTTTACCACCAAAATCGAAGTGGCCCGATAGTTTGCCTGGGAGTGTAACGGTTGCGTCCAGATGCGTGCCGCGCCGCTGATATTTCACCTGAATATCGCCTAGTGGATGCGGATAGGTCGCCGAGAGCGAGGTCAACTCTCCCAGATGCGGCGCAATGCGCACGGTTTTGAATCCGGGGCTCGCCGGTTCGACGCCCGCCACCAGCGTCAGCAGATCGTAGATGGGATGCGCCGACCATGCGTGCGAGTCGGAGCGCGTTTCGCCCGGCGTCTCCGGCCAGGTGCTGAAGTGCAGCGGCAGCAGCTTGCGCCATGGATCGAGCGATTGCAAATAGTCGTCCGCCAGGCCCGCATGATCCAGCGCCCGCGCCAGGTAGAAGCGGAAGTAATACGATGCGCTCAGGATTCCGTCCGGCGTGGTGCCGGGCTCAATGGCCAGCATGCGCCGCATCACGTTCTTCTGGCCGGCTTTTGGAATCACGTCATACAGCACGCCCAGGATGTTGGCCTGCTGCGAGAAGACGTTTTTGTCGGGATTGTCGGCAAGCAGTTTGCGCTGCGGGCTCCAGCAACGCGCGTAGAGGCCGGAGCGCACGTGCGCCGCTCGCTCGCGATATTGCGCGGCGATGTGCGGATCGCCGAGCGCCTGCTCCAGACCGGCGGCGTCGTTCAGCGCGCCGAGATACTCAAGCGTGGTGATGCACGATTCGCCGCCGGCGCTATACGTAGGCGTCTCGCCCTTTGAAACCCAGTCGATGAAGCTCCACCACGGCAGCTTTCCCAGCAGCCCATCGGGGCGCTGATACTGCGCAAACCAGTCCAGGATGCCGCGCGTTCCTTCCAGCGCGTCGCGCACCGGCGTGGGGTCGGGCCGGTACATCCACCAGTCATGCAGCATGCCGATATAGAGCAGCGAAAATGTGGGAATGTTCTGGGGCAGGGAACTGGGATAGCGGCTGCGCGTGATTCCTTCCGGTATGCGCGACTCGTTGAACGCTTCGATCGCCTGGCGGCCCAGGCGATCGTCGCCCGTCACCGCATACGACATCAGCGCCTGAATGCGCGTATCGCCGATGTACTGGAGCTGCTCCCAGTAGGGTGTATCCATGTAGGTTTCGTGCGCATCCAGCCGCGCCGTGCGCCAACTGATCTGCCAAATCTTGTCGAGATCGGCGTCGCCGGTCTGCAGCTTCGCGCGTTCCTTAAACGGATACGCCGAGAACTCCGCCTTCAGCGATTGCAGCGTAAGCGGCTGGTCGCCGGTGGTGATGTCGAGATCGAGATAGCGCCACGTCCGCCACCACAGCGGCTCAAAGGTGCGGTCCGCGCCGCCGTCCGGCAGGAAAAGATCGGTCAGGCCGAGTGCCTGGCGCGGATGCTCGTTGCCGTTCGCATCCTTATAGGTGAGGGAATCGCGGTCGCCCTTTTGCAGCTTGTTGTCGTAAAGCGCCTCCGAATAGGTCATTTTGATGCGCGCGCCTTTGCCGCCGGAGACGGTGAGCTGCGGGTACGCGGTCGTCAGCGTATGCCGGTCGAAGAGCAACTGCACGCGGCTGTGAGCCGGAACGGCAAGGGCCTTATCCGGAAACTTGTGCGCGGCATCCACGACGGGCCCTTGCGTGCGCACGATGGAACCTGCCTTGGTCGGCCGATACTCCATATGCGGCAACCCGTCCGGCACCAGCCCCCACGGATTATCTCCGGTCACATCCGCCGAATGCGCATGGTTCGTCCCCGGATAGATACTCTCCCGCATCGGATCGCCGGGCTTCACCCAATCGCCATGTCTGCCACTTTGCCACTCTGCCACTTTGTCACTTTTGTCCCAATCCCAATCCTCCTTCGTCCCATCCAACTCCTCGCCCGGGCCCGCGGCCATGTAGCCCTTGATCGTCACCGTATCGCGCCCCAGCGGCTTTCGCCCCGGATCCATCGCCACCATCCACTTGCCGGGCGTGCTGATGCCGTTCTTTCCCGTCGCTTCGCTCTCCAGCAGGAACGCCGTCCGGTCGCTCATCTGCGCAACCGGCGCATAGACGCCGAAGTTCCACACCGTAGCCGTGATCACGTTCTCCCCGGCGCGAAGATACGGCGCAAGGTCATAGCGCTCGTAGCGCCAATGCGTCAGGTCGCCGCGCGCAGGTCCGTCGCCCACCCGCTTTCCATTGACAAAAAGAATGAAACGATTGTCGGCGCTCACCCGCACCACGTAGCTCGCCGGAACAGCGTCCAGCTTCAAATCCCTGCGGAAGTGCAGCACCAGCGGCTCGCGCAGCGGCGCAGCGGGGTCGGTGATCCACGAAGCATGCCACGTGCGCTGCGGAGGATCAGGCGCGGTCCGGGCATCCGGGGTTTGGGCCAGGAGATTCAGAGAGGCGAAGAAAAGAAAAAGACCAGCAAAAGCGCGCATCCGGTTTGTCCTGTTCATCTCAGTCGTCAAGGTTACCGCAGTGCACCGCTTTTTCCACCTCTATGCGCTTGATTTTGCGAGCTTGTAACGTCCTGTTCACAATTCACGGGTAGCCTGTCAAAGGTGAACGGACCTGTGCCCGACATACGTGTGCCCGCTCCAATCCAGCCCCATCCGGCAGCCGGAGATCGCTCGTCTCAGCAGCCGCCGGCGGCCCGGACGCACTCGGAGATCCGCAAATATCTGCTGGGCCGCGGCAATTCGGCCGTTGCGGATCGCGGCTTCCACTGGCTGATGGTGCTTTGCGCCTTCAGCATCTTCGCCATCGTCATTCTGATTGCGTGGGAGCTGGTGCTGAAGTCGCAGGTGGCCTGGCACGCCCTCGGCTTCCAATTCTTTTTCAGCTCGTATGTCGATCCCTACACCCACCAGCGCGCCTACTGGGATCCCGTTAACGGCCACTTCAGCGCGCTGCCTTTCGTCTACGGCACGCTGGTGTCGTCCTTTGTTGCGCTGCTCATCGCGGTGCCGCTCGCTGTGGGCCTGGCCATCTTTCTTACCGAGATGTGTCCCCGCTCTCTGCGCGGCATGCTGGCCTTTGTTACCGAGCTGCTTGCCGCCATTCCCAGCATCATTTACGGCCTCTGGGCGCTCTTTATTCTGGTGCCGCTGCTGCGCGAGCACGTCAATCCAATCCTGGTGCAGTACCTCGGTTGGACGGGACTATTCGACAACAACAACACCACCGGCCTGGGCTTTCTTGCCGCCTCCGTCATCCTCGCCATCATGATTCTGCCCATCATCTCCTCGCTTACGCGCGAGGTGATGATCGCCGTGCCCCACTCGCAGCGCGAAGCCGTGCTGGCGCTGGGCGCAACGCGCTGGGAGATGATCCGCATGGGCGTGCTGCGCAATGCGCGCATCGGCATTGTGGGCGCCATCATCCTGGGCCTGGGCCGCGCGCTGGGAGAAACCATGGCCGTCACCATGGTTATCGGCCAGACGCCGGAGATTCACAAGTCGCTGTTGGCCAACGGAACCTCCATGGCCGCCGTCATCGCCAACGAGTACGCCGAGGCTTTCAGCGATCTGCATCGCAGCGCGCTCACTGAGATTGGCCTGGCCTTGTTCGGCGTCACCATCATCGTCAATGCACTTGCGCGAATTCTGGTATGGGCCGTTACGCGGGGCGCTCCCGCCCGGGTGGTCTAGACATGCGCATGCAATTCACCGCGGAGTTGAGCATCTTGTGAATACGGGACAGGCCACAATTCGAACGGCATGGCGCGCCATCGCCGACCGCATGGTGACGGTGCTGGCGGTGCTGGCGACGATTCTGGTCATTGCTCCGCTGGTGGCCATCTTCGGGTATCTGCTCTACCGCGGCGCCGCCTCGGTCAACTGGGCCTTCTTCACGCAGGGCCCCAAGCCCCCGGGCGAGCTGGGCGGCGGCATGAACAATGCGATCGCGGGCTCCGCCGTGCTGCTCGCCATCGCCAGCGCCATCGGCATCCCCGTCGGCATCGGCGGCGGCATCTTTCTGGCCGAGTATGGCCGTGGCACGCGCCTCGCCAACGCCATCCGCTTTACCGCGGACGTCCTCAACGGCGTGCCTTCCATCGTGATGGGCGTCGCCGTGTACGCGCTGATCGTGAGCCCCCACATAAGCTGGCTTCCGTTCACCGGGCACTTTTCCGCGATCGCGGGCGGCGTGGCGCTCGGCTTCATGATGATCCCCACGGTTGCGCGCACCACCGAAGAGATGCTGCTGATGGTGCCCCATGCCGTGCGCGAAGCCGCCCTGGGTCTCGGCGTGCCCGCGTGGCGCTCCACGCTGTCGATTACGCTGCGCACCGCATCCCCCGGCATCATCACCGGCTGCATGCTGGCCTTTGCCCGCGTGGCCGGCGAAACCGCGCCGCTGATCTTCACCGCATTCGGCAACAATTTCTTTAGTCTCAATGCGAATCAGCCTATCGAGGCTCTTCCGCTGCAGATCTGGGTGTACGCGTCCGGCCCCTATCAGGATTGGCATCGACTTGCCTGGGCTGGTTCGCTGGTCTTAATTGTGCTCATTGTGCTGGCCGTATCGCTGGTGCGTTACGTGACAAGCCGGGGCGTTTTGAAAGGGGCAAGCTAGGTGGGCGTCGGCATTGAAGTTACAAACCTGAACGCGTGGTACGGCTCGAATCACACGCTGCAGGACATCAACCTGCACATTCCCGCCAACCACGCCACCGCGCTGATCGGTCCCTCCGGCTGCGGCAAGAGCACCTTTGTGCGCTGCCTGAACCGCATGCACGAGACCAATCCCATCGCCCGCGTTACCGGCTCCGTCAAAATGGGCGACTTGGACATCTACGCCGACGCCAAGCCGGTGCAGATTCGGCGCCGCGTGGGCATGGTCTTCCAGCGTCCCAACCCGTTCCCCACCATGTCCATCTACGACAACGTGGCATCCGGCCTCAAGCTGAACGGCTACCGCAATCGCCGCGTCCTCGATGAGACGGTCGAGCTTTCGCTGAAGAAAGCGGCGTTGTGGGACGAAGTCAAAGACGATCTGAAGAAGAAATCCGGCGCCAGCCTCTCCGGCGGACAGCAGCAGCGCCTCTGCATCGCGCGCGCCCTCGCCGTGGATCCTGAAGTACTGCTGATGGATGAACCCGCGTCGGCCCTCGATCCGGTGTCCACATCCAAGATTGAAGATCTGATTTTTGAGCTGAAATCGCAGTACACCATCGTGATTGTGACGCATAATATGCAACAGGCCGCGCGCGTCGCAGAGAAGACCGGGTTCTTTCTCAATGGCCGGATGGTGGAGTTCGATTCCACGCACAAGATCTTCACCAATCCCAGCGACAAGCGGACGGAAGATTACATCACAGGCAGGTTCGGATGACGCGCATACGATTTCAGCAGAGCCTGGAAGACCTGAAGGAAAATCTGCTGGTGATGGCCGGCCTTGCCGAGCAAGCCATCCAGCGCGCAATCGAAGCGTACCGCGTGCGCGATCTCTCCATCTGCGACCTGGTGGCGCGCAGTGAAGTCGCCATCAATCGCATGGAGCGCGATATCGACCAGGCCGCGCTCGATCTGCTGGCGATGGAGCAGCCGATGGCTTCGGACCTGCGCTTCATCCTCAGCGTCATCAAAATCAACGCCGACCTGGAGCGAGTGGGTGACGCCGCCAAGAGCATTGCCGAGCGGGTGCGCAACATGGACCAGCTCGCCACTGCGGACATGCCTGTGGACATTCCGCGCATGGCTGGCCTGGCCGGCGACATGGTGCGCAAAAGCCTGCAGGCGTTCATCGAGGGCGACGCCGAGATGGCGCGTTCGGTTCTGACCATGGACGACGCCGTGGATGCCATGAACCGAGCCGCGTACAAAACGCTCACGCAACTCATGGAGGAGCAGAGCCACCTGGCTCCGCAGGCGCTGAGCGCCCTGATGATTTGCCGCAGCCTGGAACGCGTGGCCGACCACGCCACCAACGTTGCGGAAGACGTCATCTTCTGGATTCAGGGCGACGACGTGCGCCACCACAAGAGCATGGAAGCGGCAAGAAAGGCCGCATCTGCCGTCGCCACCCCCGCCAAGAGCTAGTCCATCCCGAGCCGTTACCCTTATGAGGAGATGACCTCCGGGGAATACAAGCCGATCGCGTCCCAAGCTGCCGAAGAATATCGTCGCCGCCTTTCTTCCCTTAACACCCTGCAGGCTCGCGATCGTCAACGCGAACGAGCCTTTGGAATCGCCAAGCTTGTGGTGGCGGCGCTCGCCATCGCATCCTCTGTTCTGCTCATTCGGCATTTTCTTTTTGGCGGCATCACGGCAGCGCTGATCGTGCTCTTCATCGTGCTGGCCATTCGCCACGAAAAGCTGCTCCAGGCCATGCGCCATCGCGGCCGCATCCTTGCCTTCTACGAGCGCGGCATGGCGCGCCTGGAAGATCGCTGGCAGGGCGGCGGCGAGGGCGGCGAACGCTTCCTCGATCCGGCCCATCCCTACGCGCGCGATCTGGATATCTTCGGCCGCGCGTCGCTCTTCGAATACCTTTCGGTTGCGCGCACCTCATCGGGAGAGGAGACGCTCGCCCGCTGGCTGCTCCATCCCGCTGCCCCTGATCAAATCGCCGCCCGCCAATCTGCGGTCAAAGAGCTGCAGGGCCGCGCGGATCTCCGCGAGAAACTGGCCTCCGCGGGAGAAGCCGTTCGCGAAGGTGTACAACCGGATGCGATGGCGCGCTGGGGCGAGAGCGAACCGGCGTTTACTTCCACAAGGCGGCGCGTGCTGACCACCGCGCTTGCATTGCTCTGGTTCGTCAGCCTTGCAGCATGGGCCGTGTGGGGTAAGTACGAATGGGCCGTGCTGAGCACGGTGCTTAACTTCGCCTACGCGCATCTTTTATTTCGTGATGCTGAGCCTGTTGCCGCGGCGCTGGAAAACTCCACCGCGGACTTGCTTTTGCTCGCCGAAGTCCTCGCACTGTTCGAGAAAGAATCCTTCGCCCCGGGTAGGCTTGCCGATCTGCAGGCCTCATTGCAAACAGGCGGAATCCGCGCCTCGCAGGCGGTTCGCAAACTGGCCCGCATCGTCGATCCGCTCGAGGGCAGGCACAGTCTTATCGCTCATCCGATTGACCTCGTCACCTATTGGAGTGCGCAACTCATCTTCCTTGCCGAGCGGTGGCGGCGCCGCTTCGGCCCCTCGATCCGCACGTGGATCGACGTTGTGGGCGAGTTGGAAGCCCTGGCATCGCTGAGCGCCTTTGCCTTCGAGCACCCCGCCTATGCGTTCCCCGTGATCACGGAAGCCGCTCCATGCTACTTCGCAACCGACTTGGCGCATCCGCTGTTGCCGCTCAATGACGCCGTGGCCAACGATGTTGCGCTGAGCGGCGCCGCCCGCATCCTCATCCTGAGTGGCCCCAACATGGCAGGGAAGAGCACCTTCATCCGCGCCCTCGGCGTCAACGCGGTGCTGGCGCAGTGCGGCGCGCCCGTCTGCGCGCGCACGCTGCGCATGAGCCCTCTGCAGGTGGCCGCCTCCATCTGCGTTCTCGATTCCCTCAGCGGCGGAGTCTCGCGCTTCTACGCCGAGATCGGGCGCATCAAGTTGATTGCCGATCTTGCCGGCGGTGCCATGCCCGTCTTGTTCCTCCTCGACGAGCTGCTCTCCGGCACCAATTCGCATGACCGCTTCATCGCAACGCGGTTCGTACTCCAGATGATGGCGTCGCGCAACACCATCGGCATCGTCAGCACACACGATCTGGCGCTCACCAAGATCGCCGAGGAGATGCCGGACAGCATCTTCAATGCGCATTTTGAAGATCGAATCGAAGGCGACCGCCTCATCTTCGACTACAAGCTGAAACCCGGCGTGGTCCAGACCAGCAATGCGCTGCATTTGATGCGCGCCATCGGCCTGCGCGTAAAGGATTCGACTGCCTAGCTGCTACGCCTGCCACCAGTCGAACGCCAGCAGCCGCGGATAATACAACCCGGCGCGCACATCAATGTCTTCGCCATGCAGCTTGCGCAGGAACTTCGCATAGATTGCGAGCTGCGGAGCAAACGCAGGGCGCAGTTCCCGTAACAGGGCCGCCACATCGCTGCCCTCCGGATGCGCCGTCTTGTAGTCGATCACCCACCAAGTCGTGCCCGTTGCCGATCCGGGCTCGCCCGCACGAAACACCCGATCCGCACGCACCGTCCGCATCGACCCGTTCAGCACGCCGCTCCACGATGTCTCGCTCGCCGCATCTGCATGAGTCGTCAAAATCCACTGCCCGGTTGCGTCCTGCAGGGTACGCGATGCAATCGCCACGGCATCGTCGGCCAGCTTCTGCGCATGCGCCGGGTCCACCCCGCCGCCTCGCGCCTCGGCGAGCGCACGCTGCCGCATTCCCTTGATCGCAGCCCGCGCGGCATCCCCATCCATCCGAGCCAGCAAACGCGCCGCTTCTTCCAGCAGCAGATGCACGGCACGCCCAAGCGCGCGCGACAGCATGCCACCCTCGTGGCGGCGATAGCTCAGCGTGCCGCTCACCCCGGCCTCTCCGCGCGAAGCGCCTTGCGCCGCATGCATCGGCGGCAATTCAAAATTCTCAGGCAGGCGCCGCAGAATCGCCGGCTTGCGCGTCGCCGGCATTTGCAGCAACTGCGCCTGCGCTGCCAACGTGGATACACCGCCCTCAGTGCGCCGTTCTTTCCACTCCGCAAAGCGAGCGCGAACTTTCTCTTCCAGCGCCGGCCACGCCGTGCGCATCAGGCTCTCGGCCGGCTCGCAGAGAGTCATGCCGCTCTTCTTGTCGTTCCTGTACTCCGGCCGCGCAAAGAGATGCAGTTCCTCGCGCGCGCGTGTCGCGGCAACGTACAGGATGCGCCGCATCTCCTGCGTCTCGCGTCTCCGCAGCGCCGCGTCCACCCAATCCTTGGTGCTGCTGCGCCCGTCGCCTTTGGGCTTAAGCGGCGCAACCAGAAACTCCGTAGCGCCGTGCTCACCGTCGCTCGTTAGCCCGCGCTCCATCCAGGAGAGCATGCGCAGTGTTCCGCGACGCCCACGCTGTTGCAATTCCGGCACAATCACAACTTCAAATTCCAGGCCCTTCGATTTGTGAACCGTCATCAACTGCACGCCATAATCGCTTTCGGCCCGCGGATCAGGCTCCGCCATCAGCCCCTCGATCGACGCACCCAACTCGCCGTTCAGCACTCCGGCTTCGCCGGAAGGGAGCCGATCCATGCGCGACCACAATAGCTGCACGTTGGCGCGCCCCGTCGCGTCCACGCAGGCATCGCCGCCCAGGCGCAGCCACACCTGTTCCATGCGCGTTCCCACCGTTGCGGTGCCGTGCGCGGCGCGCAGGGCGGGGAACTCGTTCCACGCTCCCAGCAAGCGATCGACCGCACGGCCGCCGCTTGCGCTCAACAACTCGCGCCGTTCGGCGAGCAGATCGGGAATCGTGCGCCGCAGGACCGCCGCATCATCCCCGCTGGTCAGGCGATGCAGATCGTCGAGCGCCAGCCCGCACCACGGCGCGCGCAATACGCCCAGCCACGCCACGCGATCTTCCGGCATCAGAAACGCCCGCGCCAAAGCCAGCGCATCCAGCACCTCCGGCCTCTCGCCCAGGTCTTCCAGGCCGACGGCGCGAAACGGAATTTCTGCATCGCGCAGCGCCGCCGCAATCGGCGCAAGCGCCTTGCGCGTCCGTCCCAGCACGGCAATGCGATACTTCGCCCCGCGCGCGCGCTCCCGCTCAATGGCTTCGCAACGCTTGCGAATCAGTTCGACGATCTCGTTGATCTGCGCCAGGTGTGCCGACTTGCGCGCCTCCTTACACTCCGCGCGCCGCTGCTGCGTCTCCGCATCGGCACTGCCGTTGCGCACCGTCTGCGGCATGAACTCAAGATGCACATGCATGCGCTCGCCGGGTACAAGCGCTGGTTCCCGCACCGCAGACGCGCCGCTGAAGCCAATCCCGCTGCCGTCATCGTTCGCAAACACCTGCTCGAATGTGTCATTCAGCCGGCCAATCAGCTCCGGCGCGGTCCTGAAGTTTGCCGACAGCGCAACCGGGTCAAGCGTCATTGCGCCGCCGCCCGCGAATTCCAAACCCCGCCGCTGCACCCGCAGCATCAGCTCCACGTCGGCGTCGCGAAACGAGTAGATCGACTGCATGGGATCGCCGACCAGGAAAAGGCTCCGCTCTTCCGCATCGGAGCGCGCCGCCATCAGGCTCGCCACCATCTCCCACTGCCGGCGATTTGTGTCCTGAAACTCATCGATCAGCAGGTGCCGCATCGTATCCGCTTCGGCAATGGCGGCGTCGGTCGCCGAGCCCTCCGCATCGCCCAGCGCAAGCCGCGCCAGTTGCGCCACCTCGATGAAGTCCACGCGCCCCGCTTCGGCAAACAGAACCTTCAGTTCCGCCGCGGCCTGCCGCAGAATCGTAAAGCACGCCCGCACAATCTCCCACTCGGCATCGCTGTAGCGCGCCGGCGGCAATCCTCGCAAGGCGTGCAATGCGTCCGAAAGTCCTGGGACGCTGCGCAGGTCTTCGATCAGCGCCTTCATGCGCGCATTCTCCACGCGCTGCGCAGCCGGGAATCCTTCACTTGCGGTGATCCGCGCACGAAACGCGCCTTCCTTCGTCAGCAGCAGATCCGCAAGGCACAGGTATGCTCGCCGCGCCTCGTCCAGATCTTCGGGATTGGAGAACGCCCCGCATGGAAACTCGGCTAACTCCGCCAGATCGCGATGCAGTCCCTTCTGTTCGCAGGCAAACCGCGCCAGCTCATGCGCCTCTTCGCAGGCTTCGGGCATATCCGCGAGCAATTGCGCCACACGCGTCACGCCCTCCCGCACCGCGCGCGCAAACGGCTGCTCCAACTCCTCGCGCAACGCGTCCCAGTCCGGATCCTGATTGAGCACAAAGCCGTGCATCCACTGGTCGCGGCGCTTCAGCATCTCCACCAGCTGCCCTTCCAGATCGTGCCAGTTGTTGTCGCGCCACAGCAGCAGCCTTTCAATCGCATGTTGCAGTTCGGCAGTGCGCGGCGACGGGTTCTCATCCCCTAACCGATTGAGGGTGAGCCGCGCGGCCCGCCGATACAGATCGGCCGGATCCTCCGCCACCTCCAGGCTTCCACCGAATCCCGACAGCAGCGGCTGCCGCAGCGCCAACTCGCGGCAGAACGAGTCGATCGTCGAGATGCGAAGCTGCGACGGCAGGTCCAGCAAGTTCCACCCGAGCGTGCGCGAGCGTTCCAGCACGCGCGCCGCAAGGGCTTCCATCGAGAATTCATCGTTCGTCGCAGTCTCACGTTCCCACGCCTTCTGCAACTCGGCCACAATGCGATGCCGCATCTCCGCTGCAGCCGCGCGCGTAAACGTGATTGCAACCACCTGCCCCGGATCCTCGACCCGCGCGAGCAAACGCAGGAACCGCCGCGTGAGAAGATCCGTCTTGCCCGACCCTGCCGGCGCTCGCACCAGGATCGAGCGTGTGGGATTGAGCGCATCTTCGCGCTGCTTCCGATCGGGCGGCGCAACAGGAGCAATGCTAGTCATCCGCATCCTCCTCCTCGTCGGCTTCGTCTTCGTCCTCAGGTGTCAGTTCGTGAACGCGGCACAACGTCTGCAGCCCGCAGCGCTTGCACGTCAGCTCGCGATCGCGCGGGTCCACATCGGCGCGCCCCGCGAGAAAATCCCGCGCCAGCTCTTCGATTTTGTCGCGCCACGCATCCAGCGCGCCGGCCTTCAGCGCAGTCTTCTTCAGGCTCGCGATCTTCTTCACCGGTCCAATTGCGGTTTCCGCATCCTTCACGCAACCGGCGAAATACACATCGCCCGCGCGGACCTTCGCAAAGGCCAGTCCCGCCACCTCCCAGCTCTGCGGCAATGCGAACCCCGCATACAGCGGCAGTTGCACATCGTCGGGCCGCGGAAGCTCCCACGTCTTCGGCGAAACGTCCCCGGTCTTGTAATCGATCACCAACCTGCTGCCGTCGGCGAGCTTGTCCACGCGATCCAGCCGGACCTCGAACGCCAGCCCCGCCACCGTCGCAGTGGAGTCGAACTCCGTCTCCTCCACGTCAAACGGCGCGCGTTCTTTTTCGTAGGCGAGCCACTCGGCGATCAGCTTTGTGAGCCTCTCGCCTTCAAGATTCAAATAGCGCTCCGGTACCTGCTCGCGAACCTGTGCCGAAATTGCGCTTTGCATCGCGCGCTCCACATGCCCGCGCACAAACGCATCCATATCCGCGATCCCCCGCAACTCATCGCGGCTGCGAACTCCATCTGGCTTTCCGCGCCACACGTTGTGCAGCACCTCATGCAGCAGCCGCCCGCGCTGCGGCGGCGTCAGCCCAGGCTCGGCGGCGCTCCACGGCTGCGCGTCCAGGCGCGCGGTTGCAAAGCCGCGAAACGCGCACTGCGACTGCGCCGTCAGCACGCCGGACCCGCCGCGCACCTCGCCGGGTGCAATCGAAACGCCGGATGCGTCCTCGATCCGGACGGTTCGCGGCTCCCAGGCCGCAGCCGGACGGGAAGGCAACGGAACCGGTGTCCCCGCGATCTGTGCCACCAACCGCGACTCCCGCGTCTCCGCATCACCCTCGATCCGCGGATAACTGAAGCAAACTTCCCCAGCCGATGCTGCGAGTCTCTCGGTGGTCGTTCGCGCCAGGTCGTAATCCGACTGCGCGGAAGCGTGCGGCATCCCGGCTGAGCGCTGCAACTCCGCCGGCAGCAGCGGGTGCATCGATCCTCGCGCCGGCCACGCGTCCTCGTGCGCGCCGAGAAACCAGATCGCATCCGCCGTAAGTCCCGCGGACTCCGCTGGCCCCGCAATCAATATCGGCGCATCCTCCGACTCCGGTGCAAACAGCGTCTCCGCCAGCGCGTCATTCAACTCCGCGATGAACGTGGACCAATCCATCTTGCGGCCGTCGAAGCCAAGCGATCCGCATGTGTCGAGCACCTGCTCGAAGCGCTGCGTCGCCTGAAACTCAATCGTGCCAAGCTGCCGATGCCCCGGCCATCCCATTCCCTTCAGCAACTCCGGAACAAGCGCCGCCCACTCCAGCGGGCTCGCGCTGCGCTGCTGCGCGGCAGCCAATCTCTGTTGCGCAGCCGTCATGCGCGCCATCCATTCGCGCGGCAGCGGCACGCGCACGCACGGCTGCAATCCGATCAGCGCATCCAGCGTCCAACCCATGCGCTGCAGATTGCGGCGCCGCACCTCGCGCAAAAATGCCTGCAACTCCGCGGCTTCCCGCGGAGCAGCCGTGGCGAAGGAATTCGATAACAACCAGTCAATCTCCGATTCGTCCAGCGATGCGCTCAACCAGCGCAGCAGAAGCTGCGCGCTGCGTACCGCGCTCAGCGATTCAAGCGGCACGCCCAGGGAGAACTCGAATCGAAACGCAGGCGTCGCATTTGCATGCCGCAGGAAGACACGTTCGATTTCGCCACGCCGTTCGGCCGCATCCTGCGTGATCACCAGAATGCGCGCATCGGGCAGCGCCTGCAGGCGCTCGCTGCACCACGCCGCGCACGCCTCCAACTCGGCGTTGCCATCCGGCGCGGCATAGGAGTGGATTCGCTCCGCGCGCGGCGCATCCGGCAATTGCTGCCATGCTCCCCACGCGTTCAACAATTGCTCCTGAACCGGCAGCATGCGGTCGAAGCCCACCAGCAACAACGGCGCCCGCTGCGCCGCGTCGCTCTTCAGCCGCTCCGTCAATTCCAGCGGCAGCAGTGGAGCGCTCACCAACCCACCGTTACGGCATTCCTGATCGAACGCCGCGAGCCAGCGGCCGAACGCCTCTGCATCCTGCCGCCACCCCGTTCGCCCGCGCGTTTCCAGGGCACGGGGCGCATACGCGCACAACAGTTCGTGCGCACCCAACGCCATGCCGGCCAGCCGCCGCAACGGTTCGTGCAGCAGCGCCGCCTCGGGATTCTGCTCGGCAATCACCCGGCGCCACACTGCCTCCTCCTGCACCGGGTTCAGCAGCAGGCGGCCATCGGCATGCGGAACCCAGCACTCCCGCACAAAGCCGGCAATGTCATAGATGGCGGGCGTATACCAGGCGCTCAGCCCTTCCGCGCGCCGCCTGCGGTGAAACTGGGCAAGCAGCGCCCGGCGCGCGCGTTCGCTGGCGGCCACCACAACTCCGCCCGCGCGCAACCATGCGTCCATTTCATTCGCCTGCGCTGATCCCATTGCTGCGTTTATACGCCGTTCCCGGCGCGAATGCATCCACAGCCGCGGTTGTAAACTGGTATGTGATTCGCCGAGCGATTTCCTGCGCCATCCTGGCGGCCTTCCTGCTGGCGGGCTGCCACAGCACACCGAAACCTACAGCCGACAACGCCACTGCCGCGAACTACAAGACCTACCATCTGCGCGGCAAAATCGTGTCCACCGATCCCGCCAAAGGCGAGATCACCATCGCCCACGACGCCATTCCCGGCTTCATGGAAGCGATGACGATGCCCTACAAGCTCAAGAATCCCGGCATCGTCTCCGACCTCCATCCCGGCGACGTGATCACCGCGGACCTCTTCGTATCGCAGGGCGCCGACGCAAACGTCTACCTCGACAACATCGACGTGATCGCCGAAGGCAAGCCCGACTACCGGCCCACCAGCATCTATCACGTTCCCGCTCCGGGAGACAAAGTACCGAACTTCACCTTGCGCAACCAGGATGGCCGCACGATAAGCTTCCATCAGTTCCACGGCAAGGAACTCCTGGTGACCTTCATCTATACACGCTGCCCCCTGCCCAACTTCTGCCCGCTGGTTACGCGCAATTTTGCCACCATCAGCAGCGAACTCAAGCAGGATCCGGCGCTCTACAAGAAGAGCCATCTGCTCTGCATCAGCTTCGATCCCGAGCACGATACTCCGCAGCGCCTGCGCGCCTACGGAGCCGAATACATCGGCAGCGACGCGAAGGGCGCCTTCTCGCACCTCGAGTTTGGCGTGCCGCCAAACAAAGCTGATGTCGACAGGCTGGCCAAGTACTTCGACGTTGGTCTGACCTACGGCCCTGACTCCTCCATCACGCACACGCTGTCGACCACGCTCATCGGCGCCGACGGCAAAGTCATCCAGTTTTATCCCGGAAACGATTGGACGGTAGCCCAGGTTGTCGCCGACATGAAGAAGGCCGCACCGCCCGCGTAGCAGCACGATCCATCTCAACCGGACCCCACTTTCCGCATCAGAGGAATGCATGAGCACAGGACTGCAGATTCGCAAAGACGGTGAACTCGATTTTCTTTCGCTCGGTGCGCTCGTGCATCGTCTCGATCCCGGCGTGATTCCGTGGCGCAAAGCTGCGGAGTGTCACATCCACGTCAGCGGCGGCGAGTTCAACGTGGCGGCGAATCTCTCCGACTGCTTCGGCATGCAGACCGCCATCGCCAGCGCCATGTCCGACTATCCCGTGGGCGATCTCATCGCGGAGCGTGTGCGCGCCATGGGCGTCCGCGCCTTCTACAAGCACTTCAAGCACAACGGCGTCACCGGCCCCAACATGGCCACCGTCTACAGCGACCGCGGCTTCGGCGTGCGCCCGCCGGTGGTCTTTTACAACCGCAGCAACGAGGCCGGCGCGCTGCTCAAGCCCGGCGACTTCGACTGGAAGAAGATCTTTGCCGGCGGCGTGCGCTGGGTGCATAGCGGCGGCATCTTCGCCGCGCTCTCGCCCACCACCGCCGAACTCACTGCCGAGATGATGCGCGAAGCCAAGGCCGCCGGCGCCGTCACCTCCTTCGACCTCAACTTCCGCGAAAAACTCTGGCGCGTGGCCGGCGGGGAAGAGCACGCCGTCGAAACCATCCACCGCATCGTCGAGAACGTCGACGTCCTGGTCGGCAATGAAGAAGACCTGCAGAAGGGCCTCGGCATCCCTGGTCCGGAAGTTGCCGCGACCGGGGTCCCCACGGACAGGTCTTCGTCCGTGGGGAATGGAAAATCGAAACTCGATCCCAGCGTCTTCTTCGGCATGATCGAGAACGTCACCAAAAAGCTGCCCAACGTAAAGGTCGTCGCCACCACGCTGCGCGAAGTCCACTCCACCAACCGCCATAGCTGGAGCGCGGTTGCATGGATCGACGGCAAGACCTACTGCGCGCCCACAGCCGAGCTCGACGTCTACGATCGCGTGGGCGGCGGCGACGGATTCGCGGCGGGCTTCTTTTACGGCCTGCTCACCGGCGAATCACCTGAAGATGCGGTCCGCCTGGGCTGGGCGCATGGCGCATTGCTCACCACCTTCCCGGGCGATACAACCATGGCCACCGCGGACCAGGTCCGTGCCTTCGCCAAAGGCGGATCGGCGCGCATCCAGCGCTGAGGTGAGCCGCACACATGCCGGACTTCGACGACGCGCGCACTCTGCATGACCTCGCGTTTCGCCGCGCGGTGGCTCTCGTTGCCGCCGCTAACCTGGCCTATTTCTTTGTCGAGTTCTTCGTCGCCCGGCACATCGGGTCCGTGTCGCTGCTCGCCGACAGCATCGACTTTCTTGAAGACACCGCGCTCAATCTCCTCATCCTTCTTGCGATTCGCCGCTCGCCCCAAACCCGAGCCCGCATCGGCATGCTGCTCGCCGTCATTCTTCTGGTGCCCACGGCCGCCACGCTCTGGACCGCCTGGCAAAAATTCCTCGCGCCTGTCCCGCCGGAACCATGGCTCCTCTCCACCACGGGATTCGGTGCATTTTTGGTGAATTTCGGCTGCGTAGCGCTGCTCCTTAAATATCGCCACCGCCATGGGAGTCTCACCCGCGCCGCATTCCTCTCCGCCCGCAACGATGTTTGGGCAAACGCCGCCATCATCGCTGCTGCGCTTGTAACGCTGCGCTGGCTGTCCGGCTGGCCCGATCTCATCGTTGGCCTCGGCATCGCCGCCATCAACTCCGATGCCGCGCTCAAGGTGTGGCGCGCGGCCCGCCGCGAAAGCGTCTCCCTCACGCAATCGAAATGAATGCGACCGCCGCACAGCGTCCGCAATCCAACTGGTATCCTTGGCTTTGGATTCCCTCGAGGTCAACACATGGCGAAAGTAACTCTGGTGTTTGCGGTTCTGCTGGCGATTCTCGGCATCGGCTTCTACGTCGGGACCGGCAGCCAGCACCCCACCGCCCTCATCCCACTCTGGTTTGGATTGGCGCTCGGCCTCTTCGGCTTTCTCGCCATCAGTCCCAATGAGAAGCGCCGCATGATGTTCATGCACATCAACGTCACCATCGGTCTCCTCGGCTTTATCGGCGCGGCCTGGCGCGCGCTCTCGTCCTATGGTCATGCGCGTTCCCTCGGCGTCGATCCCGACAAGATCGCCCTCTCCGCCCAAGCCGCCATGGCCGGCCTCATGCTGATCTACGTCCTCATGTGCGTTAAATCGTTCATCGACGCGCGCCGCTCGCGCGAGGCCTAAGCACGTGGGCGGATTTCGCGGACCGGGGATGGGCCTGGCTGCCGAACGCGGCGGCCACGGACGCGGCATGCGTGCCGCAGCCGGCGATCTGCCCAAGCGCAAACCCCCGCTCAAAAAACTCTGGCCGCAGATCAAGGCGTTGATGGCCCCGCGCAAAGGCCTGCTGCTCATCGGCCTTCTGCTCATGGGGATCAATCGCATCGCCGGCCTGGTGATGCCTTACGTCTCCAAGGTGCTGCTCGACAAGGTCCTGGCGCCCAGCCACGCCCATCCTGAGCTGCTCCCGCGCATTATCGGCATCGTTCTTGGCGCCACGTTCGTGCAGGCCATCACCTCTTACGGGCTTACCCAGTTGCTCTCCATCGCCGGACAGCGCCTCATCGCCGATATGCGCCGCATGGTGCAACGCCACGTGGGCCTACTCTCCGTGGCCTACTACGACGAGAACCGCACCGGTACGCTCGTGGCGCGCATCATGACCGACGTGGAAGGCGTGCGCAACCTCATCGGCACCGGCCTGGTGCAGTTTGTCGGCGGCCTCTTCACCGCGGCCTTGGTCTTCTGCTTCCTGCTCTATCGCAGCGTCGCCGTCACTCTCACGGTTTTCGCCGTCGTCGGAGCCTTCGTGTTTGTGCTGCGCTATGGCTTCAACACCATCCGGCCTATCTTCCGCGAGCGCGGCAAAATCAACGCTGAAGTCACCGGCCGCCTTACTGAATCCCTCGGCGGCGTGCGCGTGGTCAAGGGCTACCACGCCGAAGAGCGCGAGCACCAGGTCTTCTCTCTGGGCGTCGATCGCCTGCTCACCAATGTCATGAAGTCGCTCACCATGACCAGCGTGCTCAGTTCCGCCTCCACCACCGTGCTCGGTGTCATCTCCGCGCTCGTCATGTGGCTCGGCGGACAGATGGTCCTCAAAGGCCACGGCACCGGCGGCTGGACCGTCGGCGACTACTTCCAATACAACATGTTTCTGGCCTTCATGATCGCGCCCGTCTTCCAGATGGTCGCCGTCGGCACCCAACTCACTGAGGCCTTTGCCGGCCTCGACCGCACCAACGAACTGCTCGCCGAAATCGAGGAGAACCAGGTCCCCGGCCGCAGCCTCAAGATGCCGCCCATCGTCGGCGACGTCCGTTTTGACGACGTCGAGTTTGCCTATGTCCCCGACAAGCCCGTCCTTCACGGCGTCACCTTTCAGGCGCAGCCCGGCACCGTCACCGCCCTCGTCGGCTCCTCCGGCTCCGGCAAGTCCACCATCATCAGCCTACTCTGCGCCTTCCACACGCCCGCGGCGGGCAGAGTTTTAGTCGATGGCATCGATCTGGCGAAGGTGGACCTGAACACCTTTCGCTCCCAGCTCGGCGTCGTGCTGCAGGATTCATTCCTCTTCGACGGCTCCATCCGCGAAAACATTCTGTTCTCGCGCCCCGACGCCACTCCCGAGCAGTTCCTCGCCGCCTGCCGCACCGCCCGCGTCGATGAGTTTGCCGAGCGCTTCCCCGAGGGCTACGACACCATCGTCGGCGAGCGCGGCGTTAAGCTCTCCGGCGGCCAGCGTCAGCGCCTCTCCATCGCCCGCGCCCTCCTCGCCGAGCCGCGCATCCTCATCCTCGACGAGGCCACCAGCTCCCTCGACTCCGAGTCCGAAGCCATGATCCAGGCCGGCCTCGCCCAGCTCATGCAGGGCCGCACCACCTTCGTCATCGCCCACCGCCTCTCCACCATCCGTCGCGCCGACCAGATCCTCGTCGTCGAGCAGGGAAGAGTCGTCGAGCGCGGCAACCACGATCAGCTCTTTGCACTCGGCGGCCGCTACTACGACCTCTACACGCGTCAGCACGGCCTTGAAGCCAATCTCTTTCTCGCCCCCGGCGAAGGCGACTCGGTTCCTGCCTGAACCTCCGTCCATTTCCGACGGTCCGGCGCCCGACAATACAAAAAACAATATCCGTGGTTGCATCCATGCAACGTCCCTGCCTCCTTAGACCTAGCTCAAACATGGCTTTTTGTAGGAATTATTGACAATCCGCCGCACCTCTGAAAAACTGGATACAACCAGAGGGCGAAACGGAGAACCATATTGCGAGACGGAATTCCCCAGGGAACTTATAAGGTACAGGCCCTCGACCGCGCCTTCGCGGTCCTCGACCTGCTCGGCGAAAGCGAAACGCCGCTCGGGCTTGCCCAGGTGGCCGCCTCGCTGCAACTGCACAAGAGCACGGCCCACCGCTTCCTCATGGTGCTGGAACGACACCACATGGTGGAGCGCACCACAAACGGAAAGTTCCGGCTCGGCCTTCGCTTGTTCGACTTCGGCAACCGGGCGATCGAACAATATGACCTGCGCGACCGCGCCCAGCCGCACCTGCGCCGCCTCGTCGCCGAAACCGAGGAGACCGCGCACCTCTGCATTCTGGAGCAGGCCCGCGTCATCTACATTGACAAGATCGAGCCGGCCCGGTCGGTGCGCATGATCACCCGCATTGGTGCCAGCAACCCCGTCCACTGCACGGCTGTCGGCAAGGCAATCCTGGCCTTCCTGCCGGAAGAGCGCGTCAGCGACATCATCCGCCGCACACGCTTTGAGCGCTTCACCCACCGCACCATCGCCAGCGCCGAAGCCCTGCGCGCCGAGGTGGAGAAGACCCACCGCCGCGGATACGCCGTCGATGACGAGGAGCTGGAAGAAGGCCTCCGCTGCATCGCCGTGCCCATCCTCGACGCCCAGCGCCTGCCCGTGGCAGCCGTCAGCATCTCCGGCCCCTCCTTCCGCGTCACCGCGCAGAAGCTGCCCTCGATCGCCAACCATTTGCTGCACTGCGTGCGCGGCATCTCCGCCGACATGGGCTTCACCACCGGCGCCCGCAGCCCCCGCACCGCCCTCTCGGCGTAGTTTTTTCCGCCGATTCTTTCTCGCTCGACTTCAAAGAGGGGCACGGATGAATCCTTGCCCCTCTCGTTTTCGCCTTTTATGGCCTGTCTTCCTGAGCGAAGCGCAGCCGAAGGATCTGCGGTTCCTCCACGCCTTTGGGTGCCCTGGGGCCTGCGCTGAGCAATATCAACGGATCGCCCGCAGTGGGGACACGAATCCCCAGCCCCCTTGCTTCATCCACCACCCTGTATGGGCAGCCGGCAGCATACGGCGGCACTCCGAGCATGCGTCTGTGCTTCAATCCGGCCCAAGCGGGGGCTTGCGGCCAATGGTGGGAAACTCCACGTAAGGTTTGGTGGCGTCCGCGACTTCGAATAGCGCGATTCTCTGCTGCAGAATCCGCTTCAGTTCCAGAACGACGGGATCATCCGGGCTGAGATCTGTGTTTTGTTCAATGCTGCGCAGGGTCTGGCGGAGGGCTTCCGCAAGCGTGATCAGGCTACTCATTGAAACTCCGGGGAAGGCAATGGGGCCCGCTTCGCTTACGCAAGACCAACGCTATACCGCAGCACTAAATCGTGTAACTAGGGTTTTCCCCAGGGTCAACGGCAGCTGGTTGGAGTCAGGAATGTAGTTTGCCCTCGCGTTCGCCTCGCCCCAGCGCGCTTGGGCTCAGGGCTGTTCGGGATGGCAGGCGGCGAGGGTGCTCGCCCATTCACTCCGCAAGCGGCTGCGGAATGAATGGGGCGCACCGGTTATGCGGCGGAAGCGACTATGCCGCCCGCGACGCCGTGGTATTCGTGCGCTGCGAGATCTGCGTGAGCAGGCTGTCGGCGTGCTTCTCTTCGTCCAGCGTCTGCTGCAGCATGGCTGCATGCCGGGTGTGGCCGAGTTGGGTGGCCCAGTCGCGAGCCGTGCCGTAGCTTGCCATCTCGTAGTGCTCCACTTTTTGCGCCGTGGCGATCAGGCCGGCATCCCGCACCGGGCCCTCCTCGGTCTCCTTCGTGATCATCTCGCCGGAGCCGACGATGGCCGCCAGGATCGGATCCTTCTTTTCGCTGTCGCTGCTGTCAAGCTCGCCCAGTATCTCCTGCAGCCGCGTGACGTGGCCCTCGGTCTCCTGCAGGTGCGACTGGAACGCCTGCTTCAGTTGCGGATCCTGGGCGTGTTCAATCATGGTGGGCAGCCCCTTCACAATCTGATTCTCAGTGGAGAGCAGGTAGCGGAGCTGGGCGATGTAGAGCTCGCGCAAGTTAGGAAAGTCGTTGGGCGTAATAAGTCCCATAGGATACCTCGCAATTCTGGATTCGCCGTGCGAAGGGTTGGAGGGACGAGCGCAGCTTTTCGTTGCATGGCGATTGAAGGCACATCCGGGACTGCACCGCATCCGCCTCGCTACAATGCGTGCATGGAGAGTGGCCCCCAGCAGGATCCCCGAGTGTACTTTGCAGCGGAACGAACCTTCCTGGCCTGGATTCGCACCGGCCTGGGACTCATCGGCATCGGCTTCGCAGTGAGCCGCTTCACCCTGTTCCTGCGCGAGATCGGCGGCAGCCATGCGCACGTTCCTACGCACGCCACGGGGCTGTCGCTGTGGTCTGGAATTCTGCTCGTTGCCCTCGGTGTCATGGTGATCCTGAGTTCCGTCGTCCGGCACATTCAGCTTGTGCGCGCGCTCAAGGATGGCCAGTGGCAATCAGGGCAGGTCTCGCGGCAGGGAATCGTGCTGGGGCTCATCCTGGCGGCTGCGGGCATTGGAATGTGCTTGTATCTCGTTGTCGTGCGGTAGACGAAATCCGCAAGCGCGCCTTCGCGACTATCGCACGCGCGCGATCAGTGCAACCGCCTCCATGGCAAGAAAGAGCTCGATCCATATGCCGATGCCCACGAGGGCCAGGGCCACGACAGCTCTGAGGAATTCCGTTGTCTCCAGGTTGCGGAGGATGCTTCGGTGGACGATTGCCGCGGCCGCCACCCCGAAGCTCCCCGCAAGCGCGACCAGCGAGATTGCCTTGTAGTCGTGCATGCCGACCACGTCGCATGGGCAGAGCATCATGACCGCGGTGGCCGCGGATATCAGCGCGAAGGCGGCAACCCAGCCGCGCCATCGGCGCTTGCGTGATGAAACGGCATCCGGAGTGGGGGTGCTGAAGAGCATGGCTGACCTTCAGTCTAGCGGCGGCTGCGGCTCACGCTCCGTTCATGGTAGTTTATAAACTACGAGAATTCAGCATGATCGAATTCAAGCAAACTGAGACCTTTCGGAAGTGGCGGCTGAAGTTGCGGGATGAGAGGGCACGCGCCCATATTGCGTCTCGTCTTGACCGGCTGGCATTTGGGAATGCAGGAGACGTGAAGCCAGTCGGCGCCGGGATCAGCGAACTGCGCATCGATTACGGGCCGGGCTACCGCATCTACTTCATTCGCTGGAGAGACACGGTCATCATTCTGCTGTGCGGCGGAGACAAGAGCACGCAGCAAAAGGACATCAAGGCGGCGAAGCAGCTAGCAGAAGAATGGAGGCGGGAGAATGCCTAGGAAAGCAGCGCGGATGAAATTAACAAACTACGATCCGGCCGAGGATTTGGGATCGGACGAAGCAATTGCGGCGTTCATGGCCGAGGCATTTCAGACCCATGACGTTGCCTACATCTCCCACGCGCTGGGGGTGGTCGCGCGCGCCAAGGGAATGGCGCAAATTGCCAACCAGACCGGCTTGTCGCGCGAGCAGCTTTATCGCTCGTTCAGCGCCAAGGGAAACCCCACGCTGAAGACGACGCTGGCGGTGATGAAGGCGCTGGGAGTGCAGTTGACGACTAAGGCGGAGAAGGCCGCGTGAAGGGCTGATGTTTTGAGATTATGGGTCCCGCGACGCCAGCGGATTCATGAGGAATGGGTTGGCTAATTGTGGAGGATACTGTGGAGTGAGGTCCGCAGTGGAGAAGATAGATATTGTTCTGGATCGCGAGTTGCTGAAGGCCGTCGATCGAGCTGCGCGTAGCGCGAAGCAGAGCCGTTCCGAGTTGGTGCGCGAGGCGCTGCGGGAACATCTTCGGCGCATGGAGATCCGGGCGCTGGAGGATCGGGAGCGCGAAGCGTATAGGATGCAGCCGCAGACGAGAGATGAGAAGATCTGGGAAAAGGTGGCAGTGTGGCCAAGCCATTTCTCCAGGAGCTTGACTTCAATGTCTGGGAACGATGAGAACTGAGAGTAGATTGCTGATTTCAAACCTATGTTGAAAGACAGCCCGCTTCGCCGCGACATTTACCGAGTTCTTGAGTTTCGGAAGGACGTCAAGCCTTCTGGCTACAAATGGGCAACTATCGACCATCGGAGCGTCTACTCAGCATCGCTATACGAAATAACCTCCGAACACGTCGCGTCTGTCTGCCTGCTGCTTCTTTACTCCCGCACTACAAGCGCCGCCGCGTTGCTGAGAAGCTGCATAGAGAGTGCTGTGCGGGGAACCTGGCTTTTGCTGGTCGCCAGCAATAATAGCGTTGAAAATGTGGTGAAGGAGAGCGGCAAGGACAAGGGATGGCTAGGGCTTGACCAGATGATTGGTGCCATTGAAGGCCACCAGAAAGCAGGCGGTCTGGTAAGACGCATATTTACGCAAACGAGGGCTCTCAATGACCTTACACATGGGGGGGGTGATGCAGATTGGGCACCGTATGGGCCCCTATGCAGGGCAACACACAGGACCACTCGTCAATCGGATATGCCTGCGCAATGTGTCTAACGCGCTGGCTCTTGCAACCAGCGCTTTACATCACTACAGGAATGACGCCCCCGAAGTCGCAAGAATTGCTATTCGCTCGGCTGAATTGTTTTCGAGCTTCGAAATGGCTGGAGATGCCCCTTCATCTGACGAGGAAACCTGACCTAGGACCGCAACTCAATTCGGAGGCAAGCACCGGCCCGTAAACCAACTTCGGATACAATTCCTGCTGCACTTCGCAGCAGGAACGCCGGTAGAAACACTTAATCCAAGTGCCACTAGTTCACGATTAGTTGTGCTTGCCCTTCCACTCCGCATACGGGCCCTGGAAGTCTTCGATCTGGCCGTTTTCAAACACCCACAGCCGCGTGCCGACTTCGTCGATCAGATCGTGGTCGTGCGTTACGAGCAGCACCGTGCCCTCGTAGCGCTGCAAGGAAATGTTGAGCGCGTTGATGGATTCGAGGTCGAGGTGGTTGGTCGGCTCGTCGAAGATCAGGATGTTCGGCTTGGTCAGCATCAGCTTGCAGAAGAGCAGGCGAGCCTGTTCGCCGCCGGACAGGGCCTTGAGCGGCTTGCCGCCTTCTTCGCCACGGAACAGCATTTGGCCGAGGATGCCGCGAATGTCTTCAACGTGCGCCTGCGGATCCCAGCGGTGCAGCCACTCGGCGACGGTGAGGTTCGGCTCCTTCTCTGACTCGATCATCGAGCCAACGTCCTGCGGGAAGTAGCCGATCTGCGCCTCGTGCCCCCAGAAGACGGTGCCGTTGTCGAGCGAGAACTCAGCATCGGCGAGACCGGGATAGTTGGCGAGCAGGCTCTTGATGAGCGTGGTTTTGCCGGCGCCGTTGCGGCCCATCAGGCACACCTTCTCGCCGCGCAGAACGTTGGCGCCGAAGCCGTCCAGGACCTTCTGATCGCCGTAGAACTTGGTCAGGTGCTTGAACTCCAGCACGTGCTTGCCGCTGGGCCGCACCTGGTCGAACTTGATGAAGGGGCGCTGAATGTTCGACCGCGCCAGTTCGTTGGTCTGCAGGCGCTCGACTTCCTTGCGGCGGCTGGTCACCTGGCTGGAACGCGTGCCGGCCGCGAACCGCGCGATGAACTCATTGAGCTGTGCGATCTTCTTTTCGCGCTGCGCGTTCTGCGACTCCAGCGTGGAGCGGATCTGCGTCTTCTGCAGAACCATGTCGTCGTAGCCGCCGGTGTAGACGATGATCGTCTGGTAGTCGATGTCGGCGGTGTGCGTCGTCACGCTGTTCAGGAAGTGGCGGTCGTGCGAGATGGTGATGAGCGTGCCGTCGTACTTGTTGAGGAAATCCTGCAGCCAGTGGATGGACTCGAGATCGAGGTAGTTGGTCGGCTCGTCGAGCATCAGTGCTTCCGGCTTGCCGAAGAGCGCCTGCGCCAGCAGCACGCGCACCTTCTGACCGCCCTGCAACTCGCCCATCTTGCGCTCATGCAGCTCTTCGCGGATGTCGAGGCCATCGAGCAGCACCGCGGCATCGGCCTCGGCGGTATAACCGTCTTCATCGCCGATCACGCCTTCGAGCTCGCCCAACCGCATACCATCCTCGTCGGACATCTCGGGCTTCTCGTAGATGCGGTCGCGTTCTTCGAGCGCCGCCCACAGCGGCTTGTTGCCCATGATGACGGTGTCGATCACGCGGTAGTTATCGAAGGCGAACTGATCCTGGCTGAGCACGCCGAGCTTGCGCGGGCGGACGACCGTCCCCTTCTGCGCTTCGAGCTCGCCGGTCAGGATCTTCATGAAGGTGGATTTGCCGGCGCCGTTGGGGCCGGTGAGGCCGTAGCGGCGGCCGCTGACAAACGACACGCTTACGTCCTCGAAGAGCACCTTCGAGCCGTAGCGCATGGTTACGTTGCTGACACTGATCATCTGAGTTTGCTTGTCCTAAAGTGGATCGCGGCGGAAGGGAACCAAGCCAAGCCGGATCAAAAGGTTGGGCGCGCAGAGCGCAGCTGCTTCAAACTTCGTCCTCTTCCAGTTTCTCACATCCGGAGGATCGCCGACGAGCCGTGCCCAGGCGCTGCTTTAGCTGATTCTCATGTTTTCCCTCCAGCCGCCGATAAAGCGAAGTCAAGGGCCGAATTACAAAGAGGCCAAGGGAACGAGGGAACAACGGCAACAAGAAGTACGAGGTTGAGGAGAATGGCGGCGATCCATGCAGCAGCGCCGAAATGCCGGCGCGTCCATCCGCGTCTGGAATGCAAGGGCATTGTACGCATGCGTCTGCTGCCCTTTGGATCATTTGCTGATGGCGCGCTTGCCGATCTCAGCATTCGCGGTTGTTGCATCACGCTTGAGCCGGCGGATGGCGGGGAAACCGGTTCGGCAGTGGAGGTACTGCTCAACGTGAAGGGAATTGCACTGCGACTGAATGGGAGCATTCGCCACGTCTCCCGTAGTGCACGCATGGGAATCGAATTCGCCGACGTCTCGCCGCGGAAGAAGAAGCAGATCGAGGAGTTAATGAGCGAGCTGCTGGAGATGGACAAAGCGGCGGAACTGGAGCGGCTGACGAAACAGAGCCCAGGCTAGCGCACGAACGCCATCACCACGTGATTCACGACGAACGCCGCGCCGTAAGCCAGGGCGAGCATGTAGGCAAACTGGATTGCCGGCCACTTCCAGCCGTTGGTCTCGCGCTTCACGATGGCCATGGTGGACGTGCACTGCATGGCGAAGGCGAAGAAGATCATGAGCGCCAGCGCGCCGCCGAGGGTAAGATCGCTGTGCAGCGCGGCCTGCAGGCTGACGGCGTGGGTTGCGGGGTCGACGCCATAGAGCGTGCCCATGGTGCTGACCATGACCTCGCGGGCCAGCACGCTGGAGAGCAGGCCGATGCCGATCTTCCAGTTGAACCCGAGCGGCGCAATGGCCGGCTCGATGAAGTGGCCGAGCTTGCCGATGACGCTGCTGGCAAGATCGGGCGCGGACCACGAACCACCCGCCGCATGAATCACGGGCAGATGCGCCAGCACCCACAGCGCGATGGTCACGCTGACGATGATGGTTCCGGCCTGGCGCATGAAAACGCGCGCGCGGTCCACCAGCCGCAGCGCGAGCGAGCGCAACGTAGGCATGCGGTACTGCGGCAGCTCCAGAATGAACGGCGTCTCGCTCGATTTCAGAATCGAGCTCTTAAGCAGGTGCGCCGTGGTCATGGCGGCCACAAATCCCGCCACATAAAGCCCCAGCATCACCAGCGCGCGCAGCCCGAGGAATCCATGGAGATACTGCCGGTTTGGAATGAACGCGGCGATCAGCAGCATGTACACCGGCAGCCGCGCGGAGCACGTCATGAACGGCGTGACCAGAATGGTGGCGATGCGGTCTCGCTTGTTCTCAATGGTGCGGGTGGCCATGATAGCCGGCACCGCGCAGGCATAGGCCGAAAGCAGCGGAATAAATGCCTTGCCGTTCAGGCCCACGGTGCGCATCACGCGGTCGGAGATAAGCGCCGCGCGCGCCAGGTAGCCGGAGTCTTCGAGAATTCCGATAAACAGGAAGAGCAGCAGGATCTGCGGCAGGAAGACCAGCACCGACGAGATGCCGTTCCACACGCCGTCGAGTAGAAGGGACTGCAGCCATCCGGCCGGCAGCAGCGGCCGTACCAGGTTGGCCATGTCGGCCAGCAGATTGCCGAAGCCGTCCGACAGCGGCTGGCCGATGGAGAACACAACTTCAAACACGCCGATGACGACGGCGAGGAACAGTAGCGGTCCCCAAACACGGTGAAGCAGGATGTTGTCGAGCTTTCGGCTGCCTTCGGCGGAAAGCGGGGCGCGATAGCCGGTCTTGCGGCTGACCTGGGCGGCCCATTTGTGGGTGCTGGCTGCATTGCCCAGAACCGGAAGCGTCAGCAACTGGTCTGCCTTCTCCGTAGCGCGCGGCAGGGCGCACTGATTCAGGAAGAGCGGTACAGCATCCAGGCCTTTTCCCTGCGTTGCACTGATCTGCGCCACCGGCGCACCCAGTTCCTTGGCGAGCTTCAGCGTATCGATGGAACCGCCGCGCGATGCCATCAGGTCGCTCATGTTCAGCAGAACCAGCGTGGGAAGACCCAGCGCCAGAACCGGAGCGGCCAGCATAAGCTGCCGCGTCAGGTGCAGGGAATCGAGAACCAGCAGTACCGCGTCGGGCTTGGGCGATCCGGGCATCTTGCCCTTCAGCACATCCACGGCGACCCGGGCATCCTCAGAGTACGGCGTCAGCGAATACACGCCGGGCAAGTCGATCAGCGTCAGATCGTCGCGGCCCACACCCGCCATCACGCCCATGCGCTGTTCCACGGTCACGCCGGGGTAGTTCGCGACCTTCTGCCGCAATCCAGTGAGGCGATTGAACAATGTCGATTTGCCGGCATTCGGCGGCCCGATGAGCACCACCGTTTGCACCGAACCGCGTGCCGGAGCCTTGGGGGCTTCAAAAGCCGGCACCTCGCAGCAGGGATTCATCGAGTGACCTCGAGCAGCTCGCGTTCTTCTTCGTCGAGTTCAAGCGAGGCGTTGCGCACATGGATGCGGTCGGCGGTCTCGCGGCGCAGGGCAATCTCCATGCCGTCCAGGCCGAAGACGGTGGGGTCCCCCGCAGGCGCCCGGCGCAGCACTGTCACCCGGGCATCGGGCACAAAGCCCATATGCATCAGGTGGTTCTGCACCGAATCGGCAAGTTGCAGGCTCACCACTACCGCGCTCTCGCCTACATTTAATTCACTCAGAACGCTCACCCGACGGACTCCATGGACCCTCCGGAAGGGAAGGATCCTGAATGTGCGACCAGAATGGTCGTAGTTAAGTATAGGACCAATAAGGTCTGATTTGCAAACAACGGCCAGAACGCCGCTTCCGGCCGCTCCCAAGTGGAGAATCTGCGGCCACGCCTTCCCTTTGAAGCTGTTCCACAACCCCATGGATCCCGACCTCTCGGATAGGACCTTTGTAGCAGCGGATTCGCTTGCGCGAAGTGACCTAAATCACCACGCATGAGGCAATTCGTGCAATCGGGCCTGCCGCCGCAGTGCTACAACATCCCCATGGATATCGGCACGTTTCGCGATTCGCTGCAGGCCGCGGAGCCGCCCTCAGAATTGCCCCCGGCGCTGGCCGCGCTTTGGTGGGACGCCAAGGGCGACTGGGCGCGGGCCCACAGCCTCATCGATGCCCTCGAAACCCCGGAAGCGATGGCCGTCCACGCCTATCTGCATCGCAAAGAAGGCGCCGACTGGAATGCGGATTACTGGTATCGCCGCGCGGGACGACAATTCCACCGCGCCGGCCTGGACGACGAATGGCAAGCGCTGGTCGAGGGCCTCGCTGGCGGGACGTGCTGAAGATGCCTCTCCTAAGGCTTAGTAGGGAGAGAGCGGATCGTCGTAGACCGAGGCGCCGATGGGTGGGGGCGGCGGAATGTGTTGCGCCACCGTGGGAAGCATATCGGCATGGTCTGTGCAGACGCAGGTGCGATTCCTGCCCAAACGCTTGGCCTCGTACAGGGCAGCGTCAGAGGCGTGCAGCAACTCCCGCGGTGTGGCGAATTCGGCTCCGCTGGCCACTCCTATTGAAACCGTGATGAAGCCGAACTTGATGCCGCTGAGTTCGGCGGACTCCAGGAGAAGGCGGAACGATTCGGCTTTGGCGTAGGAGCCTTCGAGCCCCGTACGGCGCATGAGCGTGGCGAACTCTTCGCCTCCATACCGGCACACCACGTCGTTCTCGTGGAAGACGGATCGGAGTGTACGCGCCAGGCCGCGCAACGCCTCATCGCCGGCTTCGTGCCCGTAGGTATCGTTGTAATGCTTGAAATGATCAATATCCATCATGAGCAGGGAGTAGGGAATGCCTTCATGCCGGTAGTTCTGAATCTCCCTCTCCAGTTCCTCGTCGAAGTAGCGCCGATTGAAGAGTCCGGTGAGTGGGTCGCGCACCGTTTGTGCCTGCATGGCTTCGCTCATGTGCAGGTTTTCCAGCGCCACGGCCACCTGCGCGGCGAACAGACCCACTGCGTCGGACGTCTCTTTGGATACGAGAACCGGAGACTCCACGTGCAGTATCCCGAGGGGTCTCCCCGCGCTTCGCAGCGGCAGGCACAGGTAGTCCCCGAGGCCCGGCGGCTCATGAAGGCACTCGAACTGGTGTGTCGCCTGGCTGCGGTGAATATTCCGGCCCAGTTGCAGCGCGGTACATTCCTTTTGCGGAATCGGCGGAACCCGCTCAAGCGCGCCCCATGAACTCCAGACATCCAGCACGTCACCCAGCGGCCGGAGGAGGCTCAAGTGCCCGCTGGAGCCGGGAAGCACGTCATTCATCACGTCCGTAACAATCGCAACCAGGCGCTCTTCATCCCGCGTGGACTGCACCAACTCACTACCGGCCGAGATAAGGCTGAGCTCATGCGCCACGCCCATACTGTGTCTTCTCTCCTGGCCAAGCAGGCTTTCCAGATTCTGCTGCTCGCCGGTGCCGGACCGCGCACCAATGCCCATGAAGATACCCACCCCCAGCAGCACAAGGAACAGCCCGGCAGTCGCCACGCTGGCCGCAAGCAGCGTATTTGCCTGAGCGCGGTTGTACTGGGCCAGAAGCCCATACTCCGTGTCCTGCAGGCTGTCCAGCTCGGCCTCGGCCAACTCGGCGGCAGCGGGGCGCTCTGCGGGCTGGGCGGCCACCACTGCGGCGGCCCGCAGAGCCAGTTCGTCGGCGCTCTCCTGCTTGGGGTCATCCCCGCGAAAGAGTTGCCGGACGCGGTCGACGTGCTGCATCAGCAGAGCGGCGTTCCGATTGGCTTCGGCCGGCTCGTGCGCGCGCGCCGTGGAGCGCAACGCAATGCGTGCGGCGCGCAGTTCCGTCATCACCTGGGTGGTTCGAACCACACGCGAGTTGGCCTCGGAAAACCGCTGCGACAGGATGCCTGCAAGAATGCAGAGCAGAAGAACCACCCCACCGCCGGTATACGTTGCAATCCGTATCGATCTATGAGTAGGAGAACGCACTTTGGTCCCCCATGGCGGCTTGGGGCCCGGGTCGACGCCAGCCATCAACGACCCAACATGGTAGCGCCGTTGGGGACGTAATGCCTGGCGGCGTGCGAAATGGTTTCCACTATCTCATAAGACGGGGCGGGGTTCACATTGTGATACCCCGTTTCCGCATGTGTCTCACATCACAGGCGGGGAAGGCCCCCCCGGACGAGACTCCCTGTAGCGGTTCGTTGTCCTGCTGCCGCGCCATGAGGAATCGAATGAGCGAACAGAATATGGTCATTATGGATGGCAACGAGGCTGCCGCCTCCGTCGCCTACCGCCTTTCCGAAGTCGTCGCCATCTACCCCATCACCCCCTCGTCGCCAATGGCCGAGTGGGCCGACCAGTGGCGCTCGGAAGGGAAGAAGAACATCTGGGGCGCCATGCCCATTGTGGAGGAGTTGCAAAGTGAGGGCGGCGCCGCCGGCGCTCTGCACGGCGCGCTGCAGGCGGGAGCGTTCGCTACCACCTTCACGGCATCCCAGGGCCTGCTGCTCATGATCCCCAACATGTTCAAGATTGCCGGCGAACTGACCCCGGCCACCATGCACGTGACGGCCCGGACCCTGGCCACGCATGCGCTGTCGATCTTCGGCGACCACTCGGATGTAATGGCCTGCCGCGCCACCGGCTGGGCGATGCTGGCCTCGAACTCCGTGCAGGAATGCGCCGACATGGCGCTGGTAGCGCAGATCGCCACACTGGAGTCGCGGATTCCGTTCATGCACTTTTTCGACGGCTTCCGCACCTCGCACGAAATCGGCAAGATCGTTCCCATCAGCGATGAAACTATCCGCGCGCTGCTCGACGACAAGTACATCATCCAGTTCCGGCAGAACGCACTTAGCCCCGACCGCCCCGTCCTGCGCGGCTCGGCGCAGAATCCTGACGTCTTCTTCCAGGCGCGCGAGGCATGCAGCCCGTTCTATAAGGCTGTTCCCGGAATTGTGCAGTCGGTGATGGATCGCTTTGCCGCTCAGACCGGCCGCGCCTATCACCTGTTCGACTACTACGGAGCGCCGGACGCGGAGCGGGTGATCATCGTGATGGGTTCGGGTGCGGAAGCCGCCGAGGAGGCAGTCGACGCGCTGAATCGCAACGGTGAAAAGCTCGGCGTGCTGAAGGTCCGCCTGTATCGCCCCTTCGATGCGAGCGCGTTCCTGAAGGCGCTACCGAAGACGGTGAAGTCGATTGCCGTGCTCGACCGCTGCAAGGAGCCCGGCGCAGCCGGCGAGCCGCTGTATCAGGACATCGTGACGGTGCTGGCCGAGAATGCCGCCACCCTGCCATTTGCCACGCCCAAGGTAATCGGCGGGCGCTACGGTCTGTCATCGAAGGAGTTCACGCCGGCGATGGTCAAGGGCGTCTTTGACGAGTTGGCCAAGCCCTCCCCCAAAAATCACTTCACCATCGGCATCGACGACGACGTCAGCTTCACGAGCCTGGACTACGACCCCGAGTTCTCCACGGAAGATCCGCGCATTGTGCGCGCGCTCTTTTATGGGCTCGGATCCGACGGCACCGTGGGCGCGAACAAGAACTCCATCAAGATCATCGGCACGGAGACGCCCAACTACGCGCAGGGCTACTTCGTCTACGACTCCAAGAAGTCGGGATCGATGACGACTTCGCATCTCCGCTTCGGGCCAACACCGATCCGCTCGACATATCTGATCTCGAAGGCCAGTTTCGTGGCCTGCCACAACTTCAGCTTCCTTGAAAAGATCAACGTGCTGGAGCCGGCGATTCCCGGCGCGGTCTTCCTGCTCAATTCGCCCTACCCGGCGGCAGAGGTTTGGAACCATCTTCCCAGGACGGCCCAGGACGAGATCATTCGCAAGAAGATCGAGTTCTACGTGATCGACGGCTACGCGGTGGCGCGCGAGGCCGGCATGGGCACGCGCATCAACACCATCATGCAGACCTGCTTCTTCGCCATCAGCGGCGTGTTGCCGCGCGAAGAGGCGATCGCGCAGATCAAGAAGGCCATCAAGAAGACCTACGGCAAGCGCGGCGAAGCCGTGGTGCAGAAGAATTATGCCGCCGTGGATGCGGCGCTGGCGCATCTTGAGAAGGTGGCGATCCCCGTTCAGCCGTCGTCGGAGTTCGACATCACCGGCGTGATCTCCGACAAGGCGCCGAAGTTTGTTCACGACGTGCTGGGCCAGATCGCTTCCGGTCACGGCGACAGCCTTCCCGTGAGCGCCATTCCGGCGGGCGGCGCATTCCCCACCGGAACCGCGCAGTGGGAGAAGCGCAACATCGCGCAGTTCATTCCCGCGTGGGATGAGAGCCTTTGCATCCAGTGCGGCAAATGCGTGATGGTGTGCCCGCATGCGGTAATCCGCGCCAAGGTGTACAGCCCCGACTTTGCCACAGATGCCCCCGCCACATTCAAATGGGCCACGCCCAAATGGAAAGGCATGGAGAACGAGCGCTACACGCTCCAGGTGGCGCCTGAAGACTGCACCGGCTGCGGAGTCTGCGTGGAAGTGTGCCCGGTCAAGAGCAAGAGCGATGCCAGCCACAAGGCCATCAATATGGCCCCGCAGGCGCCGCTGCGCGCACCGGAGCGTACTAACTGGGAGTTCTTCCTCGGGCTTCCTGAAGTGGATCGCGCCCGGCTCTCACACACGCAGGTGAAGGACCTGCAGCTTCTGCAGCCGCTGTTCGAGTTCTCCGGCGCCTGTGCTGGCTGCGGCGAAACGCCCTACATCAAGCTGCTCACCCAACTCTTCGGCGACCGCCTCTACATTGCCAACGCGACCGGGTGCTCGTCAATCTACGGCGGCAACCTGCCCACCACTCCGTATGCATTCAACGCGCAGGGCAGGGGACCGACGTGGGCCAACTCGCTCTTCGAAGATAACGCCGAGTTCGGCTTTGGCATGCGTGTCGCGCTCGATCAGCAGAAGGCATTCGCGGAGACCCTGTTGCAGCGTGTTGCACCCCAGGCGGGCGAGGAGTTGGTCAAATCGATCCTCTTCGCACCACAAAAGAACGAGGCCGAGATCAACGCGCAGCGCGACCGCATCAAGATTCTGCGCGAGAAGCTGGCCGGCGCGGACTCCTCCGATGCGCGCAACCTGCTTGCCGTGGCCGACACCCTGGTGCGCAAGAGCGTGTGGATCCTGGGCGGCGACGGCTGGGCCTTTGACATCGGATTCGGCGGCCTCGATCATGTCCTCGGCTCCGGCAAGAATGTCAACGTGCTGGTGATGGACACCGAGGTCTACTCGAACACCGGCGGCCAGGCGTCCAAGGCTACGCCGCGCGGCGCGGTCGCCAAGTTCGCGGCCAGCGGCAAGGGCGTGAGCCGCAAAGACCTGGCCATGGAGGCAATCAGCTACGGATCGGTCTACGTGGCCCAGGTGGCGCTCGGCGCCAGCGACATGCAGGTGATCAAGGCCTTCCAGGAGGCGGAAGCGCACGAAGGACCATCGATCATCATCGCGTATTCAAGCTGTATCGCGCATGGATACGACCTGGTGCACGGACTGGAACAGCAGAAGCTTGCGGTGCAGTCCGGCTACTGGCCGCTGATGCGCTATAACCCGTCGCTGCGCGAGCAGGGCAAGAATCCCTTCCAGCTCGATTCCAAGCAGCCGACCATTCGCCTGAAGGATTACGCCTACCGCGAAGCCCGCTACACCATGCTGGCGCGCAGCAATCCTGACCTGGCCCAGGAACTGCTCAAGGAAGCGCAGGACGACGTGGAGCGCCAGTGGCGCGTCTACTCTGCCCGTGCCGCCATGCCGGGGCGCGGCGAAACCCCCAACATTGCTCCGCTGGAGAAGCCGGCCGAAACACCGGAGCCGGTCGGCGCCGGAGAACGAGGATGATCGATCTCAGCACGAACTATTTGGGAATCAAGTTGAGGAGCCCGCTGGTGGTCTCCTCAACACCCCTGTCCAACTCGGTCGATAACGTCTGCCGGATGCAGGAGTGCGGCGCAGCAGCTATCGTTCTGCAGTCGCTCTTTGAGGAGCAGCTTGCTCTCGAGTCGCGGGCGCTGGATGAAGACCTGTCGCGCGGCACCGAGTCCTTTGCCGAATCCATCAACTATCTGCCCGAGCTGTCCGACTACCGCATGACGCAGGAGGTCTACCTCGACTACCTGCGCGAAGCCAAGGCCGCGGTCAACATTCCCATCTTCGCCAGCCTGAACGGCGCGACCCTGGGCGGTTGGACTCGTTACGCCAAGGAGATGGAAGACGCCGGCGCGGACGCCATCGAACTCAATACCTACGCCCTCGCAACCAACCGCACACAAACCTCCCGCGACGTGGAACTGCAGCTGTTGAACCTGGTGGACAGCGTCTGCCAGACGGTCCGGATCCCCGTTGCCGTCAAGCTCTCGCCTGCCTACACCAGCCTGCCGCACCTCGTTGCGCGGCTTGAAGATGCCGGCGCGCGCGGCATCGTTCTGTTCAACCGCTTCTATCAGCCCGACTTTGACATCGAAACCCTGGAGGTTCGGCCCACCCTCCACCTCTCCTCACCGGCCGAACTGCTGAGCCGCCTGCACTGGACGGCGATCCTCTACGGCCACACCAACGCCGATCTCGCCATTACCGGCGGCGTGCACTCCGCCGAAGACGTCCTGAAGTCCATGATGGCCGGAGCCAATGTGGCCATGATGGCCTCGGCGCTCCATGTTCATGGAATCGACCACATTGCCCGCGTGCTCGACGACCTGCGTTACTGGATGACCACGCACGATTACGAGTCCATCGCGCAAACGCGCGGCTGCCTCAGCCGCCGGTCCGCGCCGGATACATCGCCCTTCGATCGAGGCAATTACATCAAGACACTCAGCTCCTACAGCTTGCGGCAGACGGTGTCTGCCTTTTAACGGGAACTCGCAACCGAATGCTGGACTTGAGGGCGTGGCGAACTGCCGCGCCCATTTTTTTGCCACCCCGCCGCCGGCCCCGCTACCTCTCGCGCCAGGGAACCACTGTGCCCCTCGCAGCGTATGTGTAGGATGAAAGCGGAGGTTGTCTGCATGGCAGTCTATTGCCATCGTTGTGGTACGGGTCTTCCATCAAGCGCGCGGTTTTGCTCGCATTGCGGAGCGACGGTGTTTGTAGCGGCGCCTGCGCCGGGTCGGCCGTTGGTGCGGCCGCACGTCGGCCGCCAGATCGCGGGCGTCTGCATTGGGCTGGCGCAGGCCAACGGATGGGATGTCGCCGTAGTTCGGATCCTTGCGGTGCTCGGATTCTTCTTCTCCGGCGGTCTAGTCGCGGTCGCCTATCTCGCCGGCTGGATCGGCATCCCCGAGGAGCCGCTTCCGCTGCCGCCGATCGCCGGCCAGTATCCGCCGCAGCCGTGATGAAGACCTACCAATCCGCCGGCGCTCGGCTGGCCTATGTCGAAACCGGCGAAGGGACGCCCGTCGTTTTTCTGCATCCCACGCCTCTCGACCATCGCTACTGGGACCCGCTCACTGCCGAACTGCAGGGCATTCGCGCCATCGCTCCCGACTTTCGGGGTCACGGCGTCTCCGAACTGGGGTCCGGCCTGCCGGTCGACGGCTTTGCCCGCGTGCCCGATGCGCCCATTCTCACCATGCAGCAGTTGGCTGGCGATGTTCTGGCCCTGCTCGATGCGCTTTCTATTCGCGAAGCCATCTTCGTCGGCTGCTCCATCGGCGGCTACGTGCTCTTCGAGCTATGGCGCCAGGCCCCGCAGCGCATGCGCGGACTGGCGTTCATCTGCTCCAAGCCGCAGCCTGATGCTGAAGCCGGTCTTGCCAGGCGCGCGGAAAACATCGCAAAGGTCCGCGGCGGCGGGCTCAACGAGTTCCTCGATGCGGGCGCGCAGACACTCTCCGGCGCAACCGCCCGCAGCAAACGCCCCGCCATCGTCTCCGAACTACGCGCCTTCATGACCGTCACCGCCGATACGATCGTCGCTGTGCAGGCCGGACTGGCCACGCGCCCGGATTCCGTCCCCACCGTCGCCACCGTTACTGTTCCTGTTCTCGCCATCGCCGGCGGCGAAGACTCCGCCGTCACGGCCGCTGAGATGGAGGCTCTCAAGCTCGCCGCGGGCGGCTGCGAGTTCCACCTTCTCCCCGATGCGGGACATTTTGCCGCGTATGAGTTTCCGCACGCCGTCGCGCGCCTTGTCGATCCCTGGCTGCGCAGGTTTGGTCAGTCATAGCACCGCGCTCCATGCTGTAGGCTCAAGATAGTTCACATTCTTCAGGGACTCATTGTGCCGAAAGCATCTCCATCTTCCTCCCGCCCGTTTCGTCACCCCGCGCCCGGAGCGCCTCTGCATTGCGACGGTGTCTCGCTCGCCGCGCTGGCGCGCAAATTCGGCACTCCGCTGTATGTCTACTCCGCAAATCAGATCGTCGAGCGCCTGCGCATGTTTCACTCCGCGCTGGCGGGCCGTGAGCATCTCGTCTGCTACGCGGTCAAGGCCAACTCCGCGCTCGCCATTCTCAAGCTGCTCGCGCAACACGGCGCCGGCTTTGACATCGTCTCCGGCGGTGAACTGGAGCGCGTGCTGGCCGCCGCGCCCGAGGCCGCGGGGCGCATCGTGTTTTCCGGGGTAGGGAAGACCGCCGAGGAAATCGACCGTGCACTCTCCGTCGGTATTCTCGAATTCAATGTCGAAAGCGAGGCCGAGCTCGACCTGCTCGCCGCGCGCGCCGCGAAGTTGAAGATCAGGGCGCGCTTCGGACTGCGCGTCAATCCCGACGTCTTTGCCGAAACCCATCCCTACATCTCCACCGGTCTTCGTGAGCACAAGTTTGGTGTCGACATTCGCGCAGCGCAGGCCATGTATCGTGCCGCTGCGAAGAAGCGCTGGCTGGAGCCGCACGGAATCAGCGTGCACATCGGCTCGCAGATTCGCTCGGCGGACCCGTTCGGCGCGGCGCTCGATCGCGTGCATAAACTGGTTCGCCAGCTTGGGCGCGAAGGCATTGTGCTTACCGCCATCGATGCCGGCGGCGGCCTGGGCATCGACTACCACGGCGGCAGCTTCGACGCCGAGGCGCGCGTGCGCGAATATGCCGCGGCAGTAACGAAGGCGCTCGATGGCTTCGAAGGAAAGCTGCTGCTCGAGCCGGGCCGCTTTCTCGTCGGCCAGGCGGGCGCGCTGGTTACGCGCGTGCTCAACGTGAAGCAGAACGGCCGCAAAACATTCGTCATTACCGATGCGGCGATGAACGACCTGATCCGTCCGGCGCTTTACCAGGCGCATCACGAGATCGTGCCGGTCGCACCGGCGAAGGGCCGAGCGCGCGCCGTGGATATCGTCGGGCCGGTCTGCGAGACCGGAGACTTCTTCGCGCGTGACCGGAAACTGGCGCCGGTTGCGTCCGGCGATCTGCTCGCGGTTCTCGATGCCGGTGCATACGGCATGGCGCAGAGCTCGAACTACAACACCCGCATGCGTCCGGCCGAGGTGCTGGTAACAGGAAAGCGAGCGGAACTGATCCGCCGGCGGGAGACGATTGCGGATCTGCTCGCGCCGGAGATGGTCTAAGGCTTAGCATCCCTGTCTGGGACGTCCTGGATTGGCTGGCTGCACGCACGCGTCAGCGGCAGATACTCGATGATGATCGGGAGCTTGAACTCCTGCGCTGAAACTCCCTCCCGCCGCAATTCGTCCAGTTAAAAGTGTTTCCGACATTTGCGCGGCAACTTCGTCTTTCATCGACGAACCGTTGGCCGCACCGCAGGTGCCTGTTAAGGTGTTTCCGGAGGAATTTGTGATGCGATTTCGTCTTCAGACGCTGTGCATGTTTGCAGCGTCCGCTCTGCTCGTGGCTCTGCCACTCATCTCCAAGGCTGATCCGCTGACCGTAAAGACCGCTGAAGGCAAGGTGCACGGCAAGACCATCAACGACGGCAAGGTGAACGCCTGGCTCGGTCTGCCCTATGCTGCGCCGCCGGTCGGCGATCTGCGCTGGAAGGCGCCCGAGCCCGCCGCGAAGTGGAAAGGCACCCGCGATGCCACGGTATTCGGCCATCACTGCGCGCAAAACCACGTCTTCGCCGACATGGTATTCCAGGATCCCGGCCCGAGCGAAGATTGCCTGTATCTGAACGTCTATGCTCCCGCCACCGCCAACAAGAAGAGTAAGCTGCCCGTCATGTTCTGGATTCACGGCGGAGGCTACTCCGGGGGCGCCAGTTCTGAGCCGCGCCACAACGGCGACTTCCTCCCGCTGAAAGGCGTTGTCCTGATCACCATCAACTACCGCCTCGGCGTCTTCGGCTTCCTCGCCACCGCCGACCTGGCCAAGGAGCAGAACGGCTCGGCAGGGAACTACGGTCTAATGGACATGGTGCAGGCGCTTCACTGGACCCACGACAACATCAAGAACTTCGGCGGCGATCCGGGCAACGTCACCATCTTCGGCGAAAGCGCCGGATCCTTCGCGGTCAGCACGCTGATGGCGTCCCCCATGGCGCAGGGCCTGTTCGCAAAGGGCATCGGCGAGAGCGGCGCGGCGCTGGGCAAGGGCCCGCTGCCGTACGAGTCGCTGACGAATCGCGAGGTGAAGGACGCGGAGTGGGTTGCGGGTCTCGGCGTGCACTCGCTGGCCGAGTTGCGCGCCTTGCCTACCGACAAGATCCTGGAAGCCTGCAAGAAGCCGGGCGTGAATTTTCCCCCGGACGTGGACGGCAAGCTGCTGACCGAACCCGTGCCCGACACCTACGCCGCCGGCAAGCAGGCCCATGTGCCGCTGCTCGCCGGGTGGAACAAGGATGAAGGCAGCTTCTTTGCCATGCGCGGAATGACCGCCACGCAGTGGAAGGACATGGTCGACAAGCTGTTCAAAGATCGAGCCCCCGAGGCGCTGAAGTTCTATCCCGCCGACAATGACGCGCAGGCGTTGCGTTCGGCCATCGACTACGGCAGCGACGCGTTCATCGCCTACGGAACCTGGAGCTGGTTAGAGGCGCACCGCAAAACCGGCGACGCACCCGTCTACCGCTACCACTTTGAGCTGCAGGCCACGCCGAGCAAGTTCCACCCGGGCACATTTGCCTTCCACTCCGATGACATTGAGTACGTCTTCGGCACGCTGGATACACGGCCGGGATGGAATGTTCGGCCGGAGGACCGCAAGCTGAGCGATGAAATCATGACGTACTGGACCAACTTCGCCAAGACCGGCGACCCCAACGGTGGCGGTCTGCCGAACTGGCCCAGGTACAACGACGCAGGCTATCCGCTCATCCACCTTGACTCCACCATCACCTCCGGCCCCGATCAGCTCCGCGACCGCTACCTGTTCCTCCAGCAGGGCATGCCGCAGCTCCGCTTCTGAAGCGAGCCCGGCATGCGGCTCCGCGCCCGAAGGGACTCTGGAGTTCGGCCACCGCAGAATTGAAAAGGACGAATCTACGTGAAGAACCCCGCCTCAATGGGCGGGGTTCTTCATTTCAGGCTCAGAGGTCTCTACGAAATCACGCCCGCGCCGCGCTGATCCCGCTTGCGATACGCGGTATGTTCCACCGGTCCCAGCTCCTCCGGCTTGTTGCTGTTGCGCTTCCGTTTGTCTTCATACATGCGAAGATCGGCCTTGATGCAAAGTGCTTCCATGTCCTCTGCATCGGCTGGAAAGATGGCGCAGCCAATACTTGCTCCCACTCGCACGCTGCGATCCTTGAGGGCCATGGGAGCGTTCAGCAGATCGAGCAACTCGCGCCCGACAAGGAGCGCCTCAACGGAACTCGTCGGCGCCTCCAGAATGACGGCAAACTCGTCGCCGCCGGTCCGGGCAACTGTGTCTGAGCGGCGTATGCGCCCCGTAAAGAGCTTCGCAACATTCTGCAGCAGCACATCCCCGGCGTGATGCCCGAGCGTATCGTTGACCAGCTTGAAGTGATCCAGGTCGATGGTGAGCAGGGCAGCCTGGGTGCTGGTTCGCCGAGCCCGCTCCAGCGCGCTCGAAAGGCGGTCCAGGAATAGCCGCCGGTTGGGCAGACCGGTCAATTCATCATGCAGGGCCAGATGCTTATTGTGCGCGATCTGGTCCTCCAAAAGCGACAGAATCATGCCCGCCGCAACCACATACTTGGGCAGGTTCCAGACTTCGCCCTGAACCTGCAGATGCGGAAAATAGAGCATGATTGACTCGCCGATCGGAAAAACCGCCGCCCACAGGAAAAATCCAATGGTCGTGATGAGCGCGCCGGCAGAGGCGCGCCGAAACATCATCAGGAAATGCAGGCTGGTTGCGAGATAGACAGCAAACAACAGACCATTCAACGCCAGGTCAGCGCCATCGGAACGATGTTGGAAGATCAGAAGGAATGCGGCCAGAGCCAGATGAACCGCGACCGCCGACACGCGCAGCGGGTGGCGGAAATGGGGAAGATCCGTAAGGGAGACAGCCAGCGGTCCCAGGCCAATGAGTACCGCTGTGGCGTTCAAGGTCCACCCCGGCCCGTTGAACATGAGGGCGGCGAGATACAACAAATAGCCGCCCATCAGAACCGTCAGCATGGCGATGCTCGAGCGTTCTTCTCGATACGGGACGCAGGCGCGCATGAACAACGCACCGGCCCACACCAGGGCCAGGACGCTGAGAAAGCTGGCAAGCTCGCCGCTGAATCCCGGCAGGTTCGCAAACAGGGAAGCCAGAAAATGAAGGACAATCAGAAGCCACGCGATCAGCCAGTTCGCGGAAACCGGCGTGTGACTGCGCTTCGCTACGGACACAAATCCGCCCGCGAGCAGCCCTACGCCGACGAGATCCGGGAGCTTACTCCAGTCCAATAGGAAACCCCAAAAGCCTTCTGTCTATTTGTGCATTTTCGCCTTTGAAATATGGATTGACAAGCGAAATGTTTACAGTGGTTTTGCTGCTGTGAAAACTTTCCCGGACAGATATCGCAAAGAATAAAAATGCCCCAAGCGCGACAGCGGGTCTGCTGGCCCATGCCACAACCGGCGGCCGAAGCGCCTATCTGATTGAATCCGCAAGCCATACCTATAGTGTCAGGCACACAGTCGCAGTCCGCAGCGGATCGCTCACGTCTGATAACAGATATTCTGTTCAGTAAGGCTGGGGATTCGAACGGCCCGGCGGTTACCTCACCTAAGGGCCTACTACTCTACGGCCCGCGGCGCCGTCCCCTGCTCCAGCCCATCACATCTTGTAGCGGCCCAGGTCCTCGTCGTTCAGGCCTTCCAGCCATCCCCTCAGATGCTCCGACCCCTGGCCCTCCGCAGCATTCGCTGGATTCACACGCGCCAACTGCATCACCTCTTCCGCCACGTAGATCGGACAATCGAAGCGCAGCGCCAGAGCGATCGCATCCGACGGCCGCGCATCCACCAGGACCGGCTCCGTCCCTTGGCGCAGGCGCAGTACGGCAAAGAATGTATCTTCCTTAAGTTCCGTAATCACTACGCGTTCCAGCTCCCCGTTCAAGTTATGAATGAGATTTCGAGTCAGATCGTGCGTCATCGGCCGGGGCGCCGTCATCTTCTCAATCTCCACCGCAATCGCATTGGCCTCAAAGATGCCTACCCAGATCGGCATCACCGCATCCGACGCCGCATCCTTCAGGATCACGATAGGCATGTTGGTGGCCGGGTCCATCATCAGGCCGCGGATTCGAACCTCGATATCCATGGGGTCTCTTCCTTTCCCGGGCGGTGGCGATCAGACAGCCTCGCCCACCAGGCTGTTAGGATGCGTGGCCGTGATGCGCACCTGCATATAAGACCCTGGAGCCGGCGCAATGGGCAGTCCGGTGGTGAAATTTACGGACTTGTTCTGGCTGCTGCGTCCGGCAATCTGGCCGCGCGCCGGATTGGCGCCCTCAACCATCACTTCCATAACTTCACCTAAATGATTGGCGTAATTAGCTCTTTGAATCTCGCGCTGGCGCTCAAGGAGTACTTGAAGGCGGTGCGCCTTCTCAGATTCCGGTATGGAGTCAATCATCACCAGCGCCGGTGTATTGGGCCGCGCCGAGTACTTGAACCCAAAGACGCAATCGTATTGCACTTCCTGCAGCAGGTCCATCGTCTCAATGAACTCGTCCGGAGTCTCGCCCGGGAAGCCCACGATAATGTCCGTCGAAAGCGAGATTTTGCGTTTCGCCGCCTTGATCCAGGCGATGCGCTCCAGGTACCAGTCGCGGGTATATTCCCGGGCCATAGCCTTCAGCACCCTGCTCGACCCCGACTGCACCGGCAGGTGGACGTGGTCGCACAGGACAGGATAGGCGTCGATGGCCTCGACGATGTCCTTCGTGAATTGGCGGGGGTGGCTCGTGGTGAACCGGACGCGCCGGATTCCGGGTACCTGGCCCACGGCAGCCAGCAGTTCGGCGAAGCTCAACTTCCCTTCCGGGTCCTGGTACGCGTTCACGTTCTGGCCGAGGAGCTGGATCTCGGTGTAGCCCAGGTCGGCGATGCGCTTTGCTTCTTCGAGAACGGAGGTTGAAGTCCGGCTGCGCTCCTTGCCGCGGGTGTACGGCACAACGCAGTAGGCGCAAAACTTGTCGCAGCCTTCAATGATGGTGATGTAGCCGCGGTAGGGGTTCTGGCGGGCCGTGAATTCGGTCTCGAAGGTCTCCTCGGTCTGGCGGTCGTCCAGGCCCGTGATGCGGTGCTCCCCTGCTTCCAGGCGGCCGAGCATCTCGGGCAGCTTGCGGTAGGAGGCGGAGCCGGAGACCAGTGAGACGTATGGGGCGCGCTCGAAGATCTTTTCGCCCTCCTGCTGGGCCACGCAGCCCAGAACGCCGAAGCGTTTGCCGGCCTTGAAGAGGCGCTTGTAGTCGTTGAGGCGGTGGAAGACCTTCTGCTCTGCCTTGTCCCGGATGGAACAGGTGTTATAGAGGATGAGCCCGGCTTCCTCCTCCGAGTCGACCTGGCGATATCCCTCCTGCTGGAGTGTGCCGATCACCTTTTCGGAGTCATGGGCGTTCATCTGGCATCCGAAGGTCTCGAGATAGAAGGTTTTTTCGGGTGCCGACATAGCACTCTTGAGTATATCGGTGACTGGGATCGGGTGTCAGGTTTCCGATCACGGAGGCGCGCCATCTGAGCCACTTCGCCTCCGCCAGGCGTAGAGTTTTAAACCAGGGAGGAATTGCAATGGACCGGAGAAGCTTTCTCACCACTGGCGCATTCACGGCGGGTTTGGCGGCCGTCCCAAAGATTGCGGCGGCAACTCCATGGCCTTCGCCATCCGATCCCGGGTTCAAGCCGATTCCGAAGCGGCCACTCGGCAAAACCGGCCGGGAACTCTCCATCATCGGGCTGGGCGGCATCGTGATCATGAACGGCGGGCAAGCGGTCGCGAACAACACTGTGGCTCAGGCCCATCATGCCGGCATCAACTATGTGGATGTCGCGCCGAGTTATGGGGACGCGCAGCAACTCCTTGGGCCGGCGCTCAAGCCGTACCGGGACAGTTTTTTCCTGGCCTGCAAGACGGGCAAGCGCGACAAGGCCGGAGCGGCGGCGGCTCTGGACGACTCGCTGAAGATGCTTGAAACCGATCACGTCGATCTCTATCAGCACCATGCCGTCACCACCATGGAAGACGTGCATCGCATCCTCGGGCCGGGCGGCGCGCAGGAGGCCTTCGAAGCCGGCCGTAAAGCAGGCAAGATCCGGCACATCGGATTCTCCGCTCACTCGGAGGAGGCGGCGCTGGCTCTGCTTGATCATTTCGATTTCGATACCGTTCTGTTCCCCGTCAACTTTGTCCTGGCTTCGCAGAAGAACTTTGGGCCCCGGGTCATCGCGCGCGTGCACCAGAAAGGCGCCGGCATGCTCGCCATCAAGGCCATGGCCAAATCGCGATGGCCGGCCGGCATCGAGCAGTCGCAGAAGCCGAACCCCAAGGAGTGGTACGAACCATGTTCCGTACCCGAGCAGGCCGCCCTCGCTCTACGCTGGACCCTCTCGCAGAAGATCACAGCGGCCATTCCTCCCGGTGATGAGCGTTACTTCCCTCTCGCCATGTATGTAGCGCAGAACTTTCAGCCCATCCGCTCCGACGAGGAGCAGTATCTGATGGCGAGCGCCGCCAACGCCGTTCCGATCTTCCCGGAGGCGTAGGCGCGAAAACTGCCAGCGGCGGGCGGGTGGCCATAATCTTGATATGCGAGTCTCATCTTGAGGGTGCCCCAGGTCCCTGGCCTTTGGGGACCGGGGATTTCACCTCTATCAAACTTGAGGTGTGAATGAAGAACCTGTTTGAACCAGCGACGACCACTGAGGTCATGGATCGAATCGCACGGCTCACATCCGACAGCCAACGGCAGTGGGGCAAGATGGACGTCGCGCAGATGCTGGCGCACTGTTCCGCGGGCATCGAGCTGGCGGAGGGGAAGGTGACTCCGCCGCGCATTCTGCTGGGAAGGCTGCTGGGGCCGCTGGCAAAAAAGTCCTTGATCGTGCAGGGCAAGCCCATGATGCGAAATGCAAAGAGCGAGAAGAGTGCGCTGGTCACAGATAAGCGCGACTTCACCGTGGAACGGGATCGGCTCCGTGCATCCATTGACCGCTTTGCGTCGGGCGGCCCTGCAATCTGCACCACCCATCCGCATTTCTTCTTCGGCCCGCTCACTCCGAATGAATGGGCGGCCTTGATGTATCAGCACCTCGATCACCATCTGCGCCAGTTCGGAGTGTAGCGGCGCCAGGTCCGACGGTTGCCGGCATGCGCGCTTACGCCAGCCGCAGGAAAGCTCATCACCGGCGTTGTTTGCCACGTGGCGGCCAGGCCCATGGTTGACACGCCTATCTTGATGCGGTACCTTGGCTCACACCTAGAACGCTAGGGGTGATGATGTCTCGTACCGATCTGCAAGGCACACTCGATCTTCTTGTTCTGAAGACGCTGGCGCAGAATGGGGCGCTGCACGGGTACGGCATTGTGCAGCACATTCAGCGGGCTTCGGCGGATTTGCTGCGCGTGGAAGAGGGATCGCTGTATCCGGCGCTGCACCGCATGGAACAGAGCGGCTGGATCAAAGCTGAGTGGGCGCTGACGGAGACGAAGCGCCGCGCGCGGTACTACAAGCTGACCCCGGCGGGGCGGCGTGCGCTGCAGCAGGCGGAAGAAAACTTCGAACAACTGGTGAAGGGCGTACGGGCCGTAATGGGCTTTGCCTAACGGCAAGCCTAGAACAGCTCGAATTGGGGATTCCAATCCGGTGATGTGAGGAAGACATCCATGGGAGCATTTCGGCGCATTGCCAATCTCTTTCGTCTGGGACGTCTGCACCGCGAGATCGACGCGGAGCTTGAGTCGCACGTGGAGATGCGCACGGAGGAGAATCTTGCGCAGGGGATGACGCCGGAGGAGGCGCGGCGGGACGCGCTGGTGCGGTTCGGGAGCCGCGCCGCCATGCACGAGCGCGTGACCGAGCAGGACGCTTCCCTGCCCCTGGAGACGTTCTTCCGCAACGTGCGCTTTGCGCTGCGGCAGTTGCGGCGTTCGCCGGGGTTCGCGATGACCGCGGTGCTGGCGCTGGCGCTGGGCATCGGGCCGAACGTGGCGATCTTCAGCATGATTTACGCCACCTTCCTTGCTCCTCCGCCCTATCCGAATGCGAATCAACTGGTGGTTGTGTGGAGGCACTTAAAGGGCGAACGCATTCCGACCCAGGGGGACGAGGTTGCCGAGCTAATGGCGCAGAGCCGGTCGTTCCAGGGCCTCTCGTTTGAGTCGTGGATTTCGCTCCATCTCACCAATTCTGACCACACCCCCGACCCGGAGACAGGCCTCGCCTTCTCGCCGGGCTTGCAAACCAGGACTGTGCGCACGCCGCTGCTGATGGGACGCGATTTTCTACCCGACGAAGGCGGCCCCGGACGCGATCACGTAGTGATTCTGACCAACTGGCTGTGGCGTCATCGCTACTACTCCGATCCGAACATCCTGGGCAAGTCGATCCTGATCGAGGACTCGCCGTATACGGTGGTCGGCGTTATGCGTGCGACTCCCCACGAGACGGGTGGCGGCGTGGAGTTCAGTGTGCCTGTGCAGTTGAACGCCAGCAGCAAATCGCAGTTCGGCATCATGATTGGCCGGCTGAAGCCGGGGGTGAGTCTCGCGCAGGCGCAGGCAGAGCTTTCGGCGATCGACCAGCGATTTGCCGAGCAGCACTACGGGGTGCATGGAACCAGCCCCATCACGTTGACGGTGGAGCATTTCCGCAACGACTGGCTCGACGTGAAGACGCAACGCAATTTGTGGCTGCTGTTCTACGCTGTTGGGCTGGTGCTGCTGATTGCGTGCGCGAACATTGCCAACCTGCTGCTGGCACGCGGGGCAACGCGAATGCAGGAGTTGGCGGTGCGTTCCGCGCTGGGCGCAAGCCGCGGGCAGATCTTTGCGCAATTGCTTACGGAAAGCCTCACGCTGTCGATCTTCGGCGGGGCTATTGGAGTGGCGCTGGGCTGGGTGCTGATGAAGCTCTGCGTGGCGTATCTGCCTAACCTTGCGCTTGAATCCACGGACACGCTGGTGCAGATGAATCTGCCGGTGCTGGCGTTTGCGATGGCGGCGGCGGTGTTTGCGGGAGTGGTGGCAGGATGCGCGCCCGGCTGGCGCAGCATGCGCATCAATCAGAGTGAAGCGTTGAAGGAAGGCTCGCGGGCTACCGGCGGCCGCGGACGCACGCCTCTGCAGTCGGTGCTGGTTTCGGCGGAGATCGCGCTGGCGCTGATTCTTCTTGCCGGAGCGGGGCTGGCGATGCACAGCTTTTGGAATTTGAGCCATATCGACATCGGCTTCGAGCCCGAGCATGTGCTCACGGCAGATCTGCGCCCAGAACCGGGCAGCAGGCCGGCGCGCTTATGGTCGTCTCCGCAACAAGTTGTAGCGCAGCAGCAGGCACTGCTGGAGCGGGTGCGGCAGATACCGGGTGTTGGGGGCGCGGCAATGGCTACAGGCCTGCCCATGGAGGAGGGGAGCAACTTCCGTTTTGCGATCGCCGGCCAGCCGGTGGACCGCGCGCATATGTTAACGGCGGATTTCGAAGCCGTGACGCCCAGCTTCTTCCGGACCTTCGGGGTTCGCCTGGATCGAGGGCGATTTCTGAGCGACCAGGACACTCTGCAGTCGCCGCCGGTGGTCGTGGTGAATGAGACTTTTGTGCGGCGATACCTGGGAAAAAGCGATCCGCTGGATCAACGCTTGCAGGTGCTCCTTCCCATGTTTTTCCAGGAAGGCACTAAACCCAAGCAGCCGGCCCCGGTAGATTGCCAGATTGTCGGCGTCTTTCACGACATTCTGAATAGAGGGCACCTCACCGGCGAGGTGCTGCCAGAGATGTATTTCTCCTACTGGCAGGTGCCTTTCCCATCCGGAGCGATCGCCGTGCGCACGGTGGGCGCTGACCCGGCGAGCGTGACCAACGCGCTTCAGCACGCGGTAAATTCCGTGCGACCGGGCACGGCCATGGATCACGTGCAGCCGATGGAGCAGGTCATCAGCATGGACTCATCCGACGACCGCTTCGAGATGCTGCTGTTTGGCGCGTTTGCGGCGGTGGCGCTGCTGCTGGCGGGCGTGGGCATCTACGGCGTGATGTCGTTTGCGGTGGCGCAGCGCACGCATGAGATTGGCGTGCGCATGGCGCTGGGTGCGCGGCGCAGCGACGTGGTGCGGCTGATTGTGACCAATGGCATGCGGATGGCGGTGGCGGGGCTTGTGCTGGGCGTGGCGGGCGCGGTGGGGCTGGGCAGGCTGATGCACTCCACGCTCTACGGTGTGAAGACGGTGGACGCGCTGAGCCTGGCCGGAGTGGCGGTGCTTCTGTCCGGCGTGGCGCTGCTGGCGTGCTGGTTTCCGGCGCGGCGGTCGGCGCAGGTCGACCCAATGCGGGCCTTGCGCAACGAATAAACGCTAGGGGGGATGAGGACGACATCCATGGGCGCATTTCAGCGCATTGCCAATCTCTTTCGCCTGGGGCGTTTGAATCGCGAGATCGATGCGGAGCTTGAGTCGCATGTGGCCATGCGCACGGAAGAGAACATCGCGCAGGGGATGACGCCGGAGGAGGCGCGCCGGGAGGCTCTGCTGCGGTTCGGCAGCCGCGCCGCCATGCACGAGCGGGTGACGGCACAAGACGCTTCCCTGCTCCTGGAGGCGTTCTTTCGGAACGTGCGGTTTGCGCTGCGGCAACTGAAGCGATCGCCGGGGTTTTCGATCACGGCAATTCTCACGCTGGCCTTCGGCATTGGCGCCACCAGCGCCATCTTCTCGGTTGTGGACGGTGTACTTCTGCGCCCGCTGCCCTTTCCCACCGCGAGCCGCCTGGTAACACTGGGAGATCAGGTGCGCGGCGGACAAATGGGCAAGAACGGCGACGCTGGATGGGTGACCGCGCCCGAGGTGGTGACCTACCAGCACGACACGCGTTCGTTCGAAAGCCTCGGCGGCTTTACGCATGAAGACTACGAGCTTTCAGCGGTTGGGCAGCCCGCCCGCATTGTTGCCGCACGCATGACGCCCTCGGTCTTCTCCGTGCTGCGCGTTGCGCCGTACCTGGGCCGCGTGTTCACTGCGGAAGAAGACACGCAGAAGGCCCAGGTTGTGGTGCTGAGCTATGCCACATGGAAGACCCGGTTCAACGCCAATCCGCGCGTGATTGGGACCAAGATCGATCTCAATCGAAGGCCGTATACCGTGATCGGCGTGATGCCCGAGACCTTCGCGTTTCCCATCAACCCCGGAAGCATCAACCGCTGCGAGCTATGGATCCCCATCAGCTTCAGCGCGGACGAACTTTCGCCGGAACAGGAGGGGTACTTCAACTTCCGCATGGTCGGCCGCCTTAAGGCGGGCGTGACCATGGCGCAGGCCCAGGACGATGCGCGGCGGGTGGCCGCACGGATTATGAGCAACTATCCGCGCGACCTATCGGGCCTCCATATCCGGCCGGTGGTTTATCCGTTGCACGCCATCGAGGTGGAGCGTACGCGCCCGCTGCTCAATATGCTGTTTATGGCCGTGGCCGTGGTGCTGCTGATTGCTTGCGCCAACCTGGCTGGGTTGTTGCTGGTAAGGGCCATTCGCCGCCAGCGGGAGACAGCCGTGCGCCTGGCCCTGGGTGCGCAGGCACGCACGCTGCTGGGTCAGACGATGCTCGAAAGCCTCGTCATCAGCGGGACTGGAGGCGCGCTGGGCATCGGTCTCGCCGCCGTGGCCCTGGCCATCGGCAAAGACTATTTGCCGGCCGACCTGCCGCTGACGAACCAGATTGCCATGAACTGGACGGTGGCCGGTTTCGCGCTTCTGCTGGCGCTGCTCACCGGCGTGCTCTGCGGGCTGGCGCCGGGCTTTGCCGCGCTGCGCACCAACGTCAACGCTTCATTGAAAGATGGCGGACGCAGCGGCTGGGCCGGCACACACGCGCGGCTGCGGTCGGCGCTGGTGGTGGCGGAGATCGCAATTGCGCTGATCCTGCTGTGCGCTTCAGGGCTGTTCCTGCGCAGCTATCTCAACATGAGCGACGTGGATCTCGGCTTCCAGCCGGACCACGTGACCGCGGCTGCATACGCGCTGCCCGCAAAGAAATATCCGGCGCAGGACAAGATCGAGACTTTCAACAGCCAGGTGTTTCTGCGGTTGAGGCAGTTGCCGGGCGTGCAGTCGGTGGGCATGGCGAGCACAATTCCCACCAGAAACGACTGCTGCGAGGCCTTTACCGCGGAAGGATATGTGAATCCGCGCGGATCCGGCTGGATCACAGCAGCGTATTCCGAGGTGATCGGCGACTTTTTCAGGGTGATGGGCATTCCGCTGTTGCGCGGCCGGTACTTTACCGACGCGGACAACGCAAACGGCCAACTGGTTGTAATCGTCAATCACGAGTTCGCGGAGCACTACTGGCCGAATCAAAACCCGATTGGGAAGCACATGCGCATCGGCATCTCACGATCGCGGTTGCCATGGATGACGGTGGTGGGCGAGGTGGCCAACGTGACGGTTGGAAGTCCCGATACCGGGGCGGCCGCGGAGTTCTATCAGCCGATGGCCCAGGTGGACAAAGATCTCGGCGGTCCGTTTACTCCACATGACCGGTGGGGCGACAGCGGCTACATTGTCGTGCGATCCACATTGCCACCCGCGCAGATGGAGAACTCCGTGCGCGCCGTGGTCCGCACCATTGACCCGCAGCTGCCGCTGAGCCACGTGCAAACCATGCAGCAGGCCGTGTCGCAGAGCGAGGCGTCGCGCCGCTTCAACACAGTTATCATTTCCAGCTTCGCCGTTGCTGCGGTTCTGCTGGCCGTGTTGGGCATTTACAGCGTGGTTGCATTTTCCGTAGCTTCTCGAGTGCAGGAGATGGCAATCCGCATGGCTCTCGGCTCGCAGCGCAAGGACATTGTGCGCCTCATTCTTGCTTCCGGCCTCAAGCTGGCTGCCCTCGGCGCTGTTGCCGGGTTGGTGGGCGCGGCCGTTGCGTCCCGTGTGCTTCGCTCCTTCCTCTTTCACGTGAGCCCCTTTGACCCGGTGGTGATGGCTCTGACGGCGGCTGCGGTTTTTGCCCTGGCGCTGGTGGCGTCCGCGCTCCCCGCGCTGCGCGCCGCCTCGGTCGACCCGATGCGGGCGTTGCGCAACGAATAGCAGCCCGATGGAACTTTGCATTGCGCAAGAGCGTAGATTCGCTCATGAAGCTGATCTCTGCTTTCGCCTGTTTGCTTGCCCTGGGTGGAACATGCGCCGCAGTGGGGCAGACCTCCGGCACCTGTGCGGCTCCCATGACGATTCCCTTTCAGCCGAGCATGCGGCTCGCGATCGACGCCAAGCCGGCAGAGGTGGATGTGACCGGCACGGACGAGCCGGGAATCCGCATCCGGTGCACCCTGGACGATGAATCGCGCGCCGCCGAGGTGAAGATCCGGTTCGAGCGCACGGGCGACACGGGCAAGCTCGCAATCCACGGCGGCCCGCACAACAACGTTCATATTCAGATCGAGGTGCCGTGGCATACGGACCTGAAGCTGCGGATTCCGGCGGGCGAGGTTCGCATCGACAAGGTGAAGGGCGACAAGCTGATCGACGCGGGCGCAGGAGAGATCGTGATCTCCGGCTTCGAGCCGCAGCAGTACCGGTACGTGCACGCTTGGGTGAATATCGGCGATGTGAACGCGCCGGTGTATAACGCGGACAAGGGCGGGTTTTTCCGGTCGCTGGAGCGCACAAATGCCGATGGCCTGTACCAGCTGGAGGCGCACGTGATTACGGGGAGCATCCAGCTCCAGCGATAGAGGCTCCGGGGCGAGCATCCGTCCGTTTTCGGACAGTCTTCGCAAGCAATGAACACATCTCTTCCGGCGAGATTCGTTGCGCTCGTGCAGAATGTGTTACTTATGTTCCACGTGAATTGGGCGCAAACGTGCTCGTATTCACGCAGCCCGAACTCCCGGCGGGCCCAGAAAATTCCGATCGAGAACTGTTTCCAGAGTCGTACCTGATTCTTCCTCTCTGCACCTAAGGGGGTCGCAATGCGATCGGTACTGCAGGATCTGCGCTACTCGTTCCGGCAACTCATCAAGACGCCGGGATTCACCCTGACCGCGCTACTCTCGCTGGCGCTTGGCATTGGCGCCACCACGGCTGTTTTCAGCGTGGTGTACGGGATATTGATGGACCCGTATCCCTATCGCGCGCCGGATCGCATGGCGCACCTGCGGCTGCTCACGCCCAAGGGCGACCTCGGCGAGTTTGTGCCTGTGACGGCCTCGCAGTGGCAGGTACTGCGCAAGTCGCCGGTGGTGGAAGATGCGTTCATCTCCATGGCATGGGACCAGACCGTGACCGCGAACGGAATTCCGGAAGATGTCAGGGCCAGCTATTTGAGCTCGAATGGTTTCGAATTTCTGGGCGTTCCCGCGGCGCTGGGACGGGGCTTGCAGCCATCCGATGCAATCGACGGGCAAGACCCGCAGCCCGTGGTGGTGCTGGGCTACAAGTTCTGGCAGCGGCACTTTCACTCCGATCCGGGCGTGGTGGGCCGCACGCTGCAACTGGACCACAAGAACTACATGATCGTCGGCGTGGCCGCGCAGCGCTTTACGTGGGATGACGGCGACATGTACCTGGCGCAGAAGATTACAGGCGACCAGGTGCTGCCGTACTTTGCCGAGATTCGACTGAAGCCCGGTATAACGCATGCACAGGCCGACGCCGCGCTGCAGCCGCTGGTGAATGAATTCGCCAGGGAGACGCCGAAGCACTTTCCGCCGGACCAGAAGCGGCTGCAGGTGGTGGGCATCAATGAGCAGTTCATCCGCAGCATTGGCGGCACACTGTATCTGCTGCTGGGCGCGGTGGCGTTGTTGCTTGCAATTGGCTGCGGAAACGTTTCGATTCTGTTGCTGGCGCGGGCCACGGGCCGGGAGCACGAGTTTGCCGTGCGCTCCGCGATTGGGGCGAGCCGGAGCCGCATCATTCGCCAGTTGCTGACGGAGTCGACGCTGATCGCAGTTACCGGCGCGGCGCTCGGCGTGGGGCTGGCCTACAAGTCTCTGGACCTGATTGTGGCGAATCTTCCCATCAATTCGTTTCCGCACGAAGCCGCGATTCGCGTGAACCTGCCGGTGCTGCTGTTTTCGATCCTTGTCGCCGTGGGCACTGGAATCCTGTTCGGGCTTTGGCCCGCGCTGCAGCTTTCCAAGCCTGAAGTCAGCCAGATGATGCAGTCGACCACGCGCAAGACCACGCGCGGGGTGAGCGGACGGAAGCTGCACAATGCGCTGATCGCGGGACAGATTGCGCTGACGCTGCTGCTACTGGCGGGAGCGGGCGCGGCGATTGATGGCTTTCTGCGCGTGGCGCGTGCGCCGCTGGGATACGACCCGCACAATGTTTTGGCGGTCGGCCTACCCAATCATCAGGGCGCGTATGACTCATGGGCTGCACGGACGGCGTATTTTGAGCGGCTGCGGCAGAGCGTGGCGCAGACGCCCGGCGTTGAGGAAGCAGCGCTGAGCATGAATGCGACGCCGCCCGAAAACGGATTCAATACACAGTTCGAGATTCTTGGGAGTCCTTCCGGCGAAGACCAGAAGGCGCGGCTGAATGTGGCGGGCTATAACTACTTCTCTGTTTTGCGGGTGCCGCTGGCGCGGGGGCGGATCTGGAGCGAGGACGAGGAGCGCCGCGTGGCTATGGTTGCCGTGGTCAACCGGACGTTTGTGCGAAAGTACTTCCCTTCCGGCGACGCCATCGGACGGTCGATTCGCTTTGGGCAGTTGCCGGCGCAGCCGCCGTACAGCTATCTGGCCCCGGGCGGGGACGGCTGGCTGCAGATTGTGGGCGTGATCGAGGACAAACGGAACGATGGGCTCTCCGCGCCGATTCAGCCGGAGGTGTTTGTGCCGGACACGCTGGTTGCGACGATGTGGAACCAGGTGCTGGTGCGAACGGCGGTTGCTCCGGCGACCCTGCTGCATGCGATTCAACTGAAGGTCGCGGCAGTGGATCACAACCAGCAAATCTCCGCGCACTCAGAAGACCTGGAGCAGATGATTCACGACGAGCCGGACTGGGCCCGCGGCCATCTCATCTCGTGGCTCTTTGCTGCGTTTGCTGGTCTGGCGCTGCTGATGGCTGCGGTGGGGTTGTACAGCGTGGTGTCGTACACGGTGGCGCAGCGGACGAATGAGTTCGGCATCCGCATGGCGCTGGGCGCGCGCCGCGGGCACGTGCTGGCCATTGTGTTTCAATCGACGCTGGCAAGCGTCTTGAGCGGAGTGGCCGCGGGCATGGTGTTGACCGTGGCGTTGAGCAAGGTGATGACCCACTGGGATGCGCAAAGCGCGAGCTCGCGGGATCCGCTGCTGCTGGCCAGCGCCACTGTCGTGCTGGCGCTGGTTGCCGCCATTGCCTGTCTGCTGCCGGCGATCCGCGCGGCGGCCATCGAGCCCATGAGCGCGATCCGTTACGAGTGACTCCCACTCGCCGCGTTGCGCAGTTTAAACAGCAGCGCGCTACTTCAAGCCGGTGTGCAGATACGCGAGCAGCGCGTTCATCTGGTCGGGAAGGAAGCGGCCGGCGAAGGACGGCATCATCCCCTTGCCGGTGAGCACAACGCGGGCGACGTTGAGATCGGTGGCGGGCGTGCCGCTGGGCAGCGTGCCGCTGGCGAAGATGTGGTGCAGGTCGGGCGGGACCTTCTTGAGCATCAGATCGTTGTCGCGGTGGCAATGGGCACAGCGCACTTCGTAGAGGTGCTTCCCTTCCGCCTGTTGCGGAGTGAGCGAGCCGGCGGAGTGGCATCCCGCGAGCACGCAGAGGATCGCCAGGAACCCTGCACAGCCGGCTTCAAAACCGATGCGTCGCATGAGTCCATGCTAACCGGCGATGGCGCGCGGGCGTCTCGCTGCGTAGGCGCGGGGCGGCCCGGTTTCGTATGCTGGATGCGGAACAAAGAACATCCATGACGCAAATGGGCGAAGAAAAACTCCGGCCGCTGGCGCACAACGCGCAGAATCGCTGCTTCGGCTGTGGCGATGCGAATCCTGTAGGGCTTCATCTCGAATTCATGCTGGCCGAAAGCGGCGCTGTCGTCTGCAATCACACGGTGGGCGATCTGTACGAGGGGCCCAAGGGCTACGTGCACGGCGGGCTGATCGCCACGCTGCTGGACGAGACCATGAGCAAGGCGATGCGCTCGCACGGGCTGGTGGCCATGACGCGCCACATGAGCGTGGACTATCTGCGGCCGGTGCCTTCCACGGCGCCAATTCGCCTGGAAGGCGCGCTGGTGCGCAGCGAGGGCCGCAAGCACTGGGCGGAGGCGCGCATCCTGGACGCAAGCGCGACAGTGCTCGCGCACGCCAAGGGGTTGTTCGTGGAAGTGCAGCCGCGCCGTGAAAAGCCGCTGCCTACAGGTGAATCCAACCCCCACGGATAAGCGCCAGCGATCCGGCGGCGACCACGATCCACAACAGCACTCCCTGCAACAGCGGCCGCACGCCCACTTCGCGGAGCGTCTTGCGCGAGAGGCCGGTGCCGATGAGAAACAGCGTGACCGAAAGGCCGATCATTCCCAGGTGCTTCAGGGGCGAATAGACCGGCTGCAGTGCGCGCAGATAGGTGTTGGCGATCGCGGCCAGCACAAAGAGCCCGATGAACCACGGCCACTGCATGCGCGCCTTGCTCTTGCGCACCACAGACGTACCCACCGATACAGGCACGATCCACAAGGCGCGCGCCAGCTTGACGGTGGTGCCGACTGCGAGAGCGATCGCCCCAAACTTGGCGGATGCGCCAACGACCGAACTGGTGTCGTGGATCGCGAGCGCGGCCCACAAGCCGAACTGCGTCTGCGAGAGATGCAGGAACATGCCGATCATGGGAAACGCAACGAGGGCGATGGAGTTGAGCACGAAGATGGTGCCCAGCGAGACGGCCATCTCTTCCTCGGTTGCGTCGGTCACCGGCGCGACCGCCGCAATGGCGCTGCCGCCGCAGATGGCGGTCCCGGCGGAGATGAGGAACGAGACGCGCCGGCCAACGTTCAAGCCCTTGCCCAGCAGCATGCCCAGCACCATCGCGAAGGAGATGCTGGCGGCGGTGTAAAGAAATCCCGAGCGGCCCACGCGCAGCACCTGGTGCAGGTCCATGCCAAAGCCGAGACCCACCACCGATGCCTGCAGCAGAAATTTCGAGAGCTGTTTCGACTCCACGTGAAAGGGATGCGCGAATGTGAATCCGTAGGCGAGGCCAAGCGCCAGAGCCAGGGCCGGCGAAATCATTCCGCTCGCCGCCACGATCATGCCCACAAAGAAGAGCTTCTTCGACATGCATCCAGTGTCGGCAGCCGAGGCGGCCGGCGTCCAAGCAGAAGCATTGATGGGCTATTTGCGTTTCTTATCGCGCGCCGCCGCCGATGTGCGCCGCGTTCTGCCGCTGGTACGCGCCAGCAGAAATCGGCGGAATTCGCCGGCGATGCCCTGCGGCTCGGGGCCGGCCGCGAACGCAATGAGAAGATCGCGCTGAACGCGCACGCCGTCGACTTCCACGATGGCGAAGCCGCTGCCGAGCCGCGCATCTTTGGCCAGCGCCCAGCGCGACACAAAGCCCACGCCCAGCCCGGCCTCCACGGCAGACTTGATGCCTTCGGTGGCGTCGAACTCCATGGCGATGTGCAGCGAGCCGCGCTTCAGGCCGCTTTTCTCGAGCGCCAGTTCGACCACGTGGCGCGTTCCCGAGCCGCGCTCGCGCATCAGCAGAGGCGCATCGGCTAATTCGCCTGCCGCAATGGAGCCACGCTCGGCCCACTCGTGCGCTGCCGGCACAATCAGCACCAGCTCGTCAACGAGAAACGGCTGCACCCTCACATCCCGGCTGCGCGGCGGTCCTTCAATTAGCCCCAGCGCCACGCTCTGCTGTTCCACTGCGTGCACCACGGCTTCAGTGTTGCCGCCAAGGAGCGTGACGATGACACGCGGGTGCATGGCGCGAAACTCCACCAGCAGGCGCGGAAGAACATATTGCGCGATGGTGGTGGATGCGCCCAGCGCCAGCTTGCCGGCATGCTCGCCGCTGAGCGCCGCGATCTCGCGCTCTGCTTCGGCAAGTATTTCGCGCGTGCGGTAGACGGAGCGCAACAGCACCTGGCCGGCGGCCGTTAGCGCAATATGCGAGCCGCTGCGTTCGAACAGTTGCACCCCGAGATCTTCTTCAAGAGCCTTGATCTGCAGGCTTACGGCGGGCTGCGTCAGGTAGAGTTCCTCCGCCGCCTTGCGAAAGCTCAACTGCTCCGCAACCGCGCGGAAGACTACGAGCCGGAAATTTTCGAGCGTTGCCATCGTGCGCGCGATAATGCAGCAGAAACTCTCATCCTAACAGCCGCAGCAAAAATCGGCCCCGCCCGCAGTGCGGACGAGGCCAGGTGCATCGACGAGATCGAGCCGGAATTAATGAATCATCTGAATGGTTTCCTGGGTAATGGTGTCGAAGGTGGTAATGGACTTTGAGTTGGCCTCAAACGCCCGCTGCGCGATGATCAGGTTGGAAAATTCAGCGGAGATGTTGACGTTCGAGGCTTCGAGCGCGCCATTCTGCATGCTGCCTAGCCCCGCGCTTCCGGATACGCCCACGGTTGCGGTGCCGCTTGCCATGGTGGTCGCGTAATCGCTGTTGCCGGCATCGCGCAGTCCCTGCAGGTTCGCCACATTGCCCAGCGCGATCTGGCCCACGTTGAGCTTCTGCTCGTTGGAGAACGTAACCGTGACGGTGCCGTCGGCGCCGATGGTGAATCCCTGGTACTGGCCGCTTGCGTAGCCGTTCTGCGTGGTTCCTCCCACCGCAGATTGCGATGCCACCTGGCTGATGCTAGGCGTACCGCCCGCGCCCATCAGGTTCCAACTCATGTTCAGGTTGGCCGCCTGGTCGGTGAGTCCCGGAATCGCCACGGCGATGCTCGAGACCTGGCCCGTGCCCGTGCCCACCGCTGTTCCATTCACGGTGGCCAGATTGCCGCTGGAGTCGAACGTCATGCTCCCGCTCACGGGTGCGGCCGTGCCGCCGGTGTCAGCCGCGGGAATCTGAATCGAGTAGCTCCACTGGTTCACGCCGGTGTTCTTGAACGTCACCGTCGCGGTGTGCATCTGGCCCAGCGAATCGTAGATGTTCACGGTCGCGGGAAAGGTGGTGTTCAACGGCGACGTGGAATCGAGGTTCGCCGCGATGTTGAACGTCGACGTGGCCGAGGGCGAGAGCACTTCGCTCTCAGGGATGTTGACCGGCGCGATGGGCGCGTTGGTGTTGACCACGCCATTGGCGGCTGGATAGCCCATGACCTTCAGGCCGTTCGCCGTGATCAGGTTCCCGCTGTCATCGATGGCGAAGTTGCCGGCGCGCGTCAGGTACTGGTTCTGTCCGTCGCTGACTACGAAGAAGCCGTTGCCCTGGATGGCGACGTTGGTGTCGACTCCCGTGGAGTTCGGCGAGCCGTTGGAGAAATCCGTTGTGATGGAAGCCACCTGCGTGCCTGCGCCCACTTGCAGCGGATCGCCTGACCCCGCCGAGCCGATCTGCTGCGAGAACAAATCGGAAAAATTCACGGTGTGCGACTTGTACCCCGTGGTGTTCATGTTTGCCAGGTCGTTGGCGATGGTATTCAAAGCCGTAGAGTCGGCGTTCAGGCCGGTGAGCGGAATATAAAAGCTTGCCATCGAAGTTCTCCTCTGGTTGCGATCGAATTGCGGATGAGGCGCCCTACCGAGCGCGCCCGCTCAATGCCTGCGCCACGCGCTGCGCTGCCGGCTGTGCATGCGGAATTGCTAGGTTGCCCGGCGCGAGGGCTGTTGAATTCTGCATTCCCGCTGAAGCCTGCGGCGCAGGCGAGGCGCTCTGCGTCGCGCGCCCTGCCCCGGGATTGCTCACCGCGCCCGGTGTCCCGCCGCCCCCGCCGCTTCCGGTCGCGGCGTTCAACGTCTGGTTGATCTGGATCAGTTGCTCCAGGCTGTTCACTGAGACAAGCTGATTGACGTATTCGTTGGGATCGGTCTGCGCGGTCGGGTCCTGATTCTGCAACTCGGTGACCAGCAGCGTAAGAAAGTCGTTGGCCGAGATGGTGGCCGACGTAGTCGACGGATCCCCCGAACCGCTTCCCGCTGCGCCGCTCTGCGGTTTTGCCGTCACTCGACCGCTCTCCGGCGCCGCGTGATTCCAGATGCCTGCTGCCGCTGCTGTCATGCCTCTTCCTCCTTGATCGATACTCACGCGACCAGCGAGATGGTTGCACCACTTCTGAATGCGCTGGGCGAGATGGATGGAATCGCAACGTTGCTTTCTGAAGTCCGGCCACGCAATGCCGGGCCACTTGTATCCATCGCATCGGCTCGCGCGTTCTGCGGCGATGGTTGGCGGCCGCTGTCTCCCGCCATCTGATGGTTGCTGCCTTGCGCGCCCGTGCCCATCTCCGGTGCTGCCATCGTTACCTGCGTCGCGGCGGTGGGATGCTGCGCCATGTAGGCGCTCAGCGCCGGCAGATGCGATCCAAGCGCCTGTGCGGCATCAGCCGAGGCAGGCACAATGCTGGCATGCACGGCTGCGCCCGCGGTCTGCGCGCGCACCGCAACCCAGCCCAGCGAGGGATCGAGATAGCCGGCCTCCGCATGACGCGCATCCGCGTGCACCCAATTGGGCCCCGCGGCTCCCGGCGTATCCAGCGCCGTAAAAACTTCATTGCTGCTGCCGGAGAGTGCCTGGGCTGGATGTGCCGCCGCTGCGGTTCGTTCCACCCACTGCGTGTGCATGGGAACCGAGCCCATCTCGGCTCCGAGCGGGAGCGTCGCAGGGTGCGCGGACGATGACATCTGCCGCACGGGGCTCTGTGCCGCGGAACTCGTCGCGCCCGCTTTCCCCCCACGTTCTGTTCCTTCAACCCGGGAAGCACTCGGCGGCGCCGAAGCGGGTACGCCCATCACCGGATCGCGATCGGCTTGCCCCGACTGCGGCAACCTGAATGCCGCGCCCGAATTCGACTCCTGCGCGGTGGCGGATGCAGCGGGCGAAAGCGGCTGCCCGGCCACGCTGCGCGCGGACATGGTTTCAGGCGAGGCGAACGGCGGCTCGCTGCCCGGCGGAATCTTTGCATGCACCGCGCTTCCCGGTTCCGCCTCCGCGTCTGTCCGCAGCGAGAGACTGTTCGGCGATGCCGGTTCCACCTGCGGCGTGCGCGCGTGCGCCGTCGCGTCGCCGGCAGCAGTGGAGAGTGCAGGCACAGCCGCGCTCTTCTGCGCCGCCGCCCTGGCATCGGCGGAGTGCGCCCGATCCATTGTGAGTCCGGCAGAGTCCTGTTGGCTCTGGCCGGCCGCTTCCTGCGCGGGTGGCGCGGCCCCACGAACGAGTGCTCCCAAAGCCGAACTTCGGTTGAGCCGTGCAGCTGCGGCGCTCCCAACGGGCGCAAGCAACCCCGCGGATGCCGTCTCGCCATACATGCGGATCTCGTGTTCGCCCAAAGCCGCTGCGCTGACGGCCGCGACCGGAGCGGATGCAGCCACAGCGATCGGCACTGCATTAGCCGCTGCTCCCGCCGCCGCGATAGGGTGCTGTCCAACGGCGGCCGTCGCTGTTGTATTGGCATGCGATGCTGCTGCGCCGGCCTCGCGCTTCTCCGCGCGCCTGGCCGCATGCGAATGGCGATGCGCGGACGGCGATGCTTCCCGAGCAGCCTGCGGTTGCGCTGGGCCGCTCGAATGCGCGTCAGTGGGCGACAGAAGGAATCGTTCGGCCGCGCCCGCCGGCTCTGTCTGCGGCGTCTCGCCCGCCGCTTGCGATGGTTCATTGCTGCCGGCGGCGTGCGAACTCCGGGTGCTGGCCTGCGAACCCGTCTCCGATTGCAGCAGCGCCTTCAGCTTCAATCCAAACGACGCAGGCTCGCCGGAGTTGCCCGAGTCAGCCTGTGGCGCGGCGCCTGCCGCAAGCAGCCCATTCGCGCCGGGCGCATCGCCCGCGACAGACGTCGTGTGCGGGGCTGCCATTCCGGCCGCCAGGGGCGAACCCTTGACCACGATCGCCACGTGCATCTGCGCGCCTGGTGCTATCGTCATGGCCGGGATTCAATGCAGATGCCGTGCCAAAGTTTTCCAGGCACGGCTTAGAAGGTTGTCACAAGCGGAACGGCTTTCCCGTTTACGGAAGCTTTTGACCCGCAGCGCTCATATTTCCCTCATGTTTTGCGCCAGCGGGCCGATCTCCGCCCGCTCCACGTCCCGTTACCTCGCGCCGCGATCCGTGCCAGTCATCGATCTGCTGCTGCGCGCGCTGCCGCGCCGCCAGTTCCTCGGACGCGCGCGCCCCCTCAATCAGCGCCTCGGCCTGGCGGCGCTCCGTGCGCTTCTCCAGATAGGCGGCACGCAAGCCCTCTGCTTCGCGCTCAGCTGCGGAGCGGCGTTGCTCCAGCAGCTTGCCCTGTTTGCGTGCGGCCTCCATCTCCACAGCCGCCGTCACCCGATCCACTCCATCGCCGCTGCGCAGCAGAGCGCGCCCCCCGCGCTCCCGCGCCTTGCACGCCTCCAACTCCGCATCGGCGCGATGCAATCGCGCGAGCTCTGCCTCCAGAGCGAGCTTCCGTTGTTCTTCCTCGAGAGCGCGCACCCGCAGCAGGCGCGCCAGTGCCTTGGAAACGGCCATGCCTAAATCTCCGCGGCCAGTTCCGCCAGGTGCTGCACCGTTTGCTTCACCGGCGCGCGATCCCCCGCGGACTGCGTGAGAAACTCCCGCAGCGCCGCACGCGAAGCCAGCGCACGATCCAGCTCCGGATCCGCCCCCGGCTTGTAGGCGCCGATGCGCACCAGGTCTTCCGAGCGCGCGTAGATCGCCAGCAGCTTGCGCACCAGCGCCGCGTGCTCGCGGTGCGCCTCCTCTGTCACCGCAGGCATCAGACGGCTGATGGAATCGAGCACCTGCACCGGCGGATACCATCCCTCCGCCGCCAGCGGGCGCGACAGCACCGCGTGCCCATCCAGCAACGAACGCACCGCATCCACCAGCGGATCCTGCTGGTCATCGCCCTCCATCAGCACGGTATAGAACGCCGTAATAGAGCCGTTGGCAAAGTTCCCTGCCCTCTCCACCAGCTTCGCAAGCCGCGTGAACACCGAGGGCGTGTAGCCCTTGGCGGTGGGCGGCTCACCCGCGGCCAGCCCGATCTCGCGCGCCGCCATGGCGAATCGCGTCAGCGAATCGAGCACCAGCAGCACATGCTTTCCCTGCGCCGCAAAATACTCGGCCATCGTGGTCGCGGCCAGGGCGGCGCGGATGCGCAACAGCGGCGACTGATCCGACGTGGAGACGACAACGACGGAACGCGCGCGCCCTTCTTCACCCAGCGCGCCCTCCAGAAACTCGCCCACCTCGCGGCCGCGTTCTCCCACCAGGCCCACCACCGTGATATCTGCCTCGGTGTTGCGCGTCATCATGCCGATCATGGTGCTCTTGCCCACGCCGGAGCCGCCGAAGATTCCCACGCGCTGGCCGCGGCCCACGCTCAGCAGCGCATCGATGACGCGAATGCCGGTGCCCAGCAGCTTGCGGATGGGCACGCGATCGAGCGCCGGGCGCACCGCGCCCTCCAGCGTAAGCGAAACGCCTGGCGCCGCCCGTCCTGCGCCGTCCAGTGGATTGCCCAGCGCATCCAGCACGCGGCCCATCAGCGCCGGGCCGGCCTCGATCTGCGGCCGCGAACCCCACGCCATCACCGCGTCGCCAAAGCGAATTCCCTCCGTGCTGTCCAACGGCATGGCGAGCACGTGCGCGCCGCGAAACCCGATTACCTCCGCCATGTGCGCGTGCCCATGCCGGTCGACGATCTCGCAGCACTCGCCCACCGAGGCCAGCGGCCCGGCCGACTCGATGGTCTGCCCGACGGATTCGAGAACCTGCCCCTGCCAGCGCCAGGGATGACGCCGCTCCAGGCGCGCAAAGTAGCTGTCCAGCAATGCCGTCATGCCGGCTGCTCCGCCGCTCTCGGCTGCCCGTCGAAGAATCCGCGCTCGATCTCGCGCAGTTGCGCGCGTACGCCGATGTCGACCGAACCCAGCTCCGTCTCGACCACACAGTCGCCAATGCGCATGGTTTCATCGGCCGCGATCTCCGGCTGCAGCGGCAGGTTGGGCAGCAGCGCCACGGCTTCGCTCCACATATCCTTTTGCGCGGCAGGAACGCGCAGCTTGACGCGCGTGGATGCGGCAAGCTGGCCCAACGCCACGCGCACCGCCCCGGTCAGCAGCAAAGGGTCCATCTCGGCTTCGCGCCGCAGAATGCGCGAGGCGATGGCCAGCGCCAGCCTCACAACCTCTTCTTCCACCGCGCGCAGATACCGGTCGCGCTCCACCGCGAAGCTTTCAATCAGCCCCGCCAGTTCGCGACGCAGGCGCTCCTCCGTCTCGCGTTGCGTGATCGCGCGGGTCTCTTGCGCGCCGCGCGAGAGGCCGGCCGCGAAGCTGCGCTCGGCCTCCGCGGCGATGCGGCGTTCCAACTCCAGCGCGTCGATGCGCGGCGCGGTGTCGGCTTCCGGCTCGGCGGAGCCGGCATCGCCCGTGAGCCACTCCGGGAGCGGAGGCGCGGAACTGGCCGAGTATTTGTAGGACTCGATCGCTTGCGGTGCAGTCTTCATCGCAGAATGTTCACGTCGCAACAGGGCTTATCCTTCCGGCATCAGCACTTCCCGGGACTTCGTTCCCGTTAATCGCTCACATGCCTTTCGCTACGCCAGCATCTCGTCGCCGGTTTCGAGCTTCAGAATCACCTTGCCCTCCGCCTCGAGCCGCCGCGCCAGGTTTAGAATCTCCTGCTGCGCCTGCTGCACCTCGCGCGAGCGCACCGGGCCCATCACTTCCATGTCTTCCTTCAGCATCTCCACGGCGCGCGAGCTCATCCCCTTGAAGATCTGCGCGCGCAGTTCGTCGTTGGCGCCGCGCAGCGCCAGCGCCAGTTGACGCTTGTCCACCTCGGAGACAATGGCGCGAAGGGTCGCCGGCGGCACCGTCATCAGATCTTCGAAGGTGAACATCAAATTGCGAATGCTCAGCACCAGCTCCGGCTGCTTGTCCTCAATCGCTTCAAGAATGTGCTTCGACTCGTCCGCGTTCAACCGGTTCAGCAGGTCGGCCACCGCCTTGAATCCGGAGTAGCTCTTGCGCGCCGTTTCGCCCACGTTCTCCAGGCGGCGATGCAGAATCTGCGCCACCTTCTGCGCCATCTCCGGCGAGAACTGCCGCATCTCCGCCAGCCGCTGGATGGCGACAACCTTGTGCTCTTCGCTCAGATTGTCCAGCACCTGCGAGGCCCGCCGCGGGTCCAGGTGCGCCAGCACCAGCGCGATGGTCTGCGGATGCTCGTTGTCCAGCAGCTTGCCGAGCTGCTGCGGATCGCTGCGCTGCAGCTTGGCCAGATTGCCGTGCGCCTCCTCCTGCGAACGGCGCACCATCAGGAGCAACTCATCGGCGCGATCGCGTCCGAACGCTTCCATCAGCAGGTGGCTCGCGTAATCCAGGCCGCCATGCACGATGTAGTGTTGCGTCTCCAGCAGCTGCCAGAACTCCTCCAGCACCGCCGCGGAGTCTTCCGGCGTGATCCCGCGAAGATCCGCCAGCTCCGCGGTCAGCCGTTGCACATCGGACTCGGGCAACGTGCGCAGAATCTCCTTGGCCAGCGATTCGCCCACTGCCACCAGCAGGATCGCGGCCTTGCGCAATCCATGCACCCCCGCGGTGCGGCGCTTTTTCACCACCGCGGTCTGCGGTTCCCTTTCGACGGGTTCTGCTACAACGTTCTCAGCCATGGTGAACTACTCGGAATGAATCCAGCTCTGCAGCAGGCGTGAGCCCTGCGCGGGTTCGCGTTTCAGTTGTCCCTGCACCTGTTCGAAGATGTTCTGGGCCTTGCTGCGCGACTCGTCCTCGGAGGCCCCTTCCGCCGCCAGCGCCCCACGCGCCGCGGCTCCCGGCAGTTCCTTGGCGCCGTGCTTGGCGGCCGGCGGGGCACTTATCCGCGCCAGGGCCGGCCGCACCCCCAGCGCAAGCACTAAGAGAAGTGCCAGCAGCAGCATGGCGTACTTCACCAGCACCGGCGAGTTCTCCGCCGCCGACACCGTGCGGCCGATCAACGTGGGCGCGGTTTGCGCCGCATTGTCCTGGAACGACAGATCCTCCACCGTGAGCAGGTCGCCGCGCGCGTTGTCGAACCCCACCGCCGCCTGCGCCAGCGCGGTCAGATTGCGCAGCTCATCGGGAGAGCGCGGCTGCCACTGCGCCGCACGCTTTGAGGTGGCCGGCTGTGTCATCCGGTCGTTCACTACAATCGCCGCCGTCATGCGCCGCACGCGTCCCGGATCTTCGGTTGTATGCTTCACGGTCTTTGAAACGCCGTAGGTGCCCGACTCGGTTTTCGCGGTCTGCGGCGGCGTATTTTGCTGCGGGTACACGGGCACAGCCTGCGTGTTGGGCGCATTCGACGCCGTGCCGGGAACCCCGGCGGCCACCGGCTGCGGCCCGGCGCTCTGCTCGGTGCGCTGCATCGAAAGCGTGGCCGACTGCGTGGGATCGTAGAGCTCCTGCGTCTCGTCGAGGGCCGTGTCCACGTAGTCCAGCGTGACAGAGGCGCGCACGTTGCCCACACCGGTGACCGGTTCCAGCGTGGCAATCAGCTTGTCTTCGAGTGCCTGCTCCGCCTTCAGCCGCTCAGTGTCCGCGGTGCGCGGTCCCAGCGAAACACGTCCCGCGGCATCCACCAGCACCACATGATCCGGCGTCAGACCATCGACCGCCGAGGCCACCAGGTTGCGGATCGCGTCGGGTTCGCCGTCGGATAACGTGCGATGGCGCAGCTTGAGAACCACAGAGGCTTTCGCGGGACGGTCCTGGTCGCGGAACAGCGAGTCGTGCGGCATCACCAGATGCACCCGCGCCGTTTCCACATCGGCAAGTGAACTCACCGTGTGCTCCAGCTCCCCTTCAAGGGCGCGCTGGTAGTTCACCTGCTCATCGAACTCCGAGCCCACCCAGTTGGGCTTGTCGAAGAGTTCGAAGCCCATGCGTCCGCTCTTCACGCCGCCCTTGGAGGCGGTCGCCAGCCGCGCCTTGTCCAGCTGCGCCGCCGGAACGCGAATGGCGCCGCTGGTCGCATCCACATCGTATTGAATCTGCGCCTGTAAGAGCGTCTGCGCCACCTGCCGCGCATCGTCCGCATCGAGCCCCGCGTACAGCACCCGCCAGTCGGGACGCACCGCATACCACGCCAGAAACCCGATCACCCCCGCGAGCAGCGCGCCTGAAACCCCTGCCCACGCGCGCTGGCGCGGCTGCAGCCCGGCCCAGAAGATCTTCGCTCTCGTCCACAGCGTGCCCAGCCCGCCGCTCAATGGAGCCTTTGCGGGAGTCATTCGCGCGGTCTTTTCCAGCTCTGTTCCCGTGGCCATGATTCCCGTGTCCTGTCATCACTCGGCAGCGCGAAGCGCCTGCGTCAGAACTGCATCCCCATCACCTGCTGATAGGCCTGCACCGCCTTGTTGCGCACCGCCAGCGCCAGCTCGAAGGCCATGCTCGCCTTCTCCGTCGCGATCGTCGCCTGGTGCACGTCCACCCCGGCGCCGGTCATCAACCCGCGCACGGCTTCGGCCGCCTGATCCTGCAACTTGTTCACATCGCCCACCGCATCCGTCAGCAGATCAGAGAACGGCGCAGCGGCCGGCTTCGCATGCGCCGTCGCGGCAAACGCGGAGGCGGTCTGCGTCGTCATGTTGCTTACGGCTTGAATTGCGCTCGCCATGGACTCCCTCCTGTTCCCCTGATCCCTGTCGCCTACTTCGCAATCTCCAGCGCGCTGGCGATCATGCCCTTCTCCGCCTGCACCGCCGATGCGTTCAGACCGTATGCACGCGTCGCCCCCATCAGGTCCACCATCTCTGTGACGGGGTTAATGTCCGGATACGCCACGTAGCCATCCGGCCCGGCATCGGGATGTCCCGGATCGTAGCGGCGCAGCGGCGGCGCCGGATCCTCCACTACCTGCGCGATGTGCACGCCGCCCTGAGGCAGTCCTGCGCTTCCCATCGGCTGCAGCGGCTGCAGCGGCGCCAATCCCGCAACACCATTCAACGTGTTCGCAAACGACGGCTCGCCGGGATTCGCCGCAAACACCACGTGCTGCCGCTTATACGGCCCTCCCGAGGCTGTCCGCGTGGTCTCGGCGTTGGCCATGTTCGCCGCCACCACCTCGGCGCGCATGCGCTCCGCCTGCATCGCGCTGCCCGAAGACTCCATCATGCCGAAGAGATTCATGCCCGCTCCTGGTTGCTGAAAACCTGATTGGTGAATCGTGATTGGTGATTCGTGGTCCGTGGTTCGTGAGTTGTGGATCGTGCGCCGTGCACCAAAGCGTTCCAATCACGCATCACGGTTCACGACCCACGGTTCCCGCCCCCCGACATCAAGCCTTATCCGCGTGGATCGCGTCCATCGTCATCTGATACTGCTGCTTCAGCAGCGCCACGCCGGTTTTGAATTTGAGTTGCGCCTCGGCCAGGTTCAGGCTCTCGCGATCCATCGAGACGTTATTCCCATCGGGCCGCGCAATCAGGCCGTCTTCCAGCCCGATGCGCGCCGGATGCGGCGTCCTTCCCTCCGCCGCATCCGCAAGCGCGCTGCGCATCTCCGACTCAAAGTCCATGCCCACCGCGCGATACCCCGGCGTGTCCACGTTGGCCATGTTCTCCGCCGTGAGCTTCGTCTCCATCGTCGCCAGATCGAGATACCGTTCGAGCTGCGCGCTCAGCGTTCCGTCGATGCGCATCGGATCCTCTCCTCAGTGCACGGCCGCGCCGAAGTCAATCTCGTCGGCGGTAATCGTGGTGGCATCGCCCGCCAGAATCGCCGCGCGCTCCAGCACGTGTTCGAGTTCGCGCACGTTCCCCGGCCACGCATGGCCCTTCAGCTTGGCCATCGCCGCCGCATCGATCTGCTTCAGCGGCTCCGTGCGGCCCATCTTGTCGAGAAAATGCGTGACCAGTTGTGGCAGGTCCTCCATGTGCTCAGTCAGCGCCGGCGTGCGAATCAGAAAGACCGCCAGCCGGAAGTACAGATCGGAGCGGAACTTTCCCTCCTGCGCATGCGCCGCCAGCGGCCGGTGCGTCGCCGCCACAATCCGCACGTCGACCTTCACCGTCTCGTTGTTGCCCACACGCTGCAACTCTCCGCACTCCACGAAGCGAAGCAGCTTGGCCTGCAGCGCCAGCGGCATCTCGCCAATCTCGTCCAGAAACAGCGTTCCGCCGTCGGCCGCTTCAATGCGCCCCATCCGCCCCTGCACCGCGCCCGTAAACGCGCCGCGGGTGTGGCCGAAGAGCTCCGCTTCCAGCAACGCCTCAGGAATCGCCGCGCAATTGATCGCCACAAATGGCTTGCGGCTGCGGCTGGACAAACGATGCAGCGCCTCGGCGACAATCTCCTTGCCCGAACCCGTCGGCCCTTCGATCAGCACCGGCGTGGTGCGCGCGGCCACGCGCCGGATACGCCGGCTCACGTCCAGCATGCAGTCGGCTGTGCCCACCAGTTCCGGCAACCGCTCGCTCGCCTCCGGCCGGCTCACGGTAACCGCCGGCATCTCCACCACTGACGCAGTACTCATATCGTTCTCGCCCCCGGGCCGCACCATCACTGGCGGCTTCTTCACTGCAGGAAAACTTGTCACCGGCGCACCCGCCTCCCACTGGGGCGCGGAGTTCCATGCCGCCGTGTCCGTATCTTCCAGAACGCGCAGCGCATAAAGAAGTTCCTGCCGGTAGGGGCTGCGCATGGCCTTCTCAATCGCCGCCCCCTCCACCGTCAGCACATCGGAGGACGGAAAGCGGGCGTGAAACTCCTTGAGAAACTCGCTCTGCACCAGGTCGGGCAGCCACGAGTCGACGATCATGGCCTCCGGAGCGCCGTGCTCGGCTTCATCCCAGGCCTCGGCGCCGCTTTGCGCCTCGCGCACCTGCCAGCGCAGGCCGCTCAGCCGCGCATGCAGGCGCTGGCGAATATTCTGGTCGGGACTGGCTAACAGCACCGTCCGCGGACGAACCCGTGGAACCGGTTGCAAGGCAAAGGAAGAGAGAGGGAAAACAGCAGACATGAGCATCCTCCCAAAAAAATAGAGATATGTTGGCTCTATCGTGTTAGTGCACTTCCGCAAGGGAGTGCGTCATTGGAATGTTCTGCGCGGTGGCCGCGGGCAGCGCCAGCTCAAGTTCTGAAGGCACCATGTAGCCCTGGCCCCGCACCGTGCGGATCAGCCGCCCCGGCGGCGGATCCTTGAGCTTGCGGCGCAGGTAGTTTACGTAGACATCGACGATGTTGGTGGTCTGCGCGGGCTCCATGTTCCACACCGAGTCCAGCAGTTCCACCCTCGATACGCACTGCCCGCGATTGAGCATCAACCGCTCCAGCAACGCGAATTCCTTGTTGGTCAGCGTGATCTCCATGCCCGCGCGTCGCGCCGAGTGCTCCATGCGATCCAACTCCAGATCACCCGCGCGCAGGGTCAGACGGGCTTCGCGCTTGCGGCGCAGCAGCGCCCGGCAGCGGGCGCGCAGCTCGTGCAGGCTGAAGGGCTTGGTCATCAGATCGTCGGCGCCGCGGTCGAGACACGTCACCCGCGTCTCCACCTCCTGCCGGCCGGTCAGCACCAGCACCGGCAACTCCGCGTCCAGGCGGCGCACCTGCTCCAGCACCTCGTCGCCGTTCATCACCGGCAGGTTGAGATCGAGAATCGTCAGGTCGGGAAGATCCTGCCGGAACGCCTCCACCGCCGAGGCGCCATCCACCACCACACGGACCCGGTGCCCGTCCGATTCCAACCCACGCGCCAGAAACATTCCCAGCGCCCTGTCGTCTTCCACCACCAGCAATCGCATACGCCTTCTCCGGCTTTCCACAGCCAAGCGCGGTTTTCCACCGCGACGTGCTCCTTTTGCACCGGTCTGCCCACATTCAAGGCAGATTGCTAAGGAGCAGCTAATGTGACATAACCACTGTGGTCGTTGGTAAGAGGAAAGACAAGATGGGAGAGGCTTAAGAATTGCGCTGAGTTTCGCTACGGGTAGAGCGCCTCGGAGAGATTCAAAAAGGGAAACCCAGTGGCGCGACCTGTGATGGCGATCACTGAGACAGGCGCCTGCTTAAAAACTGACGCGCGCGCCGCCCTGCGCCGCGAACGGAATCCCTACCGTCGTGCCCGGCCCGAAGAAGTCGCCCAGTGCGCCGCCCGGCACCCGAAGCTGATCCGGGCTGATGATCGGCGTGGTCGCGGAACAATCCGCGTTGGTGCAGATCTCCGTCACATTGCCGCTCTGCGCCTCGGCCGCCGGAACCGGCAGCGTGGCGATGTTGGTCACGTAATTCGCGCCGGGATTATTGCGGTTGAACACGTTGAAGAACTCCACCAGCGGCGTCACCGTCCATCGCTCGTGAACCATCGGACGGCTGACGCGCAGGTCGGCCTGGATGTACGGCGTCCCGCGGAACTGATCGAGCGACGTGGGCCGTCCATCGATCGCGATGCGGCCGCTGTTGTCTGCGGTGGTAATGGTGAAGGGTCGCGCGGTCTCAGCCTGGGTCACGGTGCTGAGTTCGAATCCTCCCCAGGCGCGCCACACTCCCGCTACCACCGCGCGATGGCGCACGTCCTCGCCCGACGGCCCGTAGTCCCCGGGCGCGAACGGGTCGAGCGGATCGCACACGCCATTCACGTAATCGAACAACTCTCCCAGCACGCAGCCCCACGTCTGCGCCTTGGCCAGCGTGTAGTTCGCCACCAAGTTCAGCCGTTGATTCACTCTGCCCTGCAGATGCACCAGCAGCGCGCTGTAGCTGGAGCGGTTGTCGGAGTGGAAGACGTTCACATCCGGTACAACCTGTGCCTGCCGCGGATCGTCGGCGGCCAGCAGTGGCGTGAAGAGATTTGCGCCGCCGGTGTAGCTGTAGGCGCGATAGGAGTGGTTGCCCTGCTCGTGCACAAAGTCGGCGCTCAGCGCCCAGCCGCCGTTGAATGCATGCTCCGCGCCCGCCGAGATGTGGATCGCGTACGGCGTGCGGTAGTGCGGATCGATGAGGTTGGCCACACCACCGGCAGCGCTGCCCGCCACGCAGCCGGGGTTCTCCGGGCCGTTCGGATTCTGCACCGGATCCACGCAGGCCCCCGAGCCCGTGCTCACCGTCTGAAACGCCGTCACCCATCCGTTCTGCGCCAGGTCGTCGTAGTAGATGCCGAATCCGCCGCGCACCACGGTGCTGCCGCTCTTCGACGGCGCCCAGGCAAACCCGACTCGCGGCGCAATCTGCGCATCGTCATCGTGCGGAGCGCCCGTCACCAGCGGGATCTGCAGCGCCGCAAGCGTGCTGTATCCGGGGTTCTGCATCTGCGTTCTGCCCGAGCCCACGAAAAGCCCGCGCGTCGCAGAGGAACGAACGCCATAGTTCAGCGTGAGTCCACGCCGCGCCTGCCACGAGTCCTGCGCGTAGCCTGCGAATCGCTGCACGTTCTGCGCAAAGCCTCCGCCCAGGTTCGTTGTCGACGCGCCCGCCTGCATGTCGGCCGTGAACTGCGCCGGATCTTCCAAGTAATAGCTGGGATTCTGCGGAAACTGGTACAGCGTCTCGGTGTTTCCCGGGAATCTGCCGCCCAGCACAGGTTCGTGAATCAGATTCACGCCGAACTGAATCGAGTGGCTGCCCAGCGCCTTGCTCACGTCGTAGCGAAGCTGGTACTTCTGCTGATCGCGCTCGGAGGGAAAGAACGTAATCGGCGTGGCGAACTGGTTATCGCCGAACGTCTCAAATCCGGAGACAGTGAGTGAGGTCGAACTGAACGGAAAGGCCAGCGCAAATCCCAGATCCGACGAGCGCGTCTGGGTGAGGTGCAGCCCGCTTGCGCCGAAGAGGAACTTGCCCACGAGCGTCGGTGAGTATTCGAACTGGTTTCCCAGCGCGAGGCTGAAGTAGTTATTGTGTGTCAGCAGCCCCGTGGAGGGCAGCGTCGCCTGCTGCACCATGTCGTTGTGGGTTGTGTATGTGTCCACGGAGTTGCGCAGAAACCACGTGGAGCGCCGCGACTGCGTCCAGTCGAAGCGCAGCATTCCCAGCGTGTCGCGAAACGGAATGGGAACGAACGCCGGCACCGCGATCGACGAGACGCCCGGAATCAGCCCGTCGGAGGCCAGCGTGGCCAGCGCGTCAAACTGCGCGGCGTTGGCCGGCGAGTACACAATGCTCGCGTTCTCGTGGACATATTCTGCCGACGCAAAGAACCACAAGCGATCTCGGAGAATGGGGCCGCCGAGCGTTGCCACGTAGTTTTGCCGCGAGAACGGCTGCTTGGGATCGGGCGCGGGATTCTCGATTGGGAAGCGCGCATTGAGCGCCGCGGCGCGCTCGTAGAAAGCGCCGAGTCCGTGCCAATGGTTCGTTCCGCTTTTAGTGTCGAGGATGACCGACCCCGCCGTCGTTCCACCAGTAGCGGCATCCTCCTGCGCGGTGGCCACAACAAACTCGTTGATGGCGTCGGGCGAGTAGTTCTCGAGGAAGCCGCCGATGTAGTCGTCGGAGTTGTCCGCGCCGTCGACGGAGAGCTCGTTGTTCAGGCCCGAGCTTCCGCCCGTGGAGACGGCCGTAATGCGCGCCTTCGTCGGATCGGACGGTTCCACCGGCTCCGTACCGGGCGCGAGATACGCGATGTTGGCAAAGCTGCGCGCCGCCAGCGGCAACGTTGCAAGGTCGCGGCTCGTAATCACGCTCTGGTGCACGTCGCTGGTCAGATCGATCGGCTGCTCCGCAATCGACGAGGCGTTCGCCCTCACGGTCACGGATTCCGCCGCGGGAAGCGTCCCCAGCGTTACCGCAAGCTCGAGCGTGGTGCTCATCGAAACAACGATCCGCGCCTTTGCGGCTGCAAACCCAGGCGCCGTCGCTGTAATCTCGCATACGCCCGGCGGAAGAGCCTGGAGCAGGAACCGCCCCTGCGCGTCCGTAACAGCGCTGCGCAGCAAACGCGAAGCCGCAACGCGAACAGCAATGGTCGCCCCCGCCACCGGAGCACCGGAAGAGTTGCGCACGCTGCCGCGAACCACCCCGCTGCCGGCCTGCGCGCGCAGCATGGCGGCCGCACTCAGCAGCAGACACACCAGGCAAAGCCTGATCCCCCACGCCGAAACGCCTCTCACCGTCGCCATGCTTTGCCGCAGCCCTCTGCGCCCACCATCATTGCAACGGAGACGATCCGCAGTCGAGAGGGCTTGAATTCAAGAATAGATTCCAGGGCTCTGTGTTCCCAAGGCGGCCGTTATCGCGCTGCGCTCCGCCGGTCGCGTCCAGCGCCTTTGCATGCGTACATCGCCGCATCGGCGCGTTCCAGCAACTGCGCCAGGCTCTCGGACCGCGTCCACTCGGCCAGCCCGATCGACGCTTCCACGTTCAGCTTGACCGCGCCCGCGCCGGTCTCCACCGTGTATTGCCCGCAAACCCATTTGCGCACCCGCTCCAGTTGCGCCTCGGCCGCCGATCGCTCACCGTCCAGCACGATCAGGAACTCGTCGCCGCCCCACCGTCCCACAACATCGCTGGCGCGGCACGCCGACTTCAACTCCTCGGCAAACTGCTTCAGCAGCGCATCCCCGGCCAGGTGCCCGTGCTGATCGTTCACGCTCTTGAACGCGTCGATATCGACGATCGCTGTGCAGAACGCCGTGCCCGTCGCAATCCGCTGCTCCAACTGCCCTTCCACCCACATCCGGCTGCGCAGCCGCGTCAGCGCGTCAATGCTGGCCACCTGCTCCGCTTCTTCGAGCTTGGCCTGGAACGTCGTGACCTGCGCCTGCATCCGCTCCAGTACCGCGCGGCCCTCGGCGGCCATCCGCTCGATCGACTGCTTCAGTTCCGCCGCGCTGTCCTGAATGGACATGCGAATTGTGGTGATGTCGTCGAGGCATGCAATACGGCTGAGCTTCCGCGTCATCTCGCCGATCTGCTGCGCGTAGTGCGCATCGCGCTGACCCACCGACTCCGTGGTCTGCGCCATGGCCAGCAGAATCTCCTTCACCTCGCCGGCCTTGGCGCGATAGTGCCGCGCCGCGCGCCGACCCCACTCGCGCAGCTCCGTCTGCACACCGCTATCGGCTTTGACGATGGCTTCAATGCTGGGGCGCTCGCCGATCCCGTTTGCGATCTCGCCGAGCCTGTTCTCGAGCGCCGGTCCCTCCGCCGGGCAGACATCCACGCCGGAGCGCCCCATCTCTGCCAGCGCCGAGCTATACGCCTTCAACGATGCGCGGAGCACCTCGCCTTCCCTGCCCCGCGCACCGTTCGCGGCCGCACGCACCGGCGCGGCTTCGTCCTCCGGCGCCTCCGCCGTTCCATCCAGATATTTGCGAATCGAAATCATGCCAAATCGCGCGCCACGCCACCGCGCACGAATCGTTTATCGGCGGCAGGTCTCTTTCGATCAGCACTTTCTAAGAGTCCGTTTGCAACAATCCCGCTTAGGATTTTGGCCGTGGCTTCATCCGCGCGATTGCGCCCGCGGGCTACGTGCGAGTTGCCACAATCAGATCGCGGGCGCCGCCGGTTTGAACCAGTTCGTCCAGCCTGAAGCCGGTCGCCGCAAGAAGCTCCCGGTACTCGCGAAGGGTGCGCTCCCTGGCTCCAGGTTCCGCATTCACCAGCATGTTCAGGCTTCCCAAGACGGCGTGATCCGATCCCGTGCCATCATCGTTCAAAACTGCTTCACAGATGAACAACCGGCCGCCGGCAGGAAGCGCGTTGTGGCAGGTGCGCAGAATCTTGTGGCAATTAGCATCGGACCAATCATGAAGGACCCAGGCGAGCAGGGCGGCATCGTAACCGGAGGGCAGGCTCTCAAAGATGTCTCCGACCACCGCGGTGCAGCGATCACTCAGTCCGTTGGCTGCAATGTTTTGCTGCGCAGCCGCAACCATGGGAGGCAGATCCACGATCGTCCCATGCAGGTGCGGGTTCGCTTTGAGAATCTCGATCGTAATGCTTCCGCCACCGCCGCCGACGTCGAGCAGCTTTGCCGCCTGGGAAAAATCCCAACTGCGCGCCAGGGCGATACCCTGGGGCACGCTGACCGCGGAAAAGAATGCCGCGATCTCCTTGGCTCGATCCGGATCGGAAAATGCCGCCGCGAATACCTTCTCTGCGGAGGCTCCGAAGGCTTCCTGCCAGCGGGGTGTTCCCTCGCGCACCGCGTTCGTCAACGCTTCCCAGAGCGGCCGGTAAAAATCCGAATTTGCCAGAGCCGGCATCCGGAGAGGATGCGACGTGCGCAGGTAATCGGAGATGGCATTGGCTGCGAACCCCCGCTCATCCATCCTGCAGAGGCCCAGATGAACCGCCGCTCGCAAAAGCGCGAGACACGGCCCCTCGGGAACTCCTGCCTCACGAGCGATTGCATCCGCCGGCTTCGGGGCGTCATCGAGATGATCGAAAATCTGGAGATCGCAAGCTGTCCTGAGAACTTGCGAACGCATGAATCCGCGGGCAATATCAAAAACGAATTCGGACGCGGATACGGGGTCTGAGTGCTCTCTGCGGGGATCTACGGTTGGCACTCGCCCATGCTACAGAAAAGTCATTCGAATCGACAAGAGTACCCGCGGTCGAGCGCCCCGGGACCCTGCCGCGCCGGAAACCGGAAGATCGCACACTTCGAGCTGGGTTCAATGGGGAGAAATTCTGCTTGCGCGACGAATCTTTGGGGAGAATCGATAAGCGCCCGATGGGTCAACTTGAGGGTGCAACCAAGCTCTCATGCTTCCGGGTGTGGCGATTTGAGGATCAGCCTCGATCGGCTGCGGAAGACTCGGAGGCGTTCCGCATGGCAAGGCTAGCGGCTCGATGAGAAAACAGGTCCGCCAACAGCCCGCTGCGCAGCACGAACGCTTCGCGATCGGCCTTAGGCGAGAGGGCTGGTTCTGACGCGGCCCTTGAGATCAAAGCCGGCGGCCTGCGATTTTCAGCACGCAAAAACAACACGATCAACACAACGAGCGTCAGTCCGGAGATCACCGCGGCCACGTTGAACGTCCGGTTCCTGTAGACAAGACGCATCCGGCTGGTTCCCGGCGGCAGGTTCACATGGATCATGCCGTCAGAAGACCTGGCTACGGGGATGCAACGGTTCTCGAAGCAGGTTTGCAATCCGGGATTCGCAGCGAAAGCCATCGTCAATTCGCCGCCACTCCAGTGCTCCAGGGCTACGTCGACGGAATTTGCATGGACGGTCCATCGAACGCCGGATGCATCAGCGGGATTTGCGGGGCGCACACGCGGAAGGAAATGCGGATCTTCCCACAAAGTCAACGTTCCGTTTGTGGAGCGCCTTTGGAAGCCGGCCGCCTTCACCTTGTCCGTCATGTCCGGCCGCGACGAGCTCAGCAGAATGTAGCGGACGCTCCATTGCTTCAGGTGCTGGAGATACGCAGATTCCATGGGCCCGCTAAAGCTGCCGGCGTGAAGATCTGGATACGATGGCTTGAACAGTAGTTCGGCATCGAAACGCGACAGCATCGGCTCATAGCCGAAGAGGTTGTCGAATCCCCACAAGAGTGAATAATTGAAATGCGCAAAATCCCCAGGCGGAGAAGATATGGGATTTTGATCGATGATGATGTACCGCCCGGTTTTCAAGGTATCGTGCCATGGCGACTGCAGCGGTGGGTGGTATTCCCGGATGCGCCATGCATGACTCGGTAGCAGACAAAACACCCATAACCAATTCAGAACAAAACCGCCCACGGCGAGGAATTGCCATTTTTGATTCCAGCGAGTCAACACCAGCGCCGCCAGCAGGCATTGGAAGAATCCTGCAAAGTAAATGAGCTTAAAAGGAAAACGAAAACGGTTCAGCAGCGGCACATGGTACAGCAGGGGTCCCAGAACATTCCACCCCCAGAGAAGCGCAAGCAGGATGCAGACAAGAGACGCTGCGATCAACGCTCGGCGCTTGGGCTGTTTCTTCCAAAGCATCACCGCGCCGAACGATAAGAGACTCGGGAGATATCCGATTTGCGATAGGAAAGGAAGCGCCGCATCAATGGCGTCCTTGGGTAATCGTATGGGAACGAAGACGAGCCACTGGCCCACCAGCCACTGGAGCGGGCTCATCGTATCCGTCGAAAACATTCCATAAGTAAGCTTGGTAGCACGATCAAACGAGCGTCCGATCTCCGCGATAGCTGGAAGTATGAGCGGCAAGCCAAGCAAAAAGGTAGGAATGTCTAAGGCGAGGTAGAAAGCGCACCTGCGCAGCCAATCCGGCTGCTTTGCCGGAGCGGTGTAAAGCATCACGAACAGATGTTCAAAGATGCAGGCTAGAAGAAAATATTGAGGGTAGCCCACGTAAAGCAATCCGAGACGAAGAAAGAGCAACGGGGCAGCTCGTTTCAGGCTCGGTTTCTCAAAATACCGCAGAGAGGCCCAAAGGATCCATGGGAAGTAGGCGCAGAGCGCAGGCACGAAAGGCCACGTTCGTCCGCACCAGAGAAAGAAGCCGGAGAGTGAAGTAAGCGCTCCAAATGCGGCAACCGTGTTGCTCGTCCCCAGAGAACGAAGCAGGACATAGCAGCCCGCAATCGCTAAAAGGGCATGAAACATTGCGAGGATGTCGAGAGTGGCGAATGGATGGCCCCAGATGGTCTTGCTCAGAATCAGAGCGATATAGGAGGGCAGATAAAAACAACCCGGCTGAATTAATGAAGCGTGAGGCGTGCCTGCGAAGATGTGAAAGTCATAGAGCGGCAACTCTCCGGAAAGGATGGAGCGCAGGTTGTGAACCCAGGCCGGCAGAAAATATTCCAGTCCATCGTCCTGGAGAAAATAGTAGGGAAAGCGAATCTCCAGCGCTACAAGCAGAAGCAGCGCGGTAGCCAGCGTAGCTGCGAATGCGATCTTATTGAACCCCGCCTTCTCCCGGTTCATCGCCGCGTCCAGACCCCCACGATCGTTTTGCCGATGCTGTAGCCAAGCACAGCATCCAGAGATTGGGAGACCGGTACGACGAATCGATCCCAGGCCTGGATCTGATTGAGTGTGGGCGTTGCTTGCCTGAGCAGGAGGCGGTTTGCCAATGAAAGCAGAATGCCTGCTGAGTCGAGATAAAACAGCCTCTTGAGCTCGAGATCCGCGGGACCGCAGGCGCGCAGCGAGGATTTGTTGTAGCGGCGCCAATGTCCAATCTCGTCATCGAATCTGCTGAAGAGAAATTGGTGCGCCGGCGAGAGCACGATCAAATGCCCGCCGGGACGGAGCAGATCCGCAGCAGTCGTGAGTTCGGCGTGATCGGCTTCGATATGCTCCAGCACGTCGATGTAAAGGATGGTGTCGAACTGCCGTCCGAATGCCGACCGAATGGTCCCGGTGCTGACGGAGCAAGTTGGAAGGCTGGAAATGACCGCGTCCAAGCGAGACCGTAGTTCAGGATCCGGTTCCACGCAATGCCATGAGCGGACATGTTCGTTTTGCAGAAGCGCCGTATTCGCTCCGATGCCGGCTCCGATTTCGAGCACGTCTCCCGAAATCCATGGACGAATCCGGGAGCACCAATACCTCTTCCATCGATGTGCACGGGCGAAGAGGTCCAGTTCCTGTCCCTGGTAAGCAAATACCTCAGCAGTCGCCATCTTGGCTCACCAGCGGATGCAGCCGGTCGATAAAAAATGCGCAGTCGCGGCTCGGGATAAATGCGGTGCTGCTTCGGTTGCTGATCAGCGAGAATACGAGACTAAATGAGACAGCCAGTACTTGAGTGAACAGGATCGCGATGATCCCAACTGTGTAGGTTGCCCATCCCGGTACGGCCATCGACGTAAAAAGACGAACTCCGACGACGAGTCCCAGGGCGAGCAGCAGCAGGAAGAGGCAAACTGTGTTCGCGATCAGGATGCGCGTGGCTACGGTCTCCTGAAAGCTTGCGATGCCAGAGAGCCCGTGCGTGACAAGCGAGGTGATATTCATGTGGGATCGGCCTCGCACGCGGCGTCCCCGATCCATCGGAATGATTTCAAAGCGGCATTTGGATTTGAACACCGCCCCCGCATAGTGGTTCCACATTTCAGGCATCGATGTCAGGCGGCTGAGAACCGAGGAAGGAAGAATGCTGAAGTTGCCGACCCGCACAGGAACGCCGGTGAGGAGGCGATGCAATCTGCGGAAGAATGAATATCCGATGCGGAAGACTATCCCTTCCAGGCGCTTTCGCCGTCCCGCAAAGAGCACGGCATTCCGATTCGAAATCGCGCGCTCGATCAGATGCACTGCGTCTTCGGGGCGGTCTTCCCCATCAGCGTCCATGATCAAAACCGCGTCCGAGCCAATGTGATCATGGACGTAACAAATACCAGCGCAAATGGCCCGTTGGTGTCCCACATTCCTGTGTAAGCGCAGCACATCGATGCGGGTGAGCGAATGCGTCGCAACCAGATCCCAATCCTGCACGTCTTCCGGACTGCCGTCGTCGACAAGGAGGACGCGAACGCTCACGCCGGAAAGAGATGCAAGGTGTTCATCGATGGCCCGGCATACCAGGGCCGCGGACTCCCAGTCTTGATAGACCGGCATCAAAACCACGACGCGGAAAGGGCCTCCAGTGGCTACGGTTGTAGACACCGCGCGGCCTGCTGTACACAGTTCCGGGAGGTCCAGGGCCTCAGTGAACGCCATGCCTGGTATACGAGCAATATCTATGCCATTTCAGAGGTTTACAGTCCGGGTTGCCGCCCGACAGGCCGATGCGGCTTCCATGCCGGAAAATTCTGCTTGCGCCTGTTCTTCGCTACAGCGCCCTATGCCTTTCCCTCGGCGTCAAAAAGAACTTCTCGTCTCCCCGGCCCTTCTCTGTGATCTCCATTACCGACACGCAGCCCCCGAACGCAGGAGCATCCTGGCGTGCGATTCTGGACCCTCTCGGGAAGAGGCTGTCTGGCGCGCGCTCGCGCCGCCGCCTCCCGCCGTCTCGTTGGCGCAGATGCGATCACCCTCGCCTGCCTGCTCCTTCTTGCGCTCGCCTTTGAACTGATCGTCGGCAGAGCAGTCGCGCCCGATCTGGCCATTGCAATGGCGGCGGCCAATCCTACCCCTGCCATCACGGTGGACTATCCGCAGGATGGCTCCATCTTCCCGCCCGAGATCACCCCACCCACCTTCCTTTGGCGGGACGCTGCCCCCGGCGTAGCTTCCTGGCGCATTGACGTCACATTCGCGGATGGAACCAGGCCCCTGCGCGTCGCCTCCACCGGCCCCGGCATGCAGATGGGCGAGATCGATCCGCGCTGCGTCTCCGACACCAACAAGCCTCCCTTCCTCACGCCGGAACAGGCCGCGGCGCACACCTGGAAGCCCGAAGCCCAGGAATGGGATTCGATCAAGCGCCACTCCGTCACGCATCCCGCCACGGTGGAGTTCACCGGCCTCGACGCAAGCGGAAACGCAATCAGCCACGGCAGCGTGCGCTTCACCACGTCGAAGGACCCCGTCGGCGCCCTGATCTTCTATCGCGATGTTCCGCTGATGCCCTCCGAGGGCGCACAGCACGTGGTGCAGCCGCTGGCGCCCAACGCGGTCCCGCTCGTGGCGTGGCGGATTCGCGATATCGCCCGGCCCGAGAGCCGCGTCGTGATGCATGACCTGCACACCTGCGCCAACTGCCACTCCTTCTCCACCGACGGCAAAACCATGGGGCTGGACATGGACGGCCCCGGGAACGACAAGGGACTGTACGCCGTGGTCCCGGTGCGCAAGCAGATGTCGATTGGCGATCAGGACATGGTCCGCTGGAATATGGACGGCACGGTGGGAAAATCCCGCGTCGGCTTCATGTCGCAGGTGTCGCCGGACGGCCGCTATGTCCTAACCACCTTTGCGGGGCCGCAGCGCGACATCTCCGACTCCTACTTCGTCACCAACTTCAAGGACTACCGCTTCCTGCAGGTCTTCTATCCCACGCGCGGCATCCTTGCCTGGTACGACCGCACCACCGGCCGCCGGCAGCCGCTGCCCGGCGCCGATGACCCACGATACGTGCAGACGGACGGTGTCTGGAGCCCCGACGGTAAATACGTGGTCTTCGCTCGCGCTGAAGCAAAGGAGGCGCACCCCGCCGGCGTACCGCTTCCGCGCGCCGCCAACGATCCGGAGGAGGTTCAGATCCAGTACAGCCTCTACCGCGTACCCTTCAACCAGGGCAGAGGCGGTGTCGCGGAACCCATCCGCGGAGCCTCCAATAACGGCATGAGCAACAACTTCCCCAAGGTGTCGCCCGACGGCCGCTGGATCGTCTTCGTGCAATGCCGCAACGGCCAGCTCATGCGCCCGGACAGCCAACTCTACATTGTGCCGGCGGCCGGCGGAACCGCGCGGCGCATGCGTGCCAACACCGCGCTGATGAACTCCTGGCACAGCTTCTCCCCCAATGGGCGCTGGCTGGTCTTCTCCTCCAAGAGCCGCTCGCCTTATACGCAGATGTATCTCACGCACATTGACCCCGACGGCAACGACAGCCCGCCCATCTACGTCGACAACGCCACCGCGGCCAACCGCGCCGTCAACCTGCCGGAGTTCGTCAACGCAACAGCGGAAGGCATCGAGCGCATCGACGCGCCGGCCGCCGAGTTCTACCGCTTGATGGACGAGGCCGATGCGCTGCAGCAGAAACGCGACTACGCGGGCGCGGTGGCGGGATGGCGCAAGGCCCTTGCCATGTACCCCGACGACGCCAAGGCAAACAACGACCTGGGGTCCGCGCTGACCATGGCGGGGCGCCCGGCAGAAGCCATTCCTTATCTGCAGCGTGCGATCGCGGCGAATCCCAATTTCTCCGATGCCTACTACAACCTGGGCACGGCATACGTCGGCGTCCATCGCCTCGATGAAGCCATCGACGCCTGGTCCAATGCGGTGCGTCTGCGCCCGGACTACTACCCGGCCCATGAAGCGCTCGGCTTCGCCTTCTACATGCGCGGCGACTACACGTCCGCGCTCCACCACTCGCTCCTCGCTCTCGATGGCGAACCGAACCGCGTCTCGGTGCTGCTGCTGGCCTCCACGCTCATGGCCACCGCGGCCGACGCACCCATCCTCCGCAACGGGAAAAAGGCCATCGAACTGGCCGAAAGAGCCAATGAGCTCGCCGGGGGACAGGATGCCGCGGTGCTGGACACACTCTCCGCGGCCTACGCGGAGAGCGGCAACATGGAGAAGGCCATCGAAACCGAGGAAAAGGCGCTGGCGTTAGCGCGCAATGCGGCGGATGCACAGCATCTCAACCGCCTCACCGCGCACCTCTCACGCTATAAATCCGGCGCGCCCCTGCGTTGCCCGCCCGACGACGGCACACTGTGAACCGCTGCTTTGCCGGCTGACGCGCTCCGCCCATCGCATTGTGGTGCGGGCCTCATTCCTCTCTTGATTCACCCGTCGCAAAAATATTGCTTGCGGTTCGCTTTTTCTTCGCTATAATGCGCCCATGGCTGTCACTCGGCGTCAAAAAGAAGTTCTCGACTTCCTGGAATCGTTTGTGACCCGCAATGGCTACTCGCCTTCGTTCGAGGAGATTGCGCGGGGCATGGGGCTCAAGAGCCTGGCCACGGTGCACAAGCACATCACCAACCTGGAAAAGAAGGGCATGCTCGACCGCGTGCACAACCGCAGCCGCTCCATCGATGTAGTCCCGCCGGGAACGCGCACCCGCACCAGCGACCGCCTGCCGCTTGCCGGCCGCATCGCCGCGGGCCTGCCCGTCGAGACGTCCGAGGCCGTCGAATCCATCTCGCTGCACGACGTCGTCGGCAACCGCGACGTCTTTGCGCTCGAGGTGCGCGGCGACTCCATGCGCGACGAGCACATCATCAGCGGCGATTACGTGCTGGTGGAGCGCACCCGCACCGCCCGCCAGGGTGAGATCGTAGTGGCGCTCGTGCACGGAGCAGAAACAACTCTCAAGCGTTTTTACGTGGAAGGAAATACCGTGCGCCTGCAACCCTCCAACCTGGAGATGGACCCCATCTACGTCCCCGCTGCCCAGGTCGCCATCCAGGGCCGCGTCCTCGGCGTCCTGCGCAAATACCACTGAGGCAGGTGTCAGGGGGAAGGTGTCAGCTGTCAGGCATCCGCGCCCCCCGATCCCTCAGCAACCAGCGCTGACACGGCAGAACGCAGAAAAAGCCCGGCGCACTCGCACCGGGCCTCGCCTTCTACTCCCTACTCCCTACTCCCTACTCCCTACTCCCTAAAGAAGCCTCTTCACCTTCTCCTCAATCGCTTCCTTCGGCACGTACCCGACGATCTGGTCCGCCACCTTGCCGTCCTTGAAGAACAGCAGCGCGGGGATGCCGCGGATGCCGTAGCGCGAGGGCGTGGCGCCGTTCTGGTCCACATTCACCTTGGCCACCCTCACCTGCCCCGCATACGTTTCGGCGATGCTGTCCACCGCCGGCGCAATCATCTTGCACGGCCCACACCACGCCGCCCAAAAATCCACCAGCACCAGTTTGTCGTGCTTCAAGACTTCCTGATCAAAGCTTCCATCCGTTACTTCCAGAACACCCGCTCCAGCCATGCTCCTCCTTACGTTAAGACTGCCCACTTAAGTTTAGCCGCAGCCGCTCCCTCATGGGATGCACAGGGCTGTGCGAAAGTCGCATGGAGGCCAGGTTGCAGGTTTCAGGGAACAGGTGACAGGTTTCACGTGTGAACGAGCAGCACCGGGATCAGAGTTCAGGAACGCTGATTCGTCCACAGTGGACCGCGCCGGTCCCCTGGCACCTGACACCTGCCACCTGACACCTGACACCTGACACCTGAAAATCAGAAGCGCCCGGACTCCTTGCGGAATCACGGGCGCTAGAGCAGCCCTCCCCCAGAACTGCCCACGTTGTGAATCTAGGGGTTTTATAAACGAAGATCAAGGAATCTTAGGTAACAGGAAAAATGAGCACCTTGGGGGATAAAAGTAATCACTTTCCGGTTATTTACATCGTGGATACTTTTCCTGCGAGTTAGAGCCACTTATGTTGACTCAGGGGCAGCTACTGGGTCGCACCCCATGGAAGCTGTTGCGGCACAGCCCGCCAGCTTGCACTGCCGCCCTTCTCCTCGAAACCGCACACCAGGACCTCGGACTCCCCTGAGCCCGACAGCGCCTCACGGATTGCATCCCGAGCCGCCCTCACATGCTGTTCACTGGAAAGGATCGCCAGCACTGCGGGTCCTGCGCCGCTCAGCGCCACGCCCAGAATTCCATCCTGCCCCGCCAGCGGCAACAGCCGGCCCAACTGCGGACAAATGGCGGCACGATACGGCTGATGAATGCGATCCGACATGCCCGCCTGCAGCAGGTCTCCCCTGCCCTGGGCAAATGCCAGTCCCAGCAGCGCCACCGCCTGCAAGTTACTCACCACGTCAGCCCGTGAATAACTCTGCGGTAAAACTGCCCTTGCCTTGCTCGTAGCTAAGGGTTCGCTGGGCAGCACCACCAGCGCGCGCCACTCCCGCGGCGGCACAACCCGCGCCACGCACACCCCGCCCTCGTTCCCTTGTTCCCTCGTTCCCTTGGTCCCTGCCTCGCCCGCCGCCACAAACCCGCCCAGCCAGCACGCCGCCACGTTATCGGGATGGCCTTCCAGCGCCGCGGCCTCCGCGATAATGCGCTCCTCGTCCCAGCCAAGCTGTCCAAAGTGGACGGCCATCGCCAGCGCCGCCAGCCGCCCGGCGGCCGACGAGCCACAACCCATGCCCAGCGGAATCTCATTGTGCATGCGAATGGCCAGCGGCGTCGCATCGCGGCCGTTCTCCACCAGCACTCTCCGGTACAGATCGAGCACCAGGTTATCGTCCATCTGCCCGCAGCGGTCGGCATCCCGGCCCGTAGCCGCAATCGAAAACTCGCTTGCCGGCTCAGCCTCAATCTCCAGATAAAAATCCAGCGCCACGGCCGCCGTGTCGAATCCCGGCCCCAGATTCGCGGAGGTCGCGGGCAGCCGCAGCTTCAGCCGGCTCATGGCCGTGCGCTCCGCATCGCATCCAGAACCGCCACCGGCGTGGCCGCCACCTGCACCGCGTTCCGGCGCAGCTTTTCAATCTCGGGCTCGTGTCCCGCAGCCTCCTCAGGCCGCAACAGCGTGCCGCGATGAAAATCGATGGTGTAGTCGGCGTCCTTCAGCGTGTGCCCCGTAAGCACCAGCACCACCGACTCGTTTCCCTGGATCGCCCCCTGCGCGCGCAGCTTCTTCAGGCCAGCCAGAGTCACCGCCGAAGCCGGCTCGCACCCCAGTCCCTCCGCGCCAATCTCCGCCTTCGCGATTGCGATCTCGGCCTCCGTCACATCCAGGCACCAACCGCCGGTCTCCTGCACCACCCGCGCAGCCTTGCGCCACGATGCCGGATTGCCAATGCGAATCGCCGTCGCCCGCGTGTGCGCCTCCACCGGCTCCATCGTCGCGCCGCCGCTCGCCGCAAAGCTCCGCACCAGCGGGTTTGCGCCCTCTGCCTGAATCACAGAAATCTTCGGCACGCGATGCACCAGGCCCAGCTCCTTCATCTCGCGGAAGCCCTTGCCCAGCGCCGAGCTGTTGGCCAAATTGCCGCCCGGCACAATCACGTGATCCGGCACCGTCCAGTCGAACGCCTCGGCAATCTCCAGCGCCGGCGTCTTCTGTCCTTCCAGGCGGTAAGGATTGACCGAATTCAGCAGGTAGATCGGCGCCTCGCGCACAATCTCCATCAGCACCTTCAGGCAGCCGTCAAAGTCCGTGTCCAACTGGCACGTCACCGCGCCGTAATCCATCGCCTGCGACAGCTTGCCCCACGCAATCTTTCCATTCGGAATCAGCACCAGGCTGCGCAGCCCCGCCCGTGCTGCGTAAGCCGCCATCGCCGCCGACGTGTTCCCCGTCGACGCGCACGCCACCCATTCGAACTTGCGCTCCCGCGCCACGCTCAGCGCCGCCGTCATGCCCGTATCTTTGAACGAGCCGGTCGGATTCATCCCCTGGTGCTTCGCAAAAAGCTGGTCCATCCCCAGCGCGCGCGCCGCCCGCGGCAGCGAATAGAGCGGCGTATTGCCCTCGCGCAGCGTCACCGCATTGCCAAAGTTGTCCAGAACGGGCAGCAGTTCGCGGAACCGCCACACGCCCGAGTGGTCCAGCGCCTCCGCCGAGCAGCGCCGCTCGCGCCACAGCCACCGGAGTGCGCCGGGATTGGGGCGGTCGTGGCTCTGCCGCTGCGCCCAGCCGGGATAATCCACCTCAAACAGATCGCCGCACTCCGCGCAGCGAAAATCCGGTTTGGCATCCGCTCCGGCAATGCGCGCCCCGCAGCCGAAGCAACGTAACTGGTGAAGATTGTCGTTCATCTCTCCTGTTAGCGTATCAGTGTGGCCGCGTTTTTTGAGCTTGCCGGGGAACCAGTGCAGGGCAGCCGCGTGCAATTTTTTTTGAGGAGTGAGCCATTAGATGCGCCGTAGACGTATTGGTCTGGATGCGCCGTAGGCGCAATGGTCGTTAGCCCCGCGCTTCAGCGTGGGGAAATCAGCCCAAAACGAGCCTAGCCCTGTAGGGGCGACGCAAATCGACACCGCATGATCGTCTGAATCCAAATCCATGTGAGTGCCCTGGGAGAACGAGGACCCTTCGATGAAGCTGAAACTGTTAATCTCCGCGATTGCTTTTGCAGCCTGCGCAGCAACCCTCTATGCGCAAACCACCATCCGCATCGCTGCCGCCGCCGATCTGCAACCCGTGCTCCCGCCCATCCTCGCGCAGTTCGAAAAGGAAACCGGCATCCACGCCGACGCCACATACGAGGCCTCCGCCGCGCTCACCACCCAGATCATCAACGGCGCTCCCTTTGACGTCTTTCTCTCCGCGGATCTCGGTTATCCGCAGAAACTGATCGCGGCAGGCCTCGCGCAGGGACTTGGCGACGGCCCCTCCGGCACGCCCATCGCCTACGCCAAGGGAACGCTGGTCCTGTGGGCGCGCAACGACGCGCAGCTCCCCGGCCTCTCGATGGATCTGCTGCGGCTGCACCAGGTGCAGCGCATCGCCATTGCCAATCCCGATCGCGCTCCGTACGGCCGCGCGGCCATGGCTGCTCTCGAGAAGCACGGCCTGCTCAATGAGGTGAAATCCAAGCTGGTCACCGCCGAGAACATCGCGCAGGCCGCTCAGTTTGTCGACAGCGGCAATGCCAACGTCGGCTTCATCTCCCTCACTGCGGCCAGTACGCCCCGGCTCAAGGCCGACGGGCACTACTTCGTGGTCCCGGACAATCTCTACGCGCCCATCGAGCAGGGCGCCGTGCTCATCGCCAACGCGCCCAACCGCGTCGCCGCCAAAAAGTTCCTCGCCTACCTGATGTCCACACCGGTCCAGCAGGGCATGCGCCAATATGGACTCACACCGTCGCGGCCGGTGCCGTAGATTTATCCAATTCAGTACGAAAAGATCGGTTCCGCAAAGTATTCTGTTTCGGAACGCTATGGATTGGCAGGCTCTCGTCCTCACCCTCCGGCTGGCTTCCATCACCACCGCGATCCTGCTCGTGATCGCGCTGCCGCTCTCCGCGTGGCTGATCCTCGGCCGCGGTCGCTGGCTCGCCGCAGTCGAATCCATCGCCGCGTTGCCGCTCGTCCTGCCGCCCACCGTCCTGGGATTCTTTCTGCTGGTCCTGCTTGGTCCGCGCACCGCGGTCGGACGCGGCATCATCGCAATCATCGGCCATCCGCTGGCGTTCTCCTTTTCCGGCCTCGTCGTCGGCTCCGTCATCTACAGCTTTCCGTTTGCCGTGCAGCCCCTCATCGCGGGATTCTCCGCGGTCGATAGCTCCCTGGTGGATCAGGCGCGCCTGCTCGGCGCGGGCAACGCGCGCATCGTCTTCACAGTTCTTGCGCCGCTGGCGCGCCGCTCGCTGATCGCCGCAGCGGTGCTGAGTTTCCTGCACACCGTGGGCGAGTTCGGCGTCGTCCTCATGCTCGGCGGCGATATTCCCGGCGCCACGCGCACGCTCTCCATCGTCCTCTACAACCAGGTGGAGAACTTCAACTACGCCGCCGCCGACCGCACCGCCGCCCTGTTGCTCGCATTGAGCCTCATCGCGCTCTTCGTCGTCTACGCCACCAGCCACGCTCGCGGAGGCCGCCGTGCTTGAGGTCGCGCTCGATGTCCGCCGCGGCGCATTCCATCTCCAGGTCGAGTGCCGCTTCGCATCCGACTGGACGGTCCTCTTCGGCCCCAGCGGCGCGGGCAAGACCACGATGCTGCGGCTGATGGCCGGACTCGATCGCGCGCATCTTGCCCCCCGCAGCTCCGTCAGGATCGCGTTCGAAGGGGCCGCACTCACCGACACCGCATCCAGCCTGTGGACCTATCCCGGCCGTCGCCGCACAGCGTTCGTCACGCAGCAGCCCGCGCTTTTTCCGCACCTCAGCGTGCTGCACAACGTGGCCTACGGCCTGCCCCATCTAGACCGCGACGCCCGTACCGCTCGCGCCGAGGAGATGCTCGCGCTAGTCGGCGCGCACCAATTCCTGCATCGCCGCCCGCGCGATCTCTCCGGCGGCGAAGCCCAGCGCGTGGCCCTCGCCCGCGCGCTCGCCACCGCCCCGCGCCTGCTGCTCCTCGACGAGCCCTTCTCCGCGCTCGACGGCAACACCAGCGATGCCCTGCTCGATCGCCTCCACGCCTGGCTGCGCACGAACAACGTGCAGACCGTGCTCGCCACTCACGACGCCGCCGACGCATTCGCCACCGGCGCCGAAGTCGCACTGATCCACGATGGCCACCTCATTGCGCAAGGCCCCGCCGCCGAGGTGCTTGCATCCGAACGCGCCCGTCTGATGCAGCGCCTATCAAGCTGACCGCAGAACTCAACGACAACATCGCGTAACGAGAGTTTCGCCAATTAGTGCCGAGGGCGTGGAAAGTGCTTCAGCAAATCGCGCCGTAGGCGCAGCGGTTGTTAGCCCCGCGCTTCAGCGTGGGGTATCTGGCCCAAAATGAGCCTCGGAGTCCCGTAGGGACGGCGCAACACTGCAAGGCTCGAGATTGGGTCGAACCTGACAATGGCTTGCTGACTTGCAGACTTGCCGACTCGCTGCCTACCTGCTCTCGCCGAATCCCACCATCACCGGCTCCAACTCCAGCGCGACTCCAAACCGGTCCTGCACGGTATTGCGAATCCGATCCGCCAGGCTCAGCACATCCAGCGCCGTCGCGCCGCCGCGATTCACAAGCGCCAGCGTGTGCCGCGACGACACCGCCGCCGCGCCCAGCGCAAAGCCCTTCGCAAATCCCGCATGCTCGATCAGCCACGCCGCGGATACCTTCACCATCCCATCCACGCCGCACGGAAATTGCGGCACGTCCGCATGGGCCGCGGCGCTTATCCGCTCCGCATCGCGCACCGCAACCACTGGATTCTTGAAGAAGCTTCCCGCGCTGCGGCAATCCGGGTCTCCATCCACCAGCAGCATGCCCTTGCGCTGCCGAATCTGCCGCACCGCATCGGCAACCTCCGCCAGCGTCGGCTTCGCATCGGGCGCAAACACTCGCTGCAGGTCCGCATAGCGCAGCTCCGGCGCGCCGCCGCGTCGCAACTGGAAATCCACGCGCAGCGCCACATAGCGTCCACGATCCGTCGTGTTGAACCGGCTGCGGCGATACGCAAACCCGCACTGCTCCCGGCCAAACTCCACCACCCCGCCATCGCGCAGATCGTACGCGCACACCCGCCCGATCACCGGCGCAACCTCCTGCCCGTACGCGCCCACGTTCTGCACCGGCGTGCCGCCCACTGTGCCGGGAATTCCCGCCAGGCACTCGATGCCCGCGCAGTTCTCATCCACCGCCCGCTGCACAAAGCGGTTCCAGTCTTCGCCCGCTGCCACGCGAAACAAGACCGTGTCCCGCCCCACATCCTGCTCGGAGATCCCCTCAAGCGCGACCTGGATCACCAATCCGTCGAAGCCGCGATCCGAAACCAGCAGATTGCTGCCGCCGCCCAGCACAAACACGGGCGCCCCATGCTCGCGCGCCCAATGCGCCGCCTCCACCACATCGCTGTCGCAAACGGCCCGCACAAACCACCGCGCCGGCCCTCCAATGCCCAACGTCGTGTACGGCGCAAGCGGCTTGTTTTCTTCCAGCAGCATTCCCTCCCAGCCTACACGAGCAACTTTCCCGTAAAATGGGAGCAGGCAAACCCCTTGCCGGAGGTTCTCTCACATATGTATCCAGAGTTGATGGTCATCCCCATGCGCGAAGAGCTCGTCCGCGCAGGCATCAGTGAAGCGCGCACCGCCGACGAAGTCGACGCGGCAGTCAACCAGCCCGGCACCACCATGGTGGTTGTGAACTCCATCTGCGGCTGCGCGGCTGGCAAGATGCGCCCCGGCGTGCGCCTGGCGCTCGCCAACTCCGCCAACCAGCCCGACCGCAAGGTCACCGTCTTCGCCGGTCAGGACCGCGAAGCCACCGAGCGCGCCCGCAGCTACTTCGAAGGCAATCCGCCCACTTCGCCCGCCATCGCCATTCTCCGCGACGGCAAGCTCGTCTACCTGATGCAGCGCTTCGTCATCGAGCAGGCCACGGCCCAGCAGATTGCCGGCGAACTCATCCGCGCCTTCGATGAGTTCTGCGCGAAGGCGACGGCGTAGATTCAGACTTTGCGAATCGGCCCTTCGTATCGGGCCACGGTCGCATCGGTTGTCAGCAACGTGATCCCTTCGACCATGGCCTGTGCAATCAGGATGCGGTCGAAGGGATCGCCATGGATACGGGGCAAATTCGAGATGGCAAGCACGTGCCTTCCCGTAATATCCATCTCCGTGTACCCGTTATCGAGCAAAACCTCGCGCAACTGGTGGGGTGGCAGCCCAAAACGCTCCGGCGCTTTCGCGAATTTGACGCCGTACTCCCAAATACTCGGAACGCTAAAGATAAGATCGTTTTCCGCATCGTTTATGAGCCGAAACGCGGCCCTCGGCAGACGCGGTGATTGCGCCGTCGCCCAGAGCAACAAATGCGTATCGATCAGCAGCCTCATGGCTCCCCGCTAAACATCTTCTCGATCTCATCGGCGAACATGGTGTCGAAATCGTCGGGGATCTTGATCATGCCCTTGAGACATCCGATGCGGCGGGCAGGTTTCTTGCGCGTTTCGCGAATCGGCGTCAACTGTGCCTTAGGCTCTCCGGCTTTGGCGATAATGACAGAGCCGCCCTTCTCCACCTCATCCACCAGACGGGACAGATGCGTCTTCGCTTCATGAATATTAACGGTGCGGGTCGCCATGGACTAAGTTTACTTAGTTTAGTCCGGTGCCGCAAGGCCCGGTCTAAGGGATGCTACACATTGCAAGCTCCCCGGATCGCCTCGACAATGCTCGTGCGCAACTCCTCCGCCTTTTCCGCCGGCACATCCCCCTGCGCCATATCTGCCGAACCCCCGCCGCGCAAACCAATCTTCGCCAACTCCTCCCGCACAAACTGGCCGCAGTTGAATCCCAGATCCCCGCTGCGCCCGACAAGCACCCGGAACGGGTCCGCCTCCTCCGCGAAGAACACCACCGCTGTGCCCGGCGCAGCAGCCGCCGTGCGCGAGGCCAGCAGCTTCACAAATTCGCGGTCCTTGTCCTTCCAACTCCGCACCAGCAGCCGCACCCCGTTCTCTACCGGCGTTTCGGCGACAAGCTTCGCAGCTTCGAGCACGGCAAGTTCGCCGCGCAGCTTCTGAATCTCGCGCCCCGCCGACTTGCTCTCTGCCTGCACGCGTCCGATGGCCCCGGCAAGCTCCGCCACGCCCACCGAGAGCAGCGCCCCGGCCTCTGCCAGCACCTCCGCTTCGGCGCGCGCCCTGCGCACAGCGCGCAGCCCGCATAAAAACTCCACGCGCACGCCACGGCTCACCTTCTCAATCTTTCGCAGCAGAATCGATCCAATCTGCCCCGTCGAGCGCACATGAGTCCCGCCGCAGGCGTTCAGGTCGCAGTCGGCAATCTCCACCACGCGCAGCGAGCCCTCGCGCTCCGGCAGCTTGCGTAGTTCGCCCGCCGCCAGCATCGCCTCCGCGTCTTCACGGGTGGCCATGCGCACGCTCACCGGCCGATCCTCGGCGATGATCTCGTTCGCAATCCGCTCCACGCGCTGCAGATCGGCAGCCGACGGCGGCGCGATCGAGAGATCGATCGTCGCGCTCTCCTCGCCAAGGTGAAACGACACCGTGTGCGCCTTCAGCTCGCTCCAGAAAACCGCCGACAAAAGATGCTGCCCCGTATGCTGCTGCATGTGGTCGAAGCGGCGCTCCCAGTCGATACGGCCTTCCACCCGCGTGCCCGCGGCCACCTGTACCCGCACCGTGTGCCACACGGTTCCGTCTTCACCCTCGCTGACGTCTTCTACCTCAATCCCCTGCCCCGCTTCGCCTTGCGCGATGGGAATCAGCACGCCGCGATCGAAGGGCTGCCCGCCGCTCGTCGGATAAAATGCGCTGCGATCGAGCGCCACCCGCCAACGTCCCTCCCCGCCGTCGCTCTCGCGCACCGCGTCCACCTTAGCCGTGAATGTCTTCAGAAACGAATCGTCGTAGTAGAGATGCTGCGAATTGCTCAAAACCGGAACTCCTGAAACGAAGGGCTTCCACTGGGGAAGCCCTCGCGCATAAATTGCAAATCAGATCAATCGCTGGGTGGCCCAGGTCCCTGCTGTTGGGACCTGGGATAGCACGAACTAAAAGTGAACACTAATCCCCGGCGACAGCCTTCTCCGCCAGCCTTCTCTGCACCTTGCTGTGCTTGCGGCTGTAGCCGAAGTAAATAAACAGCCCGAAGACCAGCCAGCTTCCAAAGCCGACCCACGCGGGCCGATCCAGCGAGAACATCAGCGCCAGCGCCACCAGCATGCCGCAGATGGGCACGATCGGCACCAGCGGCGTGCGGAACGGCCGATGCATTTCAGGATGACGCACGCGCATCACCCAAACGCCCAGGCTCACAATCGTGAACGCCAGCAGCGTGCCCAGGCTCACCAGTTCGCCCAGCAACGTGATAGGCAGCACCGCAGCCAGCGTCGCCGCAAACACGCCCACCACAATCGACGTCTTGTACGGCGTGCGGAACCGCGGATGAATCTTGCCCACCCAGCTGGGCAGCAGGCCGTCATTCGACATCGTGTAGAGCACGCGCGACTGCCCCAGCATCATCACCATCATCACGGAGGCCAGGCCGGCGATTGCGCCCAGGTCGATGAGAACGGTCGCCCATCCCATGCCGATCACGCGCGTGGCGTCGGCCACCGGCGCGGCCACATTCAGCTTGGTGTAGCTCACCACGCCGGTCAGCAGTCCCGAGACCAGGATGTACAACGCCGTGCAGATGACCAACGATCCCAGAATGCCGAACGGCATATCTTTTTGCGGATTGCGCGCTTCCTGCGCCGCCGTCGACACCGCGTCAAAGCCGATGTAGGCGAAGAACACAACGCCCGCGCCGCGCATGATGCCCGACCAGCCGAACTGCCCGAAGGATCCCAGATTTTTAGGAATGAACGGATGCCAGTTGCTGGTCATCAGGTGCCAGTGGCCGCCCGCAAACATGAACGCAATCGCGATAAAGATCAGCACGATCGAAACCTTGATCATCACCGCCGCGCTGTTGAAGTTGGCCGACTCCTTCACGCCCACCACGAGAATAATCGTGATAATCACCAGCGCGGAGAGAGCGAAGACATCGATCTGCCCCTGCCATGCGTGACCCAGCATGTGGAAAGCAAACTTGGGCGATGGATTGAACGGAAGCCGGACACCGAAGAAGCTCAGGAGGTCGCTGACAAATCCGCTCCAGCCCACGGCGACAGTCGCCGCGCCAAAGGCATACTCGAGCACGAGAGCCCATCCGATGATCCAGGCCACGATCTCGCCCATCGTCGCGTAGCCGTACGTGTAGGCGCTGCCCGCAATCGGCATCATCGACGCGAACTCGGCGTAGCAAAGGCCGGCAAACACGCAGCCGATGCCCGCAATGATGTACGAGATCACAATGGCCGGCCCCGCAAACTGCGCCGCCGCCGTGCCCGTCAGCACAAAGATGCCCGCGCCGATAATGGCGCCGATGCCCAGCGTGATCAGATTAATAGGGCCAAGCGCGCGCTTGAGCGAGTGCTCGCCGCCGCCCTCGGCCTCGGCCAAAATCGTCTTGATCGGTTTGGTCGCAAACAAACTAGCCACGCGTCGCCTCCGACTTCGCTGCGTTTTTCTTCATTGGGAGTGCGCCGGGGCGCCGGTGAAAACAATGCAGTCTCAACATCAACGAGGAATCCCCCTCCTCTGCAATCCACAAACCCGATTGAGTCTAATTGCTGGGCGCATCACTTGGCGAACGCCGTGACCACACAAAGTAAACCGGGATGCCCAGCAGGACAAGAACGAGGCCCGGCCACGTGTATTGAGGCTTGTACCGCAATAATACGATACACACCCAGCCCGCCATCACGATGTACAGCGCGGGCAAAAACGGGTATCCCAGCGCCCTGTAAGGCCGCGGCGCATCCGGCCGCTTGAAGCGCAAAACAAACAACCCGACAATCGTCAGAATGTAAAACAGGATCACGGCAAACATGATGTAGTCGAGCAACTGGCTGTACGTGCCCGACAGGCACAGGAACGCCGTCCAAACCGCCTGCACCACCAGCGCCGCCACCGGCGTGTTGTACTTCTTGTGCAGCTTGCCCGTCGCCTTGAAGAACAGCCCATCCTTGCTCATCGCGTAATACACGCGCGCGCCGGCCAGCGTCAGTCCATTGGCGCAACCAAACGTCGAAATCAAAATCGCCGCCGCCATCAGCTCCGCACCGCCGCTATGAAAAATCTGCTGTAGCGTCGCCGTCGCAATGCGGTCCTCCGTGGCAAACTGCACGCCGCGCGCCATCACCGTCGCGCCGTGCGGATCGCCGTGCATCGGCAGCACGAACAAGTACGCGAGCGATGCAAGGAAGTACACCGTCAGCACAAACCCCGTGCCCATCACCAGCGACAGCGGAATGTTGCGCTTGGGATTCTTCACCTCGCCCGCCGTAAACGTGATGTTGTTCCACGCGTCCGACGAAAACAGCGAGCCCACCTGCACCACCGCCAGAATCACAAACACATTCACCAGCACGATGGGGCCGCCCACGCCCACCTGCACCGGATGAAACGTGTGCCAGCCCGCGTTCGCCCAGAAGTTCTGCCAGTGCGGACCAAAGTTCGCCGCGAGAGCCGTGGCGTTCCGTCCCACAAACAGACCCAGAATCACCAGCCCCGCCAGGCTCAGCGCCTTCGCCGACGTAAACACGTTCTGGATCATCGAGCCAAGCTTGACGCCGAAGATGTTCGCAAACGCCAGCAGGAACACAATGATGATGCCCGCGAGATTCGCCGTGTTCAGCCCGATCTCCATGTTGCCCAGCACCATCGGCCCCACCGGAATCGGCGGCACGTGCGCAATATGCCACAGCCAGTGCGTGTTTGAAACCGATGGAAAGAACACGCCCAGGAATTTGCCGAACGCCACCGCAACCGCCGCAATCGTCCCCGTCTGGATCACCAGAAACAGCGTCCAGCCGTAAAGAAATCCCCACACCGGCCCCAGCGACTCGCGCAGGTAGACATACTGCCCGCCGGCCTTCGGCATCATCGCCGCCAGCTCGCCATAGCTCAGCGCGGCAATCAGCGTCAGCACCGCCGTCACCACCCACGCGCCCAGGTACAGCGCCGGCGAGTTGGTGCTGCGCGCAATGTCGGCGTCCACAATAAAAATGCCCGACCCGATCATGGAGCCGATGACCAGCGCGGTCGAGCTGAACAGGCCCAACGTCGGTACAAGGTGAGGAGCGGCGGAAGACGGTGCGGCGGCCTCGGAGCGGAGATGAGTCGATGGGGTCGTCACTGCAAAAGACCTTACTCGCTTTCGGTCCGGTTTGTCTCTAAAGAATCGTCTTCAAGATCGAATCGTCGTCTATCCTGCCGCCCGCAGCTCTTCCCGGACAATTCGACGCAGTGTATCTTCCAGCCTGGGCGCCTTGTTTTCCGCATGCTGCCTCAGTGCATCGTTGATCAGGGTTTGGTAACCGACCGTACCCCCCGAAGCGTCCGCCTGCTTGAGGAAAAAATCCAGAACGTCCTCATCAATGCGAATCGTGATGCGCGTCTTGCCGCGAGGCTCAGGAGGTTTGGGAGCGATACGACCTCGTTTTCCGCGGCTGAAATCATAGGTCTTTGTCATCTCGCCTCCTCGTACTGAATCCGCTCCTGCGGCTCCGCAGTGCGCGCCGAAATAATGCGGATCTGATCGCCTCGGTAGCAGAAAACAACCACCAGAACTCGATCCTTGGCTCCCGTTCCGATCGTTACCAACCGCTGTTCGTCAGGATCGGATATGTCATCCGCTATCGTGATGGCAAAATCGTCTTCAAAAACAGGTTCGGCCTCTGCGAACCTGACGCCGTGCTTAGCAAAGTTGGCTTCGGCTTTCGCCGGATCCCAAACGAACGGGGATTTCACGCCATCTCCAGTCGTTCCATCATTGTATGCACAATTCGTGCATACCGCAACCAGAGAGTTCTTCTATTCCCTACTCCCTACTCCCTACTCCCTAGCTTCTCCATCCACCGCCGAAACTCCGCCGCCGGATCCGCCGCTCCAAAAATCCCCGCCGCCACCGCCACCGCGCTCGCCCCCGCATCCAGCACGCGCGGAGCAGTCTCCAGCGTGATCCCCGCCGCCGCAGTCAGAATCACATCGTCTCCCGCGGCCGCGCGCAGCCTGCGCACACCCTCCACGCCGATCGGCGCCTTGTCCGTTTGCTTGGTCGTCGTCGTGAACACCGGCCCAATGGCAAAGTACGTCGCCGGCTCATCCAGAATCCCCGGAATCAGCCCATCGCTGCCCGCAAACGTTCCCACAATGCGCCCCGGCCCCACCAGCCGCCGCGCCTCGCGCACCGAAACATCGCCCGCATCCACGTGCACGCCGTCAAACCCGAGCGCCTCCACCAGCTCCGCGCGGTCGTCCAGGATCAGCCTTACCTGCTCCTCCGGCATCGCCGCGCGCAGCACCTCCGCGTCGGCGCGCAACTCCGCCTCGCCGCCCGTCTTGTTGCGATACTCCAGCAGCGTCACGCCCGCATCGGCCAGCCCGGCGCCCAGATCGCGCAAAAACTTCGCCCGCCCACTCGCAGGCACAAACGACGAATCCAGAATCGGATAAATCCGCGGAAAGATGAATGCCATATCACGACTGTACAGCTTGCCGAAAAGCCATCGCATCCCGTCGTGCTTGGAAAGGCGCAACTTCACAGCCCGCTGAACGAATTACTATCGCGCCTTCGTGCTTTGAAGGGGCAGACCTTCAGCCGTGCCGCAGCGGCCGCAAAATCAACCCGGCCTTCAGGCCCTGTGGGATGTCCTTCCATCAACCCCGCCCCACGCCACGCACCGCCGTCGAACGTGACACGCATCACAACGCCCGAGTGAGCAGGATCACCGACTCGCGCTCCACCTCAGGCAGAAAGTCATTTCAGAGGGCATGGGCATTCAGCCCGGAGTCAGGCGCTCTCCCCCGCGTTTTTCGCGATCTGAAATGAGGTCCATATGAACTCCGGCAGCATGCCATCGTCTCATCCCTTCCTTCGCGCCGCCTCGTGTGCCGCTTCAGCCGTCCTGCTCTCCATCGCTGCCTTCATGGCAGGCTGCAGCGGCGGCGGCAGTTCCATGACCACCACGCCCAACCCCACGCCAACGCCCACACCCGCGAGCTCCACGCAGGTGCAGGTCAACATGGGCGACTCGCCCGCCGACTGGATGCTGGCCTTCTCCATGAACATCACATCCATGTCGCTCACCTCGAGCAGCGGGTCGACCGCCGTCGTCAGCACCTCCACGCCCATGGAGATGATGCATCTGATGGGCACCATGCAGCCCCTGGCCATGATCTCCGCGCCGCAGGGCACCTATACCGGCGCGTCCATCACCGTCGGCTCGGCCACCGTCATGTACATGGACCCGTCAACACACCAGCCCATGCAGAAGACCCTCTCCGGCCCCATGACCGCCAGCATCACCTTCGCCAGCCCCATGAATCTCGCATCCACACCCATGGCCATGGGCTTCGACCTCGATCTCGCCAAGTCCGTCACTCAGGACTCCAACGGCAACCTCGTCATGAACCCCGTCTTCCATGTCACCACCGGCATGCAGGGCAGCGGCAACCCCATGGACTTTGAGGACGGCGGCGTGCAGCAGATGATGGGCATGGTCACCGCCGCTTCCGGCACTTCCTTCACCATGTCGTCCATGGTGGCCTCGCAAAGCTTCACCTTCGCCATGAACTCCTCGACCAAGTTCAGCGGAACCAGCATGAGCGGCATGGCCAGCGGCATGCTCGTCCTGGTCGACGCCGCCATGCAATCCGACGGCTCGCTCATGGCCACCAACGTCATCAACACCATGGGCTCCGGCGGCCTGATGGGCGGCGGCGTCATCACGTCCATCACCGGCAATCCTCCCACCGCCATCACCATGACCATGCAGAACGGCGTCGGTTCCGGCATGATGTCGTCCTACTTCGCCAGCGGCGTCACCATCAACCTGGCGTCCACCACCACCTACTCCATGGACACCGATCAAGTCGATATGTCCGGCCTGCCATTCACGCCCGTCTTTGACGCCGCCCACATCTACGCCGGGCAGAGCGTGATGCCCGTCAGCTCCAGCGGCATGATGAGCGGCGGCAGCGGCGGTATGGGCGGCATGGGCGGCGGAGGCATGATGGGCGGTGCCGGAACCATGAATGCCACCCAGCTCTACCTTGCGCCGCAGGGCGTCACCGGAACCGTCGCCACCTCCGTCACCGGCGGCGGCGCAGCCACGCTCACCCTCACCCTGCCATCGGATTCCGCCTTCACCACCCTCACCGGCGCAACCACCGTCACCGTCTACCAGCAAAGCAAGACCATCGTCACCGGCAACGCATCCATCCCCAGCGGCTCATCCATCCACGCCTTCGGCCTGCTCTTCTTCGACGGCGGCGAGTGGAAGATGATCGCCCAGCGCATAGGGCTCAACAGCTAACAAACAACCAGCGACCAGGGACCAGCCCAAAGCCGCCCTCTGGTCCCTAGTTCCCTACTCCCTACTCCCTACTCCCTACTCCCTACTCCCTGCCTTTCTACTCCCTACTCCCTACTCCCTACTCCCTGCCTTTCTACTCCCTTGCCCCTCTCACATCTCATCCGCCGACGGCCCATACATCCCCGGAATCTTCGCGCCCTGCAGCCGCAGAAATACCCCCAACTGCGCGCGATGATGAATCATGTGGTTGATCACCCACGTCCGCCACACGCCGTACTTCGAGTCGTCGATCCACGTCTGCCCGTTGGCCACAAACTTCCAGTTGCTGTCCCACCGCTCCGGCGTCATCCCCGCCAGCGCTTCCTTGGCCTTCTTCACGTTCTTTTCGAAGCCCTCCAGCACCTCCGCCTTCGTGGCCGGCGGCGCCGAGTTCATCTCCGGCGTCCACTCCAGCTTGTCCACCGTCAGCGCGTGCACCGCCCAGTCGCCGCACGTATCGGCGGTGTGCCCGGCCAGCTTGCCCAGCGTCATCGACTTCTCATGCGGCTTCCATCCAAAGTCCGCGCCCTCCGGAATCGCATTCAACAGCTTCCGCGTGCTCTCCCGTCTCGCGGTCAAACTCGGCAATAAGTTCCTTTTGAAAGTCCATCCCGGCGACCTCCCTTACGTCGCGGAAACAGCATACCCCGAATCGCTGTGGAAAAGCGAAGAAATGGCGAATAATTTGGTTGAACCGCGTCACCCCTCTCTTTTTGTCAAGCCCCTAACTTGTGGAAAACGCTGCAACTCGCTCATTCCATTCGCAAAATATTTCTCAAACTCTTGCGTATTAATTTCCGCCCATCGTCAAACTGGTCTTTTAAGGAGAAATACTATGTCTGACTTCGCAGGAGACTTTGAACTCCAGCTCGACCAGCCAACCACCGAGAACTCCGATCCCCAGCGCCCCTGGCGCATACCCGATTTCGAAGCCATGCGCGTGGAGAATCCCGCTCGCCATCCCGTCGTTGACCGCTGCATCCAGGCCGCTGCCAACGCTTTTGCCGAAGCATACGCCGCCGGCCAATCCAATGCCTTCAGCGCGCTCATCGCTCAGTCCGCCTACGCAGCCGCCATGCCCGACCCCGTCGGTGAGTTGGATACCCGCAACTTCATCGCCTGCGTTGCTTATGGCATTCACTCCCGCATGCTCGAGCCGGATCGCGTCCCACGCCTCCTCTATGCCGCTCAGGTCGCTCTTACCGGCTTGTCCCAAAAACGGAAACTCTGACCCTCCCCCGGGTAAGCTCAAAACACCGCATTTTGTACTGCATTGCGGTATTTGTAACCCAAGCCATTGATGCCATTCACTTTGCAACCATCGCTTCCCGTCTCGGCAGGGGAGCCGAATACCACAATGCGAAACATTTGCTCGCGCCCATCAGCTCGTGTGGTCCAGCACGATCTTCCACCCGCCCGCGCCCTTGTGCCACACCAGCGAGAAGACGCCGTCGTCCTTCTTCGCCGAGCCCTTTTCGCTCCGTTCCAGATGGAACCGCCCCGTCACAATCGCGTACTCCACCGCGCCGCAACTCGCCGGCAGCGGGCGCACCGCCACATCGCTGAAGGTCAGCGTGCCCATCTGCGCGCGGCTCGTGTACGCCTCCAGATACCGCCGCAAAATCGGCTCATATCCATGCCGAACCTCCGCGCCAATAAATGTCGTCTGCGGCGAATTCTCGTAGCCCTGCATGAACGTCTTGATGTCGCCCCGATTCCAGGCCGCCTCCTGCGCCGTCAGCACCGCGCGAATCGCCGCCTCAGCCCCGTTCTGCGCAACAGCCCCCGCCGCCCAAGCCATCAGCATCAACCCAATCCAAAGCCGTCGCATTTCCTCTCCTCCCAAACTCCGCCAGACTAGGAGGGAAGAATAACGCAGTGAAGCAGACAGAAGGCAGTAGGGAGTAGGGAGTAGGCAGTAGGGAGTAGGCAGTAGGAAGCAGAGACCAGGGAGCGGGAAAAAGAGGCTTTTGGAGCCTTCTACTCCCTACTCCCTATTCCCTACTCCCTCTCGTTAGCTTTGCCGCTTTCTATTCCCTACTCCCTACTCCCTACTCCCTGTCGTTAGCTTTGCCGCTCTCTACTCCCTACTCCCTACTCCCTACTCCCTGTCGTTAGCTTTGCCGCTTTCTACTCCCTACTCCCTACTCCCTACTGCCTGTCTCTCAGTTCTGCGTCTGCGGCGCTTCGGCCGGCGGAGCCGGCGCCTGACCACCCCGCCGATGCGCACGCTGCCTCTCCAGCATCTGCTCAAACTGCTGCTTCTGCTGGTCGTTCAGCACGGATTCCATCTTGCCGCGGTAGTCCTGGTTGATGTCGCGCATTCTGGCGCGGCGGTCCTGCGGCGCGAGCGAGGTATCGTCCCAGAGCTGGCGCAACTGCTTGTCGTGCTCGCCGACGATGGGGCGAATCTGCTCCTGCTGGCTTGGGCTCAGATTGAGCATGCGGGTCAGGTGCTTCATCTGCCGCTTCGGGTGCATGCGGGGATGCGGCCGGGGCGCGGGCGCCGCCTGTGCGGGACTGGGCGCGGGATCGGGCGCGGGCTGAGCCTGCGGATCGGGATTCGCCGGTTGCGCCTGCTGCGCCTGCGCCACAAACAAACCCGCGGAAAGAACCGCACCCAACACCATTGCCACTCTACGTTTATGCATACGCGTGTTTCACTCCTCAAGGAAGCGCGATCACCTCAGCGCTTCAGTGTGGGTATAGACGTTGGATGGGCGGGGGAGTTGTGGGGTACGATTGTCAGCGGTCAGCGGTGAGGTTTCAGTGAAACTGACGGTACATGGTCAGCGCAGGGCGTTCTGAATCTTGGCGCGCAATTCGGGATCTGGATTTCGCTTCAGAGCTTCACGAAACCACACCTGTGCATCACTGTCCATCCCCTGACGGCTCAATGAGAGTCCCAGATTGAAGGCAGATGCGGCATCTGTTCTGTCGGCGTTTGCGGCAATTCGGAAGCTATTCTCTGCCATGGCCCAGTTCTCTTCGGAAAAGTAACAAGTGCCGAGCCTGAATTGCATGTAGGGGTATTTGCCGTCGGATACGCGAACTGCCTCTTTCTCGACGGATTCACATTCCGAAAAGCGCTGGGTATTTAGGTATATCGTGCCTTCGGTGTCCATTGCTGCTGCGTAATCCGGCTTGAGACGTATAGCCTCTCTCGCATGATCAAGGGCGCCATCGTAAACGCCTCGCCGTTGCAGCACATCCGCCATGAATTCATGAACGAACGGCAGTTCAGAACTGAAGTACCCATCGTTACTCTTGTAGGTGTTTTGGGCATATGCGTCTATGCACGCCTTCCCGTCCTGCAAAACGCCATCTTCATCTGTGGGGTCTTGAAAGTAATGTGCGCCCGTCGCAAAGCAATAGTCGTATCTATAGAAGGCCCCATCACTCGCAGCTTTCTCGTAAGCGCTCGCAGCGCTTTTGAAACCCTTCAGAGAATACTGCCGATCACCTTCAGAGTCCCAATCGTAAGCAGAGGGAGTATACTTGGATTCATATACGCTGAACCATCGCTCAGCTTCATCTAGCCTTTGAGTCTTTTGATTTTCGCGGATAAGATTTTGAACGGCCAGCTTAGTTAAATCCTCTCCGCACTGGTTTATGTCACCGGCGGCTAGAGGTAGATAATGATGGATCGCTTCAACAAAATCGCCTCTTATGTCGTCTGCTCCACCAAGCACATAATTCGCGAGCAAACTCGAACTGCCGCGGCCTTCCTTTACCGAGAGGGAGGCAGTCGAAACGGCTTCCGTAAGGAACCCTTCTTGTTCAGCCAATGCGGACTTCTCCTGATCGCTCCCCTTGTCGGAGAAGTCCGCAGTGAGTTTCGCGGATTCGGCTCGCTCAAGAAGCACATAGCCGAGAAGAGCTTGGTTTTCAGCGCTCGGAGTCAGATGGACGAGCTTACGAGCCGCGGCAACACCGGAGTCGCCGAAGGTCCAGTCTTTTGTTCCATAGCAGGCAACCTCGCGCAGAGCATCGGAACTATTGCTCTCGCGCACAACGTTCCGGAGGTCGTCTGAGATACTTTCCGTTAGCTTGTTGTAGTCGGAATCCGGCTGATTGGAGTAGTCGAGCTTTTCACGTGCGGCCCATGCGCTTGCGACCTCGGCAAGAATTTGCTCCGCGCCGGGCGTCTTAACCTGTGCGGCCTTGGTCTCGAGGAGCGCCCTTACATACTCGGCGGGGACAGCAAAATTCAGATTCTGGCCGTCGCTGAGAAATGCCACGGCAACACCTATAACTTCCGACCTATTGTTTAGGATAGGACCTCCCGAGGAGCCGTGGGATATTGGACTCGAGATCTGGATGAGCTTTTTGCCGTCAACATTCCGTACCCCCGAGACAATTCCCTGGCTGATCGTCTTTTCGAGCCCCTCAGGGTTTCCTATGGCGAATATTTCCTCACCCGGTTTTGGAGCGGATGGCGCTAAGGGCAGCGGCTTCGATGTGAGGTCGACATCAACGCTCATTACTGCTAGGTCATTTTCCCTGTCGAGCCGCACAATCTTGAGCGGGACGCGAACGGGGCCGACAGCGAGAACAGGAGAGCCCGCCTCAGCAACATGTGCATTTGTCACAAGGAGCCGCGGTTTCACGAGGAAGGCCGTTCCCAAAGCAGTTGGGTTGCCGGACGAGTCGTTCAGATAGACGAGAAAGACGGAGTTGGCGGCCGCTGAGTAGACTTGCTTCCCAAGGTCAGTTGATTGTGCTGGGAGAGTTGCCGCCGCGAGTGCCAGCACGAATGACGAGAGCACCAGAACGTTGCCGCGCATCCAAGCCTCCTCGGAGTATCGCCGCCGAATCATTCGCTACATTTCGGTGGCACGATTATCGCATTCACAAGTTCTTTCGAGGCACGAAAAATCCCTCCCCAGTTTCACCCGTAGGAGAATCGATCCATAGGAGCGGAGGGTAAGGTCCTAGTCCACTTGATAGGCGCTGCAGATGCGGTGAGCAAAACGCGCGGAGGAACCGCAGATCCTTCGGCTGCGCCTCAGGATGACAACGCGTCTAGCAGTCAGGATGGCAGCCGTTTTCAGTAGGTTCCGAGTTTCACGCGCAGGAGGGTTGTGCCTTCGGCGGGGAAGTTGAGGCCGTAGTCGGATTGGTCGCCGTTCCAGATGCGCGTTGTCTTCCACTTCCCTGCCTTGTCGTAGTTCCCTTCCTCGACGACCAGGAAGAGGCGTTTCTTTGGGCTGGGGCCTACGGGCGTGGTCGCGTCCTGGCCGAATTTCGGCGTGAAGTCCACGCGGACGTGGTGGCCTGCGACTAAGAACTCGTCGGGGCCGAGGGCCATCACGACAGCGCCGCCGTCGGGGGGATTGTTGCCCTTGGGCTTGAACCAGTTGCCGAAGGCGGGCAGGCCGTAGCTCAGGTCCGCTGTCCAGCGCGGGAAGTCGAGGGTCTGGGTGTGCTGGGCGGGGTCTTCGCTGGCGCCCTGGACCTTGCCTTCGAGATTGCCCTCGGCGAGCTTGCCGGCGATGGGCGCGAGGAGGGCGTACTCGTTGGCGAAGGGCTGGAGGCGTTCTTCGGCGGGGTTGGTGCGGGTCTTGTCGCCGAAGGCGGCGGCGCCGGTGGTGAGGTTGGAGTAAGAGGTGAGGTCGAGGCCGAAGGGGGCGAAGCCGATGGCTCCGTTGCCGATGGCGGCGAAGACGTAGTGGGCGTAGATGGCGCTGTTGCCGGTTTCAGGGATGAGCAGCGGGTTGTTGAATCGCTTGTAGAGCTCGATGGTCTTGAGGTATTTGGCGTATTCCGGCATGTAGATGTCCGGCGCAATCACGGAGAGCGAAGGCGCAGCAACCTTGTAGAGCTGGATGTTCTGGTCCGTAGGCGCGCCCGATTCATACGAGCCGCGCGTCGCGTGAAACGGATCGCGCAACGCGGCGTTCACGTAAAGCGGCAGCGGATACTCGGCTTTCCCCGCGGCCGCAACCTGCTCAATGTAGCTGGCGATGCACCACGCCTGAAACGTCTCGTCGGCAGCATCGCCAAACACCTGCGACCACGTCCCCGCCTGCAATCCCAGCGCCTTCACCAGCTTCTCCGGAACCTGCCCGGCAAACTCCTTCTCCGCCTCAGGGCGATAGTCGCGGATGCCGCCCCAGACGCCGGCCTCATTCTCCACCTGCACCATCAGCACGGTCCGCTGCGCATCCACCGCGCGCAAGTGCCGCATCAGCGCGGCAAACGCGGCCTTGTCCGCGGCCAGCCGCGCAGGCGAATACGTGCTCGGCGAGTCCACCGTCTTGCCGTCCTTGTTGACCAGGAAGGGATACTTCGCCTGGTCCTGCTTCATCCACTGCGGGTTGTAGTGCGACGAGCCGTTCTTCCACGTACCGAACCACAACAGCACCATGTGGACGTGGTGCGCGCGCGCCTGCGCCAGCATGCCGTCCACAATGCTGAAGTCGTAATGTCCGGGCACGGCCTCCACCTGCTCCCAGTAGACAGGCGCCTCCACGGTGTTGGCGTGCAGCATGCCCGCCGCCGGAAACACCTTGTCGAAGTAAGCCGGCCACGCCGACGAGTTATTGGCCTGGAATCCGAGCATGAGGAACGGGCGGCCATCGACCATCAGGGCAAAGTGGTGATCCCTCTCCACAAGGGTGGGAATGGCGTGCGCGGCGGGCTTGGGCTGGGCGTATGAAAGCGTTTGCAGAGCGAGCAGCGCGGAGGCGGCAAAGAGTCTGGATTTCATGGCATGGCTTCCCGTGTGAAGAGATGAAAGCCAATTGTATTGGAGAGCGGTCACGAGCCGCTGCCGGGCGCGCAATCACAACACAAGGCGAGGGGCATCCAGAGCGGAACCCCTCGCCTCGGTTCTTCCTGCATCACAGATGGAAAACAACTCCGGCGGCAATGCGCAGATCGCTCTGTGCGCCGTTGGTGTTGTTGGGTAGCTGCGAGTACACGTAGTCCACTTGCGGCAGCCGCAAGGCCACCCGCTGGTTCAGGTTGAAGTTCACTCCGCCACCCGTCTGGAAGGCGAACGACGACGCCTTCGTATCCGGGCTGCCTCCCACGTTCGATGGGAAGACCCCGTTATTGGCGCGCACCAGACCCGCCAGTGCTTCTCCGAACAGGTCCATGCGGACGTGCCCCGCGGAATGGCTCCACAGCCGATACCGCGGGCCCGCGACCACCGACACCTGCGTCAGGCTCACGCCCGGGCTGATATTCCCGTTCGTCTCGCTGCTCAGTTCGGCCGCAAGCCCCAGTTTGGGCCACTGCGGCGTCCACCACGTCACATCGATGGCTCCGCCTTGCAACCCGAAGTTCGATGAGCTCCTGCCGGCAATCTTTGCCACCTTGTAGGTGTAGCTGATCCCCACATCAATCGGATACGGGTTGGCCGGTGTCTGCGCCGCGGGAGCAGTCTTCTGAGCCCACCCCGCAACCGCCGCCATCATCATCAAAGCCGGAACGCTGAAACGCAGTAATCTCTTCATCGTCGTCTGTCTCCCTATTCAACGTTCAGCGTGAAGCTGGTGGTGTGAGTGGTGGATCCTGAAGTCCCAGTCAACGTGACGGTCGCGCTGACCTGCTTCTGTCCGAAGTACCCTGAAGCCGTGCCGCAACCGCTGAGTCCCAGGGTGGCCGCCAATGAGCCAGCCAGCAGAACCAGCAGCACCAGCCAGCGTCCTGCTCGCCTGCGCACCTTGCCGAACCCAAACAGCGGCAGAAGCAGCAGCCCGAATGCGATTCGGCCGGCCGCCCCCAAAGGATCGCGATCCGCCCTTGAGATCAGCATCGACTTCGACGCCACAAGCTGAAGCTGAACGGTTGTAGCGCCAGAGCCAGCGCTCACAGTTGCAGGAGTGAGCTGGGCGCTGATTCCGTTCGGGACTCCCGAAAGCGTCAGCGAGACGTCCTGCGCAAACGTGGGCCCTCCCAGCGGATTCACCGTGAAGGAGAACGTTGCTGTCTGGCCCGGCAGAATCGTTGTCGTTGTCGAACCCGGCAATCCGAACCCGAAGTCTTCCACCTGTACCTGAACCGCGCTGCTGACGCCCGCGATGTAGGTTGTGTCGCCACCGTAGTTCGCCGTGATGCTGTGCGTGCCGACCGTGGTAAACGTGGCGTTGAACGACGCCACGCCGCCGTTGAGCGGCACCGTGCCCAGCGCGGTCGTTCCGTCATGGAAGGTGACCGAACCGGTCGGCGTGCCATTCGCTCCGGTTACCGTTGCCTGAAGCGCCACCATGCCCCCTGCCAGAACGGAGGTCGGGCTGGCAGACAAAGTCACCGTGGGAATCGGCTGAATGGCCTGGCCAGAGACGGAGATCGTCTGCGTTGTCCCCACAGTGTTCAGGCTGTTGTCCGTAAGGGTGACCGTGCCTGTGATGGAGCCGCTGGTGACTGGAATAAAGTCCACGCCGAGCATGCACGAAGATCCGGCAGCAAGCGTTCCGGCTTTTCCGCCCGCGCTCGCCTGCGGGCAGGTGCTTGCGCTGTCCACGGCAAAGCTACTGGTGACAGCGGGATTCGATCCGCTTGCGGGCGCGGCCAGCGTTAGATCCGCGTTGCCCATGTTGTACAGGGTTACGCTCTGCGGGCTGTCGCTGCTGGTTTTGCCCACGTTGGTCGTAGCGAAAGGCGTGAGCGAACCCGTGCTGTACGCCTGATAGAGCACCACGTCGCCGCAGGCATCCGAACTGGAAACAAAATCACCTTGCGGCGTGTACACGAACGAAGCGGTTCCGCAGGGACTCGAGACAGGGATGCTGTTGAGCTTTCCGGTGGCGGGATTCATGCTGTAGAGCCCGCCGGCATAGCTGTCGCCGAACAGGAGATTGCCGTTCGCGTCGAAGTTGATGGCTGAGACAGTTCCGTTCTTCTGGTAGGTCCCCACCGTCGAAACCGCGCCATTCACCACTTTCTTGATGGAATAGGAGTTGTACTCGTAGTAGTAGACCGTTCCCGATTCATCCACGGCCACAGCCTCCGGCATATCGCCGGAAGGCACACCGGCAAGAACCGTCACGGATCCGTGCAGCGGTGGTGGAACAACGAGGATGTCCCCCTTCCCGGAATCCGCGATGTACAGGTTGCCTGCACTGTCAGTGGCAAGGCCGTGCGCATACCCCAGCGTCTGCCCCTGCAGGTTGACCGTGGACACCACCCCGTTCGAGATCTTGAAGACGTTGGAGCCATCCGTGGTGAAAAGATTCCCAGCGCCGTCGATCGCCAGCGCGAAGAAGACCTGCTGCGGAAACGGCACACCCGAGAGAGTCACGGCGGTTCCCGTGTAGGTCCCCGGTCCGGTCCTGGTAAGTTCATACAGAACCTGGTCGGAATAATCCCCGAAGAAGATGTTGCCCTTCGCATCGACGACCGAAACCTCGGCGCCGCCCAGTTTGGGTATGCCGTTCAGCGATGTGCGGTACGTGGCAAGTTCCGTTCCCGTGCGGTTATATCCCACCATGGCCTGCGGCGCTATGCCGGTTCCGGAGAGATACGTTACCGCGCGCCAGCCGCCACTGGCCGTGAGAATCACGGCTCCCAGACGCTGCCCAGGAGCGGAGGGGGAGAACGTGACATCTACCACGCACGTTGTGGCGGATGCGTACGCCCCCACTTTGCACACGCTGGGAGAGGTATCGTTCGCAACCGCGTTGAACTCAAGGCCGGCCTGGCCTTGATCGACTACCTGGATGCTGCTTATCGTAACGCCGGCAAAGACCTGGAAGCTGACGGCCACCGCGGAAGACGTGGAACCGACATTCTCGCTGCCGAAGTTCCACCACGGACTGTTTGCAGACGCGGGAATCTCGTCGGGACGCGGGCGCGGGAACGACTGCGCGGGCAGAACCGAAATCGAAACAGCGCAGAGAGCCAGAGAACTAACGAGCAGACAGAGGCGGCGCGACGCATTGAACCACTTGGATCGGCGCGCCCGAAAAACACTTGGGACCATGTGAACTTCTCCTGATGAGCGTCCTGGTGCGTGTGGAAATCCGCACCGTCTGGGGACTCGGTGCGAGGGGAATGTAGTCTTCACCTCCGCTCACCACGGGGAGGGCAAGGCGTCAGGCAAAGATGGGCAACGCTGAGCGTGCGGCTGCGAAGGGGAAGGTGCGGCAGCACGAAAAGCAACCGGGCCGGCACGCGGAGGGGGCCGCATGCTCAAAGCAATCCTTGGGGGGTCTTGCTGAATCTAAAGCCGCAATCCGGTAGGTGTCAACCTGCAAAGCCGAGGGGTGCCTTCGCTGTCATCGGTCCGATCTGCAATAAAAAATCCCGCCCGGGGCGCGCTTGGGACGCACCCGGAACGGGATCTTCAGCAGCTAAGATCGAGCGACGGCTTAAACGTTGAAGGAAGAGCCGCAGCCGCAGGTGGACTTCACCTGCGGATTGTCGAACTTGAAGCCCGCGGCCTCAAGCGTCTCGACATAATCCACCGTGCAGCCGTTCAGGTACATCAGCGACGTGGCGTCCACAAACACCTTCAGGTCCTCGAAGTTGAAGACCTTGTCCATCATGCCGGCCTGGTTCTCAAAGGCCATCGAGTACTGGAATCCCGAGCAGCCGCCCCCAACCACGCCAATGCGCAGCCCAGCGGGCAGCGGATCCTGGGTCGCCATGATCTCGCGCACTTTTGCGATCGCTTGCGGCGTCAGGTCAAGCGGCGCCTTCTTGGTTTCCTGAGCGGGTACTGCGGTGGTGGTTGCCATGACTTCTCCAGTCGGTGAAATTCGGTCTTCCTCAAGTTTAGCGGCTCTGCGGCGCCGAAACAAGCAGGCAGCGCAAACCTGAACCTTGGATGCGACGGGTTACGCCGGGGTCGCAGGAATGTGCGGACGCCGCAATCTAAACCCTGTCACCTCTTCACGGTACCGCCGCAAATGCGTCTTCGCAGCCGGCACGATCCAGGTCGTGTTGATTCCACTTGTACGCGAGAGTCTCAATTGCGCTGGTCGTCGTCGACCCCTCCGGCGTCGGACGGAACACCCACACGCCCTTGTCGCCCGAAGACACAATCCGGTTCGCAATCTGCTCCGTGGTGGCTTCTTCCATCTTGATCGTGACGGTCGGCTCGTCGGGGTCGAACATATGTTCTCCACCAATTCCACTAGCTCCCTCGACGGTCAGGATGTATCCCGAAAGCCATTCGCCTGCTCCACTGATCGTGTCTTTCCCGGAAGTCCCGAACCGCTCGAACCGATGATGCAGCAGATCCACCTCGTGCTCAGTCGTATCCGGCGCGCGAATCACAAACACATTGTCCTCGAATGTCACCTCATATCCCGTTCCCGCCACCACCTCTTCGAACGCATCCCATGCGCCGGCTTCGTGAATATTGAAGTCATTGTGAGAGCCGCACAAACTCGGCCGCGTCCCCACAACAATGCCCAGCGGAATCCTGTTCTCTGCCGCAATCCGCAGAATCGCCTGTAGCGGAGTCAGCTTCGACGCACTCAGAGTCACAGGCAGATCCCTGTACGTCCGCGCCTTCCCGCCGGGAGTCGCTTGCGCGCCCAGCGATGCCGCGCCAGCAAGCAGGACCACAAGCAGTGCCCGCATCCTATTTCCTTAACTCCACCGCCACAACCTGCCCATCCACCGACTTATCCGCCACCTCGCCATACTGAATCCGCGCCTGCTTCCCCTCCAGATCCTCGCAGGGATGCAGCTCGCCCGTCGGCGTGTAGCCGGCCGCGCTGAACTCCAGCTTGTAGTAATTGTTCGTGTAGAGCGATACCGTCTTCCCCTTGTCCTCCACCACCAGTTCCATCACCGTCGGATAGCTGCACGTGACCTTGCGAATCACGCCGAGCACCTCATGCCGCGCTCCTGTCGGCGGTCCATCGGGGTGCCGGGGTCCCGCAGCCGCGACCACTTCAATGGGATGTTCGGTGTGCGTGCCTGGAAGCTCCACAACACGCGAATACGCGGGCCTCCCCGAGCCTTCGTCCGCTCCTGCCGCCGCGGCCTCCATCCGGTTCAACGCATTCATGTGGCTCTGCACCAGCGCCGCCTGTTGCGGCGATCCCGCCGCCTTCAGGCACTTGTCCAGCACCGTATGCGCCCCCTTGAAATCCTTCATCGCCATCAACACGTTCGCCAGCTCAAATCGCATCGAAAGCGACGAAGGATCGAGCTGAACCGCCTTCATCGCAAGCTCGCGGGCCTCGGGAAGATTCTTCCGATGCGCCACATCGAAGGACGCCAGCGTGCTGTACGCCGGCGCAAACGTGGGGTCCAGCCGGATGGCCTCGTGGAGGTTGTCCTCCACCTCGCTCTCCTTCCCGTCGAACATCGACATCTGCGCGTAATAGAAATGCACGAAATAGTTCTGCGTCCCCAGCTTCACCGACTGCCCGAACCACTTCCGTGCCCCATCGCGGTCATGGTTGCGCATCGCCGCCATGCCCATCGCATCCAGCGCCTCCGTGTTGTTTGCATCCGATTGCAATACCGACGAGAGCAGCGCCTGCCCATCCTGCACCCGGCCCACCGCCACCAGGATGCTTCCCCGCACCGCCTCCTCCTGCGTGGGCGTGAGCGCCTGCACTTTATACGAACTCTCGTCCAGCGGAGCTGCCGCGCTCGATACCTCGAACTGCTTGTAATTCCCCTGGTGAATGTAATACTCCAGCGATGTCTGCAGCTTCTTGAGATCGCCGAACGCCTGCTCCGCCGCCGCTGCTGAATCTTCGTGGTGCGCCACCAGGTTCAGATAGGTTCCCAGGCAGTCCTTGTGATCCACCCGATCCGTAATCTCCAGGTAGTGCGTCATCGCCCAGGCCTCGGCGTAGAACACCGATCCCTTTTGCTCTTCGTGATAGTAGGGCGAGTTGCGATCGACGCGAAACAGCACCGGCAGCGGAATCAGACTCGTCTGCTGCAGGTACAGAATGTCGTCCCGGCTCGGCTGCCCCAGCACCACATCCTTATTGTGGATGTCGGTGTTCTGGAAAAACTCCGCCAGACCCTCGTTCAGCCAGATCGGCAGCCATTGGGAGGCGGGCTTCAGCACCAGGTGCGTGTACTCGTGATACACCGTTGCGAACGGATGCTCCTGTTCGCTGTCCAGGCGAAGCATGATGTAGTCGCGATCGGGCGCGGGAAGAAAGTAGCCCGCCAGGTCGAGCTTCCCTTTGGCGAGATAGGCCGCCGGCTCAACCGCCTGAAACTCCTTCTTGCTCCGCACCGCGTACACCTGGATCGGCGCCGGCGGGTCGGCATCGATCTTCGGAAACAGGGTCTTGAAGAGCCACCGCATCCGCTCGAATTGGTCGAGCAGGTGGCGTCCTTCCTTCTCGCCCGTATCCGTCAGCACCACAAAATGGCTGCTGCTTACTTGGGTCCATTGTTGGGACGCCGGCGACGGCCGCGCAGCAGCCAGCACAAGGCAACCGAGGACAAGAAAACGTCTTAGCATGGCGATGCAGGGCCCCATCGGATCGGGCATGGCTGCCCGGGATTGGATTATCGCCCTTATACACCGCGCTCACTCGCCTGTCGATGGGGCACGCCCGAAAAAAAGTGTGACTGGAATCACCCCCACCGCCCTCATTCGGGACTATCATGGTCAACCAAATAGGCCCCTCTACTCTGGAGCCCGCGATCTTCCCCGAGCGGATCGATGGTATCTGGGACCGAAGGTTTTTTCGGAGGTGGTAGATGGCGATCGTACCTGTCATGTGGTCAATCTGGGGCGTAATGGTAGTGCTCCTCCTGTCGGTGTGGATCTATCGTGCCCGGCTCGAACGGGACGAAGAGGATCAGATCTTCCTCGATGATTCCTTCTCTCATGAAAAGGCGGCACAGGACGCCATCGTAGCCAGGGTGAACAAGGTGCAGCCCGTCTTCCGCGCCTCGTTGATCCTGGTGCTCGCGGCGTCGCTGTGGGTGGTTGCGTATTACGCCATCGACATAACCCGCCAGTTCCGGCAGTAGGAACACGCAGACCTCCTCCCGCCCCGACCGGCCGGACGTCCCGCGCAAGCGGCGCTCTGGCCGGACGGCGATGTGTTGGCCGTCTCTCCTCCCGCGCCGCATCCATCCACCGTCGCCCTGCAACTTTTTCCTCAGCCAATGCCCCGACGCCGGCCCACAACCCCCGCTCCATCTGGTAGACTCAATCTTGTTGCTGGCGTTGAACAAGCTCTGCCCTTGCAAGCAGTTCGCCCAGTTCACCCCAGGGGGACGTAGCTCAGTTGGTTAGAGCGCTGCCCTGTCACGGCAGAGGTCGCGGGTTCGAGCCCCGTCGTCCCCGCCATCGATCCCACCGATCATGGCAATCAAATGTGACATTAAAAAAGGTGCTGCCACCGGCAGCACCTTTTCCTTTTGCGCTTTGAATTCTCGCCCCGCCCCTACTCCACCTCCGGCCGAGCACGATAACCATCCCGGGCGATCACGTCATACTTCAGCGGGTGATGCTTCTCGTCCTCAATGCGCAGCGGCTTGCCTTCATCGTCCACCAGCATCACACGCAGCTTGCGATACTTTCCGTCCTGCCTGGGATTCGTCGGCCGATAAACAAGCTCGTACTTGGAGCGGATGTTCTTGTTGATCTCGGCAAACACATCGGGGAACTCCGCCTCGAAGCGCGGCTCGTACCAGGCGCCGCCGGTCAGCTTGGCGAACGTGCGCAGTTCGTTATCCGCCTGCAGGTAGTCGATCTCGCGCATCTGTGCGCCAAACCCGCCCGTGCCCTCCGTAATCGCGCGATATGCGCCGCCCGTGGAGATCGCATAGATCGTGATGTCCGGCGTATTCTTCACCTTCTTCAGTATCTGATCGAATGTGAGCTTTGAAAACGTGTCGATGCCCGACGCAACCAGGATGATGTACTTGCGCCCGGGGATGCGGCTCAGCCGGTCTTCCGCTTCATACAGCGCGTCGAACAGGTTGCGCTCGTCAAAGCCCGGCACCTGCAGTTGATTGATGGCCGCCAGCATCTGCTGCTTGTCCTGCGTAAAGTCCGTGATGATATGCGTGCGCATATCGAACGTCATCAGCGCCGCGTAGTCCTGCGGCCGCAACTGCGACGCGAACGCATACGCCGCGTTCAGCATATCCATCTGGAAGATCCAGATCGGGCTGTACATGTTGATGCTGCCCGCAAACTCGCACAGAAGCAGCGCGGTGATGGGCGCCTCGGTGCGCTTGAACCCGATGATCTTCTGCGGAACGCCATCCTCGTACACGCGGAAGTTCGAGGGCTTCAGCCCCGGCACGAACGTGTTCGTCTTCTCCAGCATCACGCCCACATCCACCGTAACCTCGGGAACGTCGATCTTCAGCGAATAGTTGGGCGCGCCCTCGGGATTCTTGAACTTGGGCTCCGCCGGGGCCGGCGGAAGCGTGTTGTCGGGATTCTCCTTTTTCTTCGGAATCGCGATCACGCCGTTATCGCCGCTCGGCCCGCCGTCGGGCGCCGCCTGCGGCTGTTGCTGCGCCGGCTGCTGAGTCTGCTGCTGCTGGTCCGTCTGCGCCGGCGTGGTCTGCTGGGCCGCGACAGGATTCAGAACCGCTGTCGACGAAGCCGTAAGAACTCCAGCCGCAAGCGCCGCGAGGAACCGGGAAGATCGAAATCGAAACAGATGCGGGATAGACATACCAACCTCTGTGGTCTACAGCATTCAAGAACGTCCCAGATGTATGTATCAAACCGGGCGACCGGCGGGTGAGGTATGCGGGCGCCGCACCCAGCCCACCTGCGGTTATACAGTAATAGACGTGGCAACTGCATTGAAGGCACTCCGAGAAACCGCCAAATCCAGCGGATGGGCGGCCTCCCTCGCCGCAACCGCGCTCTTCCCCGCCCTGCTCATCGCGCAAACCACCGCCGTGCCCGCCGGTCCACCCCCCTCCGCGGGCGGCTTCTACCCGGAGAGCCAGGTGCACCGCGGCCTCATGGCCACCGCCTGGACGGTCTTCACCGGCACCAGGCCCGAACCCATGCAGGTCGAAATCCTCGGCATCCTGAAAAACGCGCGCGGCCCCGGCCACGACATGATCCTCGCGCGGCTCAAAGGCGCAAAGCCCGAGTACACCGGCGTCGTCGCCGGCATGAGCGGCAGCCCCGTCTACGTGGGCGACAAGCTGCTCGGCTCGCTCTCCTATCGCATCGGCCAGTTCAGCAAAGAGCCCATCGCCGGCATCACCCCGATCCAGCAGATGCTCGAAGTGCGCGACATGCCGATCGGGCAGGCATCAGGGGCCCGAGAGCACGTTTCAGAGAATCAGGGAGTAGGGAACAGGGAACAGGGAGTAGAAAACCAGAATCAACTTGCGGAGCTGCGCGATCCCGACTCCGGCGAACTGTTCCAGCCCATGGAGACACCGCTTTCCATGACCGGCTTCAGCCCCGCCGCGGTCCAACTCTGGCAGCAGAAGATGGCCGGCACCGGCCTGGAGATGGTAGCCGCCGGCGGCGGAAGCGGCTCGTCCGATGCTCCGATGAGCGCGTCGGCCCGCAAGACCATCGTCCCCGGATCCGCCATCAGCGCGCTGCTCGTGCGCGGCGACCTCGAAATCGCGGCCACCTGCACCGTCACTTACGTCGATCCGGAACAATTGCTTGCCTGCGGCCATCCCATCCTGCAGGCCGGTTCTGTTTCTCTTCCCATGACCACGGCGGACGTGGTCGCCACGCTACCCTCCCCGCTCAACGCCTTCAAAATCGTGAACACCGGCGTGCCCGTCGGCGCCTTCACCCAGGACCGCGATTCGGCCATCCGCGGCGTCTTCGGCGCGCAGGCCCACATGATTCCCGTGCACGTCTCCGTCCACGGCGCAGGCAAGCCGCGCACGGTCAATGTGGAAGTGCTGGACCTGCCTTCGCTCACCCCGCAGGCCGTGCTCGTCTCCGTCTACAACTCACTGCTGCAGACCAACCAGAGCACCGCGGAGATGAGCTACCACGTCACCGGCGCCATCTCCGTCGATAACTTCCCGCCGACGCCAATCGACGCATGGGTATCGAGCGGCGAGCAACTCCCCTCTTCGCTCGGCGCGGCCATGCAGGTGGCGGACCGCTTCAATCGCATCTACTCGAATGAGGGCCGGCGCAATGCCATCAAATCGGTCGATGTCAACATTGAGGCCGTGCCCCGCCGCGTTTCGGTTGAGCTGATTTCGGCGCGTCTCATCTCCAATGACATCGTGCATGCCGGCGACACCGTCACCGTGGAAGCCACCCTGCGCCCCTGGCGGCAGCCGGAGCGCAACGTCCGCATTCCCATCAAGCTGCCGTCGCGCCTGCAGGCCGGCACGCTCCGCGTCCTGGTGTCGGATGCAGGCACGCTCGATCGCACCCTCAACCAGCCAAAGCTGTTCCCACAGCCCACAGACATGAACACGCTGCTGGCGCAGGCCCGCGCCCACCACCCTGAGGATCAGGTCTATGTCAGCCTGCTGGTTCCCGAGACGCAGGCGGGCATCGCGGGACATACGCTCTCCACATTGCCCATCTCCATGGCCAATGCCCTTGAGCCCCTCCGCACCGCGCAGGATGTCACGCTCAACGGCGAATCAGCCGTCCCGGTCACGCAGATGCCCGCCGGCGGCGTCCTCAACGGCTTCGATATCCTCAGCCTGCACATCGACCCCGGCGCCGGAGTAAACTAGGAAAGATCACAAACTTGCTCACCCGCGGCCGGCAACTTATCGTCGGCCATTCGCTTGTATACGCAACAGCGAGGAACACGACAATCATGCCTCCGATTCATGGTTTGGCAGCACACGCAGCAGGCGCGGAACTTCTACCCTTCAAATATCAACCCGGCGAGCTGGCGCCGCAGGATGTCGAGATCGGCATCAGCCACTGCGGCATCTGCCACAGCGATCTCCACCTCATCGCGAACGACTGGGGCATGAGCCAGTACCCCTTCATTCCCGGTCACGAGATCGTCGGCAAGGTCACGGCCGTCGGCGATCAGGTCCGCTCGCTCAAGGTTGGCCAGCGCGTCGGCCTCGGCTGGCAGTCCAACTCCTGCGGCCATTGCGAGTGGTGCATCAGCGGCCGCGAGAACCTCTGCGCGCAATCGGAGGGCACCTGCGTGCGCCGCCACGGCGGCTATGCCGATCGCGTCCGGGCCAATGCGCGCTTCGTCATTCCCATTCCCGACGCGCTCGAGAGTGAAAACGCCGCTCCCCTGCTCTGCGGCGGCATCACCGTCTATACCCCCTTGCGCGCCCACGGCGTCAATCCGACGTCACGAGTCGGCGTGATCGGCATCGGCGGCCTCGGCCACCTCGCCATCCAGTTCGCGCGCGTCTTCGGCGCAGAGGTCACCGCCTTCTCCACCTCCCCGGAAAAGGAAGCCGAAGCCAGGGCGCTCGGCGCTCACAAGTTCGTCAATACGCGCGAATCGCGCTCCCTCAAGGACGCTGCCGGCTCCTTCGACTTCATCCTGAATACCGCAAACGCCGATCAGGACTGGGGCGTCTACGTCCAGGCGCTGCGTCCCACCGGAACGCTCTGCTTTGTCGGCGTGCCACCGTCGCCCGTCTCGCTGCACGCCTTCCCGCTCATCTCCGGGGCGCGCACCATTGCCGGCAGCCCCATCGGCAGCCCGCGCCAGCTTCGTGAAATGCTCGACGTGGCAGCGCGCCACGGCGTCAAGGCGCAGACTGAGTCCTTCGCCATGGCCAAAGCCAATGAGGCCATCGAAAAAGTAAAGAAGAATAAAGTTCGCTATCGCGCCGTGCTCGCCAACTGACCCGTTCCTGTGCGGCCGGCGCCGGATTCCGAACCCGCGCGCTGGTCCGCCCAGCCCGCACCTGCGCTCCCTACGCGGCGGGTAGCCGCGCCTTCACCAGCTCCAGAATGCGCGCCGGATGCACCGGCTTGGCCAGCGTAACCATCTCTACCCCGCTGTTTGCGGCCTCCGCTGCCAGCTTGTCGAACGTCAAATTGCCCGAAAACAGAATGATCTCGCAATGCGGCGCCAGTTGCTTGATGCTCGTCGCAAGTTCAATCCCGTTCATCCCCGGCATCCGGTAGTCGGTGATCAAAAGGTCGGGAGGCACCGCCGCAGCCAGCTCCAGCGCGTCGACACCGCTGTTCGCGCACAGGGTCGCAATCCCACTGCGGTTCAGAATCGCCTTCAGCGTCTCTGTGATCACCGGCTCATCGTCGACCACGAAGACCAGCGGCCAGACATCCTGCTTGCGGTGCGTGGGGGTGAAGTGCGGCGCTTTCTCGACTGGAATTGTGGGGAAGCTGGTCGTCGACATGGGGGGAACCTCTAGTCCTGACCCTAGCACCCTCTCCTCGATACGGGGAGACTCTTTAAGTTGCTCATCTACAGTAACTTCTGGCACAGGTCTGGGTGACGGAGCGGGCGGTTATCGTCCGTTCTGGACCGTCAGCGGCACTGCGCGTCGTCACGATAAGATTGTGTTTTGCATAGTTTTGGAATAGCTTTGCGCTAGGACGCATCCAACTATAAAGCGGACAGCAACCGGCGCCAGCACAGGTTCCAGCGGGAGCCCGCTCGTCTGCTTTGCGGTATGCACTCTGCACATTGCAGAATCTTCCAGGAGCCTCTGTAAGAATGAAACCAGGCAAGACCCCGATGAATTACAAGTCCATCTCGCAGCTCGACGTGCCCAAGGGACGGGAAGGAAAGCACAAGCACGTCGTAACGCAAATCCTGAGTGACCTGCAGCAACTCTCCGATGGACTCGCTCTCAAAATTCCCCTCGCCGAACTGCCCGACACCAAGGAGAACATCCGTTCCGCGCTCAACCGCGCCACACGGATCCTCTGCATCGACGTCGCAACCTCAAGTGACGCGGAATTCCTCTACATCTGGAAGAACCCGCCTCCGGCCGATCTCCCGTGACCTCCATGCGGATCGACAAGTGGCTCTGGGCTGCCCGCTTCTTCAAGACGCGCGCCCTTGCGGTGAAGGCCTGCGACCTCGGCCGCATTCGCTGTAACGCTGTCGAGGCAAAGCCCGCGCGCGAAGTCAAACCCGGCGACACCCTGCAGATTAAAAACGAAGGCGGCGAATACATCGTCGAAGTACTGGCCCTCAGCGAGATGCGCGGCCCCGCCGCCGTGGCCCAGGCGCTCTACCGCGAAACCGACATGAGCAAGCAAGCCCGCGCGCGCGCCGCCGAAGAGCGCAAAGCGATGCAGTTCTACGCGCCGCTCCCCGAGCGCCGCCCCAGCAAACGCGACCGCCGCCGCATCATCCAGTTCCGCAGTGAACGATAATTGCAGGGAGTAGGCAGTAGGAAATAGAACGCAGGCCCTAACGTTTCCGCCTCAATTGCGACCCTGAGTCACGGTGCCATTGCAGCATTGCCTCGCCCCCTGTTCCCTACTCCCTACTCCCTACTCCCTCATCTAGTAGACTCAACACCAGCATGCGTACAGCAGTTCGCTCCTTTCACGACCTCTCTCGCCGCTTCGCTCCCCTTGTGATTCTTGCTCTCTCCCTTCCGTGCGCCTTCGCTCAGGGAACCCATCTCTGGACACAGTCGCAGCAGGACGAGTTTGAAAAAGGCACGCCCGTCGGTGTGGCCATCGGCAGCGACAACATGCTGCGCCCCGCCCCTGCGCTTAAAGAGGTCCTGACCACGCCCTCCACCTTCGTGTGGTCGCTCGCTACAGACAAGGCCGGAAACGTCTACGCCGGCACCGGCGCACCGGCCACGGTGCTGCGCATCGGCCCTGACGGCAAGCCCTTCACGCTCTTCGAAACGCGCGACGTGAGCGTGCAGGTGGTGCGCATGGGCCCCGACGGCAGCCTCTACGCGGCGACCATTCCCAGCGGCAAGGTCTACAAGCTGAACCCCGCGGCCACCACAAAGCAGGACGACTCCACCGCAACCGTCGTCTTCGATCCCGCGAAGCTCGACAGCACCTCTGCGAAGACCGCAAAAGACTCAACCGACAAGAGCGCCGGCGACAACCGTTCGCGCTACGTCTGGGACATCACCTTCGACTCCGCCGGCCGCATGTACATCGCCACCGGCGGCCCCGCCGCCGTCTATCGCGTCAATCTTTCCAAGCCCGGCGCCGCACCGGAGCTCTTCTTCAAGAGCGATGAGCAGCACATCCGCTGCCTGGCGTGGGATCCCAAGGGCAACCTCATCGCCGGGACCGACGGCTCCGGCCTCGTCTACCGCATCAGCCCCGAAGGCAAGGGCTATGTGCTCTATGAAGCATCGCGGCGTGAAATCTCCGCCATCGCCGTTGGACCCGACGGCTCCATCTACGCCGCCTCCGTGGGCGACAAATCCCGCAATCCCCTGCCCCCGCTGCCTGTGCAGGGCACCGGGGTCATCACCTTCACCGTCGTGCAGCCGCAGTCGTTGCAGGCCGTGAACGCAAGCTCTTCGGCTCCCGAGGGCTCGGAGATCTACGCGCTCCAACCCAATCAGGCGCCGCGCAAGCTCTGGTCCGGCAAAGACGAAATCGCCTACGCCCTGCTTGCGCAGAAAGATGGCCTCCTGGTCCTCACCGGCAATCAGGGCCGCCTCTTCAAAATTCATGACGACGGCACGTTTGCCGACGTCGGCCATCTCGACGCCCAGCAGGCGCTGACCCTCGCTGAAGGAACCCGCCCCGGCACCCTGCTCATCGGCACCGGCAACACCGGCAAACTCGTCGAGTTCGGCGCGCAGGGCTCACACGAGTACGCCAGTGACGTCCTCGATGCCGGCGCCCTGGCCCGCTTCGGTCGCATCGAAGTCGAGCCCGGCTCCTCCGCCTACGAATTGCTCACCCGCTCCGGCAACGTGGAGCAGCCCATCCGCGGCTGGAGTGACTGGCAGCCCGTGAACAACGGCCAGATCGCCTCGCCCCCCGGACGCTTCCTGCAGTGGAAAGCCATCCTGCGGCCCGCCGGCGTCCTCGGCAGCGTGGGTGTAAATTATCTCCCCGTAAACGCCGCTCCCGTTGTCGACGAACTTGTCGTCGTGCCCGGCGCGCGCCTCAATCAGTCCACGCAGACTAACCAGCCGCAGACCATCAACATCTCTCTGCCTTCCAGCGGCAACGCCACCGTATCCTTCGACGGCGCGGGAAGCGGCCCGCTCAGCGCTGTCAAAGACCGCAACGCCGTCACTGCCCGCTGGGCCGCGCACGACGACAACGGCGACGACCTGAACTACTCGCTCTATCTCCGCGGCGATGGCGAGCAGAAGTGGTGGCTGCTCAAAGATCACATCACCGACAAGGCCTACACCTTCGACGGCAACCTGCTCCCCGACGGCGGCTACTGGCTCAAAGTCGTCGCCTCCGATGCGCCCTCGCACACCCCCGGCGATGCCCTCACCGGCGAAAAGGTCAGCGACCGTTTCGAGATCGATACCACTCCGCCCGTCGTCACGGGTCTCCAGGCCAGCGAGTCGGGCGCCGGCTCCATCCACATCGTCTTCGATGCGGAGGACGCCATGTCGCCGGTCGTCAAAGCCGAGTACTCGATCGACGCGGGACGCTGGCAATACATTGACCCCGTCGGCAAAATCTCCGACTCGCGCCGCGAACACTACGACTTTGAGATTCCCGCCAAGGCTCTGGAAGGCAAGCCCGGCGAGCATCTCATCACGGTCCGCGCCTACGATCGCCACGACAACGTCGGCCTGGCCAAGACCACCTTCCACACGGCGAAGTAGAGAGTGTGCTTATTCATAGCTACCGTGGAGACTGCAGCGTGAACGTCCCAACCAAACGCGCCGGAGGCGCAGCGTTCGTTAGCCCCGCGCTTCAGCGTGGGGTAAGCGCAGCCCGCGATGTCTCCCGCAGTCCCGGAGGGACGGCGCAAAAGAGGATCCGCCATGCGGTTTGAACTCTTCGTAGCGGCGCGCTATCTCAAAGCCAAGCGGCGGCAGGCCGTCGTCGGCGTCGTCACGTCCATCTCCATCGCCGGCGTGGCCGCGGGCGTCGCCGCGCTCATCATCGCGCTCGCCATCACCAACGGCATGCGCCGCGATCTCCAGGATCGCCTTGTCGACACCACCGCGCACGTGCAACTCATGCGCGTGGCTGGCGATGGCATCCGCGACTGGCAGCCGCTCCTTGCCCGCCTGCGCAAGCTCCCTCATGTCATCGCCGCCGCCCCCGGCCTCTTCGAACAGGTCCTGGTATCCCGCGGCGCGCGCGATGGCGGTGCCCTCATTGAAGGCATCCTGCCCCAGCAGGAGATGACCGTCAGCCATCTGCTCCAGGACGCAACCCCCGGCTCCGTCCAGGCCCTCGAGCCCCAGGCCGGACCGCTACAACCCGGCGAACTTCCTCCCGTGGTGCTCGGCCAGGACCTCGCGGAAACCATCGGCGCCACCATCGGCGACCGCGTCACCCTCATCAGCCCCCAGGGCCCGCTCACACCCTATGGCGTCATGCCACAGTGGATCAGCTTCCGCCTCGTCGGCACCTATCACTCCGGCTTCTATCAGTACGACTCCCAGATGGGCTTCGTGCGCCTCGCCGACGCGCAGCGCCTCTTCAATGAGCCTGACCTGCTCTCCGTCATCAGCTTCAAGGTCGACGACCTCAACCGCGCCCCGGAGATCGCCAAGGAGATCGAGAAGGCCGCCGGCAAAGGCTACATGACCGACAACTGGATGGCGCAGAACCGCGAGCTCTTCCGCGCGCTCAAGCTCGAGCAGGTTGTCACCTTCATCATCATTGCGCTCATCGTCATCGTCGCCGCACTCAACATCCTCATCGCCCTCACCATGATGGTGATGGAGAAGACCCGCGACATCGCCGTGCTCATGAGCTTCGGCGTCGACCCCGCGCAGGTGCGCCGCATCTTCCTCTTGCAGGGCCTGCTCATCAGCGTGATCGGCACCGCGCTGGGCCTCGTGCTCGGCTACATCGGCGCCTGGGCCGGCGGCCACTACCACTTCATCCATCTCTCCGCCGACGTCTACTCCATCGACACGCTGCCCTTCGCGCCGCGCGTCATCGATGGCGTTCTGGTCGCCGCAGTGTCAATCGGAATCTCGCTGCTCGCCACGCTCTACCCCTCGCAAGCCGCCGCAAGAATCCTCCCCGCCGAAGCCCTCCGCTACGAGTGAGAAAAGGAACGAGGGAACAAGAAAACGGGAACAAGGAAACAAGGGACAAGCAATCAAGCCCTGTTTCCTACTCCCTACTGCCTACTCCCTACTCCCTACTCCCTACTCCCTACTGCCTACTCCCTGCCCTTTCACTGCGGCGTAATAATCCCGCCCAGCGCATGCCGCCATGGCAGCACAATCCCGCGATGATCAAGCTCGGCCGGCGCTTTGCCGCTCTCCGGCAACGCCGCGCGTTCCACAATTGCCCCGCCGCAAGCTGGACACCAATCCCCCTGCGTCTCCGCTCCCATCACCGCATGACACTGCGCACAGATGCGTTCCATGCAGCGATTCTAAATGCACATGTCCGCGCGCTTCCGGCTGAGAAGGCTCTGCGTGTCCCTTCGTCACTGAATCAAATCGGCTTCGAGCGGCCCCAGAACCACGCTTCCGTTGTACACACGATTCGTCACAATGCCTCGCCTGCTGCCAACGATCGGGATACTCCTCTGCTCGCCGGTTGTATTTACGAACAACGTGCGGCCGTCCACCACTCTTGCAAACACGCCATCCGGAGTCACAGGTCCCTTTGGAACGCCCGCCATCTCAAGAACCTTCGACTCCACCGCGGCCATAGCCGACGCATTCGACTCCGTCGCGAGATACAAAGCTTCTCCTTTGCCGAACCGATTCATGGTGAGCGCAGGCGGGTGGCCCGCAATATTCGTGAAGCGCGCCAGCACCGTGGCCGTTGCAGGCTCCAGCACCTCATACCAATGCACGCGGGTCTGTACAGTCTTGCCGTCCAGTTCGAATTCCAGCGCCGGCGAGTCATAGAAGGCGTTGGTCTTCAGCCCAAACACATCGCTGAGCCGGCCCGGCAGCGGCGTGTCAAACCACTGGCCATGCTCGTCCACCTTGGCGGAATACGCCGTCATCAGAACCGTGCCCCCATTGCGCACGTACGCGCGCAGCGCGTCTGCGCTTTTCTTATCCATCACGTAATCGGCTGGAACCACGATCAGCTTGTAGGCCGCCAGGTCTTCATGTCCGATATTGATGATCGCTGTGTCAAGGTTGTCTCGGAAGAACGGTTCAAACGCGCCCTGTACCTGGTCGGTGTACGGCGGCTTGAAGTACTGCAGCGTTGTGTTCGAAGGCCCGTTCGGATGAGAGTCGATGAACGAGTCGAACGAATACGCGATTGCGATCTTCGGGTGCGTATAACGCGGAAAGCCATACTTCGAGAGCTGCCTGAACTCCGACCCGATGCGCGCAAACTCATCCACCTTCCACGAAGGCGTTCCGTCGTGATTCAGCAGCCCGAATAGCGCTTGCTCCTCGCCTCCAAGGTGGCTGTTGAACGTCCATGCCAGAATGCCCTGGGCACCCATCATCAGGCCAAGATACGCGTACATTCGGCTCCGCCCCGGCGTGCCGTAGTATCCACCACCGCCCGCCGTGAACTCGTTGAACCAAATGGGCGTTGGCAGAGCGCCCTTCGTCATCAGCGCCCCCAGGGCTCCACTGATCGGGTCACCGGGATAAAATCCTTCGGCTCCGTAAGACACGTACGCCTTATAGGTCGAGAGATAGTCGAAGCCGCGCCGCGGCGCCGTATCCCACAAATTCGAGATGGACGGTATGTCAGGCATGTTCCGCTGCCGGATCCGATCGAGCTCCTTCAGCCGTTCAACCGTCACGTCCGACCAATAGCGGTGCAAATCCAGATAGCGCTCCGACGGCCCCGGCCCATCCGCCAGCGGCAAGTCCACATCTTCAAAGCTGTTCAGCCGCCGCGACCATCTTTGCGTGGCCCATGCCTTGTTCAGCTCCGCAACCGTTCCATACTTCTTCTTCAGCCACACAATAAACCGCTCCCGGTCGGCCGCCGAGTAGGACATGTAGCCGTTGCCAATCTCGTTGTCGTAGCCCACCGCAATCACCGCGGGATTGTGCGCATAGTGCTTCGTCAATGCGTCGGCCATGATGTTGACTTCCCGCACGTAGTCTGGATCGCTGATATCGTCCATGTACCGCTCGGCTGGAGGCAGGCGCGTTCCGTTCTGCGCGATGATATCGACGCCGGGGTATCTATGGTGCAGCCAGATGGGCGCCGGCAGCCCGGGAATATCGAGGATCACGCGGATTCCCGCGGCCTGCATCTTGTCCATCACGCTGTCGAGCCAGCCGAACGTGAACGATCCCTGCTCGGGCTCAAACGAGTCCCACGAGAGATCTCCCACCCGCACAATGTTGAATCCCGCGCGCTTCATGATCGCGATGTCGCGATCGATCTCTTCCGGACTGCGATCGATCGGCTGGTAGCACGTTCCCACGAAGAGTTGACCCGGGCCGGGCCAGTGGGCGTGTGCCTGGCGCCCCTGCGCACTGCCGCTGTGCACGCCGGCCGCAATGAAAACGATGGCAAACAAAAATACTGGAAAACGGCGAATGATAGACATGCGCGACCAACAGACTCCTCGTCTCATGAATCCCCTCCGGGCAGTAGGCAAAGAAAGTTGAATCTGCCGGGCGGCTGGCCCGGTTCTTGGGAGTTCAAGTCAACGATAAATGGATAGGGGGCATAGCGCGGCGCCGGCCACTCGCCCGTGACAGCGCCCCGGAGGGGCCGCAAGACAGTAGCCGGATGAAGTCCGCGCCGCAGGCAAGGACGCAATCCGGGGAAAAGCCCTTCGAAAAAGAAAAACAACCCACGCGGCCCGAAGGGGCGCGCCAATCCCAACCGCCCACAAGCTACTCAAAACCGCTCGCCTTTCCCGCACCGCAACCCCGCTTGGAGATACCAATGCTCGCCATGAAACGAGGAATCCATGCTCCATGCGTGAGTTGCCCTGGGGACAACAACCGACGACCAAACACACTTGTCAGGCTAGCCCGTTTTACGCCAACTTGCATGATGGGTGGCTTCTCTTCGGCGTCAATGAGTGACTCGGCGGATGACGCGTTCCTTGACAACCTGCCGGAGTCAAGAGCGAAGCTGTTGAGGTTGTCATCCCGGGTGACGGCGAGCTCGACAGAGCTCTGCGAATCGTCCGGTCATCGGAGCGGATTAGGCTTAGTATTCCACTTATGGCCAACGACCTGGCGGACGCACAGCGGGGCCTGGAGAGGGGGGAGTTCCTCCCTTACTTTCAGCCCCAGGTTCAGCTTCGCAGCGGCATGCTTACAGGCTTTGAGGTTCTCGCACGGTGGAACCATGCAAGCAGGGGGCTAATCCCGCCAGATGATTTCATCCCTTTGGCGGAGCGGGATGGGTGGATTCACGCGATGACATCTCAGATCCTTAAAAAGGCTTTTAGCTCGGCGCTGTCATTGCCTGGAGGGTTGCAGCTCTCCGTCAACATCTCCCCCATCCAGTTGCGCGACCGCAGTTTGGCCAAACAATTCGAAGAAGTTGCGAAGCAAACTGGATTCTCGCTCGACCGGGTCATGGTCGAGATCACAGAGAGCGCGTTGACAGACAATCCCGCGCAAGCACGCCTGACTGCGGAGGAGCTAAAGGAGTTGGGCTGCAAGCTCACCCTGGACGATTTCGGCACCGGCTATTCCAGCCTGCTGCATCTGCAATCCCTGCCCTTCGATGAGTTGAAAGTGGACAAGGGTTTTGTTTCCACCATGTTGGACAAGCGAGACAGCCGCAAGATTGTGGCGGCGGTTGTCGGGCTGGGGCAGAGCCTGGGCCTCACCACCGTGGCCGAAGGCGTGGAATCGCTGGAGCAGGCTGAGATGCTGCTGTGGCTGGGATGCGACACGGGCCAGGGCTGGCTCTTCGGAAGGCCGCAGCCGGCGGAAAGCTTTCCCGCCGTTGTGGCTGCTCCCCCGCAGAAGATCGCCACCGGAATCGCGTTCCCGTGGAAGAACCTTTCGATTGGGAGCATGGAAGGGCTGCCGGCGCAGAAACTGGCGCAACTGCAAGCGGTCTACGACGGGGCCCCGGTAGGGCTGGGCTTTCTCGACCGTGGCTTGCGCTTCGTAAACCTGAACCGGCAACTGGCCGAGATGGGCGGACACTCGGTCCAGGAATACCTGGGCAACACAGCTCAGGAGATGGTGCCGGATCTGTATGCGAAATTTGAGCCGTACATCAAAAGAGCGCTGCAAGGCGAAGCCATCGCCGGGTTCGAGATCAATATGCCTGCTACCGGTGCGGGTGGCGCGAGGACCCACCTGGTTTCTTACCAGCCGGCGCGCGATGAGGCAGGCGAGGTGGTGGGTGTATCGGTTGCCGCACTCGACTTCACCGCGCGCAAGCAGGCTGAAGAGCAACTGCGGCAATACGAGCGCGTGGTCGAGGGCCTGGAAGAAATGATCGTGGTGGTTGACCGGGAATATCGCTACGTACTTGCCAATCGTGCGTTTTTAGATTATCGATCCACAACGAGGGAAAAGCTCCTGGGGCGTTCAGTTCCCGATGCCTTAGGCAAGGAGATCTTTGAGGATGTGGTCAAGGGGAAGCTGGACGAGTGCTTCGCGGGTAAAACCGTCAGTTACGAATTGAATTTTACTTATCCCGATCTTGGTCCGCGGGAATTGCAGATCACCTACACTCCGATTGAGGTATCCGGAGGCGTAACCGGAGCGGCGTGCGTGCTGCGCGACATGACGGAACGGAATCGAATGGCCCGGGCCAATCTCGACTGGCAGAAGCGAATCGAGTTGGCCCAGAAGGCGGGCCTCGGCCTCGGGTCCTGGGACTGGGACCTGGCTAGCAACACCGTGCTCTGGTCCGATGAGACCTGCCGGCAGTGGGGATTCGCGCCGGGCACATTTTCCGGCCGCGTGGAAGACGCAACCGCCAGGATCCACGCGGATGACCTGCCAAAAGTCGAGCAAGCGATACAAGACGTGCTGGCGGGCAGAAAGGACCAGTATGCAGCCCAATATCGCGTATTGCGTCCGGACGGCACCACTTGCTGGATCGACGCGCACGGGGTCGTTATGCCTGGCCGCTCGGGCCGCCACATGGTCGGCATTGGGGTCGATATTACCGACCTCAAGGAAGTTGAGGAGTCTCTGCGCGAGAGCGAAGAGAGATACCTGCTATTGCTCAACTCCACAGCCGAAGCGATTTATGGGATCGATATGAAAGGCAATTGCACATTCTGCAATCCCTCCGGTCTGCGTCTCCTTGGCTACTCAAAAAGCGAAGATATACTTGGCAAGAACATGCACGCTCTTGCGCACCACTCCCACGCCGACGGGAGTCCGTACCCGAATGAACAATGTCAGATATATATTGCGATCCGCAAAGGAGAGGGTACCCACGTCGCGGACGAGGTGTTGTGGCGCCGCGACGGAACCAGCTTCCCGGTGGAATACTGGTCCTATCCCATGCACAAGGACGGCAAGCTGGTCGGCGCTGTCGTCACAATTCTTGACATTTCGAACCCCAAGCTAATGCAAGGCGCGACAGCTGGAAACTCTCTGTAAGAAGCAGGCCGCCAGACTGCCGCAACCCTTCGATTGATCACGCCTGCAACCAGCCCAAGCGCTTCTAGGTAGACAGAAGCGCGTATCACACCAAGTTGTCGGCCCTCAGCTCAACTGTTGCCCAAACCACTCTTCCACATGCTCCGTAACCGGGTGGTGATCCCCTCTTGACGAATCGATTGTGACTGGTCGCTGAGATCCGCGAAGTGCCCACTTATTTCTACGTGGACACTTCCGCGAAGTGTGGATCAGGCAGCTTGGGATGTGTGGGTCCGGACGCTGGTCATGTTCCAGGGCAGCAGATCGGCGATCCGATTGACGGGGTGATCGGCGATGCGTGCAAGCACAGTCCGGAGATAGTGCTCCGGGTCGAGGCCGTTGAGCTTGGCCGAACCGATAAGCGAATAGATCGGCAGGTGGCCACGGTCTTGCCAAGCTAAATTGACCACAAATGTTGGTGCCCCCGATCCCTCGCACTTGGGGATCGGGGACGACGGGCACAAACGCTCCCCTGTATCCGCCATCACATACAAACCCCGCGCCGTGTCCTACCCTCAACCTGAACCAGTCTCACCGGTTCAGGGATCGGTGTCTCCGCGCCGCCACGCATCTCGATATGCGGTACAAAATGGCACCCCCCCCCAGGGGTCCAAAACATACCCAGAATATCCCGCATTGTGAAAAGCGGCTTCCAAGCCGCTGACGCCAAGGCGTTTAGCTCTCGCTCTTTGCCAATTCAAACTCCGCCCGGCATTCCACATTGTGGTTCAGGTTGCGGCTCGCCTCAAATCCCCGCGTACCAGGCATAGCCGCCTTCGGGATCAACCGAGCCCAGCCCTTTGCCGAACTTCTTGATGTTGTCCGTCACCGTGATGTGATGAACGTACTTGAGGCTCTTGTAGCCAAGCTGCCGCGGCACGCGCAGCCGCAGCGGCCCGCCGAACGGCACCGGCAGATCGCCGTCGTTCATGCCCACCGTCAGCAGCGTCGCCGGATGCATCGCGTCGGCCATGTCGATGCTCTCCCAGGCCCACTTCTCCACGCCGTAATACACCACGTAGCGCGACTGCGGCAGCACGCCGGCCTCGCGCAGCACACCCGACAGCGGCGTCCCAATCCACTCGGCGATATACGACCAACCCTCTTCGCAAGCCACCTCGGTGATCTGGTTATGAATCGGCATCGACTTCAGGTCCGCCAGCGACAGGACCAGCGGCCGCGCCACCGTCCCATCCACCACCAGCCGCCAGTCGCGAAATCCATTCGCTTCGAGCGCCTTGAAATGCTCGGTCGGCGGCTCCACCGCATTCGCAAACGGCTTCTTTGAAATCATGCTGCGCGGAAACTCGCGCGCCGGCGTCCGCGCCGTCAGCACGCGCTGGCATGCATAGGTCAGCGTCTCGCCGGGCCCAAAAATCCCGCCCGAATCCGGCGGCACAAGTCCGTAGCGCCGCGCGATCTTGTCGGCAGTCGCAAGTCCCGCCACACCGGCCGCCGCCGCCGCGCCGCCCCACAGCAATTTGCGCCGCGAGATGGGATTCATTCGTCCTCCCCGGAGCTTCGCGCGTAGCCCGTAATCATGGCGCGCATGCGGCTCCTGAACCCTGAAAGTGCCACCATGGCCACGTGAACCAGAACAAACAGCACCAAGATGCCTGTAAGAAAGAAATGAAGCGTCCGCGCCGACTGCCGTCCACCCAGCAGCACAGCCGTAGCCGGAAACGCCGACGTGAACGAAGGCGACATCGCCAGCCCCGTCCAGATCAGCAGCGGAAACAGCACGAAGATCACCGCCAGATACGCGATCCGCTGCAGCACGTTGTACGAGCTTCCCTCGGTCGGCAGCGTAAACGTCCAGCGCGCATACGCCCTGAGCCGCTCCATGCACGCGCGCAATGTCCAGTCCTTCCGCGCCGGAATCAGGTTCCTGCGAAAGTGTCCGCTGAAGATGCCGTAGGCCCCATACACCAGCGCGGTCAGCACCAGCAACCACGCCGCCTCAAAGTGCAGATACCGTCCCCAGCCGTTCATGTCCGGCATCATGGTGTGATAGCCCGTTGGAACCGTAGCGCGCGACGCCGGAATGGGAATCGTGAACAGCGGGCGCGTGTTCACGTTGCCCACCTCGCCCCAGTAGAAGCGCGGATGCGACACCACAATCCCCAGGCCGGTAACCAGCAGCGCGAGAGAGGCGACAAACGTCAGCCAATGCGTCACGCGCACCACGCCGGCATGGCGAGCAGTCGCCTTGCTTCGCGTTGCGCCTGTTTGGACTTGGGAAGCCGCGGGCACGTCGCCAGCGTACCACAACCCCGCTGGATTCAGACCGCTGAATTCCTTGTATCGATCCCATTGACCGCAGGTGCTACAACCAGCACCCTGGCGTCGAATGCGCGATCTCAACCTCCTCCGGCGTCATATCCACTGAGATATCCCCGAAGAGCGGCGTGCTCAAGTAGCGCTCCCCCGTATCCGGCAGCATGCACAGCAGCGTGGAACCCGCCGGCGCCGAAGCCGCCACCTGCAGAGCTCCGGCAAACGTGGCCCCGGATGATATGCCGCAGAAGATGCCTTCCTTCGCCGCCAGTTCCTTGCTGCAGCGTATGGCGTCGTCCTTGGTGATGCGCACCACCTGGTTCACCAGCTTCATCTCCACCGCGTCGCCGGCAAGCTTGGCGATGAAGTCCGGACTCCACCCCTGGATGGGATGCGGCTTCCACGCCGGATGTCCGGCGGCGGCGGAGCCATCGGCATTGCGCTGCTGCTCGTCGCCGCTCGAAAGCATCGGAGCATCTTCGGGCTCGCATACCACCACCTTCGTCTCCGGCCGCTCCTTGGCCAGCACGCGCGCCACGCCCTTCAGCGTCCCGCCGGTCCCAAATCCGGTGATCCAGTAGTCCAGCCGCTCGCCGGCAAAGTCGTCCAGGATCTCTCTCGCCGTGGTGCGCGAGTGCATGTCGGCGTTGGCCTCGTTCTCAAACTGCCGCGTGTAAAACCATCCATGCTTCTCCGCCAGCTCAACGGTCTTTTCAATCATGCCCACCGCGCGCGCCGCCGCCGGCGTGATGATCACTTTGGCGCCCAGAAAACGCATCAGCTTGCGGCGCTCCACGCTGAACGGCTCCGCCATCGTCACCACCAGCGGATAGCCCTTCTGCGCGCACACCATCGCCAGCCCAATGCCGGTGTTGCCGCTGGTCGCTTCAATCACCGTCTGTCCGGGCTTCAGCTTCCCAGTGCGCTCCGCCTCTTCAATCACCCCGAGAGCCAGCCGGTCCTTCACCGAACCCAGCGGATTGAACGCCTCCACCTTGACATACAGATTCACGCCTGGCGGGGCCAGCCGATTGACGCGCACCACCGGCGTGTTCCCGACCGTCTCAAGAATATTGTTGTATCGCTTGCCCATAGACCTCCTTCCGGGGATGCCGGATTCTATCACCCCTTCGGAGATGCAGCAGGACAGCGAACCCACTCACCCCGCGCCACGCGCAGCAGAGGGGCGACGCGAACCGCGCCACGAACGCTCCAGGAAGTTGCAAGGCAGTGCTCGCTTCTGCTGCCAGGAATGCCCACCTCGCGCCGGAGGCGCAGCGTTTGTTAGCCCCGCGTTTCAACGTGGGGTATGCGCCCCCAAAAAGATCCCGGAGTCCCGTAGGGACGGTGAAATGCTCTGCGCATAAAAGCGCCCCGAAGGGGCCGCACGAAGGTAGCCCCGGATGGAGTCCGCGCCGCAGGCAAGGACGCAATCCGGGGAAACGCCCTCCGAAACAGAGAAACAATCCACGCGACCCGAAGGGGCGCGACATCAGTCCGAGTCCCGCCACCCGAGCCAACTCTTCGATACAAGTCTCAGCTCAATGCGCGACTCGCTTATTTGGCAGGAGCCAGGAATCGCAAGCCGCGAAGCGGCACAGCGCCCCGGAGGGGCCGCACGAAGTTAGCCCCGGATGGAGTCCGCGCCAAAGGCAAGGACGCAATCCGGGGAATAGCCCTTCGAGAAAGAGAAACAACCTACGCGACCCGAAGGGGCGCGACAGTCCCCTGGCCTCCCGAAAACCACTCGCATCTTGCGCACGGCCAACATCGGGATAAACCCTGTTCGGCCGATCACTCCGCTGTGGATGAATGAGGTGGGCCGATGCCAATATTCGAGACACAGATTTGTACGCGGAAGCCGATTTGAGTCGCGGTTCGGGTCCATGATTGACTCCGAGATTTGCACTAGAGATTTACCGCTGCTTCCAGCGCGCGACGAATCATTCCGACCGGGCCAGCCACGAGTCACCGTAGGCGACTTTCCGACAAGGTGGAACGCGTAATCCTGCTCCGTTTATCAAAACAAATTGGGGTCCGGTGCCCTTTGCCTTCGTTCCGACTAATCGTCATCAGCAACACGCATATCATAAGGAGTACCGATCAGGGTTACAAGGTATTCTGCGTCACTGGGAGTTAACACGCCGTCGAATGTCCATCCTTCTGGCCGGGGCTTTCTATCGGGACATCCCGAACAATGCGCGCCCTTGAAGGCGTCGTAAGCAGAATCAAGGTCTCGCGCCTCGACGTGGTAATTGTGCAGCTTGCAGTTGACGACCTTGGAGCAGGCGGTTTTCATGTTGAATAGTTGATTTATCAGGCGCGCATTAGGCCCTATGGCGCCGTAACTGATGACCAGATGCTCACATTCGCAGAGCACGCGGTCAAAGTTGTCATCCCGGACACCAATTCTAAGAGCTTTAACTAGCGGCGATGTTTCGTCGGAGATGTCGACGCCCCGCTCGCTTGCCATGTTCTGAATAGCCTGCCAGACCGCGTCTCCTTCTATATCCCCTTCGACTCTCTCGCCTTTCCATCGAAGTGTCGCATGGTTGACGCTTTCGATAGCGCTGTCTCGAATCTCCTGGTCATTGATTGATTCTGCCGCTTGCTTTGCCCACCGATAGGTCTCCGTCTCTTCCGAGCTGACCGTTACAAGTGCAGCCACGACGGCCATACCGATTCCGTTTTCGTCGCCTGTTGATGCGCTAATCCAGGCTGACAGCTTACAAATTTGGAGTGCGGACCTAGCATACGGCGTCTCTACCTCTTGCTGCCCTTCGATTCGAAGAGTGCCCAGATAGACTGATAGGGCATTTGTGACCCCTGTAAGAGCGCGTCCTAAAAGCCACGGATCGTCCGATTTAGCTGCGTATTGGGCCAGCCTTACGCATTGGTTGTATTTCTTATTGATTGCTCTCGCAAGCCAGGCCCGTCGCGCGTAAATGTTGAGCATGAGCATTGGGTTTCCGCCACGGCGGGAGTGTGCGCTCTGCAAGAGCCTAAGCCGAAAGTTCTCGTATGCAAGACTCTCAAGCTCGGCGGATCTCTTGTCCACGAGCGCATAAAACTTGAACGGCTTTGGCCCGTCGGCGGTGATTTTTGCCAGCGAATTTGCGTGGTCAAGATGAGACTTTGCTATCTGTTCTTGGGGCTTGTCAGATGTGACTATTTCCCTGAAATCGATGCCGTACATCTGTATGCTTGCCCAAAACTTAGTTTGAACGCTCGCATCTGGATCGGCGAGGAGAGCGGAGGTCCTCTGCCGCGCCTCTGAAAGCTTCCGCTGATGGAACAGGTCTGCGATTTTTTGCAGTCGCAGCACGTCTCCCTTGTCCTGTATGGCCGCAAATATGCGTGCGGGATCCCCCGAATATCTGAGTGACTCAGCGAAGTCTGCTATTGAGCCCCGCGTCAATTGGCGGTTCGCGAGGACATTGCTGCTGAGACTCAGCGCTGTTAACAAATGAGGTTCGGTGCCTGGGAGATATTGCTTCGCGGGCACACGGACGGTCATCGTGTCCTGTTGCAGGTTTCCATCGAGGCGCTGCATCAAAGGTGCGTCTAGTTGTAGGCAATGCCAATAAAGCTGCCTGACGCCGACGTCGGCAACGACGAGGAACATCGGTTGGCGGAGCTCGATCGCAAAATGTCTGACGTGCTCGATTTCGATCGGCTCAGAGATGAAGGTACGATCCGAAGAATAGGCAGGAGTTTGGTGGCTCTTGAGTTGAATGTGAAACCAGATTCCGTTTGGGGAAACGCCGTCGAATACCTGAACGTTGAAGTCAATGCCGTAGTCCTTGTCGACTTCGTTCACGATCCATCCCAGCTGTTCCAGCGCCTCGCGCAGGAGTCGCTTCCCAGCGTTGTCGATGTCGTGTTGGGGCGGTCTCGTGATCATGGCTGCTTGGACTGCCTTGCGAGAAAGTGCTCGCTTTCGGCGGAGGCGCTGTAAATCCAATGGACTATGACGACTAGAGACTACAGCGATGGATTGGCATAGGCAAGCCAGCGAGTGTTTACGAATCTAGTCCACCTGGCCGCAAAACGGGCTAGCCTGACAGATGGCCGATGGCCCTGATTGCCCCATGCAAATCCCGCGTCGCGGGTACACCCGGTCCCTCGCACTTGATGCGGACCGGGGCTCGCACAGACCTCAACAAGCCGGCCTCGAAGATACACCGCGATAACCCACCACTCCCAACCATTCCGACTCCCAAGTCCATCCTCCGCCTCATCGGCCAGCCCGTCACCGTCTCGCTCAAAATCGTCCGCCTCGTCCGCGAACTCTCCACCCTCTCCATCGATCAAGCCTGGCCGCCGCCTACTCCCTACTCCCTATTCCCTATTGCCTGCCTTCATCACACCCACCTGTATCCCCCATCACATCCCGCCAGCGCAAGCCGGGCTAAGCTGAAATCAACCTGAGGCCACAGGATGGGTGGAGTGTCTTTCCAAACCTCCGGGCCCGGCGCACCTCTCCAGGTTTGCGACCTGAAAAGCTAAAAAACTCCTGCAAACTCCAAACCATGAACTCCGAACCGCTCACCCCATCTTCCTTTTCCATAGGTTTATTACCCAATCCGTACACACCTTATGCTTAACCCGTTGAAACAAAACGCCATGGCATCCAATCCACTCCATCGCCGTCTCGCATATCGGTACAGTTTCGCTCCTCTACCGGCGCCTTGCGTCCTCCTGCATGCACAGCACAGCGCGCGCGCAACAATTTTTCTCAGATCTTCTGCATCCGTATCATTCTGCATAACTTATGACCATTTCAAATGTGCCCAAAAGCGCCCCAAAACAGCACCTGTGGTCATTGCCCGGCCCGCTCACGGCCGCCGAAGCGGTCCTGAGCGAGCCAGGCAAGTTGGTTCAAGAAGATGAGAAGACGAACGCCGCTCGGATTAGTCCGGCACTGGCGGCGACTCGGGCTTCTGCTCTTCCTCCTCATCGGATTTTGGAATGGTGATGGTTTCGAAGGTGGTGACGGTGGCAAGGTCAGCCTGGGCGCTTCTCTCGTGTTCCGTCACGGGTAGCTTCACACTGCTCGACACCGGCAGGCCGCGCACTTCTCTCAGGAAGTAGTGGTCTCCGTATTTGTGGAAGACCAGCTTTCCCTGATGCGCGTTCGGTTCACCCGTGGGGTGCATGAGCTGCATCACGGAGATGCCCTCTTCGCAGTGGCGAATCTTCAGGATCTCTGCCGAGCAAGGCGAGACGTTATATGCTCCGGCAGGCATCAATTGCGATTCGCCCACGTAGAAGGCGAACGGAACGTCGACGCGGATTGCGTCTTGCGCGCACAAACTGCCCGCAGCCAGAAGGCCGAAGGCGGAGAGTGCGAGTACGATGCGTTTCATGGTGGCACTCCTCTCTCGGGTTCGTTTGGAGTACACCGCTGGAAGAAGCGAACCCGATCGGATCGGCCCCGGCACGGCTTGGCCCTCGAAGGGGGAGCATGCGATCTCAGGGCCGGCGTGCCGGGGAGTTTCAGTTGCGTCGTTCCACCCGGGGAGCGGGCCGAAACTTGCGAGCAATCGCAGCGGGTTGCTGGTAAGCCGAACTCGAAGCAGCCCGAGCCGTAGTGCCCGCGAACTGCCGCAGTTCGAAGCTTGGATTCGCAGCGCCGAACGGCAAGGAGAGTGGCGCTCGACAGGTAGTATAGGGCGCATCGAACCGAGCGGCTCAGCTCTCGCATTCACCCCATCGCAAAGGCCTGACGACCAAGCACATGGCCACGCCCGGCCGCCTGGGCCTTCAGGCTTACCGGGATGCTTTTGGGGAGGGCAGCCCGCGGCTCGAATTCCGTGCTCTGCTCCTCCCGTACACTGGAACTATGTATCCCCCGATACGCCTGGTGGCGATCGACATGGACGGCACGCTGCTGCCCACGTTTTCGCAAGCTCTCAGCAAACGCACCGCGCAGGCGCTCCGCTCAGCCCAGGAAGCCGGCATCACCGTCGCGATCGCCACCGGCCGCCGCACCGCGTATGCCGCTCCCCTGCTCCACGGCCATGGCCTGCGAGCGGATACGCCGCTGATCACGTCGAATGGTGCAGTGACACGCACGCTGGGTGGCGATCCGGTGGACCGGTGCCATCTGGAGGCGCGGGTAGCCCGCGAGCTTTGCGGCCTGCTGCGGCCCTTTGGCACGGTGGTCTTCACCTTCGACCACGTGGGACGGGGCGAACTGGTGCTGGAAGACCTGCCGCAGGCGCACGACCGCATCAATCAGTGGGTAGATGCGAACCGCGACGCCATTGAAGTGGTTCAGCCGCTGGAAGATGCGTTTCGCGACGGCGAAGATCCTATCCAGGGGATGGTCACGGGCGGCCTGGACCGGATGAAAGAGGCGGAACGGGCTCTCAAGACGAGCCAGTGGAAGGGGTTCTGCGAGTGCATCCGGACGGAGTACCCGAGCCGGAACCTGTCGATCCTGGACCTGATGCCGCCGGGCGTTTCGAAAGGTTGGGCGCTCGAAAAGCTGGCGCGGCGGCTGGGCGTGGGCAGGCTGGAAACCATGGCTATCGGCGACAACTGGAACGACCTGGATATGCTGGAGTGGGCCGGGCAGCCGGTGTTGATGGGGAACGCGGCGCATGAGCTGAAGGTAGTGGCCAGCACGCGCGGCTGGAAGCAGGCTCCCCCCAATGACGAAGAAGGCGTGGCTGTGGTGCTGGAGCGGGAGATGGCGAGGGCGGCGGCGGGGATCGGGGACTGAGAGACGACGGACTTTGGGACTGAGGGACTAAGAGACTAAGGGACTAAGGGACTGAGGAGCTGAGGGTCGAGAGACTGAAGTGGAACTTTAGATTTTAATGAGGATTCTATTCATAAGTCGGGGATTGGCGGTGGTGGCGCTGAGCGCGGCATCACTGGCCTTTGGGGCGGAGCGGGCGCGGCTGAGCAACGGATTCAGCATCGACTGCCTGCACCACGCGGAAGTTGGCGGCAAGGTTCGGCTCTACACCAGTGCCGATGCCAGCAGCTACATCGACATTCCGGTGGCGGAGGTGAAGGGGTTTGAGACGGTACCCGATCCGCCGCCAGCGCCGGTGAAGAGGCCGGCCGCGCCGCTGCCCAAGGCCGACCTGCAGGAGATTCTGGCAGGCGCGGGGCAACAACACGACCTGGACGTGGATCTGCTGGCTAGCGTGGTGAAGGCGGAGAGCGCGGGCAATCCGCGCGCCGTCAGTCAGGCCGGGGCGCGGGGGCTGATGCAGTTGATGCCGGGAACGGCGGCGGAGCTGGGGGTGAAGAACAGCTTTGCGGCCGACGAGAATGTCGGTGGCGGATCGACGTATCTGGATGCGCTGCTGACCCGCTACCACGAGAACCTTGCGCTGGCGCTGGCAGCCTATAACGCAGGACCGGCGGCGGTGGACCGGTATCACGGGATCCCTCCCTACAGGGAGACGAGGTTGTACGTGGCGCGCGTGATCCGGGAGTTCAATCGCCGGGTGCGAGCGCGTGAAAAGGCCGAGTTGCATTAGTGGCGGCGCTCTCCTGGGGACTGAAAGCCTTTCGGGGAGGGCTGTAGACAGCGCCCAGCGGGCGGCTTCTCCATCCGGTTTAGCTGATTCCATTTACATTGAAAAGAGCTAAGTTCGCGCACGGAGAGGTCAGGCAGGGTTTGAAGAAGAAGCAGTTGATCGTTGGACTGGCGGTGCTGGCGGTGCTGGTGCTGCTTCTGATCTGGGGCCGCAACCGCATTCACTTTGATTTTGCGGTGTTCCGCTCTCAATTGGCGCTCGCAAATTGGGGCAAGATGGCAATTGGGCTAGGCTGCATTTACCTGGCTTATGTCTTCCGTTCGGCAAGGTGGGCGCTGCTGATGCGGCACATCAAGCGGGTGCCGCTCTTTTCGCTTCTTGGCACACAGGTGATGGGGTTCACGGCGGTGGCCCTGATCGGTCGCGTTGCAGACCTGACGCGGCCCTACCTTGTGGCCCGCAAGACCAAGAGCGAGTTGAGTTCGCAGGTTGCGATTTACATTGTGGAGCGACTCTTCGACGCTGGCGCCATGGCGCTGGTCTTCTCGCTGGCATTGCTGCAGGTATCCCAGGCGGAAGTCCTGCAGGCGATCCGGCAAACGGGACATATGTCTTTCCTGCTGCATCGCAGCCCTGAGTTGGCGGCGGATGGGTTGCGCTATGGAGCACTGGTTCTGACGCTGCTGGGCGCGCTGTTTCTGGTGGGAATCCGGCTGAGCGGCGAGTTGATCGCGCGGATCTTCGAGCGGGCCTTCGGCCTGATCTCAAAAGAACTCGGGCACTCGGCCGGGCACAAGATCCGTACATTTCACTCGGGACTCGACACGATCCGGTCGTTCGGGGACTTTGCGGCGGCTGGGTTGCTGTCGCTCTCCATGTGGGTGCTGATTGCGGCGGCCTACTTTACGACGATGCGAGCATTTACGGCGAGCCCGGCGCTGGCCTCGATCAATGTCGGCAAGGCCGTGCTGATGATGCTGGTGAGCGGTACCGCCAGCACGCTCATGATCCCTGTGATTGGGTGGTTCTCGCAGATCGGGATTGTGGCGTGGGCGGTCGCGGTGGTGACCGGAGCGGGTCATGAAGCAGCGGTGGCCTGTGCGGCCTGCATCCTGCTGGTGACGTTCCTGGGGATTATCCCGGTAGGACTGGTGTGGGCGCAGTTTGAAGATGTGAGCCTGCGCAGCGTGACGGTGGAGAGCGAGCAGGCGGGGGAGCGACTCATCGAGGAGCCCGGAACCGCGGAGTAGGCGCCTCATCGCTCGGGTTCACAGATCAGAGTGGGCAAACCGCAATCGCGCCGGGGCGGTGCGCGCCTGCCTGTCAGAAACTCGTGGCATAATTGCAAATCGCCTATATAGTGGTGTTGGAAAAGGAATTCCATGGCCAGTGCAGAAGAATTTGACCGGCTGAGCGCCTTCCGGCCCGAAGGGCTTCGACCGGAACCGTTGCGGACGGGGTTTCCGGGGATCCACGAGGTTCAACCGATGCCGGCGGGCCGCGAGACGACCCCGCGCGCGGTGGGATCGCCGCTCCCTGCGGGGACAGGGACCCGACCACAGGAGTACCGGGCTGCGCCGCTGGGACGTTCACTCGCTGCACCGCAGGAGGAGAACGGCACGCAACGCGCAATGGCCGTGCTCAATCAGGCCATGCCGTTTGTCCAAAAGCTCTTACCGCTGATCGAGGGGAACCTGGGAGCGGCAATCGCCAATGTGTTTGCAGCGCGGCCCCATGCCGCACCTCCGGTAGATTTGAGCCCGGTAAACACCAAGATGGCCGACTTGCAGGTACAGCAGGCGGAGTTGCGCGTCCAGGTGCAGGAACAAAACACGGCAGTGAAGCGGGTAGAGGACCAGCTCGAGATGGTGCGCGAAGCCACCGAGCGGAACACCCTCGAACAGGAAGAACTCATCGAGGATCTGAAATCCGTTGGCAACAAGGTGAACCTGTTCGCATTGCTTCTGTTTATGATGCTGCTGGTTTCGATGTTGCTGAATCTCGCACTCTTCCTGCATATGAAGCAGGTTCTCCCCTGATTTATCCCAGGTACCAAACGCGCTACATCGGTGTAATTTAGGAATAGCCAATCAAAGCTTTCTCATGTTTCCTTAATTGCAGCCGATGACTGGCGCCGGCAGGCGTTTGAATATTCTGCAGTTTATACCCTGCCGATGAGGATCTGTAAGGAGATGCATGCCGGACCGGGCCAGCCTGGATCACGACGGCCGTAATTCGCAGGGCAAAGGGGCGAGTTCCGCCTCCTTGTACCTGACGACGTGGGGAGCGGTGATGATGGGCGGCCTGCTGGGTGCAGCCGTTTGTCTTCGCCTGGAATATCACATCCTGCGCTCTTTCCTGGCTACCGGAATTGAAGTTGCGCTCGGCATCGCACTTGCGTGGAGTCTGTGGCGCCTGCGCCCCACGCCGAGTGCGGCCGCCGAATCTGCCGGGGACTACCTGGAAATCTTCGATTCTGCCGGGCCGATGATGCTTACGATCGGACTGGATGGCCGTATTGCGCAAGCGAATCCGGCCGCGCAGCGCATGCTCGGCTACTATGCCGAAGAGCTGGTCATGCAGCCCGATGCAGCCACCATCCTCGCGCCGGGCGAAGGGCCGCGGATTTTCGGTGAACTGCAGCGGCTGAACGGGATGGAGCCCGAACCACCGCGGGAACGGGATCGGCAATGGTGTGCGGTGACCGAGATCGTGGGCCGGATGACGCCCAGTCATATTCCCAGTTTTGAAGCGCAGTTCCAGCGCAAGGATGGGACGCCGCTTCCCTGCACCGTCCAGCTTTCCGCGGTTCGGGATGGACGAGGCGCACTGCGCGGCTTGCTCATCGTGGCACTGGATGCCTCGAACACGATGCGGCAGGAACAGGCGTCGCGGGAGTCGCAGGAGCGCTATCGCGACCTGTTTGAAAACTCCAGCGAGATGATCGCGACGCTGAGTCCCACGGGGCAATTTCTGTATGCCAATCCAGCGTGGAAACAATGCTTCGGGCTGAATCACTCCGCGCTCCTCGATCTGAATTCGTTTGAGGATGTTTTCGGCCCGGATTGCCGAAGCGAGGTGGGGGCACTGTTCCGGCGAGCGCTGGAAGGCGAGATGATCGATCGCGCGCCCCTGCGCAATCACACCCCGGACGGACGGGTGCTGGAGTTCGAGTTGAGCCTGAGCCAGCGGCAGCGCGCAGGAAGCCCGCTGGCGATCCGCTGCCTGTTGCGGGACGTGACACAGCAGAAGCAGCGCGAACACCGTCTGGCCCTGCAACTGGTGGTAAGCCAGATCGTAGGAGAAAACACATCGGCGGAGCTTGCGGCCACTCGGATACTGGAAGCCCTTTGTATTTCGCAGGGCTGGGATCTGGCTTTCAAATGGGAGGTCAATCAAGACGACCAACGGCTGGAGTTCTGCACCGGGTGGGCTTCGCCGGGGCAATCCGCGGATGGTCTGATGCAGGAGAGCGCCGGACGGGTTCTTGCCGATGAGCACGATCTTCCGGTCCGAGTGTGGCGCACAGGCAAGCCGATATGGATGGCCGATCTGCCCGCGGCGGAGCCAGCGGGGCGCGCGCGGACGGCGCTTCGTCACTCCATGGTCTCCGGCTGGGCCGCGCCGGTGCGCGTGGGCAATCGGGTGATTGCCGTGCTGGAATTCTATTCGCATCTCCGCCTGCGCGAGTCGCATGAGGCGCAAGCGGCCATTGAGACGGTTGCGGCCTCACTGGGGCAGATGCTGGCGCGCACGCGCGAGCGCGGGCGGGCCGAGGAGCTTTCGCGGCAACAGGAGATCCTGCTTAATTCGGTAGCGGACGGCATTTGCGGCATCGACCGGCGCGGCGTGGTGATGTTCGCCAACCCGGCAGCGGCCCGCATGCTGGGAGCAGCCACAACGCAACTGAACGGGATGGCAATCCACAACGTGCTGCACGGCGCCGGGACGGCAGACGCCCAGACCTGTGGCGAAGAGTGCCCCTTGCGCCGCGCAGCCGAGCGCCAGGTGGCTTCTTCCGCAGAGGACACGTTCTATCGCGCTGATGGGAGTTCCTTCCCCGTGGAGTACTTCTTCACACCGATCCTGGAACAGGGGCGGTTCTCGGGATCGGTGCTTAGCTTCCGCGACATCAGCCAGCGATATGCCTTGGATCGGCTGAAGGATGAATTTATTTCGACCGTAAGCCACGAGTTGCGGACGCCGCTGACATCGATACGCGGAGCGCTGGGCCTGCTGTCGTCGGGCATTCTGGGACAGATCAACGACAAGGCCGCCAACCTGCTGCGCATTGCCACCACCAACTCCGACCGGCTGGTGCGGCTGATCAACGACATTCTGGACCTTGAGCGCATTCAGGGTGGACGCGAGCCCATTACCTTCCGTTCCCTGCAATTGTCGGATGTGATTCGGCAGGCAATCGACGGCATGCAACCGGTGGCTGACGCCGCGGGCGTGCAGTTGTTGCACGACACCACGCCGGCGGAGATCTCCGGCGATCCCGACCGGCTGCTGCAGGTGCTGACCAATCTGCTCTCGAACGCCGTGAAGTTTTCGCCGCAGGGCGCAACGGTGTCGGTGGTGACGCGGCCCGGGGTCTCCGGTGTAACGCTATCGGTGATCGACCAGGGGCGCGGTATTCCGGCGGACAAGCTGGAGGCAATCTTCGGGAGATTCCAGCAGGTGGATGCATCGGACTCCCGGCAGAAGGGCGGCAGCGGGCTGGGCCTGGCCATTTGCCGGAGCATCGTGAACCAGCACTCCGGGCGTGTGTGGGCAGAACGCAATCCAGTGCGCGGCTCCACATTCCGGGTGTATCTCCCCTACAAGCCGACGCCTACCACGGTGACGCCGAACGAATTATTGGAGCAAGGAACCGTGCTTCTGGCTGACTCAAACCGCGCTACACGCCCGCTGCTGGTGGAAAAGCTGGCGCGGCATGGTTATCGGGTGGTTGAGTCAGTGACGGTGGATCAAACGGTGGCCGCGGCGCGCGAGAACGTACAAGCCATTCTGCTGGATACCGCGCTGGATGGGATGAACGGATTTGAGGTGTTGCCGCTGCTGCGCAAGATGGATCCGGAGCACCAGGTACCGATCGTATTGCTGAGCATGTCGGATCAGAGCACAGCGGAGTTGCCGGTCCAGTCCGACGGCGTGGTGCACAAGCCTGTGCAAGAAGATGCCCTGCTGAACGAACTGGCGCGGGTCTTGTGCGGCCCGGGCGAGAGGGCGCGAATCTTGATCGTGGAGGATGACCGCGACCTGGCGCACATTATTGCCGATGTTTTTTCTCGGGACGCGATCGAAGTGCGCGTGGCGCATACCCGGCAGGCGGCGCTGGACGAGTGCTTCAAATTCCAGCCACAACTTGTGGTGCTGGATATCGGATTGCCCGATGGCGATGGATTCAACGTGGTCGATTGGCTTCGGCAGCAGGACCACCTGGCAAATCTGCCGCTGGTGGTGTATTCCGGGCGGGACCTCGATCCGCGGGAGCGTCGCAGCCTAACGCTGGGACCAACCCATTTTCTGACCAAGACCCGCGTGCAACCGCAACAACTTGAAGCATTAATCTTGACGTTGCTGCGGAATTCGCGTCAGATGGAAGAAGTTTCCCCCATTGCTTCCGCCGACCGGAGCAGATAGCCGCTCGGTGCGGTCGTCTTGTTGCGTTCGTGCATTCGAGACGCCGGTGACCGGCTATGCGCCCCGGCGCATGAATGCGGAGGCAATCCCGGAGGGAGAGTCAGGACGATGGCACACCGTATTCTGATCATTGACGATGAAGACGATATTCGCGAAGTAGCGGCGCTGAGCCTGGAAACCGTGGCTGGATGGGATGTGGCCGTGGCCAGCTCCGGCGCGCAGGGGCTCGTACGCGCGGCAGAGTACAATCCAGATGCAATTCTGCTGGACGTGATGATGCCGGGGATGGATGGGCCGTCGACCTTTCGCGAACTACGGAAGAATCCGCTGACGGCGAGCATACCGGTATTGCTGCTCACGGCGAAGGTGCAGAGCAACGATCAGCGTCGGTTTGCGGATCTAGGCGTTGAGGCGGTACTGTTCAAGCCGTTCGATCCACTGACGCTGCCCACACAGATCGCTGGGGCGCTGGGCTGGAGTTGAGGTTGGATGGAAAACTCGGAACAGACCGCATTGAACGAGGCGCTGAGGGCCCTTTGGGTCAAATTCCTTCCCCAGATGGAAGAGCGGCTGGCCGTGCTCGACGCTGCAAATCAGGCGCTTGCGGATAACAATCTCTCAGAGGACATGCGCGCGGAGGCCAACTCGGCGGCGCATAAGCTGGCGGGCGTGCTAGGCACCTTCGGCCTGACGAAAGGCACCGTGCTGGCGCGCGAGGCTGAGGTCATCTACGAGGGCGATATAGAAACAGACCGGCACGCCGTGGAACACCTGCAAGGAATTGCGCGGCAACTGCGCGCGCTGATTGAAAGCCACACGTAAGCTCCCCCTCAGGTCCGCGCATTAAACTCATAGAGTGATCCGGCACAACACCACCGCAGGCCAGTTAGACTTCACGTTTGAAGCTCCGGCCCCGATGCGACGCATCTGGCCGGTACGTGAGCTTGTGGCTGAGATCCGCGGCCTCATCGAGCGGAGATATGGCGATGTTTGGGTTGAAGGTGAGATTTCGAACCTTCGCCCGGCGCCCTCCGGGCATATCTATTTCACTCTGAAAGACGCCGAGGCGCAGCTACCGGTGGTGTTCTTCCGACGGCAGGCCATGCTGCTGCGCTTCAGGCCTGAAGACGGTTTGCACGTGCTGGTGCGCGGCAAGATCAGTGTCTACGACCAGCGCGGGCAGATGCAGCTCGTCGCGGAGACCATGGAAGCGGTGGGCGCCGGTTCTCTTCAGCTTGCCTTTGAGCAACTGAAGCAGCGGCTAAAGGCCGAAGGTTTGTTCGATGCCGAGCGCAAGCGGCCACTGCCGGTCTTTCCCCGGACCGTGGGGATTGTCACGTCGCCGACCGGCGCGGTCATTCGTGATTTTCTGAACGTCGTGGCGCGGCGGCATGCAGGTTTGAATGTGCTGCTCTGCCCTGCCTCAGTGCAGGGCGATGCCGCGGCAGGCGAGATCGTCTCGGCCATCGAATGCCTGAATGCTTCAGGATTTGTCGACTTGATCGTGGTCGCTCGCGGCGGCGGGTCGCTCGAAGACCTGGCGGCATTCAATAGCGAGCGCGTCGCCCGGGCGATTGCGGGATCGCGCCTGCCGGTGGTTTCCGCGGTGGGGCACGAGACGGACTTTACGATCGCGGATTTTGTCTCAGACCTGCGAGCGCCGACGCCATCTGCGGCGGCGGAGCTAATTACCGCAGCGCAGCACGGCATTGAAGAGCGCGTCCGCGAGACGCAGCACCGGCTGGAACGCGCCACGCAATATCACATATTGCAGGCGCGGCAGCGGCTGGCTCGTGTTTCGACAGACCGCGCGGCGTCGCGAATGACCTCCGTGCTCCATCGGCTGGAGCAGCGGCTGGACGATGCCTGCGAGCGCGCAACTTCGGCTATGCAGGAGCAGGTTCGCCGCGAGCAGCTGCATGTGGCGGAGTTGCACGCGACGGTGCTACATCACGATCCGCGGCGCAAGCTGGCGCATGCGGCGCAACATGTGGCGGCTGCCGGGGTTCGAGTGGAACATGCGATGCAGCGGGCTTTGCATGATGGCACGTCGCGATTGCAGGCATTGCAGGGGCAGTTGCATTCCCTTTCGCCATTGGCGGTTTTAGATCGTGGATACGCTTTGGTGCTGGATGAGTGTGGTACGCTGGTGCGCTCGACTGCGCAGATTGCGGCCGGTGATCGAGTGCTAACGCGCCTGAGCGATGGTGCATTCACAAGCCGCGTGGAAGAAACAGAACAGAAGAAACGGACATAATTGGAATCATGACTTCGGATACGGCACGTGTTCTCTTTGGTACCGATGGCATTCGCGGAGTGGCAGGCACGGCGCCGCTCGACGCAACGACGGTGTTTGCAGCGGGGCTGGCACTGGGCCATTCCCTGCCGCGCATTGCCGCGGAGCCGCGGGTGATTCTGGGCCGCGATACGCGCGAATCGAGTGAGTGGATTACCGCCACGCTGGCGGCAGGGTTGCGCAAAGCCGGGGCACAAGTCGAAAGCGCCGGCGTTGTCCCGACGCCCGCTGTTGCGTTTCTGGCGCGCAAGCATGGCTATGCTGCGGGCGTGGTGATCTCGGCATCGCACAATCCGTGGCGCGATAACGGCATCAAGCTCTTTGGCGGCGACGGATACAAGCTGCCGGACAGCGTGGAACTGGCGATGGAGGACGAGATACTGCGGCATGCTAGCCTGGCAGTCCCGCCTTCGCCCTCGGCGCTGCAGGCGATCGAAGATAATCACGCGCTGCAACTCGATTACATCCAGTTCTTGATCGATTGCGTGCCGTCGCTGAAGCTGGATGGATTGCACATTGTGGTGGACTGCGCGAATGGCGCGGCGGCGGCGATTGCGCCGGATTTGTTCGCGCGGCTCGGTGGACAAGTCGACCTGCTGAATGTTTCACCGGATGGACGCAACATCAATGAAGGCTGCGGAGCGCTGCATCCCGATTTCGTGGCGGCACGAACGGCAGAGCGCGGGGCGAATATTGGCTTGACGTTTGACGGGGATGCGGATCGTTGCATGCTTGCCGGGCCGCGCGGGACGGTGGTGAACGGCGATGCAATTCTGCTGCTGGCGGCGCGTGACCTGAAGCAGCGCGGGCTGCTCACGGGCGACACGGTGGTGGCGACCACGATGTCGAACATGGGGCTGGAGGCGGCGCTGAAGCGATCGGGGATTCGCATGCTGCGATCTTCGGTAGGCGACCGCTACGTGCTGGAGATGATGCAGAAGCACGATGCCGCGCTGGGTGGCGAGCAGTCGGGCCACATCCTCTTCCCTCACCTGGCGACAACGGGCGACGGCGTGCTGACCGCGCTGGTGGTGTTGGATCTACTGGCGCGCAGCGGCAAGAGTCTCGACGAACTCACGGCCGACCTGAAGGTATTTCCGCAGGTGATTGTGAACGTGAAGGTGCGCGAGAAGAAGCCGCTGGAGACGATTCCCGCGGTCTCCGAGAAGATTCGTGCGGCAGAAGAAGCGCTGCGCGATTCCGGCCGCGTGGTCATTCGCTACTCCGGCACCGAAAGGCTGGCGCGCGTGATGATCGAAGCGGAGAGTGAAGAAGCGATGAAGCGCCACGCGGAGGCGATTGCGGAGGCGATTCGGGAAGAGCTGGGGGTATAGCCTGAGAGCATCGGCAGCGATACGCCCTTTGCCTCCGTTTGATTAGAGGCCACAAATCAACCAACGCACACACGGGCGGACCCGCGCCAGAACATGAAGAACGCGGCAGAAGCGCCGATAGGCATGGCAGGAGATGGCTATGTCGCGCGTGTGCCGTTTGTTTACTCTTTCCCTCGCTCTTTTATTTGCGTGCAGCACCGGTTATGCAGACGACCTGTTCGCAGCTTTGCATGGCACCGTGACCGATGGTTCGGGCGCGGTGATCTCCGGCGCAACGGTGACGGTGCGGAATGCGAGCACCGGCATTGCTTCGGTGCGGACGACAGATCGCGGCGGCTATTTCATCTTTCCGCAACTGGCCGCAGTTGGTCCGTATACAGTCACTGTCTCAGCAGACGGGTTCCAGGCGTTCACGATGGCCGGTCTGATCCTCAACGTGAACAGCAACCGGCAGGTGGATGCGGTGCTCGGCGTAGCCGCCACTTCGCAGACAATCGAGGTCACCGCCGGGGCGCTGCAGGTGGAGACCGCAAACACGCAGCTTCAGCAGATGGTGACGGCTTCGCAGCTGGCAGCCCTTCCGCTAATGGGACGCGATGCTGCGGGACTGCAAAAGCTGGAGCCCGGCGTTGTGGAATCGTCAGACCGCTTTGGCACCTTCGCGAGCAACGGGAGCCAGACGGCGCAGAACTCCTATATGGTCGACGGCATCGATATCAACGATCCGATGTTGCAGCGCGAAGGTATGCATGTGAATCCCGACGCCCTGGCAGAAGAGAACATCGTGACCAGCACGATGAACGCCCAGTTCGCCCGCAACTCCGGCGCAGTGGTGAATCAGATTCTGAAGTCGGGCACCAACCAGTTCCACGGGAGCGGATTCGAATTCTACCGCGACACATTCTTGAACAACGGCGATTACTTCGCGCAGACGCGGCCGGCATTTCATCAGAACCTCTACGGCGGTACGCTCGGCGGGCCCCTCATGCGCGAGAAGCTATTCTTCTTTGCGGCGTACCAGGGGATGCGCAATCGCACCGCGCAGACCACAATTCAGACCACAATGTCGGGGGACCAGCTTGCCGGCAACTTCACCGCCGATCCAAACTATGGCAGCGGCCTGTTGAACAGCGCGGGGCTGAGCACGAATCCGCTGCCCTTCAGCATTGCCGGCTGCGCAGCCGGAACGCCGTGGGCATCGTGCTTTGCCTCGGGAGCGGTTACGATTGCTCCGGCGCAGTGGAACTCTATCGCAGCAAATCTGGTGCGCGACTACGTGCTGCCGGCCAATCGCACCGTGAATGGCGTTGCGTATTCCAACTTTAACGCCCTCAATACAAACGCGCAGGACCAGGGCATCGTGCGACTGGACTACACGCCGGGCCAGCGCGACTCGCTGTGGCTCTCCAGCATCTTTGAATCGAGCCCGGGCACGATGACGCTGGCGTTCGGCGGCGGCAGTTTTCCGGGGTTCGGCTCGCTGCAGGCGAACCACTTCAAGCTCTTCAGCACATCGTGGACGCACATGTTCACCGCCGACATGTTGAACGAACTGCGCGGATCGTATTACCGCAATCCGTTTGGCTCGCTCAGTCCCGCGCAGGTGGTTACGCCGGCATCGGCGGGCTTCGCTATCACGCCGCAGGACCCGCAATCGGGATTGCCGTATCTGACCATCGGCAGTTACTTCGACCTCGGATTCAGCTTTCAGGGCCCGCAGCCGCGGCTGAGCACGAACATGAATTTTGCGGACAACCTGAGCTGGGTCCGGGGCAGCCACGCCTGGCGCTTCGGCGCGCAGTTCGAGCAGTTCCGGGTCCGCAATCCGTTCGACGTGTACAATAACGGCTTTTATGCATTTGAAGGCGGCGGCCCGTACAGCTCAGGCGATCCGCTGATCGACTTCCTCATGGGCATCCCCGACGTCTACTACCAGAGCAACAACGGGTTCATCAATGCGGTGGCGTCAGAGTGGTTCGCCTACGCGCAGGATAACTGGAAGCTTGCGCCAGATCTCACGCTGAACTACGGGCTTGCATGGGATGTGGAGAAGCCGTATGAGAACAAGCAATTCGGCGGGCTGGGCGTGACTTGCTGGCAGAACTCCAGCGCGGCGTCGTCGGTGTTCCCTGGCGCACCTCCAGGGCTGATGTGGCCGGGCGACAAAGGCTGCAACGCGGCCGGCTCACCGACGCCACGTTACGATCATGTGGCGCCGCGCGTCGGCTTTGCCTGGTCGCCCGCACGCGGGCCGGAGCTTTTGATCGGACAAGCGGGCGCTCACAACTTCTCATTGCGAGCGGGCTTCGGCGTGTATTACAACCGCGATCAAGAGGAGCAATCGCTGCAGAATCTGCAGGATCCTCCATTTATGTACATGTCCCAAGGCGTCATGGCGATGGGCGGCAGCCCCTCGCTGGCGAACCCGTTCGCGGATGTGGCTGGACACGGCGCGATCGCGAATCCCTTTCCGTATGCGCATCCCAAGGCAGGCGCCCCGATTCAATGGCTGAACTATCTGCCTTTGCAGCTGGCCGCATTTGATTCGAACTACTCCGTTCCTTACGCTTATAACTTCAACCTGAACGTGCAGCGTGCACTGGGGCCGAGCCGCGTGGTGCAGATTGGATATGTTGGCTCACTCGGCCGCCGCCTCGCAACGTGGTACGAGGGCGATGCCATTACGCCTGCGGGACATGCGGCTTGCCTCGCCGATCCCATGTGCGTCGCCAATCGCAGCTCCATCCACCTGCTCTTCCCGCAGTACACCGCGCAACCGGCCACGGTGCCCGGCAATCCATTTGGGCTTCCGTTCGGAACGCCCTATTACATCTCTGTAGGCGAACAGAACACCGGAGGGATCTCCAATTACAACGCGCTTGAGGCGAGCCTAATTCAGGCACCCACCCGCGGACTGCAATTCACGCTCGCCTACACGTATGGGCACGCGCTCGACGATGGCTCAGGCTATGAGAACGCGGTCGGCAGGCAGGGCCGCGTGCGCAACTTTGTGCCTGGGTTCGAGTGGCTGAATTACGGCAGTTCGGACTTCGACGCGCGCCATCGCGTGTCCGCGTCCTATGTCTACAACCTTCCAACGTCCAGTGCAATTCGCGCACATGCCGTGTTGCGCTCAGCCATGCAGGGCTGGCAGATTGCCGGCGTGACGGTGTTGCAGAGCGGCTTTCCGCTCGAGATCTACGCCGGGACTCCGCGATCGATGTGGTGTGACAAGTACAGCTACTTCGGGTGCCCCGACGTTCCGCAGATGGCGAACTTCCGCTTGTCGGGCGCAAACATCCGGCATAATCCACAGTACTTCGATGTGTCGCAGTTCAGCGCGGAGCCGCTGGGAACCTTCGGCAACACGCCCCGCAACTTCTTCCACGGCCCGGGCTTCAACTACACCAACCTGCAGGTTTCCCGCACTTTCTTCGGAGGGGGGGAACGGCGGCCCGCCGTACAGATTCGGCTGGAAGCCTTCAACGCATTCAACCACGCCAACTTCGCCAACCCGAGCGGCAACTTCAGCAGCCCGAGCTTCGGACAGATTACGAGCGTAGTCCACTCCGCCGATCCCAATGGCGACCCATCGCCGGGCCGCGCTGTGCAACTGGCAACTCGAATCGCGTTTTGAATGCGTGAGGACGAGGGCTGTGACCAGAGAACGCTACCACAGGCCTGCAATGAGCAGAACCGTGCAGGCCGTGGATAGCGCAAGGGCTCGCAATCCGACGGCTTTGAGAGGCATCTGCAGTGAGACGGGATTTCTCTGCCGCTTGAGGTCATAGGCATAGCCCGTGACGCCCAATGCGAGGGCTGCCGCGATCCACGGCTTACCGATAGCGACAGCCGCCACAGCGGCACACGCAAGAACGATTAACGCAGACACGGCTGCGTAACGGAATTGCCGGCTTGCGGGCGTGGATTTGCGTTGAGCAATGCGCGCGTCGAGGCGGGCATGCACCACCAGGATTCCCGCGCTCGCCTGCATGGCGCTGAGTGCCCAGAACCACCAGCACCATTTGGCTACAGCACCGGACGCGGCGATGCACGTCGCCAAGGACGTTGATGTCAGCGCTGCTGCGCTAGCGATCTGGAAGAGTGTGGAACGTTGCCGATTGGCGAGGTTGAACCAGACTGCAATGCAGCCGAATACGGCAACCCCGACCCCGATCGCGCAGAACTCCAGGAACGGCCACGTACGAAGAAGGACCAGCACACTGGCAGCAAGAACAATGCTCCAGCCCAGGAGCCATCGAGTGGCCGAGGGGGCATCGGGATGACTCCTCTTCCACACGAACCGCTGGCGGATAAGCAGGACTGCAGGATCTTTGGCCGAAAGCGCGGCGAATGCAGCCGCAAGGACCGCGACTTCGCTCCAGTGCCAGGTGCGCGCAAGAATCGCAGCGCCGAAGATCGGCGTGAGAAGCATCGCAGTGGCGCCGTGCTCGCGCGGAAGGTAGATCTTGGAGTGACTGGATTCTTTTGCCGGGACTGCCTGCGCCAGTGTTTGCATCGCGATCTCTCTGGTAGTGGGGCACGGTCTTACTGCCCCGCCACCGATGTTCTGAGAATAGCCACCGGCGAATGCGACCTCAGCGACTTTCGTCACACAATTCGCAGGATTGTCGCATTCAGCGCATTGAGCCGTGCGGGCCGCTATCCGCGCAGGCTGACGTGAGGATGGCTCACCTCCGACAACTGGTCGTAGAGATTCTGCGGGAGGTGCAGGTTCGCGGCCGCTAGGTTTTCATCAAGGTGCTGCACGGACGCGGTGCCGGGAATGGGGAGCATGCTTTTGGCACGCTTGAGCAGCCATGCCAGCGCCACCTGCATGGGTGTGGCGCTGAGCTGGCGCGCTATCTTCTCCAGCGCTTCCGTTGCGAGGCGAACCTGGCCGAGCGGTGCCCAGGGCATAAAGCCGATATTGTTCTTCTCGCAGTAGTCCACCACAAAATCCCACTCACGGTCGGCAAAGCTGTAGCGGTTCTGCACGCTGACGATGGGGACGATGCGGCGGGCGCGTTCGATGTATTCGAGGGCCACGTTGGAGAGCGCGACGTGGCGGATTTTGCCCTGCTGCTGAAGGCGGGCGAGAGCCTCGATCGATGCGTCGAAGGAGACGGCGGGATCGGGGATGTGGAGTTGGTAGACGTCGATGCGATCGAGGCGCAGGCGCTTCAGGCTGGCTTCGACGGCCTTGACGAGGTGGTCGGGGCTGGCGTTATGCGTCCACTGGCCGGGGCCGGGGCGCTCCCATCCACCCTTGGTGGCGACGACGACACCGGCGGGATAAGGATGCAGTGCCTCCGCAATCAGCTCTTCCGATGTGCCGGGGCCGTAGGAGTCGGCGGTGTCGATCAGGTTTACGCCTAGATCGACCGCGCGGCGCAGCACGGCTATGGCGGCAGGCTTGTCCGCGGGCATGCCCCACACACCTTTTCCAGTGATGCGCATGGCGCCGTAGCCCAGGCGATTGACGGTGAGATCGCTGCCGAGGGTGAACGTGCCAGCGGCTGCGGCGTTGCTTTGCGATGCGCTCATAACGTCTGCTCCTGAATCACACTTCCTATTTTCAGCGTACACGCTTAGGGTGCGCATCGGCTGCGAGGCGATCCGGGCGCATCCAAACCAGAGATGCAGATTCGCTCACTGTACAGCGCCCCACCGCACGACGCGGCACGAAGCCCCCAGCCGAACCTGCAGCCTCCGAATATTCCCTTGCGAATGTGGCCGGCGATTGTGCTGACGGGGATCGGCGCGGGGCTCACCGGCGGCCTGCTCATGCGTTTGTTGCGGGTTGTGCAGCACCTCTCGTTCAATTACCGCAGGGGCGCTTATCTCAGCGGCGTGGAAGGAGTGCCGAGTGCACATCGCGTTTTGATTCTTTGCGCCGCGGGCATCCTGATGGGGCTGGCGCTGCTGCTCATCCGACTCATTCCTGACCACGACGGGCCTGAGCTGAATAAAGCTATCTGGGAACATGATGGCCAGCTACCGGAAGAGTCGATGGCGGTGCGCGCACTACTCTCGATTATTGCCGTGGGCATGGGCATGGCGCTGGGTCGCGAGGCCGCGCTGAAGCAGGGTGGGGGGCTCGCCGGGCTGCGCTTTTCAGAATGGTTTCAACTGACACCCGAGCAGCAGAAGTTTCTGGTTGCATGCGGAACCGGCGCAGGAATGGCAGCGGCTTACAATGTACCCCTCGGTGGCGCGCTCTTCGCACTTGAAGTCCTGCTCGGCAATTTCACCCTTGCCAACGCCCTACCCGCCTTCGCAACATCCTTCATCGCCACAGCGGTTTCGTGGCTGCTGTTGCCCAACGAGCCTACCTACCTGTTGCCCTACCTTCCCATCACGCGCTCGCTCATCGAATGGGCGCTGCTCGCCGGGCCACTCATGGGAGTTGCGGCCATCGCATTTGTCCGCGGCATTCATTGGGCGAAGGCCCGCAAACCGAAGGGCGCATGGGTCGTACTCGTTCCCGTCGCTGTCTTTGCTGTTCTGGGACTGGCCTCCATCCCATTCCCTGAACTGCTGGGCAACGGAAAAAACGTAGTGCAGATTGCTCTGGAAGATCGCCTGAGCGTGAACCTCATTCTGTGGCTCGTGCTGCTGCGGCCGATTGCTGCGATGGCATGTCTCGGATCAGGTGCGCCGGGCGGCCTGTTCACGCCGACCATGACATTTGGCTCGCTGGTGGGAGCCACGCTGGGGCAGGCGTGGAGCTATGTCTCTCCCGATGCGGACAAGCGCGCATTTGCACTGGTAGGCGCGGGAGCGGTTCTGGCTGCTGCGACGCAGGCGCCGATCTCATCCATTGTCTTTGCACTGGAGCTAACATACAACGCGAACACGCTAATGGTGCCGCTGCTCATTGCAGTGGTGGGGGCGACCTGGACGTACCGGCACTTTGAGGGACGCAGCTCGAACTAAAGGTCGCGCCAGTTAGGACCGAAGCCGAGGTCCGCAACAAGCGGGACTTTTAATTTCACGACGCCTTCCATCTCCGCGTGGACCACCTTTTCAATTTCCTCCTGCTCGTCGTCCGGGACTTCGAACAGCAGTTCATCGTGCACCTGCAGGACCATGCGCGTCTTGTACTTGCCTTCCGTCAACTTGCGGTCCAGCGCAATCATCGCCAGCTTGATCAGGTCGGCGGCGGTTCCCTGCAAAGGGGTGTTGACGGCGGTGCGCTCGGCGAATCCGCGCTGATTGGGGTTCCGGCTCTCGATGTCGGGGATGGGCCGAACGCGTCCGAAGAGCGTACGGACGCTGCCTTCGCGGCGTGTTTCGGCCAGGGTCTTCTCGATGAAGGTCTGCACTCCTTTGTAACGGGCGAAGTACCGCTCAATGTAATCCCTGGCCTCGTGCTGCGAGATTCCGAGTTGCGCTGCGAGCCCGAAGGGGGAGATGCCGTAGACGATGCCGAAGTTGACAGCCTTGGCGCGGGCGCGGGTCTCCTTGTCCATGGTCTCGGCGGGCACGCCGAAGACTTCGCTGGCAGTAAGGGTGTGAATGTCTTCGTCGTTCTGATAGGCGCGCAGCAGCAGGGGGTCTTCGCTGAAGTGAGCGAGGAGGCGCAGCTCGATCTGCGAGTAGTCTGCGGAGAGGAGCTGGGTGCCGGGCGATGAAGTGAACGCGGCGCGAATTTCGCGGCCGAGCTCAGTTTTGATGGGAATGTTCTGCAGGTTGGGATTGATGGACGAGAGGCGGCCTGTTGCCGTGGCGGCAGACTGGAAGGTGGTGTGCACGCGCGAATCGGCGTCGGCCATCAGCGGAAGCTGATCGATATATGTGGACTTGAGCTTGGAGAGATGGCGGTATTCGAGGACGAGGCGAGGAACATCGTGCTTCTCGGCGAGGGATTCGAGCACGTCCTGCGCTGTGGAGACGGTTTTGCCTTTGCCGTACTTGACGGGCGCGGGCAGACCAAGGTGCGTGAAGAGCACGACGCCAAGCTGTTTTGGTGAATTGATGTTGAAGCGCTGGCCGGAGAGCTCGAAGATGCGCTCGCCCACACGATTGATTTCGCCCGCGAAGCGCGTGGAGAGCGTGCTGAGGACGTCGCGATCGATGCGGACGCCGGCGCACTCCATGCGATAGAGAACCGGCGCCAGCGGCAGGTCAATGTCGTTGTAGACGCTGGTAACGCGGCACTCTTCGGCGTGTTTGCGCAGCTCGGGCACGAGGCTGTTGACGATGACGGCGGCAGAGCTGAGCGATGCGGGCGGCGCGTGGCCGTGGCGGGCGGCGACGTCGGCGATGGACTGCGTGCTGTGCGTTGGGTTCAGCGCGTAGGAGAGGAGCATGGTGTCGTCCACCGCGCCGCGGAGTTCTATGCCTTGATCGCGCAGCGCGTGGAGTGCGGCTTTCCAGTCGTGGACGCGCTTGGGGACGCGCTCCTCTTCGAGGAGCGCGCGGAGTTTGGGTGTGAGCGCGAGGGTGAGGCCGATGCCCGGCTCGGCGCTGACACCTATGGAGATGCTTGCCTTCTTTTCGGCGGCTTCGGCCAGGTCGAGGAGGCTGAGGGTCTGCGGCGGCTCTTCTTCTTCCGCTTCCGCGGGCGCGGGCTGGGCGGCGTGGATAGCGAAGGCGAAACCATTTGCGCGCGCGGCGGAATAGAACTGTGCGGCCTGCTCAGCGGTGGGGCTGTCGATGAGATCGAACTTTGCGGCATCGGCTGCGGGGGCGAGTTCCTTGAGGAGCGAGGTGAATTCAAGCTCGGTGAAAAGTTCGCGGCAGGCCTCGAGGTCGGGCGCCTGCGTCTCCATCGCGTGCAGATCGAGTTCAACGGGAACGTTGCAGTCGATGGTGACCAGTTCCTTCGACAGCAGCACGGCATCGCGGTTCTGCTGGAGCGACTCGCGATAGGTTTTGCGCTTGACCTCTTCGGCACGGTCGAGCACGGCTTCCACGCTGCCGAACTCTTTGATGAGATCGACGCTGCCCTTGTCGCCGATGCCGGGTGCGCCGGGGATGTTGTCGATGGTGTCGCCGCGCAGGGCCATCACGTCGATGACTTTGTCAGGAGGCACGCCGAGGACTTCTTCGACCTTGGCGGCATCGAGAATCAGATTGTCCTTCTGCGGATTGAGAACCTTCACGTGCTGGTTGACGAGCTGCATCATGTCCTTGTCGCCGGAGACGATGAAGACTTCGTGGCCATGCTCTGAGGCGCGGCAGGAGAGTGTGCCGATGACGTCGTCGGCTTCGAAGCCCTCGGCCTCAAGGATGGGAATGCGGAAGACCTCGAGCGCGCGGCGGATGTAGGGGATTTGGCGGCGCAGGTCCTCGGGCATGGCTTCGCGCTTGGCCTTGTAGCCCTCGTAACCGACTTCTTCAAAGCACTGCGTCTTGGAGTTCCACTTGCGCAGCGTGCCGATGTCTTTGGCGCGGTCATCGCGAAAGACTTTGCCGCTGACATCGAAGACCGCGGCGAAGTACTGCGGGGAGAAGTCCTGGCGCAGCTTGCGGATCATGTTGACGAAGACGTAGGTGGCGGCCGTGGGCAGGCCGCTGCGCGTGGACATGGGGCGCGAACGCTGCATGGCGTGATAGGCGCGGAAGATGAACGACATTGCGTCGAGGAGGTAGACGGGGGGCTTGCTGGAGGTCGGCACGGGTTGAGTTTAGCAGGGGCGGTGGAGATAGCGGCGCAAGCGGGCGTAGCGGAGTTAGCGACGCCAGGAACCGGGGAGTTCACGAACTAATTGCGCTTCCCCAGAAACGGCCGGAACCAATTCACGAGCTGTTCCTCCGTCATTTTCCCTGATGCCACGGCGACCATGGTGTGCACGACTGCCTCGTCCGAAGCCGCAACCGCGTAGCCATTCAGGTCGAGGAAGGTTTCGGCGACCACCCAGGCGGTACGCTTGTTGCCGTCGAAGAAGCCATGGTTGCGGCACACGCCGAATGCGTAAGCGGCTGCGAGTTGAGCGGCGTCGGGCTTACCGTAAGCCGTGAGGTTGCGGGGACGAGCGAGAGCGGAGTCGATGACGGCGAGGTCGCGCACGCCGCCGATTCCACCGTGCTCCGCTACCTGTTCGTCGTGGATGGCGAGGACAGCTTCCAGCGGAATCCACAGCCATCGCCGCGACCTCACTTAGCCAGTTCCCGCAGGGCATTGCGGCGGCGCTTCATGACCTTGCGCGCCGATGCCATGGTCTGTTCGAACGCCGGGTCGTACGGGGTGATGCGAAAACCGTCCTGCTCCTCGGTGAGGAAGACCGAGTCACCTTTATCGACCTTGAGGCGCGCGAGCGCTTCCTTGGGCAGGATCACGCCGACGGAGCTTCCGATCGTTGTGAGTTTAAGCTTGAGCATGGTCCCTCTCCCGACCCATTATAACGCATATTAGAACGCGAGCGGCACGTCTTCACGCTCAAAGTGGATGCCGCGCTCTTTCAGGTGCGCGAAGATGCGGTCGGCGCAGCCTTGGGCTTCACCGATATGCGACGGTGGCGAGATGCCTTTGCGCGTGTAGAGGCCCTCAAGCACGCAGCGCGCCACGCCAGTGCATGAATAGCCGGTGGCTCGCGACATGGAGCTCATGCGGGTCTGCGGGTCCCACGTGACGAACATGGTGTAGACGATCTTCTTCGGGGCGCCGTTTTCCGCGCCGCGGACATTGATGCGCATGATGGTGAACTCGTCCTCGTCTTCGGCGGGTGTCCACGATTCGGGGTTCCAGGGCTGGCCGGTGCGCTGGAGCTCACTGATCCACTGGATGTGGCCGGGAAAGCGCAGCGTCTTCTCCTTCATGTTGGGAATGCGGTTGTGCATGGTGGTGAGCAGGGAACGCAGGCCGTCGGTATTGAAGGCTTCGAGCATGAGCGTGGGGCCGGGGACGCGGAACTCGATCAGCTCGGGCTCGGAGAGGGGCGGCATGGTGATGGTCTGGTTGTTGCGCACGTAGCGGGCGGGGCGGGTGTACTCCTCCCATACGTCGGGCGGCGAGAAGGTGGGCAGGTACTGCGCGGGGCCGGAGCGGTGGAAGTGCAGACCGCCGATGAGGAACTCGAAGTCATCGATCCGCATCTGGTTGACGAGCTGGCCGGCGATGTAGTCGGGCGTGCCGGGGGCAACGCCGCAATCGACCGCCGCGATGAGGTTGCGGCTGCGGGCGAGTTCATCGAGGTCGAAGGCGTCCTCGGCGAAGAAGGAGATGTCGACGACGTTCTTGCCGGTCTCAAGGATGGTTTTGAGCGTTTGAAAGCCCATGAAGCCGGGGACTGCGCTGACGACCAGATCGGCGGGCGCGATGGCTTCGGCGATGGCCTGCGCATCAGCGAGGTTGGCGACGCGGGTCTGCACGGGATAGCGCGCGGAAAGGAGGGCGAGCGCATCGGCGCTGGCGTCGACGGAGGTGACGTCGTAGTCGTGGGAGAGATCGGAGGCGATGACTTTGCCGACGCGGCCGGCACCGAGGACTACGACTTTCTGCTTTTGCACAGGGTTGCCTTTCAGAGTTTCCGGAGGGGGCTCCGGATTCTTCGGGGAATTGTACGGGAAGGGATGTGGGATGCGCATGGGGTTGTGGGCTCTGAGGTGCAGGGCCGCGGAAGAACCGCAGATCTCTCCACTTCGCTACGCTCCGGTCGAGATGACAGAGGAACCCGTCTACGCCACAAATCAACTTGCCACTTTGCCACTCTGTCACTTGCTTACTGAATGAACATGCAGTCGCCGTAGCTGAAGAAGCGGTAGCGCTGGTTGACGGCGTGGTTGTATGCGGCAAGGACGTGTTCGCGGCCGGCGAAGGCGCTGACGAGCATGAGCAGGCTCGATTGCGGCAGGTGGAAGTTGGTGAGCAGCGCGCCGACGAGGCGGAATTGAAAGCCGGGCGAGATGAAGATTTCTGTTGAGCCGGAGTGCGGCTGAAGTGGAGCGCCGTTGGCCTGGAGGGCGTCCGCCGCGGCGGACTCGAGTGTGCGGACGACGGTGGTGCCGACGGCGACGATGCGTCGTCCGTCGCTCACGGCGCGATTAAGCGCGGCGGCGGTTTCGGCGGAGAGGGTATAGCGCTCGCGGTGGAGGCGGACTTCGTCGACGCGTTCGACGCGGAGGGGCGCGAAGGTGCCGAGGCCTACGTGGAGCGTTACGCGCGCGACCTCAATGCCGCGAGTGGTGAGCGTGTTGAGGATCTCAGGCGTGAAGTGCAGGCCAGCGGTGGGCGCGGCCACGGACCCGGGCTCGCGCGAGAAAACGGTCTGGTAGCGGTCGCGGTCGGCGGCGGCGTCATCGCGGTGGATGTAGGGCGGAAGCGGAATGTGGCCGATGCTGTCGAGCGCGGCGTAGAAGTCCGGCACGGGGTCGAAGCGAAGGAGGCGGTCGCCGAACTGGCCGCGATCGATGACTTCGGCGCGTAGTTGGATGTCGCCGGCGGCGTTGGGAAAGACGAGGATCTCGCCGATGGCGACTTTGCGGCCGGGGCGGACGAGTGCGTGCCACTCGTTTTCACCGGCGGGCTCGGTAAGCATGACTTCGATCCAGCCGGTGGGCTTCTCTTTCTCGCGGCGCAGGGTGCGGTGCGCGAAGAGGCGCGCGGGGATGACGCGGCTGTCGTTGAGTACGAGCAGGTCGCCGGGCTGGAGGAGCGATGGGAGTTCGGTGAAGAGGCTGTCGCGGAGAGCGCCGGTGGAGCGGTCCATCACGAGCATGCGGCTGGCGCCGCGCTCGGCGGGCGGCTGCTGCGCGATGAGCTCTTCGGGGAGGTGATAGTCGAAGTCGGAGACGCGAAGGTCGGAGCTCATGCGGGTTCCTGGTTGAGATGCGCTAGGGCGCGGAGGCGGGCGCGCTCGATAGCGGAGTTGAGTTCCTGGCGCTTGGATTCGAATTGGTCAGCCGGCAGATCGGTGGGAACACGGGTCCAGTTGGCCCAGCTTACGATGATGCGCGTAAAGGGTTTGGGGACGAGGAAGCGGTCCCAGGAGTTGATGGTCCAGGCGCGCTCGGGCTGGAGGTGGAATGCGCCGATGGGCGCGCCGGTCATCTGCGCGAGCTTGATGGGGCCCATTTTGGTTTGATAGATGGGGCCGCGGGGGCCGTCGGCGGTGAAGATGGCGGGCTGGCCGGTGGCGAGGACATCTTTGAGGCCGAGGAGTCCCTCGCCGCCGAAGCGGGAGCTGGAGCCGCGCACGGCGCTGAAGCCGAGCATACTGAGGATCCGGGTGATGAGCTCGCCGTCGAAGCTGCGGCTGATGAGGATGGTGCCGCCGGTGCGGCGAAAGTACATAGCGCAAGGCAGCACGCACTGATGCCAGAAGCAGTAGATCTCCGCGCCGGCTTTTTCCCCGAAGCGAACCGGCGTGACACCATCTTCGGCGATGACTTCATAGCGCCAGGTGAGGCCGACGATCCACAGCAGTGCCCAGACGACGCGCGGGACGATGGCGAGCGCGAGGCGCTGCGGAATGGTGAAGCGCTGGGCGGTGGAGGTCACTGGATCGATTGTAGAAGGCGTACTTGGTGGATCGTGGGCCGGAATCCATAACGGTGCACGGTCCACGATTCACGGCTCTCAGCTATAGCGCAGCCAGCGGAGGAGTTCGGGGATGGTGGCGCGCTTGCCGTACATGAGGATGCCGACTCGGTAGAGGCGCGACGAAACCCAGAGCACTCCCCAGATGCTGAGCACCATCACGGCGATGGAGACAGCAAACTGCCAGACGGGCGGGATTTGCGAGCCCATGCGCAGCATCATGATGATGGGCGCGGTGGCCGGGAAGATGGATGCGGCGACGGACCAAACGGAGTTGGGGTCGTTGATGATGAGGAAGATGAGGGCGAAACTGAGCCAGACGGGCAGCGCGGCGAGCGGCACATACATCTGCAGCTCCTGCTCGGTTTCACAGGAGGCGGCGAGGCCGGCGAAGAGCGAGGCGTAGAGCAGGTAGCCGAGTACGAAGTAGACGGGGAAGAGAATGCCTTCAGCCCAGGAGAAGTGAATGGCGAAGTCGCCGGAAAGCAGGGGCGCAGCTAGCGCGGAGCCGGCGATGAGGACGCCGGCAACGAGCCAGATGGCGATCTGCGTGAGGCCGACGGCGCCGACGCCGATGAGCTTGCCGGCGAGCATGTCACTGGGGCGCGCGGTGGCCAGCATGACCTCGAAGATGCGCGAGGTCTTCTCCTGAATGATGGAGCGGGCCACGTTCATGCCGTACATCATGGTGGCCATGGAGAGCAGCAGGGCCATGATGTAGCCCTTCATGTAGGAACCGATGCCGCTGCTCTTCACTACCCTGCCGTACTTATCCACCTGCAGCGTTTCGATATCGACGTTTTTGAGCAGCGAGTCGACTTCGGAGGCGCTCATGCCGCGCGCGGTCATGCGTTCGGTGGCAAGGGAGTGGTTCAGCGCCGAGGTAAGCCGCGACGTAACGACGATGTCACCGGAAGATTGCGAGGTGTAAGTAGCCTGGACCTTGCCGTTTGGCTGCGAGTCTATCCAGAGAAGGCCGTCCACGTCCTTCGTCTCCACTTTGCGGAGAAGCTGCGCACGCTGCCCCGATGTTGCGGGCGCATCAAGATCCACTGTCGTCTTCGCCGCTTTGTCCTTCAGGAGCTGGGCGCGAATGTCGGTCGCCAGGGCGGGATCGTTAGCGGCAATGATTACGTGCTTGCCCACGCCGGAGCCAATACCGGCGAGATAGATCACTCCGATCATCACGACAAAGATGACCGGGACAAGGATGGTGGAGACGCGGAACGCGCGCCCGCGAATCTGCTCGAGATACTCGCGACGGGCAACGAGCCAGAGGTTATGCATCCGCCTTGCCTCCTACGGTTTGAATGAAGATCTCTTCGAGCGAGGGCTCCATCAGCTCAAAGTGGTAGATCCGCGCACACTCCATGGCTTCGCGCAGCAGTTTTTGCGAGTCGCCGTGGGGCTTGAGCTTGAGTTCGGCGTGGCCGCTGAAGTTTTTGGCTTCGAGCACTTCGCTGCTTTGGAGGAACGACGCGTCGCCGACGAACTCGACGATAATGCGGTTGCGCTCGTACTGCTCCTTGATTTCGCGCATGCCTCCGGAGAGCACGGCCTGGCCCTTGTTGATGAGGCAGATGCTGTCGCAGAGTTTCTCGACCTGGTCCATGCGATGGGTGGAGAAGAGGATGGCTTTGCCCTGGGCTTTGAGCTCAAGGAGGGTGCGTTCGAGCAGTTGGGCGTTGACGGGATCGAGGCCGGAGAACGGCTCGTCCATCACGATGAGGCCGGGGTCATGGAGGATGGTCGCGATGAACTGGATCTTCTGCTGCATGCCCTTGGAGAGTTCTTCGGTTTTCTTTTCGAGGGAGTCAGCGATCTCAAGGCGCTCGGCCCAGTTGGTGGCGCGCTTGCGGGCTTCGGCGGGCGAGAGGCCGTGCAACTGGCCGAAGAAGATGAGTTGATCGATGACCTTCATCTTCTTGTAGAGGCCGCGCTCCTCGGGGAGATAGCCGACGCGCTCCAGGCTCTTGCGCTCGAAGGGCTTGCCGAAGAGGCTGACGCGGCCGGAGTCGGGCATGGTGATGCCCATCATCATGCGGATGGAGCTGGTTTTGCCTGCGCCGTTGGGGCCGAGGAGGCCGAACATCTGTCCGGCCTGGATAGAGAGGCTGAGGTTGTTGACGGCGACCTTGGTGTCGTAGGCCTTGGTGACTCCCGCGAGTTCGACTACGGTCATGCGTTCTCCCTGGAGCGGGTGGTTCGGAGGGGTGCGGAGATGGATAAGACAGGCTCCCGCAGTTTAGCAAATGGGGGATGGGAGGAATTACGCGGGATGGGGGTGGGAAGTTCCGTGGGGGAAGATGCTAGCGGAAGGTGTGGATGGGGCAGGGTTGGCGGTGATAGGACCAGAACGTCTCAAATTAGGCTGATGTGGGTGGAACGCAGTCGCTCGTCACTTGCCCTTCAGCGTCCGGCGTAGCTGGGCTGATCCGCGGGGTCGGGGCGTCCGTTCTCTTAAGACGGTTCCGCAACAGAAGGAAGAGAATCGCTCCCGCGGGAATAGAAGAGTACATAAAGGGACTCTCTGAGTCGAATCCCCACCCTGCTGGCAATATCGATAAATAGGCGACTTTGTACCACAACTGGCCGCTCGACCATTCAATTCCGAGTTTCCCGACGCCAAGGATTGTCACGACAATCCAGAGCCATTTTCGCTTTCTAATCGGGGTTCGAATGCACGAAACAAGGGCGTAAAGCGCGATTGCGGCGCAGAGCAGGAACGAGAGGAGGATTGCGTAATGTGGCCATCCCTTCCCACGAAACGTGAACTGCTTCATGGATTCGAGTGGCATTGATTCTGGGGTTACATAGAGTTCCGTGATTGCAGAGTGCCCGCTTCGATTGCTGACCGTGACCTGAAACAGTATCCAGCGATCGGGATACTTGTACTCAAGGACTATCTGTTTTGTACAGAGACCACTAACTTTGCATTCGCCTGTAGCTCCAAGGGTCTCAACGCCGATAGGCTTTTCCTCAGGTACCAAGGCAACGACCTTGCCAATTTCTGCGCGAAGGCGGTCTTTGTCTGCACTTGGATCAAATGACTGAAGAAGCTTTTCAACTTGCCTCTGGCGAAGTTCTTCAAAATAATACTTGCTGTCCCGCACCGCATCTGGAGCGAGCCTATTGATCATCCAACCGAACCTGCATCCGGTTAGGCCGAGCAACAAGATACACGCAGAAAATTGTGCGACTCGCGTCACGCGCGGCTCCAAATAAGGATTGCTTTGGCGCCATTATACGGATCGGATCTGAGTTCGGCGAAGCGTTTATGCAGCATCCAAGGTGGTTGGTCGGCGATCGTCGCCTCAGCGTGAACGGGATCACGAAGGGCGATGATGGGCGGTAATAAATCCTCTCCGGCAGCCTTCATTCCCTAGGGCTACGCCACTGCCTGAATCGCAGTGCGGCATAAATCAAGGCATAAGGGATTACGGCGTAGAACAGAAATGAGAAGATGAGCGAACCGAGCGAGGCACCGACGAACGCGCATAAGCTGTGTTCGTTGGGAGCAAAGAGCCGATTTGAAATGCAACCGGGAGGGGCCGCGATTGCGTCTGCCACCTTGACGTAAATGGATCCTGCCCCGCTCACAAAGGCTGAAGAGATCAGGAATGAATTAACGATCCCCGATGCGACAACAGACCATACCAGAGGGCGAGGAATTCTGCTAGTCACCATACGGTCAATCCGATACATCGCATTCTATAGGTACGTCGTGAGCGTATCGTCGGCAATGGGAAGCGAGAGTTTGCTGTTCCGCCGCCCCTCCGGGGCTGGGGGCTGAATTTGCAGCTGACCCAGGACTGCGTTCGCTGGCGCGAACTTGTCCTGGGCTAACATCGGTGACCCCTACGGGGCCGTTTTTGCTGCTGTATGCCGCATGCGGGTGGTTGGTGGGCGAATCGGAGGTGTGAGGGTGCGCCCGAAATGCAGATCCTTCGCTCACCACCCCCGAACTGAAAGACGTTCGGGGCCCCGTTCGCTCAGGATGACAGCAAGTCAGGGGAGCGGGATGGGTGCTGAAGTTGAGGCTGCGGATGGGTGGCCGGTAATGGGGAAGTGAGAAATTTCGGTTGCGCCGCCCCTACGGGGCTTTGGGCTCATTTTGCAGCTGACCCAGGACTGCGTTCGCTGGCGCGAACTTGTCCTGGGCTAACATCGGTGGCCCCTACGGGGCCGTTTGCGCTGCTGTATGCCGCATCGCGGGTGGATGGTGGGCGGATCGGAAGGTTGAAGAATCTGGCGGGGGTCCCGAAATGCAGATCCTTCACTTCGTCCGAAACGGCGGACTTCGTTCCGGATGACAGGGGGTGCGAGGCCAAATCGGATGCGGGGGGGCGGGAGATCCCGCGAGTTCGACTACGGTCAAGCGTTCTCCTGCCGAGGCTTGAAGTCGTCAACGGCGAACGCGCGGATGAACCGCAGATCTCTCCACTGCGTCCGCCACGGCGGACTCCGGTCGAGATGACAGGGCACTGAGGGTGCAGCCAGGACACACATTGCCGTCGTGGGCAGCTGTTCGGCAAAGCGGACCTGTGGGAGTTTGGCTGATGTCCCGAAATGCAGATCCTTCACTTCGTCCGCCACGGCGGACTGCGTTCTGGATGACAGGGGCCGTACCGGGTCGGGTGCCTGGAGCGGGCTGTCTATATATGCCAGCGGCTCTGAGAAGCATCCCTCAGGGGCTAAAGCCCCGGGATTTTTTCTGTGGTTTCCGGCACGACTGAAGTCGTGCCCTGTTACAAAGCAGGACCGAAATCGTATTTTTCAGCTAGCTGTAAAGTCGCGCCCCGTTACAAGGCTTTAGAAGGCTTTCGTCACCAGCTTTGACAGCAAGTTGGGCACGGCTCGCCCAGAGAGCTCCCACCGTGCCCTTTCAAAACTGGATTGGCGCAAGACATTGTAGAGATTGGCAGTATTCATGGCTACGCCAGCTTCATGGTTTCGGGGTTCCAGTGGACTACCTGGCCGCGGTCGATGCTCAGGTTGGACAGCAGGGCTGCGCCGGCGGCGCGGTAGCCGAAGACGGCGTCTTCTACCGGCTCCTTACGGGTGCGGACGGAGTGGAAGAAGTTGCGGAGGTGGTCGTAGCTGTCGCTGTAGCCCTTGGGCGCTACGAACTTCTCGGTGCCCGCGAGTTGCTCCTTGCCGGAGTGGGGCGGGTACTTCTTGTCGTAGGCGGCGATGATCTGCTTCTGCATAGCCTCAGGGAAGGTGGAGACGGTGTAGCCGGGGGCGGTTTCGCGGGGGACCCGGGTGAGGGTGAGGCCGCTCCAGCCGATCTCGAATGTGCCCTCGGAGCCGGTGAAGACGAGGCTCTCGCTCTCCTCGCCGCCGTCGACGAAGTTGACGCGCAGGCTGAGGTTGAAGCCCTCGGGATAGTCGAAGAGGCCGAGCATGACGTCGGGCACGTTGCGGCCGTCGTTCCAATATCTGATTGCGCCTGTCGCCATGGCGCGGGTGGGGCCGTGGGAGCCGGTGATGAAGTGGGTGCCGCTGAAGAGGTGGACGAAGAGGTCGCCGGCGACGCCGGAGCCGTAGGCCTTCCACTTGCGCCACTGGAAGAACTGCTCGGCGCTGAAGGGGATTTTGGGCGCGGTGCCGAGGAAGCGGGGCCAGTCGCAGGTTTCGGCTGAGGCGTCGGGGGGAATGGTGTAGTCCCATGCGCCGATGGCGGAGTTGCGGTCCCAGTAGGCGGTGACCATGTTGAGCTTGCCGATGGCGCCGGAGTCGAGGAGCTCCTTGGCTTTGGCGTAGATGATGGAGCTGACGCGCTGGCTGCCGATCTGGAGCATGCGGCCGGTGGATTTGGCCGTTTCGATCATGGCGGGGCCGTCGGCGTAGAGGTGGATCATGGGCTTTTCGCAGTAGACGTCTTTGCCGGCCTTCATGGCGTCGATGCTGGCCTGCTTGTGCCAGTGGTCGGGGGTGGCGATGATGACGGCGTCGATGTCTTTGCGGGCGAGGATCTCGTTGTAGTCGCGGGTGGTCTGGATGTCGGCGCCCCAGAGCTCTTTGGAGCGCTCGAGGCGGCCGTTGTAGCAGTCGGCGACGGCGACGAGCTTGACGCCGGGGACCTGGACGGCGGTGGCGGTGTCGTACATGCCCTGGCCGCCTGCGCCGATGAGGGCGATCTGGATGTGGTCGTTGGGAGAGACGGGCCTGGAGGCTTCCTGTTCGAGGACGGATGCGGGCTGGGCAAGCGCATGAACACCGGGCATGAGTGTGGCGGCAGAGGCTGCGCCGGCGGCGCGCAGAAAGCTACGGCGATTGAAGACTGACAAAGGGGCCCTCCAGCGATGAAATGCGATCCGGATACAACGATACAGGAAGTGCTTGGCCGGTCACGCTGGAGTGTGCCTGCTGTCACTGAGCTTTGGTTGCGGGTCTGGTTGAGTGGTTCTGCCTCGGCGGGGAGCAAACGTGCGTACACTCCGTTCACCCGCCGAGCCGGCCCAGCTTGCGAGCCGCGGCAATCACGGCTCGATCTTCCCATCTGCGACAGGAATGCCGCGCATCCGCGGCGTGAGCACCGGAGTGTGTTTCGGCAGACCGAACTTTTTCGAGACCAGGGACCTCCTGCGGACGTGCGTGCGTCCGCTCCGGCGAAAGCGGCAAGTGTGCATCAACGAAGCACATCGATGCCGCGGCCGCATATCGCAGACGCGGAGCCATGAAGGCTCCGTAGAAGGAGATTATCGATATGGCAGTCCCCGTTATACCCACTCTTCCGGAGAGAATTGAAGAGGCTGTGGTTGTAGCGCCTCTTCCGTTTGGCTTCACCTCCATTCCCGAGACCGGGCATATTGTCGGCACGGGATGGATTCCCGACCGGCCCGACCTGCGCGACTACACCGCCGACCATCCGGCCATCACCAAGATGATCGATCCGGTCACCCAGAAGGCGCTGAAAGGCCCGCTGCCCGCGGTCATCGACCTGCGCCCCTTCTGCAGCCCCGTAGAAAACCAGGGCATGCTCGGCTCGTGCACAGCGAATGCCGCCGTGGGGGTGGTGGAGTACTACGAGAATCGCGCCTATGGCAAATACATCGATGGCGCGCGCCTGTTCGTCTATAAGACCACCCGCAGTTTGCTGGCTGGGTGGGCGACACCGGCGCCACCATCCGTTCCACCATGGCGGCGCTCGCCCTGTTCGGAGTTCCGCCCGAACCGTACTGGTCCTATACGGACAAGACTGAACCGGGCACCAACAAAGACCGCTACTTCGATTCCGAACCGACATCGTTCGTGTATGAAATGGCCAACGACTTCGAGTCCGTGAACTATTTCTGCCACGACCCATGGAAGGCCCTGCCCGCGCCCGCCAATGTGCTGGCCAGCGTCAAGAAATATCTGGCGGCGGGCATTCCCTCAATCTTCGGCTTCTGGGGATTCCCGTCCAGCCAGAATGCCGACGTGAAGGGCGCGTTCGCATTTCCGGCTGCGGGCGAACATGCCATCTGGGGACACGCCGTGGTGGCGGTCGGATACGACGACAACCTGAAGATCACCAACCTGACATCGAAGAAGACCACAACCGGGGCGCTGCTGCTCCGCAACTCCTGGGGTACGTCGTGGGGCAACAACGGCTACGGCTGGCTGCCGTATGACTACGTGCTGTCGCAGTTTGCTTCGGACTTCTGGTCGCTGCTCAGCATGCGCTGGGTCGACCTGGAGGCGATGCAGATCAAGACGCGCAACTAGCAATTCCGGCGAAGAGCGGACGAGGGACGGACTCCGCCGTCCCTCGCCCGCGAACCCCAGCGCGAAGTCGATGGCGCGGCGCGCGAATCCGGCCAAAAACAGTGGTTTTCCCTAGTTGCGTGGGCGGGCACGCGATGAAAGAAACAAACGAAATGAACCGCGAAACAAACAATGAGATGTGACGAGGCTCACTTATTCGGACTGAGAGACTGTAGAAAATGGGATTTGTGAACTTCGATTCTGCAGCATTTGTTGCCGATCCTCCCCTGGTCGAAGCGCTGCGCGAGCGCGCAGTTCCTGTCGACTGCAGCCATGACCAAGTTCTTTTTCGGCAGGGTGAGGCCGCTCACGGCTTATATCTTCTGCTGAGCGGCGACGCCACCCTGCGCCTTGAGTCGCCTATGGGCGACGATATTGTGTTCATGCCCGCAATGCCTGGTTCATTGCTGGGGCTACCGGGGCTGATTGGAAACCTGGCCTATTCGATGTCCTGCGAGGCGAAACAGGGAGCCGAGATCTGTTATCTCAGCCGGGACGAGTTTTCCAAACTCATGATGAATGAGCCGCCGCTCGCAATGATGATGCTGCGCGTGCTTGCCGCCGAGGTGCGGACTGCGCGATCTGCCATGGCGAATCCCGAAGGCGTCATTCCTGCTTCGTAGCTCTCACGACCAGGGACCAGACAACAAAGAAGGCGCGAAGCATCGAGAACTCCTATATTCCCTGCTCCTTGGTCCCCAATCCCTATTCCCTGTTCCCTGACACCTGAACCCCGCCACCTGTTCTAGTACCATCCTGAATGTGCCCGGACTCGACGATGAAGTGAAATGGGTGCGCGGAGTGGGGCCGCGCGTGGCGGAGCTTTTGCGCGCCAAGGGCATTGAGACCGCCGAAGACCTGCTGTACCACCTTCCCTTTCGCTATGAGGACCGGCAGAATCCGCGCAGTCTGGACGAGCTGAAGCCGGGCGAGATAGCCAGCATCATTGCCGAGGTGCGGGGGGCCGCGCTGCTACGCACGCGGAAGATGCCAATCTACGAGGTAACGCTGGGCCAGGGCCGCTTCGCCATGAAATGCCTGTGGTTCCACGGCTCGTATCTCCAGGGCAAGTTCCATGCCGGGCAAACCGTGGCTGTTTACGGCAAAATTGAGCCATCGCGCTCCACCAGCAACTTCAAGATGAACCAGCCGCAGTACGAGATTCTGCCGGATGCGAGCGACGACGCGGAGACTCGGCTGCTGGAAGTCGGCCGCATTACGCCGGTCTACGAGTCTCTGGGCGGATCGATGCTGGCTTCGCGCTGGCAGCGCAAGGTGATCTTTCATCTTCTGGAGGGGATGCGCGGGAATGTGCCGGAGTGCCTACCGCGAGCCATGCGTTCGCGGCTGAGCTTGCCCGATCGCGAGACGGCGCTGCGCGAGGCGCACTTCCCTTCCGATGGCACGCCCATGGTTCAGCTTCAGGCATGGGCCACGCCGGCGCAGCAGCGGCTGATCTTTGAAGAGCTGTTCTTCCTGGAGCTGGGTCTGGAGCTGAAGCGGCGCAAGATGCGCGAGCGCCAGGGTATTGCCTTTGCGACGGGCGAGAACGTGCGCGCGGCAATTCGCGAGGTGCTTCCGTTCCATCCCACAGCGGCGCAGAAGCGCACGCTGGGCGAGATCGTGGCGGACATGCGCCAGCCCTCGCCGATGCGCCGGCTCTTGCAGGGCGACGTGGGATCGGGCAAGACGATTGTGGCGCTGCAGGCCATGCTTGTCGCAATCGAGAATGGCTACCAGGCCGCGCTCATGGCGCCGACCGAGATTCTGGCCACGCAGCATTACCTGGCGGCGCGCAAGCTGCTGGAGCGGTCGAGCCGCAAATATCGCATCGTGTTGCTGACGGGCTCACTCGATGAGGATCGCAAGCGATCCAACCGGGCGCTAATCAACCGCGGCGAAGCGAACTTGGTGATTGGCACGCATGCGCTGATCGAAGAGAAGGTAGAGTTTGACCGGCTTGGCTTGATTGTGGTGGACGAGCAGCATCGCTTCGGGGTGCTGCAACGCTTTCGACTGATGAAGAAGCCGGGGCAGGCCGATCCCGACGTGCTGGTGATGACGGCCACGCCCATTCCGCGTACGCTGGCGCTGAGCTTGTACGGCGATCTGGATGTGAGTGTGCTGGACGAGCTGCCGCCGGGACGCACGCCGATTGTGACGCGGCAGGTTGCGGGAGAGCGTGCGGACGAGGTGTGGGATTTTGTGCGCAAGCAGGTAAAGCTGGGGAGACAGGCATATATCGTTTATCCGGTGATTGAAGGCAGTAAGGACGATCAGCCGGAGTTCGATTTCGCGCATGATCAACCAAACGCGGTGGGGCCAACTGAGCGTTCCGCGCCTAAAGCCGCTAAAAAAGGTAAGACCGCGGATCTGTTTCCGAAGATGGCGAAGGAGGCAAATCCGAACGGGAAGTCGGGACTGCGGTCGGCGGTGGAGATGCATGAGAAGCTGCGGAACGGGGCGCTGGCGGGGGTGCGGGTGGGCTTGTTGCACGGGCGGCTGAGCGCGGACGACAAGGAGGTGATCATGCGGCGGTTTCAGCGTGGCGAGATCGATGTGCTGGTGTCAACAACGGTCATCGAAGTCGGCGTGGATGTGCCGAATGCGACCGTTATGGTCGTCGAACATGCGGAGCGGTTCGGGCTGGCGCAACTGCACCAATTGCGCGGGCGCGTGGGGCGCGGCGCGGCGAAGAGCTATTGCATCCTGATGACCGGGGAGCGCGTGAGCGAAGAAGCGGAACGGCGCCTGGACGCTATGGTGCGTACCCAGGACGGCTTCGAGTTGGCGGAGCTTGATTTGGAAATGCGCGGGCCGGGTGAGTTCTTCGGCACACGCCAGGCTGGATTGCCGGAGTTTCGCGTGGCAAACCTGGTGCGGGATCGCAAGCTGCTGGAGATTGCGAAGCAGGAGGCTGCGCGCTTTGCCAATGCAGGATCCGGAGAAGCAGATGGCACGGAGGCCGAGCGGACGCGGGTGTGGGCCGTTCTCATGGAGAAATGGCAGAGACGATATGGCCTGGTGGAGGCTTAGAGCAAGGAGTGGAGTAAGCGGTGTGGAATCGACTTATCGCGCTGCGGAGGATTGCGCCGGGTAGGTCTGGATTTCGAGGTCGACGCTGGCAATTTCGCTGCTGCAATCATTGGGATGATTGCGGGTGCACTGGCAGAGCTCTGTAAGGCGGCGGTGTCCGGACTGGCTAAGCTCGACCCCTGCGGCAATCAGAACGCTATAGACGTCCAGGCATGCGTGGCGCTCGAACTCGAACAGCATATTGATGGTGCCGGTGTCGCTGGCGCCGCGGCTCAGCACCCACCCTCCGCAGCCCAGGATTCCCCCGGTCAGTGTCTGCACCAGACGCGAGGGGTCCACCACTGATACAGCTTTCATCTCCAGCGCCCATGAGAGGAACGGTGGGAGGTTCTGGTCCGGTAATTGCGCGTTCAGCTTCACATCGGGGTTATCGGAGGCGGATGGCCACGCTTGACCTTTGTGCCGGAGTCGAACGCCGGCTGGCTGGCTTTAGTACAGGCGCGCAAGCATGCTGTGCGACGCGGTGCAGCGTGTCGCATCCGTTGGTAATTGAACCTCAAGAGGGCGTCCTGGAAGCGCTGCAGGCGTGCGGACCGCGGTGGTACTGTGAAGTCAGGATGATCGTCGGCTCTGGCATTGACCTGATCGAAATTGCGAGAATCCAGCACTCGGTGGACCGCTTCGGCGAGCGCTTTCTCGACAAGGTGTACACCACGGGTGAAAAGGCCTATTGCCTGCGCAAGCGGAACGCGGCAGAGAGTCTGGCGGCGCGATTCGCCGCCAAGGAAGCGGCTGCCAAGGCGCTGGGTACCGGGATAAGCCGGGGCGTGACCTGGCGCGAGATCGAAGTTGTGCGCGAAGCGGGCGGCCGCCCGTCGCTTTCCTTTCGTGGCCGGGCGCTGGAAGTCGCAGAGCGCCTTAGGGTTCGCAATGCCGTTCTGTCTCTCACCCATACAGCCGATATGGCAATGGCCAGCGTGGTGCTGGAGGATGGCCGGTGATTCGAATCGGTCTGCTATCCTCAACACAACGCGGTGATTAGCACCGCCAGGGGAGTAGCGTGCCAAGCCGCAAAGAGATTCAGTGGTCTCAGTTGAAGGTCGGCGCCCTGGTGCTGTTGGCAGTCGCCGTTCTGATCGCGCTGATCTTTCTCATGTCCGGGTCCAGCGGCGGATTGTTTGCAAAGAAGATTACCCTGATCTCGTATTTCAAGAACGCCTCCGGCCTGAAGGGTGGCGCACCCGTGACCCTAGAAGGGGTGACCATCGGGAACGTGCGGCGGATTCGCATCGTCCCGTCCCGAAATCCGACGCCGGTCCAGGTGACCATGCAGGTTGGCCAGAAGGCCCTGGCCGCGCTGCATGTGGACTCGACGACCTCCATTGCACAGGCGGGGGTGCTGGGGGATAGTTACGTCGATATCTCCTCAGTCCACGCCACCGGACCGCCGCCGGCTAACGGCGCTGAATTGCAGGCGCGGAACATCCCAAGCATCCAGCAGGTGGTCGATACGAGTCAGCAGACGCTGCAGAAAGCGACTGAACTGCTGACCAAGATGAACACCATCATGGACACCCTGAATTCGAAGCGCGGCAGCGCCGGCCTGTTCCTGAACGATCCGCAGTTCTATCGAAAGGTAACTCGGCTAGCCGATAATCTGCAGGCCGTGACCAGGTCCCTGGCGGATGGCAAAGGGACGCTGGGCAAGCTGATGACCGACGAGTCAATGTATGACAAGCTCAATGCCACGGTGAACCGGCTGAACGACATCACCGAATCGGTGGCGGCGGGCAGGGGCACGGCGGGCAAGCTGCTCCACGACGAGACTCTCTACAACAATCTCAACGCCGCAGTGGCCAACACCAACAAGCTGGTGGAAGGCATCAACGAGGGCAAGGGCGCGCTGGGCAAGGTCACGCAGGATCCGGAGTTCGCGAAGAAGCTGGACGATACGGTGACGCACCTGGATGACATTCTGAGCGGACTGAACGAAGGCAAAGGCACGCTGGGTCAGTTGATGCAGAACCGCTCGCTCTACGACAATGCCGACGCCACCATGTCCGAGACGCAGCAGTTGATCAAGAGCATCCGCGCGAATCCCAAGAAGTACCTGGTGATCCGCCTGAAGCTGTTTTAGGGAAGTCCGCGCCATTCTTCGCCACTCCCACCAGCCGCGCCAAATGACGATTCTGTCATTCGCGCATGCGCCCCCTTCCGCATCGAAGTAGTTTATGGCTTTGCTGCTAGGCCGTACTGCCTCCCTTGGAATCATTGTCTGGGCCGGATTATTCGCCGGCTCCGCATCCCTCTTCAGCCAGTCCGGGCCACACCTGCCCGATGCGCCTCGTCCGGGCGCTGCCATGGACGCCCTGCCCCAACCGCCGCCGGATGCAGCCCGCGTGATCACGTTTCGCAGCCTGCCGCGGGATTTTTTGCATGATCAAAAGGAGATTTGGCTGAGCTTTCCGGGGCAGCTCGCGCATGGCAAGCATTGGGTGCCGGTGCTTGCTGTCTCCGCAGTGACCGCCGGCCTGGTTTTCGCGGACAAATACGAAATGCCCTACTTCCGCGCGCACCAGGGGCAGTGGGACGACACGAATGATGTGTTCGATTCGTACATCGCCACGGGCGAGGTGGCGGCAGTTCCAGCCGGGCTGTTGATCGCGGGATTTGCGCGCCATGATGAGCATGAAGTGAATACCGCCCTACTCGCAACCGATGCCTATGCCGACAGCGCCATTGTGGACGTGGCGATGAAAGCAGTGACGCGGCGCGCTCGTCCATCCGCCTTCCACGGGAATACGCCGTTCGATGACACGTTTTATAAAGGCGCATCCTTCGGCAGCAGCTTCCCCTCGGGCCACGCCACCGCGGTATTTTCAATCGCCACTGTGGTGGCGCGGCGCTACGCCAAGAAGCGCTGGGTACCGGTTCTCGCGTATGGGATGGCCACTGCCATCAGCCTCTCGCGCATCACGCAGCTCGCCCACTTCCCCTCCGACGTGTTCCTGGGAGGAGCGCTGGGCTATACCATTGCGCGATACCAGGTGCTGAGACCGCAGTAGAGGCTGGCGTCAGGGCAGCGCGAACGCTACATAGGCCGATCCCTGGGGCGTTTTGGGATCGCGTGCGCCACTGCAGGCGATGACGACGTACTGCTTGCCATCGATCATGTAGGTGGCCGGCGTGGCATTGCCCAGATAGGGCAGAGTGGTTTGCCAGAGCAGCTTGCCGGTGCCTGAATCAAAGGCGCGGAATTTGCGGTCGTGATCCGTTGCGCCGATGAAGAGCAGCCCGCCTGCCGTCACAATTGGGCCGCCGTAGTTCTCCGATCCCGTGGGCTCCCTACCCTTCGCGGCCAGTTCAGGAAACTCGCCGAGCGAAATCTTCCAAAGATACTTGCCGGTGTTGAGATCGATGGCGCTGAGCGTGCCCCAGGGCGGCTGCACGGCAGGGTAGCCGTCGGGGTCGAGGAACTTGCGATAACCGGTGAAGATATAGCGATCGGCCGGTTCGTCGTTGTGCTCAGCCTGATCAACACCCAGATAGCGCATCAGCGTCGCAACCTGCGGATCCGAGATGCCGTTCACCGCAGGCATCCTCTTTGTCCCATTGTGAATGATGGCCGTGAGTTGGGCGGCGGTCAGCCTCTTGTTCAAACCGATGAGGGCGGGCACCGGCCAAAGGCCCTGCCGTTTGTCGCCGTGACAGTCAGCGCACCACTGCATATAAACTTTGCGGCCAGCCACGTCCTCCTGATGCGGTTTTGGCGCCGGTGCAATGGCATCGGAAGCCATCTCCTTCTTCTCGCTGGAAGAGACGCCATCCTTATCCATGCGCAGATAGGCGAGAAGGTCGGCGACCGCGCCTGAATTGAGGTTTGGGAAACCAGGCATGCGTCCCGTTCCGCCGCGAATGGTCTTTACGATGCGCTCCTCTGGCATGCGCCTCGTAATGCCTACCAGCGAAGGGAATGCGGGCGGTGAGCCGGCGCGATCGAGGCCGTGACACACGGCGCACTGATTGCGATAGATGTTCTCGCCGGGGCTGCCGGTCTTCTCTGCCGGCGCCAGCCCCCCCGTCCAGGGCATCTCATTGGCGTTCACGTACAAGACGTTTGTGGTGGGGTCGATCGCGGGCCCACCCCACTCTGCGCCGCCGTCAAATCCCGGGAACACAACCGTCTGTTTGTCGAGCGAGAAGGGCGCGAACTGGCCGTCGCTTCGGATATCGTGGAATGCCTTCACCGCCCATGCATGCGCGGCGGGGGTGCGCGTGGTGAGCATGTCTTCCGTGAGCCGCTGGCGCGCAAATGGCTCGGGATAGGCGGGCAGCGGCTGTGTTTTTGCTGTCACCTCACCGGGGACACTGCTGGCCGGATAGGCCCGCTCCGTCACCGGATACAGTGGCTTGCCGCTGGTGCGATCGAAAAGATACAGCCACCCCTGCTTCGTCGTCTGCGCCAGAGCATCCACCCTCTCGCCATTGCGCTGCAACGTGAAGAGCGCGGGCGGCGAGGGGAAATCGCGATCCCAGATGTCGTGATGCACGCCCTGGAAATACCAGAGTAGCTTTCCCGTGTTCGCATCGAGAGCAAGTTCGCAGTTGGCGTAGAGATCGTTGCCGACGCGGTCGCCGCCATAGAAATCCATGACCGCGGAGCCAGTGGGGATATAGATCACGCCCCGCTTCGCATCGAGAGTCATACCGGCCCAGTTGTTGGCCGACCCCGCGTTTTGCCACGCATCCTTCGGCCACGTCTCGTAGCCACTCTCGCCCGGATGCGGAATGGTGTGAAAGACCCAGCGCAACTTGCCGGTGCGCACGTCGAAGGCGCGAATGTCGCCCGGAGGCGCGGGATGGGTCTCGGGCTCGCGCCCCCCGACAATGATCAGATCCTTATAGACGACGCCAGGCGTCGTGAGAGCGATGGACTGCCGCTCATATGGATCTCGCAGCCCCTTTCGCAGATCGATGCGGCCGTTTTCTCCGAAGCTGCGGATTGGCTTGCCAGTCTCCGGATCCAGACAGTAGAGAAAGTTCATGATTCCGGCGAAGAGGCGCCGCTGATGGCCGTCGGTCCACCAGGAAAGCCCGCGCGAGGGCTGCGAAAAGCCGAGACCGCTCGCATCGGCGTCGAGCGACGAATCGAACGTCCACTGCAGCTTGCCCGTTGCCGCGTCCAGCGAGACGACCTTGAGCGAGGGCGTGAACGCATACAGCGAGCGGCCGATAATGAGCGGATTGGTCTGCAGGCCGCCCTTCTCCCCGGCATCCCAGGTCCATGCGGCACGCAGCGATTGGACGTTGCTGCGATCGATCTGCGTCAGGCGCGAGTAGTGGTCACCGTCGAGGCCGCCGTTATAGGCGGGCCAGTCCGCCGATTGCGAAGACGCTGCGGAAACCAGAATAGCGAGAGCGAACGTGACCGAAAGAGCGGGGCGAAGCAGCGGCATGGACGGGGCGATCTCCGGGATCAGTTCGAAACATGAGCATTGTTACATCCCAGGCCCCCGGCACGCAGCGCATCCCGCTCTCGATCGAGAGTCTAGCCGCTGCGCTTGACACTGGACGAAAAGCATTGGTGTCGCCGAATCGCAGGTACCACGAGACGCACGCCCGCCCGAAGCAGGACTGGGCGTGCATCTCTAATGTCTACCCGCGCGCTGCCAGCAGTCGTTCCATGAATTTGGTGTCGAATTCCCCGCGGCGGAAGTCCTCGTTGGCGAAGATCTCCTGGTGGAGCGGGATGGATGTCTCGATTCCCTGCACGATGAACTGGCTGAGCGCGCGCTCCATCTTGGCCATGGCTTCTTCGCGCGTGGCGCCGTGCACGATCAGCTTGGCGATCAGCGAGTCGTAATATGGCGGGACAACGCCTTCGGCATATTGCGCCGTATCGACGCGCACGCCGTTGCCGCCGGGGACATTAAACGCGGTGATCTTGCCGGCGCTGGGCGTGAACTTCACCGGATTCTCCGCATTGATGCGGCACTCGATGGCGTGGCCGCGCATCTCGAGCTTCGCGGGGAGAATGTTGCTGAGCTTTTCGCCGCTGGCGATCAGGAGCTGCGCTTTTACGAGATCGATGCCGGTGATGTACTCCGTGACCGGGTGCTCGACCTGGATGCGCGTATTCATCTCGATGAAGTAGAGTGAGCCGTCTTCGTCCATCAGGAATTCGATGGTGCCTGCGTTCTGGTATCCGATTTCGCTGAGGCAGCGGCGCAGGGTGTGATCGATCTCCTGCCGCATCTTCGGCGTGACTTTGAGGGACGGCGCCTCTTCGATCAGCTTCTGATGGCGACGCTGGATGGAACACTCGCGCTCAAAGAGTGTGGCCACGTTTCCGTGCTCGTCGGCGAGCACCTGGAACTCAATGTGGCGCGGGCGCTCGATGAACTTCTCCATGTAGAGTTCGCCGTTGCCGAAAGCGTTGGCAGCTTCAGTCGAAGCAGCATGGAACAGATTGGGTAGCTCTTCGGGCGTGCGCACAATGCGCATTCCGCGTCCGCCTCCGCCGGCCTTGGCCTTGAGGATGACTGGGAATCCGACTTTCTTTGCCCAGTGCTGCGCGTCTTCTTCGGTGGTGAGCACGCCATCGGAGCCGGGGAGAATTGGCACCTTGGCCTTCTTCATGGCCTGGCGCGCCTTCTCCTTTTCACCCATCAGCCGGGTGACTTCAGGAGGCGGCCCAATGAACTTGATGTTGGACGCGCGGCAGACCTCGGCGAAGTTGGCGTTCTCACTGAGCAGGCCGTAGCCGGGATGGATGGCATCGACGTCGGCGATCTCGGCCGCGGAGATGACTGCAGGCACGTTCAGATAGCTGTCGCCGGGGCGCGGCGGCCCGATGCAGATGGCCTCGTCGGCAAAGCGGACGTGCAGTGAATTGCGGTCGGCCTCGCTGTAGATGGCGACGGTGCGCACTCCCAGCTCTTTGCATGCGTTGATGACGCGCAGCGCGATCTCACCGCGATTGGCAATCAGTACCTTGCGAAACATCATTATCCTTTGGCTAGGTTAGCGGGGATAGCTGGTGCTACTGCCGAGATCCTGCTATCCCAGGTCTCAGAATCGAGACCCGGGGTAGCCGGTATCGTTTCCGAGGAAAGCCTTGCTCCGCAACTATGCTCGCACCGAAAAGAGGGGTTGGCCGAATTCAATCGGCTGGCCGTTGCTCACCAGGCAACGAACGATCTCGCCCGCGGCATCCGCCTCGATCTCGTTCATCAGCTTCATGGCCTCCACGATGCAAACCACCTGCCCCTTTTCCACGCGATCGCCGGGGGAAACGAACGGCGGCGCTCCGGGGGATGGCGATCCGTAGTAGGTGCCGACGATGGGGGACTTAATGATGTGCAATCCGGCATCGGGATCCGCTGGGGCCGCTGCGGGCACCGCAGCCGCCGGCATTGCGGCTTGCACCCCCGGGGTTGGGGCCGGTACGCCGCCAAGCACGTGCGCAATTCCGGCGATTCCTGCCGGCGCCGCAGCCTGCGCGAACTTGAGACGAATCTTGGTGTCGCCCCGATCCAGATCGAACTCGGCGATCTGGTTCTCCTTCAGGAATTCAATCAGCTGCTTCAGGTCCTGGATATCTTGTGGTTTCATTCGTTCCTTAGCCAATCGCGCAGTGCGCGACGAATCTTGACTGCATCACAGCTCAATCAACGCCTTGGGCGAGGGCGTGAGCACCTGCCCTCCGGTCCCCGTCACGGCAACCATATCTTCAATGCGAACTCCGAACTGCCCCTCCAGGTAAATCCCCGGCTCGATGGTAATCACCATGCCGGTCTGCAACTGCGCGGATTGCCCTGACCCGATGCGCGGCGGCTCATGAATCTCCAGGCCAACGCCGTGGCCTGTGGAATGGGAAAATGCCTCCGCCAGACCAGCTTTGCGCAGCACGCTGCGCGCGGCCTCATCCACCTCGCCGCATTTGGCGCCTGGACCAACCGCCGCCACCGCCGCTTGCTGCGCCTCGAGCACAGCCTGGTACGCGTTGCGTTCGTTCGGCTTCGGCGTGCCAAGGTACACAGTACGAGTCATATCCGAACAGTAGCCATGGTGGATTATACCGAAGTCGAGGGTAAGGAATCCGCGCTTTGGGAGACGGGCAGAGGTGGCACGGCCATGCGGAAGAGCCGAGCGAATCCCTGAGGCAACAATGGTCTCGAACGACATGCCCTCGGCCCCGCGTCTGCGCGCCTCGTGTTCGAGCTCGGCGGCGAGATCGATCTCGGACATGCCGGGCCGGATGATGCCGAGCACGTGATCGAAGAGAGCGCAGCCGATGAGCGCGGCCTGGCGCATGATGGTGAGTTCGTCCTCGTCCTTGATGAGGCGGAGCGGCTCGACGAGCGGAGCAGGCAGCGGCGACAGGAAGCTGCGGCGCAGCTTCGAGGGCAACGCCGCCTTGAGTCGCTGCAGGTCGGCAACGGTGGTCCATGCGGGATCGAAGCCGGCAAACTCGGCGGATGGCTGGGCAGCAAGCCACTGCAACGCGGCAACGGGCGGCCCGCCGGAAACGATCTCGACCTCGGCGGACGAAACCTCCGCCGCCGCCTGTCCAGTGTAGCGGCCGTCTGTAAAGAGACGCGCCGCGCGGCGTGTGACTGCAAGCGCGGCGCTGGAGCCGGTGAATCCGCATAGATAACGGACGTCGGGAAGATGGGTGACCAGAAGGCCCGTAAGGCCTACGCGTGTCAGCTTGCGGCGCAGCGCGCCGATGCGGCGGGAGTGGTCCACGCGTTCTGTTGTAGCACGTCAGGCAGGTGGCAGGTTCCCGGGGTCAGGTGGCAGGTATCCGGGGTGGCTACCTTTGCGGCAAACGCAAGGCCATCTAGATGGCCGGCTTGACCGGCTTCTTCTGCTCGGGATCGATCTGCGCGCCGCCCTGCATGTCCGACTGGCGATCCATCCACTCATCGAGGCGCGAGCGCTTGAAGCGCCAGCGGTTGCCCAGCTTGAACGCCGGCACAAATCCCTCGGAGGCGTACTTGTAGAGTGTGTCGGGCGAGATGCCGAGATAATCGGAGGCCTGGCGAATATCCATGACTTCACGCACTTCAGGGACGAGGAGATGACGCGCCGTATTCCGCATGATGAGCCTCCGGTGGAGTTCTACTGCCCAGGCAGGTTTCCGGCAGGAGGTGCCGGTGATCTATGTATATAGCCGTTTTCGTCAGGGAGTTCAAGGATTTTCCGGTTTTGCGGGGTGTTTTGCTCGTGGGCCGGATGCAGAGAGGCACAGGGACAGAGCAAAAGCCGAATCGCTTGGGCCAGCCATGAGCGGTTACCGCAAAATGTGGGGGAGTTGCTGCGATTGGTTCCGGGAACAGAGAAAGTAAACAGGCACCTCAACAAGCAGAGGAACAATGACATATAACTATCTGAATATTAGATATTTAACGTCGCAAGCGCCGAGGATCAAAGGGCCTTGCGCCACCAGACCGTCTGCTCATTCGACAGAAACTTGGTCTTGTCGCCGCGGGAGAGATAGAAGTCCATGACTTGCCCTTTCTGGAAGGAGGAGCAGTCCGGCCAACTGCTGTCTTTCTCCAGGTGTGTGGCAACGTGGTGGCTGTCGACCAGCGTGATCTCGTTGGAAGAACACTGAATCACCTGCTGCGCCTTGAGCGAGAAGGCCGTACCCGGCGGCGGCGCGGGAGGCACCTGGTTCGCGATCTTGGTGAGTAGCAGGATGAATACAAAAGCGGCAGCAAGTATTGCAATCTTCTTCATGGCAGCGGATAACCCTCCGGGCCCATTCCCTCTCCATCCGGAGACTAGCTTGACGCACGTGAAAATGTGCCGGGGGATAATCTTAAGATTAAAGCGAGCCGCCCTGCAAAACAAGCAAAAGTTCCTTAAAAGGAAACAGGCGAACCGCGGAGGGTTCGCCTGCCGGCTGACGTTGAATCGGATTAGTTCTGCTGGTCTTCGCGTCTATGGAGCGTGGGCCTGTCTGTGCCGTTGTCAGACCCGTTTTGATCGCCGGTACTGGCCCGGCGCAGCGACGGCTTGTTCTTGTCGCGCGTATCCATCAGACGGCGCTTGTTCTCGATCCGCGCCAGCCGCGCTTTCACGTCGTCGAACTCCGAAGTCGTCACCAGGTAGTCGTCCTTCGCCGGCAGGATGCGGGCTATCTCCCACTGCGAGTGCAGGATGCGATCGGGCGTTTGCGGATGGTCGGAGAACGCCTTGGCTACAAGCCCGGGCTTCCGCTTCTCGAGGGCCTGAATCTTCTCAAAGAATGCGATGAAGGCCTGGGGATCGTAGCCGGCGCGGTACATGTACTGGATGCCCAGGTAGTCGGCCTGCGACTCGAAGTCGCGGGAGAACTTGAGGAACGCCATCGGCACGGCAAACTGGGCGGCCTCGTAAATACCGTAACCGGTCCAGCTATAGCCGGTCATCATGATCAGCGGAATAGTGCCAATCTGCGCGTAGTTCATGCGCGTCATCTCGCGCGCGGCGTGGTGAGCGCAGACGTGAGCCACTTCATGGGCCATCACACCGGCCATCTCGGCTTCCTCGTCGGCGTTCAGAATCAGGCCCGAGTTCACGTAGAAGAAGCCGCCGGGCAGCGCCATGGCGTTGATCTCATCCGAGTCGATGATTTTGATGGTGAACGGGACCTTGCAGTCGGAGTTCTTGACGATGTTCTGGCCGATACGATTCACGTACTCGGTGATCACTGGATCGGTGATGAACTTTGTGCTCTTGTCGATCTGATCGGCGTACATCTTGCCCATCTTGATCTCGCTGTCGGTGGAGTACCAGTTGCCGAGTCCCCGGCCGCCAATATCGCGGTTTCCCACGGCGCTTACGTCGGCAATGCTGCCCTTCTGCACCTTCTGGAGATCGCTGCCGACGCCGACCACCTTCTCGGGATCGACGTTCACGTTCTCATCGTTCTTGGCGTCCTTCTTATCCTTTTTGTCTTTCTTATCCTTCTTGTTTTCGGGCTTGCCTTTCTCTTTGGGCGGGGGAGGGGGCACGTCCCCGGCAACCGGCGTGGTGCCAGGCGCGGGCTTCTGCGCACTAGCCGGCTGCTGATCAGTTGGCGTGGCGGCAGGCTGCTGCGCGCTCGCAGGCTGCTGCGCACCCGCGGACTGCTGCCCGTTGGCTGGTTGCTGCTGCGCGGACGGTGCAGGGGCGGGCGTCTGCTGGGGCGTCGACTGCGCCCATGCCGCGACACAGAAACTCAGGGCTACGGCTGCCGCCGAACCCGCCAGCTTTGTGGTCTTCCACGCTTCAAGACCTGTTTTCATGCAACCACCTCCGACGCACGCAGAACACCACCCCGATGTTCCACTGTTTAGACGCTAGTATCCGCTGGTTTGGCATCGTTCGTCGTAATTATTTCAGTTTCCCGAACCGGACCGGCGGCGGAACCGTATTTGTCAACCGGAACCCGTTTGAACCTTGGGCCGGCTGCATTAGAGTGGAGTTCACCAGACAAACCGGGAGGGTAGGGTGCACCGAGGAAAGCTGAATCTGGCGTTGCTGGCGGTGTGCGGAGCGCTATTGGCGAACGCACAGGGCGTCTCCACCCGGCATGCAGGCCCCAGACAAGCGCCACCAGCCACGCACAAGCCTGCCCAGACCCCTTCGCCAAACACGACGCCCGCCGCCGCGGTCTACTTCGACGCGACCAAGATGGGCTCCCCGGTCGTACTGAATAAGGACTGGCGCGTCGGAATCACCGCAAATCCTGCCGCCGCCGATCCGGGCTTCGACGACTCGCATTGGGCGGTGCGGAATGCGACCGGAGAGATCGCCGACGTGCCCGACGACGACGAATCGCCCCAGCCGGCCGGCGCTAAAACACAGCCGCAGACGCGCGACAAGACCTCAGGGAAATACGTGTGGTTCCGCCTGCACGTGAAACTGCCGGCAAGCCACGGCCCGCTGGCCCTCCTGATTGAATTGCCGATCTCCGTCAGTTCGACCATCGGTGTGGGCAGCAGCGCCACCTCGCTGGACGTCTTCGCAAACGGGCGGCTGATTCAACCCGGTGGTCCACACGGCGACGATCCATCCAACTACCAGTCGATCTCCCGCCTTTACACCCTCAATGTCCCGTCCGATCAAACCGATCTGGTGATCGTGCTCCGAAGCATCTACATTCCCGTCGGGACACAGGCCTATACAGGCTTCTTCGCCGACCGTACGCTTCACCTGGGCGCGCCGGACGATCTGAATCACTCACTCGAGCTTTGGTCGCTGCACGGAATCCTGGAGCGCCTGCCCCGCGCGATCGTCTCGATTCTGCAGATCGTTCTGGCGATCTTTCTTCTCGCTCTCTACTTCAACCAGCGCGGACACCTGGAATATATGTGGCTGGCTCTGCACGAGTTGGCACAGGCGCCCATTGGATTCATCGACCTGGCGGGGAGCACCGCGCACATTCCCGAGGTCTGGTTCGGAGCGCTGTTCCTTCAACTCATTGTGGTTTCGGCGTACTCGTATTTCGAGTTTCTCGTCTACTTCCTCGATTTGCCCCAGCGCTGGGCTGGAATGAAGAAACGGCGTCTGATCCAACTCGGGCGGTTTACCGCGCCCATTCTTTTGGGGGTCGGACCGATTCTGCTTCTGGTGGTACACACCCGCAGTACTCCAATAGCAGTCCTGATGGCAGTTATTTACCTCGGTAGCATGCTGTGGCTGCTGGGATGGGTTCTGTTCTGCTTCATCACCCTGATCGCCGCCACGGTGCGGCGTAACTTTGAGGCCGGCCTGCTGCTTTTCCCGCTCATCCTGAGCTTTATCGGGATTCTGGAGCCGGTGTTTACTTCGAGCATGAAGGCGTGGAGCGGCCATCCTTACTTCTCGCCGCTGACCATCCAGGCCGGCCCAGTGCCGATTCATTTTGCTTCGATCGCGGATTTTGCCGGCATGCTGGCGATCGTGCTCATCATCTTCGTACGCTTCCTGCGCATTCATCGTGACCGTGAGAGGGCCTCCAGCGAGCTTGCGGCGGCGCGCAGCGTGCAGGAGTTGATGATCCCGCAGGAGAGAATGAAGACACCCGGCTTCGAGGTGGATTCGATTTACAATCCCGCGGCGGAAGTGGGCGGCGACTTCTTCCACGTGGATTCAACCGGCGACGGTGGGTTGCTGGTCGTCATCGGGGATGTGGCCGGCAAGGGCCTGCGCGCGGCCATGAACGTCTCCATGCTGATGGGCGCTCTGCGGCGCATGCAGGAGAAGAGCCCGGCGAAGATCCTGGAATCGTTGAACCGGGTGCTACACGGCGGGGAGAGCTTCACGACGTGCCAGGCGGCATGGTTCGGGGCAAATGGAGAACTGGTGCTGGCCAATGCGGGCCACCTGCCACCGTACTTGAATACACAGGAGGTCTTTGTGCCGGGGGGACTGCCGCTGGGTGTGCTGCCGGAGGTCCGATACGATGAGGTGCGCCTGTACCTGCATCCCGGTGACCGGCTTCTGTTGCTATCCGACGGCGTGGTGGAGGCGCGGCACACCTCCGGCGAGCTGTTCGGGTTTGACCGGGTGCACAATCTGAGCAACCAGTCGGCTTTCTACATCGCCGACGCCGCCAAGGCTTTCGGGCAGGAAGACGACATTACCGTGCTCACCGTTCGCAGGTTGGCGCAGGCTGTCGCCGCCTAGCATTCAGCCATTCTCGACCTGCGATTTGATGGTCTGATAAGCTGCTTCGATCAGTGCGCTGAGGGCTTCGGTGTCGATGGGAGTTCCCGGCCTGAGCTTTACATGGCGCATGCATTTGCCGTTTCCCTGCAGGAGGCGCTTGGGGTCCTGCAATTCCGCGCCGCGAAAGAAGCCTATATTCACGTGCACGGCAAAAGCGTTCACATAACTGAATGCCGCGTCGCCAAGGCACGCGACCGGGCAGCCATCGTGCAAGAGTTGCCTCACCTCGTCGCCGGCTGCGCACATCGCTTTGAACCAGCGGCGAGCCATCTCTCTTAATTCTCCGGGATGGTTTTCGAACCATACTTCAATTGCGGGATCGCGTTCGACCGCGCCGTCCAATCGCAACAATTCCATTCCCGGCCCTCTCCTTCTGAAGTGCGTCTTACATCGGACGGGAGGCTCCCGGTCCGAAAATCGGACAACTACAACAGCTACTTACCCTTTGTGCATCGTAGCGCTTATGGGCCGAACCCTGCTGCCTGGCAAACCGTACCCTCTGGGTGCGACCGTACACAAGCGTGGCACGAACTTCGCCGTTTACTCCGATGCGGCGACGCGCGTGGACGTGTGTTTTTTCGACGAGAACGGCAATCAGACCGATTGCGTAACGCTGCGCGAGAAGACGGCGCATGTTTGGCACGGGTTCATCAATGATGTCCATCCCGGGCAACTCTACGGTTTGCGCGTCGACGGGCCGTGGGACCCGCAGCAAGGGCTGCGCTTCAACTTCAATAAGCTCCTGGTCGATCCGTATGCACGCGCTATCTGCGGTGACGTGGACTGGAAGGAGCCGATCTTCGGCTACGACGTGCGGTCGGGCGATACGAACAAGATGAGCGAAGACAGGAGTTCGGATGGTGTGCCTAAATCGGTGGTAGTCGATAACCGCTTCGACTGGGGCGGCGACGAGCCGCTCGACATCCCGCTCTCCGATTCGGTGATTTACGAGATGCACGTGCGCGGATTCAGCATCCGCAATCCCATGATCCCCGAACATCTGCGGGGAACCTATGCAGGGCTGGCGCACGAGGCGAGCATCGATTACCTGAAGAAGCTGGGCGTGACAGCAGTTGAACTTCTGCCCATCCACCATTTCATCGACGAGGGCCATCTGGTGGAGCGCGGCTTGCGCGACTACTGGGGCTACAACACGCTGGGGTTCTTCGCACCCATGGCTCGCTACAGTTCCTCAGGGTGCCGCGGCGGGCAGGTGCGCGAGTTCAAGGAGATGGTGAAAGCATTGCACGCCGCGGGCATCGAGGTGATCCTCGACGTTGTCTATAACCACACCTGCGAGGGGAACCACAAAGGGCCGATGCTCTGCTGGAAGGGGGTGTGCAACACCACGTATTACCGGCTGGTTCAGGACGATCCGCAGTTTTACATGGACTACACCGGAACCGGCAACACGCTGAACGTACGCAATCCGCAGGTGCTGAAGATGATCATGGACTCGCTGCGCTACTGGCGCACCGAGATGCACGTGGATGGGTTTCGCTTCGATCTGGCCGCCGCGCTCGCGCGTGAGCTTCACGACGTCAGCCAGCTCTCATCGTTCTTCGACACCATTCACCAGGACCCGACTCTTGCCGAAGTAAAGCTCATCGCGGAGCCATGGGACGTGGGCGACGGTGGTTACCAGGTGGGCAACTTCCCTGTTCTCTGGGCCGAATGGAACGGCAAATATCGCGATACCGTCCGCCGCTTCTGGAAGGGCGACGCCGGCATGTTGTCCGATCTCGGCTATCGTCTCACGGGATCGAGCGACCTGTATCAGGGCGACGGGCGCAAGCCGTACGCGAGCATCAATTTTGTCACCGCGCACGATGGGTTCACGCTCCATGACCTGGTGAGTTACAACAGCAAGCACAACGAAGCCAACGGGGAAAACAATCGGGATGGCGCGGACAACAACGACTCGTGGAATATGGGCGCGGAAGGTCCGACAGAGAATCCCGCCATCCATACCCTTCGCGAGCGCCAGATGCGCAACTTTCTCGCCACACTGATGCTGTCGCAGGGCGTGCCCATGCTGAGCGCCGGAGATGAAGTGGCCCGCACTCAGAATGGCAACAACAACGCCTATTGCCAGGACAACGAGATCTCATGGTTTGACTGGAACCTGACCGACGACCGCAAGCGGCTGCGCGACTTTACCCGAACGCTCATTCAATTCCGCCTGAGCCATCCCAACCTGCGGCGCAGAAAGTTCTTTCAGGACCGCGAGATTCGCAGAAAAGGCGATGGGAGCCTGGTGGGAATCATCAAGGATATCGAGTGGTACAACCCTGACGGCCGCGAGGTTTCCGATGAGGCGTGGAACACAGGGTGGACTCGCGCCATCGCGCTGATGTTGAACGGCAAGACGCTCCAGGTAATGGACGAAGATGGCAATTGGGTGGTCGACGACACATTTCTACTACTCGTGAACGCCGCCGAGCAAGGGGTGGAATTCACCTTGCCCGAGTCGCCCAGCGGAAACCCCTGGTGCCTCGTGCTCGATACTGAAAACCTCGAGAATCCATTTGCTGATCCCGACGCCGGGGAGAAGGTCATCGTTGGAGGCCGCGCGCTCAAGTTGCTGAGCGATCACTCCCGGACGGGCGAAGAAGGAAGGCCGCCATCGATCAGCTGAGCGCGGCATCATTGCGACGGAACCCGCGGCGAACCAGTGGGAGCTTTGCTAGGATGGGATTTGAGATCGCTGCACGAGGTGCATGTTGCAAGACTTCCCGCCCGTTCCGCTCACGCTTGAAGGTGCAAGCACGCTGCATCAGTTTTTTCGCTTCGACTGGAAGGCATGGAGATCCACTTCGCCCGCCGACCGCCAGCGAATCATCGCCGAAGCCATCAAAGTATTGAGGGAGCTTGAGCGCAAGCCCGGCTCCGACGGCAAGATCCACACCGCGCTCTTCAGTCAGCTTGGACACAAAGGCGACCTCATCCTGCTGCACTTCCGCGATTCCATGGAAACGCTCAACCAGGTTGAACTTGCGCTGGCGCAGACGCGCATCTGGGATTATCTCGATCTACGCCATTCCTACGTGTCGGTTGTGGAGTTGGGGCTGTACGAGTCGACTCGCAAGACCTATGAAACCGCCGCGGCCAAAGGCCTGGAGCAGCACTCGCCGGAGTGGAACGCCGATGTTGCCGCATCGCTGGAACGCGGAGCCACTGCCATGGCGCCGCGCCTGTGGCCTGCCGTGCCCGACGCGAAGTATCTCTGCTTTTATCCCATGGACCGCAAGCGCGACGAGAACAAGAACTGGTACACCGTGCCGTTTGCCGAGCGACAACGCATGATGCACGAGCATGGCATGATCGGACGCCGCTACGGTGACGTGGTGAAGCAGATCATCACCGGCTCCATCGGCATGGACGATTGGGAATGGGGCGTCGACCTGTTTGCGGACGATCCGGTGGTGTTCAAGAAGCTGATCTATGAGATGCGATTCGACGAAGTGAGCGCGGAGTACGCGCTCTTCGGCCAGTTCTTCCTCGCGCTTCGTATGCAGATCGACAAGCTCGGCGATTGGGTAAACGGAACCCTGGTCACCGGCGCCTGAGAAACCTGGCCGCGCCGCAGGTGCTAGTTCCGAATGCCCGCGAGCAGGGTCTCCACTTCGGCTTTCTGATCTGAGGTCAACGACAGCAACGGCAGGCGCGGCTTGCCGCCATAGTAGCCGTTGAAATCGCAACCGTACTTGATTCCTGCAATGCCCAGGTCACCGGCAACGCGCTTGCCGGGTAGATCGATGCGCTGCTGCTTCTCCGCCGCGAGCACGAGGTCGCGATCCTTCCACGCCAGATAAATCTCCTGGCAGGCCTGCGGCGCGCACGCGGCGAACGCCAGCACGCCGCCCGATGCGCCCGCCTGCAGGGACTCCAGCAGCGTGCCCGCCGATCCGCTCAACACCTGGAAACCTACCTCTTTGGAGCGGGTCTTGATAGGTGGGGGCGCCGGCATGGGAGACGTAACCACGCCAGCGCCAAGTGTTGCCAATTCCACAAACCCCGGCTCAAGCGCGAATTGCGGCACAAACATGCGCGCCGTGACGGCTTCAAAGATGGTCGTCACTGGAACGGTCCGCCGCGGGGCGTCTTTCGTCGCTTCGACCAGGGCGCGCACCTGCTCCACATTTCCGGTAGAGTCCTTGATGCCAATGATGTTGGGATGCTGCGCCAGTTCGCCAACCAGGTCCGGCTGCATGAAATAGGGCGCAAACTTCGGAATGTTATACAGAATCACCGGCAGCGGCGAGCGATCCGCAATGGTGCGGAAGTAGTTCAGCACCGCGGCTCGCGAAATCAGGGGCGAATAATATGTAGGCGGCCGGACAAGCACAGCGTCGTAGCTCGCCTCGGCGGCGGCGTCCGCAAGCTCCAGGGTGGCCCTTGCGCTTTCGCGCGCCACGCCAGCGATGAGCGCTTTCTCTGGCGCGGCGGCCTTGGCGGCAGTGCGCAGCACCTCCCGCGTCTCGGCATCGCTCAGCGCAACAGCTTCGCCGGTGGATCCCAGCACCACCAGCCCCGCGAGCAGGCTGCGCGAGTAGCGCGCCACATTTGCCTCCATTTTGCGCAGGTACAGGCGCTCGTCGGAATAGAAAGGCGTGGGGACAGCAGCGAAGATTCCCTCTAGCAGCATGGTTCCATTCTATCCGCGCCCGATTGTCGATTCGTCGCACGCGGTGTAGTTTAGCTATAGATTGCCGACATAAATTCAGGCGCAGGAGTTTCCCCGTGGCGAAGCTTGTGATTGATGAAGAAGATGATGCAAGTGCGCGGCTCTCTCACCAGGCGGCCGCCTTCTTCTTGCACACCCTGTTTGCGCTGGTGTCCTGGATTGCCCTGATGATGGTTGGCTACGCCATCAATCCGTCCTATGTGCCCCAGGTTATCACCCTTGCATTGTCGATTCTGATCCCGATGTTCGCGGGGAACGTTTTTATTCGCCTCAAGCCCGATGAGATGGCGACACACATCTGGCTGGCCGGGTTGATCTGGTTCCTAATGATCTGCCTCTGGATCCTCGATATGCCCACGGGACCGAACGCATGTTTCCAATGCGATGCCACCGCGAAGATCACCCGCACGCTTTTCAGCTTTCCTACGCCGAGTGGCCTCATCGACAACAACGGACCGTTTTTCGGCACCTGGCCGGCCATGGCGCTCATCGGTTACGCCATCGGCGCGCGCCTGGGACTGCGGCGCATGGCGCGCAGCACGCCCGCGGAATAGGATCGACTTCGCGTTCCTGGCCGATGGCTCCGGCTTCGCCCTCGAAGCCGGCCTGGGCTGTCGCGCTAAACGAGGCACCCTGAACGCGGCCTACTTCCCTTTCCTTGCTGCGTGCAGCCCCTGCAGCGCGTAGGTCATGATTTCATGCCGCTGTAGCGCGGCAATGCCCTCTGCCGCGGCCTGCGCTGCGGCGATGGTCGTGATGGTTGGCACGCGCGCCAGCACCGCCGCACGCCGAATTGCTTTTTCGTCGAAGAAGGTGTCTTGCCCCCGCGGAGTGTTGATGATGAGCTGAATGGCATCGCCCTTAATCAGGTCCACCACGTTGGGCCGGCCTTCCTTCACCTTGAAAATCGTGTCGATGGCAAATCCGAGACCCGCTTCCAGCACGCGCGCTGTGCCTTCCGTGGCAACCAGTTTGAAGCCGAGATCGACATAGCGCTTGGCCAGCTCAACTGCGGCAGGCTTATCGTGATCGTTCACGCTGAAGAAGACGGTGCCGCGCGTGGGCAGAAGTTGGCCGGCCGAGAGCTGCGCCTTGGCGAACGCTTCCCCAAAGGTCTCTGCCACACCCATCACCTCGCCGGTCGACTTCATCTCCGGGCCCAGTACCGTATCGACGCCGGAAAATTTCGACCATGGGAAGACGGGCGATTTCACATAGTAGTGATCCCCAACTTCGAGGTCTTTGCCGCTCGCCAGCTGGTCCGGCAACAGCTCGCGCAGTTTGCGTCCGGTCATGAGCCGCGCGGCAACCTTGGCCAGCGGAATGCCGGTCGCCTTCGACACATAGGGCACGGTACGCGAGGCGCGCGGGTTCACTTCGATCACGTACACGCGATCTTCGCCGTCGCCATTCCTCTGGATCGCGAACTGCAGATTCACCAGGCCCACAACTTTCAAGGCCAGCGCCAGCTTTCGGGTGTATTCGCGAATGGTGTTTAGCGTCTCCGGCCGGATGCTGACTGCGGGCAGCACACAGCTTGAGTCCCCGGAGTGGATGCCGGCCTCTTCGATGTGCTGCATGATTCCGGCAATGATGACGTCTTCGGAGTCGCACAGCGCGTCCACGTCGACTTCAACCGCGTTCTCCAGGAAGTGATCGACCAGCACGGGCCGCTCCTGCGAGTACTCGACTGCCTGCCGCATGTAATGCGACACGGCGTGGGCGTCGTACGCAATCACCATGGCCCGCCCGCCTAGCACGTAGCTCGGCCGCACCAGCACCGGATAGCCGATGCGTTCGCCGACAGCGAGCGCTTCCTCCACGCTGGTTGCGGTGCCACCCGCCGGCTGCGGAATCTGGAGCCGCTCAAGCAGCTTACCGAACTGCTTGCGATCTTCCGCCAGGTCGATCGACTCCGGCGAAGTCCCGATGATCGGCACGCCCGCCGCGCGCAGGCGCTGCGCAAGGTTCAGCGGCGTCTGCCCGCCAAACTGCACAATCATGCCGATCTGCGCGCCGCTCTGCTTTTCGTGGTTGTAGATTGCCAGCACGTCTTCCAGCACAAGCGGCTCGAAGTAGAGACGATCGCTGGTGTCGTAGTCCGTTGAGACCGTCTCAGGGTTGCAGTTCACCATGATGGTCTCGTAGCCGTCGTCTTTGAGCGCGAATGCCGCGTGGCAGCAGCAGTAATCGAATTCAATGCCCTGCCCGATGCGATTCGGTCCCGAGCCGAGGATGATGATCTTCTTCTTGTCGGTCGGCGGCGCTTCGTCCTCTTCATCGTAGGTGGAGTAGAGGTACGGCGTCATCGACTCGAACTCGGCCGCGCAGGTATCCACGAGCTTGAAGACGGGGCGAATGCCCTTGCTCTCGCGCAGGTCGCGCACCTTCTTCACGCCGTCGTGACCTTCCAGCTTCCACTCCGTCGCGATGCGCTCGTCGCTCAATCCCATCCGCTTGAGCTTGCGCAATTGCGTTTCATCGATCTTCTCCGGGCTGATCTTCGAGATCGCCATCTGCTCCAGGGTGATCTCGCGAATCTGGTGCAGGAACCAGCGATCCATGCCGGTAAGCTTGGCAACATCTTTCACGCTCATGCCGCGCTCGAAGGCAAAGCGAATGTAGGCCAGCCGCTCCGGCTTGGGCGTCACCAGCATCTGCGTCAGCCGCCGCGGCTCCAGCACCACTTCCTGCCCCGTCTTCTTGCCGGTCTCCAGCGCGCGCCACGCCTTCATCAGCGATTCCTTGAAGGTGCGGCCGATCGCCATCACTTCGCCGACAGATTTCATCTGCGGGCCCAGCGTGTCATCCGCGCCGGGGAATTTCTCAAACTGCCATTTGGGAATCTTCGTGACGACGTAGTCGATGGTCGGCTCGAAGCACGCCGGCGTCTTGCGCGTAATATCGTTGGGAATCTCGTCGAGCGTATAACCCACAGCAAGCTTGGCTGCAATTTTCGCAATCGGGAAGCCCGTCGCCTTCGAAGCCAATGCCGAGGAGCGCGACACGCGCGGGTTCATCTCGATCACCGTCATGCGCCCGTTGGCCGGATTCACCGCAAACTGCACGTTCGATCCGCCGGTCTCCACACCGATCTCGCGCATTACCGCGATCGCCGCGTCGCGCATCTTCTGGTACTCGCGGTCGGTGAGCGTCTGCGCCGGCGCAACCGTGATGGAATCGCCCGTATGCACGCCCATGGGATCGAAGTTTTCAATGGAGCAGATGATGATGACGTTGTCGGCCAGGTCGCGCATCACCTCGAGTTCGTACTCCTTCCAGCCGAGTACGCTCTCTTCCACCAGGCACTCGTGCACCGGCGAGAGATCGAGGCCGCGGGCGAGGATCTCCATCAGCTCTTCGCGGTTGTAGGCGATGCCGCCACCGGAGCCACCGAGCGTGAAGCTTGGCCGAATCAGCACTGGAAAGCCGAGCTTGCTGGCAAAGTCGAGCCCATCGCGCAGATTGTTTACGAGCGCCGACTTTGAGACTTCAAGTCCGATGCGAATCATCGCGTCTTTGAACAGCAAGCGATCTTCGGCCTTCTTGATCGCATCGAGCTTCGCACCGATCAGTTCCACGTTGTATTTCTCAAGCACTCCACCATCGGCAAGATCAACGGCAAGGTTCAGAGCCGTTTGGCCGCCGACTGTGGGCAGAAGCGCAAATTTGCCCGATCCCGGCCCGAGCATTGCGCTCTCTTTGCGGATGATCTCTTCGACGTATTCGCGCGTGAGCGGCTCGATGTACGTGCGGTCGGCCAGTTCCGGGTCGGTCATGATGGTGGCGGGGTTGGAGTTGACCAGCACCACCTCATAGCCCTCGGTCTTGAGCGCCTTGCAGGCCTGGGTGCCGCTGTAGTCGAACTCCGCCGACTGTCCGATGACGATCGGACCGGAGCCGATCACAAGAATCTTCTGAATGTCATTTCTACGTGGCATTTTTCAACTGATCCTAGTAGTGGTGTTCGGTGTTCCGGCGTATCGCCTTCTCAAATTCGTTCTTGCTCGTGAACACGTCGCTGCAATCGTCGGTACAGGCGCCCGGACCCGCGATCACATACAAGTGCGTGCGGTGCAGCATCGCCATATCCACGCCGATCACCACCGGGCGGGACACCAGCGAGTACCGCGAGCGATCGATCTGCAGCAGATAGTGTCCGTAGGCGTGGGGGAATGCGAACCGTCCAGCCTTGTCCGTGCTCGTTCTGTACGCAATCTTGCCGTCGCGCATCAGCGTGACTTCAGTGTTCGCGATCGGCTTGCCAGCTGCGTCGACAAACACTCCATGCAACCGCCACAGGTGCAGCGTTCCCGGCCCCTCAACGCGTGCCCATGAAACCCCGCATGCGACCAGCGCAAGTCCGAGCACAACGGACACGCGGCCCAAAAAACAGCGGAGCCAAAAGCCCCGCTGTCTCGAAATGCAGATTCGTTCATGTCGCGCGAAGGTCATCCCTTCCACTCCTCCATCATCTTGCGGAAGTCACGGAACAGATAGTGCGAGTCGTGGGGCCCGGGCGCGGCCTCCGGATGATACTGCACGCTGAAGAGCGGCAGCGTCTTGTGGCGCAGGCCTTCCAGCGTGTTGTCGTTCAGATCCACGTGGGTCAGTTCTACCTCGTTCGCATTGATCGAATCGGGATCGACCGCAAAGTTATGGTTGTGCGCCGTGATCTCCACCTTGCCGGTGGTGTTGTTACGCACCGGATGATTGCCGCCGTGGTGGCCAAACTTCAGCTTGTAGGTCTTGCCGCCCAACGCGAGGCCGGTGAGCTGATGCCCCAGACAGATGCCGAAGATCGGCACACGCCCCATCATGTTGCGGATGGCCTTCACCGCGTAGTCCACCGGCTCCGGATCGCCGGGGCCGTTCGACAGGAACACGCCGTCGGGCTTCATGGCCAGTACATCTTCCGCGCTGGTCTGGGCGGGAACTACGGTCACCTTGCAGTTCTCGCGGCACAGCATGCGCAAGATGTTTTGCTTAATGCCGAAGTCATACGCCACCACATTCAGGCGGCGCTCGCGCGCCTCCGCGCTCTGGTCCAGGCAACTTGCCAGCAGCGGATCACTCAACTGGCTGCGCGGATCGGATGGATCCATGTGGTAGATCGACTTGGTCGTAACCACCTTCGCCAGATCGGTCCCGTCCATCTTGCGTATGCTTCTGGCCTTTTGGACGAGCGCATCGATCTCGGAAGTCAGCGTCGAAATCACGCCGCGCATCACGCCGTTGTTGCGCAAGTGCCGCACCAGCGCGCGCGTATCGATCTCGGCCAGCACGGGAACGGTGAACCGCTCCATGTACTCTTCGGTCGATTGTTCGCTGCGCCAGTTGGAACTGATGGCCGAGAACTCGCGCACGATCAGCCCTTCGATAAAGGGCTTCGCCGCTTCATTGTCTGCCTGGTTCGTGCCGTAGTTGCCGATCTGGGGATTGGTCAGAACGACAATTTGGCCGGCATAGGAAGGATCGGTTGCAATTTCCTGGTAGCCGGTTAGGGAAGTATTGAAAACCACTTCGCCCTGGCATTCGCCGGGGTGTCCGTAGCCTTCGCCGCGAAAGATGCGCCCGTCTTCGAGCGCCAGGATCGCCTGCATCGCCTCTCCGAGGAGTGGATTCAATCGATTTTAGCAGATTCCCCGGTGAGGAAGATCACAACCTGCCACGATCAGCAATCCATCGTTTCGCAGATGGGGGTTTACGCTCCAAAGCACGCGTCCGCAGCGGCTCTCGGCGCAAAGCTGGACCGCACTTGTGGGCGGAAGCTAATCCACGACGCCGGCATCCTTCGTAGGCCAATAGACGAACACGGCCTTTCCGTAGATGAGGTCGCGATCCACGGGGCCGAACTCCCGGCTGTCCGAGGAGATAGAACGATGGTCCCCCATCACGAAGTATTCGTCTTCGGGCAAAACAATCTCCGGCATGGAACGCGTGTCGCGATACTTCTGCGGCACGTAAGGCTCCGGCAGCAGCTTGCCATTCAGGTACACTTGGCCGCGATCGATGCGCAGCCGGTCGCCCGGTACCGCTATGACACGCTTGATGTAACTCTTCTCCGGATCGCGCGGATAGTGGAACACCACGATGTCGTCGCGGTGGATGGAAGCGATGTGGTAGACGAACTTGTTGATGAATACCCGGTCGTGATCCTCCAGCCGCGGCAGCATGCTGGTGCCTTCCACGCGCACCGGCTGATAAAGAAAGGTGATGATGACCACGGATGCGGCGATGGATATCACAACGTCGCGCAGCCACAGGCCGAGCGTGTTTTGCTTTTCGACCGGCGCCGACGCGTTCATCTGAGCACTTGCAACGTGCTCTGTATCGGTCTGGAGCGAATTGGAATCTGGGGTTAGGTTTTGCGGCGCCATCTTTGTTCTATTTCCAGCTTACTCGCATTCGGTGCCTACTCGCATCCCAGCCCACCCGGGGGGCAAAGCAGGTGCGGACGCTTCGGCTTGTCCATCGGTTTGGGTTGGTTGGCGGCGGGCACAAACGCCGGCGCCGTCCCAGGCGCACCAGCCTGGGCCAGGTTTTCTTCCTGCAACACAAGCGGGCGCTGCATCACCATCTCTACCTGCGTGCCTTCGGGGATGTTCACGTCGGCCCCGCGGGTGAACAGCGAAACCAGCCCTGCGGCAGCCACGCCGCCCGCCACGCCAGCCAGGCCGCCGAGAATAGGGTGTCCGCTTCCTAGCCCGCCGATGGAGCCGATGGTTGCGCCGGTGGGCACCGAGACTTCCGCCACCTTTCCCATGTTGCGGGTTTTGTCGCCGTCTTGTTGGATGGTTCCCTCGCCGTCCTTCTTCACGTCCTGCTTGCTTGCGCCGGGCAGCCCGTTCACCATGCCCGGAATTTCAACCACCATGCCGTTGGGGAAGATCATCGACGTAAAATGCATGCCGAGTTGTGCCCTGCCGTGCACACGGCCGGCGCGCTGCACCCGATCCACGACACCCTGCACGTACACGCCAGCCGGAATCAGCACTCGGCTGCCAACCACCACCGGAAATGTCGAGGCGAGGTAGACGCCATCGCCGGGCTGGGCGCTCTTGGTGTTGATGGCGCTGCGCAGTTGCAGCAGAACCTTAGTTCCCGCAGGCACGGTGTAGGTCTTCGTCGCAGGCGCAGGCGGAACGGCAACCACTGCCTGTGGGGAGGTGGCTGCGGCCGGCTGCGCGGCAGGCGTACTCTGCGCGAAAAGCACCGGCGAGATGCCGGCCAGCGCTCCCGCGACCGCCCCTGTGACCCAGCGTGGCGCAGATTTATGCATGCAGTCCTCCCAGGAGCGTCACCATTTCGATAGACGAGCCGTTCGCATGCAAGGATAGCCGCACCCGGCGCACGCCCGGCAAGAAAATTAAGATTTCCAGCTTGCATTCGGCGTTACGATTGCAACTAAGCATGGCGTCCACAAGTACACCGATTTCCGCTGCGGGGGGCGCGCGGTTTGGGGCCGCGGAAGATGTCCTGCGCGAGGCAGTCGCCGCGGGGGCGTTTCCCGGCTGCGCATGGGGTGTGTTCGCCGGCGGATCCGTGGTCGCTCAGGGAGCGCGGGGCCGGTTCACGTATGACCCTGACTCGCCGACGGTGCTGCCCGAGACGGTGTTTGACGTTGCCAGCGTGACGAAGGTGGCTGCCACCACGGCCGCTGCAATGCTGCTTTATCAGCGCGATTTGCTCGACCTTGAGACACCCGTTGCGGACTTGCTTCCAGGCTTTGTAATCGGACGGCCCACGGCTTCATTCGCGCGCCACGTCCGTCTGCGCCACCTGCTGGCGCATAACTCAGGTTTACCCGGCTACGTGGAGTTCTTCAAGACGCACTCCACCCCGTTGGGCCTGTTGCGGGCGTGCCTGGAGTTGCCCCTCGAAACGCCTCCGGGAGCACGTGCGGAGTACTCCGATCCGGGATTCATCCTGCTGGGCAAAGCCATCGAAGTGATCCTCGGCGAGCCACTGGCCCCCTGGGTGCGGCGCGAGATCCTGCAGCCGCTGGGAATGGTGTCGTCGCTTTTCTGCCCACCGTTGTCGGCGCGTGCTCTGATTCCTCCTACGGAAGAAGACTCGACGCTGCGATTCCGTGTGATCCAGGGTGAAGTGCAGGACGAAAACGCCTATGTGCTGGACGGCGCCGCGGGACATGCGGGCCTCTTTTCCAACGTGCCTGACCTGCTTCGTTTCGCCGAGGAGATGCTTGCGGCTGGCGATGCGCCCGAAGTAAAGCACTCCGCCCGGCTTTTCCACATGGGCACGCTCGAAATCTTTGCAATGCGCCAAGAACCGGAGGGAAGTTCGCGCGCTCTGGGCTGGGACACGCCCTCGGACGACTCTAGTTCGGGAGACCATTTTTCTGCGCGCTCGATCGGGCATCTCGGCTTTAGCGGATGTTCTTTGTGGATCGATTTAGCTGCGGGTGTCGCGGTGGTTTTACTTACGAATCGGACCTGGCCCGATCGCCGGAATCAAGCCATTCGCGCGGTGCGGCCTGCGTTTCACAATGCCGTTCGTGAAGCCTTGTGAGTGGAGTTGCATGAAAACGATTGCAGCCGTTTCAATCGATTGAAAACTTCCTCTGTACCATCTTTCAAGATACAATCCAAAATAGGGACCAATGTGATGCTATCGACAACTTCTCCGCAAGAGAACGCCCTTGCCCGTGTAAAAGAGGCCGCAAAGAAAGACACGGCGTCCTTGCTGCAACAGCTCACAACTGAGAGCCAGAATGAGGCTTCTCAGGGCTTCGACACCAAGTCTGCCCTCGAAATTGCCCGCATCATCAATCACGAAGATGCGAAGGTCGCAGGGGCCGTCAAGAAGGCTCTCCCCGAAATAGCCGAGGTCATCGATCACGTAGCTCGTGCTCTGCGAGATGGCGGACGCCTCATCTACGTCGGCGCGGGCTCCAGCGGCCGCATTGCCGCGCTCGATGCTTCGGAGTGCCCCCCGACCTACTCCACCGCTCCCGGGCAGGTGCAGTACATCATGGCGGGCGGCCCCAAGGCGCTCGCCTCTGCTGTTGAGGTAAACGAAGATTCTGAAGAACTCGGCCAGCGCGATATCGCACGCCGCCGTCCCACGCGCAAAGATGTGGTGATCGGCCTGTCTTCCTCCGGCCGCACGCCCTACGTTGTCGCCGCCACTGGCTATGCGCGCGCGCGCGGTTCCTACACCGCCGCCGTTACCTGCAACCAGGGAACGCCTCTCGCAGAAGTAGCCGATATCGCCATCATTGCGGAGGTCGGAGCCGAAGTCGTCTCCGGCTCCACGCGCATGAAGGCCGCCACCGCGCAGAAGATGATCCTGAACATGATCACCACAGGCGCCATGACGCGGCTCGGCTATGTGTACGAGAACCTGATGGTCAACGTGCACATGCAGAATTCCAAGCTGGTGGAGCGCGGCATCCGAATCTTGATGAAGGCGTGTAGCATCGATCGCACCACCGCCGTGGAGACCATCAAGAGCGCAGGCCGCAGCGTGCCCGTCGCGCTGGTCATGCTCAAGGCAAAGGTCGACAAGCCGGAGGCCGTGCGGCGCCTGGCGAAGAGCGATGGAAATGTCCGCCTGGCGATTGAAGACAACGTGCTCGAACTCTAGCCTGTTGCTACAACGAAACAACGAAGCCCCCTCATCCGCATCCCGGATGAGGGGTCTTCAATTTGATTTGGAATTACGCAGCGGTCTGCGGCCCGCGATAAACCCGCCAGAATTCGACGAACTGTTTGAGCCGCACTACCTGGAAGTAGTCGCTCGCTATGAAATAGAAGACCGAGACGGCCAGCCATTCGACTTCAAGCGGACTCGTGCCGATCTGGTCCGCGAACGGGACCAGTGCCGCCGAGAACACCAGCACAAGCACACACAACGCCATCGTAACGATTCCCATGACCAGGTTGATCTCGATGAGCTTGCCGGTGAAGGACTTTCCCAGCCGGGTGCTCTCTCGGAGGGCAGAAGCCACGGAGCGCCGCTCCAGCAGCACCAGCATCGGCGCGATTGCGACCGCCCAACTCACTACCGCCCAAAGAGCAAAGAACCCGATGGTCAGAAAGATCACCCAGCCGAAGTAGCCCACCAGATCGGGATCAGCGCCATTCCCGATGTCGCGCGCGGCCGCCCAGTTCAACAGACTCCACCAGCCCCACACTGTGAAAACAAGCACTCCCAACCACGCCGCCTGCAGCACGATCATCGAGACTGGCCGCAGAGAAATGCGCGGCTCCATCTGCTTGAGGACAAGGTTCCGCCCAATTCCTGACAGCACGATCCAGGCCAGCGCGGCGACGGGACCGAGCCACATCATTACGCGGGCCACATGCGGTTCGTACATCTGCCATGCCGCGCCGACCTTCACGGCCGACAGCCATGGATTGGTGATGTCGAGCGTATCGAGACCCGTGGCATCGAGCGACAACGCGGCAAGAATCTTCTGCGCCTGAACCCAGCAGATGAAGAGCAGCGGGACGCCGAAGACCCAGCGCCAGGCCACTTCAATCCCCGTCAGCGACGGACGCCGGAACACCCAGCCCATCTGCCTGACCAGGGATTGCGTGCCGCGAACGGGTGTGGCTTTCATGCTACTTGACGACAAGGTTCACCGTTTTTCCCGGGACAACAATCACCTTCGCAACGTTCTTGCCGGCAACGCGCGCCTGCACCTTCTCATCCGCGAGCGCCGCCGCCTGGATGCTTTCGGACGAAGAGCCCGCCGCGATCCGCACAACGTTCACGAGCTTTCCGTTCACCTGCACGGGAATATCGATCTCGTCTTCCCTGGCGAGTCCGGGATCGCTTTTGGGCCACGGGGCGCGTAAGACTGCGCCCTCGCCGTCAAGCTCTCCCCAAAGTTCTGACGCAAGGAAAGGCGCGAAGGGAGCAAGCAGCAGCACGAGGGAGGTAAGCAGTTCGCGAATGACGGCGGGAGGCACTTCGCCGGAGGCGAGCTGCGCATCCGCCGCCTGAACCTCATTGATGAACTCCATGATGGCGGCGACGCAGGTGTTGAAGTGCCAGCGGCCCTCGAAGTCCAGGGTGATTTTGGCGATCGTCTGATGAAGCTTGCGGAGCAGCTTGAGGGAGATGCCGGTGGGCGCCTGGAGGCTTGCGCCGTTCGCCTGGCGCGCGGAGGGTGCGTATTTTGTGACCAGACGCCACACGCGGCCGAGGAAGCGGCTGACGCCGGCGACGCCGTCCTCCTGCCAGTCAAGGTCGCGGTCGGGCGGCGCGGCGAAGAGCGCGTACATGCGCGTGGCGTCGGCGCCGTAGCGGGTCACCATGTCGTCGGGCGAGACAACGTTGCCCTTCGACTTCGACATCTTTGCGCCGTCTTTGATGACCATGCCCTGCGTGAAGAGCCGGGTTGCGGGTTCGGCGTTGGTGATGAGGCCGAGATCGCGCATCACCTTTGTCCAGAAGCGCGAATAGATCAGGTGCAGGATGGCGTGCTCGACGCCGCCGATGTACTGATCGATGGGAAACCAGTGCTGCGCGATTTGAGGATCGAAGGGCGCCGAGGAGTTCTTCGCGTCGGTGTAGCGGTAGAAGTACCAGCTCGAGTCGACGAAGGTGTCCATGGTGTCGGTCTCGCGGCGGGCGGGCTGGCCGCACTTGGGGCACGTGACGTTGACGAACTCCGGCACGCGGGAGAGCGGCGAGCCGCCCTGCTGCGTGATCTCGATCTGGTTGGGAAGGATGACCGGCAACTGCTCGTCGGGCACCGGAACGATGCCGTCGCGCTCGCAGTGGATCATGGGAATCGGCGTGCCCCAGTAGCGCTGGCGGCTCACGCCCCAGTCCTTGAGGCGGAAGGTTGTGGTGGCTTCACCAATTCCCTTCTCCGCGGCGATCTGCTGCAAGCGCTGCTGGGCCTGCTCGCAGGTGAGGCCATTGAACTCGCCGGAGTTGATGAGCACGCCTTCTTCAGAGAGGAACGGGAGCTCGGGTTCCTCGGCGCTGGGATCGGCGGGAGCGATGACGCGGCGAATGGGAATCGCGTACTTGTTTGCGAACTCGAAGTCGCGGGCGTCATGGCCGGGCACGCTCATGATGGCGCCGGTGCCGTAGTCGGCGAGGATGTAGTTCGCCACCCAGATGGGGACGCGCTCGCCGTTGTAGGGATTGATGGCGTGGTGGCCGGTGGGGACGCCGTGCTTTTCAATCGCGCCGATGTCGCCGGCTTCGCGCGCCTTCTTCTGCTCGTCGAGCAGCTGGGCGATCTGCGTGGCGAGGCCTGCGTCCTTCGACGCCATCTCCTTGACGAGGGAGTGCTCGGGCGCAAGCTGAATGCTGGTGGCGCCGAAGATGGTATCGACGCGCGTGGTGAAGACGCGGATTCTGCGGCCGGCGGGAATCACGCAGGGCGAGCCGTCGTCGTTGGTGGACTTGACGGCATCTTCGGCGAGGATGAAATCGACTTCAGTGCCTTCGCTGCGGCCGATCCAGTTGCGCTGCATGGTGCGCACCTTCTCCGGCCAGCCGTCGAGTTTATCGAGGCCGTCGAGGAGTTCCTGCGCGTAGGCGGTGATGCGGAAGAACCACTGCTCGAGGTCGCGCTGCTCGACGATGGTGTCCTCGTGACGCCAGCAGCGGCCATCGACGACCTGCTCATTCGCGAGTACGGTGGCGCACTCAGGGCACCAGTTCACCTTGCTCTTCTTGCGATAGACCAAGCCGCGCTCGTACATGCGGAGGAAGAACCACTGGTTCCAGCGGTAGTAGTCGGGAAGGCAGGTGGTGACTTCGGTGGCCCAGTCATAGCCGAGGCCGAGGCGCTGCATCTGGCGCTTCATGGCGGCGATGTTGGCGAGGGTCCATTGGCGGGGCGGAGTGTTGTTTTTGAGCGCCGCGTTTTCAGCGGGGAGACCGAAGGCGTCCCAGCCCATGGGGTGAAGCACGTTGTAGCCGCGCATCCACATGTGGCGCGCGAGGGCGTCGCCGATGGAGTAGTTGCGCACGTGGCCCATGTGAAGCTGGCCGCTGGGGTACGGCAGCATCTCAAGGACGTAGTACTTGGGCTTGCCGCTGTGCAGCGGATCGGCCGCGTAAAGGGTGGGGTCCGAGGCCCAGCGCTGCTGCCACTTGGGCTCGATTGAAGAGGGGTCGTATCTCAGTTCGTTTCGGGGTTCTTTCTCATCCGCCATAACCTTTCAGTGTAAACGGCGAACGCTACGGCTTCCGGGGCTCCAGGTCGGCGCAGGGGACCTTCTGCATGTGCTGCACGATCAGTTTGTAATCGGCCGGAGGCTTGAATAAAGCTGGATCGGGCTCACCCCATTTAAAGCCGACCAACTTCAGAGTCGTCTTTCCGCGTTGCGGATCGTTCTCGATGGAATAGACCGGAATGTGCGGCGACTGCGCGATCCAGTTCTCGACCGTTCTTACGAGCGGTGCGTTGTTCCCGATTTGTCCGGCTGGAACGGTCGTCGTCCAGCGCTGCCCGTCCGCCTTGAGCCCCATGAAGGTTCTGGTGCCGAGACGCTCAACTTCCCTCTGGCTCCGGCGCCGGGATGAAGCTGGCAGGTGAGCAGCGGGCCTCGCGTCGTAATCCCTGGCGTATCCCGGTCCCTGCCAGCACCCGTGCTGCTCCGCAACCGGCGGATACTCGCGGACCCAGGCCTGGTGGCCCTGGGAACGCCAGAAGGTATCCGAACCTTTCTCGGGATCCAATATCGAGCCGGTTGTCTGCACTTCTTCGTTCGGTGCGGATGGGATGGTGGTGGATACAGCTAATTCACGCCCGCGAGAATCGACCGCGCGCACGATCCTCATCTTCTGCGTAATGGTGGCGCCGTTTGCCAGCGTCTGGACACTCGTGCTGATCGATTCAGACTGCCATGGCTGCGGCGGCGGGGGATTCTTTGCGGTCTGTGCGGCGAGGTGACAGGACACCGCAGGTGCGAGGGCAAGCAGGAGTGTGCAGAATCGCCGGATGTGCATGGGATTCGGAGGCCTCCGTTTGACCCAATTTACATCAATCCACTTCAGCGGGAGGTATATTCCGACCCATACCACGAGGAGACAATGCTACTTCACCAGGCTCTTTAACACCCGCACATTCTTTTCCTCATCGCCGTTTTCGTCTACCGGTGTTTCGGCGATGAAGGCGGAGTGGGAGAAGCGCTGGTCGTTGAGCAGGCGGCGGAATGGCTCGATGCCGATGGTTCCCTGCCCGATGTGTTCGTGGCGGTCGAGCTTGGAACCGCGCGCGGCTTTCGCGTCGTTGCAGTGCCAGACGCGGACGGAATCGAACCCGACGGTGGATTCGATCTGCTTCATCGTCTCTTCGTAACCGGGCTCGCTTACGATGTCGTAGCCGGAGACGTGGGTGTGGCAGGTATCGAGGCAAACGGCCACCGGCGCATGATTGCGCAGCAGGCCCACCAACTCCGCGACCTGGTCGAAGCTGCCGCCGAGCGAGCACTCCGATCCGGCGGTGTTCTCGATGAGGATGGTGAAGCCGCAGCCCTGCCACGGCAGGCCGTCGATGGCCTTCTCGATGGACTCGGCGGCGAGGCGCAGACCTTCATCGCGCGTGAGGCCCTTCCATGAGCCGGGATGGAGGACGAGGTACTCCGCGCCGAGCGCCAGCGCCCGCTCCATCTCGCCGCGGAACGCATCCACGCTCTTGCGGCGAACCTCTTCCGTCTGGCTGCAGAGATTCACCAGATAGCTGGTATGAATGACGAGCGGACTGACGCCATGCTGCTTGCGAAGGTCGCGCATGCGCTCGCACTGCTGGGGATCGACCTTGGGCGCGCGCCACATGCGCGGGCTGGAAGAAAAGATCTGGAAGGTGTTGGCGCCGATCTCCTGGGCCTTCAGCACCGCGTTGGATGCTCCGCCCGCGGTGCCCAGGTGTACGCCGATTCTCTTCGTCATGATTCGAGTCTAATCGTCGTCATCGTCCTTCGCGGCCTTCTTCGCGCGAACTTTGATCATCGCCGGCACGGGCTTGTTGCCCATCGTGTCCTTCCACAGAATCACGTTCAACTTCTGCGCATCGGCACGATCCGCATGGCGGAAGTCCATCTTCATGCTCGCGGCGGCGCCCGGCGCGGTCTTCTTATTGGCTGTGTAGATGAGCCCGTTGTCGCGGTTGGAGTAGTCGGCGTTGTACGCGGGCTGATTGCCGGGGCCGCTGAAGAGCGACGCGATGACTGACGTAAAGGCATCGTTATTGTTCATCGGCGGCAGTCCCAGCAGCGTCTCCATGGTGCGAATCACGCTCACCGTCGAGTAGAACCGGCTGTCGACGTACGGTGCTCCATTCGCCCCGTGCGGGGCATACTTGCTCACCACCAGCGCGATGCTGCGATGCGCATCGACATGATCCGCGCCGTTCTGCGCGTCATCCTCAAGCACGAAGAACGCCGTGTCATCCCAGAACGGAGAGTGCGAGATTGCCTCCACCGCGCGGCCCACAGCCAGATCGTTGTCTGCGACCGATGCCTTCGGTGTGGGCATCCCCGGCCGCGTGCCCGCAGTGTGATCGTCCGGCAGCCGCAGTTGAATGAACTCCGGCATCGTGTCCCGTCCCTGTTGCTTATCCGCGATCCACTGTTTCAGATGGCGCAGGAAGACATCCACGCGAATCTGATCGGGCACAGCGAGTTCGAAATCCGGCGCCTCCGGCGCAAAGTGCCCCACAAGTTCCGGCTTGGTCGCGGTGTTTGAGGCAATCAGCGGGATCGGCCATGGCCACTTGTTCACCCGGCCCCCCCACTCCGCCGGAATCGCCTCGCCCGGCTCGATCGCCTTGCGGGCGCACGCCGCTCCCGGCATCATCGGCCCCTGCTGCGGATTTGTGGGCATATGCTTCAAAATCGCGTCCGTGCAAAAGATCGTCGAAATATACTCGCCAAAGTGATAGTAGGTCTTGTGATGCTCGGCCAGGTTCGTCCAAAGATAGCTGCTCGCCGGCTCATTCACATCGGCAATCTTCTGCAGCAGCGGATACCCGTCTGCCACGGCGCCCTCGTAATCGTACGTGCGCTGCCCACCGCGATAATTCTGCTGCCACGTCTTCTCCAGATAGTCTGTGCCAATAGCCGCATTCGACCACACGTGCCCGTCGCCGGAAACCTCACCCGAGTCGAAGAAGTTGTCCAGCACGCCGAACTGCAGCGCCAGCTTATGCTGGTTCGGCGTCACATCCGCTCCGAACATCGCCAGGCCAGCATCGCCGTTGCCCACCGGCTTGCCGTTCTCACTTAGATCGCCCAGAATCTGATCGTAGGTCCGGTTCTCCTTAATGATGTAGATCACGTGCCTGATCGGATTCTTCCGCCCGGCAAACGGAATCTTCTGCGCCGCGGCCTTCATGCGGTTCGATTCCAGCACCGTCGCAGTAAGCTTCGGCAGATCGCCGCCAACCTGCTTCACATCCAGCACCGCCAGCGACCCATGCAGCAGCGTGGCAATATATGTCGACGGCAAGGAATGCTTCTGCTCTTCTCCCGCCACCTGCCGCTGCGGCATGTTATTCGGCCCGGTGCTGCGGCCCTTATCCGTGGCGACGTAAAGCTTGCCGCCATCGAATGCCATCGAGATCGGCATCCACTCTGTCGGCACAAATCCGACGGGCTCCGTCATACCGGTCCTCGCGGTCTTCGCCGTCAGCTTCGCTGTGTCGATCACCGCCACGGCGTCGCTGCCCATGTTCGCCACGTACAGCCGGTGCGCAGTCGCATTCAGCGCCAGCGCCGCGGGCTCCGCTCCAAAGTAGCTCTGCCCCGGCAGCCGCGTGTCAAAGTACCCTTTCAAGCTGAACGCGTCTCCGCCCACGTTCACGGCCGCCACCGCATCGCGATTCGCAAGCACCACGTACATCGTCTTGCCATCCGGCGTGAGCGCAAACGCGCAGGGATGCGATCCCGGCTTCACCGGGTTCGAAGGCTTCAGCAGCGCAAGATGCCGCCCCACTGTCTGCTTCTCCAGATCCAGTTCCACCACTTCCGAGGCATTCCACAGCGCAGCGAACGCACGCTTGCCATCCTTTGAAACCTGCAGCGCAATCGGATACGTGCCCGGCACCGTATTGCTCTCCGACAGGTCAAAGCGATGCAGAACCGTGCCTGTCGCGGGATCCATCAGCAGCACATCATCGGAGAGATTGTCCGCCACTAGCAGCTTGTCTCCGGCAGTCGCCAGCGCCGCCGGGAACGGCACGCCCTTATCGCCATCCTGCTCATTCACCAAACGCGTCACGCGCCCCTGCGCCAGTTGCTGCAGGGGAATCGGCAGAAAGCGTTCCGGCGCGATCTTCCCGTCCGCAAAGTTGTACACAACGATGCCGTTGCCGGTGTCGCCCTTTTGCTTGCCGTCGGGGTCGGTTGTCGAACCCATGGTCGCGTAAATGTGGCTTCCGTCGGAACTGAATGCCAAACCGGAATACAAAGTTTGGTGCCCTCTCCGCGCCACCGTGCGCTCGTCGGGATAATCCCTCAGCGTACCCGTCTGCGTGTCATACACTGCGAGCGACTGCTGGTACTTCGACTCGTAGGTTCCATACCCATCGTTCACCGTTATCACGTAGCGATGGTCCGGCGACACAGCCATCGATACCGGCTCGCTGTTCAGCCGTTGCGGATGCCCCGGGATGACGCCGATGAGTTGCTTGCTAGTGGGCAGGTTGATGGTCTGAGCCGCTATTCCGACACTCCCGAGAACCGCAAATCCAGTACAAAGCAGCAATTGCTTGATCGTCATCTTCCTCACCCTAACAGACACTCAGTCGCCGAACGTTAACGCCGCGTGACCACATCAGCCGCTGCTTTCCCATGCTCTTGGTCATAACCGCCTGCTGGTCCTACAATCGTTACCAACATGCAAACGGTATTCACGGCAAGCAGGCTCTGGAACGGCAGCCAACTTCTCGACGATCCAATGTTAATCGCGGAGGATGGACAAATCACATCCATTACCAGCCGTCACGCGGCAGCAGCTCCCGCCGGCGCGCGCGTCAAGGACTTTCCCGGTGCCACGCTGAGCCCTGCGTTTTTCGACGTGCACACCCACGGCTGCGCGGGCCACGACATCATGGACGCCACACCCGAGGCACTAACCGCTATTGGCCGCTTCCTCGCTTCCCGCGGCACCGGCGCCTATCTCGCCACCACCGTGACTGCCCCAATCGACAAGACCCTGCAGTCACTCGAAGGGCTGGCTCACCTCATCGCGCACAAGCCGCAGGGTGCAATGACGTGGCCCATCGGCATCCACATTGAAGGCCCATTTTTATCGCACGCCAAGCGCGGCGTGCACCCGCCGGAACTACTACTCGCTCCCGACATCGCGCTCTTTGATCGCATGTTTGAAGCAGCGGAGGGCAACATTCGACTCATGACGCTCGCCCCGGAATTGCCGGGAGCCGTGGAGTTCGCTGCTCACGCCGTCGCGAAGGGTGTGCGCATCTCCATTGGACACTCTGACGCCACGCTGGAGGAGACACGCCCAGTGATTGCCGCTGGCGCAACGAGCGCGACCCACACCTACAACGCCATGCGCGCCCTGAATCATCAGGCTCCAGGGATTCTGGGCGAGGTGCTGACCAACGACGATCTGTACGCGGAATTGATCTGCGACGGCATTCACAACACGCCGGAGATGGTGAAGCTGTGGTGGCGCGCCAAAGGACCCGAACGCGCCCTGCTCATCACGGATGCCATGTCGGCCACCGGCATGCCCGACGGCACTTACCAGCTTGGCGGCTTTGATGTTGAAGTAGCGAATGGCCGCGCCATGGCTCGCGGCGTTCTGGCCGGCAGCGTCCTCACCCTCGACCGCGCCCTGAGCAACTTCGTCGCCTTCACCGGCGCCACAGTGTCAGACGGCCTGCGCCTGATGACCGCCAACCCCGCTGCCATGACGGGTTTCCAGAATCGCGTCGGATCGCTCGCCGCCGGATCCGCGGCGAACCTCGTCGCCGTCGACACGGCAGGCCGCCTGCTCGCTTCCATCCATAACGGCGAGATCGTCAGCGGCTGAACTCCTGCATCTTCCTCAGTGCCCCGACCTCCGCGCCGCAACCATCTCCGGCCGCAGCTGGTCTGCCGCGATCTGCAGCACACCAACCTTGCCGCTGGCCACATCGTGCACGCCGATGCGCAGGAAGTAGTTCCCCTTCACCGGAATCGCAATCTGCTGCAGCCCCGGCAAGCCCTGCTTGAGGAGCTTTTGATACTCCGCCTCGCTCAGGTCGAAGGTTGCCGTCGTCTGCTTCGAGTTCACCTGCTGCCCGGTCGGCGTGTACACCACAGTTACAAACTGCAGTGCCCCGTGCCGCTTGCCATCCGCGCCGCGAGTAAAGTGAACGTCGCGGGTTTCGGCGCGAATACTGACGATGTACTTCCGGAACGGCTTGTCGTGAAAATCAGCCGTGAGATAGTTGTCCGGCGGCAAAGGCGCATCGCGGCGAACCCGCATCACCTTCTCCTCCGGGGTCAGGTGCGCGGCAAATACCACCTGCGTGGCGGGAAGCCCGCCAAACAGCATCGCTGCAGCCAGGGGGTCGCGTGGCCCGCGGGTTGCGGCGCCAGGGGCCGAAGCCGTTTGCGCTTGCGCCGGCGCCGGAACACCCGCGTTTGCACCCGCGCCCGCCGGCGCAACATAATTCTTGCTCTTCGCCAGGTCCTTGCGCCGCAGTGCCGCCAATTGCCGCTGCTCCTGCTGCGACCGGTCAATCGCGAAGTAGCCCGGCCGGTGCTCCAGCACCACACCCGGCTTATCCACCGTCACACCGATATGCAAAAACTCGCCGTCCCACTTCTGATTCGTGGTGGCGTAAGCAATGGTGTAGTAGTTCGACCCACCGTCAACAATCTGCTCAAGCTGCTTGTCCAGGCCGTTGTCGTTGAAGTACGCTCTACCCCCGGTCGCCTCTGCAATCGACCGCGCCCATAGATGCTCCGAGTCAATCGCCGCTTCCCATTGCATCAGGTTGCCCGTGCCCGGAGCGGAGCGCTGCCCGGCATCGAACATCCCCGGCGCCTGCACGCCGCGCGCATCGATCGGATACACCGACACCCGGCTGATCGTGAGCGCGTCCGTCAGGTGACTGGGATCCTCGCCCATGACGTTGAAATCGTCCGCAAACGGATTTCCGATCGAGAATTCGTCGCCAAGAAACACGCCGGAAAATCCTGTCCCCGGCACATGCCCGAAGATCCACACCAGGTTTTTGCGGCCCGGAAACGCCGCCAGATATCGTCCCAGCTCTCGAAACTGATCCTGCAGGGTCTCAGCGGTGATGAGGATTCGCATATCGCGATTGCCTTCCATCTGTAGCAGCAGCGAGGGCATGTTGCGCTTGCTCTCCGCAGCCTGCAGAAGCACCTTGGGATCGGTGGTGAAACCCTGAATCAGGCGCAGATGTTGGGCCATCTGGAAGATCGCTACCGGCGTGCCGGGCTGCATCTTTTTCAGGTACTTGATGAGCTCATGCCGCACCAGCATCTGGTCGTCCACGCGCGTATCCAGCGCGTCCAGCACAATTGCGGTATAGGCGTTCGTCACCGGCACCGGCTGGAAGTTTGTGAACGTATTCGGCGGAAGCTGCGGTGGCGCGGGCATACTCGCAGCAGCCTGCGCCGTATGCTCCTCGAAGCTCGTAATCTGCTGCGGCTTGCCGTCCTCCGTAATGCGAAAGTCGCTGGCCTTGAGTCCGTGGATCGGGCGTCCGTGCTTGTCCATCGCCACCACGTCCAGAAGCACTTCGCGCGACGTGATGGTAAGGGTCGGCCCCTCGGGCGGACGTTGCTGCAGCGTCGGCTCGGGTGGAGTCTGTGCCGCCGGGCCGAGCGATGCTGCAATTATCGCGGCCACACAAACCGCCGCTCGAGCTGAAAAGCCCCGTGTTCGCCGCATGCAAGCCTCCCCTTCTCTCCAACCCGCTCGGCGGCCGAAAGTTTCCCGGCTCAATGCTCCGCCAGTCGCTGCGCCCGCCAGATCGCCCCATGGATGCCGTTCACTTCATGATCGAGGATGGGCATATCCGGCGCCGCCGCCCGCAATCCCGCAAAGAATCCCTCACGCACAATCCTCGCCTTGCCAATCACACTCCCGATCCACGCCACCGGCACTTCCCCACTGACGTTGTGCTTGCGGCGCAGCTTGGCCCTCACCAGCAGCACGGATTCTACAAGGTCCGCGGCCGTCTGCTGCAAAATTCCCAGCGCCACCGCATCGCCTTCTTCCGCCAACTGGCTGACGGCCGGCGCCAGCGCCGCGAAATCCGGCCCCGGCGTGCTGTCGCCCAGGTTGACCAGTTCCTCCATCGTCGGCGTGTCCCAGATCTTCCCCACCACGTCCAGAATCCGCGTCGGCTCCTCGCGATCGTAGGCGCGCAGCGCACGGCGCACAGCATGCAGTCCGATCCAGTAACCCGACCCCTCGTCGCCGAGTCGCGAACTCCACCCGCCCGCGGTTTCACGGCCGCCATCCGGCGCGCGGCCAATGCAATTGGTCCCCGTGCCGGCAATCTGCAGAATTCCCGGTCCACCCTTGAACGCCGCATCCAGCGCAATGAACTCGTCGCCTACCACCTCCGACCGTTCCACGCCGAACTCGCGAAACACCGTCTGGATCCACTCCTGCACGCCCGGCATAATGGCGCTTGCCACGCCTGCACAAGCCCCGCACACACGAGTCACGCCGGCTTGCCGGTAGACGTCGCTGAGCAGCGCGCGCAGGTTCTGCTCGGCCACTTCCGCGCCCACGCGCAGCCGCTTGATGGAGCCATTCTCGGCGAATGCCAGTATCTTTTCCCCTTCGGCGATAGCCGCGCGAGTCCGCGTTCCTCCACCGTCAATTCCCAGAACCACTTCCCTCATTCGCTCTTCTGCCCCGCTTCCTTTCGCTCGATCACCGGGCCGCCATTGTCGCGCAGCGTTCCCGCCAGGATATTCAAGTTGCCGTCGCTCTGCGCCGCAATCAGCCCCAGCATGTACGCCATCCACGGATACAGGTTTACATTCTCAAACGGCAGCACCGTCTTGCCCTGCACAATGTCCGGTCCTTCCGCAAAGAAGATTGCCTTCATCTCCGGCACAATCCGCGGATCGTATCCGTGCAGTCCGGCCAGCGGCAGCACATCCGGCTTACCGGCCGCGGGCCCGCGCGCGCGAATCGCATACCGCCCGGTAGCCACAATCACCGGATCGCCTTCCCGCGCGCTCTCGCTGAAATGCAATTCCGGCGCCACGTCCTTTCTCCGATACACCATGAACTGCGACGACACGTGCTTGAGCTGGTTGTAGACGCGCTGCCGATCGGCCTCCGTCTTGCCATACAGCAGCGCATCCACCGTCTCAAATCCATTCAGATTCGCAAAAGCATCGAGCGTGATCCACCCGCCGTCCACCTTCGCCATGCCATGATCGCTCACCACGACCAGGTCAATCGGCAAACCCGTCTTGTCAAGCGCGGCCTTCAGCTTCCCGACCATTGCGTCCATCTTCTTGATGGCCGCTCGTGTCTCCGGCGCATCCGGCCCGTATTTGTGGCCGGCAAGATCCGGCTGCAGATAATGGATGGCGATGAAGTGCGGCCGTTCCGCCGCGGGCAGCTTCAGCAGCGCGATCGCATCATCGATCCGCGCCTCATCCAGCGCATCGCTTTCCTTGTCGCCGTTGAACCGCGCATACCACGTCGGCCTGCGCCCGGCGATCTCCGCCTGCGAGCCCGGCCAGAACATGCACGCCGTCCGCATTCCCTGTTTTTCCGCAAGGCTCCACAACGGCACGCCGCCGTACCAGCTTCCATCCGTGACGACCTTTGCATCGCTCGCTGCGAACGCTGCGCCGCGGTCCGGATCGTAAAAATGGTTTGCGACAATCCCATGATGCTCGGGATACAGGCCCGTCACCATGCTGTAGTGGTTCGGATACGTGACCGAGGGATAGCTCGGAATCATCCCCTCTGGCGCCCACACACCCTCTTTACCAATCGCCAGCAGATGCGTGGCATGGTCGCGCACCGCGTAGTCCCAGCGAAATGCGTCCAGCGACACCAGCACCACGGTATGCGCCTGCTGCGCCGCCGCGGAGTTCGGCCCGTTGTCGACATGCGCCAGAGGCAGCGCCGGACTCAGCTTTGCCTCCTGCGCCGCGCCCGCCAGCGCCCCGGCCGCGAGCGCCACCACTAGGGCCAAACGCCGCCATATGCCTGATTGCATGCGGATTTCTCCTCGAACAGCTTATCGTATGGACGGATCGCATCCGTCAATGCTGCATCCCTGGTGGTCTGGCCAAAAATAAATTTCGCCGCTCACCTCGTTTATGTGTTACCGTTTGTAACATTATGGCGCGTAACACTCCACCCGCCCACGACCCCGCCGAACTCGGCGAGCTCGAACGCGAGATCCTCACCATCATCTGGCGGCTCAGCACGGCCACCGCCGACCAGGTCCGCGAAGAGCTCGGGAAGCCGCTCAAGGATTCTACCGTTCGCACGGTTCTGCGCCGCCTGGAGGAAAAGGGCTACCTGGCCCACGCCGTCGAAGACCGCACCTTTATCTACCGCCCCGCCGAGTCGCCCCAGCGCGTCGCCGGCCGCGCCGTTAAGCGCATCGTCGACTGGTTCTGCGACGGCAGCGTGGAAGCGCTCCTCGTCGGCATGGTGGATTCCAAGGTGCTCGACCGCGCCGAACTCAAGCGCCTCGCCGAACGCATCGCCGCCGCGCAAAAGGACTCCGCCAAAAAGGAGGGCAAGGCATAATGCACTGGACCTCTCTCATCCCCTCGACGGACTTCTCGCCCCTCATCGAAACCGCCTTCCGCGGTCTCCTGCTCGCCGTGCTCGTCGCCGCGGGCCTCTGGGTCTTTCGCGTCCGCAGCGTCGTGGCGCAAAAGGCCGCATGGATCCTGGTGCTCGCGGCTGCTTTTGCCATGCCTGCGCTCATACCTCTGGCCGACCGCATCCCCGTTCCCGATGCGGCCGCGGCGAACCTCTACCTGCATCGCGCGCAACGCTTCACGGCAATCAGCAACACCGCTGCCGTCTCGCCCCTCATCGCCGAAAACATCACCGCCGAGCACATCGGCCCCATGACCGACGAGGACGATTCCCCCTCGTCCACGGCTGCGATCCAGTCCGGCGGCACAACACCCGGCGGCGGCGTCCCGGCCAACAACTTGGCCGCCACTCCCCAGCCCCGCCCCACAGCCCCGCTTCTCACGCGCCTCCAATTTCTCTTCCTGCTGTATTGCGGTGTCTGCGCCACCATGCTCTTCCGCATGGTCCGTGGCGTAGCTCTCGCCACCCGTCTCTGGCAGGCCGCTGCCCCGGCCGGCGACCCGCGCATTGCGCAGCTCGCCGGCAGCATCCCCGTTCGCGCCAGCGCGCGCATCGTGTCGCCCCTCAACATCGGCTCCGGCATCCTGCTTCCCGCCGATTACCCCGAGTGGGACGACGAGAAGCTCGCAATCGTCCTCGCCCACGAAGCCTCGCACGTCCGCCAGCGCGACTTCTACCTGCAGATTGCAGCCCAGCTCTACGCCGCCATCTTCTGGTTCAGCCCGCTGGGCTGGTGGATGGGCCGCAAACTCTCCGACCTGAGCGAGGCCATCAGCGACCACGCCGGCCTCCACAACGCCGCCAGCCCCGCGGCCTACGCCCAGGTCCTGCTCGAATTCGCGGCGCTCGCGCGCCCCACCACCACAGGAGTTGCCATGGCACGTCCCGGCCGTCTTTCCCAGCGCATCGAGCGGCTGCTCAACGAGAGCAGCTTTCGCCATGCCTTCACCGTATCGCGCGTGCGTATCGCCGCCGCGGTGCTTGTCGTTCCCATCTCAGTCTTTGCAGCCACCGCGCTCGTCCGCGTGCACGCTGCGCAGGTGCCGCAGACGCCGGTCACGCCAGCTCCCTCCGCCGAGCCGCCTCACCAGCCCGAACCTGCTCCAACGCCGAACGCTCTCGCGGGGCCGCATGCTACGCCGCCGGCTCGCGCTTCGAAGGTCACCGAGGCAGTCCTCCCTAAACTGAACGGGCCAATCACACTGCGACTTCCAGCAGTGCCGTCCATCGCCGTCAACGCGACAACCCCTCCCATCCCCGCAATCTCGCTGGCAATCCAGACTCCGCCGGTTCCACCGGCCACGATCGTGCTCAATAACGAAGCACCAATCGCGTTCGCCATAGCTCAAAATCCGGGCGGCTCTGACACTCAGGGCCATGACCACACCAACAATTACGGGGCATACACCTTCGAGGGCAACGGACCCACCTTCTACGGGTTCTTCGAACGGTATGGTGGGAGTCCGCATTACACCGGCTCGTGGACGAAGGGCCACGAAGATGCAATTGCGAAGGCGGAGCAGCTCGCCAAAGGCGACTTCATCCTCTACACCAACGCCCAAGGCAAGAGCTACTACATCGACGATCCTACGGATGTGGCGCAGATGGAGGCCTACTACCGCACCGTGCGCAGTCTCGATCGGCAGAAATGGGCCATGGAACGTGCCCAGCAGGACCTCGCCCGCGCTCAATCGCGCATGGCAGAACAGCAAGGCAAAGCCAACGTCACCAAAGCCGACCTGCAGGCCGATCTCGCTGGTCTGAGCGCTGCCATAGCGAAGCTGCAGGCACGGAAGGAAAGCGCCATCACGGCCGATCAGCTTTCCGAACTGGAGAGCAAGCTCGGACAGATGCAGGGCAAGCTCATCCAGATCCAGGTCGCCGACAGGCTCAGCACCATGCATTTCGACACCGCGGCGCTGGAGAAACGGCTCGCCGCAATCAAGGCGCAACAAGGTGGATTCAACTGGAATGGAACCGTCACCAACGACGGCAAGCAAGTGATGAAGTCCTTGATCGAAGAGGGGCTGAAAAACGGAAAAGCCAAGCCGGTGAACTAAAACAGGGACAGAGGGAAAAAGGGACAGAGTCGGCGCGCTTCAGACCGCACGATCCGGCGATCGCAAGCTTCTTTCTTTGTCCCTATGTCCCTTTGTCCCTGCTCTTCTAGCTCCTGAGCATATTCTTCGCTAGGAAGAAGACATTCGCCGGCCGCTCGGCCAGCCTGCGCATGAAGTAGGGATACCACTCGCGCCCGAACGGCACATACACGCGCATGCCGTAGCCCTCGCGCACCAGTTGCCGTTGCAGGTCGCGGCGCACACCATAGAGCATCTGGAACTCGTAGCGGCTCGCGTCGATGCTGTGCTCGCGGGCGTACGCTTTTGCCGCGGCAATCATGTTCACATCGTGCGTTGCAATCCCGTGATACACCGGGCTGGCCAGCAGCATGCCCGTCAGCTTTACGTAGTTCCCGTCCACGTCCGGCTTTTTCGGAAATGCCACCGTCGCCGGCTCTTTGTACGCGCCCTTGCACAGCCGGATACGAATGCCATCGTCGACAAGCTGCTGAATGTCCGCCTCGGAGCGATACAGATACGCCTGAATCACCGTGCCGATGGCGCCCCGCATCTTCGGCAGCGCGTGAATGCGCCGCACAATGTCGAGCGTCACCTGCGTCAGCGACGAATCCTCCATGTCGATGCGCACAAAGTTGCCGTAGGATTGTGCGTGCTCGGTCAGGTTTTGCGCAATGCTCTCCGCCAGCGCGCGATCCAGCTCCAGCCCCATCTGCGTCAGCTTCACGCTTACGTTGGCGTTCAGCTTGCGCGCGGCAATGGCGTCGAGAAGCTTGTGGTACACATCGGCGGCGCGATGCGCTTCGGCTTCGCTGGTCACGCTTTCGCCTAGCGAGTCGAGCGAGACCGACATGCCCTGTTTATTCACGGCCTCAGCTACGCGCAGCGCATCTTCAATTTCCAGGCCCGCGACAAAGCGCGAGCTGAGCTTGGTTCCCAGGCTGGAGCGTTCACTAAAGCTGCGCAGGCGGCGATTGCGAGACAGGGCGATAAAAGCGGATCGAAGAAATGCCATCTGGGCTGACTCTGCCGGGCCTGAGCGTGTTTTCCGCTCTTTGGCCGAAACACATTTTCGCACACGCTACCGCAGGGCTGGCCAGTGACGGCGGGCACTGCGCATCACCCGTTTGCCTCCCGTGCTCCGATTGTGGCAGCGTAGCTCCTGGAGGTTCCGCTTGCGCATTGCCGCTTCCCTGCTCCTTGCGCTCTCGATTTGCACTGTGGTTTCCGCGCAGACGCTCCCCCGCACCGCCGGCGAGACGCTGACCGGTCAACGCCTCGTCGTCGCGCAGGCCGCTCAGGGCCATCCAGTGATTCTCGTCGCCGCGTTCAGCCACAAGGCCGGCGAGCGCTGCAGCCATTGGATGCAGGCGATCCAAAAAGATCCGGCCTTCGCTTCGACCCCTACATATCAGCTGATCATGCTCGGCAGCGTGCCATCACTGCTGCGCGGCACAGTCAAAGGCATGATCCGCAGAGGGGTTCCGCCCGCTGAGCAGAGTCGCTTCGTGGTCCTTACTCAAGACGAAAAGCAGTGGCGCGCTTATTTTCAGGTCAGCGCAGACGACGATCCATACGTAGTGCTGCTCGATGCCGCGGGCAAAAAGCTCTGGAGCGGCGACGGCTCCGCGCGCCAGCTCGAACGCAGCCTGCGCGCCGCCGTGCGTTGATTACTGCAGCCGGTACATCGCGCTGCCATGCGGAGGCAGTGTCACACGCATCTTCTCAGAAGGCTTGGTCGCTGCCCCATTAAAGACATTTTGCGCACGGATTTGCCCACCGAATTTGAAATCCTTCCAGGCGAAGTCCAACGTGGTTGCGCTGTCACTCAGGTTGAAAAAAGCCATGTAGACTCGCGCATTTTTCCTCGTCCCGGCCGCCGCGTGCCATACCCGAACATTCTCAAATCCAGCAGGCAGGTCGACCACAGGGTGGCTCTCAAACGCAGATTGATCGGCGTCGATTAAAGCGCGGTTCGTCATCAACGATCGCGTGAAATCGTCGAGCTTCGTCAGGTTTCCGCCGAAGATAAGCGGCGAGCGCGAGATGCACCACAGCGTGAATTCCGTCCGCTGCTCGTCGTGCGTATAGTGCGACTGGCGCGGCTCGCCAAGCCCAGGGTGCGGCCCAAGATACCCTTCCGGCAACATGTCCGCGTCGGGCCAGTTGCCCGGCTTCACATACTTGTTCCACTCCGCAATCTGATCGAACTCGTTCTCCAGCCCGAACGGGAAGCCATCGGGAGTGTGATGGTTGAACTTCCATCCATCCCAGTGGTCGTTGCTGATGCGCCACATCTGCGCGTATTTGCCGATCTCTTCGGCGTGGCTCAGATTCGTCGGCCCCGGCGACAGGCTCAGCACGATCTGCCGCCCCGACTTGTGGATCGCCTCCGCAATCTGGCGAATCTCCGTCGGCTTATACGGGTGATCCGCAATGCAGTCCACCTTGATAAAATCCACGCCCCAGTCCGCGTAGCGCTTCACCATGGAGTCGTAGTAGGCCTGCCCCGCGGCATTGTCTTTGATGCCATAGTTGGCGTCGCTCCAAGGGCAGGTCGCCGAGCGATCCACGGCATCCTCAGCGCGAAAGTGCGATCCTGCAATCGGCAGGTTTTCATCTGCTACGGTCTTCGGAATTCCGCGCAGAATATGAATGCCGAACTTGAGCCCCAGGCTGTGCACCCAGTCGGCCAGCGGCTTGAAACCCACCCCGCCCGCCGATGATGGAAACCGCGCCACCACCGGCTCCAGCAATCCATTCTTGTCATACAAGAATTTCTGCTCGGGCATGGTGCTGGCGAAGGGATTCCGCATGTACCAACCCTCGTCGATGACGGCATATTGCCAGCCGTGCTGCTTCAGGCCGGCGAGCACCTTCACGTTGTCACGGAACTGGGCCTCATCGATCGTGAGACCGTAGGCATCCCAGCTATTCCAGCCCATTGGGGGCGTAGGGGCTACCTCCGGCGCCTGCGCTTTGGCTGGTTGTGCATTCGGGGCAACGGGGGCAACAAAGAGGGCTGTAAGCAGAATCAGGACTGGAGCGTGGATTGAACGTGCGCGGATCATGTGAAAACGTATACCACACGGGCACACCGCATTCCCCGCAGCTAACGGGGCCGCACCAGCACTTCATACATCTGGAAAACAGTGGATAAGCTCAGGACCGGGTTTCGGCGCCTTCGGTGGAGCGCTTCTTCACACGTACGCGGATGCCGCGGTCGCGCATCAGCTTCTTGATTCGGCAGTAGGCGCACTCCCACGGGTAGTAGCCGAAAAACGGAAATACTCTCTCTTCCCAAAAACCGGCGCGCGGTTGCCGCGCCATGCTCAGGTGAGCACACTTTGGACATTTCAGGTGGCCCGATTCAGACCCTTTGTACACTTTCGCAGACACGAGTGGGAGATTCCCTTCACCGATTTCTCTGTTTAGCGCTTCACGTGCTAAGAAGTCGTGCGAAACAGGTTGGACTCTGAACCTGGGCCCGGGGGAAAACCAGTGCACTGAATTCTAGTCAGATGATGCCGAATGGGAGTGAAAAAGTCAAAAAAAGTGGATGAGCAAATGGTAACAACGAGATTGGCTCCTATGACATTACGAAAGTTGCAGACGGTCGAGCCCCTGCCGCGCCAACTCCGCCACAGCCCGCGCGAGGAAGGGAGAGGCGTTTAGGGATTCCGGGCGTTCCAGCCGGATTCCCTTCCCGCGGGCATACTCCCGGAAGGCAATGTCGATGTCGTAGAGAATCTCGACGTGGTCGCAAACGAAGCCGATCGGTTGCAGGAGCACAGCATGCACGCCCTGTGCGGCGATGCTATCGAGAGTTTCCTCCACTGTAGGGCCAATCCATGGCCCGCCGCTGGCGCCCTGGCTCTGGAAGGCAAACCACCATTGCGGAATCCCAGGCACGGCGGCGGCTACCAGCTCCGCGGTGTGCTTGCACTCCTGTGCGTAGGGATCTGCACCCTCACCCGGCCAGTGCTTTGGAGCATCGGGGTTGGCCGCCGGCGTCTGGATCGTCCGGCAAGGGACGCTGTGGGCAGTGAACACCACCGGCACCGCCTGCCCCACCTCGGCCGAAAGAGTCGCCAACGCCGTCCGCAGCCGCTCCGCGAAGGCCTCAATCAGCAATGGATGCCGCGCCCAGGCATCGGTAAAGTCGATCTTCAGCGCGCCGGCCTCCGCCTGCACCGCGCGCCGATACAGCCCCACGCTGGTGCGCGAGTTCTGCGGGGCCATGCAGATGACCGCGGCCTCTTCCACGCCATCCGCGAGCATCTGCTTCACCACGTCGGGAATGTACGGCCGCCAGTTGCGCATGCCGACATAGACCGGAATGCGTTCGCCGTGGCGGCTTAGCTCCGCCTCCGCCAGTCGCGCCTGCTCCAGCGTGATCTCGGTCAGCGGGCTCTTGCCGATGAGCGAGTAGCGGTGCTGAATCTCTTCGATCACACGCTGCGGCAGCGGCCGCCCGCTCACCACGTTGCGCAGGTATTCGGGAATCTGCTCCACGGTTTCGGGTGTTCCGTGGGCCAGCAGCAAGACCGCGCGCTTAGCCATTCGCGCCTTCCATGCGAAACTCCCGCAGCATCCGGACCACCGCCTGCACATTTTCCACCGGCGTGCCGGGGACGATGCCGTGACCCAGGTTGAAGATGTGCCCGGGCCTTCCCCCTGCCGCGCGCAGAATCTCATTCACGCGCTGCTCCAGGATCTCTACCGGCGCAAACAACGTGATGGGATCGAGATTTCCCTGCACTGCGTGTCCATGGCCAACGGCACGCCAGCCCTCGTCCAGCGGCTGCCGCCAGTCCAGGCCGATCACGTCCGCGCCGGTCTCGGCCATCTGGCTCAGCAGGCCCGCCGTCTCCACGCCAAAGTAGATCACCGGCACGCCCATCGCCTGCACAGCGCGCACCAACCGCTTGGAAGCCTCAAAGGCGTAGTCGCGATAGTCACTTAGGCCGAGCGAGCCCACCCAGCTATCGAAGATCTGGATGACGTCCGCGCCGGCCTGTACCTGCTGGCGGCAGTACTCGGTCAGCACGGCGACAATCTTGTCCAGAAGGCTGCCCCACGCCGCGGGATCGCCGTACATCAGCTTCTTCGTCTCGATGTAGTTGCGCGAGCCGCCGCCTTCGATCATGTAGCTGGCCAGCGTGTAGGGCGCACCGCAAAATCCGATGATCCCCAGCCGGTCGCGAAAATGCGACGCCACCTTGGAGATGGCAGCGGCCACATAGCTGAGTTCGGCCGCACGATCCGTCCGCAGCGCCTTCACATCCTCGGCAGTGCGGATGGGGCGATGCACCACGGGGCCCTCGCCGGCCTGGAACTCGAAGTCGAGGCCCATGGGCTCTAACGGCAAAAGCAGGTCGGCGAAAATGATCGCGGCGTCGACGCCGAGCTTTTCGGCGGCGGTAATCGTAACCTCCGCGGCTAGGTCGGGCTGCTTGCAGATCTCCACCAGGGTATGGTGCTTGCGGACGTCGCGGTACTCCTGCATGTAGCGGCCGGCCTGCCGCAGGAACCATACCGGCGTGCGGTCCACCGGCTTGCGCAGGCAGGCGCGAACGAAGCGGCTGCCGGCCAGAATGGTATCGGGGGTTTCAGGGCCGGCGGCCAAGCCCGTTGCGTCGATTGAGTTGTTCATACAGGACCGATTCTAAAGGGGATGCGGGGGAATTTGATGGAAGCGGGCAAACCTTTGTGCGCTGGATCACAAATCGCCGCCTCCACAGTGACTCCGTCAACGTGTTCGCCGTCACAGTCCACTGTGAGAAACCGCGAATCGCCGCATCTCCGCTGTGGTGTGCATCATCGCTCAAAGAGATCTCTTTGCGAACATTTTGATCTGGCACGGCGTTCCGTAGAGCATCAGTGACCGGGCCAGAGCCGCGCAATGAAGAATCCCAGGAGAATCGATGAGCAAGATCGCCTTTACCGCCCTTTTGAATCGGCCCGATACCGTGCTGTCTCCGCACTTTGGCAAAGCCAAGTGGATCATGATCCGCGACGATGCCGGCAACGCCGCCTTCGAGCAGAACACCGGGTTGAACGGCCGCGCGGTGGTGGACATTCTGCGCCGGGCAGAATGCACCGACGTCATCTCCACCGAGATGGGCGAGGGCGCCGCCCGTCAACTGCAGCAGGCGGGCATTCGCGCATGGGCGGGGCCGGCAGACGTAGCAGTTCCAACGCTGGCGCAGATGTTCGCGCGCGGCGAACTGGTGCCGCTGAGCGCCAAGCCGCATGAACATGCCGGCTGCTGCCAGGGATCCGGGGCGCATGCGGGCGGTGGACACGGACACAAGGGCGGCTGCTGCTGCCATTGACCCGAATTCGCGGAGGTGATCGAGGGGAGCGCCGCGCCAGCAGTGAGAAGCGACTTGCGCGGCGTGCAACTCGTCGTGCTAGTGAGCTGTTCCCGGCTCGGCGGGAAACCACACCGAAAACACCGTCCCGCTTCGTCCCGGAGTCGTCCAGGATTTCAGCCGTACCTCGGCGCGGTGCTTGCTCAGAATTTCCCGGCTCACCCACAGGCCGAGCCCCGTGCCGTTGTCGCCCTTGGTCGTAAAGAACGCTTCGAACAGGTGCTCGCGCAGCTCTTCGGGAATGCCGTGGCCGGTGTCCGCCACCGTGACGCGAACGCCGGACTCGCCGGTCCTGGCGTTGCGCTGATCGCGGCAGCGCAGCAGCATCTTGCCGCCGCGCCGCGTTGCATCGAACGCATTCGAAATAAGGTTGGCGAAGACCTGCCGCAGTTCGGAGCCGGCGCAGCGAACCATCGCTGTGTCCTGGTACCGACGCGACAGCGCGACTCCGGAGTTCTTCAGCCTTCCTTCGTAAATGGCCACCGACGACTCCAGCAGCGCGGACAGCTTCTGCAGGCCAAAACCCAGCGACTGGCGATTGAACCGCAGCGTATGCGTTACGATGTGTGACACGCGCGCCAGCTCATCCTGGGCTGCCCGGCTGTATTCGCGCGCAAACTCGTCCTTCGTGTTGTTCTCGATCAGGAACAGCAGGTTGGTGACTGCTTCCAGCGGATTGTTGATCTCGTGCGAGATGCTTGCCGCCATCCTCCCCACCAGCGCCAGCTTCTCACTCCGCACCAGGACGCTTTGCGCGCGCTTGCGCATATCGATATCGGACATCGCATATACGGCGCCAACAAGATTGCCCTTCTGATCCGAGATTGGCGCTGCCATGACTTCGACCCAGATGGAGGTTCCATCACTGCGGCGATATTGATACTCGCCATGCTGGATGCATCGCTCAGCAAAGACCCGCGCGAAGGGACGGTCCTTGTCCTCGATGATGTTTCCATCCGCATCGAAGATCTGGAAATCGCGATACGATCGCATTTCGGCGTCAGCTAAGGGCAGCCCCAGAATTCGTTCGGCCTGCGGATTCCCGCTGACGATGCGTCCGTCGGGGAGGGTAAAAAGAATCCCGAGAGGAGCGTTGTCGAATACCGCGCTCAGCCGCCCGCGCTCCGCTTCGAGAGCTTCCCGCGCCTGCTTCAGTTCCGTAATGTCCTGCGTCACGCCGTCGAAGCGCAGTGGCGTCCCATCGCCGGCATACGCCGTGCGCCCGATGGCGCGGATCCACTTGTAGCGCCCGTCCGGGGCCATGGTGCGGTATTCCACGTCGTAAATGGAATGGCTCTCGATTGACTCATCGATGGCGCGGCGCGTTCGCTCCCGATCCTCCGGATGCAACCGCTCGTAGAAACCGTCGATGTTCACTTCTGCTTCCCGCGGCAGCCAGAAGTGCTCCTTCACGGTCTCATCCCAGTTCAGGTTCTGGAACGGCAGGTCGCAGAACCAGTAGCCGATGCGCGCGGCGCGCGTAGCAAAGTTGAATCGCTCCTGCTGATCGTGGAGCTGCGCCTCAATCCTCTTCTTTTCCGTGATGTCCTGGAAGAAGGTGGCGACCCCGCCATCCGGGGTGGGATAGTTGCGCACCCAGAACCACTTTTTCCATGGCGGATAGTAGCCCTCCAGCACCGTGGACTGCTTGTCGCGGAGGCATGTCAGAAGGGCTGCGCCGGTCTCCGATTGCAGGTGTTCGGGAAAGACTTCGAACGCCCTGGTTCCGATAAGACTTTCGGGATCGAGCCCCTGTGCGCGGTAGACGGAACGCCCAGCTTCGTTGAACTGCTGGAAGCGCCCTTCGGAGTCGATCATGTGGAAGCCGTCGGCGATGCTGTCGAGCACCATGGCCGCGCGGCGCTCGCTCTCCAGCAAGGCCTCGGTCACCCGCTCGCGTTCCGTCATGTCTACGCCAAGCACCAGGACTCCGGATACCTTGCCGTCGGACTCACGCAGGGGCTGATACACAAAATCAACCACTCGCTCTTCCTCAGCGCCCTCCGGAGCCGACGATGGAAGCTTGAAAGGGGCGCCTGCGGCGATGTACGGCTCACCGGTGCGGTAAACGCGGTCGAGAATGTCCACGTATCCCTGCTCCGTGATGCCAGGAATCGCTTCGCGCAATGGCTTGCCCACCACCTCGAGGCCGCCCACAACCTGCTGGTAGCGTGGATTGACCCTCTCGAACACATGCTCGGGGCCGCGCAGCACCGCAAAAAAGGCCGGGGCCTGCTCGAAGACCTTCAGCAACTGCGCCCGTTCTTCGAGCAACTGCCGTTCTGCCAGGATGCGGCGGGTGGTCTCAAGGCAGGTGACCAGCACGCCTCGAATCTCGCCGTGCTCATCGCGCACCGGGCTATAGCTGTAGGTGAACCACGCGTCCTGGAGGAGGCCTTCGCGGTAGATCGGCGCAAGCTGGTCCTCCTTCCAAACGGCATGACCGCTGCGTGCTTCTTCAATCTGCTCGCCGGTGATGGGCCATACTTCCGCCCAGCACTCGGCGGCAGGCTGCCCAAGCGCGGCCGCAAGCTTATCGGGCCCGATGATCGGGATTGCCGCATCGTTGAAAAACTGGATCAGGTCGTCGCCCCAGAAGAGCATGCTCGGGTTCTGGTTTGCGAGCAGCGCATTGACCAGCACGATCAGAGCATCCGGCCAGCCCGCGATGGCGCCGAGTGGGGTCGCCTGCCAGTTGTGCGCTCGCGTTCGCTCAGCCATCTGCCCGTCCCCGACGATGCGCTCGGACGCGCAGGCGACCGAGGCTGCGGCGCCAGACTGCGTGGCGGGCTCGGGCATCACTGAAACTCCTTTGGGGACTGGGGGCGAAGAGGATGGGACGGTCGTTCTTAAGGGCTAAAAAGAATTAGATGCAGGTTACGGCTACCGTGCTAGCCAAGCCTCAATTTTTTCTGTGGGACAATCGCGCACGATCAATTGGAGCCTTCGCGATGGCAAATCAAGAGGCGGGAGGGACGAACACCACCTAGAGCGACCGGCTCATACCGCAACGCGTTCCGAAAGGAGCCTCGTTCTCAACACCGTTCCCGGCATAGGGCGGCCGAAGTACCATCCCTGGCAGAGAAGGTCACGCTGTGCGAGCTTGAGATGCGCGACTTGTTGCGCGGTCTCCACGCCTTCGACGATCACCTGCAGTTTAAGACTCTCGGCCATTTCGACAATGCGGCCGAGAATGGGCGATGTTACGGCCGCTGTTTCAATGGCTCGCGTGAACGCCTTATCGATTTTCACGACGTCCACGTTGAGAAATTCTAGGTAGGCCAGGCTGGAGTAGCCGGTCCCAAAGTCATCGATGTAGACATTGATTCCGTGGCGGCGAAGCTCAAAGATCGCATTCGCCATTTCGGCCTGATCGGTTGTCGCGCCTTCCGTAATCTCGACAGCGAGCCGTGCAAGGGAAATGCCGCGAACTGCCGCCTCCGCCTGCAGAAAAGGCAGCAGCCAGGGCCCGGTCACTTCCGGGGCGGTGACATTGAAACTGATGCGAAAATCGGAGGCCGCCGCGGGCATGGCCGCCAGGTCGTTCAGCAGGGTACGAACCACGCATCGGGTGACCTGTTCTGCGAGTCCCAGTTCGGCAGCGATGGGCAGGAATACTGCCGGAGGAACGATCCCTTCCCTTTCGTCCGTCCAGCGTGCCAGCGCCTCCGCGCCCACCGTCTTTTCCGATTTAAGGTCGACGATGGGTTGATAGGCGACGGAAAGACCGCCCCTCCGCATCATCCGCCGGAACCGGTTCTTCAGCCCTCGTCTCCGTTCCACAACCAGGGTGATGAAGAACGCAAGGCTGATTCCGGCAAATCCGCCTGCTCCCCCCGCTTCGGTGGACAGCCGTCGTTGCGATCGCAACACGGTGGCAATGGGTACGTAGGCTGTCGCGCAATCGAAGTACGCCGCGGAGCAGCGAGTGGCGAAGAGCGTCCCATGGAATCGGCGTTGGCCGTTTTCCGTAGTGGCCTTCAGCGGAAATTTCTGCTTGCCCCCGAGCAGCCAGGCTGGTTCGTGGTTAACCGGGCCGCTCACGGTAAAGAAATAGGAATAGCCCGGTCGCTCAATGCTCGCCATCAGATTGGGGCTCAGGGTGACGTACCGAGTTCCTGCCTGGAGCGTGACGGCATTCGAGGACCTGAGCTGATAGAGCGGGATTGCCGGATAGACGACCGTGCCATCCGGCTGGGCGTAGGTTGGAACTTGAACCCTGACGGGGGGATCCAGAGGGCCGAGAAGAGAGGAACAGTTGATGGTTCCGTTTGCCAGGTGGCCAATGTCGCGCAGATAGCGGGATTGAAAGAGCAGGTATCCGTATTGGTCCAGTTCGGCGTGTGAGCAGTAGGGGAGCCTCACGTTCTTCATCGCCGCCAGCACCGATCGCGCCTCGCCTGAGGCCGCATCGGAACGCTCCAGGAGGCTTGCCGCATAATCGTCAAGGCTCCTCTGCGCCGCCCGGACGGTCAATAGCAAACCCAAAAAGTACGCCGCTCCAAAACCAACCACCCCGAGGGACGGCACAAGCCACGCCAGAAGCCGGCGATGGCTTGCAGAAAGGATTCTCAAAAAGCGCATCGTGCCGGTCGCCTTTTTGAAGCTGGATTGTTTGGATCGGGGCCGGACGTCAGTATACGCCTAAATTGGCAAGCTATGCTGCAAGAATAACTTGTAGGAAAAAAACGGCCCCCGTTTTTGCGGGGGCCAAGTTGCCTTGGTTCTCTCTGTTACGAGAGCTTGGTTGGCGGCCTGTCGGCGGGGGAGCCGAGAAGGCGCGGACAGAGCCTCGGGGGAGTGGCTGCGGTTTTAGGGCCGCTCCGCACCTGTCGCAGGCGCTGCACCCTGGGGTGATGCGGCGCCCTGGGCCGCCAAACTGTTTTCCATCACGCGGACGTGCACGCTGCTGGTGCGGATCCGCTGGGGAGTCGCTTCTCCATTCGGATTCGCGCCCTGATCGTTCGCGGCCACTTCCATGGGAGCGTTGCCCAGCGCCACCGAGTGCACCCGGTAGACGGGAATGTCGTGTTCTACGAGGTAACGGCTGACCACCGACGCGAACCGCTGCGAGTTGGCGATGCCGACTGCGCCGCGGGCGGGCGAGTGCGCCTCGACCTCGATGATGTAACCCTGACGGCCCTGCACGCCGCTCAGGATCTGGTCAAGGTTCTGCTTGGCCTTGGCGGTGAGGATGGGGGAGGCGCCGCGGAAGGGCACATCGACTTCACTCACCGGCTTGTACTGGTCGAGCCCGTTTACGGTGGTGTTGATCTGGTCCACCTTGCCGGAAGCGCCCTGCGCTACCGTGTCGGCCTGCTGCGCCTTGGCGCCGGCGGCTGTGGCTGCCTGGTTTGCCGAATCTGCCGTGGACTGCGCCTGATGAATGCCGGCCTGGGCGCGGCTGTCTACGTCCTGAATGTCTTTCGCGTTCTTCGCGTTCACCTGATCCAGCTCCGTCAGGCGATCATTGATCGGCTGGGTCTGGCGATGTACCCACTTCTTGCGGGCGAAGGGCTGCAAGTGGCCCCAGAAACCTTCTTTATGCGCGTTCTGCAGGCGCTGCTGATTCACGTCCGGCCCCGTGCTCTGAGTGTCGGTGGGGGTGCCGTTGGTGCCAGTGCTCAACTGCGCGGGCGGCTGCGACTGCCCCTGCGGAGGCGCCTGGTTCTGCTGCGCTCCGGCGGGAATGACGAGTGCGGAAGCCAGGGCGACAAGGGCCAACTGGCCCGGGAAACCTGTAACAACTTGAGTGGCTTTCATAGACTGCTCCTCTTCTTGTTTTTCTTGTAATGTTGCGGTGGCCGCGAACATCGCGGGAAGAGCGCTCGTCGTGCTCGCCCTCTATTGAGCAACAGGCGTGCCAAAGATGCCGTCCGCTCGATGCAGACCATAAGCCCTTTACAATCAGCACCGAAATTGCAGGTTGTGGAAAGCTGGAAGGGACGGCGGGTAGGAATTGCAGGGGTTCGATCCCGTAGTTTTTACCGCTCCGGGTAACTTCTACCGGGGTGCGTTGGAGTTGCCTGCCACCCGCACCTCAAGGGGAATGCCGGAGAGGGGAACAAACGAGTTAGGCGCATTGAGGCCCCCACTCACCCGACGGTGAGACTGCCCGGCGGAAGGGGCAATGAGCTTTTTGAGGAGGAATGGCCGGAGCTACTGCGTGTCGACCTTGAGAATGCGAATCTCCGGGTAGGCGCCGTCCCAGTCCTGCGTAACCGTGTCGAAGATGAGGCGGAAGTCGCGCCCTTGCCCGGGCTTGATGGGGTCGGCCGAGACCGGCTCCACATCGATATATGGATCGCGCGTGCGGATCAGCTTGAGCTGCTGCGTCTCATTCTGAGCGACTTCATGCGCGACGTTGCGGAAGAGCACCTGCACGGTGATGCCGGTGACGGTGCGGTCGCCGGCGTTTGCAATGTGCCCGTCAAGATACGTGACCTTGCCGCCGGTCAGGTTGCTGGACTCGCTCATGGCGACGTTGCTGATGGCCAGATGTGCCGAGTACGGATCGGTCGGCGCATTGATGGCCGCGACCGTAGGCCCCTTTTGGCCATGCTGCATCGAGATCACAGAGATAACCGCGACAATCGCGACGGCGCAGGCCGCGAGGATGATGGGAAGCCAGTTCCGCTCCGGCGCTTCCACTGGACGGATGAGTTGAGGACCATTGCTCACGATGGCATCTTACACCGCCGGGCGCGACCACATCCCGACGGAGGATGGGGCGGCGCGAGAGGCACGGCGAAGGTTACTGAAGGTGTACGTTTTTGCCGCGGCGATGGCTTTTCCCTATGCAGCCGCGAGAGAATCCGCCGATGAAGCATCCAGCGCGGCAGGAAAGATTTCGTGGCATCTTCTAACCGCCGTGCGCGTCTAATCCGGTAAGCACGATTGTTTCACCTGCAGACTGCATCCTCAAACGGAAGCCCACACCTCCCGCTTCAACCATTGCCGCTCGGCAAGGAAAGGCAGGCGCACCATGCAGAACCCTCCACAGGCATACCCGGCCGGCAGCGCCCCTGCCCGCGTGCGCAACCGCAGCATTGAGGATTTGGCCTATCAGGTAGGAACCATGGGCGCGATTCTGCTGGTGCTCACCAGCCTGCTGCTGTTCTAAGCCCTCTCACGCCCGCCGTCCGCGCCGCCCCGTGCGCACCACCGACACAATGTAGACAATGATCGTCGCCCAGATCACCAGGATCCCGGCCAGAATTGCCCAGGGCGACAGCGCCCCGGCCCCACGCCGCGCCGCTGCGATCGTGACCCACTGAATCCACCCAAACAGGCACACCAGCTCCGCCTGCATCCACGCAATCATCGTGCAGGTCAGCGATTCCAGGCACGGCCGCGTCGCCGGCGTCACCCGCACCGGGTAGTTGAAGACCGACGGCTTGCGCTTGACCAGGGCCATCAGCGCGTAAATCACCGTGACCAGCGCCGGCATGAACCACAGCACGGCGGGGCTGCCCCAGCCGGTCGCCTGCCCCGCGGCGTCAAAGTGGATGGCGATGCGCGCCGGCAGATGGTGCGGGCCGTAGAGCGCGATCAGCGTTTCAGCCCAGATAAACACGAGGCCCAGCACCGCGATAGCTTGCAGGATTTTCCGCAATGCAGTTCTCCTCTGGCGCGCGTCAGCCGAAGCGCGCGCGTTTCACGCTCTGGCGAAAGTCCTCGCCCTTCATCTCCACGCGCACGCACATCTCGGCCAGCCGCGAGCGCATGCGGTCGCCGATACGGTCGCCCAGGGTCTGCTCGCGCGCTGCCCGCTCGGCCTCGGTTTGCGCGCCGCCCCCGGCCGGCAGGTCGGGATAGTTCGTCGTGATCAGCGTGGTCTGTTTATTGTTGTACCGCGTATTCAGGATGAGCGCGACCGTGTCCCACACCCACTCGTTCGGCTTCTGCGCGCCCAGGTCGTCGATAACCAGGACCTCCGCGTTGAAGACTGGCTGCAGCAGTTCGAGTTCGGTGGTGCTCACCTGCGGGTTGTAGCTGTTCTGAATGTTCTTGAGCAGCTCGCGGTAATCCACAAACAGGCCTTTGACTCCGCGCTCACGAATCAGCCGCCGCAGCACGCCCACGGCGAGATGCGTCTTGCCGACACCGATGGACCCGGTAAACAGCAGGCCCTTCCCTGCCGTATCCACCGGATACGCCTCCACAAAGTGCCGCGCCGTCATGTGCGCGCGTCCCAGCGAGGGATCGCTGCCGCGCAGAATCTCGTAGCCATCGAGGTCGTAATGGCGATAACGCTCGGGGATGCGCGCGGCCGCCAGCCGCCGCTCTTCGCGATGGATCTCCTGGCACTCGCAGGGACGCGAAACCCAGCGGCCCTCGGGGGACATGACCCGGACGAGTCCGACACCGCCGCAGATGGAACATGTGCTCATGATTCTTCTTAAGCGTAGCGCAGCGGCGGCGGAAGACGAGTTCTGCATTGCGGGGGTGGAGTGTGGAAATCCTCCGGCTCTCCGGGTGCCCGATCCATTTCACGGCTTCATTGATACTTTGTAGATCCCGTAAGCCGTGGGCGCAGTCTGCGCCCACGTTGCAAAACTCAAGGCGCACACCGCGCCGCATACCAGCATGAACGGAAGGCCACTCTATTTCGTTCGATCATCATCTGGACGCGAGAAGTGTCTCATCTTCGAGTGGACTCTAGATGATGAGGCGACCTATCTCTGAGGTGCGCTAGAGTAACTCAGCATCGATTGGGATTATTGAAGAGTTGACTCCATCATGCGGGACGAGGTCTAACTCCTATTAAGTCGATCGCCGACTGAAAAAAATGAATCTGATGCTGATCGGTTGAAGAAAGTCTTCCCAATCCCCAGTTCGTTGGAGCATAATCTCGGTTGGCCTCTGGAACACGCGTCCCCTCCCCTGATGCTCCAGGCCACTTCCCGGGATAATCTCAGGCCCTGGACAACGCAGCACAAAGTAAACCGGAGACATGTCATGCGATGTCCCTCAGCGATTGAGGACGAGACGGGTAGGCTGCTTGCCCTGGCTCAATACGGATTAGATGAAGAGGAAGTTCTACCGGACCTGGAGCCGGTAGTTCACATTGCTGCACGGATGTTCGATATGCCTGTGGCCGCCGTCAACATGATCGGAAGCGATCACGTTTTTTTTGCGGCGAGCACCGGTATTGGGGCGTGCGATATGCGTCGCGATGTTTCATTTTGCGCGCATGCAATTACACAGGATGATGTCATGGTGGTGCTCGATGCCACGCTCGATGCCCGATTCCATGACAATCCCCTGGTAACTGGGAATGCTGGGATTCGCTTTTATGCGGGCGTTCCCCTGCGGGCTCCCTCTGGGCATGCGCTCGGGGCTTTGTGTGTCATCGATTCGAATCCCAAAACGTCTTTCTCTGTGCAGGATCGCGAGCGACTGAGGGATCTTGCGCGCCTGGCCAGCGACAAACTGGAACTTCACCGATTGGAGAATGCCCAGCAAGACGGCCCCTTCCGCTTCGACCAGATCGCTATTACTTCACCGACACCCGTGGTCTGCTTTGACGCCGAAAAGCGTGTGAGATTCTGGAACGCCGCCTCGACGAAGCTATTCGGCTATTCATTCGCCGATGTGGAAGGAAAGCGGCTCGATGCCCTCATCCCCATGAGCGAGCAGCCGATCTTCGAGATGGTCGACGAACTTATTGCAGCAGGACAACCCATGATTGGCGGGGGCGTCCGTGAGACTGTTGCCGTCCGAAAGGATGGAACATCACTCCCGATTGAGATGTCTCTGTTTTCGTGGAAACAAGGAGGGCAGCAAAACTTCGGGGCAATCCTGACTGATGTTTCAGGACGGCATAATCATGAGGAACAGTTATTCCGCCTGTCTAACTTCGATCAACTCACCGGCGTGGCAAATCGCAACCTGTTTCATCGCCGCATCAGCGAATACTTGTCAACGGGCTTCGGTTTCAGCATCATTTCCCTCGATATCGACAACTTCAAAGACGTCAACGGCACACTCGGGGTCACCCTCGGAGACAAGGTACTCTGTACGGCAGCCGAACGCATTCGCATGTGCACGCGTCCCATGGACACGATTGCCCGTACCGCTGGAGACGAGTTTGCGGTACTGCTACCGCACATCGACGATGAAACCTGCGCTCTCTCCTTTGCGGAAGCCATGATGACAGCAATTGCAAAGCCTGTTCATCTGGGAAGCAAAGAAGTGCGAGTCACGGCGAGTTGCGGCGTCGCCATCTCTCCCACACATGGGCGTGATGCCGAACAGCTCATGAGCCATGCCGGTCTAGCGCTTTCTCATGCGAAAGAACGCAGCGGCGGAGGCGCATTTGTCTTCATTCCCTCACTGCGCGATGAGGCGGTGGAGCGACGGACCTACAACGACGAGCTTCATCGCGCGGTAGAGGCGCATGAGTTCGTGCTGTTCTACCAGCCCCAAATTCGAATCGCTGATCGAGTTGTCGTCGGCGCCGAAGCACTAATCCGCTGGAATCACCCGCAACGCGGAATTCTTTCTCCGGGCGTTTTCTTGTCCGCTCTGGAAGCAGGTTCCCTGGCCGCCACTGTAGGCGAATGGGTCGTTGAGACTGCATGCGCGCAGCTCGCTGAGTGGCGCGCTCCAGTATCCCGTCCATTCCGCATGGGTGTGAATCTGTTCTCTGCGCAGTTTGAGAAGGGCGATCTTGAGGTAAGAATCGAGGATGTAATTCGTCGGCACAGCATTCCACCCGCTGCGCTCGAGCTTGAGATCACCGAGAATATCATTCTGGATCAGGATGAGCGTATCCTGGAGCCGCTCCAAAAGATGCGCCAGACGGGAATCTGTGTCGCGTTCGACGACTTTGGCACCGGGTATGCTTCGCTCAGCATGCTCAAAAACTACCCTCTCACCCGCATCAAAATCGATCAGAGCTTTATACGAGCGATGTGCTCCTCCCGGCGCGATCAAGCCACGGTGGCGGCTTCGATCGAACTTGCCCGCAGTCACGATCTGGAAGTTATTGCCGAAGGTGTAGAGACCGAGGCGCAACTTAAGAAGCTAGCCGAGTTAGGTTGCGATGAAGCGCAGGGGTATCTGTTTGGGAAGCCCATGCCGGCTTCGGAGTTTCTCGAGTCTGTTTCACGAATAGGTCCGGTCTCAAGATAGACACTTTTTGAGGCGGGCCGAGTTTGTCTCACTTTCAATGGTAAACAAGCGTCGATTCGCACTGGGACGGATGCGCAGTGGTTGCCGATCGCTCCGCTGTTGTTAGAGGCCAAGCGTGTCCGGGGATAGCACCGGGGGCAGGAGCAACCGCGGATCTCTCCGCTGCGTCCGCATTGCGGACTCCGGTCGAGAGGACAGCTTTATGGGCGAGCGGGCGAGTCTTGGACACGAATTGCAGTCGAAAGCGAAGATGGCCCGCGGTGCGTGGTTGTTAGAATCGAAGCCGCGCCGGGACGCATATTCCGCGGCGCGATTCCTTTTGGAGGGTCCATGTTCGTGAAAAGCCGTGTTGCCGCTTTGTGCCTTTGCGCAGTTCTGTCGTTTGGCCTGGCGAGGGCGCAGGAGCCCGCCTCAAAACCGGAGACGCCCGCGCCCGCTCCAACAAAAAGCGCGCCGCCGCAGACGACGGAGTCGGGCCACCCGATGAACGCTTACTGGACCGCGCACGACAAGCAACTGCTGACCGACTTCGGATGGCTGGCCCGCTTCAAGGCCGCCGACGAGAAGCTGGGGCCGCCCACGCCGGGCGAGAAGCGCGTCGTCTTCATGGGCGACTCCATTACCGAAGGCTGGCACTTCGACCAGCCCAGCGGCTTTCCCGGCAAGGGCTACATCAATCGCGGCATCAGCGGGCAGACGTCGCCGCAGATGCTGGTGCGCTTCCGGCAGGATGTGGTGAATCTACAGCCGAAGGTGGTCGTGATCCTGGCCGGCACGAACGACATTGCCGGAAACACCGGGCCGATGACTCTGGAGGAGACGGAGGACAATCTCGCGTCGATGGCGGATTTGGCGACGGCGAATCACATCCGCGTGGTGCTGTGCTCGGTGACGCCGGCGTTCGATTTTCCGTGGCAACCGGGGCTCGAGCCGGCGCCGAAGATCGACAAGCTGAATGCGTGGATCAAGTCGTACGCCGAGCAGAAGGGCTATGTGTATGTCGACTACCACTCGGCACTCAAGGATAGCCGCGATGGGCTGCCGGCGAAGTTGAGCCACGACGGAGTGCACCCCAACCCGGCGGGATACACGATTATGGCGCCGCTGGCGGAAGCGGGCATTGAGAAGGCGCTGGCGGAGTGAAGCGACGGAGCTTGCCGAACTGAAGTGTTTCGGGGAGCCAGCGCCGTAATCACGAAAGGTTGTGCTGTCCCAGGTCTCAGAATCGAGACCTGGGGCACCCAAGCGTGTTGCTGCAGCGAACAGTGCAGGGTTCGGATGGTCCTATGCCGGGTCCAACCGCGGCGATCCTTCGACTCCGCTCAGGACGGGCTCTGGGGCACCCGGCAGCCGTGGTTTCCCACCCATTCCGCCAAAAGACGGCGAAATGGATGGGGCACCCTGGATCTGTGGCTTGGCTAGCGGCCCGGGGTGCTGGGCTTTTCGGCCGGGGCTGGCGTCGTTGCCGGTTCCGTGGCCGGTGTTGCGGCGGGAGCGGGAGCGGGAGCGGCCGGAGCGTGCGCGGAGAAGCTGCGGATGTACTTCACCAGCTCACGGACCTCTTCGTCCTTGGCGCGAGCGGCGTCCTCGGGCGGCATTGGGCTCTTGCCCTTCCGGATGGCGTCAAACAGATCCTGATCGCTCTTCCCGGAGAGGCTGGCGGGGTTGGTCCAGTCAAGCAGGGTGAGGTTCATGCTGGTGGCCAGATCGGTCTTACCGTTGCCGTTATCGCCATGGCACATCGCGCAGTCATATTTGTAGATCTGCTTGATGGCGGGTCTTGCCGGCATCACCGTAACAGTAGCCGGCTCGGCGGCTTCGGCGGGTTTGGCGGCGGGTTTGTGATGCGGCTTCTGCTGGGCGGGGGCAGGCACAAGACTCAGCAGAAACAAAGCGGGCGAGAGGAGCAGCGGTTTCACCATGATCGGTCTCCTCAGTTGCCGGTGTCCCGGGGAACAGGCATCGCGCAGCTGGTTTTGGATTTCGGCGACCATTATAGGCCGGTTTTCTCACACTGCAACGTGATGGTTGGAATTGCCATTCGCGGGAGAATTCCTTAAAATAAAAGGATTGCAGGAAAGGTCTTCACTAAGAGATGCCCAAGGAAAAGATTCATCCGCATTACGAGGCCGTGCGCGTGGTGTGCGCCTGCGGCAACAACTTTGAGACCCGTTCGACCCATAAGGGCGACATCCACGTGGAAATCTGCTCGGTTTGCCACCCGTTCTTCACCGGCAAGCAGCGCCTGGTCGACACCGCCGGACGCGTGGAGCGGTTCCGCCGGAAGTACGCGAAAGCCACCGAGGCGGCGAGCAAGTAAGCTCGGGCGCAGCAAGGTTTTTGAGCACGGGCCTCCGCTCCGGCGGGGGCCTAAGCGTGTTTGGGCGCAGAGTTGGACGGGGAGAGTATGCCGCGCAGAAAGCGACCTATTGAACGGTCGGTGACCATCCAGGGATTTCCGCTCGTGTGGCGGCTGCATCGCGAGCAGCATTACGCGTACGGCGAGGGCTGGACGGGCCCGGCTATCCACGTGCAGGTGGCGCAGGGCGTGAAGCGCGAGCTGTACCTGGAATACCCGGCGGTACAGAACCAGCAAACCAGCCGGATCGGCGTGGACCACATCGAGGTCCACATCCGCCCGGCGAAGGTGGAAGAGCACATTCAGCAGGCGATGGATGCGGGCTGGGATCCGGAGTCGCGCGGCAAGCCGTATGTGTTTGAGGTGGAAGAGCTGCCGTATTAAGGCGGATTGGTCGGCATGGCTGGACGAGGATTCACGGTGAAGAAGCACTGGGACAATCCGGTGGAGCACGCGATGCCCGAAGATGCCCGTGTGCCCGCGGAGATGCGGATTGGGCCGGTGCTCGTGGCTCCCGCCACCGTGCTGGCGCCCATGGCCGGGGTCACCGACACCGTGTTCCGGCGGTTTATCCGGCATGCGAGTTTGTTTACGGCAGGGACCGAGGGACCGAGGGAACAAGGGAACGAGATCGAAGCGACGGTCACGAATCGGCAGTCGGGGTGCGGGCTGCTGATGACGGAGTTTACGTCGGCGGACGGGCTGTCGCGGATGCGCGAGGCCAAGCGCAAGCGCTACCTCACCTTCTACGACGATGAGCATCCGATTGCCGCGCAGTTGTTCGGGTCGAATCCCGAGACACTGGCCGAGGCCGCGCGCATTGTGGAAGACACCGGCTTTGACACCGTGGACCTGAACTTGGGCTGCCCCGCCAAGCGCGTCGTCGGCTGCAACGGCGGCTCCGGGCTGCTGCGCGATCTGCCCAAGATCGGCGAGATCTTTCGCACCATCCGCAAGGCGGTCTCAATTCCATTCACCGTGAAGTTCCGCCTGGGCTGGAACGATACCAACATCATCTGCGTGGAGCTGGCGCGCATGGCCCAGGACGAAGGCCTGAACGCCGTCGCTCTGCACGCCCGCACCCGCGAGCAGGCCTACACCGGCCAGGCGCGCTGGGAGTGGATCGCCGCCATCAAGCAGGCGGTCACCATTCCTGTCATCGGCAACGGCGACATTCGCACGCCCGAAGACGCCGCGGCGATGATCGCGAAGACAGGCTGCGATGCGGTGATGATCGGACGCGCCGCGCCGGCCAATCCGTGGATCTTTCGACAGATTGCCCAGTACACGGCGACGGGCCGCTACGACGTGCCAACGGTTGAGGATCGCTACCGCATGATCCGCGCCTACTTCCAGATGCTGCTCGACGAGCAGGAGGCATGCAAGGACCTGCCGCGCGACGGGCGCATCGGCGAAACCGCAGGCAAGATGAAGCAGTTCGCCTCGTGGTTCACGCACGGAGTGCCCGGCGGGGCAAAGCTGCGCGCCTCCATCTACCAGTGCAAAACCGGCCCCGCAGTGCTGGAGCAGGTAGACGGGTTCTTCCAGGCGCAGTTGGCAGCGGGAGACGGCGCGCTGGCTGCCGGCACGGACGAGCCTGCGGACTTCGCGGATGCCGCGCTGGTGTGCGACTGAGAGAGATCGGCTCGCGGCACCCACGCCAGCGCTACGATCGACACGCTGCCAAGGATTCCGGCCCGAAGGGCACAGGGAAGTATCGCAAACTCACCAGGGGTGAGTTGGTTGACGAGTGTGTTGAAATCGTCAATTGAGAGGCTCTAGCTTCAACTTTCGGGCGAAGGAACCGCCTATCGAATAGGCCTCCGGCGAAACTTCCGGTGAGTGGATGCTGTCAATACCTACGGGCTGCTTGGGTGACCTTGTCGTTGCGTCGCTCTCTTGCTTGATCTCAACCCTGGCGGGCCGACGCGCAGGTTATACTCGCCGCCAGCATCCCCGGGGCACAGAGACTCGTGGTGAATCGACTTTACATGCTGCGTTCGGCGTTACTCGCAGGAACCATAATTCTCGGGAGTAGCGGCGCACTCGGACAAAGCGCAACGTCGCGCCAACCGTCCGCAGCGCAGAAGCCATTCGTCCCGGTGAGTTCTAATGACGCCGTCGTGCACAAAGGCCTCTTCACCTTGGACGTCACGGTGACCGATGCGGCAGGAAAGCCGGTATCGGACCTGGCGCCCTGGGATTTCACGCTCCTCGATAATGGTCAACCGGCGAGGATTCGAACCTTCAGTGGCTCTTTGGCGCCATCGGAGCCGGCACCGAAACTGATCTTGGTCTTAGACACGGTCAACCTCACTCCCCTGCAGGTCCGGCAGACTGAAAGCGCGATCAGTCATTTCCTCCTCAGAAATAACGGACATCTGGAATATCCGTGCCTCCTTTACCGGCTTACGCAGGAGGGGCTGTCTTCCTCGTTGAGACCATCAAAGGACGGGTCTCTTCTGCTCAAAGAATTGCAAGGGACGAGATCGCTGTGGACGGTGTGGAAAGCCTATCTCGGATCTCGGGCCTTAGGAATGAGCCCAAATCGATTCTCCCTGCGCGCCCTCGGCGCGATTGCCATCGATCAGAGAGACGCGCCCGGACACAAAGTCGTTTTGTGGTTTGGTCCGGGCTGGTCTGTGAATGGCGGCGAGAATGGTTTCGACGAGGCAACTGAACTTTCCACGCGGCTAAGGGAAGCGCGCATCACGTTGAATGACCTTGACGTTTGGCTGAATACCCAGTCGCTATTCGACGATCGCGAATACCTCAAAGCACCCCGGTCGCAAAAGGACATGCAACCGGCCAAGATGGCTCTGCAGGTGATGGCGGCGCGCACGGGGGGCCTGGTGCTGGAATCATCGAGCGATCTCGATCGTGACATCGAGCGCTGCGCGGAAGAGGTGAGGAACTACTACACCCTCACTTTCAACCCCCCGCACACCTCCACGGTGGACGAATACCACAGTCTCCGCATTCAGGTGGACCGCCCTGCCCTGACGGCCCGCGCTCCCACGGGCTACTACAACGAGCCTGTGTATTTCGACGCGCCCCGCCCTGGGGTAGAAAAAGTCACTGTTGCACAGCTTGAAGATCTGGTGCATTCGAACAAGGATTTGACGCAGAGACTGGAGAATCTTGAACTCACGGAGCGGCTAAGCACGCCGCGGCTTCAAGCTCTGTTGCGCAAAATCCACAATGAAAAAGCAAGGCAAGCCTTGACGACGGATGCCGATCTGTCGATCGCGTTTGCTCCTCCCCCGGACGAGATTGGGAATCGGCCGCCGCCTTCTGTGGGAGAGCAGCGCGCCATTCTGCTGCGAACATTCGACTACCTGCGCAATACAATTCCTCAACTGCCCGACTTCTACGCCTCCAAAAACACCGGGCACTACGAAGAGCCTGCGCAACGTGACGACGAGACCTGGAAGATGCAGCATCAGAACCAGACCCTGCGCCTTGCCGCCGAGGAGCACGCTACGGTTCTTTATCGACACGGCCACGAGGTGGTTGAGAAAGAGAAGAGTCGCGGCAAGCGCAAACTGCGCCGACGGGGGGCGCGCGCGCGATCTTGAGACGAGAGGCGTATTCGGTCCCATACTTTCCTACGTGCTGACGGCCGCCACTTCGGATTCAACTTCCCTGGCATGGAAGCGCTGGGAGCGCAGCAAATATGGGGACCTAGCGGTGTTTTCCTACAGAGACGTCGCTTCCAATATCGGACCCGGAATCACATACTGCTGTCTGGATGCCGGTAACGGAACTACTGTTTACCGGAGCAATGCCGATACCTACGGCGAATTCGCGGTGAACCCCGAAACCGGGGCCATCATGCGGATCGAGATCAGTGCAGATCTTGACGAACAACGGGACCCCAAGGTGCCTCTCATCCGGTCGCAGATCATGGTCGAGTACGGGCCCGAGGGACTTGGAGGCCAGATCTCTATCTGCCCCAAGAGGAGCGTAGAGATCTCGCGTGGGCGCTCTGAGCGCCAGCTCCACGAGTGGGGCATGGCCTTTATTGTCTATAGCTACTTCGAAACCATGATCAACGACACTACCTATCGCGGCTATCACAAGTTCGGATCGGAAAGCCGCATTTTGCCCGGATTCGAAGAGGTTAAGTAAGCTGAGGGTCGTCTCGTCATCGAGCGCAAATCGCCGCCGACTGTGTCATGCACGGAGTCAGGGATGCATCCCCGCCGGCGATTTTCGTGGTGTCGGTCAGAAGGCGCTTTGTCACATCGCCGTGTGATCCCCGGCACAGCGGCGCTGGCAGCTTCGGCACACAATTGAACCTGTATCGCCCATGGGAAAGCTGTCCAAAATCCATCTCCCAATCCAACTCCTCCACAACTCATCGCAAAATGTTGACCAGAAAAATAATAGGTTGTTTTTATGTACCACAGGGGGGTATGGTATAGGCCAGATCGGGCGCATCGCATTGCACAGAAACACCTTATGTGCATCTTTCATCCTTGGGCATTCCGGCTTGCCTCTCCCCGGATGCCCCGGATTCAGTGCTGAAGCAGCCGCGCAGAAGGACCGCAGGGAATCCTCCTTCCGTCGAAACTTTACCGAGTAGTAAACAGTCGGCTCCAGGGTTCAAGCCGAAAGCAGCGGCACCTGCCCCTTGTCCCAGACCAAGCCCCGAGAGACGTCGAACGGTCCCTCAGTCACTCTGTCAGTTTCTCTCTGCTTTACACCCTCTCCACCGCCATCGCCACGGCATTCCCGCCGCCGAGGCAGAGCGCTGCCACGCCGCGGGTTTTGTTCTGCTGGGCCATGGCGTAGAGCAGCTTGACGAGCACGGCCGCGCCACTGGCGCCGATGGGGTGGCCCATGGCGACTGCGCCGCCGTGCACGTTGACCCGGGCGGGATCGAGTTGGAGGTCGCGAATCACGGCGAGGGCCTGCGCGGCGAAGGCTTCGTTCAGCTCGAAGAGCTCGACCTGATCGAGCGACCAGCCGACCTTGGGCATGAGCTTCTTGATCGCGTCAATGGGCGCGAGGCCGAACCACTCCGGCTCGCGGCCTGCCACCGAATGCGCGCGGATGACGGCAAGCGGCTTGAGGCCGCGCTGCTTTGCCTGCTCGGCGCTCATTACGACGACTGCGGCGGCGCCATCGCTCACGCCGGGAGCGTTGCCCGCCGTGACGGTGCCGCCTTCCTTGAAGGCCGGCTTGAGTTTGGCGAGGATTTCAATGGTCGTCTCGGGGCGGATGGTCTCGTCGGCGGTGAATTGCCGCGGGGCTTCGCCTTTTTTTGCGGCGGGGATTTCGACGGGAACGATCTGGTCTTTGAAGTTCCCTTCCCTGGTGGCCTTTGCGGCTTTCTGGTGGGAGCCGGCGGCGAACTCATCCTGATCGGTGCGGGAGAGGCCGTATTTTTCGGCGATCATCTCGGCGCCGATGCCCATGTGGAAGTTGCGATAGGCCTCCCACAGGCCGTCGTTGATCATGCAATCGACGAGTACGCCGTTGCCCATGCGGTAGCCGGTGCGCGCCTGGGGCAGCAGGTAGGGGGCGTTGCTCATGGATTCCATGCCGCCGGCGACCATGATCTCGGCGTCGCCGGTCTGGATCTGCTGGGCGGCGAGGGCCACGGCGCGCAGGCTGGAGCCGCAGACCTGGTTGACGGTGAGCGCGGCGGACTCGGGAGGCATGCCGCCGTGGATGGCGGCCTGACGGGCGGGGTTCTGGCCGAGGCCGGCCTGGAGGACGCAGCCCATGATGCACTCTTCGACTTGCTTGAGATCGACGCCGGCACGGCGGACGGCTTCGCGTACCGCGATTGCGCCGAGTTTGGGCGCGGTGAAGGATTGCAGCGAGCCCTGAAATTTACCGATGGGCGTGCGAACGGCGGATACGATCACTACTTCTTTCATAAGTGCTCCTTCGAAAGGACGTAAGGATATCAAGTCAGGTTACCGCCGCGCGACCGGCCGCGGAGAGCGCCCTGTGCATGACATCAAAAATATGCGCTGCTGGAGCAGCGGAGGGAATGAGGGAACCAGGGAACGAGGGAACAAGGGATCAGGAGCAGGGAGCAGGGACGAGGGAACTTGGGGTGTTGGGGGGCGGTGCGATGTTGAGGCCGGTTCGCGTTCTCCGGGTGGTAAGGCCGTCGCGGAGCCGGGTATGCTCGTGGCATGCTGCACACCCTGTATCAACACATGTTTCAGTTGCCGCTTCCGCTGACGGAGAAGCTGCTTCGTCCCGTGATCATCTACCTGGCCCTGGTGGTGCTGGTGCGCCTGTTCGGCAAGCGCGAACTGGCACAGTTGAATCCCTTTGACCTGATTGTGCTGCTGTCGCTGTCGAACACGGTACAGAACGCGATTATTGGGGACGATAACTCGGTGACGGGGGGAATCGTGGGCGCGTTCGGGCTGCTGGCGATTAACTGGCTGGTGGTGCGCACGCTGTATAAGTCGCCGAAGATGACGCGGGCGCTGGAGGGCCGCTCGACCGTGCTGGTGAGAGACGGGCGCGTGGATGAGCACGCCATGGAGCGTGAGGCGCTGACCCATGAGGAGCTGATGGACGTGATCCACCGGCAGGGGTTCGAGCGGTTGCACCAGGTGGGGCGGTGCGTACTGGAGCCGAACGGAACCTTTTATATTGAGCCGATTGAACCATCGCAGGCAGAGCGGCATCACAGCGAGTTACTGGCGCGGCTGGACGAGCTTACCCGCGAACTGGCCGGGGTTCGGGCACGGTTGACATAATCTTTTGTGCTCGCCGCCGGACACGGAATGCGTCTCACCCGTAGACTTGAGGTATGAGGTTGGTGTCTTCCCCATGGTTTTGCTGAACCGTCTACTACCCGGTGCGCTGGGCATGTGCTGTGCGTGCGTGGCCGGAATGACCGCCGCGCAGACGCTTCACCAGAGGCCTGCCCCGAGCGCTGCTCCGCCGGTTCGCCAGGAGCCTGCTGCGAAGCCGGTTGCGCCGGAGTATATTTTGCCCGCGGGCACAAGCCTGCAGGTGGAGACCGATCGCACTTACCCGATGAAGGCGGGGGAGACGATCCAGGGGCGCCTGGTCTATCCGCTGTTTTTGAACGGCGAGCTTGCGGTGCCGGCCCAAACGGTGGTCACCGGGCGGGTGCTGAGCCTGGCCGCGAATAAGAAAGAGCGCCTGCATGCGCGGCTCATGGGCGACTTTACGCCGTTCCACACTGCGCGCGTGGAGTTCAGCAGCATCACGCTCGATGGTTCGCCTATGGCACTGCGCACCCATGGAGCGGTGACCGGCGCTCCTGTTTTGCGGCTCTCGGCCACCGGCGAGAAGGCGCATCGCAATCTGATCAAGCGCGAATGGGCGAGCGGAATGGCGATGTTGCACAGCCAAATTGCCTTCTTCAAGGCTCCGGGCTTTGGCGAGCGCGCCAAGCAGATGCTCTACCACCAGCTTCCGTACCATCCGGAGAACATCCCGGTGCATACGGCGTGGACGTTCGAACTTTCCCAGCCATTCAAACTGCCCCATGCGCCCGCCGAGGCTGCCGCCGCGACGCCGCCGGCTCCCGCGCCCGGCAACCCCGAGATTTGGTCGGTGCATGCGCTGCTGAATGCAGAGGTCACATCGGCAACGGCGAAGGCGGGGGACCCGGTGAAGGCGCTGGTTGTGGAGCCGGTGTATGACCGCAATCGGGACCTGGTGGTGCCGCAGGGTTCCACGCTGGTGGGTCACGTGACCATGGCGAAGTCCGCGCGCAGCCTGGGCCGCAACGGAAAGCTGCGCTTTACATTCCAGCAGATTCGTTTTCCAAGCGGAGTTGGGACGCCCACTCCCGACCGCAATGTGCAGGGCTCGCTGGGTGGCGCGACGACGGAAGGAGCTAACGGCCTTTCGATGGACGCGGAAGGCACGGTGACGCCCAAGAGCAAAGCCAGTGCTGTGGCGCCGCTGCTGCTGACCATGCTGGCCGGCCGTGCGCTGGACACCGACGGCAATATGGTGGCGGGCACCACGGTTGCTTCAAATGGGTTCGGGATTATCGGCCGCGTGGTCGGCATAGCGGCGGGAAGCCGAAACATCGCCGCGGGCATCGGCTTTTACGCCGCGGCATTGTCGACGTACGACAATTTTCTGCGGCCGGGACACGATGTGGACTTCCCCAAGGACACGCGGATTGAGATTGAAACGACTCCGCTGCGCGCGCCGGTGCTGAAGCCGCAAGTCAGCGGACAGTGATGGAAAGACAGGTTTCAGGGATCAGGTGTCAGGGGTCAGGCTGCTGATTTCGCACCGATAACTGACGAGCCCTTCGTGGGAATGGCTAGATTGGAGGATGAGCAGCCTCTATGCGCTATCTCCGTCTTTCGATATTTCTCCTCGTAGCTCCAGCGGCCATTGTTTCAGCGGCGGGGAAGCACAAGACTGAAGCGCAGGCAGATGGGTTCGAGGGGCCGGTCAAATCGGTATCGACGACGGTGAAGGGGACCCGGGTCCGATGGACGCAGCCCGCCGGCCCATCCCTGATTCTTCCCCTTTATTGCGTGGATTGCGAATACGACCGAGACGGCAATCGAACGCGCTCCGGCCAACTGCTGCCGGATGGACGTTTCGCAGGCGAGATTATCGAGATCGTGCGCGACGGCCATGGACAGGTGATCGGACGCACGCACATCAACGGGCTCGATGGCTCCGTGAGCCAGCGAGAAAAGGACGGGCCATTTGGCCCTGTCGAGGAAAGCTACTACTCCACAGGTCAGGTTGGGCGCAGCACCAAGACGTACGATGCCAATGGCAACTTGGCGGATTGGCGATCGTTTGACGCCAACGGCCAGCAGATATCGCGCTCAATCTTCCGAACCAATGCCGACGGTCAGTGGACGGAGCGCGCTACGTGGGGAAAGAACGGGCAACTGAAGTATCGCGAGACCTACGATCCAGAAACCGACTTCCAACGCTTCGAGAGCTACGATGAATCGGGCGCCGTTGCCGTTCTATTCACGTTTTCGCACAACAAGATGCTGAGCTTCTGGAAAGCTTCGGACAAGCCGAACCAGTTCGGTGACTCGTTCGTGGCGAACCTCGGCACCAACAAGGTCGAGGGTCTCTCATGCCGCAAGGACGGCACCTGCGATGACTCCCAGGTGCACTACACGTACGCGAACTCCGATCACAGGTTCCCGATAAGCGCGGAGTGGCGAGATGCCTCCGGCAAATTGTTGTATGCAACCTGGTGCGAATACGAGTTCGACGACCATCACAACTGGACAAAGCGGACGGTCTGGGTGCTCTCGCCCGAGGTGCAGACGCGAACGCTGCTGGAAACCGACACCCGAACAATCGGGTACTGGTGAGGCGGCCGGACGTCCTACAGATATTCCGGTTCTAATACGCGCCGGGGTGATAGGTGCGCTCGGTGTGGCCTTTGAGTTGATCGGGATAGAAGTAGATTTCGCGCAGGTTGCCGTCGGCGTAGCGCTGAGCTTCATCGTCGAAGTGCGGTGACTTTGGGTCTCCGCTTTCGCCGCCGGCGGTGATGCCGATGGCGCGAATTCGCGGGCCGAACTCTACGATGGCGATGAAGCTGTTGCCGTAGTTGCCGTACCAGCGCTTTGTCCCGGGATAAGGCCGGCCGACAAAGGCCGCGAGCGAGCCCCACATGGACGGCACAAAGCCGATGGGAATGCTGGCGCCGGCATCGGTGAACTTCGGCGCGAGTTCATCGGTGAGGCGCTGAAAGCGATTGATGTGGCCCCACGGTGTGCGCCAGGCGCCGAAGGTGGCTGCGAGCTGGCCGGAAGCCGTTGCCAGGGCGTTCAGTAATTCGTTGGGCGCGACTTTCGTGGCCATCCATTCTTCGCTGGGAATGTGGGCATCGCGCGCGGCGCGGCCGTTGGCCTTGAGCAACTGGTTGCCCCAGTAGATGGCGAGAGCTGTCTCGACGGAGTTGACGCCCCAGCGATCGTCCCAGTTGCGGAGGAGCCTGATCTGATCGGCGAGTTTGGTTCGCAATGGCGAATCGGGCGGGAGCGCGTCGTATGCCTTTACGAGCACGGGCACGGTGCGCGCGAACCACGGCATGTAGGAGTCGAAGGCGGCCCGCTCGAGCGAATCCACGGTGAAATCGCGGCGCGGGGTGCCGTTGGGATCGAGCAGGCGGAGTGCGTGGATGCCGCGGGCGGACTCGATTCCCTGCTCTACGTAGGCTGGGTAGGCGGATTTGTGCAGGGTGTCGGGGCCTGCGGCGTTCCACGGCGAGTCGTTCACATTGAAGAGGAAGCCGCTCTTGGGATTGCTCAGATGCGGAGTTTCTTCAAGGCTCAGCTCGCCCTGCCAGTTGGTTGCAGGGTTGCTGCCGTCGATGGGCTTTGTGTAGTCGAAGTGGGTGTTGCGGCGCGGTATGAAGTTGGCCTGCCAGTATGCGATGTTGCCGTCTGCATCCGCGTAGACGGTGTTGTTGGATGAGTTCGCGCGCAGGTTCATGATCTTCACGTACTCGGCGTAGGTGCGCGCCTTGGTGCGCAGGTAACTCTGCTCCAGCGCGGGGATGGGCGTGTTCATCAACTGAATGGTGACGAATTTATCGCTCTGGCGTGCGATCACCGGACCGTGCAGCGTGTAGAGCGCTGTGAACGTACGCGACTTGAGGCCGCTCGGAGTTTTGTAGCGCAGCGTGATTTGCTTCGTCGTGAACGGCTTGAGGACGGCGCCGTAGCGGTATGCGAGCTTGCCGTTGTTGTGGACAACGGTCTCCAGATATTCATCCACGGAATCGACGTTGCTGGAGGTGTGCATCCATCCCAGGCGCTGATTGAATCCCTGGTAGATGAAGAACTGGCCCCACGTCGCCGCGCCGTAGGCGTTGAGGCCTTCGTCGCTGGACATCTGCAGCTCGCTGCGGAAGAAGAACCACGTGTGCGGATTGATGAGGAGCAGGGCGTGATGATCGAGCGTGTTGGAGGGCGCGATGGCAATTCCGTTGGAGGCGCTGGGCGGGGGCTCCATCCACGGTTGGGCCACGCGTGGACGCGGACGCCATTGGACGGCCGATGTGTCGGATGCTTGCGCGCCGGGGGTGCCATAGAACGCCTGAAGGCTTTTGAGATTTACGTCTTCGATGTCGCCGCCGATGCTGCCTTCAGTGAAGGACAGGGCCATCCACGGTTCGAAATGCGTGAGGACTTTGGGGTGGGTCTGGGGATGTGTGGCGAGGTAGTCGTTGATGCCGTCGGCCCAGGCATTCATCAGCTTCTTCAGCCACTCCGGGCTGGCGGCGTAGTCCTGCTTCAATTGGGCGGGGTCAAGAAAGAGGCGCTGGCGCAGGTCCTGCCAGATGGCGGGCTCGCCTTCGGCTTCGGCGCGGCGGCCGAGGGCGGTGAGGTAATTGGTCTCGACGCGATTGAAGTCGTCTTCGCACTGCGCGTAGATCATGCCGAAGACAGCGTCGGCGTCGGTCTTACCGTGAACGTGGGCGATGCCCCAGTCGTCGCGAATGATGGTGACGCGAGCAGCTTCGGCGCGCCAGCGGGCCTGATCTGCATTCTGCTGCGCGACCAGCGCGGTTGAGGCGACGATCCAGACGATTGCGAGCAGCAGCGCTTTGCGCACCAGGGCCTCCCGGGAATGCCGACTTTTTCGCGGAGCCAGTCTATCAGCGCGAGGCGGCCGCGGAGGCGAGGCGAGGAAGAACCGCAGATCCCTCCGCTACGCTGCGCTCCGGTCGGGATGACAGTGCTCAAGAGCACGTGCCGTGCGCACACTGAGCAGACTGGATGTGGCGCGGAAGGCGCAATCGCCTGGACGGCTAGTCCCTATTCCCACTCGATGGTGCCTGGCGGCTTGGACGTGATGTCATAGACGACACGGTTGATGCCGCGGACCTCGTTAACGATGCGGCTGGAGATGCGCTTGAGCACGTCGTAGGGCAGCGGCGTCCAGTCGGCGGTCATGCCGTCTTCGGAATGCACGGCGCGAACCGCGCAGGTGTAGGCGTAGGTGCGCTGGTCGCCCATGACGCCGACGGACATGACGGGTAGCAGGACCGCGAAGCTTTGCCAGATCTTGGTGTAAAGGCCGGCGGCCTTGATCTCGCTGACGACGATGTCGTCGGCTTCCTGGAGGAGCGCAACGCGCTCGCGGGTGATCTCGCCGAGGATGCGGACGGCGAGGCCTGGGCCGGGGAATGGCTGGCGCGAGAGGATGTCTTCCGGCATGCCCATGTCGCGGCCGATGCGGCGGACTTCATCTTTGAAGAGGTCGCGCAGGGGCTCGATGAGCTTGAGCTTCATGGTCTCCGGCAGGCCGCCGACGTTGTGGTGGCTCTTGATGGTCTGGCTGGGGCCTTTGACGCTGCTGGATTCGATGACATCGGGATAGAGCGTGCCCTGCACGAGCCAGTCGACTCCGCCAGTCTGCTGCGAGATGCGATGAGCTTCATCGTCGAAGACGGCGATGAACTCGTTGCCGATGATTTTTCTTTTCTTCTCGGGATCGGTGACGCCGGCGAGCTTGTGCAGGAAGCGATCGCTGGCATCGACGGCGACGAGGTTGAGGCCGAGCTTGTCGCGCAGGTTCTCCTGCACTTTTTGGAACTCGTTTTTGCGCAGGACGCCGTTGTCGACAAAGACGCAGGTGAGCTGGCTGCCGATGGCCTTGTGCACCAGCACGGCGGCCACGGATGAGTCCACGCCACCGGAGAGCGCGCAGATGACGTGATCGTTGCCGACCTGCTTGCGAATGGCGGCGACGGTGGTCTCGACGAAGTGCGCGGGGGTCCAGTCGCCGGTGGCGCCGCAGATGTTGAAGACGAAGTTGCGCAGGAGCTGCGGCCCGAGCGGGGTGTGGTGGACCTCAGGGTGGAACTGCACGGCCCAGATGCGGCGCTGCTCATTGGCGATGCCGGCGAGCGCGTTGGAGGTGACGGCGGTGCGATGGAAGCCGGCGGGCAGTTCGAGGGCCTCGTCGCCGTGGCTCATCCAGACCTGGAGGGTGGAGGGCAGGCCGGCAAACAACTGCGTCGAGCTGACCTCTACCGTGACGTCGGCGTGGCCGTACTCGCGCTTAGAGGCGGAGCGGACTTTGCCGCCGAGGTGGTGGACGATGAACTGCAGGCCGTAACAGATGCCGAGCGTGGGCAGGCCAAGTTCGAGGACCTTGGGATCGGCAGGCGGAGCGTCGGTATCGTAGACGGACGAAGGGCCGCCGGAGAGGATGATGCCGAGCGGCTTGTACTTCTCAATTTCGGCGAGCGGGGCCGTACAGGGAAGAACGACGGAGAAGACGTTGAACTCGCGGATACGGCGGGCGATGAGCTGCGTGTACTGCGAGCCAAAATCGAGGATTACGATTGTCTGGGTGTCCACAGTTCAGTGTGGCAGGCGGCGCGCGGGGATGTAAAGGCGCAGGTGACGAGGGGCGCCGCGGAGCCGATTTTCATGGCTCGACTACGGCGCTGGAGATACCATAGCGGCTAGGTCCCCCAACTTCCCCAGATGCTCACATACGCCATAGGTTTCATCCAGAACGTGCAGTTCGCCTGCTTTGCCATCGTCTTTCTGGCGATGGTGCTGCTGGAGCGCGATAACCGCAGCTTTCGCTGGTTCGCGTATGCGTACTTGTCGGGCGTTGCGGGCGGGGCCTTCCAATACGCCGACCGGCTGCTTCCGATCTGGCTGTCGCTTCCTGTGCTGTACATGGCAGCGCCGGCGGGCTACGCATGCATCAACGCCGGCGTGGTTGAATTTCTCGGCCGCGGCAGGCGCACTCGCGTGATCTCGCTTCTGCTGATCTTCGGCAGTCTCCCCTTCTATATCGGGTGGGCGTTGGCGGTGCGCCACAGCTTTCTGCCCTACATGGACTGGATCGCCACGCTGGAGGACATTACGCTCGCCATCCAGACCGCTATTACGACGGCGGTATTGTGCGTAGCACGGGATACTGAAACGGTGTGGCCAAGGCGCGTGATGGGGGCTTTCCTCGGCTTCTACTCCGCGGTGGAGTTTGCGCGCGTGGTTGTGTTTTTCGTGACGGGGCATATACCCGGGCAGGTTGCGCCGTGGGTGGAGGTGGCCAGCGGGATTGTGTATGTGGTGTCGTGCTCGGTGCTGCCGCTGAATTTTATCTGGATGCAGAACGCGCGGCTCTATGCGCACATGGGGCGGCAGATGACAACCGATGTGCTGACAGACGTGTTGAACCGCCGCGGGCTGGAGGCAGCCGGTGAAGCGGAGGTGACCCGCTACCTGCGCGATCGGCGCGAGTTCACGATTGCCATTCTGGACATCGATCATTTCAAGCGGCTGAATGACACGCATGGTCACGCAACGGGCGACGCAGTTCTGCAAAGAACAACCGGGATGGTGCGGCAAATGGTTCGCAAGACCGATGTGGTGGGGCGGCTGGGTGGGGAGGAGTTTGTGCTGCTGCTGCCTTCGACGCCCATCTTCGCGGCGGTTCGCCTGATCGAGCATGTGCGGGCGTCGATTGAAGCGGAGGTGATTGCGACGGACGGTGCGGAGGTAAGCATCACTGCAAGCTTCGGGCTGGCAACCACCTCAGGCCGGCGCGATCTGACGTGGCCGCAGTTGCTCAACGAAGCCGACCAGGCCCTGTATGCAGCCAAGCGGGATGGGCGGAATGTAGCCCGCCTGTATCGACCGGGCATTGGGATCACCGCGTCGGAGGCGCTGACGCCGGTGCTCGGACGGTGATGAGCCGGGTTGTAGCGACCTAGGGCAGGCTGGCGGCCGCGGCTTCGGGGTTCCAGTGGTCGTTTCCGGCGAGGAACATCCTGGGTAGGTATTGCGGCACCTCGTTCGGCTGGAGCTGGTGCGACCAAGGCGCGCGGGCGGAGGGGTTGGCGCCGGGGCCTGAGTCCTGAAATTCCGCGTAGTAGGCCTGCGGCGTGCCAGGGGTTTTGTTCCAGGGGCTCCATCCCTGCGGGATGACTTCGGCTGGCAGCTCGGTGTGGATGAAAACGACGCGCGCAAAGGGACGCCAGGGGCGGCCAAGGCTGATGGTCATCTTCTTGCCTTCCGGCGGCGCGCCGGCGGTGACGCGGCTGTTGAGAATGACGTAGCCGGTGGTCTGGTCGGGCGATGTGCGCGACTGCGCCGTGAGGTAGCCGGGGCCGTTGGAGTGAATCTCGTCGTGGTCGAAGACGGCTGTGGCGTTGCCGAAGATGAAGTCGACGCCGCCCTCGATGTAGGAGTCGACGTAGTATTGGCGGCCGCCGTCGGCGAAGAGCGTGTCCTGGTGGCCGAGGAAGCGGCAGCGCTTGAAGACGGAGCGGTCGGCGCGATCGGCGACGGCGACGGCCTGACCGGTGTTCCCTGCTGCGTTCTCAAAGGTGATGTTGTCGGCTTCGAAGCCGTCGCCGTTAATCTCCGCGGTCTCGGTAAAGAAGGTGCCGCCAGCCTGTTTGGCGTTCAGGCTGTTGGTGATGACCACATCGGACGGCGACTTGCCGGCGCCGATGAGCGTGATGTCGGGATGGTTTTGGGTGACGATGATGCGCTCGTGGTAGACGCCCGGCGCGATCTGGATGTAGACGCGGCCGCCGGGGCCGGGCCATGGGTGATGGTCGAGCGCCATCTGGATGGTGGGGAATTCGGTTGTGCCGTGGATGCCGGTTTTTACATCGGGCGAGACGCGGACGTGGACATCCTGCGCGTGCCCCACCGCCGTGGCAAGAACTCCCATGGCCAGCAAGCGCCTACAGCTTTTAATCCCGATCATTGGCCCTCATTCTTGTAGACCACTCCGCCTTTCATCACGAACTGCACATCCTGGAGCGTGCGGATATCGTCGAGCGGATTCTGCTTCACCGCAATGATATCGGCCCACTTGCCGGGTTCGATTGTGCCGACCTTGGAAGTCCAGCCCATCAGGTCCGCGGCGTTGATGGTGGCCGTTTGCAGAGCGGCGAGCGGCGTCATTCCTTCCTGGTTCACATATACATCCAGCTCATGGGCATTCAGTCCGTGGGGATAGACGGCCGCGTCGGTTCCCATGGCGATCTTCACGCCGGATTGGATGGCGTGCTTGATGTTGGCCTTGGCTACCGCGCTTACATCCTTCATCTTCTGCGCGTAGAAGGGCGGCAGGTGGCCGCTCTGGATCATCCAGTCCTCAAGGTAGAGAGTCGGCACCAGGTATGTGCCGCGCTTCTTCATCTCCGCAATTGACTGGTCGTTGATGTAGCTTCCGTGTTCGATGGAATCCACGCCAGCCTCGGTGGCCCACAGAATGCCCTGTGCTCCGTGCGCGTGCGCTGCTACTTTACGGCCGAGCCTGTGCGCGTCCGCGACGATTGCCTGCATCTCTTCCAGGGTGAACTGGGATGCCTGCGGATCGTCGCCCTTGGAGAGGACGCCGCCGGTCGCGCAGATCTTGATGAGGTCGGCGCCGTACTTGATGTTCTCGCGCACCTTGTGTTGCACGGCGGGAATTCCATCGGCCACGCCGTCGCCCTGGAGGTGGTAGCGGATGGGCAGCAGGTTCTCGTCGCAATGGCCACCGGTGATGCCGATCAGCGGGCCGCTTACCTGCATGTGCGGGCCGGGCACCTGTCCCGCATTGATGGCATCGCGGAGGTCCACGTCCACAAAGCCATTGGCTCCCACGTTGCGGACCGTTGTGATGCCGGCCAGCAGCGTGGTTTTGGCATTCACCACCCCGTTGATCGCGTCTTTCGCGTCGGTCTCCGTCAGCTCATGGTAGGGATCGAAGTCCGGATTCATGGTCAGATGCGTGTGCACATCAATCAGCCCCGGCAGCACGGTGAGCCCGCTGAGGTCCACGACCTTGTCGCCGGGGAGAGCCGGAAGCGACGCCGTGGCGCCGATGGATTGAATCTTGTCTGCGACCACGACGATGGTCTGCGCGTCGCTGGTCTTCCCGGTCTTGACGTCGAGCAAGTGACCGGCACGCACCAGCGTCCGGTGCGACTGCTGACCGCGCACGGCGGGCGCCGCAAGACTAAGAGCCGCACACAACGCCGCTGTACAGATCGCTTTCGTCAACATGGTTGTCACCTCAGGGATTCCGTTCCACGGAGTTTAGCAAAGCCGGATCACGGCACTCACAGGTTTTCTGCGGCTTTCGAGCAGGAACTTACGTCAAACTGACAGCCAACCCTGTCAAAAGCAGCTTGCCGGTCAACGGTATGGTCAGGTATGGTTTTCAACGCTCTGATTTGTTCACTTTTACAGGAACAGCCGTATAAGGAATCGATGATGAAATCCACAATTGCTGCTGCCCTTCTTCTGGCCTCCGGAACCCTTTTTGCTCAGACCTCCGGGGCTCCGGCGAATGACGAAAAGCCAACTCCTCCGCCTCCGACCAAGAGCTTCGACCTTGGGGCCATCGATAAAAACGCCGATCCGTGCGTGGATTTTTACCAGTACGCGTGCGGCAACTGGGACAAGAACAACCCGATCCCTGCCGACCAGGTGCGCTGGGCGCGGTCGTTCTCGCTGCTGGGCGAGCGCAACCGCTACTACCTGTGGCAGGAGCTTGACGCGGCGGCCAAGGATCCGAAGACGCCGCTGCAGAAGAAGTACGGCGACTATTTCGAGTCGTGCATGGACACGTCGGCGATCGACCAGAAGGGGCTGACCCCGCTGCAGCCGGCGCTGAACGAGATTGCGGCGCTGAAAGATACCAAGCAGATCGGCACGCTGGTGGGCGAACTGGCTGAGAAGGGCTATCCTGGGACGCCGTTCGGCTTCGGCGTGGAGCAGGACGCGAAGGACTCGTCCAAGCAGATTGCGGCGATCTACCAAGGCGGACTGTCGCTGCCCGACCGCGACTACTACCTGGTAGATAATCCGCGGTTCCAGCGCATTCGCCAGGAGTATCGCGAGAACATGACGAAGGTGTTCACGCTGTCGGGCGACTCGGCGGAGCAGGCAGCCAAAGAGGCCGATGCTGTGCTGAAGATTGAGACGGCGATGGCGAAGGCTTCAATGAGCCGCACGGAGCTGCGCGATCCCGAGGCGCGGTACCACATCTACACCATTGCCGACCTGCAAAAGCTGGCGCCGGATTTCGACTTCAGCGTCTATTTCAAGGACGTGAACGTGCGGCCGTTCAGCACGCTGAATGTGGGCACGCCAAACTTCTTCAAAGGGTTGAACGACCTGCTGGCATCGGAGCCGGTGGATGCGTGGAAGTCGTATCTCAAGTGGCATGTGCTGCACGGCGCGGCGAGCGATCTGCCCGCGGCGTACCGCGATGCCAACTTTGAGTTCTTCCAGAAGACGCTGGCCGGACAAAAGGAGCCCACGCCGCGCTGGAAGCTGTGCACCATGCAGACCGACCGCGCGCTGGGCGAGGCCGTGGGACAGGACTGGGTGGCGCAGCACTTTCCACCCAAGGCCAAGGCAAGCATGGATCAGCTTGTAGCCGCGCTGGACAAGGCCCTGGCGGACGACATCAAGACGCTGCCGTGGATGAGCGAGGAGACGAAGAAGGCCGCGGAGGTGAAGCTGTCAGAGTATCGCAACAAGATCGGGTATCCGGAGAAGTGGCGCAACTACGACGCACTCACGGTGAAACGGGACGACGCTCTGGGCAATGCGCGGCGCAATGCCGTGTTCCAGCGCAACTGGGACCTGGATCACCTGGGCAAGCCGGTGAACGAGAAGGAGTGGGGCATGACACCGCCGACGGTGAATGCCTACTACGATCCCTCGATGAACGACATCAACTTCCCTGCCGGCATTCTGCAGCCTCCGTTCTTCGATCCGGATGTGGATCCGGCGGTGAACTTCGGCGGCATTGGTGTGGTGATTGGGCACGAGATGACGCACGGCTTCGACGACGAGGGCTCGCAGTACGACGGCCACGGAAATCTGCGCGAGTGGCAGACTCCGGAGGACCGCAAGAAGTTCACGGAGCGGACCGATTGCGAGGTGAAGGAGTACAACGGCTTTGAAGCGGCGCCGGCGCACGGCGACACGAAGGCCGCGTACCTGAACGGCAAACTCACGCTGGGCGAGAACACGGCGGACAACGGCGGTCTGCGCATTGCGTATATGGCTCTGCTGGACACGCTGAAGGACCAGGGCAAGTCGATCGATGAAAAGATCGACGGCTACACCGAGGCGCAGCGGTACTTTATCGGCTTTGCGCAGGTGTGGTGCCAGAACCAGACGGAACAGTCGGCGCGGCAGTCGGCGCTGGTGGATCCGCACTCGCCGGGCAAGTGGCGCGTGAACGGCACGGTGCAGAACTTCGACGCATTCGGAAAAGCATTCGGATGCAAGAAGGGCCAGCCGATGTACCCGGTGAACTCCTGCCGAGTCTGGTAGATTCAGTCACAGCGAAAACTATGGGCCGCCCCGAAGACCTCGGGGCGGCTTTTTTCGTGGTTGGGCGATTGGAGGCGGTGTAATGCAGTTGGCGGGCTAGTCGCCGCAGTTGCGCAGGCTGGAAGCACGGGCGACGACGCGGGGAGCGACGAGCTCGATCTTCGGCTTCACTCTGGCTTTGTTCCCGGCATCGGCGAGCGAGAGGGCAAGCTGTCCCGCACTCTTCCCGATGCTGTCGCTTCCCTGGTCCACGGAAGACAATGGAATGCGCAAGAAATCGGAGTAGGAGATATTGCCGCAGCCGATGACGGCTACGTCCTGGGGGATGCGCAGGCCGGCATCGAGAATGGCACGCATAGCGCCCAACGCGGATGGATCGTTGAAGCAGAAGAGTCCGTCGGGACGAGATTTGGATTGAAGCAGTTTTTGGGCGGCCTCGTAGCCGCCACGCTCTCCGCGGTGGTCTCCGGAGGCGCCGAGCGAGACGACGTGGCCGGCCAGGGGTTTCAGGCCGTGGGAGCGCAGGGCTTGCTCGTAACCGCTCAAGCGGCCAAGGCCGGTGCTTACCTGAGGGCCGCGGATGTGGGCGATGCGGCGGCAGCCCTGCTGGATGAGGTGAGAGGTTGCGAGGACGCCTACCGCTTCGTCGTCGACGCCGATGAAGTTTGCATTGAGCTCGGGAAAGCGCCGGTCGACGAGAATGTACGGTGTCTTCTGCTCTTCAATCAGGCGGAGGTTGGCGGCCGATGTTTGCGCGGAGGCGATGAGGAGGACGTCGACGTGCCTGGCGAGCAATTGCCTGATCTCCTGCACTTCGAGCTCCGGATCTTCATCCGAGGAGGAGATGAAGAGGCTGTAGCCATGCTGCTGGGCTTCAGTGGAGATGGCTTTGGCGATCTCCGCGAAAAACGGATGCAAGAGGTCGGGGACAACAAGGCCCAGGGTCCATGTGCGGCCGGTGACCAGAGAGCGAGCGGCAAGGTTGGGCTGGTAATTCAGCTCACGCATGCGCTTCAAAACGCGCATGCGCGTCTCGGCGCCGATGTCCGGATGATCGCGCAGGACCTTTGAAACGGTGACCACGGAGAGGCCCAACTCGTTCGCAATATCTTTCAGGCGGATCGCCATGAGGGGAGTTTACCCCACGCTCGCGCGCCCGTTCACAGGCTTTGGGGAGAGCGATGCGAGGCGCGCTGTGGCCCTGCGTGATTGACAAGGGCGGGGGCGAAACGTAGGATGGTGCTCGTTTCAGTTATCGTTAACTGGCCCACAAGGAAGAGAATGCAACCTTCAAATGCTTCGGCCGATGGAAGGGGCGTCGCCCCTTCGAGTGTTCCAGCCAGGGCGCTGAGTTCGGGCGATCGAATGCCCGTGATTGGAATGGGCACATTCGGCTCCGACCATGTTTCACATGATGCGGTCGCCGAGGCGGTGCGCTACGCAGCGGGGATCGGCTACCGTCATTTCGATTGCGCGTCGGTGTACGGCAACGAGGACCGGATCGGGCGTGCCCTGCAGCAGATGATGCGCGATGGCATTCGCCGCGAAGATCTGTGGATCACGTCGAAGGTGTGGAACGACAAGCACGGCGAAGACGATGTGATTCGTTCGTGCGAGAAGTCGCTTGCGGATCTGCGACTCGCTTATCTCGATCTTTACCTGGTGCACTGGCCGTTTCCGAATCATCATCCGCCGGGATGCGACGTGAGCGCGCGGAATCCGCATGCGGTTCCGTACATCCACGAGAATTACATGCGGACGTGGCGGGCGATGGAAAAGCTTGTGGATCGCGGGCTGGTGCGCAACATCGGCACGTCGAACATGACGATCCCGAAGATGGAGCTGCTGCTGCGGGATGCACGCATCCAGCCGGCGGTGAACGAGATGGAGCTCCATCCGCATTTTCAGCAGCCGGAGTTTTTCCGTTATCTGATTGAACGCGGCATTCAGCCGGTTGGGTATTCTCCGCTGGGATCGCCGGGGCGACCGGAGCGCGACCGCACGCCGGAAGATACGTCGCCGACGGAGGATCCGGTGATTCGCGGAATTGCGCAGCGGCTGGGCGTGCATCCGGCTGTGGTGTGCATCCAGTGGGCGATTCAGCGCGGGCAGATTCCGATTCCCTTCTCCACCAACCCGAGGAATTTGCTGAGCAATTTGCAGGCAGCCGTGAGTGAACCGCTGAGCGCGGAGGACATGAAGGCCATCGAAGGGATCGATCGCAACTGCCGGCTCATCAAGGGGCAGGTCTTTCTTTGGAAGGAGAATCAATCCTGGGAAGATCTGTGGGACGTGAATGGAGTTATTACGCCTGCGTAGTTCCGGCGCTGGAGACATGCAATGAAGACGATGAAGGCGGCTTACCTGCCTGGGAACAGCACTGTGGAGCTGAGAACGGTTGCGGTGCCGGAGCCTGGACATGGCGAGGTGCTTCTTTCCGTGAAGGCCTCGACGATCTGCGGATCGGATATTCGGGCCATCTATCGCGAGCACCTTGGCAAGGGACCGGAGGGTTATCAGGGCGTGATCGCGGGGCACGAGCCTGCGGGGCAGATTGTGGCGACCGGCCCGGGCTGCCGGCGCTTCAAGACGGGCGACCGCGTGATTGTGTATCACATCTCGGGGTGCGGCGTTTGCAACGATTGCCGGCGCGGGTACATGATCTCGTGCACCAGCGCCGAGTATCGCCGCGCCTATGGATGGCAGCGCGACGGCGGCATGGCCGAGTATCTGCTGGCAGAAGAAAAGGACCTGATCTACCTGCCTGACTCGCTGACTTATCTGGATGGAGCGCAGGTGGCGTGCGGATTCGGCACGGTGTATGAAGCGCTGCAGAAGGTTGGGATTGACGGCAGCCATGCGGTGTTGATCACGGGGCTGGGTCCGGTGGGCCTGGCGGCGGGAGCGTTGTGCCGCAAGCTTGGCGCGGAGAAGATTATCGGCATCGATCTCTCCTCCGAGCGCCGGCAGATTGCCGTGAACCTGGGGCTTTGCGATTATGTGCTCGCCGCGGGCGCGGAGAACGTGAATGAGGTGCGCGAGTTTACCGGCGGCGAGGGAGTGGAGCGCGCGATTGATTGTTCGGGCAATGCGGAGGCGCGGGCGGTTGCGATTCGCGCCACGCGCAAGTGGGGAAAGATGGTGATGGTGGGCGAGGGCGGCACCGTTGCATTCAATCCTTCTCCCGACATCATTCACGATCAGAAGACGATTTACGGTTCGTGGGTCACGTCGACGTGGCTGATGGAGGAGCTTGTAGAGCGGCTGGTGCGCTGGAATCTGCATCCGGAAGACATTGTGACGCACCGCTTCTCGCTGGAGCAGGCGGGCGAGGCTTACAGCCTGATGGCGTCAGGACATTGCGGCAAGGTGGCAGTTTGTCCCAGTGCGGAGTAGATGGGAATGAAGATGGATGCTGACCGCCAGATCGAAACGTGGGAGTCGCGCTTTGCGGAGCTGCTGCCGTTGTTCGGGCACCGGAACTGGATCGTGGTTGCCGATGCGGCGTATCCCGCGCAAGCGAATGCGGGAATCGAGACGATGTTCACTGGTTGTGAACACACCGAGGTGCTGGCGAAGGTTGTGAAGGCTCTTGGCGGGGCCAGCCACGTTCGCGCGATTGCTTATCTCGATGCGGAATTGAGTCTCGTGTCTGAGACGGATGCGCCGGGGGTCACTGCACTGCGCGAAGAGATGGCGCATGTGCTTGCAGGCACGAATCAGCGCGAGATGGAGCACGAGCGGATCATCGCGAAGCTGGATGAAGCGGGGCGGCTATTTCGCGTGCTGATTCTGAAGTCGACGCTGGCGATTCCGTATACTTCGATCTTTCTGGAACTGGACTGCGGGTACTGGAGCGAGGAAGCGGAGAAGCGTCTCAGGGCCAGCATTCAAGCGAAGCAATCTGCTCAGGCAGTGTGACGCCGAGAACTGCAACGGAAACGAGGGTGAAGCGATGCAAAGAAGAGAGTTCTGCAAACTGATCGCGGCGGCCGCGGCGGCGGGCGCGATTCCTGCGAATGGACAAACGACTGCGGATGCACCGGCGGGCTTCAACAAGCTGCATCAGACCTATGAGGAATTCTGCGCTACGCCGGAGAACGAGCGGGTGTTCTACGCGCTGGAGAACGGCAAGATCGTACAGACGAAGCTGAATAACGCCGACTGGTCGCCGACCGCGTGGGGCTCGCCCGGCGAGTTACCCGGCGGCTCGTGGGACGGCGTGCCGATGCAGGCGCCGGTGGGTGGGCTGAACGGCGAGGGTCCCTACCAGGCGAACTGGGACTCGTTGCTGCACTATGACGCGCCGGAGTGGTATCGCGACGCGAAGTTCGGCATCTGGGCACACTGGAGTCCGCAGTGCGTGCCGGAAGACGGCGACTGGTATGCGCGGAACATGTACGAGGAAGGCTCTCCCAACTACCGGTATCAGATGGAGCATTATGGTCATCCTTCGAAGTTCGGCTATAAGGACCTGTGCGCGCAGTGGACCTTGCTCAACTGGGAGCCTGAAGCGCTGATCGAGCGCTACAAGAATGCCGGCGCGCGTCTGTTTATTGCGCTGGCCAATCACCACGACGGGTTCGATGCATGGGGCTCGAAGCACCAGCCCTGGAACGCGGTGAATCACGGACCGCATCGCGATGTGGTGGGCGAATGGGCGGCGGCGGCGCGGCGTAAGGGGATGCGATTCGGGGTGACGGTGCACCAGGCGCGCAACTGGTGGTGGTTCCAGACATCGCATAATGCCGATAAGAAGGGCCAGCTGGCCGGCGTGCCTTACGACGGGCGCATGACGAAGGCCGAAGGCAAGGGCCAGTGGTGGGATGGGCTCGATCCGCAGAGGCTTTATGGCGTAAAGCATCCCAAGGATGCGCTGCCCGATGCCTCCTATGTGAAGAACTTCTACGATCGCACGCGCGACCTGATCGACCAGCACGATCCGGACCTGCTGTATTTCGACAATGCCCTGCTGCCGCTTGGCTGGGGCGGCATGAATATCGGCGCGTACTTCTACAACCACAATCTGAAGACGCGGGGCAAGATGGAAGCAGTGCTGAACATCAAGAACGTGCCCGACAAACTGGCCAAGGCAGTGGTGGCCGATTACGAGCGCGGATTGACCAGCGGCATCATGACGTACGCGTGGCAATCGGAGACCTGCATCGGGCAATGGCACTACAATCGCACGCTGTTCGAGGGCCCCGGAGCGTTTGGAGGCTACCTGCCGCCGCGCGACGCGATTCACTGGCTTGTGGATACGGTGAGCAAGAACGGCACCTTCATTCTCAATATTCCGGGCAAGCCGGACGGAACGATCGACAGGAAAGAGATTGCGGTTCTCGATGAGATTGCGGCATGGCTGAAGATCAACGGCGAAGCGATCTTCGAGACGCGGCCGTGGACGGTCTATGGCGAAGGGCCGAATGCGATCAAGAGCGGATCGTTCCAGGGCAACAGCATCAGCGCACTGGGAAGCCAGGATATCCGCTTTACGCGCAACAAGGCGAACACGGCGATCTACGCCATCTTCATGGGATGGCCGGGCTGGCATGCGAAGATCGCATCGCTCGGGCTGTCGAGCAAGACCAATCCGGGAAAGGTGCAGAACGTCACACTGCTGGGATCGGATGCAAAGGTCAACTGGAAGCAGGAGGCGGATGCGCTGCATCTGCAGGCGCCGGGCGGCTCGCCGGTTGAAAACAGCTACGGAGCGGCGTTCAAGATTGCACTGAGCTGAGGAAGTGTCGAGCTTCTGCTCAGGCCGTATGAAACGAATTGGCTACCTCGCAGGAGGTGGCCAATTCGATATCGCTTGCTACGATACCGTGTCTCGCCATTTCGCTGCGACAACCATTGAGTGGCTGGATTTTGAGGATCCGGCGGGGCTCACGCGTGCGCGAGCCGTCTGGAGAGCGGTTGCCACGTGGTTCAGGATACCTGCGTCGCGTTGAGGTGTCATTTGCGCATGGCGGGCCGTTGGAATGGGGCCACAGCCTGAGTCCGGAACAGCTTACACGGGACGCGAATTCCTATGATCTGAGATATCGCTCAAGGCATTTTGTGGGCCGGCGCTCCCGGGGGACTGCCGTGATGTGCCTGTTGAAACGAGCTGTTGTTGCGCTGACTCTTGTCTGTGTGTTGCCGTTGTGCCGCGCGCCTCGTCCTAGATCCGAACGCGTAGGCGGCTACGCGTCAAGGTGGTTCGCGGAAGACTGCTCCTGTTTGAGGCTATTTCTCAAAAGTGCGCGTATGCCGCGTGTAGTGACCGGATTTCGCGCCTGTATCTGATCGACCTCTTCCGGTTCTGGTGAAGCTCTGGCCAAGCGCCGCCCCGTCCGCTATCCTTGGGGGCAACCTCTGTTCCCCCCAGATCCCGAAAGCGAAAGTCCCCACGCCGGAGGAAGCCTTGAGCAAGTCATGGGCCGGGCTGATTCTTTGCCTTTCCAGTACTGCGTGTGCGCAGTCCATCCTTATCCCCACCCACCAGTGCGTCTGGCGCGCCGGCGATAACCCCGCAACTCTGGTGAACGCAGGCCATCTGCCTCCGTTCCTCAACGGAATGGAACTGCAAATGGAGGGCGCACACCCGCTGGGAACCGCTCCCAACATCTCCTTCCCGATCTCCCGGTTCAACATCGCCGAAGGAGACGACCTCGTGTTGATGACCGACGGCGTCGTCGAAGCGCAGTCTTCCACCGGCGAGCTCTTCGGCTTCGACCGAATCGCCGCCATCAGCACCCAATCCGCCGAGGCCATCGCCCGCGCAGCCCAGCAGTTCGGCCAGGAAGACGACATCACCGTGCTCACTCTCACCTTCGCCCCCGCCGAGGTCCTGCATGCGTAAATGCGCACTGCTCCTTCTCCTCGTCCCCGCCGCTCTTTCCGCCCAATCCATCCAGACCATCTCGCCGCGGCAGTGCGTCTGGCACGCCGGCGACAACCCCGCCTGGGCCGCACCCAACCTCGACGAATCCGGCTGGCAGCCGTGGCAAACATGGAAGCCGACGTTCTCGCAACCGCATCTGTGGGTGCGCTGTCGCGTCCATCTCGCTTTTTTGAGCGGCGATCCGCGGCCAGCCATCCAAGTCAGCTCCTTCTCTGCCTATCAGCTCTATCTCGACGGCGTTCTCATGGGAGCCCAGGGCAATCTGCGCAACGGCAACTCCAGCCTCAATGCCATCCGGTCCTATCCCGTGCCCGGCCTCTCGCTCGCCGCCGGCCACGCCACCATCGCCTTGCGCATCACCAACCGCATCACACTCTCCAACAGCGGTCCCTACCGCGCCGTCGTCGATCACCCGCTCCAGCTTCGCGCCGGAGATGCAACCCTTCTCGATGCCGAACGCGCGCGCACCCTGCTTGCTCGCGCCGCGCCGTTCCTCCCCACCGCCATCGGCTTCGGCATCGTCGGCGTTCTCGCCATCGTTCTCATCGGCCTCTACTTTTACGACCGTAGCCGCTACGAGCTGCTCTTTTTGAGCGGCGCCTGCCTCACCCTGGCCCTGCTGCGCATCAACGAACTCGCCGCTGCCGCCATGCTCAATTACTCCGTCTCGGCCGGCCTCGTAATCCTCGGCCTGGGCAATATAGGAATCACTATTGGGGAGGTGCCATTCTTCTACGCCCTTGCCCACCGCCGCATGCCGTGGCCTGTACTCGCCCTGCTTGCGGCCACCGCCGCCGCCTACATCCCCACCTGGACAGACGCCTTCGTTGCCGCAAACCAGCCCGCATGGATGGGCCCGTTCAATAGCGATTTTGTCCGCCCCTTCGCCCTGCTCTCGCACTTCGCCATCTCCTTTGTGCCCTTCTTTGTCTTTGGGCCGTGGCGCACCATCGCGGGCCGCATGCGCCCTCTCGCCGTCCTCTGCATGATGTGGGGCGCCGCGGACATCGTCTGGTTCGCTCTTGAAGTGACCATCCTGCCAATCCCCGGCATGCCAAACCTCTTTGCCCGCTGGGGCCTTGACCTTCTCGCCTGCCGCGCCTTCAGCACTGCCTGTGTTCTCGCCGCCCTCCTGGTCCTGCTCTTCCGCGAGCAGAGGCAGGTCACCGAGGATCGCGCGATCCTCGCCGGCGAAATGCAGGCCGCCGGCGAAATCCAGAACATGCTCGTCCCGGCGCGCATTGAGGCCATGCCCGGGGTTAGGATTCAGGCTGCGTTTCATCCCATGCGCGAAGTGGGCGGAGACTTTTACCAGGTCATCCGCCGCGATGACCACTCCACCCTGGTGGTCATCGGCGACGTAAGCGGCAAGGGCCTGCGCGCGGCCATGACTGGAACCCTGGCCGTGGGCGTGGTGCGCACACTCGCCGCCGAGGGCCTCGAACCGGCGGCCCTGCTCCGCCGCATGAACCGCGAAATGGCCGCGACCCAAAAGGACGGCTTCATCACATGCCTCTGCGTCCTCATCTCTGCCGCAGGGGAGATGATTGCCGCTAATGCCGGGCACCTCGCGCCCTATCGCAACGGAGAAGAGATCGAGTTCCCGTCCGGCCTGCCCATCGGGATTGTTCCGGAAATGACGTATACGCAGCATTTCGTGGCGCTCGCGCCCGGCGACACTCTCACCCTGCTTTCCGACGGGGTGGTCGAAGCGCAGAACGCGGATCGTGAGCTGTTCGGGTTCCAGCGCACGGCGGCGGTTTCGCGCAAGCCTGCGGAGGAGATTGCTCGGGCCGCCCAGCAGTTCGGCCAGGAAGACGACATCACCGTGCTCACCCTCACCTTTGCCCCCGCCGAGGTCCTGCATGCGTAAGTTTCTTTTGTTTTGCCTGCTCGCGATCCTGTTCGCCCCCAGCGTTCGCGCGCAATCGTTCGACGTGAATCGCAACCGCGAGCCCATGGTCTCCCTCGACGGCCTGTGGCGCTTCCATCCCGGCGACGATCCCCGTTGGGCCGACGCTTCCTTCGACGACTCCGGCTGGTCGCTGCTCAAAGGCGGCAAGAGCTGGGACAGGCAGGGCTTCCGCGGACTCTCCGGCTTCGCCTGGTATCGCGCCCGCCTCGTGATCCCCGCCGGCGCGCCGCCCCAGGTGCTCCATATTCCGTCACTCGCCATCGCCACCAATTACCAGGTCTACGCCGACGGCAAGCTTTTGCCTTCATGTTCCAGCAATCCCGTCACCGCGCTTTACGTGCCGCATGCCAGAGACTGCCAGGTGAGCGCTCCGTCTGCGCAAAGCCAGACCATCGAACTCGCCATCCGCGTGTGGCATTGGTGGTGGTGGGCAGAGTACACTCCCGGCGGATTGCATGGAAACCTCTTGCTCGGCGCCCGCGAGCGCATCCTCCAGCACGCCGCCATGGAGAACCAGAGCTTTGCCTGGCAACGTGCCACCGCAGCCGACGTGCTCACGATTCTTTACCTGCTCGCGGGCCTTTCGGCGTTCGCCCTTTACCTGCTTCGGCAGCGCGAGAAAGAATACGTGTGGTTCGCTGCCTTTGCCGTGCTCTACGCGGTCTCCAAGGGCTGGGCCACCTGGTACGCGTTTCACAACATCGGCATCTGGCCCCAGAACCTCATCCAGAACGCCATTGATATGGCCGATGCTCTGTCGTGGATCGCGTTTCTTTACTACCTTCTCCGTCCCCGGCGCGGTTGGCTCTTCTGGGCTGCGATTGGGCTTGTATTGCTTGGTTTGGTTATGTCGGGGATGGCCGCCGCGGGCTGGCTTACGGTGCCGGTGTGGGGAATGTTGAACGTCACTCTGCTGTTGCCATACCTCGTCTGGCAGATTTACGTGTTCCTTCCGGCGGTGTACCGGGGCGTGGCGGATGCGCGCCTTCTCCTGCTCCCCGCCCTGCTGCAGCCGATCTTCATGCTCGCAAGCGCCATCTCCTTGCTGCTCGACTACTCGGGATGGCTTCCGGGCACGTCTGCGTGGACCTCCGCGACTCTGCACTGGCCTTTCCCATTCACTGCGTCCAACTTTGCGGACTTCATCCTCCTGCTCGCCATGGTCGCCATCCTCATCGCGCGCCTCAACCGAATTACGGCGCATCAGGAACGCCTCGCCTCCGAGCTCGAAGCCGCCCGCACCGTCCAGCAGATCCTCGTCCCCGAAGAGATTCCCGCCATCCCCGGCTTCTCCATCCAGAGCATCTACAAGCCCGCCTCCCAGGTCGGCGGCGACTTCTTCCAGATCCTGCCCACCCCCTCCGGCGGCGCGCTCATCTTCATTGGCGATGTCAGCGGCAAAGGCATGCCCGCCGCCATGACGGTTTCGCTGCTCGTGGGCACCGCCTGCACCCTCGCCGAATCTACCCAAAGCCCCGCCGAGATTCTCACCCGGATGAACCAGCGCATGATCGGCCGATCGCAGGGCGGATTCACGACTTGCCTGGTCCTTCGAGCCGATGCGGACGGGCGACTCACCCTTGCCAACGCCGGCCACCTCGCCCCCTACGTCAACGGCCGCGAGATCGAAGTGGAAAGCGGCCTTCCCCTCGGCATCAGCCTCGACTCCGTGTACTCCGAACAAGCCATCCGCCTCGAACCCGGCGCGCAGTTAGCACTGGTCACCGACGGCGTAGTCGAAGCTCAATCCCCCACCGGCGAGCTCTTCGGCTTCGACCGCACCGCCGCCATCAGCACCCAGTCCGCAGAGAGCATCGCCGCCGCCCAGCAGTTCGGCCAGGAAGACGACATCACGGTGCTGACTCTCAACCTCGTCCCGTCGGAGGTGATGCCGTGAAAATGGTTGGTAATCATTCCAGTTGCTCCCTGCTCCGCGCCCTTCGCCTGCTTTGGCACAGTTGACGCGGGCACCCGATTTCATCCATTCCCTTTGAGAGTTCACTCGTTCGCGCGCCGGCGAATTCAACGATGCCAGAACACTTCACCAAAGTCTTCACCATGGTGGGCATCACGAAGTATTGCCGGAACTTTCCAAACGAGACAGAGGCATTGGCAGATCTTTAGGGCTGTGCAAGATCTTTGCCCCTCAAGTGTGAACCGCGAAGTGGATCTTCACGGCATCCAGACCAAGACGATTCTGCAAGTCTTCAGCGCCAGTTATACGAAATGGCACGACAGCCGATGAGACACGGCATCTTTGCAGAGTCTGCGCATCCCGGTGTGCCAATTCGAGGAGAAACAGGCGACGCGCACTCTTGGTTCCAGAATGGGCGCGCGGTGGCGGCACAAGGTACCATCGGCGACTACGCGTCAAGTTGGATTGCGGCACTCGGGTTCGCCTGCATGTACCTGTTCCGAAAGTTGTCGCATAATCTCCCGGAACCAGGCGAATAATGGACCGACGACGCCGGGAATGTTGGATTTTGCGTATCGCTGCTGGCAGGGTCCGAATTAGGGCCGGTATGCAGGCCGTTCAAGGACCGAAGGTGCGGAAGATGGACTCACGATCGGGGACGCACTCGAAAGGCCACGGAGGGAAGCGCGGTGCATCTCCCCGATTTCGGGATGGGTGGATTCGCCGGGCCGGTTCCGGGCGACTAAGGTGAGCAATATGCCAGAGTTATTTCCGATCTTCGTTCCTCAGGGCAAGAGCAAGACCCGCTACCGAGTCGGGTACATCGATCACAACGGAAGGGTCGCCATCGATCCTTCATTCAACGAAGGAACGACGTTCGCCGAGGGTACTGCTTGCGTCCAGGTCTCAGGCGGACGTTGGGGCGTAATCGACACAACAGGGAGTTTTGTGATCCGTCCCGAACTGTGGAATTGGTGCCGGTTCCATGATGGGCTTGCGCCTCTGGCCACGAAATCAGGCAAATGGGGCGTCATTGATACGGACGGCAATTTTGTGGTTCGGCCCATCTACGATTCCATTGGCCCCTTCGAGAACGGGCGCGCATTGGCCAGGATCGGCGAGGGAAAGGAGGCTCGATTCGGCTTTCTTGACCGGGCCGGAGCGGAGGTGATCCCACTAACCTTCCGGAAAGCCCGGCATTTCTCAGAGGGCCTTGCTGCAGTCAGGGTGGGAGAGCTCTGGGGATACATTCTTCCAAACGGCGTTTTCCAGATCACTCCGCGTTTCGAAGCAACCGGAAACGCAAAACGCTACCCGGATACACGTGCCGGTGCCTTCGCAGAGGGGTTAGCGCCTGTCTGGGTGGGCCAGGATCACTACAGGTTCATCGATACGCGAGGCTCCTTCGTCTTCGAGCGCGGATTCGACGACGCGAACAGCTTCAGCGAGGGCCGCGCTGTAGCCAAACAAGGCAATCGCTTCGGCTATATCGATAAAGATGGCAAGACGATAATTGCGTGTAGATATACTCTCGCTCGGGATTTCTCAGAGGGTCTGGCAAGAGTCGAAGTGGAGGGGTCTCGGAGCGGGTTCTCTCCGCCAACTGGATTCATAAATTGCGGTGGCAATATGGTGATTCCACCGCGGTTTTACAGCGCTACTGATTTTGTCAATGGTCTGAGCCTTGTTTCCCTCGATGACTCCATCGGCTACATCAACAAATCAGGCGAATTTGTATGGCAGGGGGCATTTGTCGATTACGCAGTGGTGTTCTAGAGCAGTCCGACGAGTTCCTGCTTTTCAGTCCCCTCTGCGCAGGAAGGGCAACGCTGCTGCGCAGCGGCGGGACAGGAGGACACACCCGTTACCTTCCCGCAAATCGGCGAGTGTTTGCAAATCCAGTCCACCTGGACGGGAAACGGGCTACGCGCTCTCTAGATTCCAGAATGGGCGCGCGGTGGCGGCACAGGGTACCGTCGGCGACTCTACGTCCAAGTGGACCGCCAGAGCATGCGAAAGAGTGGTTTGGCCTGGAGCCGAGAAGCGAGTCTCAGTTCGCCTGAGTGGCTGGATACAGGCCCGACTTCAGGAATGGACCCCGCTGATGAGATGCTGCCAGCGATCCACGTAGACGATGGACCGCTCGTCACCGCTGGCCGCCAATCGTTACGCTCCGTCCGTCAGGACTTCTTCAATCGCCGCCCAGGGTCCGCCTTGAAGCACGAGATACCTCAGGTAAAGTTCGGCCCCTGTGCGGTCTTCTGAGGCAAGCAAGCTACGGGCGGCCTCCTGGACTCGTTCCTTCGACAGGGTATCCAAGTCAAAGTTCTCCTCGATCATGCCCTCCGAATGGGGAATCTTGAGTAGTTCAAGGAAGGTGACGATCACGGCGCGATGGGCATGAAGGAGATACTGCTTCACCACGTCCGACACGATTTCGTCAGGAAGGGACAGAGTTGCCGCCGTCCAGTTGACCAGTCGCTCCATCGGACTCTTGCGAACAAAGACCTCGCGCAGGTTCTTCGCTCTGGCAAGAGCGACAATGAGCACCTGTCTCTCGGCGCTCCGTGATTCGGCCCAAAATACTCTGCAGGCCTCGACTCGAATATCAATGGGCAATTGCCGCCAAACACGGTTGATTGAAACGGGCATCAGTGGTTCTCTCACTCGTTGATCTTGAAGTATCAGATTTGATGATAAGGGCTGCGGAACAAGGGGTGCAGGCGAGCGAAAGCTCATCACTGTGAACCTGTCTGCGCCATCAGAACCCTGAGGGCAAGGCTGCCTCAAGATGAATTTGTTTTCCTGTGATGGGGTGGTGGAATCTCAGAAACTGCGCGTGCAGAAGATATCCTCCATCGCCGGGTAGGCCGGGGTTATCTTCAAGTGGCTGGCCGGTTGCGCCGTACAAAGGATCGCCAACAAGCGGATGGCCGATCGACGCCAGATGGATTCTGATTTGATGAGGGCGGCCGGAATGCAGGCTGACCTCGAATGTCGTGGTGCTTGCGGTGCGAGAGATCACCGTTGCCGATGACCTTGACGGCTTCCCACTCGGGCTGGCGGCCCACACGGAACCGATGAGCGGGTGCGGTACCAGCCCGATGGGTGTGAGGATTTCATAGCTGTCCCGCTGCGCAACATTTTGAGCCAGCGCCCGATAGATCTTTTGAATTTTGGGTGTGCTCCAGTTTGCCGCCAGCCTCGATGCCGCCTGCGCTGATTTGGCGAAGAGCACGATGCCGCTGGTGGCTCGGCCCAACCGGTGGACAGGATTTGCACTGGCGCAATGCTTCTGCACCAGCCGCAGGAGGGTGTTTTCCATGAAGCCGCCGCCCGGCAAAGTGGGCAGCCCGCTGGGTTTATTGACGGCCAATAGATGAGGGTCGTCAAAAAGAATTTCGAAATGTTGAGGTACCTCTGGTTCGATCCAGGGCGGACGGTTCCAGACAAGCGTTTGACCTGAAGTGAGCGATTCGTCCCCGGCGGCGATGACGCCGTTGAGGGTCACTTCGCCGTTGTTCAGTCTCTGCTGCCAGGCCTGCTGAGTTGAGTGGGGATAAAGGCTTGCCAGGTGGGAAAGCAGGTTTTGCCCATGGTATCTCCTGCTGATGATTGTGGCGTAGGCATAGCCCCTGTTGAGCATGTAGTTTGAGTGTATTCAATGGCATCTGCGGCAGAGTTGCGCTCTGCGGTGAATGGGCTCTGGAATCGTGCTTTGGCCTGAAATCATTTGGTGGGATACGCGCATTCCCACCCCACCGGGTTTGGAGGAGCGTCATCAAGGGTGCGTCGCACCGCCAGCCGGAAATCTCTCGCCAGGAAATAAAGACGCTGCACAACGGAAGCCTAAATCGCGGTGGCGAAGGTCCGGCGGCGCACTCATCCGGCCAGACACCCGCACATCCCGTGCGATGTTGTAAAACGAACCGCCCTTGAGGACGTGCTCGCCAGGCCCTCGACCGGCGCCCTGCACCCATTCCGAAACATTTCCCAACATGTCCCACAGTCCATATCCATTGGGCAACTTGGATGCCACCGAATGAGTGCTGTCATTGCTGTTCCGGTCGTACCACGCATAGGCGCCCAGCGGCTCTTCAGGCAGTGCTGGAGTTCCTCCGTAGGCAGCCCATTCCCACTCCGACTCTGTAGGCAGTCGCATTCCAATCCGGCTGCAATAGGCCGTCGCATCGTTCCAGCCGACGCTGTCCACTGGATGGTCTGCGCCCTTGTAGTGCGACGGCGCGGCATTCATAACGCGCAGATAGGCCGCTTGCGTCACTTCAGTTCGGCCGATCCAGAATCCATGGACAATCGTGATCTTTTGTCGCTTTCGTTCCAGGCCATAGCAATCGGAATCGCCAGGCAGGCAACCCGTAAAGTAGCTGGCGGGCGGTATCCACTGATAGGTCAGACCATCCCTGGGGTTCACCCTTGAAGTGCTCTCGTGAGTCGCAGAAAGACCGGTGATACAAGCCGGCGCAATCGCCGCGAGGCCAAAGATGCAGAGGCTCCTGTTCAGAGTCGAAAGCGGCATTGCGATGAGATTTCCACGATGCTTGATTTCCGGGGGGAATCTCCGCTCTCGAGCGCTGTTGAGTCCGGTGATCCCCCAAGATGATTCATGCTACAACTGCACGCAAGATCTCCGCCAATGCGCTCCTTGACTGCCAGAGGTTCCCGACGACGAAGGGGCGGTCTGGAGCGGAAGACGCGGCGAGCAGGAGGGAGCCGCTGATGGGACCGCCCGCGTGGTCGGGATCGTGGACCTGAATGGAAACTGCGACACTATGGCTATCGATCTGGCGCTCGCGAGCAACAACGTCTCCAATGTCGGGATAGCTGCAAATGAGGCGCATGTCAGTGGACTTGCAGTTCAAGCTGATTAGGATCTTGCCGGCCGCCAAACCTCTGTGACGCAGGCCTGCGGCACCAGCAGCGCCACCACCACCAGCTACACCTACGACGCCGACGGGCGCAAGCTCACCGAGACCGACGCCCTGGGCCACACCACTAGCCACACGTACGACGCGGCCGGCAACCTGCTCTCCGTCTCCGGCGCGCAGGGCAACTTCCAATACGGCTACGACGACGCGCGCAACCGCATCTCCATGACCGACGGCAACGGCAACACCACCAAGTACGTCTACGACGCGCGCAAGCGCCTCATCGAGACGGACTATCCCGAGGGCACGAAGAAGACCAACGCCTACGACGGCCCCGGCAACCTGATCTCCGTCACCGACCAGGCCGGCAACGTGGTGCAGTACACGTACGACGCCGCCAACCAGTTGCAGAGCGTCGTCCAGGCTAGCAGCCCCAACACCAACGCCAACACCACTGTGTTCGGCTACGACGCCGACGGCAACCCCATCACGAGGGCCTACACGTACGACAGCCTGAACCGGCTGAGCACAGTGACGGACAACCGCACCGGCGGAGTGACGAATTACTCTTACGATGCGGCGAACAACGTGGCCACCGTCACGTATCCTAACGGCGTGCAGACGCTGTTCCACTACGACACGCTGAACCGGGTGATGGGCGCGACCACGCAGCAGACCGGCTACATTTATCAGCGCGACGCGGCCGGAAACCTGACCAGCGCAATGGATGCGAAACCTAAAAATCGTGCCTTCTCCTTTATGACCGGCTCCCTTCCGCTTGTGGCTCTGAACTACGTGTCCTGATAAACACACAGCCTAACCCACGATCAGCGCATCGGAGCCGGTCACTCCATACTGACTGTTGGCGACAATTGATAGTCGGATCGGTGAATACCAAAAAGATCGGCCGATTTAGTGGAGTCATCTCAAAGTAGCCGACATTCCAAGCAACTTAATCGAGTATGCGCATTGTCTAGTCCGATCTTCACCCACCTCGCGATGGCGATCCCCGCGAGCAACCAGCAGCGCGCCTCGGCGTAATAGTCGGCGTTATTGGCAGTCCGCGAGAGCAGAACGAAACCCAAGTCCGGTTTTGGGGTACACTGGACGCGAATTCCTGCTATCTGAGATATAGCTCCAGGCCTACTGCGGCCCGGAGCCCGGGGTACTAGTCGCGATGGGCCTGTCGAAACGGGTTGTTCTTGCGCTGACTCTTGTCTGTGTGTTGCCGCTGTGCCGCGCGCAGAACAACGAGTGGGTTTGGATGGGGGGCAGCAGCCAATCCAACCAGACCGTCTCCTATGGGAGCCTCAAGTCATTTTCGGCGAACAACACACCCGGCAGCCGATCTGGAATGGCTTCGTGGACGGATAAGTCAGGGAACCTCTGGATATTCGGTGGGTTCGGCTATGACCAGAACGGCCCAGAAGAGTTTTCCGAGCTTTGGGAGCTGAACGGATCGACGCTTGAGTGGGCGTGGATAGCCGGGCCTCAAACGGGCAATCAATCCGGCGTTTATGGGACGCAGGGCACCTCCTCATCCCAGAATCATCCCGGTGCTAGAAGTGGGGCAGTCACGTGGACCGATGCCAGCGGCAACTTATGGATGTTCGGTGGAGAAGGCACTGACTCCGCGGGAAATCATGGCTATCTAAATGATCTTTGGAAATTCGATCCGACGGCCCTGGAGTGGACATGGATGGGCGGGTCGAGTGTGCTTCCAACGTGCCCGTCTACGAATAGCTGTGGGCCTCCCGGTGTCTACGGGACCATGGGCACTGCGGCGCCTGGCAACATTCCGGGCGGCCGCGCAGGCGCTGTTGGATGGACCGACTCGTCTGGCAATTTTTGGCTGTTTGGCGGCCGCATTTACATTGTCTACCTGAATGGTTGGGGCGGATACGAAAACGACCTCTGGAAGTACGACCCAATCAGTAACCAATGGACATGGATGGGAGGTAGCAACTCCCCGCCATCATCCTGCAGCATGTTGAACACGAGTTGCGGACAATCGGGCGTCTACGGAACTGCAGGGAACCCGTCTTTAACTAATGTGCCCGGGGCACGCGAGGGCTCCAGCACTTGGGTCGACGCCAGTGGCAACGTCTGGCTATTCGGAGGCTTCGGGTTCGATGCAGCCGGCCTGCGCGGTGAACTTAATGACCTCTGGCAGTACGATCCCGCCTCCAACAAATGGGTTTGGATGAAGGGAAGCGACAGCGTCGGTGCGAACTACAGTGGGCCTTCCGGAGTATACGGAGAATTACAGATTCCTGCTGTCGGCAATAGCCCCGGCGGACGAGACACTGCTGCCTCATGGATGGACGCGAAAGGCAATCTGTGGCTACTTGGCGGAGACGGCATAGATGCCAACGGAACCTATGGCTACCTTGGCGATCTGTGGATGTTCAATCCAGGTTCGAATCAGTGGACCTGGATAAATGGGGGCATCTCCGTAGATCAGCCAGCGATTTATGGAACGCTCGGCGTTCCTTCGCTGGGCAACGATGCGGGAAACCGGATCGGAGAGGCGGCATGGACCGACCGTGGAGGCAATCTTTGGCTATTTGGCGGCAGCTATTTCAATTCAAAGTTGGACAATGGACAGCGTGCCGATCTTTGGGAGTACCTCCCCTACGCAACTACGGAGGAACCGGCAACCAGCGCGCCGGTGTTCTCACCGTCGAGCGGAACTTATACCTCTATCCAGTCTGTCTCACTTACCTCATCCACACCCAATGCTTCCATCTACTACCGCATCAACGGCGACAGCCCGACGCTCTACAGCACGTCAATCACAGTTACTCAATCGGAAACGATCACAGCGGTTGCGGTGGCGCCGAACTCTGCAGCCAGCAGCGCTGCCACGGCTGCTTATACGCTGAACATACCGCCGCCGCCCACGCCCACCATCAGCCCAGCGTCCGGGACCTACAGCGCTCCGCCGCAAGTCACCATCTCCGACTCTGATTCCTACGCGACGATCTACTACACCACGGACGGGAGCACGCCATCGCCACAGTCGACCCGGTACTCCGGCCCACTGATTGCGTGGAAGACCGAAACCATCCATGCGATCGCAGTAGCGGGTGGAGATTCCCTGAGCCCAGTGGCGAGCGCAACGTACACGATTCTGCCGACTCCACCGAACACTTGGGCTTATCTGCAGGGGGAGAGTGAAATTGAGCAGGGTGGCAACTACGGGGCTCTTGGAATCCATGTCGCCACGAGCTACCCAGGGAGCCGCTCCAGTGCGGCCACATGGACCGATGCCAACGGTGATTTCTGGGTCTTCGGGGGTGACGGAACCGACGGGAATGGAAATACCGGATGGTTGAACGACCTGTGGAAGTACAGCTCGACCGGGCCCATTCAGGATAGCTACTGGACGTGGATGGGGGGCTTAAGCACGGTTCCGTGCACTACCACTGGCGGGGTCCAGACCTGCGGCGGAAATCATGGTTCTTATGGAACGCTCGGCACCGGGTCAACCTCCAACATCCCGGGCTCCCGCGAAGGGGCGTTCACCTGGACCGATTCTGCGGGACGGCTTTGGCTCTTCGGCGGTTATGGTTTCAGCTCGACGAGCGGCCCCGGCTATCTGAATGATCTGTGGCGATTCGACCCGACCACAGGACAATGGACCTGGGTTTCAGGAAGCAGCACTTACAATTTCGTCACCCAAGCAGCAGCGTATGGCCAGCCGGGCGTGTATGGCACGCTTGGAAAGCAGGCACCGGGGAACGTGCCAGGTGGCCGCGCCTACGGAGCGTCATGGATCGACAGCAATGGCAATCTTTGGCTCTTCGGTGGATTGGGCATGGATGCAGGTAGCGAGTTGGTGCACCTGAACGATCTCTGGATGTTCAATCCAAGTTCGAGCGAGTGGACGTGGATGGGCGGTAGCGAGGTCGTGTCTGTCTGTGTGAATGGTGGGGGAGAGTGCGGTCAGCAAGGAACTTATGGAACCTTGGGAACTCCGTCCTCCTCGAATATTCCAGGCGGGCGTCAGTATGCCGCGTATTGGACGGATCAGTCCGGCAACTTCTGGCTGTATGGCGGCGACGGTTACGATGCGAACGATGAACGAGCCGCTCTCAACGACTTATGGATGTATTCTCCATCCACCAACAAGTGGACGTGGGTGAATGGGGCAAGCGCAGTCCCATGTCCCATCGATCAATACACCGGACTCCACGCTTGCATCTCCCCGGCCGCTGTAACGGGCACCCTTGGCGTTGCCAGCAGCGGGAATACTCCCGGCGGCCGGCTCGCTTCGGCCACGTGGGTCGACCAGAAGGGGAACTTCTGGCTGATGGGCACCAAGTGGATGAACGACATGTGGGTCTTCCAACCCTCTCTCGGCCAGTGGACCTGGATGGGCGGTGATTATGCGCCTTCGAATTGCCTTTTCATTTTGTTTGCCGGACCAGGGGGCTTGTACCCGGTATTCACGTGTGCGGGAAATCAGGGGTATTTCAGTGGAGAATACCTGTTCGATGTAGGCAATCTCCCCGGCGCACGCTCCAATGCGGCCACGTTCGTGGATAGCAGCGGCAACTTCCGGCTGTTTTCCGGTTACATGTATAACCTCTCTCCCGACAGGGGCGGCCCAGTCAACGACCTTTGGGCGTTTCAGCCCTCTGTCGGGAGCCTACCTCCAGCAGCCAATCCCGTTTTGAAGCTTCGCACCGGTGTTTACACCGGTGGAGGGCCGCTCACCATCTCCAACGGCATGCCGAACGCATCGATCTACTACACCACAGACGGCACCACGCCATCGAAGAGTTCCAGCCTCTATACCGGGCCCATTTCAATTACATCGACGGCACATGTTCGCGCTTACGCCGTGGCGCCGGGGTATGCCGACAGTGGAGTTGCTGCGGGTGAGTACGTCTTCCCGCCCGCACCCCCTGCACCGACTTTTTCGATCGCCGCCGGTTCATTTCCTTCAGCGCAAACGGTCGCAATCTCCGATTCGTCGATCTACGCGCGAATTTACTACACGACCGATGGGTCTGCCCCGAACTCATATTCAACTCTTTACACCGGGCCAATTACGGTGGCATCCAGCGAGACCATTAACGCCATCGCAGTCATCAAAGGCTATGGCGTGTGGACCGACGCTTCGTATGCAGACTTCGATGGGTACACAAGCAACGGTCCACAACTCCTCGGTCCTGTCGCATCCGCGACGTACACGATCAATCTTCCTCTGGCGGCCACGCCGACGTTCGGTGTTCCTGCGGGAACCTACACTTCCGCGCAAACCGTAACGATCTCGGATTCGACGAATGGGGCCGCCATCTACTACACGACGGACGGCAGCACGCCTACGTCGTCATCGCCGCTTTATTCGGGTCCGATCAGCGTTGCGGCTACGGAGACGGTGAAGGCGATCGCGACGGCAAGCGGGTATTCTCCGAGCGCGGTGGCGTCCGCTGCGTACACCATCAACCTGGCTCCTCCCGGATTTACCGGCGGCTCCGGCGGAACGACGTCGATGACCGTCACGCCGGGCGCGAATTCAGGGAACACGGGGACGATCAGCGTGGCGGGGACGAACGGGTTTACGGGAACGGTGAGCCTGACCTGCTCCGTGACCACTGCGATCCCGAACGCCAACGACCTGCCGACATGCGCGATGAATCCTGCATCGGTCACCATCAGCGGATCGGCAGCCCAGACCTCAACGCTGACCGTGATGACAACGGCCGCCACCAGCGCGGCGAAGAGAAGCAATAACCCGTTGTCCCGCGAGGGTGGAGGAGCTGTCTTCGCAGTGATACTTCTTATCGGCGGATACAAGCGCCGCCGCAGATGGCAGGCGATGCTGGGTCTGCTGCTGTTGGTGTTGTGCGCGGGATTGCTCGCGTGCGGCGGCGGAGGAGCTGGATCGACCGGCGGCGGTGGAACCGGCCCTGGCGGAGGCAATTCTGGCACGACACCCGGCGCCTACACCGTGAAAGTGACGGGCACGTCGGGCGCAGTCACCGCGACTGTGGCCACGATTTCGTTGACCGTCCAATAGTGAATAGCTGAGGTGAGTTCCGTGTCGAGTCAGCTATCGTGATTGGTGCTTGCCCTGGTCGGGAACGATTAGTCACGCATTTGGACCGACGGTAAATCGCCGAGTCACTCATTGACGCCGAAGGTAAGCCATCCATCAGGCAAGTTGACGTGTAACGGGCTAGCCCGACAGATGCCTCTGGTTTTCCGTTGTCGATATAGGGCCAAGGCGCTCGTCGAACAACGGCACGGATCCATGAGCGAGTTGACGATGATGCGACCAACAACGGATCAATTCGGCAAGCGCACGCAGGCGCGGCGGCTGCTGTTTTCGGTTGCGTTACCGGCAGGGCCCATTCCGTGCCTCGGCTCATTGATTTAGTCGACGCTTGCGAGGACGACGCCGTAAGGCGGCAGCGCGACGGATTGGAAGTTCGTTGGAACTTGCGTCCCGGGGCTGGCAAGCAGTGTGTGCGGCTTTCCGCTTCGAATGCCCGCATCCGCGAGGTGAATGCTTACCGTTTGCGGAGCGGCCGTGAAGTTCATCATGACGACGACGGGCTTGCCTTTACCGGACGCGGGCCGCAGAAAGCTGAGTACGTTGGTGTCTGAGGTATCCAGCAGCACGATGCCACTGTTGCGGAGCGCGAGGTTGCTGCGGCGCAGTGCAATGAGCGACTGGTACCAGTGCAGCAGCGAGTCGGGGTCGGATTCTTCAGTTTGTACGTTCGTCTTTTTGTAACTGGGGGGGATGGGCAGCCACGTGTCCGGATTGGTGGAGAAGCCAGCCTGCGGGCCCGGCGTCCACTGCATGGGAGTTCGCTCGCCGTCTCGGCCTTTATTACGCGGCCAGCTGTTCTTGGCAAAGCCGTCGCGAACATCTTGCCGGCGAGTGGGCGGCGTGGTGACCATGCCGATTGCCTGACCATAGTAAAGCTGGGGGGTGGCGGGCACGGCGAGCTGCAATGTGGCCACGACGCGGGCGATCTCCAGGTTGTGCACGCCATCGCCGAAGCGGTCGATAGAGCGCTCGCGGTCGTGGTTGTCAAAGAAGATGAGTGGCTGGGAGCCGTGGAGTTCTGTCGTCATGGCGGCGAGGTGCCTGCGGTAGTAGTCGACGTCAAGCTTGTCTTTGTTGGCGCTGGAGCCGAGTTTAAAGCCGTTCAGCAGCGCCGGGAATCCGTAGAAGTAATCCATGGGTAGCTGGAGCTCGTCCTTGGCCGCACCGCCGTAGAAGGAGTCGAGCGTGGGCATGTCTCGCGCGAATAGCTCGCCGATCAGGACGCGCTGGCCGGGATAGCTATCCACAAGGGCGCGCATGCGGCGGAGCAGGCCGTGGACTTCCGGCAGATCCATAGTGATTCCGCGAGCAGCAGCCATACGATTGCGGCCCTCTGGGATATTGCGCAGAGTGGGATCTTCATAGACGGTCTCGATGGCATCCAGGCGGAAGCCGGCGACGCCGCGGTCCAGCCAGAAGCGCATGGCGTCAAACATTGCCTTCTCGACTGCCGGGTTGCGCCAGTTAAGGTCCGGCTGCGCTGCAGAGAACGCGTGGTAATAGAACTGCTTGCGCGCAGGCACCCACTCCCAGGCGCTTGAACGAAAGCCCCAATTGTTCGGAGGCACCACTTTGCCGTGGAGACCGTCGTGCACGCTCTGCTTCTGAATTTCCGACAGGTTGGGAGTGTCCGCCGGGACCCCATCGTTCCACACGTACCAATCCGCCTTGGGATTCGTACGGGACGAGGCGCTCTCGATGAACCATGGATTTTTGTCGGAGGTGTGGTTGACGACAAAGTCCATGATGATGTTCATATTGCGCTTTTTGGCCTCTGCAAGCAGACGGTCAAAGTCGGCGAGGGTGCCGTATTCCGGGTTCACGGCGGTATAGTCGGACACGTCATAGCCGAAATCCACGTTGGGCGACGGATAGATGGGCGCTAGCCAGATGGAATCGATACCGAGCTTTTGCAGGTAGTCGAGATGTGCCGTAGCGCCATCCAGATCGCCGATGCCGTCACCATTCGAGTCCGCAAAACTGCGCGGGTAGAGTTCGTAGATGACGGCGTGTTTCCACCATGGATCGGAGTTGGAGGACGTCCGCGCAGAAGTCTTCGCCACTGGTGCGGCACCTTCTTGTACCGCAAGGAACGGCTGAGCCTGCACTACGTGGAGAGACAGGGCATAGGTACCGAGTACGAGAAGAGCTTTGAGGAAGATGTTCAAGGCGGTCTCCAGGTAAAGTGTGAAGGATAGTAACAAAGTCGTTGCCGACCTAATGCTGCAGACGCGCGATGCCCGGCAGGCGCGGTCTCGAGATCGAGACGAACCGGGATCTACTGATCCTCTTCTTCACGATGACGACGTCCAGCGTTCAACACTCTATCACAGGCTTTGGCGTCTGATCATCGGCATCCCAATCAGTTCTCATCATTGAGCTTCTGTTTACCACGAATTTGGTCCGGGTCCTTCGATTGCCGGTAACAGCCCGAGGCACTCATCGAGCTCAAGTCGACCAGCGTTCTCGAGCCGCCGGGAAGCAATATGCGCCCTGCTAGGATGAGGGATCTTCCCCGGAGTCTCTCATGTGCCCTCGACCCGCCGATTGCCGCCATTGTGGCTGAGGGCCCGCTCGTGGGGCCTCTTTTCGCGGTTTACGCTGGGTGCTCTCGCAACGGATCGAAAGCCAAAGATGGGGCCGCCTGCAGGGGTTCTGCGAGTGTCCACCCTGTGAGGCATTGGAGCTGCGACCCAGCTTCGCGGTGCTGAGCACTGAGAAGGTGGGCCGCAGCGATTGGGCTGCCGGTACACGCATGAATTATTGCTTTAGTGGTGCCCGGAGGGGGACTTGAACCCCCACGGCCTTGCGGCCTGCGGATTTTAAGTCCGCTGCGTCTGCCAGTTTCGCCATCCGGGCGGCGCGGGGCCGACTCTCTATGTTAACCGAGTGCGAATCGAATGGCGGAGCGCGCGCGGCATTGCGCGCGTTTCCGTGCGAATGGCCGCGAGACTGGAGAGCCGTCTATTGCGGCGGACGGTAGCAGATGTTTTCGCCTTGAAGTTGATACTCCGCCGAGCACGTGTCGCTGCCGCAGATGAGGATTTCGCCGCCGCTCAACTGCCGGCGCGTGATCAGGCCCATGGTGCCGCACCGCGGGCAGGACATGACCGCTACGTAGGGGTTTTGCGCATGTCCCAGCGCCTGGTTTTCGAGGACGAACACAGTACCGGGGTCCATGCGTTCCGGAATCCACTCTTCCAGGAATTGCAAATCGGCTGACATCCTGCCCTCCCAATATGAGTGAGATGCAACTAAACCGGTGCAACGTTTGGAGCGCGAATCGGTTGTAGAGCAACTGCGGGCTGCGATAGTCAACCCCAAGATATTAGACGCCTCAGGGTTGAGAACAGTGTTGTCAGCACGAGCCGGTTCGTCAACCGGAATCCGGCGCGAGGGGGTGGCGAACCGGGTTCCTGCCGGTCTCGGTGCCTGATCGCATCATCGTGTTTCATCATTGGGAGAAGACGCGGGACGGAGTCGCGGCCGTATTCCTGTATTCCGTGCCGAAGACAATGTCGAATTACGAAAGGAACTATAGGTGTCCCGGGGGGCTTTCTTTTCACCCGCAGGCTGGGTACCATGGCTCCGTTGCCATCGATCCGGATTCAGGAGCGATTCTGCGCGTGACTCTTCAAGCAGACTGGAAGAAAGCTGACCCGATCTCTCACGTCGCCTCGGCTATCGACTACGGGCCTGTCGACATTGGCGGACACACTTATATCTGCCCAGTGCGGAGTTTGGCGTACAGCGTGGAGGACTCGAACATCTGCCACTGCGATTCATACAACCGCGCTGCAGTGCAGCCGATGACGCTGAATGTAACTGTGTTTACGAACTATCACCGGCTTGGTTCGACATCGACGATCATCACCGATCCGGCGACCTCGATAACTTCGCAGCGACCGGGCGTGAAGGAGCCGGAATGAGGAGGCCTGCAAAGAGATTGGGGATAGCTGAGCGCATTGCTCGACTTGGAGCAATGCTCGCGATCCTGCTTGCGCTGCGCACCTCCGCGATTGCCGAACCCTCCATCTTTAACGCGGTGAGCAAAGGCAATGAGAAGTTGGTCGCAGCCATACTGAAGGAAAGCCCGGGTCTAGTGGCCAGCGTGAACAAGGAGGGAGATACTCCTCTCCATATCGCAGCCCTTCATAACAGACTCGCCATTGCTGCGTTACTCCTGGCGAACGGAGCCAACGTCAACGCATTAACGAGCCCGGCCCCGTATCCCGATCAGACTGCCGGTGCGACTCCATTGGCCTTCGCGATGCTCAGCTATCACCACAAGCGCATGATGGAGTTGCTGCTGGTGCGCGGCGCAGACCCAAACATTGTTCTCGGGGACGGGCAAACGGCGCTGATGCGCGCAGTAGGGCTTAGGTCGGCTGAGGACGTGAAACTGCTTCTAGCCAACAATGCCAATCCCAACGCCCAGGCGCGCGAGGGAGGTTCCACCCCGCTGCTCATGGCCGTCTACGCCGATGAGCGCAAGATTGTTGAGATACTTCTCGCCAATGGCGCCGATCCGAATTTAAAGGACGATGCTGGATTGTCGCCTCTGCACGCCGCCATCAACCCACCCCCTACTTCTTTCAGCCAGGGTGAGGCGCCCACGAGCGATGCCGAGATCGTCGCTATCCTTCGCGCACATGGCGCCCACATGTAAAGAGTCGCGGAGCCACCTGAATACCTGGTTGGCGTTCACCCCATGGGCAGGCGCAATCTCGGCAACACTCGCACCCGGTTCCATCGTCAACTCATGGCAGCAACATTGGAGTGCTTTCGCGAAGACAGCCGCTGCAGCCAGCAACTCAGACCGGGTGCCTGCTTGCTGCGCATTTGCAAAACAGCGCGAGCACCCTGAACGAAGAGTCTTCGCAAATTGCGGTTACCACGCTTGCTGATGCCGAGCAACCTCTGCTTACCACCGGTCGAGTATTTACCGGGCACCAAGCCGATCCAGGCCGCAAAGTCACGTCCTTTGGCGAAAGTACAGCCGCTTCCGATGAATGAGTGGTCTCCCAGGTGCCCAAGTGAACCGGATTCCTGCTTGGATCAACGCGAGGCGAGCTTGTTTCCGGCGCCGCCCTGCTCGGCGGCATCGATGGCGCGATAAATTCGCTCGTTGCGCAGGATGGCTTCAACATACTCGCGTGTCTGCGTAAACGGGATGGATTCGACGAACTCGTCGAGGCCGCGGTAGGGACCGGCCGCTTGCCAATCCACCACGCGCGAGTCGCCGGCGTTGTATGCGGCGAGCGCGTACTCCTGCACGCCGCCATAGTGATCGAGCATCTGTTTCAGATAGCGGGTACCGAGGCGAATGTTGAGTTCGGGGTTGAGCAACTGGTGGATGGTAAAGCCGGCGATGCCCTCCTGCCGGGCGAGCGAGCGGCCTACGCGGGGTTCAAGCTGCATGAGGCCCCAGGCGTTGGCGTAGGAGACGGCGGAAGGATTGAACTCCGACTCCTGGCGCATGAGGGACGCGACGAGATAGGGATCGAGGCCGTTTTTCGCGGACTCTTCCTTGATGGTCCCCCACCAGGGCTCGGGAAAGAGAATGCGCCAGTAGGCCAGCGGAATCGAAGAGATCGGCGCGGACATGGCGTAGGGCAGCGCGCGCTTGAGGGCACGCATGGCGCGGTATGTCTCGCCGAAGGATGCGTAGATCTGCGCTTCTGCGAGGGCTCCCCATGAGTCGGAGTTTGGATCGGCGGCGAGTTCCTGGCCGATGTATTCGTTCAGGCCGGCGTTGGCGATGAGGCGTGCCTTGGCGATGTGGGGACTATCAGCGGGGAAGGTGTCCACCAGATGCGGAATGGCTGGCGGCTGAAAACCGTCAAGCACGTGGGTCTGCGAGGCAAGCTCCGGCTGGCCCATGGCCTTGAGACGAATCCGCGCCATCTCGGCGTAGAAGAAATTCTGATAGCGGCTGATGACGGTCCGGTAGTCGGTGGCGGCGAGCCCGGGGTTGTGATCCTGAAACTCGTGGAGGCGTCCGCGCCAGTAGAGAGCGGCCACCGCGCTCGGGTCCGACGGATAGAGATGGATCTGCTCGTCGAACATCCGTGCCGCGTCAGTGAAGAGGCCCTGCCGATACTCGAGCCACCCGGCGCGCCAGTGCGCCGCAGCCGCGTATTTGCTGGACGGGAACCGGTGGGCGAGATCGCTGTAATAGGTGACGGCCTGCGGATAATCGCGGCGCAGCATGTACATGTTGCCGCTCGAAAAGAGGGCCTCGGCCAACCACTGGCTGGTGGGAAATCTCTGTTCCAACTGCTGCACAAGCTGCTGCTGGTCGGCGTCGTCCTGCCGGTCGCGGGCCAGTTCCATGAGCAGGTAAAGGCGGCGGGCTCCGCTGTCGTCGTTGCTGTCAGGCAGGGCGCTTGCCTGGCGCTGGGTCAGGCGTTTCAGCTTCAGGTCGCAGGCCGCCGCGGCAACGGTGAAACTATTGTGCATTGCGGGATCGAGCGCTGCGTTACGGGCTAAAGCACGATATTGCTCTGAGGCCGCGTTGTAGCGTCCGGCTCTGTAATAGGCATCGCCCAGGCTGCGCAGTTCCTCAGCCGTGAGAGTGCTTTCGGCGCCCATGGCGGTGAGGCGCGCGCGGGCGACCTCCGCTTCCGGCGTGAGCGGATGGCTGAGCAGGAGGTGTTTGAACAGCCGCTCGGCCTCATCGTTCTGCTGGATGGCGTAGGCGATTTTGGCGGCGGTCAGCTCGTAGTTGGGCTCGTCCTGAGCCTCGTCGGCGACGGTGAGCAGAGCACGCTGTGCGGCAGTGGCGTCGCCCTGGGCCAGCAGGACGTTGGCCTCCAGTTCCGGCGCTTCGATCTCGAAGATACTGTCGGGGTAGCGCTGGTTGAAACCCTTGAGAAGAGCTTCGGCGGCCTGATCCTGATTGGAGGCGTGCAGGCATTCGGCGGCGAGATAGTCGGCGTAGTCGCCGAGGACGGCACTGTGGTCCTTGGCGTGGCTGTATGCGCTGATCGCCTGGGGATAGCGGCGGTCGAGCTGATAGGCACGGCCCAGGGCCAGGTAGGCCGCCCCGGCAGCGTCACCTGTGTGGCGCGCGGCGTAAGCAGTAACGCCGGCATAGGCAGCCGGCGTGCGCAGGGTCATCAGCTGCTCGGCCATGGGACGCAGTGTTGCGGAGGCGACAAACGCCCGCTTGATGCGCGCTGTTCGGGCGCGGCGCTGGGCCGGCGTGCCGCGATGCCGATGCCGGCGGCGGCTGGATGCCTTACGGCTCCGGGATTTGGCGGCGGTGGAGGTGGTGTGATGGTGTTTGGCGGTTTTTCGGGTGGAGGAAGGAGAATCTTCGCCCGGGACGGCGATGGGACCCACGGCAACCAACAAGCACAACAACCCAGCCAGACACCGCTTGACGACGCTGGAGGGCAAATACGGGGAGATGCGCACCCTCATATATCCAATTTAGACGCAGTTTCGCTTGAAAAGAGCGCCATGAATCACTCCTGTTACTGTGCGGAGACGACGATTGAACCTTCGGCTGCCATCCATTGCGCCGTGTTCTCTCGCATTGAACACCATCACAAGCCATCGAACCCGCCTCATCGTTACGTCCCGGATGCCTGGAATCGAGCTTTCCGCGTCCGTCCGGTTAAACTGGAGAAGGAAGGCAGCTTCGGGCCCCTGATTTCCATCCCAACGGAATTGCGCAACCAACTCGCATGGCGACCATCCAACCATTAGCGGAGAACGAGCAGCACCCCGATCTTGCCCTTGTGGAACGGGTCAAGGCGGGGGATGTTTCCGCCTACGACGAACTCGTCCGCAAGTACGAGCGGCAGGTGTTCCGGATTGCGCAGCACATCACGCAAAACCGGGAAGATGCCGAAGACGTGATGCAGGACGCGTTCCTGAAGGCATACGAGAAGCTCGATCAATTTCAGGGAAACTCGAAGTTCTACACATGGTTGGTCCGGATCGCAGTGAACGAAAGCCTGATGCGCCTGCGCAAGCGGCGTACAGGCAAAATGGTCTCCATCGACGAGGATGTGGAGACGGACGAGGGCAGCGTCCCTCGCGACGTGGCCGACTGGGCGCCCGACCCGGAGCAAAACTACAACCAGGCGGAATTAGCCGAAATCCTGCGCAAAACCATCCAGGGACTGCCTCCCGGCTTTCGCGTCGTGTTTGCTCTGCGCGACGTGGAAGGTCTCTCTACGGAAGAGACCGCCGAAACGCTTGGACTGAGTGTTCCGGCCGTGAAGTCGCGGCTGCTGCGCGCGCGGCTGCAACTCCGCGAGCGGCTCAGCCGTTATTTCCGCAGAAAAAAAGGGGCTGAGAAATGACCTGCACCGAGTTCCTTGCCCTTCTCGACGACCTGCTCGACGACACCATCTCCGGCTCGATGCGCACAGAGTTGCAGAAGCACCTGAAAGGCTGCGAGCATTGCGAGGTCACCTTCAACACCACGCGCAAAACCATTCAGATTTACCGTTCGCATGAGATTTACGAGATGCCGCCGGGCCTGCGGGAGCGATTGCACACGGCAATCATGGCGCGATGCAAGAAGGGCTGCTAGATCAGTTCACAGTTGACAGCGATTAGAAAGCGAAATGGGCGGCATCCGTAGATGCCGCCCATCGCTTTTTGCTTCCTATTCCCTGCCCTTCAGCGCACCATGCTCTGGAAGAGAGACGAGTGCAGCAGGCTGGCAAAATCCGAGTCGCTGGCTGCAAAGTGCACCAGCAGCTTGCCGGAGCTCGAACTCACATCGGTACCGGCCAGCGCTGCCTTTTCGGAGTCGGTTGCGGTCATCTTTTTGTAGACAACCGCTGCATTCAGCAGCGATGAGACGGTGGCGGCGGCGAACGCATCGCCGGTGACCAGGGTCAGGTCGAAGCTCACGCCGTGCTGGAAGTTCATGCCATACCACGAGACCTGGAGGCGCTTCTTAATGGAATCGTAGTCGGCGACCGAGCCCGCCTGGCCGAGCAACTGCTTCATCATGGTCTGGGTTCCCTGCTGATCGAGCACACTCCACAGGTCCGCGGAGTCCGTGGACTTCATCGCGTCCATCAGCGTGGAGTTCGAAAGGAGAGTCGGCAGGTTGCCATCGCGCGCATCGAGGGATGCCTTCACTGCATCGAGATTGCCGAAGACCATGGTGGACGGATCTACGAAGCAGAGCACCATGCCGGTCTTGGCCATGGGGTAGATCTGGTTTTCGCGCACGAGCGTGGGCTTGACGTGGCGTTTCTTGAAGTTCGCAAGGATTTCTTCCGTCGGAAACTGGCCCTGCGCCAGGCCAAGAATGTCCACGCTGTCAGAAGTGGGATGGGGACGGAACAACGCGAAGGCAAGCTGATCGACGTCGTGATTCTCGTTGAATCCGGAGCGCTGGAGCGCCTCGTCGAACTGCTTGAGATCAGGAGGCATGACGCGATTGCGCAACTGCATGGCAGTGGGGGAGTTCTGCATGGCGCGGTAATCGATGGCCACAAGCTGCTGCACATCGCGTGGGATTGCGGAACGCGCGTCGGTGGACAACTGCGCCGCATGGGCATAAACGCCCGCCATAACCAGGGCCGGAATTGTGACCTTCAAAATATTTCGAAACATTAGCCGTCCTCCAGAAAAGCAACCGGTCCGAACAGATGATTTCAATGTATCCTCACATCCCGGCGGCGCATTTCTTGTTTGCAACGATTTTACTGCTGCCTGTATTGACGCGGCGAACCGCAAACATAGAGCAAACTAGCTCTTTCCCGGCCAAGCAAGAGGGTTCGCCAAGCGGCGTTCCAGGATCTTGGTCTCTGGATCGAACTCAGCTAATTGACGCATCCACTCGCTCTCGCGCTCGCAGGCGGCCTCGGGGATCAGGCCGACGATCTCACCTTCCACGGGCGCGGTTTTATGCCGCTGGGCCAGCCTGGAGACGCGTTCGAAGACTCCGGAGATGGGCGAAGAGGCGAAATCGGTGATGTTGAGGGAGAGCTGGGCGCGCCCGTGCGCCAGCATGCCCATGGCCTTCACCCCCTTGAGGTCGCGAATCTCCTTGGCGATGGCCCGGACCATGGCGACGTCGGTGGAATCGAAGCTGATGTTGTAGGTGACGAGGAATTTGCGGGCTCCGACGGCACATGCGCCAGCCGTGGGATGCAGGTCGGGACCGCCCACGTCGGGACGCCGCGAAGCGTCTTTGCGCACGGCATCGCGCAAACCTTCGAACTGGCCGCGGCGCACTTCCTCGAGGTTGGCGCGGTCGGGGCGGGCCGCCGCGGCCTCGTAAAAGTAGACGGGAATGCCGTGGCGACGCCAAATCTCCGCGCCGGCCTGACGGGCCAGGAGAGCGCATTGCTCCAGCTTGATGCCGGAGACGGGCACGATGGGAATGACGTCGGCCGCGCCGATTCGGGGGTGCTCGCCCTGCTGCCTGGTGAGGTCGATGAGCTCGGCGGCTTTTCCGGCGCCGCGGACGGCGGCTTCCACGACTGCAGCCGGCGCACCTGCGATCGTCACGACAGAGCGGTTATGATCCGCATCCATCGACCAGTCGAGCAGGTGCACGCCCTCCACGCACATGGCGCCTATGATGGCCTCAACGCGGCGCGCATCGGAGCCTTCCGAGAAGTTGGGCACGCACTCGACGACGGCGCCGCTCACTTCCCCCCCTGACGTGCGGACTTTACTTCCATATCGTATAGCCCACCTGAATCTGGATGCTGGCGTTGATGCCTGGGTTCTTATCGCCGAGGGAAGCCGAGGAGATATGCACGCCGTTTACGCCGAGATCGATGGATCGGCCGGGCCGTAGGAAATAATGGATGCCGCCGCCGCCCTGGGGGGAGAAGTTCCACACCGATGTGCCGCCCGGCTTGCCGTGCTGCACCAGGATATCGGGAGGAAACTTGTGGGTGGTGTAGATGAGCCCCCCTGCCGCCTGAAACCAGGGCTGGATACGCCGCGAATGGGTGAGGAAGTTCCACCGGAAGATGACGGGGGTGAGGCTGGCGCCGTAAAAGTTTCCGCCCCCAACTGGGTAATAGCAGGGCTTTCCGGAGCAATCGTAAAGTTGCTGGTGGGGAGCCGGGGTAAACGCCATCCACAGCGGCATAATGTTGCCGGCATACTCGAATTGGCCTGCCAGCCATCCTTTGCCGACGACCGGAGTGAGGACCTTCCCGAGCTGGAATCCCGCAGACAGGATGCGGTACTGATCGCGGTTGCCAAAGCCGTTGCCGAAGTTGACGAACGGGCCCATCTCCCAGCGGCGGTGGGTGCGCACGTCGGCGACGGGATTGTCGACCATGGCTTTTGGAGTGGTTACGGCCGGCTTTGCTTGCGCTGCCGCGGCTTGACTGCTGCTGGAGCTTTGAGAAAGGGCAAACGGAGCAATGAGCGAGAGCAACAGGAAAATCTTCAGGCTTCGGATCAACGGTTTCTTCCTTCTTCGAACCACAAATGATCTGGACGCATAAGAAAGGCCGCCGTTGCGGGCGGCCCTCCAGAAAAATCTCCGGCCGCGCCTAGCCAGCCACCTGCTCCATCTGTTCGGCGCTCATGTCGAAGTTCGAATAGACGTTCTGCGTGTCGTCGAAGTCTTCGAGCGCTTCCAGCAGGCGCAACATCTGCCTGGCGGTTACGTCATCGAGCTTGGCGTAGGTGGAGGCGATCATGGTGACCTCGCTGTTCTCCACCGGCACGTTGGCCGCCTTCACCGCGTTCAGCACGCCTTCGTAGCTGGCGGGATCGGTCACGATCTCCCAGACGTCGCCTTCGTCGTTGAGGTCCTCGCCGCCGGCTTCGAGCACGATATCCATCAACTTCTCTTCGCTGGCCGCGGACTTGTCGATCGTGATCACGCCCTTCTTGGAGAACATGTGCATGACGGAGCCGGTCGAGCCCAGGTTGCCGCCGTTCTTGGAGAAGGTGTGGCGGATTTCGCTGACCGTTCGATTGCGATTATCGGTGGTGACTTCAACGATGATGGCGACACCGCCGGGGCCGTAGCCCTCGAACGTGATCTCTTCGTAGTTGACGCCTTCAAGTTCGCCGGTACCGCGCTGGATGGCGCGCTTGATGTTGTCGGCGGGCATGTTTTCCGCCTTGGCCGCGAGGACCGCGCTGCGCAGCCGGGGATTGCCGTCAGGGTCGCCGCCGCCCTGCTTGGCAGCGACGGTAATTTCCTTGATCAGACGCGTGAAGATCTTGCCGCGCTTGGCATCGAGCGCGCCCTTTTTGTGCTTGATTGTGGCCCATTTCGAATGGCCGGACATGGGAACCTCAGAATGGCTTGAAATGCCGGCAAGTGCACGCACCCGCCCATGCGAGTATACCATTCGGTCGAGTCTGCCCGGGGGGGGCGCGGCGCCCGCGCTCCCGGCGATGTGCAAACTCCTTTCGCACCCTGCCGCCTCCCTGCACCGTCATACTAAAGAGAACAGCCGTCTGCACTTGGAGCGCACTTGAGAATCTTCCCCGTCTTCCTGCTTGCAATCGTCTGCGCCGCGGCGCATGCCCAGGGAAATTACGAAATTCAGGTGTACGGCGCGGACACGGTTCCGGCCGGCAACACGATGTTCGAACTGCATTCGAATTACACGCCCGAGGGATTACACGCGCCGGGGTATCTGGCGCCCGACAACCACGCGGAGCACGAGACCCTGGAGATCACGCAGGGGATCAACAACTGGTCGGAGGTCGGCTTCTATGTCTTCACCGCCGAGCAGGCCGGACTGGGCGCCCAGTGGGTGGGGGATCACATCCGGCCGCGGGTGCGCGTGCCCGGAAGCTGGCATTGGCCGGTGGGCGCAAGCCTGAGCATGGAGGTTGGCTATCAGCGCGCCAAGTACTTCCCCGATACGTGGACGTGGGAGATTCGCCCGATTGTCGACAAGCAGAAGGGGCGTTTCTATTGGGCGATCAATCCTGCTCTGGAGCGGGCGCTGCACGGGCCTGACGTCAAGCTGGGGCTGGACTTCTCGCCGGCCGTGAAGTTGAGCTGGGACTTCACGAAGGTGATTGCGGGGGGCGTTGAGTACTACGCCGACTACGGCAGCATCCGCGACATCGCCAGCCTGCACGATCAGCAGCAGGACATCTTCCCTGCCATCGATCTCAATGTCTCGCCGAACTGGGAGATCAACTTTGGTGTGGGGATTGGAGCGACAGCCGCGACGGACCACATCATCGTGAAGGGCATCGTGGGGCGGCGGTTCACGTGGCATATTCCCACGCGAAGGCCGCAGCCGCATATGCCTTAACGTGTGTCAGGTGTCAGGTGGCAGGTGTCAGGTGTCAGGCCGTGCCGTTTGCGGCTTCCCTTGACCCCGTGAGGAAGACCCACTGGGAAGGCGTCGGGAGCACGCCGGACGTCCGCGTGGCCGCCGATAACGCACTCTGCGTGGCGGAAGAGATCGACAGTGAACAGCACGCCAGCCCAATGACGGCATCGAGCAATCACCCCATGGGATGGCAGCGGCGGGGCCGACCGCGATGGCGGAAGGCCGGGCGACCCTGGATGTCTACGGCTGTATACGATGGCGGCGATGGCATGCGGAAATGAAGGACTTAGACGGGTGACCCATCCCCCCCGGAAGGGTCAGACAGTGTAACCAAAATAGACCATTGATTCTGACGCCGGATCGCGCTACTTTCAAGACAAATTAAATTCAACGAGTTTACAGACGTTTAGGGGTCCTAGAGGGGTTCGAGAGGCTTCCTGTACGACGCGTGGCCGCGTGTCCTCCAGCAAGACAGGATCTTGCACGAACACGTGTGTGCTCGGAAGAACTGCGAGACCGTCCGATGAAGGCTCTGTCCGTATTTGCTCTTGCTCTGCTCGCCACAGGTGTGTCCGCTTTTGCCAGCGTGACCGTCTCCAATCCCACGAACGGCGCCACCGTTCCCACGACATTCCTGCTCAACGCCACGGCAAGTCCGTGCTCGTCGCAGCCCATTTCGGCGATGGGCTACTCGTTCGACACGAGCACGAATACCGCAGTTGCGTACTCCAGCGCCCTGAACGCCTATGTGACGGCGCCGGCCGGCACGCACGTTCTCCACGTGAAGTCGTGGGGCAACCAGGGCGCCGCGTGCGTCACCGATGTTTCGCTCACCGTGGTTCTGTCCTTAAGCAACGTGACGGTGACCGCGCCGCTGAACGGAGCGTCGGTTACGAGCCCGTTTGCAGTGGCTGCAAGCGGCGCCTACTGCGAGGGCCAGCCCATATCCGCGATGGGCTATTCTCTCGACAACAGCACCAGCACCACGATCCTGCAAGGAACAGTTCTCAGCGGGAGCGTGACGGCGGCATCCGGTCAGCACACTCTGCATGTGAAGTCCTGGGGACCCAACGGCGCCGCGTGCGTCACCAATCTCTCCGTCGACGTGACGGCACCGGCTGCTCCAGCGCCTGCGCCGCCGGTTTTGTCGGGGCCGATTGTGCCGGCTACCGCCACCGTGGTGAAAGCGATTCAGGCGCTGACCACCTGGAAAGCCAGCTATGACACGGGGACAAGCGGCAATGCGAGCGGCGTGACAAGCATTGTGCCGACGCCCTCGATCAGCGGCCAAGCGCGGCAGTTCGTGACGAACTACACGAATTACGGCGGCGAGCGCTACAGCGACAGCTTTGGGGCAGACAGTTCGGCGGAAAACTTTGTGTACGACGCCTGGGTGTATCTTGCGAGCCCGATCTCGGACATTTCCAACATCGAGATGGACATGAACCAGGTGATGTCGAACGGGCAGACGGTGATCTACGCTTTCCAGTGCGCGGGCTGGTCGAAGACCTGGGACTACACCGAGAACGCCGGCACGCCTACGAACCCGGTGGTCAAGTGGATGCACTCGAACCAGACGTGCAATCCGCAAGCCTGGGCGGCGAACACCTGGCACCATGTACAGATCAGTTACTCACGCGATAGCTCTGGTAACGTCACTTACCAGTCGGTGTGGCTGGACGGAGTGGAGCAGGACATCAACCAGACGGTGCCCTCGGCATTCGCTCTGGGTTGGGGTCCGGCGCTTGTCACCAACTTTCAGATCGACGGCTTCACCTCGACCGCGGGGTCGGCGACCGTGTATCTGGACAATCTGACGGTCTCGCGCTGGTAAACACCGCGCGCACCGGGACCGCCTAAAAGGAAGAGGGAGAGCAACCGGCTCTCCCTCTTCCCTATTCCGGGTTGGTTTCTTAAGCGGTTATGCCGTGACGAAGGCGCGAATTGTTTCGCGGCGCACGGTGAGTTGCTCCACCAAATCCATCCGGACACTATAGCCGCGGCCGGGCGAATCAGCGATGGCGATCTCGCCTTGTTTGCTTACGGTGACCTCGGGCTCGATGATGTCCTGCTTCCAATAGCGTGCGGAGGCCGATACATCGCCCGGGAGCGAGAAGTTTTCAAGGGACGACAGGGCGATGTTGTGAGCGCGGCCGATGCCGGACTCAAGCATGCCGCCGCACCACACGGGAACGCCGCGCTCCAGCGCAGCGTTGTGCACCGCGATGGCCTCAGAGAATCCGCCGACGCGGCCCAGCTTGATATTGATGATCTTGCACGACTCCATCTCGATGGCTGCCAGTGCGTCACGCCGGTTGCGAATCGACTCGTCGAGGCAGATGGGCGTGTTGAGCCGCTTCTGCAGCATGGAGTGATAGTAAAAGTCGTCGTGCCAGAGGGGCTGCTCAATCATGAGCAGATCGAACTGATCGAACTCGCAGATGCGGTCGGCGTCGCGCAGGCGGTATGCGGAGTTGGCATCGCAGCTCAGGGTGATGTCGGGCCAGCGATTGCGCACGCGCTCGAAGACTTCGACGTCCCAGCCCGGCTTGCACTTCAGCTTGATGCGCTGGTATCCCGCCGCAAGCTCACGCTCGATGATGGAGAGCAGCTCGGGAATGCTCTGCTGGATGCCGAGCGATACACCGCAGGGGATGGTATCGCGCACGCCGCCGAGCAGGCGAGAGAGCGAAATGCCTTCGCGCTGCGCCTCAAGGTCCCAGATGGCATTTTCGAGCGCAGCCTTGGCCATGGGATTTCCGCGCACGAGCTTGAAGAGCTTGGGGCAGTCGCCGCCATGCTCGACGTTTTCAGCGGAGGCGAGCATGGGGCCGAGCTCGTTGACGATGACCTGCCAGGCGGTGTCGGTCGATTCGCCGGAGAAGTAGGGATGCTCGCCGGCGGTGCACTCGCCCCATCCGATGAGGCCTTCGGAACGCACTTCGACGAGGAGGATGCGGCGATCGCGGGTGACGCCAAAGCTGGTCTCAAATGGGCGCACGAGGGGGAGTTGGACTTCGCGGAGGGTAATTCCATCGATACGCATAGGCTTTCCTTGCTGTGCTTAGATGCTGGAGTCGAGCTGCGAGAAGGGACCGAGTTCGAAGATTCCGCTGCCTTTGGCGTCGCGGTGAAAGCCGAGAACTGCCAGACCTTGTTTGAAAGCGCGCTGGAACTTTGATCTGTTTTCCGTCTGCACCGCAATTGCGCGGGAGCGGTCGGTTTCCGAGGCCTTCCATTGGTAAATGGAGGCGGGGATAACAATGTGTTCGGTGATCTGGTACTTAGCCACCGATGAGCCCTCCAGAAGACGGTTCACCCTGGGCGAGTCAAGATGCCACTCGGCCAGCAAGCGGTCGGTCGGAAGTCCTCCCTGGAGTCGAGAAGAGGATACACCATAAAAATCCGGGCGATACTCGCGCACAACTGCTCCCAGCTTGTGGATATTGAGGAAAGCGTTCTTGATCTCCAGAGGATCGAAGGTCCATTCCATGAGGCGGATGCCCCGCGCAAGCGCCTCACGGCGTTGCTCCAGCTTGAGTTGCGCGCCGAGGCCGCGGTTGCGGTAGGGCTCCCGCACCGCGAGCATATGCGAGTGGAGATAAGGGCGGGGCTGGTGATCAGAGAAATTTGATCCGGATTTCACGCCCGGCAAAGACATGGCGAAACCCACCATGCAGCCGGCGTCGCCGCGCGGCGAGGCAGCGGGCAGGCTGGTGTCGAAGGCGCCGAGCACCTGCCCACCAACTTTTTGCATGACCAGGAATGCCTTGCGCGGCATGATGTCGGCGGGCTCGTAGCCCCACGTCTCGACCTGGAGCTGAACGCACGCTTCGAGTTCTTCAAATCCATCGCAGGAGCGAATGCGGATCATTCTTCGATCTCCGGGCGTGGTTCCGGGACTGCGGCGATGGGATCGAGCGGCGCGACGGCGGGCGCGGCCAATTTGCGTTTGGCGGCGGCCCAGAGCTCTTCAAGCTCGGCGGCGGATCGCTCTTCGAGCGGCTTCCCTGCCGCCAGTTCCATTTCGCGAAAACGCTGGCGGAAACGCAGGTTGCAGCCGCGCAGGGCCATCTCCGCGTCCACGCCGAGATGGCGGCCGAGGTTGACGACGGTGAAGAGCAGGTCGCCGATTTCGGATTCGATTGCCGCGCTTCCGGCGTGCGTGCTGACAGCGGCGTCGAGTTCTTCCGTCTCTTCGGCGATCTTGGGCAGCAAGTCACGCCAGTGCTGCCAGTCGAAGCCGGCCTTGGCTGCCTTTGAGCCGATCTTCGCGGCTTCGCTCAGGGCGGGGAGCGCGCGCGAAATTGTGTCGAGACGCGACGTGGCCGCAGGATCGGTAGCAGGCGATGCTTTTTCCGCGGCTTTGATCTCGTCCCAGTTGCGCAGTACGGCGGTGGCTGAGCCTTCCACGTTGGCGTTCACAGCAGCCTGGTTGCCGGCGGCGCGCGAAGCTTCTTCGCCGAAGACGTGGGGATGGCGGCGGATGAGCTTGCGGTTGAGGTGGTCGAGCACGTCGGCGATGGTGAAGCGGCCTTCGTTGGCCGCCATCTCCGCGTAGAAGAGGACCTGCAGCATGAGGTCGCCGAGTTCTTCGGCGAGGTGCGGGAAGTCGCGGCGCTCGATGGCGTCGAAGACCTCATAGGCCTCTTCGAGCGTGTATTTGCGGATGGTGTCGAAGGTCTGCTCGCGATCCCATGGGCATCCGCCGGGGGCGCGAAGGCGCGCCATGATGGCGACGGACTCTTCAAAGCGCCGCGCGGCCTGCGCCGGATCGGTAGGCACAGGAGGCGGGGGATTTGGACTGCTTGATTGCGCGGAGTCCATTGCCTCCAGTGTATCGCCCGGGCCCAGCCGGAGCAGCCGGGTCTTGCGCTGCGCCAGGCACAAGGGACTGGTGCCGCACCCACAGAACGTATACTGCGAATTCGCATGATTCGCTGGCTCATCACCATCTTCGCGGGACTGCTGGGGCTCGCGTTCGGGAGCTTCCTGAACGTGTGCGTGAGCCGCTGGCCGATGGGCGAGAGCATTGTGCAGCCAGCCTCGCACTGTTGGGCATGCGATCGCCCGTTGCGCTGGTGGGAAAATGTGCCGCTGGTGAGCTGGCTTGCACTGCGCGGCCGGTGCCCGACATGCGGAGCGCCGATCAGCATTCGCTATTTCATCGCGGAAGCCACAGTGGGAATTGCCTGGGCATTCGCGGCGTGGAACGGATGGAACGCCGCTTTTCCCGCAGCCCAGATTGTGGGCTTGTGCTATTTCCTGTGGGTTCTGGTGGCGCTCGCCGTGCTGGATGCCGAATTTCTGTGGCTGCCGGACGCACTGACGGTTCCCGGGATCATTGTCGGTTTCCTGTGGTGGCTTATGCAGGCGGAGCTTGCCGGCTGGCGGCTGCACACTCTGAAGCAACCGTGGGGCGATGCCGGGGCGATCGGGGAACGCCTGCTGGCGATTGTGGTCGCGGCAGGAATCATCTTCGCGATTCGGGGCCTCTACTGGCTGGTCCGACGACGCGAAGGGATTGGGCTTGGCGACGCAAAGCTCATGGCGATGCTGGGTGCGTGGCTTGGCTTGTCGGGCGCGCTGCTGGCGCTCGGCATTGGCGTGGTACTGGGCGCTCTTGCCGGGCTGGTGCTGCTGGTTTTTCCACGCGCGAGAGTGGACGATGAAACATGGGCGGCGACCAAGTTGCCGCTGGGCACGTTTCTGTGCGCCGGGGGAATTGTAGCCTCCCTGTGGGGTGGCCCGATCGTGGATGCCTATCTGCGGTGGGCGGGATTGATTTAGTGACAGAGTGACAGAGTGACAAAGTTACAAAGTTGACGAGCGAGCTGGGCGCAGTTCCTTTGTCACCGTGCCACTCAGGTACCTGGTATTACTTCACGCTGGCCATCTGTGGATCTTTGAGGATCTTTTTCGCGTCCTTGGCGTGCTTGGAGCCGGGATCGTACTCCATCACCTTCTGGTAGTTCGCTTTGGCTGCGGCTAGTTGGCCGAGGTGCCGCTGGCACTCCGCCAGGCCCCAGTAGACGTCGGGATTCTCTGGATCGAGCACGAGGGCCGACTCGAAGCGGGAGAGCGCGCCCCGCCAGTCGTGACTGCTCAGGTAGAAGTTGGCTACGTTCTCGTCTTCTTTGGCGGTTTCGGTATGTTCCGGCTCCGGCTTGCCCTTGCGGGTGCCTTCGTCCGGCGGCGGCGCGAGCAGCTTTTGCAGGTCGGGCGAGTTGGAGGAGCTGGAGGTTCCGCTATTGGTGACCATGTCCGGGACGGGATCATCGGGGCTGCGAACGGGGTCACTCTCGTCACTGGGAACAGCGGGCGCGGGCGCGGCGGCGGCCGGCGCGGGTGCCGACGTGTTCGCATTGGGCATTACGGGGACGTTGTTGGTGTCCTCAGGAAAGGGGTTTGCTTCGGCAGGGGGCTTGGGCTGCTGCTGCGCGGGTTGCGGCTTCGGCTGCTGAGTCTGCTGGCCCTGCAGGGTGGGCAGCGCCAGAGCGGTGCATGCGATCATGAGCGCGATCGTGAATTGTCTCGAATTCAACAAGTGTTTCACTTCAACAGCTCCGGGCCCGGGATGGTAGGATGCGGACAATATGAGGGCCACACGCCCGATACCAATACCCCAAGGAAAGCATCGCATATCTGTATGGGATTGATCATTCGCTCATCCGCAATTCACGCCGCCGGGTGCTACACCACGACACCGATTCGCAAAGGGTCCAAGGTAGCCGAGTACACCGGACCACGTCTAAGCAAGCAGGAGGCGGACACCATCTACGAGGACTCGCCCCTCACCTATCTCTTTGGACTCGGGGACGGGTCGCGGGTAATCGACGGGCACTGCATGGCCATGTTTATCAACCACAGTTGCGACCCGAACTGCGAGACGGACGAGAAAGGCGGACGGGTTTGGATTACCGCTATCCGCAATATTCCCGCCGGTGAGGAGATTACCTACGACTACTGCCTGTATGACGGGGGCGAGGACGAGGCTCACTGCAACTGCGGCGCGAAGAGTTGCCGCGGGACCATGTACTCCGAAAAAGAAGTGAGAAAGCGCCGCCGCACGAAGGTTGGCCGCCGATGATTGACGAATCGGAACTCCCGTATCTGACCGCGCACCAGCAGGATGTTCTGCGCCGGTTCGCCTGGTTCCAGGCCGGCGTGGAAGAGTTGCGCTCCGCGATGACGGGGGTGTTCGAGTTCGAACTGAGGCGTGGGCACCGCGCAGCCCGGACGTTCTTCCGCATGCCGGAACCGGGCATTGCGATTACGCGCGACCACATCTCCAACGCGCTGGAGCAAAAGCGCCTGGGCAAGATCACGGAGCGCGACCTGGTGGACTGGGCCACACTGCTGCTGCTGAACGATGCGTACGTTCTCGACCCCGGGGATGAGGACGTGATTGCGGAGTGGCTGAACGACATCAGCCTGCATCTGGACCAGAGCTAGCGAGCAGGCGGTGCATCGCCTGGGCGGTTGCTGCTCCGCCAACGATGGTTTGCGTTTTTCGAGCCCGCCACACCGGTCCTAATACGCCACAGACAGCCTGGGGCCGCGCTGCATTTTTCCACTGCCGCGCGCCTCTGCCGCAGACGATACAATCCCTCTAGCCCCGAATAGACGACCAGCGCGGGCGGAGGAACAGGCGGCAATGGGTTACCAGGTTCTGGCCAGAAAATACCGTCCGCAGCGGTTTGCCGACGTTGCCGGTCAGGATCACGTTACCCTCACCCTGCTCAACGCGCTGCAGCAGAACCGCATTGCCCACGGCTATATCTTCTCCGGGCACCGCGGGATCGGGAAGACTACGATTGCGCGCATCCTTGCGCAGGCGCTGAACTGCCGCAACGCGATCGGCAGCGCCGAGCGGCCGACTCCGGAGCCGTGCGGCGTGTGCGACTCCTGCGTGGAGATTCGCCAGGGCAACGCGGTGGATGTCATCGAAATCGATGCGGCGACGAACCGCGGCATCGATGAGATTCGCGAGTTGCGCGATGCGGCACGGTACGCCCCGGCTCGCGACCGCTACAAGATCTACATCCTCGACGAGGCGCACCAGATCACCGAAGCAGCATTCAATGCGCTGCTGAAGACACTGGAAGAGCCACCGGCGCACGTCATCTTCATGATGGCGACGACGGAGCCGGAGAATATTCCGCAGACCATTCGGTCGCGGTGCCAGCACTTCAGCTTTCACGCGGTGAAGTTCGAGGACATTCTGGCGCAGTTGCGGATGATTGCAGCGCAGGAGCAGGTGGAGGCGGAAGACGCGGCACTGGCGCTGCTGGCGGAGGCCGGCGATGGCTCGATGCGCGATGCGCTGTCCATCATGGACCAGGCGATTGCTTCGGCACCGTGCAACGAAGCAGGCAAGCCGGTGCTGGCTGCGCAGCAAATTCGCGATCTGATGGGCTCAGTACCCAACGCGGTCTTTGAGCGGCTGCTGGAGGCTGTAGCGGCGGGGCAGCCCACGGATTTGATGGAACAGCTGAACGTGCTGCTCAATGCCGGGCACAGTCCGTTGAGCCTGGCGCGACAGATGGTCCGCTACCTGCGCAATGCCTTGATGGCAAAGCTGGGCGGCGAGCAGACGGAGCTGCTGCAGATCTCGGCGGACGAACGCGCCCGCGCGGCGCGCACTGCCCTGCTGTTCAGCGAAGAAGATTTGACGCGCAATTTGCAGATTGTGCTGCGCACGTTCGACGATTTGAATTATCGGCAGGAGCAGCGGTTCCATCTTGAACTGGGACTATTGAAGCTGGTGCACGCGCAACGCCTGCTGCCGCTCGAGGAATTCCTGAGCGGTGTGGCGAGCGGAGCGGCGCGCAGCCCGGCTGCTGCGGCATCGAGGCCGACGCCAAGTGCGCCGCCGGCTCGACCCGCGAGCATTGCTCCAGCCACTCGATCGGCGGCCGCTCCCACGCCGAAGCCCGAAGGCGCGCCGCTTTCACCGTTCGCGGCCATTCCGGGTTTCGGCGGGCCGCCCACGCCCAAACAGAGCGCCACGCCCGCGGTGGTGGAGATGGAGCGGGCTCCGTCCGCTTCTGCCGCTTCCAGCGCTCCATCGCCGAGTGTGCAGAGTCCTTTCACCGCAACTGCTGTGAGCGTGCTCGGCGGATTCGCTTCCACGCTGACTGAGGGCGCGCTCGCCAAGGCGCCTGAAGCAGTTCCGGAAACAGCGGCGGCGGTTGCGCCACAACCTGAAGCTGTTGCGGCCGGCGATGTGAGCGCCGACGCGCTGCGCCAGAGCATTGTGACATCACTGGCCGGCGCGGGACATCAGTCCACGTCGCAGTTGCTGGCCGGCGCGAACTGGATTCTGGATACGGGCATGTTGCGCATTGAAGTTCCGGGGATGGGCAAAAAGATGATCGGCCTCGCCGTGAATGCGCCGGTGGAAAAGATCATTCGCCAGGAGTTGCAGCGGCTCGGTGGACCGGCGCGGTTCATGGTGGTACCCGGCGAGGGCAAGGCGGACGGTGTGCCGGCAGTGGCGCCTTTGGCGGGCAGCGTGGAAGAAGAGGCGCTCAAAAATCCGCTGGTGCAGAAGGCAAAAGAGATTTTTCAGGCAGAGGTGCGCAGTGTTGTCGACCTGCGCGTGAAGTAGGGCCGCTGTTCTCGACAGCATAGTTTCGGCTCGAGAGAATCGAAACACTTCGATCATCCGGACAGCTCTGAGAAATTGGGCGTCCTCGCCGCAGGAGCATTTGCCATGTTCAATCCGCTCAAGATGCAGGAGATGCTTTCGCAAGCCAACCAGATCAAAGAAGACATGCACCGCAAGATGGAGCAGACGATTGTGGAGGGCACAAGCGGAGGCGGCGCGGTGACGGCGACGATGAATGGCCGCAAGCAGATGCTCAAGATCAAGATCGATCCGGCGGCGGTGGTAAGCCTGAGCGGCGACAAAGCGGACGTGGAGATGCTCGAAGACCTGATCGTCGCGGCCATCAATGAGGCTTCGCGCAAGGCAGAGGAAGCGATGCAATCAAGCGTGCAGGGTTTGCTGGGCGGCCTCAACATCCCCGGGCTCACATAGCCGAGGGCCTCTGACGCTGGAAATCCGGCAGCATGCGATTCATCTCCGGGCGATACGTCCTTTTCATTGATGCCGATCGTGGCGCTGCCCCCTTGCTGGTCGTGGGTCAGGACTTCTGGCGGAACGCTGGATGGCTACCGGTATCGGCGGTCAGAACAGAATGAAGGAGTATCCCGCCACCTGTATCCACACGTGGCGCGACCGGGCGGCGGCTCCGATGGCGGCGCGCTGCATTCGCTTTCAGCTCTCCAACGGCGGAGTCTCGCTGGCCGGAAATCTTCTGCTGATGAGGCTGCTGGTGGAAGGGCAGCATGTGCCGGTTCTGGCTGCGAATGGAGTTGCGATTGTGATTTGTTCGCTGGTGAACTTCTGCGTTGGGGATCGCTGGGTGTTCGCAGAGACGAGAGCGTAGCGCTCAATGCTGCTGCCGAGCTGCCTTGGCTGCAGCCTCTGCTGCCTTGGCCTGCGCGGCCTGCTGTGCAGCCAGGTCCGCGATGCGCTTCTGCAAGCGGTCGACGGCGGCGCGATCGTAGGCGAGGATTTCGCCGGCCTGGGTGTTGCCAGCGAGCTTGGCGATGCGATCCTGGTGCCATTTGAGGAGCGTCTGCAACTTTACCGGTGAGTTCCAGGCCTGCTTTTCAGCGGCACCTTCGCGCTGCTCCGCATCGACGAGCTGGGCGTGGAGTTGCGCGCGGCCGACTTCCACCGGTCCGGGCGTGCTGGTTACAGGCTCCTCCGCTGCGCGCCACACGTTGTAACTGATGACAACGAGAAGGCCAATCAGCGCCGCGAGCGCAAATGCAAACTTCTTCATCGCTTAAGCACGCGGCCGCGCCGCCAGAACTCCTGGTTCGAGTTTAACTGCCCGTGGGCGCCGCCGGGCATGCGCGCGGACGCAATCGATTCCTGTAGAGTGGAAGTGATCCCTTCGGAATTTTATTTTCTTGGCAGGCTCCATCCATTCCGACAAGCTTGTCTCTCTTCTGCGCGAGGTGTTTGGCTTCGCGGGATTCCGCGCCAACCAGGAAGAGGTGTGCCGCGCGGCGCTGGCGGGGCGCGATCTGCTGCTGGTGATGCCGACCGGGTCAGGCAAGTCGCTCTGCTATCAGTTGCCGGCGCTGGCGCGCGGCGGAACGGCGCTGGTGGTTTCGCCGCTGATTGCGCTGATGGAGGACCAGGCGGCGAAGCTGTCCTCACTGGGACTACGGGTCGCGCGGATCCACTCCGGGCTGGACCGTGCAGCGGCGCGGCAGGCCTGCGCAGACTACCTGGCCGGCAATTTGCAGTTCCTGTTTATTGCGCCGGAGCGGCTGAGGGTTCCAGGATTTCCAGAGATGCTGGCCAAGAGGCCGCTGGCGCTGATTGCCATTGACGAGGCGCACTGCATTTCGCAATGGGGACACGATTTTCGGCCAGACTATCGCATGCTGGGGCACTGGCTGCCGATGCTGAAAGACAGGGAACAGGGAGTAGGGAGTAGAGAGCAGAAAGCGCCGGTACTGGCGCTGACCGCCACGGCTACGCCTTCAGTGCAGGCGGACATTGTGGCCCAGCTTGGGATGACGAGGCCGGCGAAGTTCATTCACGGTTTTCGGCGCGATAATCTGGCGATGGAATTGGTGGAGGTGCCGGTTCCGATGCGCGCGGGAGTTGTGACGCGCTTTCTGGATGACCCGGCGCGACGCCCGGCGATTGTCTACGCACAATCACGCAAGCAGTCGGAGGCCCTGGCGGAAGAACTGAAGCGCAGAGTGCGCGCGGCAGCGTATCATGCAGGTCTGGACGCGGAGACGCGCGAGCGTGTGCAGACTGCGTTTCAGGCGGGCGAACTGGAGGTAGTGGTCGCCACGATTGCGTTCGGCATGGGAATCGACAAGGCCAACATTCGCACGGTGATTCACGCGGGACTGCCGGCAACGCTGGAAGGCTACTACCAGGAGATCGGCCGCGCGGGCCGCGACGGGAGGCCGAGCCGAACGATTCTGATGCACTCGTATGCAGACCAGCGGACGCACGATTTTTTGCTGTCGCGCGATTATCCGCCGAACGATCATCTTCAAGCCGTCTTTCGCACGCTGGGGCAGGACCCGCAGCCGGTTGAGGATTTGCGCGGTGCGACTGGTCTTGCGCCCGAGGATTTCGACAAGGCGCTTGAAAAGCTACAGATTCATGGCGGCGCGCGCGTGGATTTCAGCGGGAACGCGAGCCGGGGAAACAGCGATTGGAACAAGACGTATTCCGTGCAGGCGCAGTACCGGCGCGAGCAGTTGGAGAAGGTGTTGCGCTACGTTGAAGCGCAGGATTGCCGCATGGCGGCGCTGGTGCGGCACTTTGGGGACGAGGAAGATGCGGCGCGCGCGTGCGGCCACTGCGATGTGTGCGACCCAGCCGGGGCGGTGGTGAGGCTGTTCCGGCGCGCGAATGCGCGCGAACGCGGGTGGGTGCAACAGGTTGTAGACGCGCTGCGCCCCGTCGCCTACAGGACGCCGAAGGGGCTGCGGGCCGATTTGCCGTGGGCCGAAACCCTGGACCGGAGGGATTTTGACGGGCTGCTTGGGGCGATGCAGCGGGCGGGGTTGATTGAGAGCGAAGACGCGGAGTTCGAGAAGGATGGCAAGACGATTCCCTTTCGCAAGATCAGCCTGACGGAAGCGGGATTCGATCTTCGCGCCACGACCGCAGTCGAGCTTCTGCTGGATGATGGGCTGGCGGAAGATTTTGCGGAACGGACACCGAGGCCAGCGAAGAAGCGGCCGGCGCAAGCACCCGCACGGGGAGCGTCCGCGACGGGGAGCGCGGGACCAAAGGCTGAGGGAAGACAGGAGCTTTCGCCATCGGAAGCGGCATTAGCGCAACGGCTGCGGGAATGGCGTACTGAAGAAGCCAAGCGCGCCCGCATCCCGGCCTTCATGATTCTGCACGATCGTACTCTGGAGGCCATTGCTCAGGCCTGTCCGGCCACGCCGCACGCATTGCTTCAGGTTGAGGGCGTGGGCACGGTGAAGGCCGACCGATTCGGCACAGCGATTCTTAGCCTTTGCAGAGAGATCTCAGCGGCGCGGTAAATCGCTCTTTGCGCCAATGTTCCTTGGCGGACTGTGCGCGAAGAAAGGATCGGGTAAAATGTATTGAGTGCTTAGCGCGGGCCCATACTGCAACGATAGATCAGCTCACACCCACGCAGCCCATCTTCCCTTCTCCATCCCCGCAACGGAGGTTGAACTGAATGGCCGAAGCCGGCTACAAACCACGGATTCTCATCGTTGACGATGAGCGAAGCATCGCCGATACGCTGGCAGAGGTGTTTCGAATCAAGGGCCATGAATCGATGGCCGCCTACAGCGCCGAAAGCGCCGTGGAAACCATCGAGCAGTTCGAACCAGACATTGTGTTGAGCGACGTGATGATGGGCAAGATGACGGGCGTTGACCTGGCGATCTACCTTTCCAAGGCGCGCCCGGAGTGCAAGGTGGTTCTCTTCTCCGGCCAGGCGGCGACCGCTGACCTGCTGGCGGAGGCCAATCGCAAGGGCCACCAGTTCCGCCTGCTCGCCAAGCCGGTGCACCCGCAGAAATTGATCGACGATCTGGCAAAGCTTTAAGAGCGGGTGGCGGCATTCATTTCGGTGCGCTCTGGTCGCGCGGCTTTTGCCGCCATCTGGGCCGGAGCGTGCAACGGAGCCATTTCGCTACCTGCGGCCAGATCGAAGATCGCGAACGGGTGCTCCTCACCTTTGGCACGCAAAATCTGCAAGGCCACGTTGTGCACGCGCACCCCGCTTTTCGTCTCGCCTGAGAAGGAACCGTGGTGGGCGTGGCCATGCAGGGCAAGCAGCGGCTTGTGTTTGTCGAGCGCGCGCTGCAACCGCGAGCTTCCGAGGAATGGAAAGATCGGCTCAGGCTCTCCGACGACGGTCTCCTTAATTGGCGCGTAGTGCGTGATGGCGATCTTCGTCGCAGTCCTGAGCTGCTCCAGGCCAAAGTCCAGCTTGATGGCTTCGCGCTCCGCAATTTCAACGAAGTTCTTGATGCCGCCCTCGCCGAAGGGCATGAGTTCGTAAGGCGAGAAACCGCCGGCGAAGCCCTTGGTGCCGGCGAAGCCAACACCGCCGACCTCAAAGCAGTGGCCATCCAGGACTTTAACGCCCGCCACGCGCAGCATTCCCGCGAGTTCATCCTGATGATCGCTTTCGTGATCGTGATTTCCGAGGACGCCGATGATGGGAACGTGCACGTGTTCGAGCACTGAGAGCACGCCGCGCATCTCGTCGGGGAGGCCGTGATCTGTAAAGTCCCCGGCGATCACCAGCACGTCTGCGAGCTCGTTGACGGCAGAGAAGGCGCGCAGGTTCTTTTCGTGGTCCGCGGCCTTCAAATGGATATCGGCGACGGCAGCCAGTCTCATGGTTGCTTCTCCATAGCATCCAATTCGTTTAGAAGACTTGGGTGTTGTTCGCACTGCTCGCGATATAAATCGCGCTCGCCCCACTCGTTGACATCAATGGCAAACATGCGGGGATCGACGAGGGTTCCGCGGAAAGGCGCGGTGAGGTCCGGCTCGCGCACGGTCTGCTGAAACGCCGCTCCGAGCTGCCCCCAAACCGCCCGGGGCACCGCCGCCGTCCGCGCCGGATACACGTACGCGTAGAGCACCAGCGACCAGTAGAGCAACTGCCAGTGCGGGCCCATCAACGCCAAAATGAGATTCCAGTCGAGCCGCGAACCGCAGGCGCGGATCAGATGCACTACATCCGCGCCGTCAAAGCGCTCGCGGAAGGCAACGAAGGCCTTAGTGGCAAGGGACTCCTCGGGGCCGAGCACTCGGCACTCAACGCCGAGCACTTCTTCCGGCAAGCCGCGATCCATCCAATCCTGCTCCACCAGCAGGCTGCCGTTGCCCAGTCCTGTAATCAGATCGATGAAGTGCTCGCCGCGCCGCGCCTTCGCCAGCCACACCGGGTCTTCGATCTCGGTTTGAAACCCGGCATCGCGCAGCCGCCTCAGGGCCTCCGGAATATGCTCCGCGGGCAGGAAAAAATCAAGATCCTTGGTGGTGCGCCAGATGCCGGTATGGCGGTGGATGGCAAACGCGCCGCCGACGACGAAGGGTACGCCAGCCTGGAGCAGCGCCGTCATCGCGTCGCGATAGCAGGATTCCTCTTCGGCCGACCACGCCGGTTCTTCGCTGGATGTAACGGGCAGCCGCGGGTCCCAGTGCGCCATGGATTGCTTGGACGCAGAAAAGAGTTCCAGCAGCCGCTTGGATCGTCAAAAAAAACAAGCAGATCGGAAACGAGGAGACGTCACTCCGGCCGCGCGATGAAGCGCATGCTGCGGTAGTCGAATGTGTAGCTCCGGAGCTGGTCGAGGACGTCTACGCCGAGGACTCCGTAGACATCATCCAGCGCGGCGTTGCCTAGCGGCTGCGTGAGCACCTGCAAAAAGTGCGCCTGGATCATGGTGCCGCCCACGTTCAGCGGCACGGTCTCCGCGTTGTAGGCCGGTTGCGGGGGCAGGGCGTCGCTGCCCGGCACCGCAAACGGCGCCAGCTTGAGGCCGGCGAAGTCGCGCATGTGCTCATCGTAGTAGCGCGAGGTGAGATAGCTCTGCTGCCCGGCCGCATCCACGGCGTACATGCGCTCGTTGCCCACCTGCCCCAGCGCCACAATCACCTGGTCGCCGTCGAGAAAGAAGTGCGCGCCGACCGCCGCAGCGGGATCGTCCGCGCCCTTGGTGGAGTGCGCCGGCTGCACCTCAATCGTCTCGTCCTGCGTCATGGTGATGCTGCCCAGCGCCTGCAAGGCCGCGTATCCCAGCACGCCTTCAACCTGGTAGCCGGTGCGCGGGTAGAAGTAGGCCGCATCGTCGTATACAAACGCGGTGACGTTGTGCAGAGTGAGGCGGCCGCCGATGGTGAAGCGCGGAATCACGGTGGCATGCACCTGAATAGGCCGGCCGGTGAGGGTGCGAATGGTCACCGCCTGCTCCGAGACCTTAAGCCCAACGGCGCGCGCTGTGGATTGCGAGATCATGTTGAATGGAGCGGTTGGATCGAGCATCCAGCTTCGCGGCGCGGCGTCGACGAACACCGGCACATCCGTCAGACCCAGCGGATCGCGGCTCACCTGCATCTCAAATGGCTCGCACGGATCGACGGTCATCGGCGGATTCGCTGCCGCAAGCGGCGCCATCTTTAGCGGCATTTCAATGTCAGACTGCTCATCCGCGCTCAGCATGGCGCCGAGCCGCGACTCCAGCGCTGCGTAGGCAGCCGCGGCCTTGGCGTAGTCTCCCTCGCGCAGGTAGTCCTGCGCCAGCGCCTCGCGCAGCAGCTTCTCATGAGCCTTGTCGCCGCTCGCTGTGACTTTTTCTACGAGCGGTTCCAGCAGCGATATTGACTTCTTTAGATTGTTTTCCCGATTGGCCAGGATGCCGCGATAAAACTGCGCCTGCTCGGGTGGGAGATTCTCCAGCTCGTCGGCCATCACGAGGTAATCGTGGTTGGCCAGCAGGCTTTGCATGCGAGCATCGGCTTCCACACCGGTGCTGGTACCGGTGTGCACCTGCGCTCCCGCCCCAGGCTCCTGTCCGGCTGGCGGGGCGGTTTGCTGCGACAGAGCCGGAGCCGGGGACAGGAGAACGAAGCCAGCGCAAAGCGAGATGCATGCGAGGGGCGCGCGTCTCCCAGTTCCCTTCCCGGCGTGGATCATGATGAATACGAAATTAACAGATTTGCTGTTTGCTTTGCCGCCGGGTCCGGCATGGCGCGAAAGGCAATCGAACCGCAGGAGAAAGATCCGTCATTCGCGCCAGGATGGGAGATGGAAGCGGCTGCTGGAACAGACCGGGGCCGAGCACCACCAGGCCGGCAGGGCACGCTCCATGGCCGCTGGAGTGTTAAGTTGGAATGTGCTTCGAACATCCCTGTTTTGGGAGCATCCGATGAAGTCCCGTCTCGCCGCCGTCGCAATTCTTTCTCTCTCCTCCCTACCGTTTCTCGCCGCGCAGTCATCGAAGCCCGATGAGCCGCAGCCCACGCCGCAACAGGTGAAGGCCGCGGCGGCTATGCCATTTCGCAATCCCGCGCTGCCCATCGACCAGCGGGTGAATGATCTGGTCTCGCGCCTGACGCTGGAAGAGAAGGTGTCGCAGATGATTGATCGCGCCGCTTCGATTCCGCGGCTCGATATACCCGCGTACAACTGGTGGAACGAGGGGTTGCACGGGATTGCGCGCTCGGGATTCGCGACGCTGTTTCCGCAGGCGATTGGCAACGCGGCCACCTGGGATGAGCCACTGCTGCATCAGATCGGAACGGTGGTTTCGACCGAGGCGCGGGCCAAGTACAACGATGCCATCCGCCACGGCAACCACGACCGCTATTACGGGCTGACGATCTGGTCGCCCAACATCAATATCTTTCGCGATCCTCGATGGGGGCGCGGACAGGAGACCTACGGTGAAGATCCGTTCCTGACCGCGCATTTGGGCACGGCGTTTGTGAAGGGCATTCAGGGCGACGATCCGAAGTACTTCCGCGCGATTGCAACGCCCAAGCACTATGCAGTGCACAGCGGGCCGGAGAGCACGCGGCACCACGCCAACGTGGATCCCACACCGCATGATCTGTGGGACACCTATCTGCCGGCGTTTCGCGCGACCATTACGCAGGGACATGCCGACTCCATCATGTGCGCGTACAACGCGGTGGACAAGGTTCCGGCGTGCGCCAACACGATGCTGCTCGGGGATATTCTGCGCCGCGACTGGAAGTTCCAGGGATTTGTAACCTCCGACTGTGATGCGGTGGATGACATCTGGGAGTCGTACGGGCACCGCTACGCGCCGGATGCGGCACACGCCTCAGCCGACGCGGTGAAGGCGGGCACCGACACGGACTGCGGCACAGCATACAAGGCGCTTGTGGATGCGGTGCATCAGGGGCTGGCTCCGGAGTCCGCGATCGACACCGCAGTGAAACGGCTGTTTACTGCGCGGATGAGGCTGGGGATGTTTGATCCGGCCCAGATGGTGCCGTATTCGACGATCCCATTCAACGTGGTGAACTCGGCGCAGAATTCGGCGCTGGCTTTGCGGGCGGCGCGGGAATCGATGGTGTTGCTGAAGAATGAGGATCATATTCTGCCGCTTGATCCGGCGGGACACCAGACCATCGCCGTGGTGGGGCCGATGGCGACCTCGCGCATCGATCTCGAGGGAAACTACAACGCGATCCCCCTGCACCCGATTCTGCCAATCGATGGAATCGACAAGGAGTTTGGAGCCCAGCGGGTTGTGTATGCGCAGGGGTCGACTTACGTGGATGGCGGCGACGTGACGGTGCCGCGCACGGTGCTGCGAACGGCGGAGGGCTCGAATGAGGAGGGGTTGACCGCGGAGTATTTTGCGAAGCCTAGCTTCGCGGGTGCGCCGGAGATGACTCGCGTGGATAAGGAGATCGATTTCGATTGGGCGTTTGCGAATCCGGTGCCAAGTTTATCGGCCGACACGACGAACGAGAGCTTCGCCGTGCGCTGGACGGGCACGATCAATGCGCCGATTGCGGACACATACCAATTTCAAATCCGGCTGCCGTTCTGCTATCCGTGCGATGGCAAGGTGAAGTTTGCGATCTATCTCGACGGACAGCCGCTGCAACCAGCGCCTCCGCCGGGTGAAGCGAAGACGAAGCTGCCGCCGAGTGGACGCAATTTTGGCGCAATTCAGCGATTCTCAATTCCCTTCACGACGACGCGGACGCATGCACTGCGGATCGAATACACGCAGACTGGACGGATCGCCGGCGCGGGGCTTGTGTTCGAGTGGGCGCCGCCGCGGAACCTGCTGCTGGCCGAAGCGGTGGCTGCGGCGAAGAAGGCTGACGTGGTGGTTGCGTTTGTGGGGCTCACGCCGCGCCTGGAAGGCGAAGAGATGAAAGTGAACGCCAAGGGATTCTCCGGTGGCGACCGCACTTCCATCGATTTGCCCGATGTGCAGGAGCGGTTGATTGAGAGCGTGGCGCAGACAGGCAAGCCGCTCATCGTGGTGCTGATGAACGGCAGCGCGCTTGCGGTGAACTGGGCGGCGGAGCATGCGCGCGCAATTGTGGAGGCATGGTATCCCGGGCAAGCGGGCGGGAAGGCCATTGCCGAGACGCTTAGCGGGCGTAACAATCCGGGTGGGCGTTTGCCGGTCACGTTCTACACGGGCGTGGACCAGTTGCCACCGTTCGACGATTATTCGATGACGAACCGGACCTATCGCTACTTTAAAGGCAAGCCACTTTTCGCATTCGGAGACGGGTTGAGCTACACGAGCTTCGCTTATTCCAACGTGAAGCTGTCCGCCGATATGTTGCACGCGGGGGACACGCTGACCGTGGAGGCAGATGTGAAGAACACCGGCTCACTGGCCGGCGATGAAGTGGCCGAGGTGTATCTAACGCCGCCGCATACCGAGGTTTCGCCCAAGCTGGCGCTGGCGGGATTCGAACGCGTGCATCTGAATGCGGGTGAGATGAAGCATCTCGCCTTCCGGCTCGATCCGCGAACGCTGTCGCAGGTGGACGCGAAGGGAGATCGCGCGGTAAGGGCTGGTGAGTATCACGTATCCGTGGGTGGAAGCCAGCCTGCGGGCGACGAGGCGGGCGGCGTGATGACGAAGCCATTTGCGATTGTGGGCCATGAGACTCTGCCGCAATAAAGTGTTCGCGGATCGGGCAACCAGGAAAGGATATGAATGTGATTTCTGTCTCGCGGCGCTCGGTGTTGCGATCGATGGCGTATGCGTCTGGTGGAGTTCTATTGGATTCCGAAGGCCTGTTGGGAGAAGCGCAATTCGCTTCAAAGCGGCCGGCGCCTTCGGCGCGAAAGTTTCGCAGCAAAGCGGTCGATGGGGCAATTGAATCCACTGCGGCGAAGATCGCCGATCCTGAGCTGGCGTGGCTGTTTTCGAATTGTCTTCCGAACACACTGGACACGACGGTGGAGTTAGGGGTGTTTGAAGGCAAGCCGGACACGGTGGTGGTGACCGGCGACATTCCGGCCATGTGGCTGCGCGATTCCTCGGCGCAGGTGTGGCCGTATCTGCCGTTTGCCACCGGGGACGACAGGTTGGCACGGCTGATTGAGGGAGTGATCCGCCGGCACACGCGCTGCATTCTGGTCGATCCCTATGCCAATGCGTTCATGCCGGATTTGGCAGACAAGACGCCGCTGGAATGGAGTCGCAGCGACCGCACCGTGATGAAGCCCGGAGTGGGCGAGCGCAAGTGGGAGGTGGATTCGCTCTGTTATCCGGTGCGCCTGGCGCATGGATATTGGAAGGCGACACACGACGCCTCGCCGTTCGATGCGCAGTGGATGGCGGCGATGCACGGGATTGTGGAGACGTTCAAGGCGCAGCAACGCAAGAGTTCGCAGGGGCCGTACTCGTTTCAGCGGATGGCGTGGTCGCCTACAGACACGCTGGGGGAGGACGGCTATGGAAGCCCGGCGCGATCGGTTGGGCTGATCTTTTCCGGATTCCGGCCGTCGGACGATGCATGTGTTTATCCGCTGAATATTCCGGGGAACTTCTTTGCCGAGGAGACGCTGCTGCGGCTGGAGGAGATGTTTACGGAGATTGCGCACGACACCGCTGCCGCACGCGAGGCACGGCAACTGGCCGAGGAGGTGAAGGCCGCACTGGCAACGCATGCGAGGCAACTGCATCCTACGGCGGGCGCAATCTGGGCCTACGAGATCGACGGCTATGGAAATGCGATCTTCATGGATGATGCGAACGTGCCGAGCCTGCTGGCCATGCCATACCTGGAGACGTGTTCGATCGACGATCCGCTGTACCAGGCGACGCGGCGGTTTGTGTTGAGCGGGGCGAATCCGTACTTCTATCGCGGGACGGCGGCGGAGGGCGTGGGCGGGCCGCACGTGGGCAAAGACATGATCTGGCCGATGTCGATCATCATGCGGGCCTTTACCACGCGCGATGAGACGGAACAGCTTGAATGCCTGCGCTGGCTTAAAGCGAGCAACGCGGGAACGGGCTTTATGCATGAGAGCTTCAACAAAAACGACCCGCGCAAGTTCACGCGCGCGTGGTTCGCGTGGGCCAACACTTTGTTCGGTGAGCTCGTGTTGAAGATCGAAAGAGATTCGCCGGGGCTATTGCGGCAGCGGATCTGAAGCCGCTTCGGTTGCAGGGTCCGGGCCGCGTTTGCGATCTCTGAGGAGCAGGAAGGGGCGCTCGACGCAGAGATGCAGCGCGCCGGCCACGGCGAGGCAGCAAAGCGCGTAGGCCGCGAGCCATGCCCAACGGCCATAATTTGCCAGGCCGGGGAACCACTCGTCCGTCAGATGAATCATTTCCTTTTGGGTGAGATAGAGGCTGTATGCCAGGGTGGCGATCAACTCCGCGCCCGGCATCTTTATGCGGCTTAGCAGCCCGTTGGCACTCATGGCGGACGCGGTGAGGAATGCGAAGCCGACCGCCAGCACGGGATAGGCGAACACCGTTCCCCACGCGCCCCGACCGGTGAAGGATTCAAAGCGATCGATCGAGAGCCACACGGCCATGGCCACGAAGGCCATCCCCGCAAGCGTCGCCGCATTTCCGCGCTGTGCCAGCGCCTGCCACCAGCGCGGGCGAAAGCTCCTTATCAGCGCAAGAGTCACGCCGGCGATGAGGCCGTCGAGCCGGCTGTAGGTGGGATAGTAGATGTGCGTGAGGTAGAACAGGCCAGTGGGACCGTCCGCACGGGACATGGGCTGCAACCAGTGAAAAAGGATGAAGGCGCGCACTGCAACGCCGAACGATACCAGGCATGCAATCACCACTACGGTTTTACGCAACGACGGCCGGCGCATCATCACCAGCACAAGCAGCGGCAGGATCAGGTAGAAGTGCTCTTCTACGCAGAGCGACCATGCATGCGAGAACGCGGCCGCATAAGGGTAGTTGATGAACAGATTCAGCGTGAAGGTGAAGAACTCCCAGAGCGGCGCAAGGTGCAGTTCCTCGCGCCATGCGGGAATGAGCAGGTATAGCGCCAGCACCGTGAGATACGCGGGCAGGATGCGATAGAAACGATTGCGATAAAACTGCCAGACACTGGCGCGCTCGCCTTTGCGATATGGCCTGAGTAGCTGCGATCCGATCAGATATCCGCTGAGCACAAAGAACAGATCCACGCCCATCCACCCAAACTGCGCGATCGGCAGGAGCCAGTCCGGTAGCGTGCCGGCGGCTCCGTAGCCCCGAAGATGGAAGACGATCACGCCCAGGATGGCGAGACTGCGCAGCGTATCCAGACCGTGTATGCGGGCCGATTGGGCTTTCAAGGGGGTGCCTCAGATGGAGAATCTGCGCTGATGGTAGCCGAACTCCGAGGAGGGCATGTGAGTGCTGCCAAGAAAAAGAAAAATCCCGCATCCGCTTTGCCAACAGGCGCTGCGAATGCGGGATTCTGGTTATTCAGTTACAGCCGACTTACTGCAGCTTCACCGACTCCTTCAGCGGCAATTTAACGCTGGAGCCGCCGACCATGAGCGTGTATTCGCCCGGCAGCAGCTCCCAGCCGTGCTTGTCCACGTTCCAGATCGACAGGTACTTGCGCGGGATGTCTACCGTGACCACCTGCTTTGCACCGGGGGCAAGGTTCACCTTCGCAAAACCTACGAGGCGCTTGGGGGGCTCCTGCGCGCTTGCCGGGAGTGCGGCGTAGACTTCCGCGATCTCCGCGCCTTCGCGATGGCCGGTGTTGGCGAGCGTGAAGCTCACCTTGACGGTGTCACCCTTCTCCACCTTCAGGCCGGAGTAGCCGAAGGTGGTGTAGCTGAGGCCGTAACCGAACGGGAACAGCACGGGCTTGTTTTCGGCGTCGTACCACTTATAGCCAACCTTCAGGCCTTCGTCGTACTTGACCTGGAATGGCGGCAGGCCGGCGGCCCACTTCTCCGGCGACATGGGTCCGGAGAAGTTGAACTTTGGCGGTTTGGTGACGGTGGGATGTGGCAGGTCCGCTTCGCTCTTGGGGAAGGTGTTGGGCAGCTTGCCGCTGGGATTGACGATGCCGAAGAGCACGTTGGCCAGGGCGTCGGCGCCATCGCTGCCGCCGTACCAGGCTTCAAGAATGCCGGCCGGCTCATCGACCCACGGCATGGTCACCGGGCTGCCGCTCTCGAGCACCACCACAGTGTGCGGGTTGGCTTTGGCAACTGCCTCAATTACGGCGTTCTGATCGACCTGATGGCCGTTGTTGTTGTAGTTCGGCAGCGACAGCGACGGCAGATCCATGCCCTCGCTCTCCCACTGGTAGCCGAAGACGATGACGACGTCCGCGCCCTTCGCTGCGTCGGCGGCGGCCTGCGGATCGATGCCGGGATCGAACTTCACGGTGGCATGCGGCGCACGCGCCTTGATCGCCTTGAGTGGCGAGGTTGGGAACCAGATCTGCTCCAGCCAGCGCGTCTGGCCCTTGCCGGGAGGCATGATGGCGTTGCCGCCGATGGGGTCCACCTGCGCCGAGCCGCCGCCGGAGATCATGCCGACGTCAGAGTGTGCGCCGATCACGACGATCGAATGAACCCTGGAAGTCTCGATGGGCAGCACGTTGGCCTTGTTCTTGAGCAGAACGATGCCGCCTTCTTCAATCTTCCGCGCGGTCTCAAAGCCGGCGAACGGATCGACGACGAATCGAGAACGGGGATGGTCGATGACGCCGGCGGCGAACATGGAGCGCAGGATGCGGTGCACATGCTCGTCCAGTTCGGCCTGCGAGATCTTCCCTGCCTCGACGGCGGCCTTGAATTTGTCGCCGTAGAAGAATTTGCCGGGCTCCTCGTTATCGAGGCCGGCCGCGGAGGCTTTCTCAGTGGAGTGCGTGCCGCCCCAGTCGCTCAATACGAAGCCGGGGAACTTCCATTCATTCTTGAGCACGTCGGTGAGCAGCCACTTGTTTTCGCAACTGAAGTCGCCGTTGACGCGGTTGTAGCTGCACATCACTGCCGCGGGGTGGCCCTGCTCCACGCCGATTTCAAACGCGAGCAGGTCGCTTTCGTGGGCGGCGCGATGGTCGATGGTGATGTTGACGGAGTTACGGCCGCTCTCCTGGTCGTTGAACGCATAGTGCTTGATGTCGCCGATGACGTACTGCGACTGCGTGCCCTGGATGAGCTTGGCCACAAGCGTTCCGGCGAGGATTGGATCTTCGCCGAGGTACTCAAAGGTGCGTCCATTGCGCGGCTCGCGGGTGATGTCCACACCGCCGCCGAGGGTCATGTTGTATCCCTGGGCGCGCAGTTCCGTGCCGATGAGCTTGCCGTACTCATAGGCTGCATTCGGATCCCAGCTTGCCGCTGCGGCCACGTTTGCGGGCAGCGCGGTGGCGTAGCGGCCGTTCACGCCGCTCGAGCGCACGCCGTAAGCCGCGTCGCTCATGTCGATGCCGGGAATACCGAGGCGCGGCACGCCGACAACGTAGCCTACGCCGCGATTCGAGGCTGCATTTTCCGGTGTTACAGGCTCATCGGTGGGCATTCCCTGGCCGTGCAGCAGGTCGATCTTCTCGTCGAGCGTCATTTGCTTTATGACGAGATCGGCGCGCTCGTCCGGGGACAAGCTCGTGTTCATCCATGGGCCGGTGGGTTTCGGCGGAGGCATTCTCCGCTGCGCCGAAGCGATCAAGCTTCCGGCTGCGAGAGTGGTAAGGACACTGGCAAAAACTCCAACGCGTGCAAGGTGATGCGGTTTCATGGAAGCTCCAGCTAAATCGTTTGTGTGGACCGCTCCAATACTACCAACGGAAAGCGTCTTACGCGCAAGCGGATTGCGCAGAGGTTTACAAAAGTTAAGGCGCGGCTGCCCGTTACCATGGAAGAGACGCCCGGCGTTGCAGCTCACATCCGCTCAAGCGGCATTGGAGCATCGCCGGAACAGGAGCAGATCGAAAAATATGGCCGCACTGATCGACGCCATCGATATCAAGCGCAAGATGTACTTCGAACACGAAGCAACGCCCTACCTTTGCCTCGACGTGGAGGTCTCCACGCCCACCGCGCGCGGCGGCCAGACCCTTGTCCGGCTAAAGATGCGGAACCTGCTCACCCGCGCGGTCTTCGACAAGACGTTCAAGGCCGGGGAAAAGTTCAAGGAGCCGGATCTGGAGACCGTGGAAGCCTCCTATCTCTACAGCGACGCCGACGGTTCCTACTTCCTGGACCAGACCACCTTCGACACGATTCCGCTTGGCACGGACAAGTTGGGCGACGCGCTGGAGTTCCTGACCGAAGGCCTGATTGTGAAGGTCGACAAGTTCAACGGCAACCCCATCGGCCTGCAGCTCCCGCAGCAGGTGGAGTTGAAGGTGGAATACACCGAGCCGGCAATCAAGGGATCGACAGCTTCCGGCGGGGCCACCAAGCCGGCGCGGCTTGAGACGGGCCTGGAGGTGCGGGTGCCGTTCTTCATCGAGCCCGGGGAGACGGTGAAGGTGTACACGGAGACGCGGGAGTTCGCGGGCCGCGCATAGGCTACGACCGGTCACTTCGCCGGCCGGTCCAGGCTCTTCAACGGCAAGATCCGGATGCGCGGCTTGAAGACGCGATAGTTGCTGAAGGCGAGATCGTCCACGGATGTAACTGGGAAGTGATCGCTCTGCTCGCCGATGCTGTCCCCATTGTCGAAGAGCAGATTGTGCGTCGCGAGAGAGAAGCTCGAGATCGAGACGCCGCGCACCGGCAGCAGGTATTCTTCGCCGCCCACGCGCTGCATTGCGTATTCCAGCTCCATGCTGGCCCGCGACATCGGCTCACCCTTGGCGAAGTCGCAGATGACGACGATGCGCGCAACCTGCCCCGTCTCCGGATCAATGGCGATTTCACCGTGATAGCCCGGCGCGGCGGTGTACGCATGGCCCACCTGCCCCAAGATGGGATTCGCTGCGAAGTCGTAGTGAATGGTGTAGTGCGAATTCTCTGGGGCGATGTGGAATCGGTACACCGCGAGCTTACCTGAACCGGATCGCTCCCAGTAAGCCCACTCCGCTTTTCCATCGGGAGCATCGCCGGTGACAGCCTGCAGCCATGGGCCAAACGCGCCGGTGGGCTTCATCCCCGCCTGGGTGAGATTGGGAAGATTCCAGGTGATGTTGCCCCAGATTGTCTGATAGCCAAAGATCGTCATGTACATCAAGGGCTGGCGTTGCCTTGCCATGCTCCGGTCCAGATCCTTGTCGGGCTGGTCCAGCACGTCGTCGCCGCCCGCGGAGCAGCTGATGTCATTGACCTGGTGTTCGATGAGGCGAAAGCTGCCCGGCGTGTAGTACTCGATCTTGTTGGAGTACGGATAGACTCTTACGTCCTGAAAGTGCTCGGCACTCCTCATGGCGACGAAGTTGGGAATGCTATCGGCCTGATCGTTGGCCAGTTGGCCGGCATGCATTAACATCTGCTTCTGCGCCTCAGCATCCGGGGCGGGGTCAGGGACCATCTCCGACGGCGGCGGGTCGAGAAACATGGAGACATCTTCCAGCGCGAGCAGCGCCGTGCGCGACTTCGCGCCGGGGAGGGTCTTGCTGATCACTTCGAATTCAGCGCGGCTGAGCCGCTCGGTGAGCTCCAACTCGGCAAGCTGCTTGGCGACCTTTTTGTCGGACTTGCCGTGCAGTGTGGCGAGCGTCTGCCGGAGCTGCTCCACGGTGACCGTTTGAGGCTCAAAGCTGCGCGCGTGCGCCATTGAGATTGGCGCCACCGCAATCACGAACAGAACGAGCAGCTTCCTCATGGGCGACTCCACACGCGCGTCACTGTGGGCTCTTATCGGCGGGATCCGCAGGGAGAATCCGCATCTCAGTCCGGAAGACGCGGTAGTCCTGGAATTTCAAATCATTGATCGACGTAATCACGTATTGATCCATCTCCGTGTAGCCATCTGAACCCACGGAATGATAGTGCATGGTCGGCGTGGCGGATGCGGTGACTCCGCGCAGCGGTAGGAAGTAGCTCTTTCCCGCGATATCGACCGATCCGTATTCCAGCTCGACATCGGCCCGGGTGATGACCTGCTTGGGGGCCAGATCGCACTTGAGCACGACCCGGACCACCCTGCCCGTCTCGGGCTCAATAGTGAGTTCGCCCTGATAGGCGGGCATGGCCTTGAACTCGGTGGTGGCGCCTTTCGGACTCACAATGCAGCAGTACTCCACCGTGTAATGCGATTTCTCCTGCGGCACGAAGAAGCGAAACACCGCCAGGCGTCCGGTGTCGGTGCGCTCCCACCAGTCCCATCCCACCTTGGATTGCAGCACGTCGGTCATCACCGTATCGAGCAGCGGCCCGAACTCGCCCCATGTTGTAAGCCCCTTGGGAGCAAGCGTAATGTCCCGCTCGCGCTTGGTGTGGCCGTTCGGCTTCATCTCTTCCTCCTTGCCGTCCACATAGCGCAAATTGGCGATGCGGCGGTCAAAGAAGTGGAAGTTGGCCGGCGTGTAGTACGAGATCACGGTGGAGTACGGGAAGTGCTTGGCATCCTGAAACCGCGTGGTCACGCGTTGCGCGAGGAAGTCCGGCATGCGGTGCGACTCCTGGGCAACGAATTGTGCCGCGCGGAGAAGGATCTCGCCCTGCGTTTTGGGCGGTGGACCGACCTCCATGACCATCTCAGAACGGGGCGGATAGAGAAAAACCGAAGCATCGGCGATTGCAAGTAGCGCTGTCTGCGAATTTTTGCCCGGCAATGATCGGCTCAATTGCAGCAACTTCCGGTGATCGAGCCGCTCTGTCAGTTGCAGATTTGCGATGTGGTGCTCAAGATACTTATCGGATTTTCCGTGGGCGGCGGCGAGGCGCTGCTGAAGCTGCGCAACCGTGACCTGGTCCACGGCAAGAACCGGAAGGCAACACCATAGAATGAGGCCCAACACAAGGAGTTTGCGCAAACATGCCTCCGGCGAACCGGTAAGTGTAGCGTCGTCATCGAACGGGTGCAAGGCGCGCCATCACCGATGAGCAACAGCACGCAAAATCGGAAGTCTCCTTCCTGTAAACGGCGGAGCCAGGAAAAAGACGCGCCGCTCTCCCCAAAAAACCTGTTGAATGTTGCCCCATTCGATCTGCCAAGGACTCGCTCTGCGCCAGCCTGCGTAGCCTATCCGGTTTGTGAATGATTCCAACTCGCCGCGCACAGACGGCTGCACGGCGCTCCGGTATCATCCAATGCCGATGATGCACGCGTACTTCGGCGACGTCTGGCTGGTTCGCCTGCTGCTCCAGCGAGGCATGGCAGCCATCTACTTTGTGGCGTTCCTGTCGGTGGTGCGGCAGTTCAAGCCGCTGCTGGGGGAGCGGGGCCTGCTACCCGTGCCCGCGTTCGCGCGGCAGGTCAGCTTGCGGGAGGCGCCGAGCCTGTTTACCTGGCGCTACTCCGACCGGCTGCTGGATGTAGCGGCGTGGACAGGACTGATCGTTTCCGCGTGCGCCCTTGCCGGGCTCATGGAGATGGGGCCGCTGTGGATGTCTGTCGGCGCATGGCTGCTGCTTTGGGTGCTGTATCTCTCCATTGTCAATGTCGGACAGACGTTCTTCAGCTTCGGGTGGGAGTCGATGCTGCTGGAAGCGGGGTTTTTCACGGCATTTCTAGGCCCGAGCTGGATGCAGGCACCGCTGGTCCCTGTGCTTATCCTGCGCTGGATGCTCTTCCGCACCGAATTGGGCGCGGGGCTGATCAAGCTGCGCCACGATCCCTGCTGGCGTGACCTGACCTGCCTTTACTATCACTACGAAACACAGCCGCTGCCGAACCCGCTGAGCTGGTATTTTCATCGCTTCCCTGCACCGTTTCAGCGGTTCTCGGTGCTGTACAGCCACTTTGTGCAGATCGTTGTGCCGTTTGCGCTGTTCGCGCCGCAGCCGTATGCGTCGATTGCCGGCGCGCTGACGATCTCGCAGCAGTTGATCCTCATCGTGAGCGGGAATTACTCATGGCTGAACTGGCTGACGGCGATCCTCGGCTTCAGCGCGCTGAGCGATGGCGCGCTTGGATTTGTCCACGGCGGGGCGGTGGCGGCGATTCCGCCGGCGTTCAAGATTGTGCTGTACCTGCTGGCCGCCGCAACTGTTGCGCTGAGCGTTCAGCCGGTGCAGAATCTGTTCTCGCGTAACCAGCTCATGAATTACAGCTACAACCGCTTCCACCTGGTGACTACCTATGGCGCGTTCGGGAGCGTGGGCAAGGAGCGGTACGAGATCGAGATCGAGGGCACGAGCGACCGGGTGATCACGCCGGCGACGGAGTGGAAGGCGTATGGCTTCAAAGGCAAGCCCGGCGATCCGATGCGCATGCCGCCGCAGGTTGCGCCGTATCATCTACGACTCGACTGGCTTATCTGGTTCCTGCCGTTTTCAGTCGCCGTGACGCCTCACGGCATTCGCGCCGGAGGATACAAGTTGTGGTTCCTGCGGTTCATTCGCAGGCTGCTCGAGGGTGATGCAGCGATGCTGCGCCTGATGCGTATGAACCCATTCCCGGAGCAGCCGCCCGCGCATATCCGCGCGTTGTTTTATCAATATAAGTACGCGACACCGCAGGAGCGCCGCGCCACCGGCGCATGGTGGACGCGGAAGTTGCTGGGAGTGTACCTGCCGCCGGTATCGCTGCAAGCGCTGGAAGATATCTGAAGCGGGACCAATCACGATGCCCAAGGATTGAAGACATTCACCCCGGTCGGCTTGAAATCCGAGACGTTCCGCGTAACCACTGTCATTCCGTGGACCAAAGCTGTTGCGGCAATGAGCGCATCGCGAAGAGGACGTGGATCGGGAACCAGCAATGCAGCGCACTGCACCGCGATCTCGGTAGTAATCGGCAGAATTCGCCCCTCAAAAGAGGGCAGCGCCTTCTTGTCCAGCCATTGGCGCAACAGCTTGCCCTGTCGAGCATCGCGCCTTTCCATCAATCGGGTGCCATGTTCCAGTTCAAGCAGAGAGATTGCCGAGAGAAACAGCACCGCCGGATCTATACTCGCCTGCCATTTCACCACGTTGGCGTGAGCCCGCGGAGGATTCCGCAGTTCCGATACAACGTTTGTATCGACGAGATAGTTCATCTCAGATCAGCGGGGCGCGAGAGTTCCGTTCCAATCCTCGGAAATTCGAAGTTTGGGTCAATGTCATCTGGGTTATCCATCGCCAACATCTCGGCGAGCGTCTTTTTTCGACCCGTTAACTTGCGGTACTGCGCAATCGACAGCAGCACGTGCGCAGGACGTCCCCGATCAGTGATGATCACCGGCCCCTTCTCCGCGGCCTTCTTGGCCCGGCTTGTGTCCTGATTGAATTCCCTGCTTGAGACGGTTGTAATTGCCACCTGCGCACCCCCTGTAGCAACGTATCTACATTATAGCGCGCTCAGCACGGCGTATCCACCTTCTCATACGGCAGATACACCGGCTCCCACACGTAGGCGTCGAGTTCCCGCTCCAGTGCCCCGGCATCGTGAATCTCCGAAACGCCCTCTGCCATAGCCGCCTTGCCGACGGCCGTCGCCACGGCACGGCTCACCTTGCGCGAATCGGCGATGGGCGGCAGCAACGGCGCATTCTTGTCTGTCGCGGAGGGCGACAACGCCGCCAGCGCCTTGGCCGCGGCCATCATCATGCCATCGGTCACGCGATTGGCGCGGGAGACCAGAATTCCCAGCGCGAGGCCGGGAAAGATGTAGGAGTTGTTGACCTGGGAGATGGGCAGGGTTCGGCCGCCAAACTCGACCGGGGCAAACGGGCTGCCGGTTCCGACGATGGCCCGGCCGTCGGTCCAGCGCAGCAGGTCAGAGGGCACCGCCTCCGACTTGGACGTAGGATTCGACAGCGGGAAGATGACCGGGCGCTCGGCATTCCGCCCCATCTCGCGCACGATTTCCTCAGTGAAAGCTCCGGCCTGGGCGGATACGCCGACCAGGACGGTGATCTTCGCGTTGCGCACCACGTCGGCAAGCTGAATCGGACCGTCGCCCGCGAGCTTCCATCCCGCCACATCTGCGCGTTTGCGCGCCAGCGGCACCTGGCTGGCACGAAGGGCTGGATCGCCTTCCACCATCAGGCCGTGGCGGTTGAACGCATAGATGCGCTGGCGCGCCTCAGCCTCGGTGAGCCCCTGCTCCTTCATCGCGGCGATGAGCAACTCGATGATGCCGACGCCGGCCGAGCCCGAGCCGAACATGGCAATGCGCTGGTCTTTGAGCGGAACGCCGGTCGCGTTGACCGCGGCGAGGAGGGTTCCGGTGGTCACGGCCGCCGTGCCCTGAATGTCGTCGTTGAATGTGCAGAGCCGGTTGCGATAGCGGGCCAGAATATTGATGGCGTTCTCGCCGGCAAAGTCTTCCCACTGCAGCAGGATGTGCGGCCAGCGACGCCGAACCGCCGAGACGAAGGTTTCGATGAAGTCGTCGTACTCTTTGCCACGGACGCGACGGTGCTGCCAGCCGACATAGATGGGATTGTCGAGGAGAGCCTGATTGTCAGTGCCTACGTCGAGGAGAATGGGCAGGCAATGGTGGGGCGGTATGCCGCCGAGCGCCGTGTAGAGCGCCATTTTGCCGATCGGGATGCCCATGCCGCCGGCGCCCTGGTCGCCGAGGCCCAGGATGCGCTCGCCGTCGCTGACCACGATGCAGCGAATATCGTCGTAACGCCGGTTGGCGAGGATGCGATCGATGAGATGGCGGTTGGGATAGCTGAGAAACAGGCCGCGCGGCTTGCGCCAGATCTCTGAGAAGCGCTGGCAGCCCTCGCCCACCGCCGGAGTGTACACGATCGGCAGCATCTCTTCGATGTGACGCGCGATCAACCCGTAGAATAGCGTCTCATTGGTGTCCTGCAGGTCACGCATGAAGGTGTACTTGCCGAAGTCTGTGCGCTGCGCATCGAAGCGCGCCTTGCGGCGCTCGCACTGTTCCTGGAGGGTGCCGATGTGCGGCGGAAGGAGCCCGTTGAGGGCAAATGCGTCGCGTTCTTCCTGAGTAAACGCGGTTCCCTTGTTCAGGCCCGGCTGAAGCAGCAGATCGAAACCGGTACGGTGGGTGCGGACTACGGCAGGTCGAACGGCAGGCGCTACGGGCGTTTGTGCAGCCACAAATCTCTCCTCATGACAACCAGCCCCAATGTACCGCCTGGGGGCTGGCTGTCAATGAGATGCCCGTCACACTGGGTTGTTGCCACTATCACTTAGGCGAAGGTAATTAGAACGACCTCAGGCGCCGTGCCCACGCGCATGGGCGGGCCCCACGTGCCGATACCGCTGGACGTAATCACCTGCAGGTTTCCCAGGCGGGCGAGTCCGTGGGTGAACTGCCTGAAGATGCGCCGCGTGAAGAAGGTAAACGGGAAGATCTGCCCGCCGTGGGTGTGCCCGGAGAGCTGCAGATCAACCCTGGCCTGCTCGGCCATGTTGAGCCCGTGGGGCACGTGGTTCAGCAGGATGGCCGGGCCGCCCTCGTGGAGGCGCAGGCGCTCAAGAAACGCACGGAAGCGGAGTGGGTGCGAAGCCGTGGCATAGGAGACGCCGACGATCTGCAAGCCGTCCAGTTCTACGCGGGCGTCGTGCAACACCTCGACCCCGGCGCCGCGCAGGGCTGCCTCGTAGGCGAGGGCGTCGCCGTAGTCTTCGTGATTTCCGCCGCAGAAATAGACGCCCAGCGGCGGCTGCACAGCTTCCAGCGGATGCGCCAGCCATTCGGGGTCAACCCGAGCGCCATCATAGACATCGCCGGCGAGGAAGACCACCGAAGGATTGAGACGGCGGGCGATGCGCGCGACGCGGCGGGCAAATCCCGGGCCGTTCACGTTGCCGAGATGGACATCGCTGATCAACAGCGCCGTCCGGTCGCGCCAGGCTTCCGGCAGGTTCTTGAGTTCGACTGTGACTCGCCGCTCGCGGATGACCCGGGCATTCACGAATCCGTAGAGGCTGACGGCAATGGCTGCCGCAAAGATCCCGATGCCAACATACTCGCGCACCACGGGCGAGTCCTGCCCTGCCACACGGAAGGCAAGGTCCGCGACCCAACTGAGAGCTGCCGCCCAGGTGAGGAAGTTGAGCATGCCCAGCCAGATGACGGAAACCTTGTAGAGAGCACTCACCAGCCAGTTGCTGTAGCGATAACTGAGGCCCGCGGCGATGGTAAAGCTGATTGAAAGAACAAAAAGTACGATAGCGAGGACGTTTGCCGCAGCCTGATTCAATGGCTCGAACATTGTGAGCGTCAGGTAGATAAGCCCATGCGCCAGCCACAGGATCGATTGCATGAGGGCAATAAAGGCGACTGGCGGTGAAGAACGGGGCCCGGTTCGAGCGTGAGCGCGTGTGTGCTCCTGGCCGGCGGAGAGGCGCGGATGCGTCTCCGCGCGCGTGACAGAATAGTCCATATATGGAATGGATGCAGCGCGGCGCTTTGGGAGTCTATATTTCAATCCCATTTTGCCGGTCCAAGTGCACTTATTGTAATTTTGCCTCCGGCGTTTACCCCGCAAGCGAGCATGAACGTTATGTGAATGTGGTTGCGGGCGATCTGGCGCGTGCTTCTGCATTTGAAACGGAGCACGGGATTGAGCTTCCCCGCACTGTGGACACGATCTATCTGGGGGGCGGCACGCCTTCCCTGCTGGCGCCCGATCTGCTCCGCCGCCTGTTCGATGCGATCCGCTCCTGCTTTGCGGTCACGCCGGATGCGGAGATCACCATGGAATGCGCGCCGGGCCAGATTGCGCCGGAGATGTTCGATGCGATGGCAGCCGTGGGCGTGAATCGTGTGAGCCTGGGTGTGCAGTCGTTCATTGATCAGGAGGCGCACGCCAGCGGGCGGTTGCATTCGCGTTCGATTGTGCTCGAAGATTTGCGGCGGCTGCGGGCCGTGGGGATCGCCAATATCAACCTGGATTTGATCGCGGGGTTGGCCGGTCAGACTTTGGCGTCCTGGGATGAGTCGGTTGGAGTGCTTCTCGATACGGCGGTTCCGCACGCCAGCATCTACATGCTCGAAGTGGATGAGGACTCACGGCTGGGGCGCGAAGTGCTGGGCGGCGGGGTGCGGTATGGAGCCGGGCTGATTCCCAGCGATGAGTCCATTGCGCGGATGTATGAGACGGCTGTCGAGCGGCTGGATCGCGCCGGCCTGCGTCAGTACGAGATCTCCAACTTCAGCCGGCCGGGATCGGAGTCGCGGCACAACCTGCGCTACTGGCAGCGGCGGCCGTACCTGGGCGTCGGGCTGGATGCATCGTCGATGGCGTACGAGACTGGCGGTACGGGACCACGCGTGCTGCGCTGGTCGACGGCGGACGATTTGAAGGCGTATCTAAGTGGCGCGGCGGAGCTGGAGACGAGATGGTTCTGGCGCGAGCAGCAGTTGGAAGAGGCTTGGTTCCTGGGGCTGCGGCTGAACGCGGGCATCGAGCCCGCCCTGCTGGAGGCCGAGTTCGGACGCGAGCGCGTTGTGCCGGGGCTGGAGGTTGCGGATCGGCTGGTTGCCGATGGGCTGCTGGAACGCGCCGGAGAGCGGATTCGGCTTACGGCGCGGGGGCGGTTGTTGTCGAATGAGGTATTTCAGGAGTTTTTGCAGGCGCGGGAAGTTGGGGATGTCGCGCCGGCTTCGTAGCCGGCTGTCGCGCGGACTTCCAAGGCCGCCGCGCTCCACACCCAAGGCCAATTCTGCAGTCCGGCTTTGAGAGGGTTCTCAACGACATAACGAATTGCGCGGCGATACTCCTGCTCGTCACGAATCAGACGGTCATAGTATTCCCGCTGCCAGAATCTGCCGCTTTGCCCAAGTAATCTGTTCGCCGTTTTTGAAGAGAATTGCTTCCAAGTCTTGAGAATCGAGGCCAGGTCGGCTCCGGGGAGCAAGCGCGCGACAACATGAACGTGGTTGGGCATGATGCACCATGCCACAAGCCGGTATTGTTTCCCGTCTCGGAAGCGTAGTGCCGCAGCCATCGCTCCTGCGATGCGCGAATCGGCAAGCGCGCAACAGCCCAAGCCTCGGTCGCAGTACTCTTCCATGCGACGCGGACTGTATTCAGCCAGCTCTCGCTGCTGACCGGGGAGCAAGTGCGCTCCCGCTGCTTGCGCAGCTAACAGAAGCTGGCGGCGCTCGGAGATTTTCTTGAGGACGGAGCTCGGAAGCGAATCTGCAAGACGAAATGTAATGAAGTAGAGGCCGGAGTCCTTCTCCCAGTGCGGCAGGCGGCCGCGATTGCGGATATGTACCTCGCCGAATCGCGGCTGAGACGCGCCGTTTATTCGACCAGCCCGACTGCCAGCGCGGATTTCGTCTCGAGATGGCACGGACGGAATTGTAATACCGGGGAGGGAGCGCGGGCCGGGAGGCCCGCGCTACAGCCGGCTAGGAAGCCGGCGGTACGACGTGTTTGGGCTATGCGTTTTTCTTCTCGATTTTGGCCCAGGAGTCTTTGAGCGGTAGCGTGCGATTGAAGACTCTTTTCTGGGGGGTGGAGTCTGGGTCGAGGCAGAAGTAGCCTACGCGCTCGAACTGGAAGGGCGCGCCTAGCTGTGCGTTGGCCAGCGATGGCTCGAGCTTGGCGTCGGCGATGACCTCGAGCGAGTTAGGGTTGAGGTTGTCGAGGAAGCTGCCGCCTTCCGGAACGTCGTTCGGATTCGGGTTCGAAAAGAGCTTTTCGTAGATGCGGATTTCGGCATCGATCGCGTGCTTCGCCGAGACCCAGTGCATGGTGGACTTGACCTTGCGGCCGTCGGGCGAGTTGCCGCCGCGGCTGGCGGGGTCGTAGGTGCAGTGGACTTCCGTGATGTTGCCGGCGGCATCTTTTACGACGGATTGAGCGGTGATGAAGTAGGCGGCGCGGAGGCGGACTTCCTTGCCGGGCGAGAGGCGGTAGTACTTGGGCGGAGGCACTTCGCGGAAGTCGTCCTGCTCGATGTAGATTTCGCGGCTGAACGGCACCTGGCGCGTTCCTGCGGCGGGGTCTTCCGGGTTGTTCTGAACTTCGACGAACTCTTCGTGACCTTCGGGGTAGTTATCGATGATGAGCTTGAGCGGGCGCAGCACGGCCATGGCGCGGGAGGCGCGGCGGTTGAGGTCATCGCGCTGGAAGTGCTCCAGAACTTCGATGTCCTGGACCACATTGGTGCGGGAAGCGCCCAGATAAGTAACGACTGCGCGGATGGCCTCGGGGGTAAATCCCCGGCGACGCATGCCACTGAGCGTAGGCATGCGCGGATCGTCCCAGGCGGCGACGCGCTTTTCCTGAACGAGCTGCAGAAGTTTCCGCTTCGACAGCAGCGTGTAGGTAAAGTTGAGGCGGTCAAACTCGATCTGCTGCGAGGGGAAGATGCCGAGCTGCTCGATGAACCAGCGATAGAGCGGCTGATGGTCGGCAAACTCGAGCGAGCACATGGAGTGGGTGACCTGCTCAATCGAGTCCGACTGGCCGTGCGCATAGTCGTACATGGGGTAGATGCACCACTCGTTGCCGGTGCGATGGTGCTCGGCGTGGAGAATGCGGTACATCACCGGATCGCGCATGTTCAGGTTGGGCGAGGCCATGTCGATTTTGGCGCGCAGCACGCGGCTGCCGTCGGGGAACTCGCCGGCCTTCATGCGCTGGAAGAGGTCGAGGTTCTCTTCGACGGAGCGGTCGCGGTAGGGCGAATTCTTGCCGGGCTCGGTGAGGGTGCCGCGGTATTGGCGAATCTCGTCGGCGGAGAGATCGTCGACGTAGGCTTTGCCGGCTTTGATGAGTTGAATGGCCCAGTCGTAGAGCTGGTGGAAGTAGTCGGAGGCAAAGCACAGCCGCTCCCACTCGAAGCCGAGCCAGCGGATGTCCTTCTGAATGGAGTCGACGTACTCCTGCTCTTCCTTCTCGGGGTTGGTGTCGTCGAAGCGGAGATTGGTTTTGCCGCCGAACTCGTCGGCGAGCATGAAGCTGATGCAGATGGCCTTGGCGTGGCCGATGTGGAGATAGCCGTTGGGCTCGGGTGGAAAGCGCGTCTGGATGGCGGCGTCGCCGAACTTTTTGGTGCGGACGTCCTCGGCGATGATGTCGCGGAGGAAGTTGGAAGGGGTGCGGGTCTCCGGAGTTTCGGCGTTGGTGGTGATGTCGGCCATGTGGCTATTTTTTCACGGATGGGCGGCGGCCTGGGTGAAGCGGGCGCGGAACAGAGCGGGGAAACGAAGCACCAGGGCACGACTTTAGTCGTGCCGCAAGATTATCTCCTCACGATCGGGCTTCAGTCCTTGCTTCTTTCTTTTCAAATATGCGGTCCCGAAAGGGTACTCGTCCGGCCTGTTTGCCAATCCCGCCTTCACGGGATTGTTGCCAATATAGTCGCGATGCTGTTGGAAACTCTGTTGATCCAGGATTTGCACATCTGAATACCCTCGTTGCCATATCTCACCCTGAAATCCCAGTTCCCTCTTACAACGAAACGAAAAGCCGCCTTTGATCAACTGCACTGCTCGTTCAATGCTCATGTCGCCTGGAACTGTGAGCAAGATATGAACATGATTCGGCATGATCACGAACTCGTGGATTGTCATTTTGCCTTGCCTTACCTGATTCCGCAGAACCTCGATCAGCAGTTCAGCCATGCGATGGGACTGGAGGATCGATCTGCCTCCGGCCGTTCGAGTGGTGACAAAGAATGTACGGGGCGAAAAGGATGCAGCGGATGGAGACGATGGTCGAACAGGCTTCGACATGGCGAATGCTGATGCCTCCAAGTTAACAGGGTGAGGCGCGATGGTTCCACGCAGGGGCTAAAGCCCGGCTGGCTTTGGGGCTATTGCGGCACGACTGAAGTCATGCCCTGACGCTTCGTGCTCTTGCGTAGATCGTGAGGCCGGGATCAGGTGCAGGGGCTAAAGCCCGGCTGGCTTTGGGGCTATTGCGGCACGACTGAAGTCGTGCCCTGACGCTTCGTGCTCTTACGTAGATCGTGAGGCCGGGACCAGGTGCAGGGGCTAAAGCCCGGCTGTCTTTGGGGCTTTTGCGGCACGACTGAAGTCGTGCCCTGACGCTTCGTGCTCTTGCGTAGGTGGTGAGGG